>NZ_CP016616.1:107500-1307500 GCF_002741015.1 Microvirga ossetica | reverse complement strand
GACATGCGCGCCACGCCCGAGGCCACCGGCGGATCGACGATGGCGAGCGCCACGAGGCCGCCGAGGAAGAGAAGCCAGAAGGCCGTCACGTGGCTGTAGCGCACGTGCCAGCGGTTGAGGTTGAGATAGGCGAAGAGGAAGACGAGAAGGGTCGCTGCTAGCACCGCCTCCGCGCCGGCCCGGTAGACCTGCTCGGTCGCCTCGGTGATCGGGAAGATGCGCTGGAAGAAGCCGAAATCGATGCAGGCGTAGGCGAGTACCGCCCAGGCGAGGGCCGCGGCCGCGGGGAAAATCAGGGCGCCCTTCACCACGAAGACGATGGTGAGGAACAGCGCCAGGAGGCCGGCGATGCCGATGATGATGCCCTTGTAGAGGGTCAGGCCGTTGACGCGATCCTTGTAGGCATCCGCATCCCAGAGATGGAGCTGGGGCAGGTTGTCGGAGCGCAGCTCCGCCACGAAGGTGACCGTGGTGCCGGGATCGAGGGTGATGAGGAAGATATCCGCGTCCGCGCTGTCGTCCCGTTCGGGCCGGATGCCCTGGCTCGCGGTGATCGCCGCGATGCGGGTCGCCCCGAGATCCGGCCAGAGCACGCCGGAGCCGGTGAGACGGAAATGCGGCGCGACCAGAAGCCGGTCGACCTGCTCATCCGTGTCGTTGGTGAGCGCGAAGACGATCCAATCTGGCCGCGTACCCGCCTCGCGGGCCTTCACGGCAATGCGGCGGACGATGCCGTCGCGTCCCGGGGCCGTGGAAATCCTGATCTCGTCCCCGTCCGAGCTGTAGCGCTCGATGGCCGGAGTGAGGTCGATGGCCTTCATCTTGGGGTCGACGCGCACCGATTCGACGGCCCAGCCGGTCGACGGCAGAGCCAGCCCCAGGAATGTCGCCAAAAGAAGGGTTATGGCGAAAGATACGATCCGCAATGCTTCGGTCTTTCGTCCGGTACTAGACGGTGGAACAGAATTGGTACCGGTCAGGAGGCTTGAGGGCAAGGTGGAGCATCGGTTGGCTCCTACTTGTCCGCAGGACTCGGTTGTTATTGTTGCCAGCGGGGAATGGGGCCCGTTTGCGGCGGGATTGAGGAGGATCGACCGTGACCTTGGGAGAGGTGCGGCGCAAAACCTCAGCCGCGCAGAGCCGAGGCTATTCCGTCGAGGGATGGAAGGTCCTTGATCGGGCCGATGGCCGCCAGGGTCGGGACGCCCTTCAGCAGGCGGCGCCCCGCCTCGCGGACATGCTCCACCTCGAGGGCATCGACCTTCTTCTTGATCTCCTCGCTGGAGATCAGGCGCCCCCAGGACAGGCTCTGGCGCGCGACCCGCTCGATGCGGCCGCCGGGCGCCTCCAGGGCGGTGAGAAGGGCCACCTTCATCTGCGCCTTGGCGCGGATCAGCTCGATCTCGCTGATGTCCTGCGTCGCCTGGACCATGCAATCGAGCGTCACGTCCATCAACTCGCGCACGTCCGCTCCCGCCGTTCCGGCGCCGATGCCGAAGAGGCCGCAATCGGAGAAGGGCCAGTGGAACGAGTCGATGGAATAGGCGAGGCCGCGGGTCTCGCGCACCTCGTGCCAGAGGCGCGAGGTCAGCCCGCCGCCGAGAATATGCGCGAAGAGATGGGTCGCGAAGTAATCGGGATCCTTGAAGGACAGGCCCGGCAGACCGAGCACCAGACTGGCTTGTTCGAGCTTGCGGGAGATGCGCCTCTCGCCGCCGGTGTAGCGTCCAGGCTCCGGCTGCTGCGAGGCGACGGAAGGCATGGCGCCGAACAGGCGATCGGCCGTGTCGACGATCCGGGCATGATCCACGTCGCCGGCGGCGGCAAGCACCATCTTGCCAGGGGTGTATTCGCGCGCCAGGAAGGCGCGGATCGTCGCCTCGTCGAAGCTCTTGACGGTGTCAGGCGTGCCGAGGATCGGGCGGCCGACCGCCTGTCCGGCGAAGGCCGTTTCCATGAAGGCATCGTAGATCAGGTCGTCGGGGGTGTCCTCGACGGCGGCGTACTCCTGCAGGATCACGCCCTTCTCGCGGGCGAGCTCGCCGGGATTGAAGGCCGAGTTGATGAGGATGTCGCCGAGCACGTCGAGGGCGACGTCCACGTCCTCGCCGAGAACGCGTGCCGTGTAGCTCGTGTATTCGACGCTCGTCGCGGCGTTGATGTCGCCGCCCACATTCTCGATGTCCTCGGCGATCTGCCGGGCCGAGCGCCGCGCGGTGCCCTTGAAGGCCATGTGCTCGATCAGGTGCGACAGGCCGTGCTCGTGCGGCTGCTCGTGCCGCGAGCCGGTGCCGACCCAAACGCCGAGGGTCGCGGTGGCGATCTCCGGCATGCGTTCGGTGGCGACCATCAGGCCATTGGTCAGGGTGGTGATGTCGATCCGCTTCTCGCGGACGAAATGCTGGTTCATGCGGCAGCGCCTCTGACCGCCCGTGCGCGCTCGCGGATGAAGCGCTCGACCGCAGCCTGATCGTTCGGAAGGATCGTGAAGCTCTCCTTGCGCTCCATCAGATCCGCCATGTGCGGCGGAAGTGCGGGGCGGATGCCTGTCGCGCGCTCGACCGCATCCGGGAATTTCGCCGGATGGGCGGTGGAGAGGGCGACGACGGGCGTATGCGGATCGTCCTTCAACAGCGCGCGGCCGGCGCGGACGCCGACGGCGCTGTGCGGATCGAGCACATAGCCGGTGCTGCGGTAGGTCTCGGCCATCTCCGCGACGACATTGTCTTCGTTCACGGCCGTCGCCGTGAAGTCCTCGCGGATGCGCGCGAGCGGCTCCGCATCGATGGCGAAGGCGCGCGACTGGTTGAGGCTTGCCATGAGCCGGCGGATCGCCTCACCGTCACGGCCATAAGCCTCGAACAGCAGGCGCTCGAAATTGGACGAGATCTGGATGTCCATCGAGGGCGAGGTGGTGGGCTCGACGCCCTTCATCTCGTAGGTGCCCGAGGCGAGGGTGCGGGCCAGAATGTCGTTGGCGTTGGTGCCGATCATCAGCCGCTCGATCGGCAGTCCCATGCGCTTGGCGACGTAAGCAGCGAGGATGTCGCCGAAATTGCCGGTGGGCACCGAGAAGGAGACGGGACGGTAGGGGGAGCCCAGGGCGACGGCGGCGGTGAAGTAGTAGACGGCTTGAGCCGCCACGCGAGCCCAGTTGATGGAATTCACGCCGGAGAGCTGCAGCCCGTCGCGGAAGCGGGCATGGTTGAACATGCCCTTCACCATGGTCTGGCAATCGTCGAAGGTGCCCTCGACCGCCAGCGCATGGACGTTCGGCGAGGCGATCGTCGTCATCTGCCGCCGCTGCACGTCCGAGACGCGGCCGTGCGGGTAGAGGATGAAGATGTCGACCTGATCGAGGCCCTTGAACGCCTCGACCGCAGCGCTGCCGGTGTCGCCCGAGGTTGCGCCGACGATGGTGGCGCGCGCGCCGCGGGCCTTCAGCACGTGGTCCATGAGCCGGCCCAGGAGCTGCATCGCCACGTCCTTGAAGGCGAGGGTGGGGCCGTGGAAGAGTTCGAGCACGAACAGGTTGTCGCCGATCTGCGTCAGCGGGCAGACGGCCGCGTGCCGGAACGAGGCGTAGGATTCGTCGATCATGCGCCCGAGCGCGGCCCCAGGAATGTCGCCGTCGACCAGCGGCCCGAGCACCGCCTTCGCGACCTGCGCATAGGGCTGCCCGGCAAAGCCGCGGATCGTGTCGGCGGTCAGCACCGGCCAAGCTTCCGGCAGGTAGAGGCCGCCGTCGCGGGCAAGCCCGGTCAGCAGGGCATCGGCGAAACCGAGCGCCGGGGCTTCCCCCCGGGTCGAGACATGGAGCACGGTCGATCTCCTGGAAATTCGGGCGGACAATAGAGCGGTTTGCAATCCTTTTGAAATCGCAAACCGCGCTGTTGAGTCATTCGTCGCATCTTCTTATCGGCGAACCGGCATCCCCTTCGCCGGAAGATGCTTTAGGTGCCGCGACCGGTCACGGCAAGCCGCATCCGGTCGCAGATTTCAAGCTTTGACCCGCGCCATGGCATAGGCATCGACGAAGGCGCCGCCCCGGAAGGCATAGTCCCGGTGGGTGCCCTCGATCTCGAACCCGTGCCGCTCATAGAGCGCGATGGCCCGCGCATTGTCCACATAGACCGTGAGCTCGATCCGGCGCAGGTTCAGCCAGTCGTCGGCGATTTCGATCAGCTCGCGCAGCAGCCGGGTGCCGATGCCCCGGCCGTCTTTCTCCACCACGAGGCTGATGTTGCCCGGAGCCATGGTCTCGAGCCATTTCCGGGCTGCTTCGGGCGTCTGGTAGGGCACTCTCAAGGTACCCCAGCGATATCCGGGCATGTTTCCCAGTGCCGCGATTCCCTCGCAATCGATGGGACGTGCAGCGCGAATGACGATGTCGCCGCTATCCGCGGCATCAGGGGGATGAAGGGCTTGCTGGGCGTTCATGTCGCTCTCCTCTGGATGAGGCGGAGGCGAACCGAACCTTTGGGAAGCCCTGCTCGTCTCCGCAGGGCTTTCCGGAAAATGCTCGACGCTTGTCTAGACGCGCAAAGCCTCTCCCGTACGCCCTGCAAGGCGCATCGTGAGTCGGGTTACGGTCACGAGAAGCGTGAACATGAGGTTCATGGTACAATATCGCGGCTCACAAGCCAAGCTCGCCCCCTTTGGAGAGGGTTCAGCTCATGCGCATGACCCGGATCGACTGGATCCTGCTTCCCATTCTGGTCGGCGTGCTGGCTGGCGTCGTCGTGGGCGCGTTCCTGCTCGCGGGCTTCCTGGGCTTGGGCATCCTCGGTCTCATCGTCGGATTCATGGCCCAGCGCATCGAACTGGAGAAGGATGGCGCGGTCAGCAACGTCATGACGACCTCGCTCTATGCCCAGCAGATCAAGGCGCAGGAAACCATGACCCGTGCCGAGAGGGCGGAACGCCGGGCGGAGAACGAGACGCTTCTGAAGTGGCTGTTCATCCCCAAGGTCGTCAGTGCCGGGCTGATCATCCTCGGCTTCGGCCTCTTCTTTCTATTTCAGCTCGACTGACTCGGCTCTTGCAGGCGCCGCCAGACAAACGCTGCGAAGACTCCGATGAGGGTAAGCGCGATGCCGAACCAGGTGACCGCGTATTGCAGGTGGTTGTTCGGCAGGGTGAGCGGGGTCTGTCCGCCGCGCGGCCAACCGCCAGGATTGGGGCTCGCATCCGCGTCGATCAGGAACGGCGCGACGCGATCAAGATGGTGGGCCGCGGCGATGGCCTGCGGATCGCGGGCGAACCATTGGTTGCGGGCGGGTTCGTCGCTCGGCGTGAACGTGTTGCGTGCTTCCGGGGCCCGCACGAGGCCGGTGATCGTCACCTCCCCATGAGGCAGGCTCTCGGGGCGGCGGGCCGGATCGCGCAGGTCGGTCGGCACGAAGCCGCGGTTGACCATCACGACGGCGCCGCTCGCGAGCTTCAAGGGTGTGAGCAGGTAATAACCCTGGATCGGCGCGCCCTGACGCTCGCCGGGAGCAAGGCCGTAGACGGGGGCCTCGAACTCGTGAAGGAAGGTGCCGGTCACCCGCACCTTGCGGAACTCGTCCCGGTCCGCCCGCCAGGAGGCCCAGTCCGATTCCGGCACGACGGCGCCCGGCTCGCCATAGGCGCGGGCCTGGATCTGCGCGATCAGGTCTTCCTTCCAGGCCATGCGCTGGAGCTGCCAGGTGCCGAGGCCGATCAGGATGGCGAGGGCGACGAGCGCCGCGAGACCCGGAATAACGAGCGAGCGCCCCTTGTGCAGGCGGGAGGCGGTCACTTCTGGAAGCGTCCTTCCTCGGCCTTGTGATGGTACTGCAGATTGACCAGCACGCCCTTGAGCGGCCGCACGAGGATGAGACTGAGAGCGATGCTCAAGGCCGTCCACATGACGAGGTGGAGCCAGATCGGCGGTTCGTAGGTGAACTCGGCCCAGAGGGCGAGGGCCACCACCACGATGCCGACGAAGGACATCACGAAGAAGGCGGGGCCGTCGCCCGTATCGGCAAAGGCGAGATCGAGGCCGCAGACCTCGCATTTCGGCTGCACCTTCAGGAAGCCTTGGAACAGATGCCCCTTGCCGCAGCGGGGGCATAGCCCCTTCAGTCCGGTGGTGATGGGCGAGGGCGTGGAAGGATCGTGAGCCACGGCTTTTCTCCAAACGGTTGCCGGTCGGCGAACTCCCTCGCAGATGGCGACGAGGAGCCCAAAAGCGAAGGGCGGCCTGACGCCGCCCCTGCTGGTTCTTGTTGCGGTAGGGGGTCAGTGACCGCCGCCGGCCACCGGGCCGCCGTAGCCCCATACGTAAATGGCGGCGAAGAGGAACAGCCACACCACGTCGACGAAGTGCCAGTACCAGGCGGCGAACTCGAAGCCGAGGTGCTGCTTGGGGGTGAAGTCGCCGCGATAGGCGCGCAGCAGGCAGACGGCGAGGAAGATCGTGCCGATGATCACGTGGGCGCCGTGGAAGCCCGTCGCCATGAAGAAGGTGGCGCCGTAGATGTTGCCTTTGAAGCCGAAGGCCGCGTGGCTGTACTCGTAGGCCTGGACGAAGCTGAACAGGATGCCGAGGATCACCGTGAGCCACAAGCCCGCTTTGAGGCCCTGGCGGTCGTTCTCGAGGAGCGCATGGTGCGCCCAGGTGACCGTGGTGCCCGAGGTGAGCAGGATCAGCGTATTGAGGAGCGGCAGGTGCCAGGGATCGAAGGTCTCGATGCCCTTCGGGGGCCACACGCCGCCGAGCACCTCGATGCGCGAGTAGAGCTGCGGGTCGCCGGCATAGAGCGCCGCATCGAAATAGGCCCAGAACCAGGCGGCGAAGAACATCACCTCGGAGGCGATGAACATGATCATGCCGTAGCGGTGGTGAAGCTGGACCACGCGGGTGTGCGAGCCGGTATTGGCCTCGCGCACCACGTCGGTCCACCAGCTGAGCATGGTGTAGAGAACGCCGATGATGCCTGCGCCGAAGATGAAGGGGCCGAGATGCATCCCGGCGATGGTGAGGTCCTTCCACCAGGTCACGAACCCGGAAGCCATCAGGAAGGCGCTGACCGCGCCGATGAGCGGCCACGGGCTCGGTTCAAGGATGTGGTAGTCGTGGTTCTTGGCGTGGGCCTCGGCCATTTCGTGTCGTCTCCGTGCCTCGAAGGTGATCTCGCTTTAGGACGTTTCCGCCCAGCTTGTCACGTCTCTTATTGCGCGATGGGTTTGGTGGATGATGTCGCCTCCGCCACCGGCTTGCCCCCCTTCGAGGGGAAGTAGGTGTAGGAGAGGGTGATGGAGGTCAGATCCTTCACGTCGGAATCCTGCACGAGGCGGGGATCGACGTAGAACACGACCGCAGATTCCAGCGTTTCGCCCGGCTGCAGGGTCTGCTCGGTGAAGCAGAAGCATTCGAGCTTCGAGAAATAAGTGCCGGCGAGGTCCGGCTGCACGTTGTAGGTCGCGATCCCCGTGCTCGGCCTGTCGCCCGTGTTGGTGACCTTGTAATAGACCGTCGTGGTCTCGCCGAGCTTGACCTTGACCTCGGGCTTTTCCGGTGAGAAGCGCCAGCTCAGGCCCGGCGCGACATTGGAGTCGAAGCGGACGGCGATCGTCCGGTCCATGATGGCCGAGCCGTTCTCGTCCCGGACGATCGGGGTGCCGCCGAAGCCGGTCACCTTGCAGAACAGGTCGTAGAGCGGGACGGAGGCGTAAGCGAGACCGACCATCCCCACGACGATGCCCACGCAGGCGAAGGCCGTGCGCTGCATCTTGCGGTCAAGATTGGAAGACTCAGCCATGTCAAACCTCACAGGGGACGCTGCATGACGCCTGGGCCAAGCTTCGCGATCGTGATCACGTAGAAGATCAGCACGAGGCCGCCGAGGGTCAGGGCCAGCGCCAGCGAACGCTTGCGCCGCCGCTTCTGTTCCTCGGGCGTCAGGCTGCGGGGAGCTTTGGGGTCAGCCATCCGATCACCCGAAGACCGGCCGGAAGAAGCCGAAGCCATGCTCCGCGAGCAGGGTCGCGAAGAGCAGGAAGAGGTACAGGATGGAGAAGCCGAAAAGCTGCTGGGCCACGCGCATGGCCTGCTCGCCCTGGCGCACGCGATAGACCTGGACCGCCAGCGCCAGCATGCCGAGGCCGCCGACGAGCGAGACGATGGCATAGGCGAGGCCGCCGAAGCCGAGAGCGACCGGGGCCATGCCCAGCGGAACCAGGAGAACGGTATAGGCGAGGATCTGGAAGCGGGTGGAATCGGGGCCTGCCACGTTCGGCATCATGGGAATGCCGGCGCGCTCGTAATCGCCCGACTTCACCAGGGCGAGCGCCCAGAAGTGCGGCGGCGTCCACATGAAGATGATGGCGAACAGCACGATGCTGTCCAAGGCGACATGACCGGTCACCGCGGCCTGCGCCACGATCGGGGGGAGGGCGCCTGCCGCTCCGCCGATGACGATGTTCTGCGGCGTCCAGCGCTTCAGCAACATGGAGTAGATCACCACGTAGAAGAAGATCGTGAAGGCGAGCAGCCCCGCGGCGAGCCAGTTGCTGGCAAGGCCCAGGATGATGACCGATCCGAAGGACAGGGTCATGCCGAAGGCGAGCGCCTCGCCGGGCTGGATCTTGCCGGCCGGGATCGGACGCTTGCGCGTACGGGTCATGATCGCGTCGATATCCGCGTCCCACCACATGTTCAGACAGCCGGAGGCACCGCCGCCGACGGCGATCATCAGAAGTGAGACGAAGGCGACGACGGGATGAACGTCCGGATGGCTCACCACCATGCCGACGAGCGCCGTGAAGACGACGAGAAACATCACGCGCGGCTTCAGGAGAGCGAAGAAGTCGGACACGTCACCTTGCGAGAGTCCTGCCGTGGCAAGGCTTTCGGCTTTGGGTTCGGCCAGGCTGTTCGACATGGTGCTCATAACTGAAATCTTCCGAAATGCCGTGACGAGGCCGAAAAGGCCTCCGATATTCGGCTCCTCGCCGGAGGGCTTGAACAAGAAGCCCTCGGGGGAGGAGCGGGCGGCGCGTGCCGCCCACTCAAGTCTGTTAGCGCATCGTGCGGAAAAGTGGACCCGGTTTTCCGCTCCGAACGATGCGCTCTTCAATAAGTGGAGCATCGGACCCAAAAGTGGGTCCACTTTTGGGTCCGATGCTCTAGTGATCCGTGTCGACGACGCGGGGCAGCGTCTCGAACTGGTGGTACGGAGGCGGAGAGGACAGGGTCCATTCCAGCGTCGTTGCACCCTCGCCCCACGGATTGTCGGCAGCCTTCTCCTTGCGGATGAAGGAATAGACTACGCCGAACATGAAGATGAAGAGGCCGGCGAAGAAGATGTAGGCGCCGATCGAGGACACGAGGTTCCAGCCTGCGAAGGCATCCGGATAATCCGCATAGCGGCGCGGCATGCCGGAGAGGCCGAGGAAGTGCATCGGGAAGAACAGCACGTTGGCGCCGATGAACGCGACCCAGAAGTGCAGCTTTCCGATCCAGTCGGGCATGATGTAGCCGGTGATCTTCGGGAACCAGTAGTAGATGCCGGCGAAGATCACGAAGACCGCGCCGAGCGACAGCACGTAGTGGAAGTGGGCCACCACGTAATAGGTGTCGTGCATGTAGCGGTCGATGGGAGCGTTCGCGAGCACGACGCCGGTAACGCCGCCGACCGTGAACAGGAACACGAAGCCGACAGCCCACTGCATCGCAGCCGTGAAGCGGATGGAGCCGCCCCACATGGTGGCGATCCACGAGAAGATCTTCACGCCGGTGGGAACCGCGATCACCATCGTGGCGAACACGAAGTAGGCCTGCGTCTGCAGCGAGAGGCCGACGGTGTACATGTGGTGCGCCCACACGACGAAGCCGACCACGCCGATCGCCACCATGGCATAGGCCATGCCGAGATAGCCGAAGATCGGCTTCTTGGAGAAGGTGGAGATGATGTGGGACACGATGCCGAAGGCCGGCAGGATCATGATGTACACTTCGGGGTGACCGAAGAACCAGAACAGGTGCTGGTAGAGCACCGGATCGCCGCCGCCCGACGGCTCGAAGAACGTCGTGCCGAAGTTGCGGTCGGTGAGCAGCATCGTGATCGCGCCCGCGAGAACCGGCAGCGACAGGAGCAGCAGGAACGCGGTCACCAGCATGGACCAGGCGAAGAGCGGCATCTTGTGCAGCGTCATGCCCGGAGCGCGCATGTTGAGGATCGTGGTGATGAAGTTGATCGCGCCGAGGATCGAGGCCGCACCGGCGAGGTGCAGAGCCAGGATGCCGAAGTCGAGCGCGGGGCCGGGATGGCCGGTCACCGAGAGCGGCGGGTAAACCGTCCAGCCGCCGCCGAAGCCGAGCGAGCCCGGAGCGCCTTCGACGAAGAGCGAGCAGAGCATCAGGCAGAAGGCGGAAACGGTGAGCCAGTACGAGATGTTGTTCATCCGCGGGAAGGCCATGTCCGGCGCGCCGATCATGAGCGGGATGAACCAGTTGCCGAAGCCGCCGATCAGCGTGGGCATCACCATGAAGAACACCATGATGAGGCCGTGGCCGGTCACGAAGACGTTGAAGGCCTGCGGATTCGAGAAGTACTGAAGGCCGGGCTCCTGCAGCTCGAGGCGCATGGCGACGGAGAGAAGGCCGCCGACGATACCGGCCGTGAAGCCGAAGATGAGGTAGAGCGTGCCGATATCCTTGTGGTTCGTGGAATAGAACCAGCGGCGCCAGAAGGTCGGAAGGTGATCGTGGTGATCCGCGTGAGCGGCATCAGCTGCATGTGCCATGATGAGACCTCTGTGGTCCTTCTTACAATTACTGAGCGGTGGCGAACTTGAGCGGAGCAGGGCTTTCGGTCGAAGCATACTTCTGCTTCGCCTCGGTCAGCCATGCGGCATAATCCTGCTCGCTCACGACACGGATTTCGATCGGCATGTAGGGATGGCCGTTGCCGCAGAGCTCGGAGCGCTGGCCGTAATAGACGCCGACCTTGTCGGCCTTGAACCAGGTCTCGTTCAGACGGCCGGGAACCGCGTCTATCTTGATGTAGAAGGACGGCATTGCGAAGGCGTGGATCACGTCGGCGGAGGTCACCTGGACGCGCACGACCTTGCCGACCGGCACGACCATGGCATTGTCGGCGCCGAGCAGACGCGGCTGGTCGGGCTTCAGATCCTTGGCTTCGGCGATCATGTTCGAATCGAACTTGAAGCCGCCGCCCTGGTCGGCGGGATACTCGTAGCCCCAGTACCAGGAAAAGCCTGTCGCCTTGACCACGATATCGGCCTGCGGCGGCACCAGCTGCTGGCGCAGGAGGCGGAAGGAAGGGATGGCGATGGCCACGAGGATCAGCACCGGAACGATGGTCCAGGCAACCTCGAGAAGAGTGTTGTGGGTGGTCTTGGAGGGAACCGGATTCTTGTTCTCGTTGAAGCGGGCAACGATCACGAGGAGCAGGGCCAGCACGAACAGGCAGATCACGACGACCAGCCAGACCAGGTAGGTGTGGAAGTTGGACACGCTCTGTCCCAACTCGGTCACCATATCCTGCATGCCCATTTCCCAGGGCGAGGGCCGGCCGGCCGCAGCCCATGCCTCACTTATGCCCAACACAAGTGCGACCGCTGCCGTGGAGAGGGCGGTCACCGATCGACGTGCATTCTCGATCTGCATCGGCGTTCCAAAGCTCCTAAAGATGTGATGGCGCAAGGCCATGAAAGCATCGGGGAAGGCGCGGGCATGCAGAAATCGGCGCCCGGCTTGCGCCATCACCTTTGATCAGCGTCAAAGACCACAGGACGCGCTCAAGCGCAACGGTAGAAGCGTTCCAAACTGTGCGTCATAACCGCCAAAAAGCATTTCATCCCCTCAAACCGTCCCTCTCGCTTGACATCGCGGCCCCTGCCATGGTCCCAACGGGCCAAAGATGAACCGAAGCGGCGGCGGCCGCTGCCCTCGCCAGAGGGATTCGAGGATGGAGAAACCGATGGGCGCAACGCGGTGGGTTCGGTCCGGTGCAGCGGCATTGCTGGGGCTTACGGCCCTGTTCGGAGCCGCCGGAGCCGGCGCTCAGGGCATGGTCAAGAACACCTACGGCGAGTGGCAGATGCGCTGTGAGACTCCGGCGGGGGCCACGACCGAGCAATGCGCTCTCGTGCAGAACGTCGTGGCCGAGGACCGCCCCAACGTCACCCTCGTCATTATTGTGTTGAAAACCGCCGACGGCAAAAGCCGCCTCCTGCGCGTCGTCGCACCTCTTGGTATTCTGTTGCCCTCGGGCCTGGGTCTCAAGATCGACCAGACGGATATCGGCCGGGCCGGCTTCGTGCGCTGCCTGGCGACCGGCTGCGTCGCCGAGGTCGTGATGGAGGACAGTCTGATCAGCCAGATGAAGACCGGCCAGTCGGCCACCTTCATCGTGTTCCAGACGCCGGAGGAGGGGATCGGGATTCCCGTGTCCCTGAATGGATTTGCGGCCGGGTTCGACGCCCTTCCGTAAGAGATGAAGAAAAGACTGGGGGCAATCATGAGAGATGGAGTGAGCCGGAAGGCCGGATGGACGCTCGCCGTGCTCGGCCTGTCCGCCCTGACGGGTTGCAATTCGGCGGGTGGGGGCGGCTTCGGGGTCGGCAACATGCTGCTCACTGCGGGGACGACCCAGGCGCCGGCCCAGGCGGCTGAGACCAGCGACGTCTATTGCCCGACGGTCGACGTCTTCGACGGCGGCTCGGTGCTTCAAGTCCGCGGCGGCGGCGATGCCGGTTCGGTGCGCAGCCAGCTTACCCTGGGCGAGATCGCCCGCGAATGCGTCGGCCGGCCGGACGGAACGACCGTGGTGCGGGTCGGCGTCGAGGCGAGGGCGCTTCTGGGCGCCGGCGGATCCGCGGGCCGCTACGACATCCCGGTCCACATCGTCGTGAAGGACGGCTCGACTGTCTTCGCCAACCGCACTCGCCGCGTGGCGGCGGCGATCCCGGCGGGCCAGACCCAGACGACCGTCTCCGTGATCGAGGAGGGCATCGTGATTCCCGCGGCCAATGCCAACAGCTTCGAGATCGAGGTCGGCCTCGGCACCGGCGGCCGTCGCGGTTAATACGGCGCCGGCTAATATAGCGCGGCCGCGCCCGCCCGCTGGTTGAGGGGCGCGGCGAGGACCTTGTCGATCCGGCGCTCGTCCAGGTCGATGACCTCGAAGCGCCAGCCCATGGTCTCCACATGCTCGCCCGTGGTCGGCAGGTGCTGCAACTCGCTGATCACCAGCCCGCCGACCGTGTGGTAGCTGCGGCTCTCCGGCAAGGTGACGCCGAGGATCTCGGCCATTTCATCGACGGGCATTGAACCCGCGAGCAGCCATGAACCGTCCTCGCGCCTGACCGCATCGGGCTCCGGCGCCTCGCCGTCGGACCGGAAGGCGCCGACGATGGCCTCCAGGGCATCGGCCGGGGTCACGACCCCCTCGAAATGCCCATATTCGTCATGAACCAGCGCCATCGGAACCTCCGCGTCGCGCAGGATCGCCAGCGCATCCAGGGCATAGAGCGTATCCGGGATGACCGGTGACGGCTGGACATGCTTGCGGATGTCGAGCGGCTGGCCGGACAGCATGGCCGCGAGAAGCTCACGCGACTGCACGACGCCGATCACGTTGTCGGGCGTGCCCTCGCTGACCGGCAGGCGCGAATGCGGGGTGCCGATCAGCAATTCGCGGATCGCCTCCTCGCCATCGTCGAGATCGATCCAGTCGACATCGGTGCGGGGCGTCATGAGCCCACGCACCGTCCGGTCGCCGAGGCGGAGCACGCCCGAGATCATGCGGCGCTCCTCCTCCTCGATCACGCCGGCGCTCTCGGCCTCGCCCACCAGCAGCTTGATCTCCTCTTCGGTCACGGTCGACGAATCGTCGGATTTGGACCAGAGCAGGCTGAAGATCAGGCTGGTTGACGCGTTGAGCAGCCAGACCGCCGGGGCGGCGACCTTCGAGAGCACCAGCATCAGGGGCGCCATGGTGCAGGCGATGGTCTCCGGGTTGCGGAGCGCGAGCTGCTTGGGAACCAGCTCGCCGATGACGATGGAGAGATAGGTGATCGCGCCGATCACGAGGCCGTAGCCCAAGGGCTCGGCGGCGCCCTCGGGCATGCCCTGGGCCAGGAAGATGTCGGTCAGCCTTCCACCCAGCGCGGCGCCCGAGAAGGCGCCGGCCAGGATGCCGACGAGGGTGATGCCGATCTGGACCGTGGACAGGAACCGGCCCGAATCCTCCATGAGAATCAGGGCCGTGCCGGCGCCGGAGCGGCCCTGCTCGGCCATGGCCTTGAGGCGGGGGCGGCGGGCGGAGACGATGGCGAGTTCGGAAAGAGCGAAGACGCCGTTGAGGGCGACGAGAGCGAGAGCGATGATCAGTTCGAGCAACGATGCTTGGAGCTGCTGACCGGATCAGGCCGCGCTTCTCCCCTTCTGTGAAAAGATGGCTTCTAAAATGGAGCGTTGGGAGGCCGCCGTCAATTAAAGGGTGAGGAGGAGTGCCCTGCTTTGTTGACAGGCGTGCAAATCCTCTTCAGAGCTTAACCCAGCCGATGATCCCCGCGGAAGAGACCGGACCTTTGCGTCCGGCGCCGAAGGCGCAACCGCCCCGGAAACGCTCAGGCCAAAGGACCGCGCGGGAGCTGGCACTCTGGAAAGCGGCGACGTTTCAATAGGCGTCGCCCACCGACGGGCGTAACCTGCCGCAAAAGCGCCAGGGAAATCTCTCAGGTCTCGGGACAGAGGGGGCGCAGAGCAGCGGGCCGCGAGGCTCGATGGAACGCGCACCTTTGAGGAAACCCGATGGCCGAGCCAGCGCATAGCGACGAGCCTCTCCTGAAAACCCCGCTCCATGCCGAGCATGTGGCCCTCGGCGCCCGCATGGTGCCCTTCGCCGGCTACGACATGCCGGTGCAGTATCCCGCGGGCATCCTCACCGAGCACAACTGGACCCGCGAGCATGCGGGGCTGTTCGACGTCTCGCATATGGGCCAGGCCTTCCTCGTCGCCGAGGACAAGAGCCACGAAACCGTGGCCAAGGCGCTCGAGGCGCTGATTCCCGCCGACGTGCTGAACCTCAAGCCCAACCAGCAGCGCTATTCGCAGTTGCTTAGCCAGGATGGCGGCATCCTCGACGATCTCATGGTCACTCGCGTCGGGGCTCCCGGCCACGAGGGCTGGCTCTACCTCGTGGTGAACGCTTCCATGAAGGACGCCGACTACGCCCATATCCAGGCTCGACTGCCGAAGGGCGTTTCCCTGAATCCAAAGGACGGACTGGCGCTGATGGCGTTGCAGGGACCGTCCGCCGCCGCCGTGCTCGCAAAGCTTGCACCCGAGACTGCCGATGTGCCGTTCATGATGTCCGCCGATGTGCAGATCGACGGCATCTGGTGCCACGTCTCCCGTTCCGGCTATACGGGCGAGGACGGTTTCGAGATCTCCTGCCACGCGGCGGATGCGGCCAAGCTCTGGAACACCCTGCTCGCCGATCCGGAGGTGAAGGCCATCGGTCTCGGCGCGCGCGATTCGCTGCGGCTCGAGGCGGGCCTGTGCCTCTACGGCCATGACATCGACACCACGACCTCGCCCATCGAGGCCGGCCTGATCTGGTCGATCCAGAAGCGCCGCCGCGAGGAGGGGGGCTTCCCGGGTGCCGAGCGCGTTCAGCGCGAGATCAGGGACGGTGCCTCCCGCGTCCGCGTCGGCATCAAGCCGGAAGGCCGTGCGCCGGCGCGAGAGGGCACCGTCATCACCACGCCCGACGGGCGCGAGGTCGGCATCGTGACCTCCGGCGGCTTCGGCCCCACGGTCAACGGCCCGGTCGCCATGGGCTATGTGGCGAAGGACGTGTCCGCCATCGGCACCGACCTTCATCTCATCGTTCGCGGCAAGCCGCTGCCGGCCAAGGTCGCAGCCATGCCGTTCGCTCCGCATCGCTACAAGCGCTGACATTTCAAGAAGAGGGAATTCATCATGACCACGCGCTACACCAAGGATCACGAATACATCCGCGTCGAGGGCGATGCCGGCATCGTCGGCATCTCCGACTATGCCCAGAGCCAGCTCGGCGACGTCGTGTTCGTGGAGCTGCCGAGCGTCGGCAAGACCCTGTCGAAGGGTGACGAGGCGGCGGTCGTCGAGAGCGTGAAGGCGGCAAGCGAAGTCTATGCGCCGGTCTCCGGCGAGGTGGTCGATGTCAACCGCGATCTCGAAGCCGCTCCCGGCACGGTCAACGAGGATCCGGCCGGCCGCGGCTGGTTCATGAAGATCCGTCTCATGGATCCGAACGAGCTCGACGGCCTCCTGACCGAAGAGCAGTACCAGGAATTCGTGAAGTCGATTTCCTGAGCGGGCAGTCGGCCATGGCGCACGAATACAGGGCGACGATTCGCTGGACGCGCGGAGCGGAGGAGATCTTCTCCGACAACCGCTACAGCCGCGGCCATCGCTGGAGCTTCGATGGCGGCATCGAAGTGGCCGGCTCCGCGTCGCCCTCCGTCGTGCCGTTGCCGCTCTCGCGGGAGGATGCAGTCGATCCGGAAGAGGCTTTCGTGGCGTCGATCTCCAGCTGCCACATGCTCACCTTCCTCTCGATTGCCGCCAAGAAGCGCTTCGTCGTCGATGCTTATGTGGACGAGGCGCTCGGCATCATGACCAAGAACGAGAACGGCAAGCTCTTCGTCTCCAAGGTCACCCTCGACCCGAAAATCGCATTCTCGGGCGACAAGGTTCCGACGCCGGAGCAGATCGCCGACATGCATCACCTCGCCCACAAGGAATGCTTCATCGCCAATTCCGTCCTCACGGAGATTGTCGTGGCCGGCATTCCCTCGCCGTAGTGCGTCTGCATGCAGACGCACTACGTTTCTAGAAAGCCGCATTTTCTGACGCAAAACCGGTGTCCACTTTTGCGGAAAATGCTCTAACTCATCCAAGGTTTTTCGCCGATGCGCTATTTGCCTTTGTCCGACACCGACCGCGGCGAGATGCTCGCGCGGACCGGTGTCAATCACGTCGATGAATTGTTCGCCGACGTGCCGAAGAGCCTGCTTCTGAAGAAGCCGGTGGATCTGCCGCGCCGCAAGGGCGAGCTGGAGGTGGAGCGCATCCTCTCCCGCATGTCAGCGAAGAATATTGCCGCCTCGAGCGTGCCGTTCTTCGTCGGCGCCGGCGCCTACAAGCACCATGTGCCTGCGACCGTCGATCACCTGATCCAGCGTTCCGAGTTCCTGACGAGCTACACACCGTATCAGCCGGAGATCGCTCAAGGCACGCTGCAATATCTCTTCGAGTTCCAGACTCAAGTGGCTGCGCTCACCGGCATGGAAGTGGCCAACGCCTCCATGTATGACGGCTCCACCGGGACGGGCGAGGCGGTGCTCATGGCGCACCGCGTCACCAGGCGCCGCAAGGCGGTGCTCTCGGGTGGTCTGCATCCGCATTATGCCGATGTGGTGAGGACGCTCTCCGACATGGCGAGCGATGAAGTCGTCACCCTGGCGCCGGATGTTGGCGGCTCCGAGGACATCCTTTCGCAGATCGACGACGCCACATCCTGCGTCGTCGTGCAGACGCCGGACGTGTTCGGCAATGTGCGCGACCTGAAGCCCATCGCCGACAAGGCGCACCAGCATGGCGCGCTGCTGATCGCCGTGTTCACGGAGGTGGTGTCGCTCGGCCTCCTCAAATCGCCCGGCAGCATGGGCGCCGACATCGTGGTGGGCGAGGGGCAGTCGATCGGCAACGCGCTGAATTTCGGCGGTCCTTACGTGGGCCTTTTCGCCACGCAGTCGAAATATATCCGCCAGATGCCGGGCCGCCTCTGCGGCGAGACGGTGGATGCGGACGGCAACCGCGGCTTCGTGCTCACGCTTTCGACCCGAGAGCAGCATATCCGCCGCGACAAGGCGACGTCGAACATCTGCACCAATTCGGGGCTCTGCTCGCTCGCCTTCACGATCCACATGACGCTGCTCGGCGAAGCCGGTCTCTCGCGCCTTGCCCGCATCAATCATGCCAATGCGGTGAAGCTGGCGGACAAGCTTGCCGCCGTAAAAGGCGTCGAGGTGCTCAACAGGGCGTTCTTCAACGAGTTCACCGTGAAGCTCGCAAAGCCTGCGGCCGAAGTGGTCGAGCGTCTCGCCGAGAGGGGCGTGCTTGCGGGCGTGCCCGTGTCGCGCCTCCTGCCCGGCGCCGGCCTCGACAATCTGCTGCTCGTCGCTTCCACCGAAGTCAACACCGATGATGACCGCGCGGCCTTTGTTGCCGCCTTGAAGGAGGTTCTGTGATGTTGAACCGCCAGGGACGTCCCTCTTCCGCCGGCGAGGCCGGCACGACTGCGCATCCGACCTTCACCGGCAACAAGGCGCTGGCGCAGGTCGAGCCGCTGCTGTTCGAGATCGGCCGCTATGACACGACCGGCGTCGATCTCGACGAGCCGGAGGATTTCCAGCCGCGCCTCGGCGGGCTGGAGCGCAAGGAGGCCATCGGCCTGCCGGGTCTCTCCGAGCCCGAGACCATGCGCCATTACGTGCGCCTCAGCCAACAGAACTACGGCATCGATACGGGCCTCTTCCCGCTCGGCTCCTGCACCATGAAGCACAATGCGCGCCTCAACGAGCGCGTGGCGCGCCTGCCGGGCTTCGCCGATGCACATCCGCTGCAGCCGGTCTCGACCGTGCAGGGTGCTCTGGAGCTCATGAACGAGCTCGGGCGCTATCTGATCACGCTCACCAACATGACGGCCGTGGCGCTCTCGCCGAAGGCCGGCGCCCATGGCGAGCTCTGCGGCATGATGGCGATCAAGGCCGCCATCGAGGCGAAGGGCGAAGGCGCGACGCGCAACGTGGTGCTGGTGCCCGATTCGGCGCATGGCACGAACCCGGCGACCGCCGCGCTCATCGGCTTCAAGGTGAAGCCCGTGCCGGCGCGCGAGGACGGCTGGGTGCATGTGGAGGACGTGAAGGAGCGTCTCGGCCCCGACGTGGCGGCGATCATGCTCACCAACCCCAACACCTGCGGCCTCTTCGAGCCCCAGGTAGCGGAGATCGCGAAGGCGATCCACGACGCGGGCGCTTACTTTTACTGCGACGGCGCCAACTTCAACGCCATCGTCGGTAAAGCGCGTCCCGGCGATCTCGGCGTCGATGCGATGCACATCAACCTGCACAAGACCTTCTCGACGCCGCATGGCGGCGGCGGGCCGGGCTCCGGTCCGGTGGTGCTCTCCGCGCGCCTCGCGCCCTTCGCGCCGGTGCCGTTCGTGCGCGCCGGCAAGGATGGCTTCGAGCTGGTGGAGCAGGAATCTGACGCCGCCGAGAAGCCCTTCGGCCGCATGACCGCCTTCCACGGCCAGATGGGCATGTATGTGCGCGCGCTGTCCTACATGCTCTCGCATGGTTCGGACGGCATGAAGCAGGCCTCCGAGGACGCCGTGCTCAACGCCAACTACATCCGCGCCGGTCTCGCCGATCTCCTGTCGCTGCCCTTCGGCAACAAGCCCTGCATGCACGAGGTTCTGTTCGACGATGCGTGGCTCAAGGATACGGGCGTGACCACCCTCGACGTAGCCAAGGCCATGATCGACGAGGGCTATCACCCGATGACCATGTACTTCCCGCTGGTGGTGCATGGCGCCATGCTGATCGAGCCGACGGAATCCGAATCGAAGGCATCGCTCGACCTCTTCATCGCGACCCTGCGAGACCTCGCCATGGCCGCGAAGAACGGCGAGACCGAGCGCTTCACCGGCGCGCCGTACCATGCCCCACGCCGCCGCCTCGACGAGACCCGCGCGGCGAGGAACCCGGTTCTGAAATGGACGCCGCCCGCGCCGGTGGCGGAAGCGGCGGAGTAAGCGAACAACCCTCTCCCCTCTGCGGGAGAGGGTAACCTGCGAAGCAGGTCGGGAGAGGGGCAGTGCGAGCCAAGCCCGCAGTACCCAATCATCCTTCGACTTTCAGAAAGATCTTTGGGTCCTCAGAGGAGAACGGCCCTCTCCCGACCCTCGCTGACGCGAGGGCCACCCTCTCCCGCGGAGGGGAGAGGGTTTAAGCGCGGATCATATCCTGCACCGTGCTCTTCAAGTCCGCCATTCTCTCAATGACAACTGGCGCCCCGGCCTGCCGCAGCTTCTCCGTGTGATCCGGCCCGCAATGCCCGCCGCCGGTAAAGCCGATGACGCGCATGCCGGCAGCAAGAGCCGCCTGAACGCCTGCAACGGAATCCTCGATCACCACGCAATCCTCGGGACGGGCCTTCATGCTGCTCGCCGCATGAAGGAACAGGTCCGGGGCCGGCTTGCCGCGCGGAACTTGAGTCGAGCTGAAGATATCGTCGAACAGGTCCGACAGCCCGGTGATGCGCAAGGATAAAGCGATCCGCTCCGGCACGGAGGAGGAGGCGACGCAGCGCGGGTAGGGGAGGGAGAGAATGGCCTCGCGCACACCCTCGATCGGCTTCAGGTCGGTCTCGAAACGCGCGAACAGAATGCTGTTGAGTCTTTCGCTGAAATCGTCGGGAAGCTTGCAGTTCCGCTCGGCCTCGATGCGCGCGATCATCGTTTTCAGGCTGACGCCAAGGAATTGCTGTGCGATCTCATCAGTGGTGTAGGGAATGCCAATCTCAGTCAGAAACTCCGCGTCGATCCGGCAGCTCAACACCTCAGAATCGACCAGGACGCCGTCGCAATCGAAGATCAGCAGCATCGCATTCTCCAAACAGAAAGGCCGCCTCGAGGGGCGGCCTTCGAAATCTTTCGTCCGATACGAAGCCTCTACTGCAGCTTCGTGCGTACGTCGTTGAGGCTCGACGTCAGGAGCGAGGCGGCCTTGGCGCCGATGATCTCGTCGCGCAGGACGCGCTCGGAGGCCTTGATGGCGGCGTCCACGGCGGCGGCGCGCACTTCGGCGGAGGCCTGGGCCTCGGCCTGGGCGATCTTCGCCTCGGCGGTGGCCGTGCGGCGCTTCACGAAGTCGGCCATCTTCTCCTGCGCCTCGCGGGCCAGGCGCTCGGCCTCGTCGCGAGCGCTGGAGACGATGTCGGCAGCCTCGCGCTCGGCGGCGGCGCGCTTCAACTCGTATTCCTTGAGGAGCCGCTCGGCGTCCTGGCGCAGGCGCTTGGCCTCGGCCAGTTCACCGGCAATGCGCTTGCCGCGGGTATCGAGCTGGCCCAGCACCTTCCCGGGAACGCCGTAATAGAACAGGATGCCCCAGAAGATGACGAAGGCGACCGCAACCCAGAATTCAGCGCTTTGAAACATGCGGACCTCCCGATCAGGCCTTGATCTTGTTGAGAGCGGCCTCGACCGTCGTCGGAGCCGGAGCCTTGCCGGTCAGGCGCTCGATGATGGCGGAAGCGGCGTCGCGAGCGATGGCGTCCACGTGGCTCATGGCCTCGGTCTTCTTGGCCGTGATCGTGGTCTCCGCCTCGGCGAGACGCTGGTTGAGGTCGGCCTCGAGCGCCTTGCGCTTGGCGTCGCTCTCGGCGGACAGCTTGGCGCGGGTCTCCTGAGCCAGGGACTGGGCGCGGCCCTTGGCCTCGGCGAGCGCCCGCTCGTAGGCGGTGCCGGCGTCTTCCGCGCGGGATTTCATGGCAGCCGCGTCGTTGAGATCGCTGGCGATCGTCGCGCGGCGGTTTTCGATGATTCCGCCCAGGCGCGGGAGGACCAGCCGTGAGAGCAGAGTGTAGAGCGCCACGAAGGTGATCGCCAGCCAGAGGAGCTGACCGGCATAGGTTTCCGTCTCGAAGGGCGGAAAGCCGATATCCTCGTGAGCGCCGCCGGGGGCCTCTGTTGTGGCATGGGTCGTCTGAGCCTGAGCCATGGAGCAGATCCTAAAGGATGAACAATCCTAGCATCGGACCCAAAAGTGGCCTCCACCTTCGGGATCAATCCGATGCTCAGTCCTTTAACCGGCGCATCGTTCGACGCGAACCGGAGGTCCGCGTCGAACGATGCGCCGGAAACATGAATGACGGCGGTTCAAGCCGCCGTCACTCCTGTCGAGGCGAAGCGCCTGCGCGCCTCGACCCCCCGATCACCGTCTTGAGATTAGGTGAACAGCAGAACGAGAGCGACGACGAGGCAGAAGATGCCGAGACCTTCTGCGAGCGCCGCGCCGATGAAGGCGCGGGCGAACTGGCCGTCGGCGGCCGACGGGTTGCGCAGGGCGCCGGACAGGAAGTTACCGAAGATGTTGCCGACGCCCATGGCGGCGAGGCCCATGCCGATGCAGGCGAGGCCCGCGCCGAGGTACTTGAAAGCGATCGGATCCATTGTGATCTCCTTGGGAATACTGTGATCGGGAGGGAGGGGAGTAACTCAGCGCAGACCTAGTGGCCCGGGTGCAGCGCGTCGTTGAGGTAGATGCAGGTCAACACCGTGAAGACGTAGGCCTGCAGAGCGGCGACGAGGAACTCGAGCGCCATGAGAGCAACCGCCATGAGGAGCGGCAGCGGAGCGAGGATCGTCAGGGCACCGCCGGCGCCGAGCAGCGTCACGACGAAGCCTGCGAAAACCTTCAGCGCGATGTGTCCCGCGAGCATGTTCGCGAAGAGACGCAGGCTGAGCGAAATCGGGCGGGAGAGGAACGAGATGAGCTCGATCACCACGATGAAGGGCAGGAGCCACGCCGGAACGCCCGACGGCACGAAGAGGCCGAGGAAGTGGGTGCCGTGCTTCATGAAGCCGTAGACGACAACCGTGCCGATCACGAGCAGGGCGAGGGCGAAGGTGACGATGATGTGGCTGGTAACCGTGAAGAAGCCCGGGATCATGCCGAGCAGGTTTGCCGTCAGCACGAACATGAAGAGCGAGAAGACGAGGGGGAAGAACTTCATCCCCTCCTTGCCCGTGGCATCGACCAGCGTGTTGGCGACGAAGTCGTGCAGCACCTCGGCCACCGACTGGGCGCGGCCCGGAACGACGGCGCGCTTACGCGTGGCGTAGAGAAGGCCGCCCACGATCACGGCGGCAGCGCCGATCATGAACAGGGACGAGTTGGTGAAGCTGATGACCGGAATGATGGGCTTGATCTGGAATTGTTCGATCGGGCTCGCCATGATCCGCTCTCAAAGTTCGCTGTTGTCCAATGCCGTTCGGCGTTCGAAAGCCTAAGTCCGTCACCGCTTGTCGTCATACCGGGCGGATTTGACCATCCCGGCTGCTCGCATCAGGTTGAGCATCCCGGCACAGAAGCCGAGTATCAGACAAACGATCAGACCCCAAGGGGATGTCCCGAACAGACGATCGACAAGCCAACCCAAAATCCCGCCGGCGGCAACTCCTGCAACGAATTCGGCCGATAGCCTGAAGGCTTGGCCGAGGGCGCTGGAATCTGACGTCGGACGGGCGCGAGGTTCAGACTCGGCTCGATGCGCGGATGCTTGAGAGATCCGCGCGTCGAGCGACTTCAGCCTCGCTGACAGATCGGCATCGTCGGCGCTGCCCGGTTTCCGCTCATTTTCACCGTTCCGCTCGTGAGGGTCCGCCATTGCGATCTCCTTTCAAGCGATGCGGGAAAATGCTTGGAAGCCAGCCCCGAAAGCCGGGCGCACCATATGAGCGGGGGTCCCCCCTGTCAAGGACCGACTGAAAAGTGATAAGTCTTTGATAATGCTGCCATAAGGTGGTTTTTGGGCTGCCGGGAGGGCAAAGCCCACACGTTTTTGCGGCTGAAGCAAGGCGAGGCTGAAAGCCTTAGGCTACCTCAAGAATGCGCTCTGCGCTCTGCAGATCGACGGAGACCAGCTGCGAGACGCCCCGCTCGGCCATGGTGACGCCGAAGAGGCGGTCCATCCGCGCCATGGTGATCGGGTTGTGAGTGATGACCACGAACCGGGTCTCGGTCTGGCGCGCCATGTCGTCCAGAAGGGCGCAGTAGCGCTCGACGTTGGCATCGTCGAGCGGCGCGTCCACCTCGTCGAGCACGCAGATCGGCGAGGGATTCGTGAGGAACACGGCGAAGATCAGGGCGGTGGCCGTCAGGGCCTGCTCGCCGCCCGAGAGCAGGGTCATGCTCTGGGGCTTCTTGCCGGGGGGGCGGGCGAGGATTTCGAGGCCCGCTTCCAGGGGGTCGTCCGAATCGACCAGGGTCAGCTCCGCCGTGCCGCCGCCGAAGAGGGTGGTGAAGAGGCGCTGGAAATGGTTGTTCACCACGTCGAAGGCGGCAAGCAGGCGCTCGCGGCCTTCGCGGTTGAGGCTTCCGATGGCCTGGCGCAGGCGCTTGATGGCCTCGACGAGGTCGTCCCGCTCGCCGGCGATGCCGTTGTGCTTGGTCTCGAGCTCGCTCAGCTCCTCGTCGGCGCGCAGGTTGACGGCGCCGAGGCGCTCCCGGTCGTTCTTGAGGGAGTGAAGCTTCGATTCGATCTCTCCATGGGGCGGAAGCTCGGTCGCCTCCTTCAGGCCGGCTAGCTCGATGAGGCCGGCCGGGGATGTCTCCAGGTTCTCCGCGATGGTGCGGGTGATCTCGGCGAGGCGCGCCACGGCAGCCTCGTGGCGGGCCTGCGACCCGGCGCGGGCCTCGCGGGCGGCGGAGAGCGCCTCCAGGGCAGCGCGGGCGGTGCGATCGCTCTCCGAGAGGTGCGTCTCGGCGTCGGCGAGGCGGTCGGCGGCTTCCTTGCGCTTCGCCTCGGCCTGCTCGACTTCGGCCATGAGGGCGCGGCGGCGCTGAAGATAGGTGTCGGGGGCCTCCAGCAGGCGCTGGTGCTCATCCTGGGCCCGCTCGAGGCGCTCGCCCAGATCCTCGAAGGCCCTGGCGGCGCGGCTGGCGCGCTCGGTCCAGAGGCGGATATCGGAGGCAAGGGCATCCTGCCGGCGGCGGCGCAGCTCGGCCTCGTGCATGAGCGATTGCAGGGCGGCGCGTGCCTCGGAGGCGGCGGCCCGGCGCTCCGCCACGCGGGTGCGCTCTTCGAGCAGACGGCTTTCGAGATCCGGTGCTGGGGCGAGGTCCTGCAGGGCTTCCTGCGCATCCTGCACGCGCTCCAGCGCCTCCCCCTCGCTTTCCGAGAGACGAGTCAGGCCTTCCTGAAGGGCCGAGCGGCGCTGGCCGAGCTCGGCTTCCTTGCGTTCGGCAACCACTAGCCGGGTCCGGGCGGCATCGAGCGCCTGCCGGGTCTGGCGGGCGGCCTCGATCGCCTGCATCTCGTGCGCGGCCGCCTTGCGGACGGATTCGAGCGCGGCCTCCGCCTCGTGGCGCAGGTGCTCCGCCTGCTCGCGGGCTTCCGCCGCCTCACGCTCCAGGTCGCCGAGGCGATTCTTTTCGACGAGGCGACGGGCAGCGGGCGAGGGCGCTTCGGCGGCGGCGGTGAAGCCGTCCCAGCGCCACAGGTCGCCTTCCGTGGAAACCAGCCGCTGGCCGGGCTTCAGCACGCCGCGCAGGCGCAGGCCGTCGGTCTTGCTCACCACGCCGATCTGGCGCAGGCGGCGCTGGAGCGCGGCGGGCGCCTGGGCGAGGTCAGCGAGAGAACGGACGCCGTCCGGCAGGGCCGGATCGCCTTCGCCGGACGTGGTTTCCGCCCAATGGTGCGGAGCCGAAGGGTTGATCGAGGCTTCGAGATCGTCGCCCAAAGCCGCGCCGAGCGCGGTCTCGTAGCCCTTCTGGACCGTGATCTGGTCGACGGCCGGGGGCCAGAGGTCGCCGGTGGCGGAGGTGACGAGCTTGGCGAGGGTGCGCGCCTCGGTTTCGAGCCGCTGCGCCTTGCGCTCGGCCTCGTTGAGTGGCGGACGCAGGCGATTTTCCGCCTCGCGGGCGGCTGCGAGGGTCTCGCGCGCCTCGATCACCGATTCTTCGGCTTCCTGAGCGGTTTCCTCGGCGATCGCCGCTTCCTCGCGCAGGTCGTCGAGGGACGGTCCGTCCTCGGGCGAGGCGGAGAGCGCCGCGATCTCGCGCTCGAGGCGCTCCTTCTCGGATCGGAAACGGGAGGCGCGCTCCATCTCCTCGCGCACGGCGCGCTCCAGGGCGGCGCGGCGGGCGTTGAGATCGGAGGTCTGGGCCTGGAGGGCGCTTAAGGCCGCTTCGGCCTCGGCCAGCTCGGCCTCGGCGGAACGGAGGCGCTCCTCGGCCTCGGCGCGAACATCGTCCGCCTCGTCGGTGGTGAGCGCGATCTCGGCGGCCTCCGACTGAAGGCGCTCGATAGTGGCCTCGGCATCCGTGCGCTGGGCCGCCTCGCGGGCGATGTCGCGGTTCAGATCGCCGATATGGCGCTCCAGTTCCGTTACGCGATCCTTGGAGCGGCGCTCCTCCGATTCGAGCTCGTTGCGGGCGTGGGTCAGCCGCTGCAGGGCTGCGGCGGCGGCAGCCTCCTCCTGGCGCAGCGCGGGAAGCGCGTGGGCGGCGACGGCCTGGCCGGTGGCGGCCCGGGTCTGCTCCTCGGTGGCGTCGGCGACGGCCTTGAGATCTTCGGCGACCTGGCGCTCTGCGGTGGCGGCCTGCTCCCGCGCCTCCGAGAAGCTGATGGCATACATCAGGGCTTCGAGACGGCGGATTTCGGCGGACAGGTTCTTGTAGCGCGAGGCCTGGCGGCCCTGGCGCTTCAGGCTCTCGATCTGGCTCTCCAGCTCCCGGATCACGTCCTCGACGCGAACCAGGTTGTCCTCGGCGGCCTTGAGACGCAGCTCCGCCTCGTGGCGGCGGGCATGGAGGCCCGCGATGCCGGCAGCATCCTCCAGGATGCGGCGGCGGGCCTGGGGCTTGGCGGAGATAATCTCGCTGATCTGGCCCTGGCGGACGAGGGCCGGGGAGCGCGCGCCGGTGGCGGCATCCGCGAACAGGATCTGCACGTCGCGGGCGCGCACTTCCTTGCCGTTGACCCGGTAGGTCGAGCCTTCCTCACGCTCGATCTTGCGCGAAATTTCCAGGAGATCCGTATCATTGAAGGCGGCAGGCGCCGTGCGCTCGGCGTTGTCGATGGTGAGCATCACCTCGGCCCAGTTGCGGGCCGGACGACCCCCTGAGCCGGAGGAGCCGGAGAAGATGACGTCGTCCATCCCCGTGGCGCGCATGTTCTTGTGGGAGTTCTCTCCCATGACCCAGCGCAGGGCCTCGACGAGGTTGGATTTGCCGCAGCCGTTCGGGCCGACGACGCCGGTCAGCCCCGGCTCGATCAGGAAGTCGGTGGGCTCGACGAAGGTCTTGAAGCCGGCGATGCGAAGGCGCGTCAGCTTCATGGACGCGCCTTCCCGTCCCGCCCGCTAGCGCATCGTGCGGACCCAGAGGGCCGCGTCAGCGAAAAGTGGATCCGGTTTTCCGCCTCGAACGATGCGCGCATTAAGCGAGAGGGCATCGGATTGATCCCAAAAGTGGGCACCACTTTTGGGCCCGATGCCCGAAGGGCAGGGTGAGGGAGGTTACTCTCCCAGCAGAGGCTTGATGACCTTTTCAATCTCATCGATCGACAGGCTTCCAGGATGACGCTGACCATTGATGAAGAAAGTCGGCGTGGAGTCCACACGGAACTGCTCAATACCCCGGTTCTTCACCGCGTTGACTGCGTCATATAGTTTCTGGTCCTTGAGGCAAGCTTCAAATTTTTCCTGTGAAAAACCCGCTTGGCGCATGAGGCCGCGCAGGGCGTCCAGAGGCTTGTCGGTAAAGGCCCAGTTCCGCTGCTGCTCGAACAGCAGGTCCGTGATCGGGTAATATTTGTCGTTGCCGTCGCAGCGGGCGAGCATGAAGCCGGCCGTGGCGAGCGGATCGAGCGGGAATTCGCGCAGGACGAAACGCACCTTGCCGGTGTCGATGTAGCGCTTCTTCAGCTCCGGCCATGTCGTCGTGTGGAAATTGGCGCAGTGGGAGCAGGTCAGCGAGGCATACTCGACGATCGTCACCTTGGCGTTTTCCGGGCCCAGAGCCGCATCGCCGAGGGGTCCGGGGACCGCGAGGTCCTGAACGGACACGTTCTGGGCGAAGGCCGGCAGGCTCGTGGCGAGATAGGCGGTCGCGGCTGCGGTCCCGAGAAGCTGAAGCGTCTGACGCCGGGTGATCATCGTGGGAGGGCTCCTGAAGAGATTTCGTCCTGCGGTAGAATGCCTTGCCATTCCTGGCAAGCGCCAGCCATGTCACGCTTTCGTGCGTGAACCGGAGCTGACGATGGCCTGGCCGAGCCGGTCGAGAGCCGCCCGCAAGGGCTCCTCCTCGATGGGCTCGACGGCCCTGCCGACCTTATCCCGATCCGCTTGGCTGAGGACGGGCGGGGCCGGGCGCTTCTTCTCGACACGCCGCACGGGTCCTTGTTTCAGCACCAGCTTCCCGATGCAGCGCCAGCCGTAATAGGTGTTCACCCGGTCGATGATCGTGGGCGCAAGGTGCTGCAGCTCGAGGGCGAAGGCGCTCTCCACCCTGATCACCAGGGTTGCCGGGTCCGGCCGCGCCTCCGGGTCGGCATGCGGGGCCTTGCGCTTCCACTCGATCTTGAGCGGCTGGGTGAAGGCGGCAAGCCGCTCGCCGACGATTTCGGCCCAGGCCATGATGATGTCGGACGTGGCAAAGCCCTGCGCCGCCAGGCTGGGAGACAGGCAAACGTCGAGAAACTCGGCGAGGGGGCGGGCCAGAGGCCTCGGTCGTCTCATGTTGAATGTCCAAAAGCCGCGTTGGAATATGCGGTGAGGATGGTTATTCCACGTCACATGTTAACGCCCGCTTCGAGCGCGACCAAGCCCGACCCGCAGGATCTTCTCGTCTGGTACGACCGTCACCGGCGCGACCTGCCGTGGCGCGCCAGGCCGGGTGAGACCGCTGATCCTTACCGCGTCTGGCTGTCCGAGATCATGCTCCAGCAGACGACGGTCGCGGCGGTCAGGTCTTATTACCTCAACTTCCTGGAACGCTTCCCGACCATCCAGGCCCTCGCCGAGGCGCCGAGCGAGGCGGTCATGCATGCCTGGGCCGGTCTCGGCTATTATTCCCGCGCCCGCAATCTCCATGCCTGCGCCAAGGCGGTTGTGGACAAGCATGACGGGCGCTTCCCCTCCACGGACGCCGAGCTCCTGAAGCTTCCCGGCATCGGCGCCTATACGGCGGCGGCGGTCGCGGCCATCGCCTTCGACGAGAGGGCTGCGGCGGTGGACGGCAATGTGGAGCGGGTGATGTCCCGCATCTTCATGGTCGAGGAACCGCTGCCGAAGGCCAAGCCCCTGATCCGTGCCCTGACGGAAGCGCTGGTGCCCGAGGACCGGCCCGGCGACTTCGCGCAAGCGGTGATGGACCTCGGCGCGACCATCTGCACGCCCAAGCGCCCGGCCTGCGCGCTCTGCCCCTGGATGGTGCCCTGCCGTGCCCGGGCCGAAGGTCTGCAGGAGACCTTTCCGCGCAAGCAGAAGAAGGAAAGCGGGCAGCTGCGCAAGGGCGCGGCCTTCGTGGTTCTGCGCGCCGACGACAGGATCCTGCTCCGCACCCGCCCGCCGCAGGGCCTGCTCGGCGGCATGGCGGAGCCGCCGACCAGCACCTGGGAGCCGGATTACGAGCCCTCCCGCGCCGTGCTCGACGCCCCCATCGACGCGCGCTGGCAGCGGCTTCCCGGCACGGTCCGCCACGTCTTCACCCATTTTCCGCTCGAACTCACGGTGCTCTTCGCCAAGGTCGCGAAAGGCACGCCCGCGCCGCAGGACATGCGCTGGACCCCCCGGCTCCAGCTCCACGAGGAGGCGCTGCCCGGCGCCATGAAGAAGGTGCTGGTGCATGCGCTGGGGGAGATCCCGGGGCCGAAGGCCTCCGCTAAACAGGCGAAGAACGCCTGACCTTGCTTTCAGGATAACGCGCGTTTTCCCTCCCCCTTGCGGGGAGGGGCAGGGGTGGGGGTGGTGCGACTGGGTGAGCAGTTGCAGAGATGCGCGATCCTCCCTCTCCCGGCTGTGAGTGGGGATGCACGGTATTCGCCTCGCGGGCTTTCAATGAAGCGTTGAGCTCAGACTTTACGACCCCCACCCTCGATCCCTCCCCGCAAGGGGGAGGGAAGAAATAACCGTCTCAACCGCCCACCAGCGCCTTCTGGTTCTGCTTGAACAGAGCCGCCAGCGCGTTGGCCACCCGCGTCACGTTCGGGCGGTTGCGGCTGCGGCGGTGCATGACGAGGAAGACGTCCTCGATCAGGTCGCCCTCGGGCTTCACCACCTGGATGAGATCCGGGTCCGAATCGCCGAGCCAGCAGGGGAGGAAGGCGGCGCCCAGGCCTGCCTTCGCCGCCTGGTAGCGGATCGGCATGTCGCCGATGCGGGCGGCGATGGTGCGGCCTTGCGCGAACTCGGCCACATAGGCCGCCTGGCGCGAGAGGGTCGGGTCCTCCGGCGGCGCGATGACGGCTTTGGGGTTTTCCGTGCGGGCATACATGGCGAAGGCGATCTGGCCGATCTTGCGCGCCACGAGATCGTCCGTGCCCTCCGGCAGGGACCGCATCCTGAGGCCGATATCGGCCTCGCCCGAGGCGAGATCGAGCCGCTGCCTCGTCGGGATATAGGCGATTTCCACCGGGGAGGCGGCCTCGTGCAGGGCCGCGGAGTGCAGCGACAGAAAAAGCGTCACCGAGGCGGTCGCCGTGATCCGCACGGGCGCGTCGGGATCGGGGCGGTAGGCGGCGGCTGTGCGCGAGACGATGGCGGCCGCATCGCCCATGGGAGCGGTGGCTTCGTACACGGCCTGCCCGACCTCCGTCAGGTCGAGATTGTTGGGACCGCGCTGGAACAGCGAGATTCCTAAGGTTTCCTCCAGCACCTTGATGCGCCGCGCGACGGTCGGCTGGCTCTGGCCGAGCGCCTTCGCGGCGCTGTTCATCGATCCATGAGCCACCACAGCGAGGAAGATCCGCAGATCGTCCCAGGACGGTTCGGTGAAGGCGAGGCGGAAGGGATCGAGAGACGAAGAAGCCATGAGAGGATGCTAAAGCGCTGAACCGGGTTCGGCATAGGGGGAATGTTCCAGGGCATGGTGCACCATCGCGCAAAGCCTTGAAGCCTGCAGCCCGCCAGGAGCGTGGGAGAGCTCTTCAGTTTTGGTGAGAGCGCGGTCTGTCAGGTCCCGAGTGCCGGCCTCGGCTTCATCCCTCCGATCGGTATGGCGCCGTTGGATGACTGAGCTGGCCTTGCACGTGTCTGCATTCCGCTCTCCACATCGCAATGCCAGGGCAGGGTGCCAGCCGGCAGATAGCGACCCAGGGCATCGAGGGCGAGCATCGCCACCGTGACGACCGCGACGATCACGACCGCGACGGCGGAAGCCTGGCTCGCCAGGCCCGCCTCTTCGAGGTTGTAGAGCACAACGCCGATGGTTTCCGTTCCCGCCGACCAGAGCAGGGCAGAGACCGTCAATTCGCTGAAGGCGAGCAGGAAGGCCATGAGCCCGCCTGCGACGGCCGCGGGAAGCAGCGAGGGCAGGACGATGTCGACGAGCCTTTGCGCGAGACTGGCGCCGTCGATGGCGGCCGCTTCCTCCTGCGCCATGTCGATCTGCTCCATTCCCGCAAGCACGGGCTTGAGCGTCACGGACAGGAAGCGCGCGAGATAGGCGAAGACGATGACCCACGGCGTGGCGTACAGCGAAACGCCGACGAGCGGCAGCGGCTTCAGGAACAGCAGAATGCAGGCGATGGCGAGCACGATGCCCGGCAGCACGTAGGCGATTTCGAGCAGCGCGATTGCGGCCGTTCTTCCGTATGCCATCAGGCGCACGAGGCCGTAGGCAAGCAGTACGGACAGAACGGCCAGCAGGCATGCGGCGCCGCCCGCATAGAGCAGCGAGTTGGTGAAGGCGCGGATCGTCACGTCCTGGCGCGCCAGCACTTCGGTGAAGTTGTCGAGGGTGATCGTCGCGAGATTGAGCTTCATACCGTAGGACGGCACGAGCGCCGTTGTCAGCAGCGAGAGCATCGGCAGGATGAGGGTCACGCCGATGACGAGAGCGACGACGATCTCGGTCGGCGCGCGCAGGCGGCCGAGAGGCCAGAACGGCTGCAGCGGCGCGTCCTCCTCGAGATGAACGCTGCTCCTGCGCATCAGGAACTGGCTCGCCGCGACGCAGACGATGGCGATGGCGGCGACGAGAAGGCCGAGCGCCGCCACATCGCCGAGGATGCTCGTGCCGAAACTCGACAGGCGGCGATAGATGAGAACGGGCAGGGTGAGATAATTCACCGGTGCGCCGAGAAGAGCCGGAATGCCGAAATTGCCGATGCCGGCGACGAAGGCGAGCAGCGCCGCGCTGACGAGATGCGGGCGCAGCAGCGGCAGAAGATGATCGGTGACGATCCGCATCGGATGCGCGCCGTCGATGCGGGCCGCTTCCACGACGGCGGAGGGAATGCGCTTCAAGCCGGCACTCATCACCACATAGACGAGCGGCGCGTGATGCAGCCCCATCACCAGCACGATCCCGCCGCGTCCGAGCATCGGATTGGCGCTACCGGCTTCCGGCGCGAGGCCCAGCGTGTTGAGGATCGGCGAGGCGGGACCGGCGAGATGCAGAAAGGCCAGCGCCATCACCTGCGGCGAGATCATCACCGACAGAACGAAGAGGAACGAGACGAGACGCCGCCCGCGCATGTCGGTAACACCGAGCGCGAAGGCCATGGCGACGCCGAGAGGCAGCGCGAGAAGGCTCGACAGGAAAGCGGTTTCGAGCGTCGCACGAGCTGCATTCAGCGCCGAGCGGCTCGACAATGCAGCGAGCGCCGCGTCGGGATTGAAGACGCCACCTGGAGCAAGCGCCGTCAGCAGCAGGCGTGCCGCTGGCAGGACATCGAAGGCGAAGACGATCAGAACGACGAGAGCGAGAAGGCCGAAACCTCCCCGCTCCAGGAACGACCTGCTCGGTGTGGAATGTCTCACTGTCCGAAGATGTCGGCGAAGGCCGCCTTGTTCTTGGTCTCGTCCGAAAGCGCTTTTGCCGCGTCGAAGCCCATGACCTTGATCTGCTCGCGCGCGGGATAGCCGGCGGGCAGCGCGACGGCCGGGTGCGCGGCGATGTAGCCCTGCTTCAGCGCCAAGTCCTGTCCCTCCTTCGAGAGCACGAAATCGACGAAGGCGCGCGCGGCGTCGGCGTTCTTCGTGCTCTTGAGGATCGCGACGGGTTCGGACACCGCCGACACGCCTTCCTTCGGGAATACGAACTCGATGGGCGCGCCCTTGGCTTTCTCACGGATCGGCATGTAATCGACGATGACGCCATAGAGCTTTTGGCCGCCGGCCACCTGCTTGAGCACGTCGCCGTTGCCGCCGCCGGCCACCGCGTCGTTGCCCTTCAGCGCCTCGTAATATTTCCAGCCGCCTTCGATGCTGCCGGTGAGCGTCGCGGCATGGATGAGCGCCGCGCCCGAGGTGAGCGGGCTCGGCATGACGAGCTGGCCCTTGACCTCCGGCTTCGTGAGATCGAGCCAGGACGTGGGCTTGAAGGAGGCCTTGGTGTTGTAGGCGATGCCGGTGGTGATCAGCTTGGTGGCGAACCAGAATTTCTGAGGGTCATGGATGCCCGCGGGATAGGCGGAGACGTCCGCCTTCTCGTGCGCCAGCAGCCGGTCCTCCTTCTTGAGGCCTTCCATGGTGACGCTGTCGGCGATCAGCAGCACGTCGGCCTGAGGCTGTCCGGCTTCGAACTCGGCGCTCAGCTTGGCCAGGATCTTCGGCGTGCCGTCGCGGACGAAGGTCACGTTGACGCCCGGGTTCTTCGCCTTGAAGGCGTCGATCGTCTGCTGGGCGTCGGTGTTGGGCTGGCTCGTATAGAGAACGAGATTGCCGGAGAGCCCTTGAGCCTGGGCGAAGGCAGGCACGAGAACGGCGAGCAGGGGCAGAAGGCGCTTGAAGGACACGGGACAGTTCCTCTCTTTCGGTACGGCTTTTCCCGCGCTAGCGGTGTTGGATGACGCCTCTGTGACGAAAAGCTAGCGCATCGTGCGGAAAAGTGGACCCGGTTTTCCGCTCCGAACGATGCGCCAGTTAAGCTGAGCATCGGGATCGATCCCAAAAGTGGTTTCCACTTTTGGGCCCGATGCTTTGGTGCGCAAAGCAAAAAGGGCCAGCGCACGGCCAGCCCTTTAACAGATTTGAGATGTCGCAGGAAACCCTTTAGGCCGCCAGCTCCGCCCGCACCTTGGCGCGGAACTCGTCGATGGAGACGAGCTTCCCGCCACGCTCCACATTCCAGAAGGTCCAGCCGTTGCAGGAAGGGAATCCTTGCGTCAGCGCGCCGATCTTGTGGATCGAGCCGACGATGGCGCCGAGTGCGAGCGTTCCGTCGGCGCGCACCACGGCCTTGTGACGGCGGCGTTCGTCCACCAGCGTCTCGCCCGCCTTCACGTGTCCGGCCTCGATGAGGGAGAGGAACGGCACGCGCACTTCCGTGCGCTTTTCCGGCGCTGCGGCAATCGACACATCGGAGAGCGGCTCGACCGCGTCGATGCGCTTGCGCGCCGCCTTGGCATAGGTGGGGTCGCGCTCGAGGCCGATGAAGTTGCGCCCGAGCATCTTGGCGACGGCGCCGGTCGTGCCGGAGCCGAAGAAGGGATCGAGCACCACGTCGCCGGGATTGGACGAGGACAGCAGCACGCGGGCGAGCAGCGCTCCCGGCTTCTGCGTCGGGTGAACTTTCCGCCCCTGCGCATCCTTCAGGCGTTCGTCGCCGGTGCAGATGGGGATGAACCAGTCCGAGCGCATCTGCACGTCTTCATTGCCGGCTTTGAGCGCATCGTAATGGAAGGTGTAGCCCTTCGATTCGGCGCTCTTCGAGGCCCAGATCATGGTCTCGTGCGCATTGGTGAAGCGGCGGCCCTTGAAGTTCGGCATCGGATTGGCCTTGCGCCACACGATGTCGTTCAGGATCCAGAAGTCGAGATCCTGCAGGGCTGCGCCGACGCGGAAGATGTTGTGATAGGAGCCGATCACCCAGAGCGTCGCGTTCTTCTTCATCACGCGGCGCACGGCGACAAGCCAGGCGCGGGTGAACGCGTCGTAGTCGGCAAAGCTCGCGAACTTGTCCCAGTCGTCGTCGACCGCGTCGACGAGGCTCTGGTCCGGACGTGTGAGCGCCTGTTCGAGCTGGAGATTGTAGGGCGGATCCGCGAAGACCACGTCCACGCTCTCGGGAGGAAGCTTCTCCAGATTGGCGATGCAGTCGCCGAGAAGAATCTCATTGAGAGGAAGAGAATACGGCAGAACGGAGAGGGGCGGTTTACGCCCCGTCCGAGGAGCCGGCGCAGCCCGCCCGGTACGCGAGACATGGATCCGGGAGGCGGCGCCGGCAGCCCCGGTACGCAAGGTACCCATGGGTGATCACCGGTTACGCAACTGACACTCAGGATCATGGTCCGTTAGGGTAAAGATGAAGTTTCCAAGCGGAAAAAATGACGTGCTATTTTGGGTCGGCAAATCTTGCCGACTTATTGAAAAGATTGATCTTTTCGGGTTAACCGCCGTTAAGCTCGGTTACAGGTCCAGTAACCCTTGGCGCAGGGGTGAAAAACTTAGGCGATGGAACGGGCAGGGACCCTCGCTCGCGATCACCGTGAGATGCGCCTTCGTCGAGTAGCCCGCATTGCTGGCAAAACCATAGGCGGGATAAGCTTGTCCGAGCCTCGCCATCATGCGGTCGCGGACCACTTTTGCGACGATCGAGGCCGCCGCGATGGAGGCGATGCTCGAATCACCCATGATGACCGCTTCCGTCGCGCAGGGAAGGCGCGGCGGGTCGTTGCCGTCGACGAAGGCGAGATCCGGCGTGCAGGGCAAAGCCGCGAGCGCCCGGCACATGGCGAGCAGCGAGGCCTGCCGGATGTTGATGGTGTCGATCTCCTGATGCGACACCGAGGCGATGCCCACATGGGACGTCGCCACGATCTCGGCGAACAGAACCTCGCGCCGCGCCGCCGTGAGCGCCTTCGAATCGGCCAGCCCCTGCGGCACACGCTCCAGATCGAGCACCACCGCCGCCGACACCACTGGCCCCGCCAGCGGCCCGCGCCCGACCTCGTCGAGCCCGGCGATGCAGGTATAGCCGCCGGCGCGGGCGGAAAGCTCGCGGTCGAGGCCGAGGTCCGGGAGGCGGGGAGCGCGAATCGGTGCGGTCATGGGAGGATGAAAGCGGGAAGGGGGCTGCTTTGTCATCCCCGACGAGCGGTCACGAGAGTCGCAGCCGTCCATAATCCCGGACGGCGGAGCCGATCCGGGATCGGGTGCAGGATGTGGCATTGGAGACTCGACACTGTCATTCCCGCGTAGGCGGGAATCCATATCCGCCGGCAATGCTAAGTCAGAGCACCGTCGTGGTTATGGATCCCGGGCTCCGCTGCGCGGCCCCGGGATGACAGCGCTTTACTGGCCAACCGATCCCGGATCTTCGCTTCGCGGCGTCCAGGATGACACCTGCCGAGTGTCTCAAAACAAGCTCAGCTGCCCTGTCTCCTTCGGCGGCACCTTGAACAGGTCTTGGCGCAGGCGCAGGTTGCGCTTGTTCAGTCCGAGGCGCTCGGCGGCGGTCTCGAATCGGCGGCCGAGCATCCAGGCATAGGGTCCGACCCCGGATTGGCGGGTGCTCCACTCGGCGTCGTAATCCTTGCCGCCGCGCGCCTCCTGCAGCAGCGTGAACACGTGCTTGAGCTTGTCCGGATAATGCTCGGCGAGCCAGTCGCGCATCAGGTCCTTGAGATCGTGGGGCAGGCGCAGGAGCACGTAGCCCGCCTCCTGCGCGCCGGCCGCGGCGGAGGCCTTCAGGATGGCTTCGATCTCGTGATCGTTGATCGCCGGGATGATGGGGGCAACCAGCACCGACACCGGAATGCCGGCCTCCGTGAGCTTGCGGATTGTCTCGAGGCGCTTTGCCGGGCTGGCGGCGCGGGGCTCCATCCGGCGGGCGAGCTTCGGGTCGAGGGTGGTGATCGAGATCGCGACCTTGGCGAGTTGCCGGTCGGCCATCTGGCTTAAAATATCGATGTCGCGGGTGACGAGGGCCGATTTCGTCACGATGCCGACGGGATGGTTCATCCGGCTCAACACCTCCAGGATCGAGCGCGTGATGCGAAACCGCCGCTCCACCGGCTGGTACGGGTCGGTGTTCGAGCCGAGTGCGATGGTGGTCGGCTGGTAGCTCGGCGCGCGCAGCTCCTTTTCCAGAAGCTCCGCCGCATTGGGCTTGGCGAAAATCTTGGTCTCGAAGTCGAGGCCCGAGGACAGCCCCTGGAAGGCATGGGTCGGCCTTGCGAAGCAATAGGAGCAGCCATGCTCGCAGCCGCGATAGGGATTGATCGACTTCTCGAACAGGATGTCGGGCGAATCGTTCTTGGCGATGATCGTGCGCGGCTTCTCGACAATCACCTCGGTCGGCAGGGAGGGCAGTTCCTCCTCGATCTCCCAGCCGTCGTCGAAGCCTTCGCGCTGCGCCGGCTCGTAGCGGCCTGAAGGGTTCGCGGAGGCGCCCCGGCCCCGGCGGCGATCCACCTCGACGCGGTAGGACGGATCGTCCATGCGCCGGCGCGCGGCCTCGGCCGCCTCCAGCGGCGTGCGCTTTACGGGCCGCAAGTGGAAGGGGTCGCGGGGGGAATCTTTGGCGCGGGCGGACATGGCGGCCTCGAACGAATCCGGCATCGGGAACTTTCGAATTCTAAGAACAAATCAGGAACAAAATCAAGATGCGGGAGGCAAGAATGTCCTAGCGACGAAGGCATTCGGAGGAGCTATAGTGTTCACATGATTACCGTTCTCGTTCGCGTCACGCATGGACCCGAGGCCCTGGCTGCCACCTTGAGCGCCCTCGTTCCGGCCGTCGCCGCCGGGCTGATCGGCGACGCCGTCATCCTGGCGGACAAGCCGGATGACATCCTGGAGCAGGTGGCGGATGCCGCCGGCGCGACCCTCGTCGTGGCGCCGGGCGCATCCTGGACGGAAGGCGCGAAGGACGCGCGGCGCGACTGGCTGTTGTGCCTCGATGACGGCGATATCCCGCAGGAGGGCTGGATCCGCGTGCTCGACCGGTTCGTCGCCCTCTCCCAGCCCGAGCGCGGGCTGGCGCGGATGCGGCGGCCGCGCGGCGGCGCGATCGGAACGCTCCTGAACCTGTTCGGATCCTCATCCGTCCGCGGCGGAGACCTCGTCCATCGCCGCGTCCTCATGAACGAGACGAAGCCGCGCACGCCGGTACGCCTTGCCGCGACCGTCGAGCGCGATCCGGTTTTCCGTTAAGAACCAGCAATGCCTCCCTCATCTCCGACAATCGTCTTCTGTCCGGACGCGGAGCTCGGCTACGAGCGCAGCCGGACCCGTTTCGGGACCGGGGAGGGGCTCGCCCTCGACGAGACCTATCGGCTCGCGCACCTGCCCCTGGTGGCGCCGGGCCACCCGAGCGTAATCGAGAGTCGCGAGGGCACATCGTATGTCATGGGCCGGCACGAGCGGGTGTTCTCGCTCGTGCTGCCAGTTTTCAGCGATCTTTTGCAGCAATCGCCAGCCTACCGCGATCTGGACGCGGCGATGCGAGCATCGCCTTTTGCCGGCAAGATCGCCTGGGACCTGCTGGACAGGCGCAGGGACAAGCTGCATGCGACGATCTGCGGTTCGCTCTCGACGGGCACGCCGCCGGTGCTCGATGAGGACAAGCGGCGTGCCTTGACCGAGCTCGGACCGATCACTGTCGAGCTGCGCGGGCTGTTTTCCGGAAACGTGAATCGCGGCCGTCTGTATCTTCGAGCCTATCCGGAATGCCGGAACGGCGAGAACGTCTTCCGGCGGATCCAGCGCAGCCTGGGCTGCCGCGAGACCGATCTTTATGTGGTCGGCCTCTACAACATGACGGACGATCTCGATGCGGCCGAGACGGCAGCGCTGGCCGCGCTGATCGACAAGTGGTGGGACCGGACGATCCTGCGGTTCGAGATCGATCGCCTCTGGCTCCTGGGCGCCAGCGACGACCTGGTTCTGGATTCCGCGATTGAGGAGAGCGTTTCGCTCGTGTAAGTCAGGCCTTCAGCTTGCCCCGCTTCAGGTGCTCGTCGAGGCGCGGCATGATCTCGACGAAATTGCACGGCCGGTGCCGGTAATCGAGCTGGTTCGCCAGAATGCCGTCCCAGGCATCCTTGCAGGCGCCGGGGGAGCCCGGCAGCACGAAGACGAAGGTCGTGCCGGCGACGCCGGCGGTCGCCCGCGACTGGATCGTCGAGGTGCCGATCTTGTCGTAGGAAATGCGGTGGAAGATGGCGGAAAAGCCCTCCATCCGCTTGTCGAACAGGGGCTCGATGGCCTCGGGCGTCACGTCGCGGCCGGTAAAGCCCGTGCCGCCGGTGGTGATGACCACATCGACCTCGGGGTCTGCGATCCAGCCCTGCACCCTGCCGCGGATCGCGTCGATGTCGTCCGGCACGATGGCGCGGTCGGCAAGCTTATGCCCCGCCTTCGTCAGCCGCTCGGCCAGCGTGGCGCCCGATTTGTCCTCCTCCAGCAAGCGCGTATCGGAGATCGTCAGCACGGCGATGCTGAGCGGGATGAACGGGAGGATATCGTCGATGCCGGGCATGGGGAGGCTCTGGAATACGCGACATTCATTTAGCGCAGGAAGAGGGGTGGTTCCACATGTGTCATCTTGGACGGCGCGTAAGCAGAGATCCGGGATGGTGTGACGAGTGTGGCGCTATTCCCCTCCCTCCTTGTGGGGGAGGGCCAGGGAGGGGGTGTGAGCACCAACCTCTCAGAACGAAACGCCCGCACCCCCCTCTCCAGCTCTCCCCCACAAGGGGGAGAGGGCTTGTGCGTTTCGCTTGTTAAACGATCCCGGATCGGCTTCGCCGTCCGGGATGACGCTCGTCCCTTACCGTTAAAGCCGGCTTGCCCGGAACGTGTCGCAGGCTTGGATCTGGCCGGTCTTCAGCCCGGTGGTGAGCCAGCGCGTGCGCTGCTCCGAAGAACCATGGGTGAAGCTGTCGGGCATCACCCGCCCCTGGCTCTGCTTCTGCAGTCGGTCGTCGCCGATGGCCGACGCAGCCTGGATCGCTTCCTCGATGTCGCCTGGCTCGAGCGACTTCCAGCGCTGATCGGAATGGTGCGCCCAGACGCCCGCGAGGCAATCCGCCATCAGCTCGACGCGGACGGAGAGCTGATTGGCCTCCGCCTGTCCGACCTGACGCTGGCGCTCCTGGACGCGGGGCAGGATGCCGAGCTGGTTCTCCACATGGTGTCCGACCTCGTGGGCGAGCACATAGGCATAGGCGAAGTCGCCGCCGGCGCGGAACCGGCGCTGCATCTCCTGGAAGAAGGAGAGGTCGATATAGACCGTCTGGTCGAGCGGGCAGTAGAACGGCCCCATGGCCGATTGCGCGCCGCCGCAGCCGGAGCGGGTGGCGTCCGAGAACAGCACGAGCTTCGGCGGATTGTACTGGATGTTGACCTGCTTCGGCAGAACATCCTTCCACACGTCTTCCGTATTGCCGAGAATTGCGGAAGCAAAGCGCCCCATCTCGTCCTGAGGCGCACCTTGGCGGCCCTGCTGCTGCTGCTGCTCGTACCCCGAGCCGCCGCTCATCATCTCGGCGCCGCCGATCAGGATGCGGGGATCGATGCCGAGGGCCCAGCCGATGAGGCCGAGAATGACGATGGTGCCGATCCCGAGCCCGCCCGCGCCTCCGGGCAAACCCATGCCACGACGGTCTTCCACGTTCGACGAGGTTCGAAAGTCTTCCCAGCGCATGTTCCACCTTCCGGCAGCGGCATCCGTCACCGCAGATGCTTAAGGCTTAAGCATATGAACCGGTTCCGGAACGGCTCCGGAAGAGCGCCTCATTCCCTGCCGTCGAGAGCCCGCCGCAGCGCCTGGAAATCCCGCCAGCCGAGCCGCTTCTGCAGGGGCTGTCGCAAGAGATAGGCGGGATGCAGGGTCGGCAGCGCGCGGATCTCGCGTCCGTCCTCGGTCTTGTAATGATACCAGCGTCCACGGGACCGGAGAATGCCGTCCTTGATGCCCAAGAGGTTCTGGGCGGCTGGACCGCCGAGGCAGAGGACGAATTCCGGGCTCGCCAGCTCGATCTGCCGCGCGATGAACGGCTTGCAGATCGCCACCTCCTGCGGCGTCGGCGTGCGGTTGCCCGGCGGGCGCCAAGGCACGATGTTGGCGACGTAGACGTCCGAACGGTCGAGCCCGATGGTGGCGAGCATCCGGTCGAGCAGCTGGCCGGAGCGGCCCATGAAGGGCTTGCCGATCCGGTCCTCGTCGGCGCCGGGCGCTTCGCCCACCAGCATCACGCGGCCCTCCGGATTGCCGTCCGCGAAGGCCAGATTCTTGGCCGAGAATTTCAGGGTGCAGCCGTCGAAGCCGGCCAGGATCGCCTCGAGCTCCGCCAGGGACCCAGCATGGCGCGCCTGCTCGCGGGCCATGTTCGCCACCTCTTCCGGCGCGCCCGCGGCCGCCTTGGGCAGGGCGCGGGGAGAGGGAGCGGAGGCGGGGGAGGCTTTGGACGCGGAAGCCTGAGCCGGAGCCTTGGCCGGCGCGCGCTCGGCCTTGGGTTCGGCGAAGCGGTTGTGCGGGGTCTCATCGAGCGCGAGATCCACGCCCGCCTCGACATGGAAGTCAAGCAGCGCCTGGAGAGCATCGCGGTCGGAAGGGAGATCCTGCATGGAGTCTATGTAAGCATCCGGATGGATGTGGACAACTGAAGCCTGCAGGAGAACCGACGGATCTGCTCTCGGAATTTGGCTCATTCTCCCTCCCCACAAGGGGAGGAGGGCTTCGGGGAGCCTGACCTCACGAAATCAAATCGAAAAGGGTCGGGCTTTCGTCGCGCCTTGCGTCTTCGATGGCAAGCAGCCGGCGCTTGGTCGTGGTGCCGCCATGGGCCGAGAAGCCTCCAAGCTTGCCGCCCGCCGCCACGACCCGGTGGCATGGGACGATGATGGCGAATGGGTTGCGCCCGAGAGCCTGGCCGATCGCCCGGGCATTGTCGGTCCCGAGCCGGGATGCGATCTCGCCGTAGGTCAGCACGCGGCCCGGCGGAATGCCGCGGGCAATCTCGTAGACGCGGCGGTCGAAGTCCGGCACGCCCTCCATGTCCAGGGACACTGCGGACAGATCGCGCGCTTCGCCCTGCAGCAGAGCCGTCACGTCGGCGACGACGCCCTGGATGTCCGGCGGGGGAGTGGCTTCGACGATGCCGGGAAAGCGTCTGGCGATGCGGCCGTGCATCCTGGATAGATCGTCCTCGGGAAGCTGAAATCCGATGATTCCGCGCTCGTTCCAAGCCAGCCCGCAGAGGCCGATGGATGTCTCGAAAAGCGTGTAGGACGCGGCGTGATTGGGATGCTGCGGCATGCTTCTTTTTAGACCTCTCGGACCTGCAGAACAACTTGGGATGGTGTTATCCATCGGCTGATCGCCTTATGCGACCCGATCCCTGCTTCGCGACCTGACTGCGATAATTGAGTTTCCGTATGACCTTATGCGGAAACGGAACTTTCGGCTCCGCCGTAATGCGGCTAGGAGAGGTGCTTGGTTAGAACGACTTGAGAAATCGGACAGATGGTTCATATGTAAACTATCTGTCATTTATGGCGTTGAACTGCGTACCAGGAGGAAGCCATGTCCGATCTGCCCGCTCGTGAATCGATGGAGTTCGACGTCGTCGTCGTGGGCGCGGGTCCCGCAGGCCTGGCCACCGCAATCCGCCTCAAGCAGAAGGCGGCCGAGGCGGGAACGGAGATCTCCGTGGTCGTGGTCGAGAAAGGCTCGGAGGTCGGCGCCCACATCCTCTCCGGCGCGGTGATCGACCCGATCGGCCTCGACGGCCTGCTGCCGGAATGGCGCTCCGATCCCGACCGGCCGCTCAAGACGGAAGTCACGGCCGACGAGTTCATGTATCTGGGACACGCCGGCGGCGTGAAGATGCCCAACCTGTTCATGCCCAAGCTCATGAACAACCACGGCAATTTCGTCGGCTCGCTCGGCAACGTCGCCCGCTATCTCGGCCGCAAGGCGGAAGAGCTCGGCGTCGAGATCTATCCCGGCTTCCCGGCGTCAGAGGTGCTGGTCGAGGACGGCAAGGTGGTCGGCGTCGCCACCGGCGATATGGGCATCAGCCGCGACGGCGAGCCCAACGCCAACTTCACCCGCGGCATGGAGCTGCGCGCCAAGTATACGATCTTCGGCGAAGGAGCGCGCGGCTCGCTCACCAAGCAGATGGTCGAGCGTTTCGGCCTGAACCAGGGCCGCGACCACCAGAAATACGGCATCGGCATCAAGGAGCTGTGGCAGGTCAAGCCGGAGCACTTCCGGCCCGGCCTCGTGCGCCATTCCATGGGCTGGCCGCTGCCCAACAATGCCGGCGGCGGCTCCTGGCTCTACCATTTCGAAGACAATCTGGTCTCGGTCGGCTTCGTGGTTCATCTCAACTACAAGAACCCGACCTTGTCGCCCTTCGACGAGTTCCAGCGCTTCAAGACGCATCCGATGGTGCGCGACGTGTTCGAGGGCGGAAAGCGCATCGGCTACGGCGCGCGGGCGATCATGGAGGGCGGCTGGCAATCGGTGCCGCGCCTGTCGTTCCCCGGCGGCTGCCTTGTGGGCGACTCGGCCGGCTTCGTGAACGTGCCGCGCATCAAGGGCAGCCACAACGCCATCCTGTCGGGCATGCTGTGCGCCGATTACGTCTTCGCCGCCCTGCAGGCGGGGCGGGCCAACGACGAGGTCTCGGCCTACGAGGAATCCTGGCGTGCCTCGCCCATCGGCTACGATCTGAAGCGGGTGCGCAACGTGAAGCCGCTCTGGTCGCGCTACGGCACGGCGGCGGGCGTGGCGCTCGGGGGCCTCGACATGTGGCTGACCGAGATCTTCAACTGGTCGCCCTTCGGCACCATGAAGCACGGCAAGCCGGACTATGCCTGCACGCTGCCGCTCGATCAGGTGACCCCGATCAAGTACGACCGGCCCGACGGCGTGCTCACCTTCGACAAGCTGTCCTCGGTGTTCCTGTCGAACACCAACCACGAGGAGGACCAGCCGGTCCATCTCAAGGTGAAGGACATGGGCCTGCAGAAGGCGTCCGAGCACGATGTCTATGGCGGCCCCTCGCAGCGCTACTGCCCAGCCGGCGTCTATGAATGGGTCGAGGGCGAGGGGGGTGTTCGCTACCAAATCAACGCCCAGAACTGCGTCCACTGCAAGACCTGCGACATCAAGGACCCGAACCAGAACATCAACTGGGTCACGCCGGAAGGCGGCGGCGGACCGAATTATGTGAATATGTGAGGCTATTATCCCTCCCCCTTGCGGGGAGGGGTAGGGGTAGGGGTAGGGGTAGGGGTAGGGGTGGAACGACCGGGTGAGTCCGCCAGCCGGGACGCGTTGTAGAGGTGTTCGGGCAGTCCGAATATCACGCTGGGCTCCGACTTTGCGACCCCCACCCTCGATCCCTCCCCGCAAGGGGGAGGGAAGAAGCGTCCCTCACGCGCCTTTTACACCCCAGCGGCAATTGTCCCCTTGCGGCTGCCGGAGGGAGACGCCATTCTCCGGCCTGATTTGACGCACATCTCCAACCTTAAGATGTTGCGATACTGGAGCCGCGCTTCGTGCCCATTTTGAAACTGCCTTCGGCCCGCAAGGGCCTGCCTGCACTGCTGCTCATGACCGCCAGCCTCCTGGCGGTCCCGGCAGTCGCCAACACGGCCGAGGACGAGATGCTGAGGCCCGCCCAGAGCCTCGAAGGCAATTTCCTGTCGGCCTATGTGGCGGGCTCCGCGCGGGACACAGAGGCTGCGACGATCTTCTTCCGCGAGGCGATCCAGGAGGATCCCCGCAATCAGGAGCTTCTGGAGCGCGCCTTCGTCGCCTTCCTCGCCAACGGCTCCATGACCGAGGCCATCCGTGCGGCCGAGCGCCTTTCGGTGCAGGATCCGTCGAACAACCTGGCGCAGTTCGCCCTCGCGGTCCGCTCCCTGAAGGGGCAGAAATACGCCGATGCCCGCACCCGCCTCTCGAAAGGCATGCGCGGCCGCCAGGCGGACCTCACGGCCACGCTTCTGACCGCCTGGACCTATGCCGGCTCCAAGGACGGCAAGCAGGCGCTCGCCACCGTCGACAAGCTCAAGAACGAGCGCGCCTTCGACCAATTCCGCGAATACCACGCCGCCCTCATCGCCGATGTGGTGGGCAACTCCACTGAAGCCGAGAAGCGCTTCAAGGCCGCTTATGAGGGCGAGCGCAACACGCTCCAGGTGGTCGATGCCTATGGCCGCTTCCTGGCCAAGCGCGGCCGCAAGGACGAGGCCCTGAAGATCTACAAGGCTTTCGACGACGTCGCCCCGCGCCATCCCGTCGTTCGCTCCGCCATGAAGGCGCTGGAGGAGGACAAGCCGCTCCCGCCGCTCGTCACCAATGCGCAGGACGGAGCGGCCGAGCTGCTCTACGGCCTCGGCGTCGTCGGCAACACCCAAGGGGACGAGCTGACGGCGATCATCTACCTGCGCCTCGGCCTCGACCTGAAGGGCGATCATCCGCTCGCCCTCGTCACCCTCGGCGACGTCTACGAGCGCCTGAAGCAATACGACAAGGCCAACGCGATCTTCGAGCGCATCCCCAAGGATTCGCCCGTGCGGCCGAGCGCCGATATCTCCATCGGCCATAATTTCGAGCTGATGGGGCGCGGCGACGACGCCATCGCCCATCTCGAGACGCTCATGAAGCAGCGCCCGGACGATGTCGAGGTCGTCATGGCGCTCGGTAACGTGCAGCGCTCGCGCAAGAAGTTCGCCGAGGCCGCCGAGACCTACGACAAGGCCATCAAACTGATCGGCCAGCCCGAGCGCGGCCATTGGATCCTCTATTTCTACCGCGGCACGTCCTATGAGCGCGCCAAGCAGTGGGACAAGGCGGAGGCCGATCTGAAGAAGGCCCTCGAACTCGTCCCAGAGGGACTGCCGGCCGGCCGGGCGCAGGTGATGAACTACCTCGCCTATTCCTGGGTCGACCAGAACATGAACATCGACGAGGCCTTCAAGATGCTCACGAAGGCCGTGGAGCTCGCGCCCCGCGACGGCATGATCATCGACTCGCTCGGCTGGGCCTATTTCCGCATGGGCCGCTACGACGACGCCGCGCGCGAACTGGAAAAGGCCGTCGAGCTGAAGCCGGGCGATCCGACCATCAACGATCACCTGGGCGATGCCTATTGGAAGGTCGGCCGCAAGGTCGAGGCGAAGTTCCAATGGGACCACGCCAAGACCTCGGATCCGGAGCACGAAGAGCTGGTGAAGATCCTCAAGAAGATCGACAACGGCCTGGAAGAGGATCCGAAGCCGGCCGCCGCCGAGAACGCGCCCGCTCCCCCGCCGGAGGCGCCGAAGCACAACGGCGGGTAGGACACGCTGCTCTCAGCATAATGGCCGGGCTCGTCCCGGCCATTTTCGTTGTCGGGACCAGTTTCAAAAACCTGAGCCCTCTTCCTGAGTTTGGCTCGAAAGGGTTTCTGACCCTCAAGCCCTCATCCTGAGGGGATTGCGCCAGCAATCTGTCTCGAAGGACGAGGGCGTCTCCAGTGTGCTCTGGAGGCTCCTTCGAGACGCCACTTCGTGGCTCCTCAGGATGAGGCGAGAGTTTTACGAGTCAGCTTCTCAGGACGAGGTTCGAGTAGGGGAGCTTGATACGGCAGCTCTTCCCATCCGCCCCGCGCTCGGGCATGGAAGCGCCATGCCGCAGCCGCTTGCCACCCGGGCTCCCGCCAAGATCAACCTGACGCTCCATGTGCTCGGGCGGCGGGCGGACGGCTATCACGAGCTGGAAAGCCTCGTCGCCTTCGCCGGCACGGGGGACGACCTGCGGCTCGAGCCCGGCTCGGATCTGGCTCTGACCATCGAAGGGCCGACGGCGCCTTTGGCCGGAAGCGACGCCGACAACCTCGTCCTGAAAGCCGCCCGTCTTCTGATGGAGCGCGTGGAGGGGTTGAAGGTCGGCACCTTCCATCTGACCAAGCGCCTGCCCGTTGCAGCCGGGATCGGCGGCGGGTCCTCGGATGCCGCCGCGGCTCTGCGCCTGCTCGCCCGCCTCAACGGGTTGCCGCTGTCTCATGCCGGCATGCGTGAAGCAGCGCGCCTGACCGGCGCCGATGTGCCCGTCTGCCTGGAGCCGACAGCCCGGATGATGCGCGGCGTGGGGGAGGCGGTGGGACCTGCGCTCGACCTGCCGCGCCTGTTCGCGGTGCTGGTCAATCCGCACGTTCCGGTCGAGACGCCCGCCGTGTTCAGGACGCTGAATCTGCAGCCGGGGCAGGAGCTGTTTGACGTCGCTCATCCGGTGCTTGAGACACCGTCCGCGCAACAGCTACTCGCGGCGCTGAAGGCTGCCCGCAACGATCTCGAACCGCCCGCTCTCACATTGCTGCCGCAGATCGGCGACGCGCTCGCTCTGCTACGGGCGACATCCGGCTGCCGCCTGGCGCGCATGTCAGGCTCGGGCGCCACGGTGTTCGGGCTCTACGACGATTGCACGGTGGCCGCCGAGGCCGGAAAGCAGGTCCGGCGCGAGCGGCCGGATTGGTGGGTGAAGGCGACAAGCCTTCGGTAGGGCCGGCGCGTTTCCCTCCCCCTTACGGGGAGGGATGAAGGGTGGGGGTCGCGAAGTCGGAGCACTGCGCTTCATCGACGAAACGCCAAAGTGATTACAGCATCACATGGCAAGCGATCACCCAGTCGCCGCACCCCACCCCTGCCCCTCCCCGCAAGGGGGAGGGGAGAAGAGGCCATTTACCACGCCGGGATGATCGCGCCCTTGAAGCGCTCTTCCAGGAATTTCGCGACGTCCGGAGACTGATAGGATTCCACGAAGATCTTGATCTCGGGACGGTCGTCGCCCTGACGGGCGGCGACGAAGTTGGCGTAAGGATTGCCCTCGCGCTTTTCGATTGCGATCGTGTCCTTGCGGATGTCGAGGCCGGCATTGAGGGCGTGGTCGGTGTTGATCACGGCGGCATCGAGATCGGGCAGGGCGCGGGGTAGCTGCGCCGCATCGAGTTCCGAGAACTTCAAGCCCTTCGGATTCTCGGCGATGTCGAGCAGGCTCGGCGACAATCCCTGGCCGTCCTTGATCTTGATCAAGCCTTGAGCGGCAAGCAGGTTGAGCGCGCGGCCGCCGTTGCTCGGATCGTTCGGGATGCCGATCTTCGCATTCTTCGGCAGGTCGGCGACGGATTTCACCTTGCTCGAATAGAGGCCGATGGGCTGCACGAAAGTGAAGCCGACTGGCACGATCCTGTAGCCGCGGGCCGCGATCTGCGCGTCGAGATAGGGCTTGTGCTGGAAGGCGTTGACGTCGAGGTCCTTGCGCTCCAGCGCCTCGTTGACGAGGGCGTAGTCGGAGAAGGGCACGAGCTCGACGTTCAGGCCCTTGCTGGCCGCGACCTTCTTCACGACCTGCGCCACCTCTTCCTCGGCGCCGGCCATGACGCCGACCTTGATGCTCTTCTGCTGAGCAAAAACCGGCAGTGCAGCGACGGCGCCGAGTGCGACGGTGGCGGACAACAGGGTACGGCGGGTGAAAACGGACATGGGAGGTCTCTTTCAGACAAAGTTCGCCGCGGCTTCAATTCGAAGCCGGACAGGTTGTTCGAGCGGTTTGGGAGATTTCAGGCCGCGATGCGACGACAGCGCTCAGCCGGGAAGTGCTGATGGGAAGGCATGAAAAGGCGCGTCATAGCCATCGATCCTCGTGAACCACGAGGCAAGATTCGCCCGCGGCGCTTTAGCTTTTGATCACGCGGGGCAAGCTGCTCGTCTCAAATCACCGCGGCCATGAGGTGGTGAATGCCGCCTCACGACAACATTGGTTTTACCGCGGCAGGATTTTCTGTCAACCGTTTCGTTCTGTAAAAAGAACAGGCCTGCTATGCTCAATGCGCCCGGGCGATGCAGAACTCGACCGCATCGAGAAGCGCTTGCTTCATCGGGCTCGACGGGAACAGGGCGAGCGCGTCGCGAGCCATGGCGCCGTAATGGCGGGCGCGCTCGACGGTGTCTTCGAGCGCCCGGTGGCGGCGCATGATGGCGATAGCCTGTTCGAGATCCGCATCCTCGATGTCGCCCTGTTCGAGCACCCGCTTCCAGAAGGCGCGTTCCTGGTCCGAGCCGCGCCGGAACGACAGGACGACGGGAAGGGTGATCTTCCCCTCGCGGAAATCGTCGCCGACGTTCTTGCCGAGCGTCGCAGCCTTGCCGCCGTAGTCGAGGGCGTCGTCGACGAGCTGGAAGGCGATGCCGAGATTCATGCCGTAGGAACGGCAGGCGGCCTGCTCGGCCTTGGGACGACCGGCGATCACGGGCCCGACCTCGCAGGCGGCGGCGAAGAGTTCCGCCGTCTTGCCGCGGATCACGGCGAGGTATTCGTCCTCGGTGGTTTCGGTGTTCTTGGCGGCGGCGAGCTGCATCACTTCGCCCTCGGCGATCACGGTCGCAGCGGCGGAAAGGATGTCCAGCGCCCGCAGCGAGCCCACCTCCACCATCATGCGGAAGGCCTGGCCGAGGAGGAAGTCGCCGACGAGCACGCTCGCCTCGTTGCCCCACTTGATTCGCGCGGCGATCTTGCCCCGGCGCATGTCGCTCTCGTCCACCACGTCGTCGTGGAGGAGGGTGGCGGTGTGCATGAACTCGACGGAGGCCGCGAGCCTCACATGCCCGTCGCCCTCGTAGCCGGAGAGACCGGCGGTGGCGAGCGTCAGCATGGGGCGCAAGCGTTTGCCGCCGGAAGAGATGAGGTGGTTCGCCACCTCGGGGATCATCGTGACATCCGAGCCCGTGCGCGACAGGATCATCGCATTGACCCGTTCCATATCGGAGGCCACAAGGGAGACGAGCTTCTCGATGCTCGCATTCTTCTCGGGATGCTTGTCTTCGAACGGAACGACGACGCCCACTGTCACTGCCCGGGTTGCCGGCCGGGATGGCCGGTAGGAATATGAACTGGCATGGCACTTTCCATGCTGCAAGGCAAACGCTTACCGCAAGGGAAGGATCTCAAGCCGATGGTCGAAATCGTCCGAACCAACGATCTCGTTCTGGTCGGCTTCCTACAATCCCTCCTGGAAAACGCCAATATCCCCGTTCTCGTCGCGGATGCGCATATGAACGCCCTCGAGGGCATGATCGGCGTCTTTCCGCGCCGGATCCTGGTGCCCGACGATCATCTGGCGCAGGCCCGTCGCCTGATCGCCGATGCAGGGCTCGAAGGCGAATTGCGTCATGCCTGAGGTCACCGAGGATCTGCTGCTCGGCGGGCGCGTTCGCCTGCACCAGCCTGCCAAGGGTCACCGCGCCGGCACCGATGCGGTGCTGCTGGCCGCCTCGGCTCCGGTAAGGCCCGGCGACGTGGTGATGGATGTGGGCGCGGCGACCGGGGCCGTCGGGCTGATGGTTGCGGAAAGGCAGCAGGACGCCCGCTTCGTGTTTGTGGAGCGCGACCCCGCGCTCGCCGAACTCTGCCGCCGAAACTGCCGGGACAACGATGTGACGGGAGAAGTCGCCGTTGCCGACGTGCTCGACAAAGCTTCGCGCCTTGCGGCAGGGCTGCAGCCCGAGAGCGCCGATCTCGTCCTCACCAACCCGCCCTTCCTGGAAGAGGGGCAGGCGCGAATCTCGCCGGACAAGGGCCGGGCGGCGGCCCATGCCCTGCCGGCCGGCGGCCTCGAATCGTGGTTGAAGGCCTGTGCGGGACTTCTCAAGCCGAAGGGGCGGCTGGTCCTGATCCATCGTGCGGACCGGGTCTCCGAATGCCTTAAAATCCTGGAGACATGGTTAGGAAGCCTCGAGATTCGCGTCGTGCATCCGGACGCCGACAGGCCGGCGATCCGCGTTCTGCTCTCCGGCGTCAAAGGCAGCCGGGCTCCGCTGGCCATCCTGCCGCCGCTGATCCTGAACGGGCCCGATGGGCGTTTCACGCCTCAGGCCGAGGCGCTGCACCAGGGCGAGGCAACCCTCATATGAAAGAGGGCGCCACGAGGCGCCCTCTCTTCAACTCAATAGCGGTAGCCGGGTCTGCCGCCCGTGCGGCAGACCTCGATCGGACGGCGCACCCAGCGATAGCCGTTCCAGGCCCGCCGGGACTCGACCCAGCAGCGGCGCACGGGGCGGACGGGGCGATAACCCCCATAGGGACGTCCGTAATAGGGGCGTCCGTAATAGGGGCGCCCGTACTGGACACGCACCGCCGGTGCCGGGCGGCCATAGCGATATTCGACCGCCGGGCCGCGATAGCCATAGCCGGGATAATAGGGCTGGGCAGCGGCCGGCTGCACCGAGAGGGCGCCGACGCCAAGGGCCGCAAAACCAAGAAGACCGAAGACGAGCTTACGCATTCTTTCTCTCCTCACCTCCGCCGATGGGCCGGAACGATCCGGCGTCATGACGGGGCTTTTCTCCATGGTGAGGGTTTAAATCATCCTAACTGAACGAAGCCCGACAATTTCCCTAACGATACGTTCATCTTGGGAAGCCGGGCCATACACCCTACATATCGATCATGGCTTCAACATCCGTTTCCTCCATGCTCCCCGCACGCCTGCAATTCCTCCTTCCAGGCAAGTTCCGCACCCACCATCCGTACCCGATCGTGCCGGTGGTGCGCCTGTCCGGCGCCATCGGCGCCGTGATGCCTTTCCGTCAGGGGCTCGCCATGGCGAACGTGGCGCCCCTGCTCGAGCGGGCCTTCTCGGTGCCCGGTGCGAAGGCGGTGGCGCTCGTCATCAACTCGCCGGGGGGATCTGCGGCGCAGTCGCATCTGATCTTCAAGCGCATCCGCGCCTTCGCGGAGGAGAAGAAGCTTCCCGTCATCGCCTTCGTGGAGGATGCGGCGGCCTCCGGCGGCTACATGATCGCCTGCGCGGCCGACGAGATCTATGCCGATCCCGCCTCCATCGTCGGCTCCATCGGCGTCGTCTCGGCGAGCTTCGGGTTCCATGAGCTGATCGAGCGCATCGGCGTCGAGCGCCGGGTGCATACGGCCGGCAAGAGCAAGGCGATGCTCGACCCGTTCCGGCCCGAGAACCCGGACGACGTGGTGCGCTTGAAGGGCCTCCAGCGCCGGATCCACGACGTCTTCGCCGAACTCGTCCGCGAGCGCCGGGGCGAGAAGCTCAACGATTCCTACGACGACCTCTTCTCGGGCGCCTTCTGGGTCGGGGCGGAAGCCCTCGATCTCGGCCTCATCGACGGCCTTGGCGACATCCGCACTATCCTGCGCCAGCGCTTCGGCGACAAGGTGCAGTTCCGCATGATCGAGCCGGCCCGCCCGCCGCTGCTCGGCCGCCTCCTCGGCAGACGGTCCCTCGGCCAGAGCAGCCTGATCGATCCCCACGAGATCGTCGGCGCCCTCGAGGAACGGGCCGCCTGGGCGCGGCTGGGGCTTTAGACGCTCTGTGGCTCTGGAAGTCCCCCGCTGTCATTCCGGGGCCGCGCAGCGGAGCCCGGAATCCATAGCCGCTGATATCCCAGGAAGAGGCACGACGCTGGTCGCCCTTTCCTAAGTGCGTTGTGTTTATGGATTCCGGGCTCCCCTTCGGCGCCCCGGAATGACAGCGCGGAGGTTGGGATTACCCAACGCTTGACTTGGGCCGCCCGTCATCCCAAGGGTTCGCCTGCCATTTTCGAGACGAACCGGACGCCGATATGACGAGCGAACCCGCGCATATGAACCCTGCGCGCTCTTTCCAGGGCCTGATCCTCACGCTCCAGCGCTACTGGGCCGAACAGGGCTGCGTCATCCTCCAGCCCTACGACATGGAAATGGGCGCGGGCACCTTCCACCCGGCCACCACGCTTCGGGCGCTCGGGCCGAGGCCCTGGCGCGCGGCCTATGTGCAGCCCTCCCGCCGCCCGAAGGACGGGCGCTACGGCGAGAACCCGAACCGGCTCCAGCATTATTACCAGTTCCAGGTCATCCTGAAGCCGAGCCCGCCGAACCTGCAGGATCTCTATCTCGGTTCGCTCAAGGCCATCGGCATCGACACCTCGCTCCACGACATCCGCTTCGTCGAGGATGACTGGGAGAGCCCGACGCTCGGCGCCTGGGGCCTCGGCTGGGAATGCTGGTGCGACGGCATGGAAGTGTCGCAGTTCACCTACTTCCAGCAGGTCGCCGGCTTCGAGTGCTCGCCTGTCGCCGGCGAGCTGACCTATGGTCTCGAGCGCCTCGCCATGTATCTGCAGGGCGTCGAGTCGATCTACGACCTCAACTTCAACGGCCTCGACGGCGAGAAGAAGGTCACCTACGCCGACGTCTTCCTGCAGGCCGAGCAGGAATTCTCCCGCCACAACTTCGAATATGCCGACACTGAGATGCTGTTCCGGCACTTCCGCGATGCGGAGGCCGCCTGCCGCAAATATTTGGCGGACGGCGAGCCTAGCCCAAGCTCCAACGACAACCGCCATCTCCTGGCGCTGCCGGCCTACGACCAGTGCATCAAGGCGAGCCACATGTTCAACCTGCTCGATGCCCGCGGCGTGATCTCCGTCACCGAGCGCCAGAGCTACATCCTGCGCGTCCGCGAACTGGCGAAAGCCTGCGGCGCGGCATGGCTGAAGACCGAGGGCGGAGGCGTGGCGGCGTGATGGAATAACGGCCCCTTGCGCCTATCCCCCTCCCCCTTGTGGGGAGGGGCTAGGGGTGGGGGTGCCAACGATGAACTGGATTGGCATGGCGCCGACACCCCCACCTCCAACTCCTCCCCACAAGGGGGAGGAGGGTTTTGGTGGCGGCTCCCGCGAATGAATGGAAATCGAAGCGAACTCTAGATGCCTTCAACCCGCAAAATCGGCACATCCCGATCTCGCGCGCTGCGCCGGAACACGACCGACGCAGAGAAGGCTCTCTGGCGTGCGCTGAAGCAAATCCCCGTCTATGGAACCCATTTCCGCCGCCAAGTCCCCATCGGCCCCTATGTCGCCGATTTCGCCTGCCTGAGGGCCCGCCTTCTCATCGAACTCGACGGCGGTCACCATTCGCAGGACGATGTTGCCAGCAAGGATGAAGCCCGGACCCGCTGGCTCGAGAGCGAAGGCTATCGGGTGGTCCGGTTCTGGAACGCCGAACTGACCGCGAACATGAGCGGCGTTCTCGACACTATTTACGCGGCCTTGTATGGCTCGCCGCAATCGGAAGCGCTTGCGCTTCCCACCCCACCCCGGCCTGACGGCCGACCCTCCCCCTCGAGGGGAGGGTAGAGAGCGCACGATGCCCGATCTTCTCCTCGAACTCTTTTCCGAAGAAATTCCCGCCCGCATGCAGCGCCGTGCGGCGGAGGATCTGAAGAAGCTCGTCACCGACGCGCTGGTCGAGCGCGGCTTCCTCTACGAGGGCGCCAAGGCCTTCGCCACGCCGCGGCGGCTCGCTCTGCATATCGCGGGCCTTCCCGTGAAGGGGAAGGACGTGCGGGAAGAACGCAAAGGTCCGCGCGTCGGCTCGCCGGAGGGCGCGATCCAGGGCTTTTTGAAGGGGGCGGGGCTCGCTTCGATCGATCAGGCGAAGATCGAGAGCGATCCGAAGAAGGGCGAGTTCTACGTCGCGGTGATCGAGAAGCCCGGCCGGTCGACGCCGGACGTGCTGGCGGAGATTCTGCCGGCCATCGTCAAGGCCTTCCCGTGGCCGAAATCCATGCGCTGGGGCGCGGCCTCCGCCGAGCCCGGAAGCTTGCGCTGGGTGCGTCCGCTCCATTCCATCGTCTGCACCTTCGGGCCCGAGACCGAGGATCCGGAAATCGTGCGCTTCGAGGTCGACGGCACCGCGACGGGCGATGTCACGCAAGGCCACCGCTTCCTCGCGCCCGGCGAGATCCGCGTGAAGCGCTTCGACGATTACGCGCCGGCGCTGGAGCGCGCCAAGGTCGTGATCGACACCGACCGCCGCAAGGACATGATCCTGCACGACGCGAAGGATCTCGCCTTCGCGCAGGGCCTCGAACTCATCGAGGACGAAGGCCTGTTAGAGGAGGTCGCCGGTCTCGTGGAATGGCCCGTGGTGCTCATGGGCTCCTTCGACGAAGCCTTTCTCGACATCCCGCCGGAGGTGATCCGCACCACGATCCGCGCGAACCAGAAATGCTTCGTGCTGCGCCAGCCGTCCCCCTCCCCCTTGAGGGGAGGGGCCAGGGGTGGGGATGCCGGCGCCGAACTGGACCAGCGTATCGCTCACACCCCCACCTCCAACTCCTCCCCACAAGGGGGAGGAGGGCAGGGCGCGCTTGCGAACAAGTTCATCCTCGTTTCCAACCTCATCGCGTCCGACGGCGGCAAGACCATCATCGGCGGCAACGAGCGCGTGGTGCGCGCGCGTCTCTCCGATGCAAAGTTCTTCTGGGAGACGGACCGGAAGGTGAAGCTGGAAGACCGTCTGGAAAAGCTGAAGAGCATCGTCTTCCACGAGAAGCTCGGCACGCAATACGAGCGCGTGGAGCGCATCGCGGCGCTCGCCAAGGAACTCGCTCCGATTGTCGGCGCCGATCCTGAACTGGCGGAACGCGCCGCGCGTCTCGCCAAGGCCGATCTCGTCACCGAGATGGTGGGCGAATTCCCCGAGCTGCAGGGCCTGATGGGCCGCTATTATGCGAGCCTGCAGGGCGAGCACGCATCCGTCGCTGCTGCCATCGAAGAACACTACAAGCCGCTCGGCCCGTCCGACCGCGTGCCGACCGATCCGGTTGCGGTAGCCGTCGCACTCGCCGACAAGATCGACACGCTCGTGGGCTTCTGGGCCATTGACGAGAAACCGACGGGATCGAAGGATCCTTACGCGCTGCGCCGTGCGGCGTTGGGTGTGATTAGGCTGATCCTACAGAATGAAATCAGGCTACCTGTCTCTGACGTTTATGATTTAGCCGTTGCTCGTTTCCCAGATGCGGTTTTTGAGCATAGTTTAGACGCTGCTCCTGCAAACAACCCAACAGAACGTTTCCTCCTGATTGGGGCAATGGAGGCGAATTTTATTCGCTTCATCGCAGATCGTCTTAAGCAGTCTCTTCGCGATCAGGGGGCGCGCCATGACCTCATCGATGCAGTGTTCGATTTTGATGGAGCAGATGTCGGCTCTGAGAAAATAAGTTTCTCAACCCCTGCTGAAGGCCAGAACGACCTGCTCATGATCGTCCGTCGCGTCGAGGCGCTCGGCCGCTTCCTCGATACGGAGGACGGCAGGAACCTGCTCGCCGGCTATCGCCGCGCGGCCAACATCCTGCGCATCGAGGAGAAGAAGGACGGACGCGCCTACAACGAGGCGCCCGATCTGCAGATCGTGAACGCCCAGGGCCAGATCGAGGAGAAGGCGCTCGCCGTGGTTCTCGCCAAGGCCAAGGAAGAGGCGAGGATCGCGGTCGAATCGGAGGATTTCGAGGGTGCGATGCGCGCCCTGTCGCGCCTGCGCCAGCCTGTCGACGCCTTCTTCGACAAGGTGACCGTGAATGCGGAGGATCCGGAGCTTCGGGCCAACCGCCTGCGGCTCCTCAACGACCTCCGCGAGGCGACGCGCACGGTGGCGGATTTCTCCCGCATCGAGGGGTGATTGCGAGGGGAGGGTTGCGCCACGCGCATGGGGCAGCCCTCGAGGGTTAATTCATGTTAAGGTGTGGCTTGAGGGGCACAGCCAACCGACTCACCAAGCTCTAGGTAGGCGGTAACTGACTAACTTCAGAAGACCGACCATGATTCGACGCTTGCTGATTGCCGCTCTCCTGAGCGCCCCCCTCGCTGCCTGCCAGACCGCCCAGCAACAGCCGGCGGCGGGCGATTCCGCATGGTATATCGGAGCCATCCCGGACAAGCCGCACAACATCCCGCTGGTGGACCGCCGCAAGATGGAGGCCAAGTACGCCCGCCAGACGGTGGAGTACAAAGGCCCCGAGAAGGCAGGCTCGATCGTGGTCGATATCGACGAGCGCATGCTCTACCTCGTCCAGCCCGAGGGCCGGGCGATCCGCTACGGCGTCGGCGTCGGCCGGCAGGGCTTCTCCTGGAAGGGCATTGCGTCGGTTGGTCGCAAGGGCGTGTGGCCGAACTGGTCGCCCACCAAGACCATGGTCGGCATCAAGCCGGAACTGCCGCGCTACGTCGAGGCCGGCCTCGAAAACCCGCTCGGCGCCCGCGCCCTCTACCTGCACCAGAACGGCGCCGACACGCTCTTCCGCATCCACGGCACCAACGAGCCCTGGTCCATCGGGGAGCAGGTCTCCTCCGGCTGCGTACGCATGCTGAACGAGGATGTGGCCGACCTCTACGAGCGCGTCCCCGTCGGCACGACGGTCTATGTCAGGCGCAACGGGCGCTACCGGGTTTGAAGCAAGGCGGCCTTCGGGCCGCCTTTTTCTTTGCTATGGCCTATCACGTCTACATGCTCGCCAGCGGTCGGCATGGCACCCTCTATGTGGGTGTCACGAACGACCTCGCGCGCCGGATCCATGAGCACAAAGAAAAGCTTATAAAGGGTTTTACGTCGCAATACGGTGTGACCCGGCTCGTCTGGTACGAGACTTATGAGAGGATCGACGAGGCGATCGCCCGCGAGAAAGCTCTCAAGAAATGGCACCGTAACTGGAAGATCCGCCTGATCGAAGAGATGAATCCCGAATGGGAGGATCTCTATCTCACCTTGAACCAGTAAAACACTGTCATTCCGGGGCGCCGCAGGCGAGCCCGGAATCCATAAACACGATGTGCACCGAAAAGGGCGCCTCGGGGGCCGGTTTATCCTATTCTGTACCGTTAGCGGTTATGGATTCCGGGCTCGCACCGAAGGTGCGCCCCGGAATGACAGTGATAAGTTGGTTGGGGGATTTCTCTCAAATCCTCGGAATACGCCTCCCGAAATTTCCCGGAACCGTGGCTGTTCAGCTTGCGTTTGGGCTCCACATGTTTCAAGCCAAAACCTGCGCTGCAGCAGGGCGTATTCAGAGCCAAGGGATCGAGCGATGACGCAGTGGGTCTATACCTTCGGGGACGGTAAGGCCGAGGGCCAGGCGGGGATGAAGAACCTGCTCGGCGGCAAGGGGGCGAATCTGGCCGAGATGTCCAATCTGGGCCTGCCGGTGCCTCCGGGCTTCACCATCACCACGGAAGTCTGCACCTATTACTACGACCATGGCCGCGCCTATCCGCAGGAGCTGAAAGCCCAAGTCGAGCAGGCGCTCGCCTACGTCGGCAAGCTCACCGGCCGCACCTTCGGCGATGCCGCCAATCCGCTGCTGGTTTCCGTCCGCTCCGGCGCCCGCGCCTCCATGCCCGGCATGATGGACACGGTGCTCAATCTCGGCCTCAACGACGTCACCGTCGAGGCGCTCGCCAAGGGCGCGGGCGACGAGCGCTTCGCCTACGATTCCTACCGCCGCTTCATCACCATGTATTCCAACGTGGTGCTCGACATCGAGCACCACCATTTCGAGGAGATCCTCGACGAGTACAAGGACCGCAAGGGCTATACCCTCGACACCGACATGACGGCCGCGGACTGGAAGGTGATCCTTCCGCGCTACAAGGCGCTGGTCGATAAGGAGCTCGGCAAGCCCTTCCCGCAGGAGCCGCAGGAGCAGCTCTGGGGCGCCATCGGCGCCGTGTTCGGCTCCTGGATGAACAACCGCGCCATCAAGTACCGCGAGCTGCACGCCATTCCGGCGAGCTGGGGCACGGCGGTGAACGTGCAGGCCATGGTCTTCGGCAATATGGGCGAGACCTCCGCCACCGGCGTGGCGTTCACCCGCAATCCCTCCACCGGCGAGAGCGTGCTCTACGGCGAGTTTCTCATCAACGCGCAGGGCGAGGATGTGGTGGCGGGCATCCGCACCCCGCAGGACATCACGGAAGCCGCGCGCATCGCGTCGGGCTCCGTCAAGCCCTCGATGGAAGGCGCCATGCCCGAGGCCTATGGCGAGCTCGTGCGCATCTACGGCATTCTCGAGAAGCATTACCGTGACATGCAGGACATGGAATTCACGGTCGAGACCGGCAAGCTCTGGATGCTCCAGACGCGCAACGGCAAGCGCACGGCGAAGGCGGCGCTGCGCATCGCGGTGGAGCTCGCCAGCGAAGGCCTGATCACGCAGGAAGAGGCCATCACCCGCGTCGAGCCGGCGGCCCTCGACCAGCTGCTCCATCCCACCATCGACCCCAAGGCCGAGCGCAAGATTTTGGCGAGCGGCCTGCCGGCCTCGCCGGGCGCGGCCTCGGGTGCGATCGTGTTCAATTCCGACGATGCGGAAGCGGCCAAGAAGGCGGGCCACAAGGTCATCCTCGTGCGCGTCGAGACCTCGCCGGAGGACATCCACGGCATGCATGCGGCGGAGGGAATTCTGACCACCCGCGGCGGCATGACCTCGCATGCGGCGGTGGTCGCGCGCGGCATGGGCAAGCCCTGCGTCTCCGGCGCGGGCTCGATTCGCGTCGACTACGCCACGCAGACGCTCACCGTCGCCGGGCAGACGCTGAAGAAGGGCGACATCCTCACCATCGACGGCTCCAACGGCCAGGTGCTGCTGGGCGAGGTGGAGATGCTGCAGCCGGAACTGTCCGGCGAGTTCGCCACGCTCATGGGCTGGGCCGACAAGGTGCGCCGCATGAAGGTGCGCGCCAATGCGGAGACGCCGCTCGACGCCAAGACCGCGCGCAATTTCGGCGCGGAAGGCATCGGCCTGTGCCGCACGGAGCACATGTTCTTCGAGGGCGACCGCATCGTCGCGGTGCGTGAGATGATCCTCTCCGACGACGAGGCTGGCCGCAGAGCCGCGTTGTCCAAGCTGCTGCCGATGCAGCGCAAGGACTTCGTCGAGTTGTTCACGATCATGAGCGGCCTGCCGGTCACGATCCGCCTGCTCGATCCGCCGCTGCACGAATTCCTGCCGCATTCGGAGGAGGAGATGCAGGAAGTCGCAAAAGCGATGAACACCTCCGTCGACAAACTCAGGCACCGCGCCCGCGAGCTGCACGAGTTCAACCCGATGCTCGGCTTCCGCGGCTGTCGCCTCGCGGTCGCTTACCCCGAGATCGCCGAGATGCAGGCGCGCGCCATCTTCGAGGCGGCGGTGGAGGCCGGCAAGCAGACGGGCCAGCCGGTGGTGCCGGAAGTCATGGTGCCGCTCGTGATGACGAAGCCGGAGCTCGACCTCGTGAAGGCGCGCATCGTCGCCATGGCGGAAGCTGTCCGTAAGGAAAGCGGCGTCGCGGTCGAGTATCAGGTCGGCACGATGATCGAGCTGCCGCGCGCGGCGTTGCGCGCCGGCGAGATCGCGGAAGCGGCGGAGTTCTTCTCGTTCGGCACCAACGACCTGACGCAGACGGCGCTCGGCATCTCGCGTGACGACGCGGCCTCGTTCCTCGGCTCCTATACGAGCAAGGGTATCCTGCCGGCAGATCCCTTCGTGACCATCGATCAGGAAGGCGTGGGCGAGCTGATCAGGATTGCGGTCGAGCGCGGCAGGAAGACCCGTGGCGACATCAAGCTCGGGATCTGCGGCGAGCACGGCGGCGATCCGGCTTCGATCCACTTCTGCGAGGAGACGGGCCTCGATTACGTGTCCTGCTCTCCCTATCGCGTGCCGATCGCGCGTCTTGCGGCGGCGCAGGCCGCGCTCGGCGGCAAGGCTGCGAGCCAGGCCTGACACCATGGCACTGACGCGCACCCGTCTCATCTACATCGCGGCGGTGCTGATCTCCGGCATCGTCATCGGGCTCTTCCTGCTGCAGCGGCCCGAATGGCAGCAGTCCGCGGTGCCGCCGGCAGCCTGGCCCTTCGCCGTGTCGCTGCCGCTCGATCTCGCGATCGGGCAGCTCGCGGCGCAGGGCAGGACGGAGCCTCTGACGATGGGCGACCGCTTCGTGGCGGTGATCGGCGCGGGCCTGATCGTCACATTGATGGTGGCGCTGGGATAACGACAGAAGAGGGGGACGAATGGCGCTTCACAAGGGTTCATGCCATTGCGGCGAGGTGGCCTACGAGGTCGAGACGGATCTCGCTCAGGTGATCGAATGCAACTGCTCGATCTGCCGGCGCAAAGGCTACCTCCTGACCTTCGTGCCGCGCGGAGCGCTGAACGTGCTGCGCGGCGAGGACAATCTCTCCACCTACACCTTCAACACGCACACCATCCACCATCGCTTCTGCTCGACCTGCGGTGCCGCCACTTTCGGTGAAGGCACGATGCCGACCGGCGAGGCGATGGCGGCGATCAACGTGCGCTGTCTCGAGACGGCGGAACTGGCGGACATCAAGCCGGTGCCGTTCAACGGGCGGGATCGTTAGGGATCGCGAGACAAGTTTGGCGCTGGTCCGACCTCTCCCAGAGGGAGAGGTCGGACCTTTAGGTCCGGGTGAGGGGTTACGCGCTTTCCGGATAGACCTGTAAACCCTCACCCCAACCCTCTCCCTCAGGGAGAGGGAGTACGTGCCACATCCTGCACGCGATCCCGGATCGCCTGCGGCGTCCGGGATGACGATCGATACGTCGGCAATCACGCAACCGCTTCCCGCGACCGCCGCAAGCCCACAACCTGAAACTCCGCATACATCAGCACCACGAGTCCTTGAGCGATCACGAACGCATATCCTGCGCTTGTCGGCGACACCCAGCCGCTCGCGAGAAGCAGGATGCTGTCGAGAACCCAGAGCCCGTTGCCGAGCACCACGGCCCAGGCGACGGGCTTGCCGATCGTCTCGCGCAGCCCGAGCCAGCCGATGAAGGCGGCGTAGGGCAGGAGGACGAGGCCTGCGATCCGCAGCAGCGTCTCCGGCAGGCCGAAGACGCCGCTCAAGGGCCCGGCGCCGATCAGCATCATGAGGCCGAAGGCGGCGCTGGTGGTGGCGTCGGCCACGAGAGCCTGACGCAGAAGCGGGGAGGAGTGGATATTCATCATAGCTGTCTCCTTGCGATGGGCCGGTTGAGGACTTCAACCTTGCCCCAAAGATTTCGTAAGGAGTGATCACAGTCGATTACCTCCGAGGTCATGGAAGATGAATGCGTCACGAGCTATGGTCCGTTCATGACAGCAGCGAGCACCCGACCCGTGACCCCCGACCGACATGTGGGCGATTTCTTGCGCGAATGGCGCCAGCGCCGCCGCCTGAGCCAGATGGATCTCGCTCTCGAGGCCGAGATCTCCACGCGCCATCTGAGCTTTCTCGAGACCGGGCGCTCGCAGCCGAGCCGCGAGATGGTGCTGCTCCTGTCGGAGAAGCTCGACATGCCCCTTCGCGAACGCAACATCATGCTTGTGTCGGCGGGCTTCGCGCCGATCTATTCGGAACGCTCCCTCGACGATCCGGCGCTCGCGGGCATGCGCCAGGCGGTGGAACTCGTTTTGCGCGGCCACGATCCCTATCCTGCGCTCGCCGTCGACCGGCACTGGTCGCTGATCTCCGCGAACGATGCGCTCGTATCGCTGATCGGCGAGGTGGATCCGGCCCTCATGAAGCCGCCGGTCAACGTGCTGCGCCTGAGCATCCATCCGGCGGGGCTTGCGCGGCGCATCGTGAATTTCACCGAATGGCGCAACCATCTCGTGGCCCGCCTGCACAAGCAGGTGGACACCACGGGCGATGCAAGGCTCGCCGCGCTGATCGAGGAACTGCGTGCCTATCCGACGCCCGATGCTGCCGCGCGCGGTCCCAAGTCGAGCCACGATTACGCGGGCATCGTCGTGCCGCTCCAGCTCATGACGGGGGAGGGCGTACTGACCCTTTTCAGCACCACCACGATCTTCGGCACGCCCGTCGACGTGACGCTGTCGGAACTCGCCATCGAGGCGTTCTTCCCGGCCGATCCGGAGACCGGCCTTGCCTTGCGGCGTCTCGCCGAAAAGCGGCCGGCTGCCGCAGCCGGCTAGGGCCTTAACCACCCATCAACCTTAACCCGCGATAACTTTAAGCCATCGGAGCCCTCCTGCTGGATGCTCCGGATGTTCACGAGTTTTTTGCAGGGTGTGGCGCGTGCGACTTCCATATCGTCGATCTCGGGTGAAATGGATCTGCGCCACCGCGGCGCCCTGGGCGCTGGCGACCGGATTGCTGATCTCGTTCACCGCCTCGGCGAGCAACGACCTGCATTCCGGCGTGAGCTTCTCCCCGCGCAGCGCGACCGCCCGCCTGATCGATACGGCGCTCGTGCCCCCGACCGGAGCCTCCATCGCGGACGGACGGCTCGGGATCGAGCGCGACGTCCTCCGCTCCCTGCCGCGCTACGACCTGCCCGATGAAACGGCCGATTCCGCGCCGCTCAAGGCCGATCGGAAGGCCGATGCGGGCCCGGAGGCGATCGTCGACCGCTCGGCCAAGGGAAATCCCGTCGTCGCGCCGCAGGCCACCCTGTCCCGCCGCGCGAAGCAGCTGCGCCCGGTTCTCAACCAGATCGGGAGCGCACGGCTGCTCTACAGCCGCGACGAACGGCTCCTGCCTCCGACCGTCCTCATGGAGGGGCAGCTCGAGGCGACCGAGTCGGAGCAGGTTTTCGAGCCCTGGCAGGCGCCCGAATACAGCACGACCCAGCAAGCCACCTCGGTCCAGTCGCCGGCGGCCGCCGCCGCCGGTTCGACCGGAGCGGCTGCGAGCCCGACGACCCCCATGGTCAAGCGCGCGATTGCCCTGTCCTCCACGACGCCGGCGCCCATGGACGCCACGCCCATGGAGATCGCGGCGGCCCCCGTCTCCCTGCAATCGCCGCGCCTCGACCGCCCCGGCGATATGACGATCGTCCCTAAGTCCGACGACGAGGACCGTCCGCGCTATGCCGACCTGATCGATCCCGACAACCTGAACAAGGAGCAGCGCTGCCTCGCCGAGGCGGTCTATTTCGAGGCCCGCAGCGAGTCGGTAGAGGGGCAGGCGGCCGTCGCCCAGGTGGTGCTGAACCGGGTGAAGAGCGGCCTTTATCCCTCGAACATCTGCGGCGTGGTCTACCAGAACCGCCACCGCCATCTCGCCTGCCAGTTCACCTTCGCCTGCGAAGGCAAGGCCCTGCGCATCCGCGACACCGAATCCTGGGAGCGGGCGAAGCAGGTGGCGAGCGCCGTTCTCGAGGGCAAGACCTATCTTGCCGATGTGGGCGGGGCGACCCATTACCATGCCGATTATGTGCGCCCCTACTGGGCTCGCCGTCTGAAGAAAATGGATGTGATCGGCCGGCACATCTTCTACAAGCTCAAGCCCGGGCAGACCTGAAAGAATTCCTTCCTGTGCATTTTGGCACTTTTTGGAACGTAATATAGTACTAAAAAGCTACGTGTTCGGGTTGGAGGACATCGTGGCGAGCATTCGAAATTTGGTGCCGGGCTCCGGCTATGGGAACGCGTTTATCGACTCCCTCATCTGGGGCGGAACGGCCTGGGACTTGGGCAGCGGACCGGTCAGGGTCTGGCTCGGCGAAAGCGTCGACTTCGATCAGGCGGTCGGCGTTCACGGCTCGAGCGACCACCTGCGGAGCGCCGGCGCGGCTTTCGCCTGGACTCAAGAAGAGGCGGACACTCTCTCTTACGCTTTCGGGCTCTATGAAGCGGTCTGCGGACTCACCTTCACCGTGGCGGATTCCGTCGAGGACGCCAACATGGTCCTCTGGAAGACCGAGCTCGACGAAGCGGTCGGCCGTCATGAGATCCCGTCTCAGAACCAGAACTGGGGCTATTTCGATCCGACCGCGGAATCCTGGCAATACCGCTATCTCGGCGGCGACGGCCTGCACACGATCATCCATGAGCTCGGGCACGGCCTGGGTCTCGCTCATCCCCACGACGGGGGAGCGGAGGATGACAGAACGATGTTCCCCGGCGTCGCCGACCCTTATTCCACAGGCACCTACGGTTTGAACCAGGGCGTCTGGACGGTCATGTCGTACAATACCGGATGGGATGAGGCCGGCAGCAATCTGGCCTATGGCAATCAAGGTGGACTTGGGGCCTTCGATATCGCGGCGTTGCAGGCTCTCTATGGAGCGAACCATGCGACCGGCGCAGGCGACAACACCTATGATTTGCCCACCGGCACGACGGGATGGTCCTGCCTCTGGGATGCCGGTGGGACCGATACCATCGCCGCCGCGCCGGGCTCTGCCGGTTCGACCATCGATCTTCGTGCGGCCACCCTGCGGGAAGGCGACCCGAATGCGGGTGGCTTCGTCTCTTCCGAGGATTACGTCGCCGGCGGCTTCACGATCGCAAACGGGGTGACCATCGAAAACGCGACCGGGGCGGGCGGTCCCGACGATCTGAGCGGCAACGCAGTCGCCAATACGCTTCTGGGCGGCGGCGGCAGGGACACCCTGTGGGCGACGGCGGCAACGATGTGCTCCGATGCGGCTCGGGTCAGGACATTTTCGTGTTCGATATGAGGCCGAACAAGCTCACGAACAAAGATTGGATCGCCGATTACAACGTGGCCGCCGACACGATCTGGCTCGACAACGCAGCCTTCGCGAAGCTCGGAAAGGGCAGCTACAGCAAGCCGGTGAAGCTCAAAGCCGACATGTTCGTGAAGGCCTCCAGGGCGCAGGACCGGGAAGACCGGATCATCTACGACAGCAAGAAGGGCGTGCTCCTCTACGACGCGGATGGCACCCGTTCGACCCACAAGCCGGTGGAGATCGCGACACTGAAGAAGGGTCTCAAGATGACCTACGAGGACTTCTTCGTGGTCTAGGAGCCTCAGTGGGACGCCCGTCCTGCCCATGGGTGCGACCCGATGTGCGTCGACGCACATCTTGAACGTAACGTAATTTCATATATTAGCGTAGGTAAGAATCCGGAGAGATCCAATGGCAGGCTTTCGCTCAATTCCAGGCTCAGGTTACGGCAGCGCTTATATCGATGGGCTCATCGCGGGCGGCGCGGTTTGGGACATGAGCACGGGACCATTGTCCGTCTTCTTTGGTCATCGATTCAATCGAAGCCAGTGGGATGACTTGCATGGCCCCTCCAAGAGAGATCCTTACTATAATCTTCCCTATGTCACGGGGGAGGATGGCTCCAATCAACTCCTTGCATTCAGCTGGGATACGCGTCCTGCCGCACCTGTCATGAACGCATTGGAGCACGCGTCCCAGATTGCGAATATCAACCTTTCGGGCGACTCTCGGTTCTATGTCGAGGACGTTCCAAACGCGAATCTCGTCGTCTGGTCGCTCGACATGCCGAACTGGACCGGTGGTGCGATCTGGGCAAGCGCGGATTCTCCTCAAGAAAGTTTCGCCGCAGGGCGAGACCAGTCGTGGCTTTATCTGAACACCTTCGACTACGGGGCTTGGGAGGTTCCGCATAAAGGCGGCATGGGCTACACGATGATGCTGAACCTGCTTGGCTCGGCACTCGGCCTGGAGCAGGCTCATAATGCGTTTCCTGGCGTAACGAGTGCTGCCGATCCTGGCCCGCTTGGCTTGAACCAGGTTCCTTTCACTGTCATGACGGCCAATTGGCGTCATGACGGCTTCGGGCACCCAGAAGGCGATTGGGGGTCCATGAAGAGCTTTGGAGCCTTCGACATTGCCGCTCTCCAGAAGATCTACGGCGCCAACATGGCGACGGCGACCGGCAACAACGTTTATACCCTGCCGACCTGGAATTTCTGGAACGGCGTCTGGGGTACCGGCGATGGCACCGGCTGGACCTGCATCTGGGATGCGGGCGGCGTGGACACGATCAGCGGGCAGGGCTCGACCAAGAGCGTGACCATCGATCTGCGTGCGGCCACCCTGGCGACCGGCGATCCGAATGCCGGAGGTTACCTGTCGCGGCAAACCGATGTCGCCGGCGGCTTCACGATTGCCAATGGCGTCGTCATTGAGAACGCGATCGGCGGCAACGGCAACGACACGCTGATCGGTAACAGTGCGGCTAACCGGCTCGAAGGTGGCGCGGGCGACGACATCTACCATATCGACAGCCCGAACGACGTGGTCGTGGATACGAGCGGCAACGATACGGTTTATTCGACCTTCAACTTTTCCGCTCCCGGGATCGAGAACGTCTTCGTCAACGGTGTGAAGGTGGTTTCCGGGGGTGTTGTTACGGGCAATGGTTTCAACCCGATCAAAGGAACCGCCGGCAAGAACACGCTTGTCGGCAAGGACACGAACGACAAGCTCTATGGCGGCCTCGGCAATGATACGCTCACCGGCAAGGGCGGCATCGACATCTTCGTCTTCGACACCAAGCCGAACAAGAGCACGAACCGGGACAAGATCACCGACTTCTCCGTACGCGACGATACGATCTGGCTGGACAACAAGATCTTCAAGAAGCTCGGGAGCAAGGGGTCGGAGTCAAACCCCGCCACGCTCAAGGCTTCCTTCTTCAAGATCAGCGACAAGGCCAAGGACCGGGACGACTACCTGATCTACAACAAGAAGACGGGGGTGCTGTCCTACGATGCGGATGGCTCGGGCAAGGGTCAGGCGGTCGAGTTTGCCGTGCTGAAGAAGAACCTCTTGCTCAAATACGACGACTTTGCCGTCATCTGAGCGAACGGACTGACCGAATCGTAACCGAAGGGCGGCACCGGGATGCCGCCCTTTTCTCTCGGCGACCCATAACAAAACCTCATACCAAAGGCGACAAACTTTCAATTCTGCTGATGGGCGACCTGGGTTAGTCTGCGCGCCCCTGCCTGTCCTTGAAGGGCCGAGAGCATGTCAGCATCCCCCGTTCGTACCCGCGTCTCGCCGGAAATCATCGTCCTCGCGGGCTGTCTGATCGCCCTCATCACTTTCGGCCCTCGCGCCTCGTCGGGCCTGTTCCAGCTTCCGATGATCACGGAATATGGCTGGGGCCGCGACACCTTCGGCTTCGCCATCGCGATCCAGAACCTGCTCTGGGGCGTCGGCCAGCCCTTCGCCGGCGCGATCGCCGACCGGTTCGGCGCCTTCCGCGTGCTCTGCACGGGCGCGCTGCTCTATGCGCTTGGCCTCGTCGTCATGGCCTATGCCACCACGCCCGGGGTGCTGCATATCGGCGCCGGCGTGCTGATCGGCTTCGGTCTGTCCGGCTGCTCGTTCAACCTGGTGCTCGGCGCCTTCGGCAAGCTCCTGCCGGCGAAATGGCGCCCCATGGCCTTCGGCGCCGGCACGGCGGCGGGCTCTTTCGGTCAGTTCCTGTTCCCGCCCATCGGCAACGTGCTGATCGATGCGTTCGGCTGGCATCAGGCGCTACTCGTCTTCGCCGCGAGCGTGCTGCTCGTCATGCCGCTCGCTCTCGCCCTCGCGACGCGACCGACCGGGGATGACGCTCAGGGGAGCACCGCGTCCGTTCCGAACCAGTCGATCCGCCAGGCCCTGACCGAGGCGTTCCAGCACCGCTCCTATGTGCTGCTCGTGCTCGGCTTCTTCACCTGCGGCTTCCAGCTCGCCTTCATCACCGTGCACCTGCCGGCCTATCTCAAGGATGCGGGCCTCTCGGCGGCCATCGGCGGCTGGACTCTTGCGGTGATCGGGCTTGCCAATGCGGTCGGTTCGCTGGGCTCGGGCTGGCTCTCCACCCGCATGTCGAAGCGCTGGCTGCTCGCCTGGATCTATCTCGGCCGCTCGGTGGCGATCGCCGCCTTCATCATGGTCCCGGCTTCGCCCGTGACCTCGATCTTGTTCGGCATCTCCATCGGCCTGCTCTGGCTCTCCACCGTGCCGCCCACATCCTCCCTCGTGATGCTGATGTTCGGCACCCGCTACATGGCGATGCTCTACGGCTTCGCCTTCTTCTCGCACCAGGTCGGCGGCTTCCTCGGCGTCTGGCTCGGCGGGCTGCTCTACGAGATGAACGGCAACTACAACATGGTCTGGTGGCTCTCGGTTCTGCTGGGCCTCGCCTCGGCCTTGATCAACCTGCCGATCAAGGAGCAGCCGGTGCAGCGCGAACCGGTCCTGCAGCCGGCGGAGTAAGAGCATCTAACAAAACACCCCCATCCCGAGAGGCTGTCTCGTAAAGGGTTTCCGCCCTCATAGCCCTCATCCTGAGGAGCGAAGCGTCTCGAAGGACGAGGGCGTCTCCAGTGGGCTCTGGAACCTCCTTCGAGACGCCACTGCGTCGCTCCTCAGGATGAGGATGGAGATTGATGAGCTAGCCTCTCAGGATGAGCCTCAGGCTAGCTTTGTTAGGCATTCTAAGTCCTGCACTGCTGTGAAGGATTAAGCGTTTGATCCTTGCCACGATCCTCCGCCGCGCCACAAATGGGTGCGGGCAAAGGAATGTGGGAAGGAATCGGCATGGGCACGTTCAAGGCCGTCGTCATCGACAAGAACGAAGCAGGTCAGAGCGTCGAGATCCGCGCGTTCGACGAGGCGGATCTCATGGACGGCGACGTGACCGTGCGCGTGTCGCATTCGACGCTGAACTACAAGGACGGCCTTGCCGTCACCGGCAAGGCGCCGGTGGTGCGCCGCTTTCCGATGATCCCCGGCGTCGATCTCGCAGGCATCGTCGAGGCGTCCTCGAACCCGGATTTCAAACCCGGCGACGCCGTCGTCCTCAATGGCTGGGGCTTGGGAGAAACTCATCTCGGCGCCTATGCGGAGAAGGTGCGGGTGAAAGGCGATTGGCTGATCCCGCTGCCGCAGGGCCTTTCCGCTCAACAGGCCATGGCCATCGGCACTGCGGGCTACACGGCGATGCTGTGCCTGATGGCTTTGGAGCGGCATGGGCTTCGTCCGGATCGCGGTCCCGCCATCGTGACCGGGGCCGTCGGCGGCGTCGGCTCCGTGGCCGTGGCGCTGCTCGCCAAGGCCGGCTGGCATGTGATCGCCTCGACCGGGCGGCGGGAGGAGGCGGATTATCTGAAAGGTCTCGGCGCCGCCGAGATCCTCGACCGCAGCGAGCTCTCGGGCCCGTCGCGGCCGCTCGCCAAGGAGCGCTGGGCGGCCGGTATCGACACCGTCGGCTCGACCACGCTCGCCAATGTTCTGTCGATGACGAAGTATAGCGGCGCCATCGCCGCCTGCGGCCTTGCGGGCGGGATGGATCTGCCCACCACCGTCGCGCCCTTCATCCTGCGCAACGTCGCCCTGCTGGGCGTCGATTCGGTGATGGCCCCAAAAGCCTTGCGGATCGAAGCCTGGAACCGGATCGCCCATGAACTCGACCACGACACGCTCGCGGCCATGACCTCGACGATCCCGCTCGACGGGGTGCTGGAGGCCGGCAAGACGATCGTCGAGGGCAAGATTAAGGGGCGCGTGGTGGTGGAGATCGCGCGCTGAGAACCCTCCCACGTCATGGCCGGGCTCGTCCCGGCCATCCCGGTCCGAAGAGCGCGGCGCCTCAGACATCGAGATCACCGGCACGAGGCCGGTGATGACGTGGAGGGCTGAAGCAACGGCTAGATCGCCGGAACCGACGCCGGAAGCTTCTTCCCCGCTCCCTCGATCTGCTTCTTCTGCTTGGCGATCTCGGTGGCCATGAAATCCATGAAGGCGCGCACGCGGGCCGATTGGCGCAGGTCTGGATGGGTCAGGAGCCACAGGCCGGCCGAGAAATCGGGGTTGCTGTCCGAGAGCCGCACGAGGTTCGGGCTCGCATCGGCGATGAAGCAGGGCACGGGGCCGATCCCGGTTCCCGCCTCCACGGCCTCGGCGAGGCCGAGCACCGTGTTGACCTTGTAGACGATGTTCTCCGGTGCCACGTGCTCGCGCACGAAGCGGGCGACCTTCATGGCCGCCAGATTGTCGCCGAGCGCAAGCCAGTGCCGGTCGAAGAGATCGGCGATGTTCACGTCCTCGGGGCTTTGCACGTCGGGAAAATCCTCCACCCGGCCATAGATCGCCCAGGCGATGGTCGCCACCCGGCGGCCGACCAGCGTTTCGGGCGGATCGTCGGTGGCGCGGATCGCCACGTCCGCATCGCGCTTCGACAGGTTGAGGGCCTGGTTGGCGAGAACCACGTCGAGCCGCATCTCTGGGCAGGCTTTGATGAAGCGGGCGAAGATCGGCGTCAGGAGATGGACGAGGAGGGTGTCGTTGGTTGTCACCCGCAATTCGCCCGCGGGAGCCACGGCCTGGCCCGCGAGCTTGCGGGTGAAGGTGGTGACATTCTCGTCCATCTGCTCGGCGAGAGCCGACATCTCCTCCCCGGCCGGGGTGAGGACATAGCCGGTCCGGTGCCGCTCGAAGAGCTTGATCCCGAGATTGTCCTCCATCTGACCGAGTCTGCGGAAGACGGTCGAGTGGTTGACCCCGAGCCGTTCCGCGGCGCCTGCGAGGCCGTTGGCCTCAGCGATGATCTTCACCAGTCGGAAATCGTCCCAGTCGAGATGCTGCTGCTTCGCCATCTTTATGCATTCACGCAAGAGGAACCCTGCATATCTACCACTGGTTTTGCAGCAGGGAAAGCTTATCCTCCTGAATGTCCAACAACGGCAGGCGATGGTCCTCCGGCTCAAGGCAACCGAGGCCGGACCGGATCGTTCTGCATCCAACCATATCGGAGTTCACATGGCCAAGGTTCTGGTTCTGTATTATTCGTCCTGGGGGCACATCGAGCAGATGGCCTACGCCGCCGCCGAAGGTGCCCGCGAGGCCGGGGCCGAGGTCGTGGTCAAGCGCGTGCCCGAGCTCGTGCCGACCGAGATCGCCCAGGCAGCCCATTACAAGACCGATCAGAAGGCGCCCATCGCCACGGTCGAGGAGCTGCCCGAGTACGATGCCATCATCATCGGCACGCCGACCCGCTACGGCACCATGACGGCGCAGATGAAGAACTTCCTCGACCAGACCGGCGGTCTTTGGGCGCAGGGCAAGCTGATCGGCAAGGTCGGCTCGGTCTTCACCTCCACGGCCACCCAGCACGGCGGCCAGGAAGCCACGATCCTCACCACGCTGCCGGTGCTGCTGCACCACGGCATGGTGGTGGTTGGCCTGCCGTACTCGTTCCAGGGCCAGATGGGCGTCGACCAGATCCGCGGCGGCTCGCCCTACGGCGCCTCCACGGTTGCCGGCGGCGACGGCTCGCGCCAGCCGAGCGAGATCGACCTCGACGGCGCCCGCTTCCAGGGCAAGCATGTGGCCCAGATCGCAGCCAAGCTCACTGCGAAGTAAGTCATCGGAGAGGTTGGCTCTGAGTTCATTGCAGAGCGTAGCGCGTCCCCCTCCCCCTTGTGGGGAGGGGCTAGGGGCGGGGGTGTCGGCGCCAGACCTTCATAGGCTATCGCTTACACCCCCACCTCCAACTCCTCCCCACAAGGGGGAGGAGGGTTGCCCGCTCTCTATGAGCCGATCTCGCAGGATGAGGTTGGTGTTGTTCTATGCCGGATGTCTAACGCTCCGCGGCGGCGCGCTTCAGGCGGTCGTTGATGGCCTCGCCGAGACCCGATTCCGGAATCGGGCTCACCGCGATGGTCGGAGCGCCCGAGGCGTCGAGGCGTCTGAGATAGGAGAACAGATGAGCGGCGGCCTCGACGAGGTCGCCGTTTTTGCTGAGATTCAGGGCGGCGTGGGCTGCCTCTGCGCCCTCGGGGGTCTCCGCGCCGAACAGCAAGGCAGCCTCGCCGGGCCGAATGCTCGTCGCGTGCAGGCGAACCTGCGCCCGCGGCGCGTAATGGGACGCCAGCATGCCCGGCGCGAGCGGCTTGGCGCCGGCCTCCGGGCCGCCCTCCAGTTTCATGCCGATCAGCGCTTCGATGGCCTCCCGCGGCACGCCGCCGGGGCGGAGCAGGCGAGGGGTGCCGCCGAGGCACGAGACGATGGTCGATTCGACGCCGACCGGGGAGGCTCCGCCGTCGAGCACCGCCTCGATGCGCCCGTCGAGATCGCCAAGCACGTGGTCCGCATCGGTCGGGCTCACGCGGCCGGAGCGGTTGGCGGAGGGTGCTGCGACCGGACGCCCGGCTTGCTGCAGGAGCGCATGGGCGAGGGAATGGGCCGGCACGCGCAGGCCCACGCTGTCGAGACCGGCGCGGGCGAGATCGGAGATCGTGCAGGTCGGCGCCACCGGCACCACGAGGGTGAGCGGGCCGGGCCAGAACGCTTCCGCCAGCTTCCTTGCCGTGTCGTCGAACAGGCCCTGGATGCGAGCGGATTCGAAACTGTCGAGATGGGCGATCAGGGGGTTGAAGCTTGGGCGCTCCTTGGCGGCATAGATCCGGGCGACCGCTTCCGCATCGGTCGCGTCGGCGCCCAGCCCGTAGACCGTCTCTGTCGGGAACGCCACAAGACCGCCGCCCCGCAGGATGGCGGCCGCCCGGGCAACTCCCGCCTCATCGGCCGGCAGACGCTGCGTTTGGCGCATTGACCCGTGATCGTTCACGTCTAAACTATTCCTTGCCCCGGGGGATTCCCTTGCGAGATCTGCTCTTCCGGGATTTGCCCTTGCCGGGCGGGTTTAACGGCGCGAGAACACGCGTCAACATGAAAAGCCTCATGTTCGAGAGGAAACGTCGATGACCTACCGCGCGCCTGTCCAGGATATCGTCTTCACCATGCGGCATGTGGCGGGCCTCGACCGGGCTGCGGCGGATGGGATCTATGGCGACCTCTCGGTCGATCTGGCGCAGACGATCCTCGAGGAGGCGGGCCGCTTCGCCAACGACGTGATCGCTCCGCTCAACGCCGAGGGCGATCGGCATGGCGCGACCCTGAAGGACGGCGCCGTGACCACCGCGCCGGGCTGGAAGGACGCTTACCGTGCCTGGACGGAAGCCGGATGGAACGCGCTCCCAGGTCCGGTTGACTACGGCGGGCAGGGCCTGCCGACGCTGCTCAACTCGGCCTGCGTCGAGATGTGGAACTCCGCCTCCATGGCCTTCGGCATCGGCCCCGTCCTGACCATGGGCGCCATCGAGGCGATGATCCGGCATGCCTCCGACGAACTGAGGAGCCGCTATCTCGACAAGCTCGTCTCCGGCGAATGGACGGCGACCATGAACCTCACCGAGCCGCAGGCGGGCTCGGATCTCGCCGCGATCCGCTCCCGCGCCGAGCGCGCAGGCGACGGCACCTACCGCATCACCGGCCAGAAAATCTTCATCACCTACGGCGAGCACGATCTCACCGACAACATCGTGCATCTCGTGCTGGCGCGCTTGCCCGATGCGCCCGCCGGCACGCGCGGCATCTCGCTCTTCCTCGTGCCGAAGTTCCTTCCCGACGGCACGCGCAACGACGTGCGCTGCCATTCCATCGAGCATAAGCTCGGCATCCATGCCTCGCCCACCTGCACCATGATCTTCGGCGACGATGGCGGCGCCGTCGGCTGGCTGATCGGCGAGGAGAATCGCGGGCTTGCGTGCATGTTCACGATGATGAACAACGCCCGCCTCGCAGTCGGCCTGCAGGGCGTGGCGATCGCCGAGCGCGCCTATCAGCAGGCGCTCGGCTATGCCAACGAGCGCCGGCAGGGACGCGCCATCGGCGCTGCGGACGGCATGAGCCCCATCGTCGCGCACCCGGACGTGCAGCGGAACCTGCTCACCATGAAGGCGCTCACCGCCGCGGCGCGCGCGATCTGCTACATGACGGCGGAGGCCATCGACCGCGCCCATCTCGAAGCGGATCCCGCGCGCAGGAAAAAAGCCAACGAGCGCGCCTCGCTGCTCACTCCGGTGGCGAAAGCCTTCTCGACCGATATCGGCGTCGAGGTCGCGTCCCTCGGCGTGCAGGTCCATGGCGGCATGGGCTATGTCGAGGAGACCGGCGCGGCGCAGCATCTGCGCGACGCGCGCATCGCGCCGATCTACGAGGGCACCAACGGCATCCAGGCCATCGATCTCGTCACCCGCAAGCTGCCGCTCGCAGGCGGCGAGACGGTGCGGGCGCAGATCGCCTCCATGAGGGCGATCGTGACGCGTCTTCTCAAGGAAAACACGCCGGCCTTCGGCGCCACCGCGCCGCGCCTGCGCGATGCCATCGAGAGCCTCGACCGGGCGACGAGCCATCTGCTGCAGGCGGTTTCTTCTAATGCGCAGGGCGAGGCGCTCGCGGGCGCGACGCCATATTTACGCCTCTTCGCCCTGGCGCAGGGCGGCGCGGCGCTCGCTGAGATGGCGCTCGCCGCCAACGCGCAGGCGGTTGCCGGCGACGGCGATCCCGCCCATGCCGGCCGCATCGCCCTGTGCCGCTTCTTCGCCGAGAACATCGCAATCGGCGCGAAGGGCCTCGAGGACACGGTGCTCGGCGGCGCCGGCTTCCTGCAGGACGCAAATCTGGCACTGGCGAGCTGATATCATGAGCCTCAACGGAAAAACCCTCTTCATCACCGGCGCCTCGCGCGGCATCGGCCTTGCCATCGGCCTGCGCGCGGCAAAGGACGGCGCCAACGTGGTCATCGCCGCCAAGACCGCCGAGCCGCACCCGAAGCTTCCGGGCACCATCTACACGGCGGCCGAGGAAATCGAGGCCGCGGGCGGCAGGGCGTTGCCGCTCATGGTCGACGTGCGCGACGAGGAGGCGGTGAAGGGCGCCATCGACAGGACGGTCGAGACCTTCGGCGGCCTCGACATCGTGGTCAACAATGCGAGCGCCATCAGCCTCACGCCGACGCCGCAGACCGACATGAAGCGCTTCGACCTGATGCACCAGATCAACACGCGCGGCACCTACATGGTCTCGAAGTATGCGATCCCGCATCTGGAGAAGGCGGAGAATCCGCACATCCTCATGCTCTCGCCGCCCCTCGACATGAGCGAGAAATGGTTCGCGCCGCATCTGGCCTATTCACTGGCGAAATACGGCATCAGCCTGTGCGTGCTCGGGCTCGCCGGCGAGCTGCGGGCCAAGGGCATTGCCGTCAACGCGCTGTGGCCGCGCACGACCATTGCCACGAGCGCGATCAGGAACCTGCTCGGCGGCGATGCGCTCGTGCAGGCGAGCCGCACGCCCGAAATCCTGGCCGATGCGGCCTATGCGATTTTCGGCAAGCCCTCGAAAAGCTTCTCGGGCCATTTCCTCATCGACGACGTGTTTCTGTCAGGCGAGGGCGTCTCCGATTTCGAGAAGTACCGGGTCGACCCGTCAAAACCCCTGGCGCCCGATTTCTTCGTGCCGGACGATACGCCGCCCCTGTCATCTTTGCGTTAATTTGACTATCCATTGCTACTTGAGCGCCACCAGACTCTCCTCCCCCTTGTGGGGAGGAGTTGGAGGTGGGGGTGTTGGCGATAACCGATCCACGTGTGGCGGAAACACCCCCACCCTAGCCCTCCCCACAAGGGAGAGGGGAAAAGGAGCGATCGTGAAGGGGCAAGAACGCGTATGATTCTGATCCACAAGCCGGCAGAGGTCGTCGGACCGCAGGGCGAGTCCCTCGATCGCACCGTTCTTCCGCCGGGTGAGCCGATCCCGCCCGACGCCATGTGGATCGATCTGATCGAGCCGACCCGCGAGGAAGACCGGCTCGTCGAGAGCCATCTCAACATCGAGATCCCGACCAAGGAGGAGATGGCGGATATCGAGCCGTCCGAGATCCTCTATCACGAGAACAACGCGCGCTACATGACGGCACGCGTCCTGTGCAGCTCCGATACGGAAAGCCCGAAGCTCATCGACGTCTCGTTCATCCTGACCGAACGGGTCCTCGTCACCGTGCGCTACGGCGAGCCGCGCTCGTTCAACATGTTCATGGCCAGGGCCGTGAAGCCCGGCGGCTGCCGCCACCAGCCGGAGGCCGTGCTCGACGGATTGCTTGAGACGATCATCGACCGCGCCGCGGAAATCCTGGGCACGGTGGGAACGCGCATCGACCGCCTGTCGCAGGCGATCTTCGACAACGAGAAGCGCGGAACACGCCGCGCCGCCTCCTATCGCGTGGCCCTGCGCTCCATCGGCCGCAAGGGCGACATCATCTCCAACGTGCGCGAGAGCATGGTGTCGGTGGAGCGCATGCTGCTCTTCCTCTCCACCAGCATGCCGCGGCCGCAGAAGACGGCCGGCTACCAGTCGGAATGGCGCACGGCGCTTCGCGACGTGCAGTCCATCGAGGAGCACGCGACCTTTCTGTCGAGCAAGGTCCAGTTCCTGCTCGATGCGACGCTCGGCTTCGTCACCATGGAGCAGAACGACATCATCAAGATCTTCTCGGTCATGTCGGTGATCTTCCTGCCGCCGACGCTGGTGTCGTCCCTCTACGGCATGAACTTCAAGCTCATGCCCGAGCTCGAATGGGAGTTCGGCTATCCCTGGGCCATCGCACTGATGATCCTCGCCGCCGTGCTGCCCTATCTCTTCTTCCGCTGGAAGAGGTGGCTGTGATGTATGGCACTGTCATTCCGGGGCGGCTCGCAAGAGCCGAGCCCGGAATCCATATCCGCTAACGTTGCAGAATGAGGCAGTGAGCGCGTTCTTCAGCTGAAACGTCGTGGTTATGGATTCCGGGCTCCGCTGCGCGGCCCCGGAATGACAGTGGTGGATAGGAAAAGCGGGAGGACAATATCATGTGCGGGCGCTACACCCTCAGCGTCGACCCCGGGATCTATGGGGAGTTCTACGACTATGTCGAGCAGCCGAACTTTCCCCCGCGCTACAACGTGGCTCCGACGCAGCCCGTGCCGATCGTGCTCGAGGATCGCGGCGTGCGGCACTTCATGCTGGTGCGCTGGGGCTTCCTGCCATCCTGGGTGAAGGACCCGAAGGATTTCCCGCTCGTCATCAACGCCCGCGGCGAGACCTTGCAGACGAAGCCGACCTTCAAGGCGGCGCTGAAGCGCCGCCGTTGCATCTTCCTCGCCGACGGCTTCTATGAATGGCAGCGGCATGGGCGCGAAAAGATCCCCTTCCTGATCCGTCCGCGCAACCGTGGGCCGATGCCGCTGGCCGGCCTGTGGGAGACCTACAGCAGCCCGGACGGCGGCGAGATCGACACCGCCGCCATCGTCACCACGGATGCCAACGGCACCCTCTCAGCCGTGCACGACCGCATGCCGGTGATCCTCTCGAGAGACGATATCGCGGCCTGGCTCGACGTGCGCGACGAGCGCGCCGACGTGATGCCTCTCGTTCGCCCCTGTCCCGACGACTGGCTCGACATGGTCCCGGTCTCGAGCCGGGTGAACAAGGTCGAGAACGACGATGCGGGGTTGCTGGAGCCATTGAGCGAGCCTGAAGCCGCGCCGGTGAGGGAGAGCAAGCCCAAGGCGAAGAAGCCGCTCTCCAGCGACGAGGACGAGCAGGGGAGCTTGTTTTAGGTTTTTTCAGAGCGTCATCCCGGACCGCGAAGCCGATCCGGGATCGTTTGAACGGTCAAGCACTGTCATCCCGGCGAAGGCCGGGATCCATAACCACGACCTACGACCAGTTTGGGACCGTCAGCGTTTATGGATTCCCGCCTGCGCGGGAATGACAGCGGAGGTTCAGGCGCCTCGTTCTGAAAGCGATCCCGGATCTCCGCTGACGCTCCGTCCGTGACGACGGTCTGGATTACCGCCGTTTCTTCGCCACGTCCCGCCGCAAGATCCCGACCACCTCCAGATGCGGGGAGTGCTTGAACTGGTCGACCGGGATCACGCGCTCCAGGCGGTAGCCGCCGCTCATCAAAATCGCAGCGTCGCGGGCGAAGGTGGCGGCATCGCAGGAGACGCTGACCACGAGCGGCACCTTCGAGACGACGAGCTGCTTCACCTGCGCCTCGGCGCCGGCGCGCGGCGGATCGAGCACGACCGCGTCGAACGCGTTGAGCTCCGGCGTGAGGAGAGGGCGGCGGAAGAGGTCGCGCGCCTCCGTCGACACGCGGCGAAGGCCGGGCGTCGCCCGCACCGCCTTGTCGAGCGCCGTCATCGAGTCCTTGTCGAACTCGACCGCGTGGACCTCCGATTTTTCCGCAAGCCTCAAGGAGAAGGGACCTGCGCCGGCGAAGAGATCGGCGACGCGCTTGGCTTTCGCGCAGGCCTCCGTGACGAGGCCGGCAAGCACGTCTTCGCCGAGCTTCGTCGCCTGCAGGAACGATCCGGGAGGCGGCACAACCGACGTGCGCCCCATGAGAATGGCGGGCGGCCGGCGCTCCACGATCACGTCGCCATGGATCGACAGACGCGAGAGATCGAGCCTGTCTGCGAGATCGATCAGTCTCAGGCGATCCGCATCCTTCATGGGGCCATGCCCGCGCACATCCACGTCGAAGCCGGTCTGCGTCGTCGTGATCTGGACGTCGAGCGGCTTGCGCGGTCCTTTCAGATGCTCGCCGATCACGCGCGCGATCGCGGGCGCCCGGTCCTTCAAGGCGGGTTCCGTGATGGGGCAGAAGGCGATCTCGACGATCCGGTGGCTGCGCGGGGCCATGAAGCCCACATGCATGGCGCGGTCGGGAAAGCGCACATGCAAGGTGACACGCCGCCGCCCGACGCCATGGGCATCGACGAGAGCCTCGACCGGCGCCTCGATCCGCGCCTGCTTCAGGGTATGAACGAGCGTGCCGTGCTTCCAGGCCTGATAGAAGCCGTGCTGCATGTGCTGCGTCGCGCAGCCGCCGCAATCGTCGAAATAGGGGCAGAAGGGCGTCTCGCGCTCGGGCGACGGGATATCGACGCTGACGAGATGCGCATGCGATCCGTCGCGCTCGATGGTGACCGTTTCTCCCGGCAGCACTTTCGGCACGAAGACGGGGCCGGACGATGTCTCCGCGATGCCGTCGGCTTTCGCGCCGAGGCGCTTGATGATGACCTGTTCAGCCACGGCGGGCTCCCAATAAGAATTCGCGGTTGCCGTCCCCGCCCTCGATGGGCGAGGGGACGAGCCCGATGACGGTGAAGCCGAGCGAGGCGACGAACGCCGTCATGTCCTCGCACACGGCGCGATGCACAGCCTCGTCGCGCACGATGCCCTTCTTCACGTGGTCGCGCCCGGCTTCGAATTGCGGCTTCACCAGAACGGCGAGGTCCGCGCGCGGCTTCAGCAAGGCGACGACGGCAGGCAGGACGAGCTTGAGCGAGATGAAGCTCACGTCCGACACGAGAAGATCCGGCGTTCGGGGAATGTGCGTGGTGTTCAGGGCACGGGCGTCGGTGCCTTCGAGATTCGTCACGCGTGCATTGCCGACGATGGTGGGGTGGAGCTGGCTGTGCCCCACATCCACCGCATAGACATGGGCAGCGCCGCGCGTGAGCAGGACCTCGGTGAAGCCGCCCGTGGAGGCCCCGATGTCGAGGCAGATCCGGTCCTTCGGGTCGATCTGGAAGGCATCGAGGGCGGCTGCGAGCTTGAGGCCGCCGCGGGACACGTAAGGGTGCGGCTGCTCGGCGGTGATGACGGCCTCCTCCGGCACCGCATCGGACGCCTTGCGGACCACAGTCCCGTTCACGGTGACGAGGCCGGCCGCGATCGCCTCCTGCGCCCGGGCGCGGCTGGCGAAGAAGCCGCGCTCGACGAGAACCACATCGGCACGCTTGCGGGTCATCGAAGCCTCGAATCCATCCGGTTCACGATCTCTCCATGGGCTGGAACCAGGGCCTGCCCTAGAACATCTGTAGTTCACAATTCCTAATGGCCAACGGAGGTCCCATGCTCAGCCGCCGACATCTTCTGACAGGTGCAACCCTGCTGGCCGCCAGCGCTGCCATCCCCCGCGCCTGGGCGCAAGCCCCAACGGGGCCGTTCAAGCTCGACCCCTTGCCCTATGCGCCGTCCAAGAACGAGCCGCATATCGATGCCCAGACCATGGAGATCCACCATGGCAAGCATCACGCGGCCTATGTCAACAATCTCAACGCAGCGCTCGCCCAGAATGCCGAGGCGGCCAAGATGCCGCTCCAGGAGATGCTGGCGAACCTGAGCAAGGTCCCCGAGTCGATCCGCACGGCGGTGCGCAACAACGGCGGCGGGCATGCCAACCACACCATGTTCTGGCAGATCATGGGTGGCTCGGGCGGCGAGCCCTCGGGCGAGGTGAAGGCCGCCATCGACCGGGATCTCGGCGGCTTCCAAAAGTTCCAGACCGATTTCAACACCGCCGGCGAAAGACAGTTCGGCTCCGGCTGGGTCTTCGTCACGGTCGCCCGCGACGGCAAGCTCACCCTGGTGGCGAAGCCCAACCAGGACACGCCCCTGATGGAAGGGCAGCGGGTCCTGATGGGCAACGACGTGTGGGAGCACGCCTATTACCTGAAATACCAGAACCGCCGGCCGGACTACCTGAAGGCGTGGTGGAACGTGCTCGACTGGAACAAGATCGGCCAGCGCTATGCCGCGGCGAAAGCGGGGACGTTGACGGTTTAGGCTCCACGTCATCGCCGGCCTTGTGCCGGTGATTTCGGTCTTGCTCCTCCTCCACCCTCATCCTGAGGAGGTCGCGCAGCGACCGTCTCGAAGAAGCTTCCAGTGCTCTCTGAAAGCTCCTTCGAGACGCAGCCTAACGGCTGCTCCTCAGGATGAGGGGTGAGTTTCTTGAATTATGGGTGGCCGGGACTGGTCCCCGGATCAAGTCCGGGGACGGCCATGACGGTCGAGGGGATCTATTAAGCCCTGACCTTCCGGGTCTCTTCCTGCCCCAGCGCCTCGAACACCTTGGTCACGATGCCGGCGGCATCGAGGCCGGCGCTGGCATACATGCGCTCGGGCTTGTCCTGATCCTGGTAGATGTCGGGCAGGACCATGGAGCGGATTTTCAAGGTGCCGCGGTCGAGTGCGCCCTTGTCGGAGAGAAGCTGCAGCACATGGGAGCCGAAGCCGCCGACGGAGCCTTCCTCGACGGTGATCAGCACCTCGTGATCGCGGGCGAGCCGCAGGATCAGCTCCTCGTCGAGGGGCTTGGCGAAGCGGGCATCGGCGACGGTGGTCGAGAGGCCGCGCGCCTCCAACTCCTCGGCCGCTTTCAGGGCCTCCGCAAGGCGCGTGCCGAGCGACAAGATCGCGATGCGGCTTCCTTCCTTGACGATCCGGCCCTTGCCGATGGCAAGCGGCACGCCCTCTTCGGGCATGTCCACGCCCACCCCTTCGCCGCGCGGATAGCGGAAGGCGATGGGGCCGGAATCGTAGGCGGCTGCGGTCGCCACCATATGGACGAGCTCCGCCTCGTCGCTTGCTGCCATGACCACCATGTTCGGCAGGCAGGCCAGATAGGCGACGTCGAAGGAGCCGGCATGGGTCGCTCCATCCGCGCCCACGAGGCCGGCGCGGTCGAGGGCGAAGCGCACGGGCAGGTTCTGGATCGCCACGTCGTGCACGACCTGGTCGTAGGCGCGCTGCAGGAAGGTGGAATAGATCGCGCAGAACGGCTTGTAGCCTTCCGTCGCCATGCCGGCGGCAAAGGTCACCGCGTGCTGCTCGGCGATGCCCACATCGAAGGTGCGGGCGGGGAATTCCTTGCCGAAGACGTCGATGCCCGTGCCGGACGGCATGGCGGCCGTGACGGCGACGATCTTGTCGTCCTTCTCCGCTTCCCTGATCAGGCTCTCGCCGAAGACCTTGGTATAGGAGGGGGCGTTGGCCTTGGCCTTGGTCTGCGCGCCCGTCACCACGTCGAAGGTGACGACGCCGTGATATTTGTCGGCGGCGGCTTCCGCCGGCGCGTAGCCCTTGCCCTTCTTGGTGACCACGTGGACGAGGACCGGCCCGGTCTCGGTGTCGCGCACGTTCTTCAGGATCGGCAGCAAATGGTCGAGGTTGTGGCCGTCGATGGGGCCGACATAGTAGAAGCCGAGCTCCTCGAACATGGTGCCGCCGGTCCAGAAGCCGCGGGCGAATTCCTCGGCCTTGGCGGCCTTGTCGTAGAAGAATTTCGGCAGCTTCTTCGCCAGTTGCTTGGCGGTTTCGCGGATGCCGCGATAGGTGCCGCCGGAGACGAGACGGGCGAGATAAGACGACATGGCGCCGGTGGGCGGGGCGATCGACATGTCGTTGTCGTTGAGGATGACGATGAGGCGCGAATGCATGGCGCCCGCATTGTTCATGGCCTCATAGGCCATGCCGGCCGACATGGCGCCGTCGCCGATCACGGCGATCACATTGTTCTTCCGGCCCTCCAGGTCCCGCGCCACGGCCATGCCGAGGCCGGCCGAGATCGAGGTCGAGGAATGCGCCGCGCCGAAGGGGTCGTATTCGCTCTCCGCGCGCTTGGTGAAGCCCGAGAGGCCGTCCGCCTGGCGCAAGGTGCGGATCCGGTCGCGCCGGCCGGTGAGGATCTTATGGGGGTAGGCCTGGTGGCCCACGTCCCAGATCAGCCGGTCGCGCGGCGTGTCGAACACGTAATGCAGCGCCACCGTCAGCTCGACGACCCCTAAGCCCGCGCCGAGATGCCCGCCGGTGACGGACACCGCGCCGATGGTCTCGGTCCGCAGCTCGTCCGCCACCTGCCTGAGCTGGTTTTCAGGCAGTTGCCGCAGATCGTCGGGGGTCTTGATGGTGTCGAGGAGGGGTGTGGACAACGTCATACTCGCCAAGCTTCAGGCCGGAGGCCGTCCCAAGGAGATAAGGTCGGGGAGGGCCCCGGTCAAACGCGACACGAACGTCGTCCCTGCCAAGTCGGGTTATTCCGCAACGTCAAGCGGAGCCGTGCCGGAGGCTGCGCCGTCGGGGCCGATGGTGATCTTCTCGATGCGGGCCTCGGCCTTCTTGAGCAGCTGCTCGCAATGCTTTTTTAAAGCTTCGCCGCGCTCGTAGATCGCGATCGAATCCTCCAGGGGCACATCGCCGCGCTCGAGGCGGCGGACGATGTCCTCGAGCTCGGCCAGGGCCTTCTCGAAGGGGAGGGTCTTGATAGAGGCGGTGTCGGTCATGCGGATGTCCGTCAAATGTCTGTCCTCGGGCGATATCACGATGGGAATGCGGCATCGCTGGGTCGGCGTGCGAGAAGTCTCTGATAGACGAGACCGATGCCGATGAGAACAAGGCCGAGGCCGATAAATGACAGGGCGCGCATCACGCCCTCCAGATTGGCGAGGTCGACGATGAACACCTTCAGCACGGCGAGAACCAGATAGACCGCCGAAGACAGGCGGGCGAAGCGGTTGTTGAAGACGATCCCCAGGCCGAGGAGGACAATGCCGATGGCGAGCAGGGCCACCGAATAGCTCCATTGCTCGCCCTGCGTGAATCCGACCCAGGAGGCGAGCTGCCGCCCGGCGAAGATCCGCCGGATCGCCAGCCCGAGATAGGCCGAGAGCAGGAGAAGGCTCAAGATGGCCGAGGACAGGCTGTACCAGCGCGGCCGGCTGCGGCGCTCGAGGAGGGCCAATCCGGCCGCCAGGAGGGCCGGCAGGAGATAGGCCGGGATGAGGGCATTGAAGACAGGCTCGCCGAGGATCTCCTCATCCGACAGCAGCGGGTTGGCGAGGAGCAGGAGACCGCCCGCGCAGAGCGCGAGCGACAGGATCTTGAAGATCAGCGAGCCCCAGCGATAGACCGGGTCGGTCCGGCGGAGGTCCAGGCGGGTCAGGACGATTGCGAAAACGAGGCTTTCCGTCGCAACGAGCCCGATTTCCAGGAGATCGGTGGTTGCAGCCAGCGGATCGCCCGCCCGCAGGGCATGGCGGATCTCGAAGAAGACCAGGAAGGCGGCAAAGACGATGCCGAGGCTCTCCGTCAGCCGGACGACCCAGTCGCGGCCGGTCCGCTCCAGCAGGCGGCTGGCGGCGAGGAAGGCCAGGGCCGGAATGCCGTAGCCGAAGAGAAGCCAGTTGAACAGGATCGGGCCGGGATCGCCGCCGACGATGGTCGGGTCCCAAATCAGCCTCCCTAGGATGAGCAGGCCGATGGCGCCCACGGCGTAGCGCAGGGCGGGGATGGCGACCCTTTCCGCGACCCAGGCCGTGCCGAGCGCAGTGAGGGCGAAGGCGACCGTGAGCATGCCCTTGTCGAGGGCGAAGGTCAGGCCGAGGGCGAGAGCCGCCAAGGCCGCCGAGGCCGTCGCGCCGAGCGCAAGCCGCAGGGCGCCCGCCTCCTCGAACACCCGGCGGTCGAGCCAGCGGGATGCCGCCGTGAAGGCGAGGGCGAGGATGCCGGCGACCAGGGCGAAGGACAGGCTGCGCTCCAGCTCCGCCACCCGCCAATAGGCGGCGATGAGGGCCAGCAGCGGCCCAACGGTCGCGGCGCCCGCATACCAGGCGGCGGTCGGCAGGCGCAGATGAGGCCTGCTCACGAGGCGAAGCAGCGACGAGCCGGCGATGGCGGCGGGTGCCAGCACCGCGAGGGCGAGATAGGCCGAGAGCGCATGGGGCCGGACTGCGAAGGCATCGCCGCTCTGGTAGAAAAGATGTTCGGGCGCTCCGCCGATCTCGCCTCGGATCGGCCAGACGAGAAGGGCTCCGGCGACCGTCAGTGCCGCCGAGGCTGCCGCCGGCGCCGCCGACGCGAAGCGCAGGCCTGTCGTCAGGAGGATCAGGGCCAAAGCGGCGATGAAGACCGGGCGGCCGTCGCCGGCGATCACGGAGCCGGAGATCGCGATGCCGGCGAGGGCGAAGGCGAACAGAACGCCGCTGGCCGCCCATTCGGTTTCCGCATCGTTGTCTGCGGCGTCCCGGTAGGGGGCGGCGACCAGGAAGAAGGCGGCAAGCCCGGCCTGGACGACGAGATGCACCATCGCCGGCAGGGCGTCGGTTCCGTCGAGGATGAAGAGGAGGAAGGTCCAGGCCAGGACGCCGGTCGCGGCCGCAAGGGCGAGCCAGCGCCACAGGCGCAAACGTGCGACGCCATAGGCGGGCAGGACCACGAAGACGAGATAGATCACCAGCGCCCAGGGCTGCGGCTTGTCGGAGGAGACGAGGAGCGGGCTTCCCATGGCGCCGAGCAGGCCGATCGCGGCGAGGATCGGGCCATGCAGCGTCGACGCGACCATGGTGAGGATCGCGATGAGCCCGAGCAGGACGAAGGTCGTCGCCGGGCCGATCAGGTCGTAGAGCGCGTAAGATGCATAGGCCGAGGCGAAGGCGCTGCAGGTTCCGGCCGCGGTGAGGATCGCGGGCACGTTCGCCTGGGGAAGCCTCGGCAGGACGACATCCCGCTCGCGCCGGCGCAGCCATTCGCCGGCGCCGATCAGGGCGAGGGCGAAGAGGCCCCCAAGCGCGACGCGGGTCGCGGGGCTGAGCAGGTTCTGCTCGATGGAATAGCGCACGAGGAAGATCCCGCCGAGCGCCAGCGCCACGCCGCCGATCCAGACGGCCCAGCGGGCCCCGAGCTTCTCCTCGAAATCCTGGCGTGCTGCTGTCGGCTGCGGGGTTGTGCCCTGGACGGTCGGAACGGAGACGGCCGGCCGGGGCGCTTCGACCGGCCATTCGGGCTGTGCAGCCGGCTCCTCGATGGGCGCTTCCGGTGCGGTATCCTGGGGAGCCCGATCCGCCGAAGGAGCGGCCTCGTGGCCTTGAGTCCTGGCGAGCCGCAATTCGCTTTCGAGCGCAGCAACGCGCTGCTGGAGAATCTCGAGCTTGGTGCGTGCGGAGAGGCCGAGGACCAGCCCCGCGATGGCGCAGACCGGAATGCTGAGCACCAGCAGGGCGAGGAAGATCATTTCCAAGAGACGGCCTCGGACTTTTCGAGCGCGCGGCCGTTCCGGACGGAATCGGCTAGCTGCGGCTAAGCTGTAACATGAAGGGCGTGCCCTCCATAGCCTCGGCGCCCCGGCCGATGGCGCGGATCGCATCCACCATCCGGCCCTGCCGACCCAGGATGTCGTCGGCAAGCGCGATGAGGCGGGCATTCGGGGTCGCGCTGGGAGAGGCCTCGCGCAGGACCTTCGCAAGGGCCGCTTCGTCCCGGTCCGGTGCCAGCGCGCAGGCTGCGATATAGGCGGCGGCGGTCGAGCGGCTGATCCCGGCCCAGCAATGCAGGACGAGCGGGCTCTCGCGCTCCCAGGCGCGCACGAAGGCGAGGAGCGTCTCGATATGCCCTGCCACCGGCAGCACATAGCCTTCCCTCGGCTCCACGATGTCGCTGACGCCGATGAAGAGATGCCGCTCCGCCGCGATCGCCGCCGGCCGCTCGACCTCGGCGCCGAGCCCCATGAGGCTCACCACATGGCTCGCGCGGGTCGCGGTCACCGTGTCGTGCAGGCGCGAGAGGGGGCAGACGTGCAGGGTCGGCATGGGTTCGGACTCAGGGCTGGCGGGCAGGCTTACACGATTCGGGGTGCCGTTGCGGTTTGAGCAAACTCCAACCTCACCTTGATAGGCTGGTTCATGAAAGAGAAACGAGCACCCTCGATGCCCTCCCCCTTGCGGGGAGGGGTAGGGGTGGGGGTGGTATGACCGGGTGAGCGAATGAACCAGAATGTGACGTAGCCATTTTTCTGCTCTCTGAAGGAAGCGCGCCGCTTTGACTTTGCGACCCCCACCCTCAATCCCTCCCCGCAAGGGGGAGGGAAGAGGCCAAGGCTTCACCCCCCAAAGCCGCCGTGACCTTCCGGTGATAGCGCTCCTCCGCCTCGGCCACCGGCCAGGGCTCGAGGAGCGTCAGCACCGTTTGGGGCAGGGGATCCGGCCGGCCGAAGATCTTGATCGCCTCCTCGCGGGAAAAGCCTGCGAGATGCGTCGCCTCAAGAAAGGCCGCCTGCCGGTCGGCCTGCTTGATGAAGCGCTTGAGCGCGGCGGAGGGTTGGGCCGGCAGGCCGAAATGGAGATGGATGGCCGCGAGCAGGCCGGCTTCGATGGCCTTGTAGGCATCGCCGATCACCGCCTTGAACGGCGAGATGATGTCGCCGATCACGTATTCCGGCGCATCGTGCAGCAGCACCGCGAGACGCCGCTCGCGCGACATCTCCGGATCGATGTGGTTGGCGATCGCATCCACCAGCAGGGAGTGCTGCGCGACGGAGAAGATGTGCCCGCCCACCGTCTGTCCGTTCCACCGCGCGACGCGGGCGAGGCCGTGGGCGATGTCGTCGAGTTCGACATCGAGCGGCGACGGGTCGAGCAGGTTGAGGCGGCGGCCGGAAAGCATCCGCTGCCAGACGCGCGGTTCCTTCGCCATCACGGTTTTCCGGCGAGCGTCGCGCATTCCGCGTGGCGGAAGCAGCCGGTCAGATGATCGTTCGTCATGCCGACCGCCTGCATGAACGCATAGACGATGGTGGGGCCGACGAAGTTGAAGCCTTCAGCCTTGAGTGCTTTCGAGATCTTGCGCGAGACCTCGTTTTCCGTCGGCACGTCCTTGCGGGATTTCGCGTTGGTCTGGATCGGGCGTCCGTCGATGAAATCCCACAGGAAGCGCGAGAAGCCGCCGCGTTCCTGGATGACAAGCCAGGCGCGCGCGCCGGCAATGGTCGCTTCGATCTTGGCGCGGTTGCGCACGATGCCGGTGTCGAGCATCAGCGCCTCGACCTGCGCCTGGTCGAAGCGGGCGATCACCGCCGGATCGAAGCCTGCGAAGGCCTGACGGAAGTTCTCGCGCTTGCGCAGGATGGTGATCCAGGACAGCCCCGCCTGGAAGCCGTCGAGAATGAGTTTTTCGAAGAGCGCCCGGTCGTCGAATTCCGGCACGCCCCATTCCGTGTCGTGGTACGCGACATAGAAGGGGTCGGTGCCGGGCCACCAGCAGCGGGTCTTATGGTCGGGATGGAGGATCAGTCCGTCGGTCATGGCACTGTGTAGCGGGAGAGTAGGGAAACGGGAAGATGTGCGCCGTTTTTCCCTCCCCCTTGGGGGGAGAGGTAGGGGTGGGGGTGGTGCGACTGGGTGAACGAGTAAACCGGCCAAGCACATCTACCTCTCCCATGCGGTAGGGGGCTGCCGTAGAAGCCTTCATGCTCGCTGAATGACGCGCTGCGCTCTGACTTTGCGACCCCCACCCTTCATCCCTCCCCGCAAGGGGGAGGGAAATGGCTCAGCCAGACGCCAGCGGCTTGCGGTAATACACCACCCGGTCCGTCTCCTCGAAACCGAGGGCCCGGTGCATGTTCTGCGAACCTGTGTTGTCGACGAGGACGTCGGAGGCGAATTCCCGGCAGCCGAGGTTTCTCGCCCAATCCTCGACCGCCCGGCAACAGCAACCGGGCAAGGCCGCGATGGCGGTATTCCGGCTTCACGTAGATCCCTTCGAGAAAGCCGACGGGTGAGGTCGAGCAGCCGTTCACGTAGTCGTGGCGCAGGGCCGCTTCCGCAAAGCCGGCCGCCGTGCCGTTGCCCAGGCGCACGAGCAGGGCGCTGGCCTCCTTCTGCTCCCAGAGCAGGGCCTGCGCATCGGCGCGATGATCCTGCTCGGAGCCATCCGGCCAGAGGGCGTGCCGCAGGGCGACCCATTCGTCGAGCGTCTGGAGCGTGCAGGGCTCGACTCGCGGCGCGAGTCCGTCAGCCATCGGGCAGGGCTCCCCGCGCATCGACCATGTCGGCCATCCGCTGCGAAGCATCGTCCTCGGCGAGCCTCAGTCCTGCCGAAACGCCGAGCCTGTCGGCCTCGGAACGGTTCTGGCTCACCTTCCACTTGCCCTCGATCCGCGCGATCTCGATCTCGATGCCGACGATGCCCTTGAGCTGGGCCGCGACGAAAGGCGCGGGCGCATCGCCGACGGACCACGGCTCCGGGCGCAAGTTCTCCTGGGTCTCCGTCATGGCGGCGATCTGCTGCCGCAGCCAGTCCGGATCGTCCTTGATCCGGATGCGGCCGTGGGCCTGCACGATGGCGTAGTTCCAGGTCGGCACCACCTTGCCGTGCTCGCGCTTGGCCGCGTACCAGGACGGGGTGATGTAGGTCTCGGGACCCTGGAAGACGATGAGCGCTTCCTGCGCGGGGTCGAAATCCTGCCACTGGGTGTTGGCACGGGACAGATGGGTCTTGAGCGTCCCCATGGGGGAGGCGGCGGCATCCAGCACGAAGGGGAGGGGGTTGGCCAAGAGCCCCGTGCTGCCGAGCGTGACCAGCAGCCCAAGCGGGTGGGCCTTGATGAGGGCGTGCTGGACCGCGAGGCTATCCTCGCGGAAATGCGGCGGCTGATACATGGCGATTCCGGTGCGATTGCGCCGGCATGCTAACGGCATGCCCCGGTCCGGACCAATCAAAAATCCCGATGCGCTCCATCACGGGGCGCGATGATCCGTCAGGTTCAATTGCGCAGCACGCGCAGCTTCTCGGCCAGCTCCGTCCAGCGATAGGGCTTGCTGATGAAGGAGACGCCCGCGCCCAGGCCCTCTGAGGGCAGGGCCGACATGGGATAGCCGGAGGCGAGGAGGATCTTCAGGCTTGGCCGCATCTCGCGGGCTTTTCGCGAAAGCTCGACCCCGTTCATCCCGTTGGGCATGATCACGTCGCTGAACAGCACGTCGATGGCTGCGGGGCCTTCCAGCACGGCGATGGCCTCATGGGCGTCCGTGGCAGTGACGACGTCGTAGCCCAGGCTGTCAAAGATGTCGCTGGCGACCTCGCGCACGGCTGGATCGTCCTCGACGATCAGCACGGTTCCGGCGCTGTCCCGGGCCGGGCGCGCCGTCTCGTCCCCGCTCTCGACCGCGTCTTCCCCGTGCTCCTGTGCCGGCAGCAGCATGATGACTCTCGTGCCCTTGCTGGGAGTGCTCTCGATGTCGATGTGGCCGCCCGACTGGGTCACGAAGCCGTAGACCTGGCTCAAGCCCAGGCCGGTGCCCTTGCCGATCTCTTTCGTGGTGAAGAAGGGCTCGAAAACGCGTTCCACGATATCCGGCGTCATGCCGGTCCCGGAGTCTTCGACGGCGATCGAGACATACGGGCCCGGCTGCAGGGTGGGTGAGGCGTGATCCGTCTCGGGCAATGTGACGTCGCGGGTGACGATCGTCAGCGAGCCGCCCGTCGGCATGGCGTCGCGGGCGTTCACCACGAGGTTGAGGAGAGCCGATTCGAATTGCGGCCCGTCGACGGAGATCCACTTCACCCGCGGAGCGAGCGAAAGCCGCAGCGCGATCAGTTCGCCGCAGGCCCGGCGAAGAACCGTCTCGAAGCCTTCGATCAGGGTATTCGGGTTGTGCGCCTCCGGCTGCAGAGGCTGGCGGCGGGAGAAGGCGAGGAGCTGCTGGGTCAGCTTCGATCCGCGCTCCGCCGCGCGCTGCGCGCTCTCGATCAGCTTGACGTCGCGGGGATCGCGCGCGTTGCGGGTCAGCAGATCAAGATTGTTGACGATGATCGTCAGGAGGTTGTTGAAGTCGTGGGCGACGCCTCCCGTGAGCTGCCCGACCGCCTCCATCTTCTGAGCCTGGAAAAGCGCGGCCTGCGCCTGTTCGAGGGCCTCCTGCGTCTTCCGGCGCTCGGTGATGTCCCGGGTGATCTTGGCAAAGCCGATCAGGGTGCCGTTGTCGTTGTAGATCGGATCGATGACGACGCTCGCCCAGAAGCGCGTGCCGTCCTTGCGCAGGCGCCAGCCCTCGGCCTCGAACTTGCCCTCGCGCGCTGCCGTCTCGAGCGCACGCCGCGGCAGGCCGCTGGCGCGATCCTGATCGGTATAGAATTGCGAGAAATGCCGGCCGACGATCTCGTCGACAGCGTAGCCCTTGATCCGTTGCGCTCCGGCATTCCAGTTCGTCACATGGCCCTGAGGGTCGAGCATATAGATCGCATAATCGGTCACGCCCTGGACCAGCAGGCGGAACCGCTCCTCGCTTTCCCTCAAGGCCTCCTGCGTCTTCCGGCGCTCGGTGAGGTCGCGGGTGATCTTGGCGAAGCCGATCAGATTGCCGTGGGGATCGCGGATCGGGTCTATGACCACGTGAGCCCAGAAATGCGTGCCATCCTTGCGCACGCGCCAGCCCTCGGCCTCGAACTTGCCCTCGCGGGCGGCCGTCTCGAGGGCACGCTGGGGGAGCCCGCTGGCGCGATCCTCTTCCCTATAGAACCGCGAAAAATTCTCTCCGAGGATTTCGCTTTCCACATAGCCCTTGAAGCGCTGGGCGCCCGGATTCCAACTGGAGACGATCCCCGTCGGATCGAGCATGTAGATGGCATAGTCGGTGACCGCATCGACGAGGAGCTGGAAGCGTCCTTCCTGCGTCGTTGATCTATACCCAGGCACCGCATTCATCGAGAGTTCCCCAGCAGGACCGTCCGCGCATTGCTTCGGCGCATGGCCCGGCCCAGTAGCGTATAACGCGTTCGAAGCGACTTTGTTGCCGTAAGCTTGGCAAAAATTCATGGCGACGGCGGAGGCACCTCGTCTCCGGGGACGGCAAACCCGATCCAAGACGGCTTGAGCAGGCGGACCGGGATGCCGCCCGCCCGGATGGTTTCGCCTGCCTTGAGGGCATCCTCCGCCCGGTCGAGACGGATCATCAGCAGGCCCTTTCCTTCCGCGCCGGTTCCGGTCTTGCCGAGCGCCTTCCCGCCGGCCGTGACCTCGACCCCGACATCGGCCGCAAACCCGCCTTCATAGACAGCCGGCACGATCCGGGTGCGGGCGGTGCCCCGGTGCTGCATGCGCGAGACGACCTCCTGGCCGACATAGCAGCCCTTGTCGAAGTCGACCCCCTGGAGCTGGTCCATCAGGGCCTCGTGCGGGAAGGCGTCCCCGAACAGGAAATCACGTCCGCCCTCCGGCACGCCGAGCGCGATGCGGTGGGCGTGGTAGGTGTCCGCAGGGTCCTTCGCGAACTCCGCCGCATCCTGCGCCGCCACGATGGCGCGCCAGCCGAGCGCCGGCAGGCGAGGGTCCTCGGCGACGAAACCGACGTCCTCGTCCGGCCGCGGGGCATCCCAGCCGGCGACCACGGCAAGGCTGTCGGACAGGTCCTCGACCGTCACCTTGGCCCGCAGCTTGTAGAAGCCGAGGCGCTTGGCGAGGTCCGGTGCGAAAACCCTGAGGACGTCGAGATAATAGCCTCCGCCGATCTCAGGCGGCGCCTGGAAGACGAGGAAATCGAACAGGATCTTGCCCTGTGGCGTCAGCAGGGCGCCAAGGCGCGCGATGTGCGCGGACACACGGTCCAGATCGCAAGTGACGAGGTTGTCGAGAAAAGTCTTGGCGTCGTCGCCTGAAACCCTTACCACGCCCCGGTCGGCCAGATGGACTGACGGCATATGCCCCGCTCCCATTGCTCTTGCTGAGCATCGGACCCAAAAGTGGATCTGCACTTTTGGGACCCATCCGATGCTCAACCTCTAAGACGGCGCATCGCTCGAAGCGGAAAACCGTGTCCACTTTTCCGCACGATGCGCTAGAAGCGTCACATATGCCCGTTCCGCAGCGGCCTCAAGGGATGAGATTGCCATGCCCCAAACCTTCGACCTGATCCTCAAAGGCGGCATCGTCGTGAATCACGACGGACGCGTGGAGCGCGACATCGGCGTGTGCGCCGGCCGGATCGCCGCCATCGGCGATTTGTCCCAGGCTTCCGCCGAACGGGAGATCGAGTGCCGGGGCCTGCATATCCTGCCGGGCGTGATCGACAGCCAGGTGCATTTCCGCGAGCCCGGCCTCGACCACAAGGAGGATCTCGAATCGGGGTCCCGCGCCGCCGTCATGGGCGGCGTGACCACCGTGTTCGAGATGCCCAACACCGATCCGCAGACCACGACGCCCGAGGCGCTCGCCGACAAGGTGCGGCGCGGCCATCACCGCATGCATTGCGACTTCGCCTTCTGGGTCGGCGGCACGCATGAGAATGCCAAGGACGTGCCGGAGCTGGAGCGCCTAGCCGGCGCCGTCGGCATCAAGGTGTTCATGGGCTCGTCCACCGGCTCGCTCCTCATCGAGGACGACGAAGGCATCGCCAATATCCTGAGCCGCACGCGCCGCCGCGCCGCGTTCCATTCCGAAGACGAGGCGATGCTGCGCGAGAGGAAGGGTTTGCGCGTCGAAGGCGATCCGCGCTCGCACCCGGTCTGGCGCTCCGCCGAAGTGGCCCTCGCCTGCACGCAGCGCCTCGTGCGCATCGCTCAGCGGACGGGTGCACGCATTCACGTGCTGCACATCACCACCGCCGAAGAGATGGCGCTTTTGAAGGATCACAAGGATCTCGTGTCAGTCGAAGTCACGCCGCATCACCTGACCCTCGCAGGGCCGGAGGATTACGAGCGCCTCGGCACCTACATCCAAATGAACCCGCCGGTGCGCGACGAGCTGCATCGCGCAGCGCTCTGGCAGGGGCTCGACGAGGGCATCGCCGACATCCTCGGCTCCGACCACGCGCCGCATACGCGCGAGGAGAAGGACAAGACCTATCCCAACACGCCCTCGGGCATGACCGGCGTGCAGACTCTCGTGCCGATCATGCTCGACCATGTGAACGCGAGCAGGCTCACGCTCGAGCGCTTCGTCGACATGACGAGCGCCGGACCCAAGCGCCTCTTCGGCATCGCCGACAAGGGCCGCATCGCCGTGGGCTACGACGCGGATTTCACCGTGGTCGATCTCAAGCGCGTCGAGACGATCCGCAACGACTGGATCGCGTCGAAATGCGGCTGGACGCCCTATGACGGCAAGAAGGTGACCGGCTGGCCCATCGGCACGATCGTGCGCGGCAACGTGGTGATGTGGGACGGCGCACTCGAGACGCCGTCTCAAGGAGAGGTGGCGCGGTTCGAGGAGACGCTTGCGCGTTAGCGGCGCATCGCCGATGCGTCGCCGCCGAGCGCGAGGCGCAGGCCGAGACCGACCATGACGATGCCGGCGAAGCGCTCCTGCCAGGCGATGAGGCCCGGCCGGCGCGAAAGCCAGTCGCCGATCGTTCCCGTGCCGAGCGCGACGCCGCCGAGCACGACGAAGCCGGAAAGCTTCTGGACGGCTCCGAGAAACAGCAATTGCGCCGTCACCGACCAGCCGCTCGCCGGATCGACGAATTGCGGCAGGAAGGCCAGCATGAACACCATCGCCTTCGGGTTGGTCAGGTTGTTGATCATGCCCTGACGCAGGGCGGCGATGTCCGAGATTGGCTTGGATGCTTTCCGCACGAGAGCGTGAGAGCCGCGAAAGGACCCGATGAGGAGCTTGGCTCCGAGCCAGACGAGATAGGCCGCACCCGACCAGCGCAGAAGATCGAAGGCCAGGGGCGAGGCCTGGAGGAGCGAGGTGACGCCGAGAGCCAGAAGCGGCAGCTGGACGAGGGCCGCCAGCAGCGTCATGCCGATCGCGGTGAGGACCGCCGTGCGGCGTCCCTGTCCCACGCCGCGGCTCAGCAGAAGAACCATGTCGGGTCCGGGAGCGAGCTGAAGCGCGAGCACAGCCGTATAGAAGGTCAGAAAGGTCGGCAGATCCAGCATCACGGAGCCTCTCGCGCGATGATCACGTCACGCGACAACCGCTACTTCACCCAGGCCATGTTCTGCAAGACGACACGATAGCCGTCTCAAAGGGAGCAGCCCGCACCACCACAGCCTCATCCTGAAGAGATGATTCAGCACCGTCTCGAAGGAGGATCTAGTGGTCTCTGGAGGCGCCCTCGTCCTTCGAGACGCTGCGCTCCTCAGGATGAGGGCTCAGGATCCAGGATGACTTATGAGTTGGCCTCAGGATGGGCCCGTCTTTTGCGAGACGTTTCAATGCTTCAGCGACATCGCCATCGAGAAGGCCCCCGTGCGGATCTTGTCCGGCAGGGTTGCGGCATATTCCGCAACGGCATCTTCGCCATAGGTGGCGACGAGTTCCGTAAAGGCGGCGAAGAGGGCGGCCTGTGCCATGCAGTCGCCGTCGAGCCCGTCGAGCTCGGCCTCGGCGAAGGCATCCGTCACATAGCTCAGGGCCGCCTGCTTGAGGGCGCTGAGTTCGGGCAGCTCGTCGAGAGGGACGTCGTTTTCGTTCATGATCCATGCCCCTTTGAAGGGGCGGCGCGCGAGTTCGGTTGAATCATTTGTAGACGTCGCGCCGACCCGCCGCCAGCATCACCTTGCAAGGAGGTTAACGCGAGAGGGGCTGTCCCGAAAAATGTGGATAAGAGGCGTCGGTGCAACACCTGTTTCCCTCCCCCTTGCGGGTAGGGGTGGTCCGACTGGATGAGCGATTGCGGAAGTGGTGCGGTCTCCCTCTCCCGGTTGGGAGAGGGTCGGGGTGAGGGAAGGCCGATGCCGGATGAAATGCAGCGGGTGACATGCTGCAGCGGAAGCGACGTTACCGAGCTGGTCGAGCGCCCCGCCCTCACCCCTGCCCCTCTCCCGCTCGGGAGAGGGGGCGCCGTAGCGATCATGATGCCTTCTAAAGAAAGCACTTTGCTCTGACTTTTCGACCCCCAGCCTTAATCCCTCCCCGCAAGGGGGAGGGAAGTTCGCGACACTCGTCGAGGGACGGATTCTCACAAGGCGCTGTGTATACACGTATTGTTCGGTAGCATCACCCGCCGTAGCGCCCGGTGATGCTGCGCGCGAGCTGCTCGCCTTCCCCTAAGAACCTGACGGACGCCTCCTGCGCGGACGGCGTGCAGACCCGATAGGTGAGGGCATAGGCCCGATAACCTTTGTTGTAGGCGCCGGCGAGCCGCTCGCGCCGGCCGGGCGTCGTTCCCTCGGCTTCGAGCAGGATCTGCATGCGCCGGCCCCATTCGGGCGCGTCGGGGGCGCTGCAGAGCGGGCGCAGCATGGCGAGCGACCCCATGATTTCGGCAAGCCGCAACAGCTCCTTCTCATAGGGAGCGGGAGGCGGTTCGACCACGGGCGCCGGTTCGGCCTGCTGTTGCGGCGGTTGCTGGGGGCGCTGGGATTGCGGCTGTTGGGGCCGTCGCTGCTGCTGCGGCGGCGGACGAAACTGAGGCTGGGTGCGGAATTGCTGCTGCGGGATCGGCTGACCCGGCTGACCTGGCTGCGGCTGCGGCCGGACGCCGAAGAGCCGCTCGAAGAAGCCTTGGGCCGTTGCGGGCGCGGGCGCGGCCAGCAGCAGGGCGGGGACGGCAAGAAGCAAGGCTCCACGCTTCATGCGTGTGAATCCGCCCGCGCGAGCCTGAAGACCTGCTTCAGAATTTCGGCCAGCCCTGCCGTCATCGGCAGATCGGCGATATCCCGTTCCGTGACCCAACGGATTTCCTTTGCTTCCGGACCTGTCTGGGGTTCGCCGGAGACCCAGCGGGCGGCATGGGCGGCGATGACGACATGATGCTTTATATGACCTTTGCCGTCCCTTTCAATGAATTCGACAGGCGCGATCAGGCCGATCATCGTGGCCTGGACCCCGACCTCCTCGCGCAGCTCGCGAAGGGCCGCCTCCGCCAACGTCTCGCCCACTTCCACCATGCCGCCCGGCAGGGAGAACAGCCCCTCGCTCGGCGGCTTGCCGCGCGCCGCGAGCAGGATCCGCCCGTCCCGGATCACGGCGACGGAGGCGGCGAGGATCGGACGGGCCGGGTAGAAGCGGTCGTTCGTCACGAGGATGTCCGTGCGGAAGTTTCGTCGGCCGCGATATAGCGAGCCCGCGGCCGGATGAGTGTCGCCTGGCTGCGCTGCTCGATGGCATGGGCGATCCACCCCGCTGTCCGCCCGACCGCGAAGAGGTTAAAGGCAGCGCCGACCGGCAGTCCATAGGCCCGCTCCATCATCACGAGGGCCACATCGATGCTGGGCCCGGCATTGGGGGCGACGGACATCGCCCGCAGGGTCGTGGCGTCGGAGGCAAGCAGGGGAACACGCTCCAGAACGGCCCCGGCCCGAGGGTCGCCTTCCGGGTAGAGGCGATGGCGGAGGCTGGGATGGGGCGATGTTCCAGGTGCATCGAGAAAGGTCCTGGCCCTCTCCGTCATGCCTCCGTGATAGGGACCGCTCAGGGCCGCGAGGCCGGCGATGACCGCATTGCGCAGGGACGCGCCGGTCGAGGCCGTGACCCGCACCGCGAAAGCCGAGGAGCTGAGCTCGTGGTCGGCGCACAGCACCAGCGTTCGCCGGATCGCCTCGGCGGCACGTGGTGGGGCCTTCCAGGCCGAGGCCAAATGGCGGTGGATCGGCTCGGTGACGGGATCGGCGCCGCTGGCCGCGGCAGCGACGAGGCGCAGGATCGCGGCCACCTCCGCCGCCCGGGTTTCCTTAGGGGCGGGCTCGGAGAGAAGGCGGATCGCCTGCGCGACGAAGTCATGAGGCCCGAAAGCGGGACCGGGCAGCGGGACCGGCAGTCGTGAGGACCGGCGGAAAGCCTCCTCGTCCAGGGCGCCGGTCAGGAGTTGCGCCACGTCCTCGAGCGTGGCGGTCCGGGCCAGGGCGATGGCGTCCTGCCCGCGATAGAAGAGCCGCCCGTCCCTGATCTGGGTGATGCTCGTCTCCAGCACCGGCAGGCCCCAGTCGAGAGCGGTCGCGGCCGCGACGGCCGGGCGGCGGAACCGCGCCTTTCGCTCCGCCAGCGTCTCCACATCCTCGAGAGCGTAGAGACGCTGGCGCGGGTCATGCGGCGAGGAGAAGGAGCGGATAAGCCCGCGACTCACATAGGCATAGAGGCTCGCCCGGCTGATGCCGAGGCGGGACGAGGCCTCTTCGGCCGTTGCGAGGTCGAGGGATGCAGCGTCCATATGTTGATATGTTGATTCAAGATTGACCGCGCGGCAAGTCCGGCGTGAAGCTCTCCCACAGCAAGGAGAAAACTCATGACAATCGGACTCGACGACGTGGTGGCGGCTGAGACGTCTCTCAGCCATGTGGATGGCGAGGCGGGCCGTCTGATCATAGCCGGGCACGACCTCGAAGAACTCGCCGGTCATGTGGATTTCGAGGACGTAACGGCGATGCTCTGGGACGGTCTCGTTGCGAACGCCGCAACCGGCCCGCAAGCGCTTCTGGGCGAGGCCCGGCAGAGGGCCTACGCCCGTCTCGCGCCGCTTGCTCCGCAACTCGCCGGTCTCACGCCGGTGGAAGGCATGCGGCTGCTGTTGGCGAGCCTGCCCGATGCGGAGGAGGACCATGCCGCCCTGGCCGTCGGCGCAGCGGGCGTCGCGGCTGCCATGGCGGTGCGGGGCGCTAAGGGCCTTGCGCCGGTTGCGCCCGATCCATCGGCAGGTCATGCCGCCGACATCCTGCGCATGATGCGCGACGCGCCGGTCTCAGAAGGCGAGGCAAAGGCCCTCGACACCTATCTCGTGACGGTCATCGACCACGGGCTCAACGCTTCTACCTTCACGGCGCGGGTGGTGGCCTCGACCCAGGCCGGTCTCCTCTCCGCCGTGGTGGCGGGGCTCTGTGCGCTGAAAGGGCCGCTCCATGGCGGGGCGCCCGGCCCGGTGCTCGACATGCTCGACGCGATCGGCTCGATCGGGAACGCGGAGGCCTGGCTCGACGACGCCATGGCCCGGGGCGAGCGCCTCATGGGCTTCGGCCATCGCATCTACCGGGTGCGCGATCCGCGCGCGGATGTGCTGAAAACGGCGGTCGGAAAGCTGAAGGGACAAGACAACCGCATCGCCTTTGCCGAGGCTGTTGAGGCCACAGCCCTCACGGTGCTGGAGCGCCGCAAGCCCGGACGCCGGCTCGATATCAACGTGGAATTCTATACGGCCATCCTGCTCGATGCCCTCGGCGTCCCGCGCGAGGGCTTCACGCCGCTCTTCGCCGCCGGCCGCACGGCAGGCTGGGCGGCCCATGCGATCGAGCAGGCCGGGACCAGCCGGATCATCCGCCCGCAGTCGCGCTATGTCGGGGCGTGGCCGGCGCAGGCGGCGTAATGCCTGGTCCTCCGGTCGCTGAAGAAGGCATCCCGCGGCTCGTTTGACATCTTGAGGAGGACACAAGCTTCCGTCTCAATCCACCATTCCTTAGACCATGTGCTTCTGGTCGGTGAACTCGGAGATGGCAGTGGTGTCGCGGGAGTAAGTCATATCGCCGTTTTGCGCTCAGGACGTAATTTTTCCGCTTATCCAGGGCGTGTCGACCGCCTGTGGCGCATCTCACAGATCAGTCTTTGCGGAGTGGGCCAAAGTGACCGTTCGCCGTCGGAGCACATCCTCGGCGGAACCGCGCAGCCTTACTGGAAAGGACGTCTCATGAACGGCTACAACATCCCTTACGACTCGAGCGGCAACGAACCGCCTGGAATTGCTGTGGGAGAACCCAATCCGGGAGAACCCATACCGGTGGAACCGAACGGCGGTCCTGGCGGCGACGTGGGTCCGCTATACGGCGGACCGTTGTCACACCTGTTAGAGGATCTGTCGTCCTGGTTCCCGAGCGATGACGGTCATGGCGGCGGCGAACCTCCGTTTTGTGGAACGCCCCCTGGTTCGGGTGGTGGACCCGTCATCATGCCCGCTTACGGCGAAGCCCCCCTTGGTCCCATCGAACCCCTGGAAAGCTGGTAACCCAGCTCGGAGCGTCGCAGGTCAAAAACCTGCGACGCTCTTTCGTCAGGCTTTCATTTAGGCCAGATGGTCCATGGGCTGCGGGCGTCTTCCAGCTTCTGCATGGTCTCGCCGACGCTTGAACCAACTTTCCCCTGAAGCGGTTCTTTCTCGACGAGGAGAACACGCACTATGAAGGCGCTTTGTACACTGGCAGCTTTGGGGCTCACCCTTATCGCCTCAACGGCCCCAACATCAGCTCAACCTTACGGTCGCCCAGGTTACGGCTACGAGAACCCCGACTACGATTATAGGGAGCCCGGCCCCAGATACAGAGAGCGCGACTATAGGTACGAGGAGAGAGGTCCCAGATACAGACAGCGGGATTATGGCTACGAAGAGCGCGGTCCCAGGTCCCGAGATGGTAGGTATGCGTTCAATGAACGCGAGTATTTGCGTTGCAATCCGGACGTCCTCCGAGCTGTCAGGCGCGGCGAAATCGCCTCCGGCGTCCAGCATTATCTGACATTTGGCATCAATGAGGGTAGGGCGCTCAGCTGTCGGTAATTCCCTCGGGAACTGCCGACTGCGAAAGAAAAACACCTGGGAAGCGTCGGGTGTTGCGGCGGCAGAGGCTTGGTCAGTCTAGGTATCGCTGGTGATTGCTCCATATCCAGTCCAGCGGTTCCTACCTTGCAACGAAAGTGATCCCGGCATGACCAAGCTCGCTTTGTATGTGCCCTTAGAAGCCCAATCAGGAAAAGAGGAAGAAGCTGCGGAGTTTCTCCGTTCGGCCTTGCCGCTCGTTGAGGAGGAGCCAGGCACGACAACTTGGTATGCTGTGCGGTTTGATCACAACACTTTTGCGATTTTTGACGCGTTCCCGGATGAAGAAGCTCGGAATGCTCATCTTGCCGGCAAGGTCGCTGTGGCTTTGAGCCAGCGAGCGCCTGACCTCTTCGTTGATCCATTTGAGATCAAACGCTTGGAGATCTTAGCATGCAAGCCGCATCAACCCCGGTGAGCTCGGAGGTGGCGGCGGTGTCGCGGGAGTAGGTCATAGGGTAAGGATAGCTCTGAAAGTTATCAATGATCAGGCTTGGGCCAAACAACTTTACCGAAGAAGTCATTTGCTTCGGCCCGAGCTTGATGCTGAACAAGAGAATAATCAAGTTCCTCACCCGACTCAGCCCAAGCTAAAGTTGAAGCGGCGCGGATGGCCGTGTTGATCAGAAATTCCGTATCGTCAGTACGAGCAATTTCATATGATCTCCTGCGCTCTTCGCGCGTTTTAACTACAGGGTGGGCAATGAATTTATTTCGGTGGTTCCGAACACGCTGTATCTCCTCTGAATTTTCTGCTTCATTTATGGCTTCAATGGCAGTTCGAAGCCGTTCGATCTTCGCTGGATTCTCAGGAGACTCGGGCGTCTTGCCCTCCGCGATTTTAGCGATTACTTCGAAAACCTCAGGGCTTTCAAGAAGTGCCGCAATGGACGGCAACCCAAAGCCCGATAATTCGGGTTTATCCCAGAGACGGCAAACGTGGGAAATTTCGAACTGTGTTATGGTCATCATGAAAGTAAAGATTGGAGCCGAAGGGGGAGCCTCAAAATATTGGTCAAACGACGGAAGAAGAGCGAGTCTCTGGGCGTGGAGATTGATGACTTCCGTGATCAGTTCCTTTGTTCGCTCAAGCCGCAAGCGCACTATCGAAAGTCTTTCGTTCGGGGCGAGGTCCAAGAACGGATTCTCTCACTGCTTCACCGACGCATTTCTCTTCGCGTGATCTTTCTCGCCCACTCTATCGCCCCACAATGAAGCTCTACCATAGCGGCTTGCTGAGCCCGAAAACAGTCTTTCCCGATGAAGCCCGAAAGGGCTGAAGGAGGGCACAAAAGCCCGATTTCCTTTAGACGATTCACTACGTTCAAATCATTACGTGGTAAGGCTTTGAGGTTGATTTCCTCTCTCGAACGTGCCGGACGATTCACTTATCCCCCTCCCTGTCTGGGAGAGCGGAGAGAGGCGCAACCTGCCGTCGTAATGCGGTAATGGCTCGGCCCGCGCAGGCGGCGTGAGGCTTCCTATTGCGCCGGCTCGTCCGGCCGCTGCGCCAGACACGGATCGAGGACGATGAAGTCGGGGTTCGGGCGGCTGTAGCCGCCGGTGACCGTCACCACGTCGCCCACCTTCAGGTCGTTGGTCTGGTAGGTGACGCAGAGCACCTTCGGGTCGGGCGGCGTGCCGCACAGGCCGAGATAGGCGAGGGTGCCGTCGAAATGGACGAGGGCGAGGGGTCCGGTGACGCTGAAGTCGATGCGGGTCGCGCCCGTCTCCCGGTCCTGGGTCAACGCGCGAACCTCATGGCATTGCGGCGTGTAGGTCGGCTTCATGTCCGGATCGGCGAAGGGGTTCTTCTCTGGTTCCTCCTGACCGAGAGCCGATGCGGCGCAGAGGATCAGCGCCGCCGCGAGGAGAGGCGGAAAGCATCGTGCCCGGCTCGGGGCAAGGCGCGGGAGCATGGGTCACCTTTGCGCAGGATGTGTCAGACGTGCTGGCCGCCATTAATGTGGAGTTCCGCGCCGGTGACGTAGGAACTCGCGTCGGTGCAGAGGAAATAGATCGCCTTGGCGACCTCGTCGGGCGTGCCGAGCCGCCGCAGCGGCAGCTGCTCGACGATCTTCTCGGTTCCCGGCGACAGGATCGCGGTGTCGATCTCGCCGGGGGAGATGGCATTCACGCGCACCCCGAGCGGCCCGAAATCGGCAGCCATCTCGCGGGTCAGCGCGGCGAGCGCCGCCTTCGAGGTGGCATAGGCCGCGCCTGCGAAGGGGTGGACGCGGGAGCCCGCGATGGAGGTCACGTTGACCACCGAGCCCTTGGCCTTCGTCAACTCGTCCTGGAGGCCGCGGGCCAGCATGATCGAGGCGAAGAAATTGACCTGGAAGACCTGCAGCCAATCCTCGTAGCGGGTGTCGACCGCCCCGAGCCGCGAGCCCCCCGGACCCTTCGGCGAGATGCCCGCATTGTTGACGAGCGCATGCAGGCAGCCGCCCTCGACGGCGAGCCGCTCCTTCACCTCGGCGATGGCGCGCAGGGTGTCCTCGGCATTCGAGAGGTCGACCTGGAGATGGTCCTCCGGCCCCATCTCCCACGGGCAGTTCTCCGGAAAACCGTGACGGGAGCAGGTGATGACCCGCCACCCGGCCGCGGAGAAGCGTTTGACCGTGGCATGCCCGATCCCCCGGCTGGCGCCGGTGAGCAGCATGATGCGGCGGGAATTGCTGGGGGAGGAGGACATCGGGTTTCTCGTGTGAGGGGCCAGACCCTTAGACCGGTTGCGTCGCAGGGTCTATGGCGTAACGCTGCATCTCAGGGATAAAGCCGCACCTTGCGCCAGCCCTCGCCCTCGCGGCTGAAGACCGCGCGATCGTGGAGGCGGAACGGCTTGTCCTGCCAGAACTCGATGGAGACCGGCGCGATGCGGAAGCCCGTCCAGTAGGGTGGGCGCGGCACCTCGCCGATGGCGTATTTCGCCGTGTTGAGCGCTACCGCCTTCTCCAGGGCGAAGCGGCTCTCGAGCGGGCGCGATTGCTGGCTCGCCCAGGCGCCGATGCGGCTGTCGCGGGGGCGGCTCTGGAAATAGGCGTCGGCCTCGGCCTCGCTCACCAGGGTGATCGGCCCGCGGGCGCGCACCTGGCGGCGCAGGCTCTTCCAATGGAGCACGATCGCGGCCTTCCTCTGCCCCAGCAATTCCCGGCCCTTGTTGGATTCCGTGTTGGTGTAGAACACGAAGCCGTTCTCGTCCGCGCCCTTCAGCAGCACCATGCGCACGTTCGGCAGCCCGGTCTCGTCCACGGTGGCGAGCGCCATGGCGTTGGGGTCGTTGGGCTCTGAGGCCTCGGCCTCGGCCATCCAGGCCTTGAACAGGGTGAAGGGCTCTTCCGACTCGGTAAAGTCACCGGTTGTTAACGGGTTCACTGCTTATCTCGTCCTGTGACATTAGGTTTTGGGGACCCGACGCGTGACGTGGATCAATGCGCGCCGTTATAGATCAGATGCCGTCCTGAGCGAAGCCATGAAGCTGGTGGCGGTCGGCTTGATTGCGTTGTCTGCGAGCGCATGCAGCTATTCCTTCGGCCTCTCGGGCCTCGACGAGGACGAGCCGAAGTCGACCGGCGCCATCGCCACCAGGGCCGTCACCCACCTTTCCGCAGACCTCGACGAAGAGGATTGGAGGAGGGCCAAGGCTGCCCTCGCGGTGGCTCTCGATCCCCAGGGACCCGGCACCCAGGTGTCGTGGGACAACCCCGCCAGCACCCGGAAGGGCACTTTTACGCCGACCGGCGCGCCCTTCGTCAAGGACGACGAGATCTGCCGGGACTTCTCCGCCCATCTCAGCAGTCCCTCCGCATCCGCCCTGCGGGGCATGGCCTGCCGCCCCTCCGGAGGCGAGTGGGCGATCAAGGAGATCAAGCCGACGAAGGGCGCTGCCAAAGCCTAGGTCTCGCGAAAAGGGCGTTGCAAACGGGCAACACTTTGCCCATATGACCGTCAAACCCGTTGAGCTTCAGCGCATCGTGCGGAAAAGTGGATCCGGTTTTCCGATCCGAACGATGCGCCAGCTCAGAAGATGAGCATCGGAAGGATCCCAAAAGTGCAAATCCACTTTTGGGTCCGATGCTAAAGCTCCCAATCTGACGGCTCCAGGATTCCACAATGCGCAACCCCTACGACGTTCTAGGCGTATCCCGCTCCGCGAGCGAAGCGGAGATCAAGAAGGCGTTCCGCAAGCTTGCCAAGACCTATCATCCGGACAGCAACACGAACGACCCCAAGGCCAAGGACAAGTTCGCGGAGGCGAACTCGGCCTACGAGATTCTCGGCGACGCAACCAAGCGCGCGCAGTTCGACCGCGGCGAGATCGATGCCGAGGGCAAGCCGCGCTTCCAGGGCTTCGAGGGCTTCGGCGGCGGACGCGGCGGCGCCCGGTCCGAGGACTATTCCGGGTTCAGCGGCTTTTCCGGCTTCGGCGGGGGCTCCCGGCGGGCGAAGAGCGGCGGCTTCGGCGCCGATCTCGGCGACGACGTGTTCTCCCAGCTCTTCGGCGAGGCCTTCCGCTCGGCCGGCGGCGAGGGCACGCGCCAGAGCCGCAGTCGCGGCCAGAAGATGAAGGGCGAAGACGTCGCCGCCACCCTGACCGTGACCCTGGAGGACGTGGCGCAGGAGGCCAAGAAGCGCCTGCGGCTCTCGACCGGCCGCGACGTGGACGTGGTCATTCCCAAGGGCGTGAGCGACGGCCAGGTGATCCGCCTGCGCGGCTTAGGCCAGGGCGCCCCCGGCATCGATCCCGGCGATGCGCTCCTGACCATCGCGTTTGCGCCCCATGAGCGCTTCACCACCGAGGGCTCGGACCTGCGTCTGCGGCTGCCCGTCGAGATCGAGGAGGCCGTCCTCGGCGGCTCCGTGCGCGTGCCGACCCTGACGGGCTCGGTCGAGATGAAGATCCCGCCGCTGACCAATTCCGGCCGCACCTTCCGCCTGCGCGGCAAGGGCCTGCCCACCAAGACCGGCCATGGCGACCTCCTGGTCACCACCGAGATCAGGCTGCCGGAGGTCATCGACGAGGACCTGATGGACTACGCCCGCAGGCGCACTTCCGCGAAAGCGAAGTAGGGTGCGGGCTTTGGAAAGTTCGCGCTTGGATGCTGGCCCGGGAAAGCCCTCCTCCCCCTTGTGGGGAGGAGTTGGAGGTGGGGGTGTCGGCGCCGGACCTTGATAGGCTATCGCTCACACCCCCACCCTGACCCTCCCCACAAGGGGGAGGGGAAAGGCGCTTTGCTCGGTGGAGGCGTCGCCGAAGACATTGTGAACCAGCCTTCCGAACAGGGCTTCCCCGTGGTCGCCGGGTCGGTTAAAGAGGCCGTTCCTTATTGACCTGTCCAGCGACGATCTAGGTGAACCATGGCGGAGACAAAGGCCCCCGGCATTCTGGCCGGCAAGCGCGGCTTGATCATGGGCGTGGCGAATAATCGTTCCATTGCCTGGGGCATCGCCCAAGCGGCGCGCCAGCACGGGGCGGAACTCGCCTTCACCTATCAGGGCGATGCGCTTAAAAAACGCGTGGAGCCCCTGGCGAAGGAGCTCGACGCTGCGGTCGTCGGCCATTGCGACGTGACGGACGGCGCCACCATCGATGCCGTTTTCGAGGAGGTGCGCCGCCTCTGGGGCTCCATCGACTTCGTGGTCCATTGCATCGCCTTCTCGGACAAGGACGAGCTCACCGGCCGCTATGTGGAGACATCCGAGGGCAACTTCACCAAGTCTCTGCTGATCTCGTGCTATTCCTTCACGGCGATCGCCCAGCGCGCCGAGAAGCTGATGAACGCCGGCGGCTCGCTGCTCACGCTCACCTATTACGGCGCCGAGAAATGGATGCCGCACTACAACGTCATGGGCGTCGCCAAGGCCGCGCTCGAGGCCTCGGTGCGCTATCTCGCCGCCGACCTGGGCCCCAAGAACATCCGCGTCAACGCGATCTCGGCAGGTCCCATCAAGACGCTCGCCGCCTCCGGCATCGGCGATTTCCGCTACATTCTGAAGTGGAACGAGTACAACTCGCCCCTGCGGCGCACGGTCACCATCGAGGAGGTCGGAGAGACGGCGGCCTACCTCGTCTCCGACATGTCGCGCGGCATGACCGGCGAGATCCTGCATGTGGATGCGGGCTACCACGTGGTCGGCATGAAGAACCCGGAAGCGCCGGATCTGTCGCTCGACAAAGACTGAACTCGACAACCGGACTTGAAGCTGTGACCGCGTCTCGACCGACGATCTACTTCATTCGCCACGGCGAGACGGACTGGAACCTCGAAGGCAGGCTCCAGGGGCAGAAGGACATTCCGCTCAACGATGTCGGCCGCGTCCAGGCCGAGGAGGCGGGGCGCCGCCTCCAGGCGCTCGCCCCCCACGTGGAGGATCTCGCCTATATCGCGAGCCCCATGACCCGCACCCGCGAGACCATGGAGATCCTGCGCGAGACCCTCGGCCTTCACCCGGAATCCTACAAGCTCGACGAGCGCCTGGTCGAGCTGACCTTCGGCGTCTGGGAGGGCATGACCTGGAAGGAAGTGCGCAAGGCGGAGCCGCAGCTCGCAGCGCTTCGCGAGCAGGACAAGTGGCACTACGCCCCGCCCGGCGGCGGCGAAAGCTATGCCATGCTGGTCGAACGCACCCGCCCGTTCCTCGACGACCTCACCCGCGACACGGTGGTGGTGGCCCATGGCGGCGTCGCCCGCGCGTTCCTCTCCATCGCCTGCGGCGTTTCCTCAAGACAGGCGGCGAGCCTGGATATCTGGCAGGGCCGAGTGCTCGTGATCGAGGGGCGCAGTCACCGCTGGGTGTAATCGTATCGTTGCGATAACCTTCGCCGCACTTGCGCGTTGATAGACATGCAATACATCTGCGACGCACCCGGAGGGAAGAGCTGGTTCCGGATCGAGACCGAAGGCGAGGCCGCTTTCGAATCCGATTCCATGAGCCACGCCGTCGAGAAGCATTTCCGGCATGCCTGGGAAGCCGCGACGGACAGCTACCAATCGGCCGGGCGCTCCTTCGTCGAACAGAACATCGGCCTGAAGGACCACGTGCGGCGCGTCATGCCCCTGTTCATGACCCTGCGCGACGTGGAGGGAAATACGCTCGCCACCGCGATGCTGCCGCCGGGCGGGCAATACGATCCCGGCTTCAGGATCATCATCGTCGGGTCCTCGAACCGCGATCCCTATCCGGAGCACGAGGGAGCCATCGCCAGGCTGGGCCAGCATTTCGGCCTCAATCTCGACCGCAGCCACTGCTTTCCCTACGGCTGACCTGCGCGGCGGGAAAATAAGCTCGCCGCAGGAAGCTCCTGCCCCTTGTCGCGTAACTCGGCAGTATCATCTCACACGATACCCGAGCGCATGAGAATGCGCGCCGAGCATTTGGACCGTCATGGCCACAGTCGCTGACGCCCATGCCGACGACAGCAGAGCCGGAATCGCCTCGCGGGCGGTCGTCCTCGGCGCCCTGGGAGTCGTGTTCGGCGATATCGGCACCAGCCCGCTCTACGCGCTGAGGGAGGCGGCCATGGCCGCAGGCCACGGCGTCCTGTCGCGAGAGACTGTGATGGGGGTTCTGTCCCTCATCCTGTGGGCACTCTTCATCGTCATTTCGGTCAAGTACTGCCTGTTCATCCTCCGCGCCGACAATCGCGGCGAGGGCGGCATCATCGCGCTGCTCGCCCTTCTGGGCGTACGGCGCATTCAGCCCGGTTCCTGGCGCGTCTACCTGGCGGTGTTCGGCCTTGTGGGCACTGCCTTGCTCTACGCGGACGGCGCGATCACGCCCGCCATTTCCGTCCTGAGCGCCGTCGAAGGCCTCGCCGTCGGTTCCGAGCAGTTCGAGCCTTACGTGCTGCCGATCACCATCGCCATTCTGGTGGCGCTGTTTTCCGTGCAGCGCATGGGCACTGGCCGGATCGGCCGGATCTTCGGACCGTTCATGCTGATCTGGTTCTCGGTTCTCGGCCTGCTCGGGCTCGGCAGCATCGTCGCCGCGCCCGGAGTGGTGGCCGCGATCAACCCGGTTTATGCGCTCTCCTTCATGATCCATACGGATGTGGCGGTGACGCTTGCCGTCCTCGCGGCCGTGTTTCTCACCGTGACGGGCGGCGAGGCCCTCTACGCGGATCTCGGCCATTTCGGTCCCGTCCCGATCCGGATGGCCTGGTTCTTCGTCGTTCTGCCTGCCCTGATGCTGAATTATTTCGGCCAGGGAGCCCTGCTCCTGACCCATCCCGAATCCCTGGAGAGCCCGTTCTACCACCTGGCGCCGGACTGGGCGCATTATCCGCTGGTCGTCCTGGCGACGCTCGCCACCGTCATCGCCTCTCAGGCGGTGATCACCGGGGCCTTCTCCCTGACGCAGCAGGCGATCCAGCTCGGCTTCCTGCCCCGGATGCGGGTCATCCACACGTCGACCCACGAGCGTGGGCATGTCTATGTGCCGTTCGTGAACTGGGCCCTCGCCCTGCTGACCTTCGCGGCCGTCCTCGGCTTCGGATCGTCGAGCAACCTTGCCGGCGCCTATGGCCTTGCGGTCTCGCTCGACATGGTGATCACCACGATCCTGGCGACCTTCGTCGCCCTGCACTGGGGCCACCGGCCCGTGCTGGTCTATCTGCTGAACGGTTTCCTGCTGCTGGTCGATCTCGTCTTCTTCGCCGCGAACACGACCAAGCTGCTCGACGGCGGCTGGTTCCCGCTTCTCATCGCATCGACCGTGGCCTTCATGATGCTGACCTGGCGCAAGGGACAGCAGCTCGTCCAGCGCGCACGCACGCACTTACGCATGTCGACGCGGGAGTTCCTCCATCTGCTCGAGGAGAAGCCGCCGATCCGGATTCCGGGAACGGCGGTGGTCATGTCCGCATCGCCCAACGGGATTCCCGGCACCCTCCTGCATCACCTGAAGCACAACCGGGTGCTGCACGAGAGCGTGTTCCTCGTCTCCGTGGTGGTTACCGACGAGCCTACTGTCGCGGACGAGGCCCGCCTTCACCTGATCCCGATCGGGGAGGGCGTCCAGCGCCTCGTCCTGCGTCTGGGCTTTACCGAAAAGCCCAATGTGCCGGCGACGTTGCGCTTTGCGGCCGCCCGCCTCGACCTGCCCGATCTCGACCCGGACACCATCACCTATTACGTCGGCCGCCAGACGGTCGTCGCGACGCGCACGCTTGCCGGCATGGCTTTCTGGCGCGAGGTGATCTTCGCCATGCTCAACCGGAACGCCGAGCTGACGGCGGATTATTTCTGCATCCCGGCCTCGCAGGTGGTTGAGATCGGAAGCTCGATCGAGATTTGACAAGATGTGGGTGTCATTCACCGCAGCCGCAGGGCGGAATGAATCTCGCGGCCTTCTCCCTCTCCCGGCCGGGAGAGGGTCGGGGTGAGGGAAAGGTCGGTGTCGGAGAGGGTGCTGCGATTGACGCTTTTGTCAGGGGCAGGTGGTGCCCTGTCCTGAAAACCTCAAACTCTCACTCCCATCAGGGGAGGAGAGACCCGAGTGTCATCCCCGGCGGCCGTAAGGCCGGGAAGGGGATCCCCTCACAGGCTCGGCGGGTCAATGGATTCCCTTCCCCTCCGATGGCTGCGCTCTGGCCAAGCATGACACTGACGGTTCGCCTCACCCACCCACGTCATCACCGGCCTCGTGCCGGTGATCCCGATGCGAGAGGCGCGGCGCTCTTCGAGTCGGGATGGCCGGCACAAGGCCGGCCATGACAGTGGGAGTGTGACGAGAGGGCGACGAGAGGGGCGAGCGGAAGAGCGCGGGCAACGTTATGTTCTCACTTTGTTCTTGACATCATTACCAATCTTAGCTATACCCTTGCGCAAGATCTGCTCCTGACGAGGGGCGCGCTCGCGAGGCGTCGCAGTGTGGGAGCAGGCACGGTCCCGTGACAGGTCTCGCAAACCTGTCGACGGGAGGCCCAGGCTGCGTGCCGCTGAATAGGGATTGGTCCCAGGCCCCCGCTGACCTTGCGGTTCCCGCCTGGCGCAGTCGCCGAACCGGCACCGCCTGTCCGCCTAAAAAAGCCGTGCGCGAAGCGGCCTCCCGGCTCTTCCATTTCACACCATGCATCATCGAGCCGGGCCGCCCTTCGCGCCACCCTCGATTACCCAAAGGCTCGCAGCACATCGCTGCGGGCCCACAGGTGCTGGCCAAGCGTGACACCGGAGCGCTTTGGTTCTAAGACGCCTTGAACCCTGAAGAAGCGCCATGTCCCACAACACGTTCGGCCACCTGTTCCGCGTCACCACCTTCGGCGAGAGCCATGGCCCCGCGCTCGGCTGCGTGGTCGACGGCTGCCCGCCCATGATTCCCCTCGAGGTGGAGGAGATTCAAGGAGAGCTCGACCGGCGCCGGCCGGGCCAGTCGCGCTTCACGACGCAGCGCCAGGAGCCCGACCAGGTGAAGATCCTCTCCGGCGTGTTCACCGACGAGCGCACGGGCAGGCAGGTCACCACCGGCACGCCTATCGCGCTCCTGATCGAGAACGTGGACCAGCGCTCCAAGGATTATTCGGAGATCAAGAACTCCTATCGTCCCGGCCACGCCGATTTCACTTACGACGTGAAATACGGCATCCGCGATTATCGCGGCGGCGGCCGCTCTTCGGCCCGCGAGACGGCAGCCCGCGTGGCCGCAGGCGCCATCGCCCGAAAGGTTCTGCCCGGCGTCACGATCCGCGGAGCCCTCGTGCAGATGGGCCCGCATGCCATCGACCGCGGCAACTGGGATTGGGACGAGATTTCCCGCAACCCCTTCTTCTGCCCCGATGCGAAGGCGGCGCAATTCTACGAGGAATATCTCGACGGCCTGCGCAAGCACGGCTCCTCCATCGGCGCCGTGCTCGAGATCGTGGCCGAAGGCGTGCCGGCGGGCCTCGGCGCGCCGATCTACGGCAAGCTCGATGGGGAACTCGCCGCGGCGCTGATGTCGATCAACGCGGTCAAGGGTGTCGAGATCGGCGACGGCTTCGCGGCGGCGACGCTCCGCGGCGAGGAGAATGCGGACGAGATGCGCCCGGGCAACCGGGGTGCGCCGACCTTCCTCTCGAACCATGCCGGCGGCGTGCTCGGCGGCATCTCCACCGGCCAGCCCGTGGTGTGCCGCTTCGCGGTGAAGCCGACCTCCTCGATCCTCACCCCCCGCGCCAGCGTCACCCGCTCGGGAGGCGAGGCCGAGGTCCGGACCAAGGGCCGGCACGACCCATGCGTCGGCATCCGGGCCGTGCCGGTGGGCGAGGCCATGGTCGCCTGCGTCCTGGCCGACCAGTTCCTGCGCCATCGCGGACAGGTGGGCGAGAGCGCACCCTGGCCGTTCGGAGGGTGAGCTTGCTGTTCTGCTAAAGGCATTTATGCAAAGCGCGGTCAGCAAATTTTAGTTTTACTAAAATCCTCTCTTCGACTAAACCTCCGGGCATGAGACTGGCTCAGTGGCTATCCCGCAATGGCATGTCGCGCGTGGAATTCGCGCGGCGGATCGGCGTCACGCCCGGCGCCGTGACCCAGCTGTGCAACTCGGCCCAGGCTTGGCTGTCCCGCGACACGGCGCAATTGATCGCCCGTGAAACCCGCGGAGCCGTCACCCCGAACGATTTTCTGCCCGCATCCGCTCAGGAGACCCTGATGTCCCATTCCGTCACCGAAGCCATCGAGGCTTTCGCTCGCGGTGAAATCGTCATCGTCACGGACGACGACGACCGCGAGAACGAGGGCGACCTGATCGTCGCAGCCTCGCTCTGCACGCCGGAAAAGATGGCCTTCATCATCCGCAACACCTGCGGCATCGTCTGCGCACCGCTCACCGTCGCGGAAGCCCGCCGCCTGCGCCTCGATCCGATGGTCGCCTCGAACGACGCGCCGCTGGGCACCGCCTTCACCGTCACGGTCGACGTGAAGCATGGGCTGACCACCGGCATCTCCGCCGAGCAGCGCTCGAACACCGTACGCGCGCTCGCCAACCACAACATGGGCGCGGCCGATTTCGTCCGTCCCGGCCACGTCTTCCCGCTGATCGCCAAGGACGGCGGCGTGCTCATGCGCTCGGGCCACACGGAAGCGGCCGTCGACCTGTGCAAGCTCGCCAACCTGCCGCCCGTTGGCGTGATCTGCGAACTCGCCAACGATGACGGCACGGTGATGAAGGGCGTGCAGATCGACGCCTTCGCCGAGAAGCACAGCTTGCGGCGCATCTCGGTCGCCGATCTCATCGCCTATCGCCAGGCACGCGAGAAGCTCGTGGAGCGCATCGGGACGTTTCCGGTCGAGACCGAGTGGGGGCCGTTCACCGGCTATGCCTATTCGACCCCCTTCGACAGCGTGCAGCACATGGCGCTTGTCCACGGTCGGATCGGCGACGGCACGAACATCCCCGTGCGCCTGCACCGCGCCAATGCGCTCACCGACGTGTTCGAGGGCGGCAAGACGGTGAACGCGGCCCTGCAGCGTTTCGTCAAGGAGGGCAGGGGCGTCCTGGTTTATCTGCGCGACGGAACCGCGGGCGTGCCGACCACGTCCTTTTCGGAGCACGAGGAGTCGGCTTCGGAGACCATGCGCTCGAGCCAGTGGCGCGAGATCGGCCTCGGCGCGCAGATCCTGAAGGACCTCGGCGTCGCCTCCATCCGCAATCTCGCGACCTCGAGCCGCTCCTATGTGGGCCTCTCCGGCTTCGGCATCGAGCTGCTCGGCGAGGAACACATCGAGTGTTGAGATGCTGTCTCAAACTCTGTCATTCCGGGGCGCGCCTCTGGCGCGAGCCCGGAATCCATAGCCGCTGACGGTTCCGAAAGAGGCACGACGTTCCGCAGTCTTTCTTGAAACGACGTGTTTATGGATTCCGGGCTCGGCCTTTGGCCGCCCCGGAATGACAGTAAGGCTTCAAGACTAAGCGCCCGTCTCACGCCCCATGAGGGCATCGAGGTGAAACGCCGTAGACTTCGCGAGCCCCTCGAGGTCGTAGCCGCCTTCAAGAACGGAGACGATCCGCCGGCCGCAATGACGCTCGGCCAGATCCATCAGCTTCTGGGTCGCCCAGGCGAAATCCGATTCGGTGAGGTTCAGGCCCGCCAGCGGATCGCGCCAATGGGCATCGAAGCCGGCGGAGATCACGATCAGGTCCGGCGAGAAGGCATCGATGCGGGGGAGGATGACGGTGTCCACCGCCTCGCGGAACGCCTCGCTGCCATCGCCGGCCCTCAAGGGGGCGTTGACGATGGTGCCGTGCTCGCCCCTTTCCGAGATCGCGCCGGTCCCCGGATAGAGCGGCGCCTCGTGGGTCGAGCAATAAAGCACGCTCGCGTCCGACCAGAGGATGTCCTGCGTGCCGTTGCCGTGATGCACGTCCCAATCGAAGATCGCGACGCGCTCGGCACCGTGCTTCGCCTGGGCATGGCGGGCGGCGATGGCGGCGTTGTTGAAGAAGCAGAACCCCATGGCTCGGACGCGCTCGGCATGGTGTCCCGGCGGGCGCATGGCCACGAAGGCGTTGGTCGCCCGCCCGGACATGACCTCGTCGACGGCCAGCACCGCACCGCCGGCGCCGCGCAGGGCGGCCTCGTAGGTTCCCGGCGACATCACCGTGTCCTCGTCGATCCTGACTACCCCTTCTCGGGGGCTGATCTCGCGCAGCCGGAGGATGTATGGTTCCGGATGAGCGAGCGCGACACTCTCTGTCTCCGCCATCGGCGCCTGCTCCCGGACGAGCGCGGTGAAGCGCTCCTTTTCCAGGGCGCGCTCGATGGCGCGGATGCGGTCGGGCCGTTCGGGATGTCCAAGCGGTGTCAGGTGATCGAGGCTGGCCGGATGGGCGATGTAGAGCGTGGACATGGGCATTCTTGCAAGAGGGGCGCCGCCAGTGTCGCAGCGTCACGAGCACCTGTCCATGTTGTTGCGATGCAACACTTTCCGGAGCCGAGCCGTGTCATGGTGTGTTTCGATTCGACTTCACTCCGTCGCGGACTATAACCCGCCCGGAATGAATCTTGGCCATAATTGAGCCTGCAGAGCTTTACACGATGCGTCTATTCCGACTGCCCCTTCTTTTGGCAACGATCGCGGTCCTCGCCGGGTGCAATTACAAGGGCATCCCCGATCCCCAGGTCTCGGCCCGCGACGCCGAATGGATTGCGCGCGTTCCGAAGGCGGAGGACGATCCGCGCTTCGGGCGCTATGTGATCGACGATCCTACCGGGGAGGCGCCCGGCACCATCGTCGTGGATACGAAGGAGCGTCAGCTCTATCTCGTGCAGCCCAACCGCAAGGCGATTCGCTACGGCGTGGCCGTGGGCGACGAGGCCTATGGCTGGACCGGCACGGCGAGCATCGCGCGCAAGGCGGAATGGCCCGACTGGAACCCGCCGGCAGAGATGAAAGCGCGCTGGCCCCACGTGCAGTACACAAAGGGCGGCCCGGACAATCCCCTCGGCGCACGCGCTCTTTATCTGTACGAGGGCAACAAGGACACGCTCTATCGCATTCACGGCACCAACGAGCCCGAGAAGATCGGCCACGCGGTGTCCTCAGGCTGCATCCGGATGCGCAACATCGACGTGATCGACCTCTACAACCGTGTTCCGGCGAACACGAAGGTCATCGTCCGCTAGAGCCTCTGGCCTGTAAGCGAGAAGCACTTTTAGGCTTCTTCCGATGCGCCCTTTTCGAGCGGCGCATCGTCCGGCGCGGATGCCGGCAGACAGCTTTTCAAGCGCAACACGTTAGATTCGCCGCGCGATCGGCTTAGCTGTCTTGGTGTGGAGCGGAAGGCAGTCGTCTGGCTGCCTGATGCCTTTGCTGCTCTTCCGGTTGTGATGCCGGCCAGCCTTGAGCGAAATACTGGGTGTGAGGATAGACTGTTGCTTGGACCCCGAATCCGGCCATGTGTCCGGCTTGGCCATACGGCGTCTTCTATTGGATTGATTCGCATTTGATCGGTTGAACCGAAAAGCGCGGGCGCATTCTCTTCTACCGAGGGATTAACCCGACCGTGCGTTAAGCTGAGCTAGCATAGGCCAAAGCTGTCGATACATCCTTTTCTATCTGGAAACAGCTTCGCTCAGACCTGCTCGTCATGAGCGCAATTGCCGATATTCAATAAGATATTTTCAGTAAACATAGTTTACTACTTTAATATAAATCTATCTTATTTTGCATGAAGTGCGCGTCACTTGCATAAAATATGCAGAATTGTCGATTTAGATAAGTAATAGATCGAAAATAGTAGTATTTTCGGCGATTTTTTAACTTATCCTCGCCACAAAGCATGGCCCTACTCCTCCGTCCCGCCGGACCAATCCCGAGGAGACATGTCATGTTGCTCATACGGTCCGATCTCGACTTCATTCTTGCACAAATCCTCTCAAGCGAAGCGCATACGCCGATCGGCGATCCGTCCCTGCCGTTCGGGATTCGAACGGTCAGCGGCGCGGGCAACAGCATCGTCACCGGTCATTACGATTATGGCGCCGCGGATCATATCTTTCCGCGACTGACCGATCCCGAATTTCGCATTGCCGAGAACGGAACCTCGTACGGACAGGCCAGCGGCATGGTGATGGATTCGCAGCCGCGGACCATCAGCAACCTGATCGTCGATCAGAATGGAAAGACCAACCCCGCGGCGCTCGCCGCCGATGGGGACGGGGACGGACTGATCGGGAACGTTGCGCCCGATGCCAACGCGGCGCCGTTCAATCAATGGTTCACCCTGTTCGGCCAGTTCTTCGATCACGGTCTCGACCTCGTCAACAAGGGGAAGAGCGGAGCGGTTCTCATTCCGCTCCAGCCGGACGATCCGCTCTATGTGGCCGGCAGCAAGGAAAACTTCATGGTGCTGACGCGGGCCACCAATCAGCCGGGACCCGACGGGAAGGTCGGCACGGCGGATGATATCCACGAGCAGACCAATCAGACCACACCGTTCATCGACCAGAACCAGACCTACACTTCGCATCCTTCGCACCAGGTGTTTCTGCGCGAATACGTGCTCGATGCGAGCGGCAAGCCGGTAGCTACCGGTGCCCTGCTCGATCATGCCGGCGGCGGTCTCCCGACCTGGGGCGATATCAAGGCCCAGGCCAGAACCATGCTCGGCATCGACCTTGCCGATGAGGACGTGACCAGTATTCCGCTGCTCGCGACGGACGAGTACGGCCAGTTCATTCGCGGTCCTAACGGCTTCGCGCAGCTTGTCCTTCCGGGGAAAGACGGACGCGCGGGCACCGATGACGACGTTCTCGTCGAAGGCAATCCATCCGCTCCCATCGATACGACAGGCGCTGCCCATACGGGGCATGCCTTCCTCGACGACATCGCGCATGATGCTGTCCCGACCGGCAAGGTCGCCGATGGCGATATCGAAGTCAGCCTCGCCAATCTCGACGGCTCGGATACGACCGGCAATTACGACAACGAGCTTCTCGATGCGCATTTCATCACCGGCGACGGGCGCGGAAACGAGAATATCGGCCTGACGGCCGTGCATCACATCTTCCACGCCGAGCACAACCGCTTGCTCGGCGAGATAAAGGATGTGATCCGCGCCGAACTTCCTGCCGATCCAGCCTTTGCCGCTCAGTGGCTGCGGCCGGGAGCGGATGTGACCGATGGCATCCAGGAGAGCGAATGGAATGGCGAGCGCCTGTTCCAGGCCGCACGTTTCGGCACCGAGATGCAGTATCAGCACCTGGTGTTCGAGAATTTCGCGCGGCGCATCCAGCCCAACATCGACGAGTTCGAAGCGCACGACGTCACCATCGATCCCGCTATCGCGGCGGAGTTCGCGCATACGGTCTATCGCTTCGGGCATTCCCTGCTGCGGGAGACCGTCGACCGCATCGATGCCGATGGCAACGTTGTCGATGCGGATCCCGGCACGGCGGGCGATCAGCAATTAAGCCTCGTGAGCGCTTTCCTGAATCCGGTGGCCTATGCACAGCAGGGCATATCCGGCAATGCGGCGGCGGAGATCGTGCGCGGCGCTACCAACCAGCAAGGCAACGAAATCGACGAATTCGTGACCGGTGCCCTGCGCAACAGCGTCCTTGGATTGCCGCTCGACCTTGCCGCCATCAACCTCGCCCGAGGACGTGATACGGGCATTCCATTCCTCAACACGGTGCGCGAGAAATTCTTCGACGGGACGGGGGATTCCGATCTCAAGCCTTACGAGAATTGGACGGAGTTCGGCGGCAACATTCGCCATCCCGAATCGCTGATCAACTTCATCGCGGCCTACGGCGGTCATCCTCTTCTCGCCGCGGCGACGACAACCGCGGAAAAGCGTGAAGCCGCCATGGAGATCGTCCTCGGTCGCAGCGATGATTCGGCAACACCGGAAAACGAAAGCACCGGACCGGACACCGACTTCCTGAATGGCACCGGTGAATTCGCAGGGCGGGAGACGGGCGTCGACGAGATCGATCTCTGGATCGGAGGATTGGCCGAAAAGCCCTTGGCCTCCGGCGGCCTTCTCGGTTCGACATTCAACTTCGTCTTCGAGACGCAGATGGAGAAGCTGCAGAATGGTGACCGCTTCTACTACCTGTCGCGTTTGGAGGGCACGAACTTCCTGACTCAGCTCGAAGGAACGTCCTTCTCCGAACTGGTGATGCGCAACACCGGCGCGAAACATCTTCCCTTCGATGTCTTCTCGGTGCCCGATTTCACGATCGAGGCGAATGATCCGTCGACCTATCAGACGGGCGATGCGGGTGGAGTCGTGCAGCGCGACGGCTGGATCTACTACAGCGGCAATTCCCATGTTGTCATGGGCGGCACGGAGCTGACGGATCGGATGCAGGCCGGTGACGGCGATGACACGCTCTGGGGCGATGGCGGCAACGATGTGCTCGTCGCAGGTCTCGGCAACGATGCGCTCATCGGCGACGATGGCAACGACCGGATGTCGGGCCAGGACGGCGACGACTTCTTCAAGGGAGGGGGTGGCGACGACAGCATGGAAGGCGGGCGCGGAGACGATTTGCTCGTCGGGCTCGAGGGGCGCGACCGCATCTCGGCCGGTGCCGGTGACGACGAGGCCTTCGGCGGTCTCGACAATGACCACATCGATGGCGGCAGCGGCGACGACGATCTGCTTGGGAACGAAGGCGACGACTGGATCAAGGGCGGCGCGGGCAACGATCATCTGACCGGAGACAACGGCAATCCGTTCGGCGGGCCGCTCGCGGATTTCGACACAGCCGTCTTCTCGGGCCGTTTCCACAACTATACCATCCGACACAATGCCGACGGCACATTGACCGTCACGGACGAGACGGGAAAAGACGGCACCGACACGCTCGTCAACATCGAGAAAATGCAATTCTCGGACCGGTCGGTCCTCGTCGATGACGGGTTGGCCTTCAAAGGAGGAACAGCTCCAGATGCAGTGTCCCTTGATCCTGCAACGCAAGCCTCGGCCGCGGATCTCGGAAGCGTGGTGTCGGGATCCGATGACGGACAATCGCCTCATGATGCCGTGAGCGACGGAGGCGTCGCTCACGATCTGTCGCACGCGGACTCGAACCCGCAGCCACTGTCATTCAGTCAGGGCGATGTCATTTTGGTCTAAGCGGGCAGGTGATGCTGCGCAGCAAGACGATGGAGCTGGTCCACATCGCGTGCGACCGGCTCCATCGTTGCATTCGGTTCGGCGGAAGACCGATTAGCCCAGCATGGCTTCCTTGCGCAGGATCGCGGGAAGCTCGGATGTCTTCGGACGGCTCCGCTGCAGCTTCGCGGCCTGGACCGCTGCGGGGAGGGCGACGGCCTTGAAGGCGGGAATCGTCCGGGCCGTGCTCTGCTGGCTCGGGCGGATGTCGCGATCTGAAGCGTTCTGGGTCATGGATCCTCTCTGGAGAATGGCAGGCTGTCTCGCCAACCTGCCGGCATAATCCGCAGGGCTGTGTCCGCTTTGCGGCCGACCCGTGATCATGTGCTGGCTTGGCTGCAGATGACCTATCCAAGGTGAATCGATGCTTAACGAGGCCGTATCCCGTCGGCGGCAACAGTGCCGGTCCGGCGCACGGCAATGGACTCGGAGCGCGGACGCAGGGCGAGGATCGACACCAGGATCAGCGCTCCGATCATGCCCCCATGCTCGCCGGCCGTGTGAAGCGCCATGATCGCGCGCTCGCCTTCGAGCCGCCAGAAGGCGTGAACGATCAGGATGGTCAGGAATGTGAACACGCCCAGGGCTCCGGCTCCGAGCCAAGTCCAGCGCTTGGCGATGATGAGGGCCGAGCCCGTCAGCTGAACGATGATCGTGAGGGTGTTGAAGAGCCAGGCCGGCTCCGGGCCGAACTGGCGCATCTCGGCCACGCCGCCCGGAAAATCGAGGAGCTTGATGAGCCCGCTCGCCCAGAACGGAAAGGCGAGCAGAACCCGGGCGGCAACTTCCGTCCCCCGGTTTGAGAGCAAGGCGTCGATCCAGCGTGGCGTCATCATGGCTTCCCCTGATCGTCAGGACGGACCGGTCCATGACGTTGCGATAGCGCTGATAGGGCCAAGCTTCGCTACAGGCTGTGCGAACCCGCACGCCGGGCAAAAGCCTCGCCGTCCCGCAGCCCCATCTCGTAGGCCCTGCGGATGCCGGCCGGATTGGTGATGTCGAACTGCCCGATGGGGACCGGTTCGGAGGGCTGGATGTAGGTGCGGCCCTTCACCGCCGGGAAGGCGCGGTAGAGGCGCGAGAGGATGACCAGGGTCTTGCCGCCCTGCTCCTCGACCGGGAGCAGGGGCTCCGCCGGCACGTTGTCGACGAGGCCCCCGTCGAGAGCAACCATGCCGCCGATGCGGCCGATGGGCATGAAGGGCGGAACGCTGGCGCTCGCCATCAGCGCCGCCGAGACTTCGGCCGGGGAGGACAGTTCCTGCACGCGCACGAATTCCGGGCGAAAACCCAGCGCCCGTCCGCCGCGGGGATGCACGGGGGCGTGCCACTTCTTTTCGATCTGATAGGTCGCGATGCCCAGGGGAACGGCAATCGACAGCGGCAGCCGGCGCGGCTTGCGGGCCAGGCCGATCAGCACGTTCGGACCCTGCTTCAGGCGCTCCAGGGCGTCCTCGTCGATGATGGCCTCGATCAGGCTGCGATACATGAGCGAGACCGGCCAGGGCGACCCCTCGCTGCGCCAGGCCCGCCACTCGAAATTGCGGCGCCCGAGGCTGCAGCCCTCCGCCACCATCTCGTTGACGCGGCGTCCAAGGCCGAGAAGGCTGTAGCAGGCGGACCAGGCGCCGGCGCTGACCCCGACGACCATGTCCGGCTTCAGGCCGAGCAGGGGAGCAGCCGCTTCCCAAAAGCCTCCCTGCCAGTAGCAGCGGTTGCCGCCGCCCGCGAATGCCACGGCATCGAACATCGCGGCTGCTACCGGGAATTGGCGGCGGTGCGTTCCTCTTCGGCACGCGCCCGGTCCCGCCAGGCGAGGACGATGCGCTCGAGATCGGCGAGATCCTGGGCAGGGAGCGTCCCGAGCGTCCGCATGACATAGGCGCGCTGGGCGGCAATGCCCCGGTTCGCGAGATCGCGCCCCTTGGAGGTCAGATACAGGGCGTTGGAGCGCCGGTCGCCGGGGATCGCGCGGCGTTCCACCAAGCCCGCTTCGACCATGCGGTCGAGGAGCCCCGAGACATTGCCCTTCGTCACGTAGAGCCGTTCTGCCAGCTCCTGCTGGCTCATGCCCTCGCGCTCGGTAAGGGTGGAGAGCAGGTCGAACTGGGGGATCGAGAGGCCGAGAGCCTTCAGCTCCGTGGACACCGCATTCGTCGCCCGTCGGTTCAGGCGGATGAAGCGGAACCAGATCCGCAACGGATCGGCAGTCTCGACCGGGGCAGGGGCGGGTGACGACGGCAAAGGCGTAAGCTCCAACACGAGCTAATAGTTTACATTGAAACCATTCCTTGCGTCACCCCTATCGACAGGTGCCGGGCACATTTACCACGAGATTGCTATATCCCTGGCAAGTGCGGGCAAACCCCTTGAACGATATGTTCTAGTGTTAGGTCTCCATGGTAAGCAGGAGCGTTCGCCTTGAAAGCTCCTCCATGACCGCCACACTCCCAATCGATGGATCATTCCCCGCCTCGCAAAACTCGCCCATGTCCTTCTCAGGGCGGGGCGGTGAATTTCTGAAGCTCCTGATCGCCGGCAGCGTTTTCCAGATTCCCACCTTCGGCTTCTATCGCTTCTGGCTCATCACCAAGGTGCGCCGGCATCTGTGGGCGAACACGCAGGTCGACGGGGAGGCGTTCGAATATACCGGCACCGCCAAGGAATTGCTCATCGGCTTCCTCATCGCTCTGGCGGTCCTGGTGCCCCTCTACATCGCGTATGCGATACTCGGCATCATCCTCGAGGAAAAATACGCCTTTGCCAGCGTGCCGCTCGTCGCGATCATGTATGTGCTGGCCCATTTCGGCACCTATCGCGCCCGCAAATACCGTGCCAGCCGGACGATCTTCCGCGGCGTGCGGTTCTGGATGAAGGGCTCCGGCTGGGCCTATGCCTTTCGCGCGATCCTGTGGGATCTTGCGACTCTTCTCAGCCTCGGCCTCGCGCTGCCATGGGCCATGGCCTCTCTCGAACGATATCGGATGCGTCACACGTATTTCGGAAGCATCCAGGGAGACTTTGCCGGCACCGGCTGGTCACTCTTCAAACGCGGCTGGTGGATCTGGGCGCTTGGCCTCGTTCTCTTGATCTGCTCGCTGCTGCTTGCTGTCGTGCTTGCAAAATCATCCGGAGCCAGTCGGGAAGCCAGGTTGCAGCTCAGCATCGTCCTGATGATCCTGAGCGTTGTCGCGCTCCTTCCGCTCGCCATGGCGGTTTTCACCCGCTGGCACATCGACGGGTTGCGATTCGGCGATGTTTCCGCCACGAGCACGTTTCGCGCCGGGACTTACTATGCCCTGTTCTTCAAGCTCATCTTCTCGTCCCTCGGCTTCCTCATTGCATTCAGCGTTGTCGTAGGCTTGATCGCCTTTCTCTTTGCGTTCCTGTTCAGGGGGGCGCTCGCAAAATTGGAGACCTTGTCCTTGGCTTCAATCAGCGTCGGCCTTCTGACGGTGATCGGCTATCTGATTGCCTTGCTTGGTATCGGCGTGCTGAATCGCTATTTCCTGGGACGCGGCCTGTGGGCAGCCATCGTCACCTCGACGACGATCGCCAATCTGCAATCCGTGGACGCCGTCGTGGCCGCAGGTCAGCCGGCCGGCGTACTGGGAGAGGGGCTGGCCGACGCGCTCGACTTCAATGTCGGCATATGAGGTCGAACATGACGGGTGCAGTGTTCTATGACGGCGAACGCGCCCGTCGCAGAACGGTTTCCGTGACCATCGGTACCTCTGCCCTCGACATTCACGAGGGCTCGGACTGGGTCGCTTCATGGCCTTTCGGAGAAATCAGGCGGCGGGATGCTCCCGAGGGCATTCTGCGGCTGACGCGCGAGGGCGCTTCGTCCCTGGCGCGGCTCGACGTTGCGGATGAGGAGATGCAGGCCATCATTCGCCGGAACTGCCGCCAGCTCGGTGAATCCCTCCAGCGGGAGCGGACGGGGCGCATCCTGTTCTGGTCGGCAGCGGCTGCTTGTTCCATCCTCCTCTGCGTGTTCTTCCTGCTGCCCATTCTGGCCGAGCGCCTCACGCCGCTCATCCCGCATTCCTACGAGCGCCGTCTCGGCACGGCAGTCGACAATCAGGTCCGAACGATCTTCAGCGGCAGGATCTGCGAGGAGCCGCGCGGCCTTGCGGCGCTCAGGGGATTGACCGGGCGCCTTCAGAGCGAGCACGGCCCGGCCGAAGTGGACGTCGCCGTGCTCGATTCCAGGATTCCGAATGCCATCGCGCTGCCGGGCGGGCGCATCTATCTGTTCAAGGCGCTTCTGGACAAGGCGGAATCCGTCGACGAGATCGCCGGCGTTCTTGCCCATGAGATGGGCCACGTGGCGCACAGGGACGGCCTGCGCAAGATGATCCAGGCCGGCGGCACATCCTACCTTCTGGGCCTGCTGCTGGGCGATGTGACCGGCGGCGGTGCGATCGTTATCGTCAGCCGCTATCTCGTGGACAGCGCCCATTCGCGGGAGGCGGAGACGGCGGCGGACGATTACGCGGGGCGGACCATGCTGGCGCTCGGTCGACCGGCCCATCCCATGGCGCTGCTGCTCCGGCGGATCGAAACCGGCCGTGACGAGGACGGGAACGATTTCAGGGTCCCCGCTTTTCTCTCCACCCACCCGCTCACCGACGAGCGGCTGAAAGCTTTGGAAAAACAGATCCCGTCCCGCCCCGGCGAACCGCTTCTCTCACATGAGCAGTGGCGCGCGCTCAAAGAGATTTGTAAGACGACCTGATGCGCCGTCTCATCATCGAAGAACCGGTCTCCCGACCGGCGAAATGGTCTCCCAAGCTGGCTTGGTTCGCGCTCGTCGTCACCATCCTTGTGGTGATGCTGATCCGCTTCGGCCGGATCGATTATCAATCCGGCTTCATCGCCCTCGGCGCAGGCATCGGCATCGCGCTTCTCGCGGTTTGCCTGTCCTTCATGGGATTCGTCCGCATCTGGCAGGAGGGGCGGCAGGGGCTGGGCAGCGCGATCAAGGGGCTGCTCGTTGCCGCGCTGGTGCTGGCCTATCCGGGATACATGGCTCTCAAAGCCGCGATCCTGCCGCCGATCGCCGATGTCAGCACCGACACGGACGATCCGCCTGCCTTTTCCCGCTCCCGGGCCGCGCTCCAGGCGCGCGCCGGCCATATCCCGCCGGAAGTCCCGCCGGAGGCGCGCGAGATGCAGCGGGCTTCCTACGTTCAGATCGCGCCGCTCACCTTGGATATCGGCCCGGAGGAGGCTTTCGCCATCGTGCAGAAGGCAGCCCAGAACCTCGGATGGCAGGTGATCGAGGCCACTCCGCCGGGCGGGCGTGTCGGGCTTGGGCGGCTTGAGGCCGTCGACCGCTCGCTCCTGCTCAAGATGCCGAGCGACATCACGGTCCGGGTCCGCCCGCGTGTCGACGGCGCACGCATCGACATCCGCTCGGCCTCGCGCTTCGGTGCCCACGATCTGGGGATGAATGCCGCGCATATCCGCGACTTCCTCGAGGAGGCCTCGAATCTCGCCATCGCCGTGCGCTGATCAGGCCGGCCGGTATTCGCTGTCCAGGGCGGGGAGGCCGTCGACGACTACCTGTCCCTTGGCGACGAGGTCCTCGAGATGGGCGAAGACCGAGAGTCCCGCAGCCCCGACGAGCGCTGGGTTCAAGCCCCGATAGATCGCGGCGACGATCTGCGGGATGGTTCGGTCGCCTTCCTTGAGCCGGTTGAGGATGGAGGCCTCGCGCTGGCGCCGGTGATGGATGAGGGCGCGCACGAAGCGCTGGGGCTCCTGCACGGGACCGCCATGACCGGGCCAATAGAGCGCTTCCTCGCGCCCTTTCAGCTTGTCGAGGGATGCCATGAAGGCGCTCATCGATCCGTCGGGCGGCGCAACCACGGTGGTGGACCAGGCCATCACGTGGTCGCCGGAGAACAGGGTCTTCTCCTCCGGCAGCACGAAGGCGAGATGGTTGGCCATGTGTCCGGGCGTGGCGAGCGCTTCCAGCGTCCAGCCGGGACCTTCCACGGCATCGCCCTCGTAAAGCTCCCGGTCGGGGGCGTAATCCTTGTCGGAGCTTGCCTCGAGGCTGTTGATCTCGCCGGAGAAGAGCGGCCGGGCGCTGTGATGTGGGGCGCAGCCGACGATCCTTGCCCCCGCGGCAGCCTTGATTGCCCTGGCGGCGGGCGAATGGTCCTTGTGGGTGTGGGTGATTAGGATATGCGAGACCGTCTCGCCCCGCACCGCATCGAGCAGGGCCTCGATATGGCCTGGGAGGTCGGGGCCGGGGTCGATGATGGCGACGTTGCCGGAGCCGACGATATAGCTGCAGGTACCCGTGAAAGTGATGGGGCCGGGATTGCCGGCGACGATACGGCGGACGAGAGGGCTCACGCGGATGCATTCCCCCGACCGGGCCGGAGGGCGGATGTCGAAGGTGAGGTCGTCTGGCATCCGGGAATCCTTGAGCTGCGCATGGGTCTGTCCGGTGTTTCCTAGCGCATCGGGCCGGAAAGAGGAGCCCGGTTTCCTGCATGGGTGACGCGTTCATCCTTTGGACGAAGGGTGTCCACAGTTCTCGGAAATGGCTCCGCTCGCGACTTGAGGCGGACGCGCGACCTCCCTATAAGGCTTCGTGAGCCGCCTTGCGGAAGGCGGAATGATCTGGAGATCCCATTGATGTCGACCGGCGCCTCTTCGCTGTCCACTTCGTCGACCCTCGTCGGCTTCCTCTGGCCGTCCCGGGACGATGCCCGTTTCGCCGCGCTTCGCGCTATCGTGCTGATGGCCGTCGGAACGGCGCTACTCACCGTTTCCGCCAAGGTTCAGGTGCCGCTGCCTTACGTTCCCATGACGCTGCAGACCCTGGTCGTGCTGCTGATCGGCGCGTCCTATGGCTGGCGCCTCGGCGGCGCGACCGTGGCCGCCTACCTCATCGAAGGCGCCATGGGCCTGCCGGTCTTCGCCGGCCCGACCGCCGGCATCGGCTATCTGATGGGGCCTACGGGCGGCTTCCTCTTCGGCTTCCTGGCCGCCGCCATTGTGATGGGCTTCATGGCTGAGCGCGGCTGGGATCGTTCGCTGTCGCGCGTGATCGTGATGATGGCCATCGGCCACGCCGTGATCTTTGCCTTCGGCCTGGCTCAGCTGTCGCTTGTCATGCCTTTCGCCAAGGCCTGGACCGTCGGCGCGGCTCCCTTCGTGGCAGCCACCCTCGTCAAGACCGCGCTTGCCGTCGCGCTGATGCAGGCAGCCTGGTCCATCACCCGCCGCGGCAGCGAAGGCTGATCGGCCTCCACAAGATGCCTTCTCGAAGCCGCCTCCGGGCGGCTTCTTTCATTTCGAGGTCATGTGCGAAGTCAGCCGGCTGAATGCACCAGGCGCAGCTTGGGCTTGGCCTTGGTGGTGCCATAGAGGAAGGTGACTTCCACCCATTCCTCATCCCCACCGTCTTCCTCGATGCGGTAGCCCATCTGCTTGGCGATGGCCTGCACCTGGCTGAGAGTGGCGCGCGCGATCCAGCGCGAGAACTCGGGGAAACCCTGATCCATCAGAACGGCGATCATGCCGATCTCGACGCCCTGATCGAAATCCTCGCTGCGGCCGGGAAAGCGCAGTCTCAAGCCGTCGTCCAGATGGATGTGTCGCATGATGGGAGCCCCCAAATCGCCCTTTCCGGGCACCTTTTCCCGCAATCTACCAAGAAGTTGGCTCGGCCGGAAGGTGGCATGGACGCGCATCCGGCGCTTCCGCTCCCGGCGGCGGAACCTGCCGGCAAACCGCTCATTAGCTCGCAGCAGGCTTGAAACGAGGAGCGCCCCATGGCCGAACGCAGGATCACCGCCTTCTTCGACACCTATGACGAAGCCGCGCGGGCGGTGCAGCGTCTGGAGGCAGCCCATATGCCGGATTTCGAGATCAGCCTCATCTCCAACAATTTCGACGATGCCCACACTCGCCACGCGACGCGATCCTTCGACGAGGAAAGCTCGTCCCATGAATTCGCCGGTGCGACCGCGGCCGCCGGATCGGTCGCCGGTGCCGGAGCGGGTCTTTTGGCTGGGCTCGGCACGGTGGCCGTTCCCGGCTTCGGGCCTATCGTAGCGGCGGGCTGGATTGTTTCCACTCTCGTCGGTGCCGGCGCCGGCGCTGCGGTCGGAGGTCTGGCGGGAGCGCTGGCGGATGCCGGCCTCAGCGACGAGGATGCGCAGAATTATACCGAGGGTGTGCGCAACGGCGGCGCGCTCGTGACCGTGAAGGTCGATGACGCGCAGATGGACAGGGTGGTGAAGATCCTCGACGACGAGGGCGAGATTGAGACGGGCGTGGAGGCAAGAGAAGAGGAGGATGCTCCGGCTCCTCCCATCGGCGCTGCCGCTTCGACCACGACGGGTCTGATAAACGATCTTATGCCGATCCCGCTCGATGATGATCCTGAGGACCACACACTCCATGTGGAACTTGAGGACGAGCGTCTGCGCCGGATGACAGGCACGAAGCCTGAATAGAGGGAATGTGAGAGGCTTCGAAGCCTCTCACATCTGCTTTTTCTGGCGATCAGACGGTGCGGCGCATCGCGCGATCCAGGCTCCACGCGCCGCCTCCGGCTACCGCAAGGAAGAGGAACACGAAGCAGTAGAGGATGGCCGCATCGCCACCGTTCAACACCGGGTAGAAGCTCCGAGGCGCATGAGCGATCCAATAGGCGGCCGCCATCAGGCCCGAGAGAACGAAGGCAACCGGACGAACGAACAATCCCGGGACCAAGAGCGCTCCGCCGACGAGTTCCAGGACACCCGCAATCCACGGCAGGCTGAAGGCGGCCGGCGCCGGATTGGGAGAGATCGGGAAGCCGAGAAGCTTCTGCGTGCCATGCGCCATGAAGATGAGCGCCGCGACGATGCGCAGGATGCTGAGAAGGCGCGGCGCCCAAACGGTCTCGAGCTGAGCTTTGTTCATTCAGAGGTCTCCGATTTGTGGGAATGGGTCGGCAACCGGCTTGGCCAGTGCATTGGTGAGCGGCCCCGGATACAGGTTCGGATCGGATCTTCCCACCCCTGACGGCGCTGACGCCGGTAACGAATTGCTTACCACGTTTGCAACACCGTTCGATCTTGTCGCGACCTCGGGCGTTTCTCCTCCGTCAACAGAACAGGAGGCTCTCATGACCATCCTCGATCCCAAGACCGGGCAACTCGTGACCATCCAACTTCCCTCCAAGCCACGCCGGAAATGACGCCGCCGTGACGGCTCGCTCGGTCGATGGCGAGCTCGTGTTTGAAACTAACATCATCCTTTTTCTCCCGACCTTTTGATCGGCGCCGCTCCTGATCTTCCCCACCAGGCGCCTAGTTATTTTTCTGCGGGCGAGGTTTTGTGACCTAACGCACGTCGCGGACCCGACATCCTTCCGAGACGCACCTGAACCGGAACCGGCGATCCGCAAAGGCATTGGCTATCAGGAATCGTTTCAAGCGAGCGCCAAAGCCAAGGTTTCGCCAGTTCGAGGACAGGCAACCGGAACTTTGACGCTCAAGTTTTTGGAAGTGATCGATCGGTGAGGAGAGTCAGATGGCTCTGACGGGACGTTTCAATCTTCGCAAGACCTTGACCGGCCGCATTGTGCTGCAGGTCGAGGAAGAAGTGACGGGGTTCTGGAGCCGGATGACGGGCAGGACGAAGCTGCATCGCCGCTGGCGTGATGCGAACGTACTGGATCTGGCAGCCCCAGAATTGCGCAGCCTCGTCGATCTCCGCTTCCGCCCGCGCTACATGCCTCAGACGAACGAGACGCCGCAGCAGGAATGGCCGAAGTCACCACAACCGCTCGAGGCCATCCCGGCACAGACCCTGCATTACGAAACCCATCCGGAAGACGGGCGCTTCTCGACCCATTGAAGAGCGCAGACGAGCCGCGGAAGCAGCCGGCGGCTGCTCGCTTTTCGGCTTGATCATTCTGTGAAGAAGAATGGTCGAAGTGGGAGGATTTGAACCTGCGACCCCCACGTCCCGGTCAGGACTTGTCCCCGTTGTCCACAGTGAAACGAGCGCGTCGGTTCCTCAGTCGCGCCCACGCTCAGGCGGCTTGGCAAGGTCGGCGCACAGCCGCTGCACCGATGCTTTAGTAGAGTTGCTGAGACGCGGGTAGAAGACGAGGAACTGCAATAGGTCGACATCCCGGAGAACGTTTCTCACAAGGGTGTCGATTTCGACCGTGAGCGCCTTTACAATGGTGGCAAGTCGGTCAGCGGTGATGATCTCTCTCCCCACTTCGTATGCGCGAACCTGCTCGACCGTCAGGCCAGTCAGATATCCTGAGCGCTCCTGACTCATGCGCAGTGCCAATCACTGGGCCTTGATTGCGGCGCCTATGGTCTCGTCGATCGAGCCGGAGGGGTTTCGTTTCATAGGATTGTTCCCTGATAGGCTTTGCGAAAATGGTCCTATGAGGGAAGCAACAAAATAGCGATTGCGAAAGATGCAAAATACTCTACCGGAGTTTTAGGCCGCCTCCGGCTGGTCCGAGCGCTGCCCCTCGGCGACGATCTCAAGCATGTCGTCGGGGAGAGGCCGTTGCAGCTTTAGGGCTTCCTCGGTCGGCGCCGTCAGCCACGTCTCGTATTCCTCGGGCGTGGTCAGGATCACCGGCATGGCCTTGGGATGGATCTGCCCGACGATCCCATTCGGCTCCGAAGTCAGGAAGGAATAGAGCAGGTGCTCGCCTTCGACCGGATCGGCCTTGGTGCCTCTGACGCCTCTCCAGGGCCGCCAGATGCCGGCGAATGCTGCCAGGGGCCGTTCCTTTGACAGGGCGAACCAGATCGGGGTCTTGCGGGGTTTGGTGTCCTTGTACTCGCTGAAGCTGGTCAGGGGTACGAGGCAGCGGTACTGCGGCTTCAACCAGGCACGCCAGAATGGGGAAGCGACGTTGCGCACGTTGGTGAGGGGCTGATTGCCGATCTTCGGCGGCGGCGGGAAGCCCCAGCGCATCTGCAGCAGCTCGCGCTCGCCATCCACGGTGCGGATCACCGGCGCCATCTGATCAGGGAAGATCCCCGGCAGGGGCGGCATGTTGCCGGCATTGTCACGGCCGACGTTGAAGGTCTGCCGGATCATCGCCTGGGTGGTGTGGACGCTGTAGAGGTTGCACACGCGGAGGCTCCGTCCTGTAAGGATTTCAGCGCCGGCTCATTCGACCTTGATGTTGGCGCCTCGGATGACCTCACCCCACTTCGTCACGTCAGCTGCATGGATCTGACGCAGAGCCTGCGGCGAGCGCTGGCTCTCCGGTGGCGGCTCGGCACCAAGCTGCAGGAACTTCTCGCGCGACGCCGGATCAGTGATGGCCTTTTGCAAAGCAGAGTTCAGCTTCTCGACAATCTCAGGTGGGGTTCCTTTGGGCGCAAACAGTGCGTTCCACACCACCATGTCGATGCCGCTCATGCCAGCTTCGCTTGCCGTAGGCACGTCGGGCAGGACAGGAGAGCGCGTCGGCGAGAGCACGGCGAGCGGCTTGACCGCCTTGGCCTGGACCTGGGACATCAAGCTCGTAACCTGGTCGCAGATATAGCCGACCTGCCCTGACACGACATCCTGCAAGGCCGGCCCAGTGCCGCGATAGGGGACGAGAGTGACGGAAGCGCCGACACGGTTGTTTAGAAGCAGGCAGGCGAGATGGGAGGTGGAGCCGACACCGGCATTGCCGTTGGTTAGCTTAGCCGGGTTTGCCTTCAGGTAGTCGGTGAATTCCGAGAGCTGGGTGGCGGGGATCGTATTGTTGGTGACGAGCATGATCGGCGCCGAGGCGGCGATGCCGATCGGCTCGAAATCGGTGAGCGGATTGAAGGCGAGCTTAGGGTAGAGCGCAGGCGAAAAGCTCATGGTGCTCATCGGCCCGACCAAGAGGGTGTGGCCATCCGGCTCCGCTTTGGCGACACGCGCAGCGCCGATCGTTCCGGCTACACCGGCGACATTCTCGATCACCACCTGCTGCCCGAGCGTGCGTGACATATGATCAGCGACGATACGGCCGACGATGTCTGTCGGTCCTCCCGCTGCGAAGGGCACAATCATGGTGATGTAACGGCTGGGGAAGCTCTGTTGCGCGAAAGCCTGGATGCTGCCGACCGTCAGCAAAGTCGCGGACGCAAGCGCAATTTTCCACTTGGACATGATTCCTCCTCGCATTCATTGGGTATTTTTTCGGGAGGGTAGCGAGAGGGCGCTATCGCGTCAAATAACGAAGTCTTTGAGCTCCTGTGAGGCACCTCACAGCTCAGCCAATCCGGAGTGGGGCAGCATCATCGTTCGCCGTCGGAGAACATCCTCGGCGGAAGCGCGCAGCCTTACTGGAAAGGACGTCTCATGAACGGCTACAACATCCCTTACGACTCGAGCGGCAACGAACCGCCTGGAATTGCTGTGGGAGAACCCAATCCGGGAGAACCCATACCGGTGGAACCGAACGGCGGTCCTGGCGGCGACGTGGGTCCGCTATACGGCGGACCGTTGTCACACCTGTTAGAGGATCTGTCGTCCTGGTTCCCGAGCGATGACGGTCACGGCGGCGGTGAACCTCCGTTCTGCGGAACGCCCCCCGGTCCAAGCGACGGCCCTTTCATCATCCCCGGCTATGCCGAAAATCCTTCCGGTCCCAGCGAGCCGCTGGAAAGCTGGTAACCAGCTCGGAGCGTCGCGGGTCAAAAACTTGCGACGCTCTTTCGTCAGGCTGTCATTTAGGCCGGACGGTTTACGCGGCTGCGGACGTCCTCAAGCTTCTGCATGGTAGTCTGGATCTCCTCGATGGCGTTCACCCAAGACACCCCTCATGAAAGAGAACAGGAGCATGCTCGCGCCACGAGCTGCTCCTGTTGAAGTTGTTAGCCGTTCACAGGTTTAAAACTGCTCGGTGCCAAAGATGAGGAGCCACGGAACAGCGTCTGATCCCCTAGAGCACGAACCAGTTTGAGTTCACGCCCAGTTGCTCGATGTGGATGACGGCTTCCGCATCCGCGTCGGCGTCCGTGTTCAGGGCAACGAAGGTGTCACCCCCACTTACTGAGTAATTAGCCTGACCCGCTCTTGTGAAACTCGCCGTCCCGATAAAGCTGAAAGCCTGGTTCCCTGATCGGCCTTCATTGGCGTCGATCCTACTCAGGTCCAAGCGATCACCTCCCGCGAACGAGAAGTCTCCGATGTAATCGGCATCAGCGTTGATGCTGCCGGTGTCCGTCAGATTACGCAAAACGAAACGGTCGGCTCCAGCGCCACCCCATAGTACATCGGCGCCCGCTCCTCCCTCGAGATAATCGCGTCCGCTATCCCCGAAAAGTACGTCTAGCCCTGCGTTTCCATAGAGCTCATCCTTGCCCGCGTCGCCGTCGACAAGATCGTCCCCGTTTCCACCGCTTACGGTATCGTTGTCGTCCCCGCCTGCGACGAAATCATCGCCCTCTTGTCCGAACACACGATCCTTCCCCGCTTCGCCGACAAAGAAGTCATTGCCGTCGCCGCCATAGAGCTGATCACTGCCCGGATTGCCGGCGGCATAGTCATCGCCCAAGCCGCCATAAACAGTATCATTGCCCAATTCACCGATCAGTTGATCGTTGCCGTCGTCGCCGAAGATCCGATCCCTGCCGGCACCGCCTGCAATGAAATCGATGGCATTTCCGCCGCTGAGATAGTCGTTTCCATCTTGCCCATCGATGCGATCAAAGCCATCGCCACCGAAGATGCTATCACTACCTAGTAGCCCAAGAAGGATGTCGTCACCTTCCAATCCGTTGATTGTATCAGAGCTACTGGTACCACCGATCCTATCGGTTCCTGCTGTTCCATTAAAAATAGCCATTGATCTAGAGTCCTGCTGTAAAGGTTGAACGAGCATTCAAGTCAAATAAGAAACGCTGAAATAAAGATCAGCTAGAATAAGTCTAAGGTAGATTAAAGGAAATTGTCCTATCCCAAGCGTCGCTTTACTTCTTATTCGTTTCCATTGCTTATGAATTATTGGGGTAATTCGTTGTTCCTAACTAATAAGTATTATTGCAATGGTAATTACCCAGGCCCTTGCGCAAAGTGGGTTTCGCTGATTCCCTGTTGTCATGGGCCGCAGCGATCTTGAGCGTCTGAGCAAGGAAGAGCTGATCGAGCTGGTGCTGCGACTGCAGCGGCCGCAAAAGACGTCACGCACATCCTCCAAGCCGCCCTCGACCGATCGCAAAGAGCAGCGCGAGCGCTCTAAACCGGGCGGAGCCAAGCCCGGTCACGAAGGCCACAGCCGGATCATCAGCGCCACGCCGGATGAGGTGGTCGAGCACCGTCCTGACCGGTGCTCGTGCTGTTCGGCTGTCCTGATGGCGGATTGGCCGGCGGAGACGATCAGCATCCACGAGCAGATCGAGCTGCCGGAGGTGGCGCCCCGTGTCACCCAGCATCGGCGCCTGGCGGTGCGCTGCCGGGCGTGTGGAACCCGGGTCGCCGCGGCCGTGCCGGACGCCGCAAAGGGGACGCCGTTCGGGCCCCGCGTCCATGCCATGGCGACTTATCTCAAGACCTTCCAGGCTCTGTCCTACGAGCGGCTGCAAAGCGCATTCGCGGATCTGTTCGGGCTCACCGTCAGCCAGGGCGGCCTGATGAACCTGCTGAGTCGGGCGCAGGGCGCCTTCGTCGCCGAGCGCGACAGGGCGGTTGCGGCGTTGCGCCGGGCCCGGGTCACCGCTTCCGATGAGACCGGCGTCCGGATCGAGGGCTCGAACGCCTCTCATTGGGTGTTTCGCTGTTCGGAGGCGGTGGTCCATTACGCCTCGCCGACCCGGGGCGCCATCGTGGTCCGGACGATGATGGACGGGCACCGACCCGAGGTCTGGTGCTCCGACCGCTACAGCGCGCAACAGGGCCATGCCGACGCCCACCAGACCTGCCTGGCCCATCTTTCCCGCGACGTCGCCTCTGCCGATGAGGCGAGCGCGGATGTCCTGCCCTCCCGCCTCCAGCTGTGGCTGCACCGGGCCTTTGCCCTGGCGGAGGAGGTCGGATCCCTTGCCGCCTCGACCCTCGCTCGCAAGCGCCGGGCCCTGGAGCGAAGTCTGGAGGCGATCCTGGCTGCGCCGACCTCCTGCGATCTGGCCCGTGACATTCAGAGCAAGGTCCGGCGCGCCCGCGATCAGCTTCTGACCTTCGCCCAGTGGCCCGGACTGGTTGATGCGACCAACAACGCCTGCGAACGCGCGCTCAGACCGGCCGTCGTTCAGCGCAAGGTGACCAACGGTTATCGGGCCATGTGGGCTGCCAAGGGCGAGGCGGACATTCGAACGGTCGTCGACACGGCGCGCCTCGGCCCGGGAACCAATGCGTTCAACACAATCCTTCAGACCGTGTCCGCCTGAACCTCAGCTCAAAATGGGGCGTGGGTAATTACTTGCAATGCAGCAGATAATCTTTGCCAGCACGCCATAGGCTCAAACATCTAGTATCTGTCATGGATATAGAGAGCGCTCTGGACCGAGATCGAGAATGCCTACAGCTTGCGGAACAGCATTCGAACGGAATGCGCTGCGGTCGTAGGGTCAGAGTACCTCCGTTCATGGGACGGGCGCTTAGCGCAACCCGTACGGAAGAGTGCGTAGGGACTTATGAACGGAGCCGCTTGGCTAATGTTTCACTGACAACTGGTCGCACCTAGTGCGTGGCGCCCTTAAGCGGTTTCACTTTCCTGACCAATCGTCAGGCGCGCTCCCCACGCTATCATCTATTGAGAGCCGTACTTAGCGTCGGCTGCGAACGTCCTCAAGCTTCAGCATGGTCGCCGAACCTCCTCAGGAGCCCAGAAAAATTGCGGGAACAATGCTAAGTCGCCGGTGGTTGAGGCTGCCTAGTGTGTCTCACCGGAGGGGTCTGCTTTGTCTCTCGCTCTCGACAGTCACTCAAACAGATCCACGGCCAGCAAGAAGTGGGACACCGAACTGCTGGCATTCATCGGGGCGCTTCTGGGCGTAGCGTTAGGCTGCGTGTACGAGATAAACGAAGCCATCTCTCACGACATGAGTGAGGTTGAGCCATTTGCCCAGATCCTAGCGGAAATCACAGCAGTCGCTCTCGCAAGCGCGGTCTTGTTCGCTGCCGCCTCCGCCATTAGCAATTGGCGTCCGGCTTCCTCCTGAACTCATTCGGGATGTTTCGTAGAGTTGTTGGTATGGAATGGCGAACAAACTGAGAAGCTGGCGAACCTGAAATACCGATTGTCGAGAACATTAGCCCAAACGGGGATGAACATCGACACGCGAAAGAGACTGCGAAGCGTCAGGTATCTTAGGATTATCGGCCCCTTGCTGCCAGCAACCTTTCCATAGTGGCCGGGATCTCCTCGGCGGCCTTCACGCCCCGGACCCCGATCACGCCGCGGTCGATCGACCTGCCGTCGGGATCCTTCCGGCCGTTGAAGAAGGCGTCCCGCTGTTCCTTGGACATGGCCAGGATGGCTCGGGCTTCGCACTCCTCCTTCCATTCCTCAGACCAGGTGCTGACGGGGCTGGCCGGTGAACTCGGAGAGCGGCGGTGTCGCTGGCCCGCCGTAAACGACAAAGTCACCATTCCCCGTTAGAAGGGCGGCCTTGTTTCCGAAAATGGGTGCTTGATGCTCTCCCGGCCATTTCTCGTAATCGCCGCCTCAGGCCTGCTGCTTTCTCTGGCTGGGTGCGCCTCGGCCCCGAAGGGTGGATCCCTGTCCGACTACGTGGGCGTCGGTTCTCGAAATGTGACGACCACCTGTGGCGGTGGGTTCCAGGTCTATCGGCAGCCGGTCAATGGGAGACTGCTCGTCGCAGCGTATGCAGTCTCCGAGATGCGCCAAACATTTTGCCAGTCGTGGAGAGGCGAGCCATCGGTTTCGCCGGTCACTGGCGTGAGGCACGAAGAAGCAGCGTTGGAGTACATCGCACAGACGCCGGCAATGAAGGGCTGCACTCTCGTCAGTGGCATCGAGATCACCCGGTTGCACTCCGAGTTCGTCGTATCCTGCCCAACGGCGCCGGCAGTCGCGGTTAAAGCCAAGGGCTAAGCTGGCGCTTTCTCTTATCCAGCCCTCTTGGCCGCCTTGTGGAGTTTCACGTTCCCAGATTGTGCGAAGCTGCTGGCCGCGTAGAGCGCAGCCGCTTCGCCGATCAGCAAGCCAATTATCAACCCTGCAACGACGATAAATGGCAACTGGCGCCAGTCATGCCTAATTCTCGTCAGTTCTGGGGTCATCTCATCCTCGTCTTACACCATTGCGGCTTGGTAAGGCCTGGAGGCGCATTCGACTTCCTCCCTGTCCGAGAGAGCGGAGGGAGACACGGACATCCTAACGTCGCCGCTCAGGCTCATCGCGACTGCTGATTGGCGCTTTTCGCTCTGGCGCCTGCTCGCCGGTCAACTTCGGTCGCGACCGCTGACCAGAACCGGAAGCCCTGCTCACTGCCTCTTGCGCGACAGTAAAACGCCTGCTCCCGGGCTCGGGCATAGGCCGCCCTTCCTTCATACGTGATCAGGCAGATCGCTTCGTACTCGACGGAGGTGAGATCAGCCTCAGGCCGGGGCATTCGACGACGAGACAGCAGAGTTCGGAGGTATCCGATCAGGTGCTTCATGACAGCCAGTATGGACACCTGATGCGATGGGTCAATTCAAAGACGAGACTGTCGCTCTCTCAACACGTGGTGCGTCTCGTCATCTTCCTGTCAAAGTTCACGAGCAAAAGTGGCGCCATTCCGACGTCGCGTAACTTAGTAGCGCCAAGGCATTTCAAACGTCCCGCTGGCCTCAGGGCTGGCGGGTTTTTTTGCTGTTGAGGTCAGGTTCAAAAAGGCTCAGCTCAGCCTATCGAAGATGCGATTGGCTACCGTAATACAATCGCGGACCCACAGCTTCAGCCACTTGGACCATGCAAAGGCAACGCCGTTTAAGTCGTCGAATTGAGCCAGATCGGGCCTGCTGCCAGCTATTTATCGCGGGTTGAGCCGGTCCATGAAACGGTCCACGGCCTTGAAGCCCGCAAGGGGATTGGCTTCTTAAGTCGCTGATTTTTCAGGGAGAAGAATGGTCGGAGTGGCAGGATTTGAACCTGCGACCCCCACGTCCCGAACGTGGTGCGCTACCAGACTGCGCTACACTCCGACACCGAAAAATTCTCGGGAGGCCGGTCTTATAGCGGCGAGGGGGGAGCGCCGCAAGGGGAGATTTGGGCCCACTTACAGATATTGGATCTCCCGCAAAACGGTGTTGCCAGCCGCTTTCACGCCGATTATGTAGGCCCACACTGTTGGGGCGTCGCCAAGTGGTAAGGCAGCGGTTTTTGGTACCGCCATTCCCAGGTTCGAATCCTGGCGCCCCAGCCATCCTCCTGAAATCGTTTCTTTTCAATGCTTTAGCGGGGCAGCTTTCGCTCCCGGCTTCGACGCGTTGCTGTCCGCTCAATCCCGCGCGGCCCAGAGCATGCCGCGGCGCAGGATGGTGCGCATTTCCGGCACGTCGAATTCCTTCGCCACATGTCCCAGGGAGCTGTAGAACACGCGGCCCTGGCCGTGGCGGCGCTTCCAGACCACCGGCATCACGACGCCTTCGATCCAGGGCGCATGCTCGCCAGAGAAGGTGGTCGTCGCCAGGACCTCGTTCGAGGGGTCTACATGCATGTAGTATTGCTCGGAGCGGTAGTCGAAATCCTGGATGCCCTGCATGACCGGATCGTCGGGGCGGGTGATGGTCACGCGGTAGTCGATGATGTTGCCGGGATGGGCCACCCACTGGCCGCCGCACATGAACTGGTACTCGACTGCCTCGCGGAAGGCATCGCCCATGCCGCCGTGGAAGCCAGCGAGGCCGGTGCCTTCGCGGACGGCCCGGGAGAGATTGGCGACCTCGTCCTTCTCGATCTTCGACATGGTGTAGATCGGCACGATGAGGCTCATCGTGTGGAGCGTGGGGCTGACGAAGGCCTGGGTCGAGGTCTCCAAGTGAACCTTGAAGCCCTCGTCCCGCAGCATCTCGGCCACGACGGCCGCACATTGCTCCGGCTCGTGGCCCTGCCATCCGCCCCACACGATGAGTGCTTCCCGCATCGTTCGTTCTTTCTTTCTACGAAGTGAGTTCGCCGGGGCTCAGGCGGCCGAGGCTGCCTGAGGTTGCCCCTTCCAGAGGATCGACGCGTCGGCATCGTCGAGAACCGCCGGTCGTTCGAGGGTCGTCGTGATCGCCCGCGGCTGCCCTGTGGCCGCCCCTTCGAGGATGCTGTGCATCACTTCCAGAACATGCAGGCCGAGGCGGCCACTGGAACGATGCGGTGTGCCGTTCAGGACGGCGCTGGCGAGATCGGCAAGACCGAGGGCGCGGTAATTGGCCTTGTTCGGCATCTCCGGTGCCCAGTTGGGCGAGCGCCAGTTGGGTGCGCCGAGGGGCATGTCGCTCGAATCGACGGCGCGCCAGTCGCCGCCGCGTTCAGTGATCTCCACCTGCCCGCCGAAGAAGTTCGGATCCGGCACGCGCAGGGAGCCTTCCGAACCGTAGATCTCGATGGCGGGGTGGCTGTGCTTCCATACATCCCAACTCATGCAGAAAGTCACCTGCGCGCCGGAGGCGAACTCCAGCAGGGCCATCACATGGGTGGCGGTCTCGACCGGGATCCGGTCACCCTTGCGCGGAGATTCCGTGGTGACGATGCGCTCCGGAAAGCCGATGCTCGACATGGCGAAAACACGCTTTACGGGGCCGATCAGGTTGACGAGGGCACTGAGATAATAGGGCGCCATGTCGAGGATCGGGCCGCCGCCGGGCTTGAAGAAGAATTCTGGATCGGGATGCCAATGCTCCATGCCGTGCGACATCAGGAAGGCCGTTCCCGAAAGAATGTGCCCGACCTTGCCGTCGTCGACGAGCTTGCGCGCAAGGCGTCCGCCGCCGCCGAGGAAGGTGTCCGGCGCGCAGCCGAGATGAAGACCGCGGGCTTCCGCCTCGTCGACCAGCTTCCGGCCCTGCTCGAAATCGACGGCGAGAGGCTTTTCCGAGAAGACATGCTTGCCGGCGCTCAGCGCCGCGAGCGAGACGCCGAAATGGGCGGCCGGCACGGTGAGGTTGACCACGAGATCGATGTCGTCGCTGGCCAGGAGCTGATCGACCGATAGCGCCTCGATGCCGTGGCGGCTTGCTTGAGCCTGCGCGACCTCAGGCCGCATGTCGGCGCAGGCGCGCAGGGTCAGGCCGCGATAGGCGGGAATGTTCTGAAGGTAGATGCCAGAAATGTTGCCGCATCCGATGATGCCGACGTTGAGGGTATTCATGATCGTCAATCCTCGATATTGCGCAGGAAGGCGAAGCTGTTGCGGGCCGTCTGCGCGGGGTCTGCCGGCTTGTCGTGCTCGACCACCATCCATTCGGCGCCGGCATCGCGGCAGGTCCGCCACAGCTCGCGCCAGTTCAAGGTGCCGGAGCCGACATCGGCCCAGCCGTCCTGATCCTCGTTCTGGCCTGCGGGCGCGATGTCCTTCACATGGGCGGCGGTCACCCTGCTGCGGTAGCGGTCGATCCATGCCTTGGGATCGGCATCGCCGCGCACGAGCCAGGCCACGTCGACCTGCCAGGCGAGGGGGCTCGATCCCGCGGCCTCGAAGATCAATTCGAGCGCGGTCTTAGCACCGTCCTTCGGCTTCAACTCCCAGTGATGATTGTGATAGCCGAGGCGGATGCCCTGCGATTGAAAGCGCTCCGCGATCTGGCCAAGTTCGCGGCCGAGCGAGCGCCAGCCATCCGCGGCCATGTCGCGCTCTTCGGGCGGAACGGCCGGCATGTAGAGATGCGTGAGGCCGAGCGTCCTGCACGCGTCGACGACGGCATCGGGCTTCTCGCGCAGAGCCGCCATGCTGACATGGCTGGAGGAGGCTTTGAGGCCGCGCGCATCAAGCTTGGAGCGGACCTCCGCGGCCTTGTCGAGATGTGAGCCGACCGTCTCCACGTTGCGGTAGCCGGCACCGGCGACCGTATCCAGAATGAGGTCGAGATCCTCCAGGGATCGCAATGTGTAGAGTTGAATCGAGAGAATGTCCGTGACGCTCATAGGGTCCTCAAGGTTCGAGAAGGCAGGCGCGAGGGGTAAACTCGACGGCCCGGTCGCGATGTCGGTGGATTCAGAGGCGATCGCCGGTATCGGCCGAAAAGAGCGAGATCGCAGTCGGCTCGACGTGGAGCGTCAGGCTCTCGCCCCGAGCCGCTTTGCGGCTGCCGGTGGTGCGCACCTGAAGCGAGCCGAGAGCGTCGCTGCACCAGATCACGGTGTCGGCTCCCATGGGTTCGACGATGTCGACCGTGAAGCCCGGCCAGGTGCCCACGCTCGAAATTTCCAGATGTTCCGGACGGATGCCGAGCACGACCTCCTGGCCCGGGACGGGAGTCGTGGCGAACGGATAGTGCGACAGGGAGAGGCGGCGGTCGCCGGCCAGGAAGCTCAGGCCCTCGCCGGTGTTCTCGATCCTGCCCTTGATGAAGTTCATCTGCGGCGATCCGACGAAGCCAGCGACGAACAGATTGGCGGGGCGGTGATAGATCTCGTCCGGCGTGCCGATCTGCTGGATCTTCTGCTCCCTCATGACCACGATGCGGTCGGCGAGCGTCATGGCCTCGATCTGGTCGTGCGTGACATAGACCATCGTGGTCTTGCCGAGCCTGGCATGCAGCCGCTTGATCTCGACGCGCAGCTCGTTGCGCAATTTCGCATCAAGGTTGGAGAGCGGCTCGTCGAACAGGAACACGGCGGCATCCCGCACCAGCGCGCGGCCGATGGCGACACGCTGGCGCTGACCGCCGGAAAGCTGGTCCGGGCGCCGGTCGAGCAGGGGCACGATCTGCAGCAGCTCGGCCGCCCTGGACACGCGCTTCTCAATCTCGGGCTTCGGCGTCTTCGCCATCTTCAGGCCGAAGGACATGTTTTCGCGCACGCTCATGCGGGGATAGAGCGCATAGGACTGGAACACCATGGCGATGCCGCGATCCTTGGGCTCCTCCCAGGTGACGTTCTTTCCGTTGATCCAGATCTGCCCCTCGGCGACATCGAGCAGGCCGGCGATCGCATTGAGCAGGGTCGACTTGCCACAGCCGGAAGGTCCGAGCAGGACGATGAACTCACCTTCGTCGATGTCGAGGGAGAGGCCGTCGAAAACCTGAACGGCCTCGAATGCGACACGTACATCACGAACGGAAACAGTCGACATGCCTTATCCCTTCACAGCGCCGGCGGCGATGCCGCGGACGAACCAGCGGCCGGACACGAAATAGACGACGAGCGGAACGAGCGCTGCGAGCATGGTGGCTGCCATGTCGACATTGTAGGCGCGCTCGCCCTGCGTCGAGTTCACGATGTTGTTGAGCTGCACGGTCATGGGCAGGTTCTGGCGGCCGGCGAATGTCAGCCCGAAGATGAAATCGTTCCAGATGCCGGTGACCTGCAGGATCGCCGCGACCACGATGATGGGCGTCGACATGGGCAGGATGACGCGGAAGAAGATCGACCAGAACCCGCCGCCATCGATGCGCGCCGCCTTGAACAGCTCGAGCGGCAGGCCCGCATAATAGTTGCGGAACAGGAGCGTCATGGTGGGCAGGCCGAAGATAACATGCACGAGCACGATGCAGAGCAGCGAGTTGTAAACCCCGGTCATCGAGAAGATGCGCACCAGGGGATAGAGAAAGACCTGGTAGGGGATGAAGGCGCCGAGCAGCAGGATCCCGAACATGACATTGGCGCCTTTGACGCGCCAGAACGACAGGGCGTAGCCGTTGACGGCGCCTGCAATGATCGAGAGGATCACCGATGGGATGAGGATCCGCACCGAATTCCAGAAGCCGACGCTGATGCCGTTGCACTCGAGCCCGGTGCAGGCCGAAGACCAAGCTTTGATCCAGGCATCGAAGGTCATGGCGGCCGGAAGGGCGAGGATGTTGCCGAGCCGAATCTCCTCCATAGGCTTGAGCGAGGTCACGATCATGATCCAAAGCGGCAGCAGGAAGAACAGGGCCGACGTCGCCAGGAAGGCATAGACGCCGATGCGACCGATGGTGAGGCGGCGGGGGCGGCGGCCCTGCGGCTCGGCGGCGCTCATGCATGACTCCCTTGCGGACGGACGTAGCGAACATAGACCCAGGGTGCCAGCACGATTACGACCGTGATCAGCATGATTGTCGCGGCGGCCGTTCCGAGGCCGATGTTGTTGCGCTCGAACAGGTGGTCCATGACGAACTTTGCCGGCACTTCGGTGGCGATGCCCGGACCGCCGAGGGTCATGGCGACCACGAGGTCGTAGAGCTTCACAACGCCAGTCGCGAGCAGCACGACTGCCGTGACCACCATCGGCCGGAGCAGAGGGAGAACGACGGAGGTATAGACGCGCCAGGTCGGGATGCCGTCGATCTTGGCCGCCTTCCAGAGATCCTTGTCCACGCCGCGCAGGCCGGCGAGCAGGATGGCCATGGTGAGGCCGGAGCCGTGCCAGAGGCCCGCGATGACAATGGTGTAGATCGCCATCCTCTGGTTCACGATCCAGTCGAAGGTGAAGGTCTCGAAACCCATGTCGCGCACGAGCTTCTGCAGGCCGAGGCCGGGATTGAGGAACCATTGCCACGCCACGCCGGTGACGACGAACGACATCGAGAACGGGTAGAGAAAGATGGTGCGGAAAATACCTTCACCACGCACGTTCTGGTCGATGAAGACGGCGAGCAGGAAGCCGATGATGAGGCAGCCGGAGATGAAGAGGACGCCGAAAATGAAAATGTTCTCGGCCGACGTCACGAAGCGGTCATTGGCGAAGAGGCGGGTGTATTGCGTCACACCGAACCAGTCGAGCTTGGGCAGGAGGGTCGAGCTCGTAAACGAGAGCCGCACGGTCCAGAGCATGCAGCCGATATAGACCACGAGAACGATGAGCGCGGTCGGCAGGAGGGCAATGGCCGCGGGCAGGCGTGTCCGCATGCGGCGTCGGGTCTTCGTGGCGCCCGGGCTGACACTGGGAGCGCGGATCGAAATGGTTTCCACCAGACAGGCTCCGTTGAGAGTTGTTCAAAACCCGGCAAGGTTGGGTGCCTCGCCCCGCTTCGACGGGGCGAGGCAGGCAGTCCTCAGGTCGCGTCCCGCATGGCGTTCGTCACCTTCTCGATGAAGGTATCGACCGTCATGGTCGGGGTATTCCAGTACTGGGTGACGGCATCCTGAACCGCGCCCTGGAAGTTCGGTGTGGTGAGCATCTCCATCGATTCGACCTGATTGGCCGGATCCTTCAGCACGGCGCGGGATCTCTGGGCGCAGACGTCCATGGAGGAGACATCCACATCCATGCGCACAGGGATCGACCCCTTCTTCATGTTGAAGGCAAGCTGCGTGCTCGGATCAAGCAGAACCTCGATCAGCTTGTCCTGGGTCGCAAGCGCTGCCTTGTCCTTGGTCGTCGGGAAGACGAACACGTCGCCGCCGATCACTTCCTTCGGGCTGTCGCCCACGAGGGTGCAGCCGTATTCCTTGCCGGGCGTCTGGCCCGCCGCCGTGAACTCGCCCTTGGCCCAATCGCCATTGAAGTGCATGGCCGCCTTGTTGGTGATCACGAGGGCGGTGGCGTCGTTCCAGTTGCGCCCGGGGCTGCCGGGGTCGACGAGGCCGCGCATCTTGCCGAAGAGCTCGACAGATTGCTTGAACTTCGGGTCCTTCAACACGTCCGGCTTACGGACACCGTAGAACTGACGGAACATGTCGGCGCCGCCAGTACCGACGAGCACGGCCCGGAACAGATTGTGCTCCCAGGTCGGCTGGCCGCCGAGGGCGATCGGGATGACGCCTTTGGCCTTGAGCTTTTCGCCGGTCTCGATCAGTTCCGGGAAGGTCTTCGGCGGCTGAAGGCCTGCATCGGCGAAGATCTTGGTGTTGTAGAACATCCAGTTCTGGCCGTGAATATTGACCGGAACCGCATAGAATTTGCCATTGCGCACAGTCGCATCGACGATGGGCTTCGGCATGATCTCGCGCCACTTGCCGGCTTTCGCCTGCGCGTCGACGTCGCGCAAGAGATCGTTGCTGACCAGCTCGTCGAACTGCTTGCCGGTGTTGAACTGCATCATGGTCGGGGGATTGCCGCCAACCATCCGGTTGATGCCGGCGGTGCGCGCATTGGCGCCGCCGGCGATGGCGTTGTCGACCCAGGTGCCGCCGGCCTTGGTGAACTGGTCGGCGAAGACCCTCACGGAGGCCGATTCGCCGGCGGAGGTCCACCAATGGAGAACCTCGGCCTTTTGTTGCGCGAGTGCTCCGGAACTGCAGACGAGGGCAACAGAAAGAGTATACGCGGAAACGCGTGTTTTCATGCTCATAGCTTCCTCCCAGAAGCGCTTTATCGACTTTTGTAATCGATTACATCTTGAGATATAGGTTGGAGCTGCTTTTTTGATTAGTCAAGAAGGAAGTTGAGGTAAGTTGTCGACCCTTGAAAGAGGGTAACATATCTTGCCGGGGGCCAGAGGTAACCTGTATGAGTCGGAAAAGCTGGAGGGCGGTCAAGGACATACGCATTGCCGACGTCGCTCGACTTGCAGGCGTATCGACGGCAACTGTCAGTCGCGTCCTCTCGGACCCCGACAAGGTCCGGAAGAAAACCCACGATGTCGTGATGGAGGCCGTGCGCCGCAGCGGGTACACCCCCAACAGCACGGCTCAGAATCTGCGCACCCGCCGCACCATGAATGTGCTGGTGGTGGCGCCCAGGCTCACCAATCCGGTCTTCGCCGAGATTCTCCGAGGCGTCGACGACGAACTGACGAAGTCCGGGTACGGCATCATCATCGGCAATCTGGACAACCGGCGCGAGCGCGAGGCCCGGTATGTCGATCTCGCCCTGTCGCGGCAGGTGGATGGCATTCTGCTGCTGACCGGCTACATCCCTGAGAACGGGGCGCGCGACATGCGCGAATCAGGGCTTCCGATCGTGGCCATGTGCGCTGCGATCCAGGACGACGGCATTCCCAATGTGGTCGTTCAGGACCGCGAAGCCTCCCGCAGGGCCGTGGAATATCTCGGCGCTCTCGGTCATCGCAGGTTCGGCTATATCTCGGGCACGCCGAGCTCGATCATCGAAGCCGAGCGCTTTCGGGGATTCAAGGAGGGGATCGCGGCGGCCGGGTTCGGTCAGCACGATTTCGTGCGCTGGGAAGGGCCCTTCGTCTTCGCAACCGGTGTCGCGGCCGCCGAATCCTTCCTGCGAATGGAGGATCGTCCGACCGGGATCTTCGCCGCCTGCGACGAGAGCGCGATCGGCTTCATCAAGCGCGTGCGCGCCGAGCGCGTGCGCGTGCCGCAGGATGTGTCGGTGATCGGCTTCGATGGGATCGAGCTTTCCGATTATAGCGAACCGACGCTCACCACGTTCCGCCAGCCCCTGCACGAGCTTGGGCGCGTGGGAGCGGATGTCCTCATGAAGCTCATCCGGGGCGACATGAAATCCGAGGACTGGAGCATCCGGTTGCCGCTGACCCTTCTCGAGCGCGAGACGACCGGTCCGGTTCTGCACAAGGATTACAAATCGCTGCGCCGCTCGGTATTCTGAAATCGAAAAAGTGCTCCGCAATGAGCGCGATGTGAGGAGAACGCCATGCAACCCGTCCGCTGGGGAATCCTGAGCACGGCCAAGATCGGTCGAACGAAAGTCGTTCCGGGCCTGATGAAAAGTCCGCTCTGCGATGTGGTGGCCGTCGCCTCGCGGGACGAGGGGACGGCCCGCGCCATGGCGGCGGAGTTCGGCATTCCCAAGGCTTACGGCTCCTATGAGGCCCTGTTCGCCGATCCCGAGATCGAGGCGATCTACAATCCGTTGCCCAATCACCTGCACGTGCCGATGACGCTGGCAGCCGCTGCTGCCGGCAAGCACGTGCTGTGCGAGAAGCCGATCGCCATCACGGCAGGGGAGGCGGAGCAACTCCGGCAGGCCTCGTCGCAGGTTCTGATCGCAGAGGCTTTCATGGTCCGCCATCATCCGCAATGGCACCGGGCCCGCGAGATCATCCAAAGCGGCGAGATCGGTGAGCTGCGTGCGATCCAGATCCTCTTCGCCTATTTCAACAGCGATCCCGCGAATATTCGCAACAAGGCGGATATCGGTGGGGGAGGGCTCCTCGACATCGGCTGCTATGCAATCGTCGCCGGGCGGTATTTCTTCGACGCGGAGCCCGTTCGGGCGGTCACGCTCATGGACCGGGATCCGGCCTTCGGCGTCGATCGCACCACAAGCGCCCTCATGGATTTCGGTGGCGGACGGCAGCTGACCTTTACCGTCTCGACCCAGTCGGTGCCGTACCAGCGGGTCCAGATTCTCGGAACGAAGGGACGGATCGAGATCGAGATCCCCTTCAACGCCCCTCCGGACGTGCCAACCCGGATCTTCGTCGACGAAGGAACCGCGCACGCCAACCGCTCCGCCCGCGCCATCGAGTTTCCGGCGGTCGATCAGTATCAGCTGCAGGGAGAGGCGTTCAGCCGTGCGGTCAGGGAGGGCTCAAACCTCGCCTATGACCTGGAGGATGCGATCATGAACATGCGCATTCTGGATGCGCTCCGCCGGTCGGAAGACTCGGGGGCATGGGAGACCATAGTCCTCTGACGGCCGTTGACGGAAGCCAACACGACACAGGGTGCAAGGGGGAACTTGTCCCTCGCTGCTGAAGCTTGGAGGGCGGGTTCGGGGAATAGAGCTGACCTCGAAATTCCGTTCGATCGCCGATATAAGAGGGACCGCGGGGCCAGCTTGGCCACGGTGCCAGGCCCTTGAGCGCGCATAGGCAAACCAAAATGGATCTGAATTCAGAAGCCCTCCCATCCTCCCTGAAGTTTGGCACCAGTGGATTGCGAGGGCTTGTGGTGGAGCTGGATGGCGCGCCGGCTTTTGCTTACACGCGCGCTTTTGCCGAGATGCTCAAGGAGGACGGCTCGGCGGCGGCGGCCAAGAATCTCGTGCTGGTTGGACGGGATCTGCGCGAGAGCAGCCCGAGCATTGCCCAGCTTTGCTGTGCGGCCCTGCACGAATCAGGGCTCGGCGCGGTCGATTGCGGTGCGCTTCCGACGCCGGCGCTCGCGTACCACGGCATGCGATTCGGCATCCCAGCGATCATGGTCACCGGGAGTCACATTCCAGAGGACCGCAACGGGCTGAAATTTTATCGGGCTCAAGGCGAGATCGACAAAAAGGACGAGGCAGCCATCCTGGCATGGCATGCCAGGATGGGGATCACAGCCGTGCCGGAGACAGCCCGTGGCATCCGCCCGGGAAAACCGGATCTCGATGTGATCGCCGCCTACAAGGCTCGCTACCGCGATTTCTTCGGTGCAAGGGCGCTGGAGGGTCTCACCGTTGGAGTCTACCAGCACTCGTCGGTGGCCCGGGACATCATCGTCGAGATGCTCGAAACCCTGGGCGCTCGGGCCGTGCCGCTGGGGCGGGCCACGAGCTTCATCCCGGTCGACACCGAGGCCCTGCGTGAGGAGGACGAGGTTCTGGCGCGGCAATGGGCCGGCGAGCAGAGGCTCGATGCCATTGTCTCGACCGATGGCGATGCGGACCGCCCCTTGATCTCCGATGCGACCGGCGCCTTCCTGCGCGGCGACCTGGTGGGGGCGATCACGGCCAAGTATCTGGGGGCGGACGCGATCGTCACCCCCGTGACCTCCAACTCCGCCCTGGAGGCCTCCAGGGCCTTCCAGACGGTCCTTCGCACGCGAGTGGGTTCGCCTTACGTCATTGAGGGCATGGCGGAGGCCTCCGCCTCTGGGGCCAAGGCGGTGGTCGGGTTCGAGGCCAATGGCGGCGTGCTGCTCGGTTCCGATATCGGGCGTGAGGACCGCTGGCTTGCAGCCCTTCCCACCCGCGATGCCATGCTGCCGATCCTGTGCGCTCTCGGCACGGCCAAGGCACAGGGCAAGACCCTTGCCGAGGTCGGAGCCGCTTTCGCCTTCAAGGCGGCGGCGAGCCATCGCCTCAAGAACGTGCCGAGCGAGAGGAGCGCCGCCTTCCTGAGGCGGCTCCAGCAGGACGAGGCTTTCCGCGAAGATCTGATGGGGCCGCTGGGCGGCGTTGCGGCGCTCGACGGGCAGGACGGCGTGCGTCTGATGGCCCGGAACGGCGAAGTCGTCCATTTCCGCGCCTCAGGCAATGCCCCGGAACTGCGGGTCTATGTCGAGGCGCAGACGCATGAGCGTGTCGAAAGCCTTCTGGAATGGGGGCTGGCACAAGCGGCACGGCAGGTGGGCTGAAGCGTCAGGATTTATGGATCGAGGGGCCCAAGGCGGCTTGCCAAGCTGTCGCGGATTCCCCGAGCCATCAGCCGCAATCTCTGAACTTTTCTGTCGGCCAGGGTCGGATAAGTTCCGAGAAAGGCCAGGCAGCGGCTGATAAAATAAAGTCGCCAGGCTAGGGGGGTATAGGGTTGCCGGGCGAGCCAGAGGGCGTTCCTGACCCAATAGTAGTTCCGGATCGGAACGTGAATGGCGATTTGACGCGATCCAAGCTTGACCGTTCCGCTGCCGAGACGGTGGTCGACTGCGGCCGTCGGCGACAGGAAGCTCACGTATCCTGCCGCGCGTGCCCGGAAGCACCATTCCACGTCAACCAGGTCGATGAAGAGGTCCTCTTTGAACCCTCCGACCCGGTCCAGGACTGTAAGCGGGATCAGGGAGCCGGAGGCGATGATCGAATCGCTTGCGACGGGCTGTGTCGCCGATCCAAGCGAGATCCGGGAGAGCCGAAGGCCATGGGTGCGGTAGGCTCGGGTCTGCTGTTGGCTGTTGACCTCGAAATAGGCAGGACCGATTGCGGCCACTCTCCCGTGCTGCTCTTCCAGGGCGGCCAAGTTGGCCGACAGGTCCGCGACGACCCCAGGCGTCAGAACCGTGTCTTGGTCGAGCAGCAGAATGTGCGAGAAGCCAGTCGTTCGTGCTAGGTCGACGCCTTGGTTTTGGGCGGCGGCGATGCCGAGATTCTGCTGGTTGGCAAGAAAATGGGCCCCGACCGCCGAGACAAGGGTGCGGATCTCCTCTGCATTGGCAGAACCGTTATCGACCACGGCAAGCCCCTGAACTTGCGGAGCCGCCGATTGCAGAGCCTTGCCGAGCAGGGCGGTGTCTGGGTTGTAGGTCACCGTGACGGCGAGGATGCGCATTTGTTGTTCTCCTGGACCGGGTTCGACCTACTAGAGCGATCCTCCGTTGCAAGGCAAGCGAGGGGCCGGAACCAGGGGGTGGGCACTCCTTCAGGAAAAATGTCCCGGCGCAGCCAGGGACTCCAGGTTGCCGCTGTTCGTAGAGCCCCGCTTAGGCCCGTGCCCGTCTGCCGGGGTGCTCTAGGAGCAGAGAAAGGCTCGACGTTCCCAAGATTGGCTTTGGATGCTTGGCGCCTAGCCTCACGCTCAGTGAGGGTTGCTGGAGGAACGGTGAGAAGGTATAGCGGCGTCCGAGGCAGCTCCGGTCGGCATTTATCGGCCAGACAGCCGCCTCCCTTTTTCCGGTAGGCGCGGCACAATGGCGCTTCCCGGAAGCGTGCGGCCCCGTTCGATGGCTTTATAAAGGGGACGCACTTTCAACGAGCTTGAGACCGAGATTTCCGATGAACAAAGATGCGCTGCTGAAGAAACTGAACGATAAGACGGCTGTTATCGGTATCGTCGGGCTCGGTTACGTTGGGTTGCCGCTGTCCCTTCGCTATTCGGAAATCGGCTATAAGGTGGTCGGTTTCGATATCGACCAGAGCAAGGTCGATGTTCTCAAGCAGGGCCAGACCTATATCGAGCACATTGCCACCGATGGCATTGCCAAGGCGATCCAGAGAGGTTTCGAGCCCACCTCCAACCTGTCCCGGGCCCGAGACGTCGATGCTCTGATCCTGTGCGTCCCGACGCCACTGAACAAGTACCGTGAGCCGGACCTGAGCTTCGTCCTGAATACCGTCGAGGCCCTGCTGCCGCACCTGAGGGCCGCACAGGTTATCTCCCTGGAGAGCACGACCTATCCCGGCACGACCGAAGAGGAGTTGCGCCCCCGGATCGAGAAGGCCGGGTTCTCGGTGGGAGACGACATTTTCCTCGTGTTCTCGCCCGAGCGCGAAGACCCGGGCAACCCGAAATTTACCACCCGAAATATTCCGAAGGTCTGCGGCGGCACCACGCCGTCCTGCCTCGAGGTGGGGCTTGCCCTCTACGGTCAGGTGATCGACACGGTCGTCCCGGTAAGCTCGACTCAGGCCGCTGAGCTGACGAAGCTCCTCGAGAACATCCACCGTGCCGTCAATATCGGCCTCGTCAACGAGATGAAGATTATCGCCGACCGGATGCGCATCGACATCCATGAGGTCATCCGGGCGGCCGCCACCAAGCCGTTCGGGTTCGTGCCCTACTATCCCGGCCCGGGTCTCGGCGGGCACTGCATCCCGATCGATCCGTTCTACCTCACCTGGAAGGCCCGCGAATACGGTCTTCACACCCGCTTCATCGAGCTTGCGGGCGAGATCAACAGCACGATGCCCGAATGGGTCGTGGAAAAGATTGCCGATGCCCTGAACGACCGTGAGAAGTCGATCCGCGGCAGCCGGATCCTGGTTCTCGGCATCGCTTACAAGAAGAACGTCGACGACATGCGGGAATCACCCTCCGTCGAGCTGATGAGCCTTCTGCAGGCGAAAGGTGCGCAGATCGCCTACAGCGATCCGCATGTGCCGACCTTCCCGAAGATGCGCCGCTACGCGTTCGACCTTGTAAGCGTCGATCTGACCGCCGAGGAACTGGCCAGCTACGACTTGGTGCTGCTGGCAACGGACCACGACCGGTTTGACTACGAAACCATCGAGAGGCACGCAAAGCTCATCGTGGATACCCGCGGTCGATATCTCGGTGCTCGCGCCAACGTGGTGAAGGCGTAAATCGTCTCTTGGCTGCCACAGCTGGCGAGTGGCAAATCAGCAGCCGCACCGGGCAGTCCACTCAAAGCCGGCCGGATTTCATACCGGCCGGTTCTCAGTTGCAGAGGAATGATCGGCTTGCAGGTTCTGGGACCCGGTCGATGATGAAGGACAAGACCTTGAGAACGAGTGGTTCGGGATTGCTAGAGACGCTGCGCGAGGTTCGCGATGGCTGGCGCTGGCATGAGTTATGGCTGACGCTCGGCTGGCGGGACGTGCAGTTGCGCCACCGCCGCTCGCGGTTGGGGCCGTTCTGGATTTCGCTCAGCATGGCATTCGTCGCGGCCTGCATGGGCACGATCTACAGCGCCATCATGCAGGTGCCGGCGCACGAGTATGTTCCTTACCTCGTGACGGGCTTTATGACCTGGAACCTGCTGTCGGCCTTCGTGAGCGACGGCAAGGATGCCTTCGTCGGAAACGCTTCGGCGATCAGAGAAATCGCAGTCCCGGGCGTCGTCTATGTCTATCGCCTCCTATGGCGGAATTTGCTCATCTTCGGCTATAGCGCCCTCGTCTATGTCGCTGTTCTGCTCGTTTTTCAGATCTGGCCCTTCCCCGAACTGCTTTGGGCTCTCCCGGCTCTTGGACTGATCCTTCTGAACGGCGTCTGGCTCGGCCTGCTTCTCGGGCTCATCAATGTGCGCTACCGCGACTTCGGCCACATGATCCCCAATGCCATGCGCCTGATCTTCTTCATCACGCCCATTCTCTGGTATGCGGATCGTGTGGACGGGCCTCGTGCTCTCGTCGTCTATCTTAATCCTGCATACTACATGATGGAGGTTCTGCGGGCTCCGCTGCTCGGCCAGACGCCGGCCCCGCTTGTCTGGACCGTGGCGATTGCAGTTACCATTGTCGGCTGGGCGGTAACCTTGCCGATCTATGCTTATTGGCGTCGCCGGATCACCTTCTGGATCTAAGGGGGCAATCATGGCTTTTGTAAAACTCGAGAAAGTGACGCTGGATTACCCGGTCCTGGAAAGCAAGGTCAGAAAAGGGCAGACGCCCGGCCAGCCAACCAACGCCATCGGCGGACAATTGACGAGAGGCAAGGCGGGGTATTTGCTCGTGCGAGCCCTTCAGAATCTGTCGTTCACCCTTGAACCGGGAGATCGCCTGGCCCTTGTTGGGCATAACGGAGCGGGCAAGTCGACGCTGCTGCGCCTCATGGCCGGACTGTACGCCCCCACATTCGGCCGTGTGACTGTGCAAGGACGCGTTGCGCCGCTGCTCAACCTCGGCTTCGGTCTCGACGCGGAATCGACAGGCTACGAGAACATTTTCATCCGGGGTCTCTACCTTGGAATGAGCCGCGCCGAGATCAAGGAAAAGATCGACAGCATCGCCGAGTTCAGCGGGCTTGGCGAATTCCTGGACCTTCCAATGCGGACCTATTCCTCCGGCATGCGGGCGCGCTTAGGCTTTGCCATTTCAACGCATGTCGACACCGATATCCTGCTGCTCGACGAGGTTGTGGCAACCGGCGACGCCGCCTTCATCCACAAGGCCAATGAGAAGCTGGAGAACTTCGCCAGGGATGCGAAGATCATGGTGCTGGCCTCGCACTCCAACAAGGTCTTGAGGGAGCTCTGCAACAAGGCTCTGCTGCTGGAACATGGAAAGCTGAAGGCCTTCGGCACCGTCGAGGAGGTCCTTGAGATCTACAAGAATGCGGCCGGTGTGAGCGCAGACTGAAGGCGATCTTCCTGGACCTCGTCCCGGAGGTTTCCATGGTCGATGGTCGGGCGTAAAGGGAAGGACAAGGATTGCAGGAAGAGCGTCAAGCCGGATTCCAGGTCCCGCACCGGGGATCTGAGGGGCTAAAGGATTTCCAGGCCTGCGCATTTGCGAGCAGTGAGATTGAGAGCAGATGACCGAGGACGCCTTTCCCAACGCGCCGAAGAGCGATGTCGCCGCACTGCAGGCCGAGATCGGGAAGCAGCACGAGGAGATCCGGGATCTCCAGCTCACGATCAGGGATCTGCAGTCTGAGATCAAAGGGCTTCGCGGCTCTCTCTCCTGGAGGCTGACGCGCCCCTTGCGTGCCCTGGCCCATCGTCTCCCGCGCGTGATCGCGTTGGGTTATCGGGCCGTCCATTGGACAAGAGATTGCATCGCATCGATCCTGCCGAGGAGGACCATCCAGGTCCTGCTCAATAATCGCTGGCGGGTCAGGGACGATATCGGGGACCGGATCGCCGCCTATCGTGCCGCGGCTCCTGGAGGACAACGAAGGATCGTCTTCTATACCGCCATCTATGGCGAGTACGACACTCTGCTGCTTCCGGAAAGCATCGACCCGGATGTCGATTATGTTTGCTTCACGGATCGACCGCGCAACGATTACGGCGTCTGGCAGATGCGCGCGGCACCGTTCTTCCATCCCGATCCGACGCGCATTGCACGGTGGGTGAAGACGCATCCGCACGAGCTGTTTCCCGCACATGACGTTGCGGTGTGGCTGGATGCCAACATCGTGCTCAAGGGCGATGTTCGCTGGTACATCGACACGGTCAGGCGCGGTGGCGCGCATCTGGGGCTTGTCTCCCATCCTCACCGGGTCTGCTTCTATGAGGAGGCGAAGGCCTGCAAGCTGTTGAAGAAGGATTCCGTCAAGGTCATCGACGCACAGGTGGAGCATTACCGGACCCATGGATTGCCCCTGAACCAGCCCTTGTTCGAGACAGGCTTCATGGTGGTCCCGTTGACGAACAAGGAGAGCGCCGCTGCCCTGCAGGCCTGGTGGCAGCAAATCGAGCGCTTCAGCCGTCGCGACCAGTTGGGGTTCGCCTGGGTGACCCACCGGTTTCCCGCTCTCCAAATCGCCCAACTCCTGCCGCAGGGGGCCTCAGTCCGGGATCATGAGGACTTCAGCTATTTCCGGCACAAGTTTGCGCGCGCCTTGATCGTTCCCGACGCTCTTCTCCGATTGGGCAGGGTTGCAAGCCCGCTGGAGGGAAAAGCTTTCTCCAACGTCAAGGACGAACGCCTCAAAACCCTGGCCCGGGTTCCAATCGATATCGTCGTCTGCGTTCACAACGCATTGGAGGATGTTCGCCTCTGCCTCGAGTCGGTTCAGGCTCACCTGCTTCCCGAACACCGCATCATCCTCGTCAATGACTGCTCCGACGAGGCGACGAGTGCCTACCTGCGCGCGTTCGTATCCCGTGAAGGGCAGGCGCAACTGCTCGAGAACGAGCGGAACCTCGGCTATACACGATCGGCCAACCGCGGTATGGCAGCCGGCACGGCCGGGTTCCGCATCCTTCTCAACAGCGACACGATCGTGAGCCGCAACTGGGCGTTGAAGTTGCTCGATGCCGCCAACACGAGCGAGAGGATCGGCATTGTCGGCCCGCTCTCGAACGCGGCCGGCGCCCAATCGATCCCGTCCATCAAGGACACGAGCAACAACACCGCCATCAACGAACTGCCGCAGGGGCTCAGCCCATCCGATCTTGACCTTGCCTGCGAACGGTGGAGCCTGGCGGATCTCCTGCCGCGCGTGCCGCTCGTGCATGGCTTCTGCTTCGGCGTGAAAAAAGAGGTCATCGATGCGATCGGCCTCTTCGATGAAGAGAATTTCAAGCTCTTCTATGGTGAGGAAAACGACTACTGCTTCCGGGCTGTCGCTGCAGGATTTGAGCTTGCGGTTGCAACGAATACTTTCGTATTTCACCACAAGTCTCGGAGCATCGATGAGGAGAAGCGCCTTCTTCACATGGCTGAGGCGTGGACGCGACTGCGAGAGCTCTACGGTGCCCAGAACATCCTGAAGGCCCATTCCCAGGTCGCGGATCATCCCCTCCTGGAGCGGATCAGGGATGAAGCCAAGCTTTACTTCAGATTGGCCTAATAGGGCCTGCCGGAGGGTAAAGGTGAAGGTTGAGTCTTCGTGAGATGTGGCTTATCGCCCTTGGCGGGACAGGTGGGCCGGCCAGCCATGGACGATATTACTGTTATCGGCTAGTAGCCTATCCAATCAAGGCAGGTCAGGTGGGTCGGAGCGCTGGCTCACCCCCGGGCAGGGCACAGGGCTGACACAGCCGTTGGCGGGAAGAGCAAGATTCATGGCAAAGAAATACTTGGTAACCGGGGGCGCCGGATTTATTGGTTCTGCAGTCGTTCGCACGCTCATCCGGAGCACGCCGCATCAGGTTCTGGTCGTCGACAAGCTCACCTATGCCGGAAATCGGGATTCGCTCAGCCCTGTGGTTGGCAACGAGCGGTACAGCTTCGTCCAAGCCGATATTGCGGATGCCAAGCGGATGGAGGAGATTGTCGGCGGATTCCAGCCGGACGTCATCATGCATCTGGCGGCCGAGAGCCATGTCGACCGTTCCATCGATGGCCCGGGGGAGTTCGTGCAGACGAATGTCGTCGGCACCTTCACGCTGCTCCAGGCCGCCCTGGCTTACTGGAACACGTTGAACGCCAATCGGCGCGATGCCTTTCGCTTCCATCACATTTCGACCGACGAGGTCTTCGGCTCCTTGGGCGAGGACGGCTTCTTCCACGAGGAATATCCCTATCAGCCCAACTCGCCTTACTCGGCCTCGAAGGCCGCATCGGACCATTTCGTCCGGGCCTGGCACCACACCTATGGCCTGCCGACGCTGATCACCAACTGCTCCAACAATTATGGGCCGTACCATTTTCCCGAGAAGCTCATTCCCCTCATGATCCTGAATGCGCTCGAGGGAAAGCCTCTGCCCGTCTATGGCAAGGGTGAGAACGTCCGCGACTGGCTCTATGTCGACGATCACGCGGAGGCGCTAATCCTGGTCGCCGAAAAGGGCAGGGTGGGGGAGAATTACAACATCGGCGGCTGGAACGAGCGCACGAACATCGATGTCGTCCGTTCCATCTGTCAGCTCGTCGACGAGATGGTGCCGAGCAATGCGATTGGACCACGGGAAAAGCTGATTTCCTATGTGACCGACCGGCCGGGCCACGATTTGCGCTATGCCATCGATGCCACCAAGATCGAGCGCGAATTGGGGTGGCGTCCGGCCGAGACCTTCGAGACCGGCTTGCGCAAGACCGTTGCCTGGTACCTTGACAACCAAGCTTGGTGGGAGCGCGTCCGCTCCGGTGTGTATCAGGGCGAGCGGCTCGGAATCGCGGTCTGAGCTTATTGCTCAGCCCACTGAAAGGTTACCCAGGCTGATAGTGCTGAACGTGAGTGAGGAAAGGTGTCACGTGCTTGTTGAGCCGACTGCAATCCCGGATGTGAAGATCGTGACTCCGCGACGCTTTGGCGACAATCGCGGATTCTTTTCCGAGACATACAACCTGCGACTTTTCGTAGAAGCTGGCATCAGTGCAGAATTTGTGCAGGATAATCACTCGTTATCCGCGACGGTCGGCACCGTGCGGGGACTACATTTTCAGAGCGAGCCGTTTGCCCAAGCTAAATTGATCCGAGTCGTGCGTGGCAGCATTCTCGATGTCGCAGTGGACCTCCGGCAGTCATCCCCGACATATGGCAATTATGTCGCCGTGACGCTTTCTGCCCAGAACGGCAGCCAGCTCTATGTGCCAGTCGGCTTTGCCCATGGCTTCTGCACACTCGAGCCCAACACAGAAATCCAGTATAAGGTCTCCTCCTATTATTCCGCAGCTCACGATCATGGGCTGCTTTGGAATGATCCGGTCCTGAAGATCAGCTGGCCGGTTGATCCAGAGAGGGCGATCCTCTCCGACAAAGACCGAAGTCAACCAAGACTGGCCGAATTGGCTGCTTACTTTCCATGATTTCGGGCTGAATGTACCTCGTCATGAGGGCAGCAGGTACCAAGGAGGCACTGTGATGAAGGGTATCATTCTGGCGGGTGGGAGCGGAACCCGACTGCATCCGATGACTTACGTCACATCGAAGCAGCTGCTTCCGATCTATGATAAGCCTATGATCTACTACCCGCTCACGACTCTCATGCTGGCTGGCGTCCGCGATATCCTCATCATCTCCACTCCTGATGATCTGCCGCGTTTCAAACAGCTCCTGGGTTCTGGTGAACAATGGGGAATTCGCCTGCGTTACGCGGAGCAACCGAGACCGGAAGGGCTTGCCCAAGCTTATATCATCGGTGGGGATTTTGTTGAGCGCGGGCCATCCGTGTTGATCCTGGGCGACAACGTCTATTATGGGCATGGGCTGACCGAATTGTTGCGTTCTGCTGCAAGACGCACTTCTGGAGCCACGGTCTTTGCGTATCATGTCACCGACCCCGACCGTTATGGGGTCGTTGAATTCGACAGCCAAGGTAAAGCCGTTTCCATTGAAGAGAAGCCGAAGAAGCCGCGGTCCAGCTGGGCTGTCACCGGGCTCTACTTTTACGACCATCAGGTGGTCGACATAGCTGCAAACCTGAAGCCATCAGCGCGGGGCGAATTAGAAATAACGGATGTCAATCAAGTTTACCTAGAAAGAGGTCAGCTCCAAGTCGAGTTGATGGGGCGCGGTTATGCTTGGCTCGATACAGGAACGCCGGATAGCCTTGTCGAAGCCGCCGAATTTGTCCGCGCTCTTGAAAAACGCCAGGGCTTCCGCATCGCGTGTCCCGAGGAAATCGCTTACAATTCTGGTTGGATTGATCGTACCGAGCTTTTGGTTCTTGCCGACCGCCTATCCAAAAGTACCTACGGGCAATATCTGCTCCGGATCGCCAAGGATGAAGGCTGAGAGCCATTCCTGCGGGTCATGAGAACGGCTCCGAGTCGCGGGCAAGGGAACACCGGAAGCGCATGGATGAAGGCGCGACGTGAGGCAACATCCGTCCTGGGATTTTTCCAGAACGGTTGTACGGCATGATCGAGATCCTCATGGGAAGTCGCTGAGTCGTGCGAGTTATCCGCGTTGTCGATGCAGAGGCGCTGCGGCGGGTTTTACAGGTCGTGGAGAGCTCGGCATGATCCCGGTACTCACCGGCGTGCGCGTGTGGCTGGCCACCGGCCACACCGATATGCGCAAAGGCTCGGCGCGTTATCGTTGCTCGTGCAGGAGACGCTCAGGCGGATGGCCGGTCTCCATCACGACCGCGTAGCTGAGTCACCTCCTAGAGGGGCGTCGACTTGCGCAATCCCTGGCCTGGTGGCCGGGCGGCTGCATGACGACGACACGCCGGTGCTGGCCAATGGCAAGACGAAATTAGTCACGGGCTGCCCATCCCCTCCTTACAAAAGTGACCCAACGCAGAGCAACGTCAATGAAAAGGGAAGCCCGACGAGTATGAGTCTGAGAGGCTGGCTATCTCCGCTCCGCCACAGCCCGAACAGTGCAAATGATAAGCCCAGAACCGCCGGAAAATAGTATCGCCCCTGTAGTCCGAGAGCGACCTTATAGCCGACCGGAGCGTAAGTCAGATAGAGCGGAACTAGTATGATCACGAAGAACGAAGCTGAAAGTACAATCAGGAAAATTCGATTTAGAAGCGCAAGACGCAGTGGTGTGGAGAGAGAGAGAACCGTCAGCGCCAGGATTAGGATGAAGTTGACTGAATTCGGGATCCAAATCGGGTAGCCGCCAGGAGGCAGGAAGAACTGATGGAGGTACGCAATCCCATACTCAGTGTATGTGGTGGCCATAACCCGAAAAAGATGTCCCGGCTGGCTGATCAGAAGTTGAAGCTGCTCCGCAGGATTCGCATTGTTCCCGATATAGGGAGATATCCGGGGCAGCCACATTACTGCCCCGACGAGGGCGGCTACAGATGGCAGCGCATATAATCCAGCCGAGCGGATATTGCCAAACCAAGCATGCTCCTTGCGGATCAAGATCAAAGAAATTGCTGCGTATGCGCCATAGATCAGTTTGCATGACCCAAGTAAAAAGCCAAGTGCTATTAAAGCTATGAGGTCTCCTCTAACCTCAGGGGCTTTTTTGGACGATATCACTTTTCCTGTAAAGGCTATCAGCAGAGACATCGTGATAGCATCTGCAGATACCGATGATCTTATAAAGAAGCAGAGCGGCGTAAAAATTAAGAATAAAAGAACATGATTTTGGGCGACGCTGCCCTTCAGTCCCCATCCGATGATCGAAGCGCAGAGAATGCATGTAAGGATTCTTGCAAAATAAAGTTTTTCTTCGACGCTCAGCCCAAAGCCATCCCCTAGAGCTATCGCGAGCCCACCGGCTAGATATGGAACGGGCGAATAAATATTGGCGGAGTTCAGGGACAGAACACTGCATGCCCCTCCTTGCTGGATGACCTGCTCACGGACATCCTGAAAATAGGCCATTGGGGCGTACTTCGATCCGATGACCAGATAATCGGAACAAGAGATTGGCACGCCATTCCGTTCCGGGGTGTTCACCAAATGCAAGCGGCTGATCTCATAAGCACGCAAAAAATGCGCCGGCTCATCAGGAAGAACGAACGGCGGTATGATAATTGCTGCAAATATGCCAATAACCAAACCTAAGATTTGTAAGACACAAAATACCCGAGATAGGCCGAAGTTCAGCCACCTGGTTTCCATGTAGTTCGCAGTTTGGGAAGGTATCAACGGTATTTGCTTCATTTCATTCGAACTTCGTTCATACGCTCATCTTGCTAGGTCAACTACATGCCAAATCATATACTGTTGCATGGTGTTGCGCGAGTATACTCAGTAACAGGCTCTTTAGTTCCTCGGGCAGGACATTGCTCTTCAGCGGCCGTGCCATGAAAATATCGTATGTGCAAGCATGATGCGTGGCTCGATTGTGCCGGACGAGTGCGACTGGCTCACTCATCTTGGGATGCTGATTATGCGCAGGGCCTGTGGCAAAGGTCGGCATTTGCATTATGATACTGATAATCGGAGAAGAGATGTGCGGCGAGAAACAAGCAATCGCATTCGCTTTGTCATAGAGGACTTGATTCCGCCGGCACTGAAAGACTCTGCTTTGTTTCGGTGCCTCGGCCGGATGGTTTATGGCCCCTATATCGATCATATGGCCGATTTTCGCAAGCGCGCGCCATTTCTGACCGAGAAAGAGTACGAGAAACTTTATCGAGAATATCCACACATTCACAGTGGCACAGATAATTCTTCGGCCTGCCTTGCCCAGGCGACATCAGATATTGTCGGGACATCTGTTTGTGATGTGGGGTGTGGCAACGGGTATCTGCTCAATTACATTCAGACGCACGCAGTCTCGGACTTCCGCCGCCTTGTCGGTATGAACTTCGATGTTCCGTCAGCTACCAATATTCAACGAGTGGAATTTGTCGAAGGAAAAAGTCGAAAATCTTCCCTTTAGAGATGATGAATTCGATATAGTTGTCTTCACTCATGTCATCGAGCATATCCTTGATTACAAAACAGCAATTTCTGAGTTGAGGCGCATAGCTGCTCGGAAGCTTAGCACTACAGTTGCACGCTGCACTGGCGCCCTAATTACCTCCTGATCTGATACAGGAGGCTGCCATGTCAGGCGTGGCCATCGAGCAGATGCTCGAACTCTGGTGTGTGGAGTTGCGTCAGGTCAAAGCTGATCTCAAACCCCAGTTTGCTCATCCCAGCGCCGCGGCCTCCGCGGCCGCCTTCCTCGACGGTCTGCTCGGGCCGGAGCGGCGCAAGACCGGCTGGATGCGGGCGGAAGCCGCCGGTGATCCGGGACCATGGCGCCAGCAGGCGGTGCTCGGGCGCAGCCACTGGGACGCGGATGCTTTGCGGGACATGGTGCGCGACTATGCGCTCGAGACGCTCGCCTCTCCCGGAGCGGTACTGGTGATCGATGAGACCGGCTTTCTCAAGCAGGGGCAGAACTCGTGCGGGGTGGGACGCCAGTACACTGGGTCAGCCGGCAAGATTGCCAGCTGCCAGATCGGCGTGTTTGCCGCTTACGCGTCGGACAAGGGCTGCGCCTTGATCGACCGCCAGCTCTATCTGCCCAAGGACTGGACGACGAAGCCCGAGCGCCTGGCCACGGCTCACGTGCCCGATGCGATCCGCTTCGTCACCAAGCCGCAGATCGCCGCCGCGATGATCGAGCGGGCCCTGGCGGCCGGCGTACCGTTTGAGTGGGTGGCCACCGACACCATCTATGGGGCCCTGGCCATGCAGCTGCGCCGAGCTGGCAAGGGTTACGTGCTGGGCGTTCAAGCCACAGACCGCTTCAATTCCTGGGACAAGAGCCCGCCGGTGGCCGGCACGGCCGCGACGATTGCACAGGGGCTTGCTCCCAAGACCTGGCAGCGTCTGTCGGCCGGGATCGGCACCAAGGGGCCGCGCCTGTATGATTGGGCCTATGTCGCGTTGGCCGATCTCGAGGCCGAGGAATTCAACGAGGCGCTGACCGGCCTGTGGACGCGCGGCCTGCTGATCCGGCGCAGCATCAGCGATCAGGATCTGGCGTTCTTCTCGACCTGGTGCCCGGCCGGCACACCGATGGAGACCCTGGTGCGGGTGGAGGGCCAGCGCTGGGCGATTGAGGATGCGTTCGAGACCGCGAAGACGGAGTTGGGGCTGACGCACAATGAGACGCGTTCGTGGCACGGTTGGCATCGGCATGTGTCGCTGGTGATGCTGGCGTTTGCCATGATGACGGTGGTGCGTGAGCACGCCAACCGCCTTACCTCACCCCAAAAACGAAACGACGAAGCCCGACTGCAGCGCTGGTATGCTGGTCTGTCCAGGAAATCCGCCGGGTTGCCACACGCCTCCAGCAGCGCCGGATCGAGCCGGCCTTCGTGATCGCCTGGTCCGCGTGGCGACGAGCGCATCAGGCCAGGGCGCAAGCCTCACATCGCAAACGAAAGGTGCAACTGTAGTGTTAGAGCCTCGGACCGGAAATGAGACTCCTGGCTTCTGTGCGAGGCCGAGCTGTGATTCACTGCCTGGACTGGGAGGTGGATTATGGGTCATTGCTATTCCCTGGATCTGCGGGTGCGCGTCGCCGACTTTGTCGATGCAGGTCATTCCTGCCGGGCGGCAGCCCAGCACTTTGACGTCAGCGAGAGTTTCGCCATCAAGCTGGTGCAGCGGAAGCGGCGGTTCGGCTCGCCGGCACCGGCCCGGCAAGGCCGTCCGCCCGGACGCGGCAAGCTGGTGCCCTATGAGAGCTTCTTGATCCAGACGGTCGAGGCCGAGCCGGCCATCACCATGCCCGAGCTGGCCGCAAGGCTGCTGACTGAGCATGGGATCGTTGCGGCTCCCGCGATGCTCTCGCGCTTCCTGTGCCGGCACGGCTTCTCATATAAAAAAATGCCTGATGGCGGCGGAGTGCGCACGCGCCGATGTGCGGGATGAGCGCCGGGTCTGGCATGCCCAGCGCCAGCCGCGCATGCGCCAGGAGACGCACCGGCTGGTGTTCCTGGACGAGACGTATGTCAACACCAAGATGACGCGCCTGCGCGGGCGGAGCCGCAGGGGCCAGCGCCTACGCATGAAAGCTCCCTTTGGACACTGGAAAACCCATACCTTTCTGGCTGGGCTACGGTGCAACGAGTTGTGCGCGCCGTGGATCATCGATGGCCCGATCACCCGGTTGGCGTTCGAGGCTTACATTGAGACGCAGCTCGCGCCGACGCTGCGCAAAGGCGATGTGGTGATCCTCGACAACCTGGCTGTCCACAAGAGCGAGAAGGCCGCTCAGTGTCTGAAGCAACGCGGAGCCTGGTTCCTGTTTTTACCTGCTTATTCGCCTGATCTTAATCCAATTGAACAGGCCTTTGCCAAGATCAAAGCGCACTTGCGCAAGGCCGAGGCCCGAACGTTCGACGCGCTCTGGCGAGCGCTCGGTGAGATCTGCAACCTGTTCGAACCACAAGAGTGCTGGAACTACCTTAAGGCTGCCGGATATGCGTCCGTTTAACCGTCCGATGCTCTAGAGCCTGTCCGAGTGAAAGTTGAATCCGAGCAATGACTTGTGCTTCACTGGTTGGCGCCGATTTGCGGAGGGTCCCATGTGGACCCCAGAGAACCGAGGTCGCTACGCTCGCACAGGTTTGCGCTACCCGAGCGACCTGGCGGATGCCGAATGGGATCTGGTGCGACCGTTTCTGCGCCGTCGCACGAGGTCCGGGCCAGTGCCGGAGCGCTTGCGCGAGATCCTCAATGCCGTTCTGTACGTCTTGAGCACAGGCTGCCAGTGGCGGGCTTTGCCCAGAGACCTGCCGCCGCGCAGCACCGTGCACGGCTGGTTCGTGCGCTGGCATTGCGATGGCGTGCTCGAGCGCCTGCACTTCGCGCTCTACCAGCAGGTCCGCGAGCTTGAGGGACGCCACGCCAGTCCCACCGCCGCGATCGTCGACAGCCAGAGCGTCAAGAGCGCCGAAAAAGGGGGAGGCCTATCGATCCGATCGGCGATGACGCGGCCAAGACAGTCAAAGGCAAGAAGCGTCACCTTATCGTCGACACGCTGGGCCTGATGCTCGGGCTGAATGTGACACCGGCCGATGTGCAGGATCGGGAGGGCTTTCTGCCGCTTCTGACGAGTGTGCGGCGCGTGTTCGTGTTCCTGCAGCGCCTGTTTGCCGATGGCGCCTACAGTGGCGCAGCAACAGCCGCGACCGCGAAACGGACCGGCAAGGTGGTTCTGGAGATTGTCAAACGATCGGATGCCGCCAAAGGCTTCGTGGTGGTCGCGAAGCGGTGGGTTGTCGAGAGAACCTTCGGGTGGCTCGGCCGCTGCCGCCGGCTGGTCAAGGATTTTGAGAACCTCACGCGCACGCAGCTGGCGTTCGTGCAACTCGCCATGATCCGGCTCATGACCCGCAGGATCGCAAGGCTTTGTCAAAGCTCATGAATCGCTCGGACCGACTCTTATCATCATAGTTCCCTTGGAGAGGGAATCAATTTATACTTTCAATCCTCACTTTAACTTTTTTCCTTATCAACATAGTTTTCTGCGCGCCATGGTCCCGGTCCCTGAAGATTATATCTGCAGGGAGATCGGGCGTGACATCTAGTATCGTGAGGATATCAAGCTGCCTTAAAGTGCAGAATTTTATTCAAATTGATTCCGAAGGATGTTGAAATCAAACTTTACCTGCAAGCTGCAATAGCTTCTTTTCACAAATATTCTATCCACTTGCTAGTATGGCTAGGCCAAAGATTATTACTCCTACGCCTAAATATTGAACTGTACTTAAGCTTTCTTTAAATACAACAACACCTATGGTGATAACTATGACGATTGTTATAGCTTGCGCCGCATATGCAATTGTAAGGGGCCAAACTTTAAGCGTGAAAACCCAGAGAAGCGTTGCCACGCCATAGGTGAAAAGCGCAATTATGAAGGGAGGGCTGAGCAAAAAATCCCATTTGTTCAGAGTGGCGCGGCCAGCGGAGAGCTTGAATAAGACTTGGCCTGCGGCTAGAAGGGCAATGGTTCCGAGAAGGAAAAGGTATCTCATGGGCCTTAAGCAATAATTTGGCTCAGTTAAGGGATAACGGCCCATACACACAAGTGTGAAATTTATGAAGTGTGACATCTGTTCCGCCACGTTGGAAATGGACGTGCTCCCGGATACTTTTTGCTGTCCGTCATGTGGCTTCTTCAAAAGCACATTCCGTGTTCAGATCAATGAGATTCAAAGGATCGATGAATCGGCACGGGAGCAGGCCCTAAAGCCGATCCGGACGGCGAATTTCAAGCAGCTTCTGGACGAGTGCGGCCCGCTCCTGCCGCTGGCTGCGCACATCCTCGACGTTGGGTGCGCCCATGGGTGGTTTTTGGAGGCAGCGAAGAAGCGGGGCTACGAGGCGAGCGGCATTGAACCTGATCGCGAGATGGCCCAAAAGGCCCATTCGGCAGGTCATTCAGCTATTGTCGGGTTTTTCCCGGATGCGCTTCCTGTCGGCGAACAATATGATGCAATCACATTTAATGACGTATTTGAACATTTGCCCGATGTCGAAGGTATGGCACAAGCCGTCCATGCCCGCCTCAAGCCTGACGGTTTGGCTCTGATCAACCTTCCTGTTTCAGACGGAATGGTGTTTCGATCGACCCGCATCGCAGCGAAGCTTGGATTGAGTGGCCCGCTCGAGCGCATGTGGCAGAAGGGCTTGCCATCGCCACACCTAAGTTACTTTTCGGCACGCACGTTGCGCATGCTTATGGAGAGTGTTGGTTTCACGTTGGTGAAGCAGGGAAATCTTAATGCCATCGCCACCGAGGGGTTATATGCGCGTATTCGATATGACAAAAATGTCAGCACGTGGAAGGCATTAGGGATCTATGGAGCTGCACACGTCATGAGACTAGTTGGACGCGTTACGGCGTCAGATATTCAATACTTTGCATTCAAGAAAAGCGGACTTCACGGAGTTTCGAATTGATCGGTGGCGTCAGAGTCGGAGTTGTCATCCCTTGCTATAAGGTGACGCGCCATATCAAAGGTGTGATCAGTCGCATAGGGCCGGAGGTAGATGCCATCCTGTGCGTCGATGATGCCTGTCCGGAAGGCTCCGGAGACTTCATCGCAGCACATTGCTCAGACCCTCGTATCAAAGTGATCCGGAACGAGCGAAATCGGGGTGTCGGTGGCGCAATGATCCGAGGCTACCGCGAAGCAATTGAAATGGACTTGGATGTCGTCATCAAAATTGATGGTGACGGCCAAATGGATCCTGTTCTGCTGGGCCAGTTTGCTGATCCTATCGTCCACGGTCTCGCCGACTATACAAAAGGTAATCGCTTCTATAGCCCTGAGTTCCTGGAGCAGATGCCGAAAGTTCGTGTTTTCGGAAACGCTATTCTTTCTTTTATGACGAAGCTGTCGTGCGGTTATTGGGACATATTCGATCCGACAAACGGGTATACTGCAATTAGTGCAAGAGTGTTGAGAATCATGAATCTCGACAGGTTGCATGAGCGATACTTTTTCGAAAGTGACATGCTTTTCCGTTTGAACATCATTCGGGCAAAAGTCGTCGACATTCCGATGCTGGCAAAGTACGCCGATGAGGAAAGCGGGCTTAAGATAAGCAAAATCATCGGACCATTCATGCTTGGCCATCTCAAGAACATGGCCAAAAGAATCGGCTACAATTACTATCTTCGCGACTTCAACGTCGCCTCGTTGGAATTGCTCAGCTCAATATTGCTGATCTCATTTGGTACCGTCTTTGGACTTTATAAGTGGGTCACTGAAAGCGCCCAAGGCGATGTAGCGACAGCTGGCGCGGTCATGATATCCGCGTTGCCAATCATCATCGGGGTGCAGTTGCTTCTTGCGGCGCTTTCATACGATGTGTCCTCCGTTCCCAGGGAGGCCATACATCCCAACCTTTCCAACACACTACATTCAAGGCGTTCTGATCAGGCCCATGCAACTCTCTTAGCGGGACATGCGAATCCCTCTGCAGATCAGGAAGCGTGAACCAGAACAATTGCAAAACGACTTCCGCCAAACACCCCGATGGCGGACGAATTACAGAAGCACTGTCCGCCCGGCCGATCGTAAGCGGTGTTCTCGCCGCACCTTACATTCGCATGTCTGAGCAGCGAGACTGACGATCTCTGATTGGGGATCGTTTTGTGTCGATGGTTGACCATATGCTTGAGCCGCCCCGAGCGGTGCGGCGCCTGGAAGTGATCACTGGGGCTCGCGGACGCCGGCGCTGGTCAGCCGATGAGAAGGCGCGGATCCTGGAGGAGGCCATGGCGCCGGGCGCGGTGGTGTCTGGCGTGGCCCGCCGCAACGGCATGTCGCCCCAGCACCTGTTCACCTGGCGTCGTCAGGCCAAGTGCGAGGCGGACGATTCTCCGCTGGGCTTTACCCCGGTTGTTGTCGCCCCTGACGTGCCGCAGCCCACCCCGGCAGCCTGCCGGGAGGCGGTAATCGAGATTGTCGTGGAGGGCGCCGTCATTCGCGTCCCGTCCGGAGCCGATGGAGCGACATTGGCCCTCGTGCTGCATGCGCTCAAGAGCCTGCGATGATCGGACCGAGCGGGACTGTCCGCGTCCTGGTGGCGACCAAGCCCGTCGACTTCCGCAATTATGTGGAGTGCCGGATTATGCGGAGTCCGCAGCGGCAATCGCTTGCCGACTGCGGTGTTTATGTAGCAATCACTCGACATAATTTGTCGATTGGCCGATGGACTTCAGCATCGCCAGCAGCTTGTCGGGAGCGCGGAAGCGACCCGGCTTGAGCGACAGCGGCGCCATCGCGGCAAGCGCCTCAAGCTTTTCGGTCGGATCAGCTCGCAGATTGATCTCCGTGCTCTGTAGACTGGCGTGACCAAGCCAGAGCGACACTTTGCGAATGTCGCGGGTCGCCTGCAGGGTATGCATGGCGCAGGTGTGGTGCAGAACATGCGGGGTGACGCGCTTGTCGGCGATCGAGGGCAACTTCTGCGCTGCAGTGGCCACGTGCTTGGCGAGGATATATTCGAAGCCAGACCTGGTCATCGCCCGTCCTGTGGCATTGAGGAAGAGCTCTTCATCGCCGCTCGCCGGACGAGCCGCCAGCCAAGCCTTCAGCGCCGCCGTTGTCTCCTTCCAGAGGGGCAGCACGCGCTCGCGGCGTCCTTTGCCCATGACGTGGATGCTGGCGACCGTTTGGCGGTCGATCTGATCGATGCGGAGGCTGACGAGTTCGGAGACGCGCAGGCCTGCGGCGAAGGCCAGGTAGAGCATCGCCCGGTCCCGGATGCCGGAGACCTGACGCGGGTCCGGCACATCAAGCAGAGCCTGCATCTCCGCGCGCGTGAGATGGCTGACGAGCGCCTCGTCGGCCTTCTTCATCGGGATTGCTCGGACCCGGCGTGCCTGGTCCAGACAGGACGGGAGCCGGTATTCGAGGAAGCGGAAGAACGAGTGGATCGCGGCAAGGCGGGCGTTGCGGGTGCGCGCCGAGTTGCCGCGTGCCTTCTCGATATGCTCGAGGAAGGCGAGGACGAGCGGCGGATCGAGCTGCTCGATCGCGATGCGGGATGGCGTGGTCCTCAATCGGGTAGCCGCGAAGCACAACAGCAGCCGAAAGCTGTAGGCGTAGGCCTCACACGTGTGCGGGCTTGCCCGCCGCTCATGGGGGAGATGTTCTTGCAGAAAGATGGCGAGATGGGGAGCCAGCACGGTCATGCGACGGCTCCCTGGTGCAAGGCCTCACCGGCGGATGCAATCTGCCCCATGAGGATTGGCGTTGCCTGCAAGTACCAATAGGTCTCGGTGACATGGGCGTGACCGAGGTAGGTGCTGAGCGCAACGATATGGCGGCCGACGGCGTCGCGATCAGGCCGGCATTGCTCCAAAGAGCGGACGGCGAAGGTGTGCCGCAGATCGTGAATACGCGGCCCCGGCTGACCAGGCTGCCCTCTCAGGCCGGTTGATCGGGTAAGGCGGAGGAAGATGGCAATCACCGTGGGATAGGACGGCGGCGTGCCAGTATTCGAAACGAACAGGGCGTGGTTCAAGGTCCCCAGCCTCTGGCGCGCCGACACATACCGGTCCAGGGCTTCCCATGTGGTGGCGTGGAGCAGCAGCAAGCGGCTCTTTTGGAACTTGGTTTGTCGGATGACCAGCCCATCGGCCGTCAGGTCATCAAGGCGGAGAGCGAGGGCTTCGGAAACGCGGATGCCGGTGGCGGCAAGCAGGCCGAACAGGGTCTCGTACAGCAGCGGCCTGATCGAGCCTGAGGGCTTGAGGCTGGCCGCTGCTCGCATCAGCGTGGTGATCTCGTCGGCTGTATAGATGTGCGGAATCCGCCGCTCGAGCAGGCTGCGGCCCAGGGCATCAGCGGGCGGGACCTCATGGCACCGATCCTCGGCCGACAGCGCCAGGGCAAAGCGGCGGACCGTCAGCAAGCGATTGCGACGCTGCTGCGGGGAAGGGGCGAGCGTCGCCCATTCGAGCACGCGCGCCGTTTGAACATACCGATCGCCATGGCTCTGAGCGAAGGCAACAAAGCTCTTGAGCAGCGTGTGCTGGACGCGGAACTTGAAGCCCAAATGATGCTGCAGTTCCGCATAGCGGGCGAGATCCAGGCTCAGCATGACACGCTCCCGGGCCAGGCTTGAGCGATCTGGAGCAACATATTGACGTCCACCTTCGCATAATGGGCGGTGGTGTCGATCGATCGGTGGCGAAGCACGGTCCCGATCGTGTCCAGCGTGGCGCCGGCACGCAGCAGGCCGGTCGCTGCGGAGTGCCGAATCAGATTGGTCCCTCGGGACGGCGGGTCATCAATGCCGGCCCTCTCAAGGGCAAGACTGACGATGCTCGAGACGCTCGCGCTCGCCAACGGCCGATGCGGTGCAATGGTCCGCAGGAAAACCTGCTCACAGGCCGCGAGCGGCCGGGCAACCCGGAGATAGGCGATGATCGCGTCGCCCGCGTCCTGTGGGAGCGGAAGCCGGATCTCACGACGGCCTTTGCCGCGGACACGCAGGGTACCTTCTCTCCAGTCGATGTCGTCAAGGTGCGCGTTCCAGACGATCGTGATCACCGATTCCAGAGGATCGTGATCATCCATTCCAGGGCATCGTCAAGGCGCATGCCCGAGATCTCGCCGGCGCGCAGGCCGAGACGGGCCAGCAGCAGAAGCACCGCGCGGTCGAGGATGCCCATCGGCGTCGTGACGTCACACGACGCAATGACACGCTCGACGTCCGCAATGGGGATGAAGCGCGGCAACGCTGACAGCCGCCATTGCGGGATTGTCGGTATAGCCTGATCAAGCCCCGGATGGCACAAGCCGTGGGCAGCCAGATATCGAAGGTAGCCCCTCAACGCCATCGTCATAGTCTTGAGGTAGGCGTGCGAACTTAGCTTTCCCTCGTCCAGGATCACCTGCCGGACGAGAGCAGCGTCGTACTGCATGGGATCGGGGCCCAGAGCAGGAAGCAGGCGCATGATCATACGACCGTGGCGCCAGACGGTGCGCTCCGAGATTCCGCGATGCCGTCTCAGCCAGGCCTGGAACGCAAGGATCTCGTCCTGGTCGGGACACGGCGGCACCCGTTCCGACAGTTTCACCGCCCCGCATTCCGCCAGGAAGCCAACGAACCGGAGAGCGCGGTTGACGTATTTGACCGACAGTCGAGTGGTCTGCCGGATGCCAGGGCAACGGCATCGATGCCGCGCAAACCCGCGAACGATCCTGTGGTCAATCTCAGCGACGGCGATCTTCTTGTTCTGCAGCCATTGTCCGAAGTGACGAGCCGAGGCTTCGTAGCCTGACACGGTCAGGCGGGTGTAACCCAGACCTAGCAATCGGCCCGTGAACGCCTCCACGAACGGCCGCAAGGCACCTGGGTTCATCAGTTGCGCGCATTCCGGCAAACCTTCCGTCGATTTTGGCACGTGGGCTCTCCTCTCGAGGTCAAAAGAACGTCGGGAGACGACAACAATTATGCCAAGTGGGGAAGGCTCTTGAGCGGTCTAAGCTATTGGATAAAAAGGGCGAAGTCGCTCGGACCGCTGCGGACTCCGCATAATCCGGCACTCCACATAATTACGCATATCGGTGTGGCCGGTGGCCAGCCACACGCGCACGCCGCTCGGGACCGGGATCATGGCAGGCTCTCCACCACCTGCAGCACCCGCCGCAGCGCCTCGGCATCGACCTCGCGATCCACGCGAATGCGGCGCCCGCGGCCCAGGACGATCTCGATCAGGCCGGTACGCCGCGCTGGGGATGCTATCGGCGTGGTCTGCCTTGGGACGGGCGTGATCTCGACCGGCACGAAGGCGGGACCAGCGTCGCCGAGCCGTCCTTCGCGAGCCAGCCGGCGCCAGGTGAAGACGACACTGGCCGCGAGCCCATGGCGGCGGGCCACTTCGGTCACCGTCACGCCCGGCTGCAGCGTCTCGTCCACGATCTGGAGTTTGTCCTGGAGGCTCCAGCGCCGCCGGCGCTCTGTGCCGAGAACTTCGATCTTCATTGATCTGCTGACCTTAAAGCGAGCCTTAAGGTCAGAACGTCACGTGCAAACAGCGGTCTCACAAGAGGGCGCACGCCGAGTGCTTACGCTTCAGGCTCGACCCGCTCCACCAAATGCCGCGACTAAACATCTAGTGGTTTCCGCCTAACAAAAGAGTCCGTTTGAAGGATTCCCCTTAGCCGGGGTGCATGCGAGGCTGTGGCATGCGCACTGGCATCTCGATCACCCTGACGTCCTCGGACCGACATCGCCTTGAGGCGCTGACCAGCAACCGGAACACGGCCCAGAAACACGTCTGGCGGGCTGCCATCGTGGTGCTGAGCGCCGATGGCGTCGGCACCGCTGAGATCATGCGTCGGACCGGCACCTCCAAAACTTGCGTGTGGCGCTGGCAGGAGCGCTTCATGCAGGAAGGCGTCGACGGCCTGCTGCGCGACAAGACGCGCCCCTCCCGGATCAAGCCGCTCGGGCCTGACATCGCCGAGCGGGTGGTCACCCTGACATTGGCCGACCCACTGGCCGAGGCAACGCACTGGACCGCTGCTATGATGGCCAAGGAGACTGGCATCAGCGCCAGCGCCGTCCGGCGCATCTGGCGAGCGCATGGTCTCCAGCCGCACCGCTATCGCCAGTTCAAGCTCTCCAACGACCCCAAATTCGCCGAGAAGCTCCGCGACGTGGTCGGGCTCTACGTCGATCCACCCGCTCATGCCATTGTTCTCTCGGTTGATGAGAAGAGCCAGATCCAGGCGCTCGACCGCACCCAGCCCGGCCTGCCGCTGAAGAAGGGCCGGCTGGGGACCATGACGCACGACTACAAACGCAACGGCACCACTACGCTCTTTGCCGCTCTGAACGTGCTGGATGGCTCCGTCATCGGGCGCAACATGCAGCGCCACCGGCATCAGGAATTCATCCGCTTTCTCAATGCCATTGAAGCCCAAGTGCCACCCGGCAAGGCCGTGCACGTGATCCTCGACAACTACGCTGCCCACAAGCACCCGAAGGTTCGAGCCTGGTTGGATCGCCACGAGCGCTTCACCTTCCACTTCACCCCGACCTCATGCTCGTGGCTCAATGCGGTTGAGGGCTTCTTCGCTAAGCTGACCCGCCAGCGGCTCAAGCGCGGCGTCTTCTATTCGGTGGTTGACCTTCAGACGGCCATCAACCGGTACGTTGCCGAGACGAACGCCAGTCCCAAGCCCTTCACGTGGACGGCTGATCCAGATGAAATCATCGCCGCCGTCAGGCGTGGGCACCAAGCGTTAGATTCCATCCACTAGAACACCGCTTACGTGACATTTGCAACCGCTTCGAGCCTCAGGAATGCTGGAACTGCCTCAAGGCCGCAGGACATGCGGCCAATCAAGCGTCCGGTGCTCTAGAGGCAACTTGAGCCGTTGCGATGTCCAAACGGCATGGCAACGGCTCGCACTGAATATTTGTGGTAAATCGACGTCTCTGTAAACTCATCGCGGGTTTTGGAGCATTTAGATCGGAGGTAAGCGATAATAGTCCGACAGAATGGAGCCGTAGGAAACGTTCGAAGCCTGCCATATACCTTCAGGCGGTGGCGTTATTGAAACGGTCTGTAGAAAGTGCACCATCTCAGGCACGGACATCATGTGTTCGAGGGGCATAGTGGCACCCCAACCTACTGCTCTCATGCGCTCAGCTGGAGCTCCGAAATCGTAAGTCACTGGGAAAAGACCGGCTTCAAACGCAACTGACAATGTATAGCTGAACGTTTCAGGCCACACAGCAGGGAACCACGCTATGTCAGGCGCATGCTCGGCAATGAGTCTTTGAACGTCTGCCTCGCCATAGGCCCCCGTAATCGTGACATTTGGAAGGGTACGTAGCTCGTCATCAATGGCTGTATAGCCGATGACGACAAAGCTTAACGGTACCCCCTGCGATGCGGCGTACTTTGCGCATTCCAGAAGGAGCCTTACGCCTTTGTGCGGTCCAATCGCACCGATGATCGCAATTCGGCGCGAACTATGGTGGGAGCTTCGGTGACTTACAGGCTCATTCATGGCCGTGAAGTGAGGACGCACCACGAACGAAGTTTGTGGATAATATCTCCGCAAGCGTTTGGCGACATCTGTGCTCGGAACAAACACAGCTCTTGCACCTGAAAGGAACTCGCCGAAGCGTCCTCGCCAGTCCTGTATCGTATGATGTCCAGCGATGGACGGAAATGCCTTGAGACATGCATTGCATCCTTCATCTTCAGGCTCTCCACAATATAGGCCGGACTGTCCGATAAGGTTAATGCGTGGGCAAATAAACATGTAGTCGTGTACAGTTACGTCGTAGTTCAGTCCGACGCTTTCCGCTGCCGTGCGGATCATCTGCTCGACATCATCGCCAGCATCTGCCAAGTGCTGCACGTGAATATGCTTGATGTTTAAAGCTCTTATCGCCCGCACAAGTGCTTCGACATCCTCCGGCACGTCAAAGGTTGGAAGATTTGGGACATTGCAAAGGCCGTGAGAATCGAGACTTAGAACACCATGCTGACGTGTGTTTGATCTCGCAATGAAAACAGGTGTCCCTTCTGCCTCCAGAGCAGATTTCATCTCTTGTACATGTCGTTCAGTGCCTCCACCTCGTCCGAGCGTGATGAAAAGCATCGCTTCACCGGTCGACGCGGTCCGCCGGAGACGTTCAATGTCCAGACGCTCACGTATCTCCAGTACAGGATCATCCTTAATGAACTGATGTACCAGAGAAAAGTACTCGGGATGCAGTTTCTCAAGCTTCTTCTGCGCTTCCATAACCCGAGCATGCTTCGTGTCACCGAAAGATGCGCCACCGTAATGACGTACGAAAACATCACCTACCAGGATGTTCCGCCAACCTCTTTTTGCGGCGCGACGACAGAAATCATTCTCTTCGCCGTATCCACGCCCGAAGTTTTCGACATCAAACAGCCCAACTTCCGCGATGCAGGCTCGACTGATGAACATGCAGAAACCTACGCCTGTTGGAATCTCCACTGATTTTCCAGCGTTAACTTCTGCAGCAATCTGATCAAGCGTTGCATTATCTAGTTCGAGTTCGTCGTCATTGTCGCTGACGAATTTCGGATAGCTGCAAATCGTTGCGTTATTCGACAATGGTGTAATTGTGCCGATCTTGTCCTCGGAATGGGCGGATTTAAGTATTCTGTCCAGCCAATCACCATATACCGCTGTATCTGAATTGAGCAGTAGAACATCACGATCAGGGTGTAGTTGCATACCGCGATTGACCGTTGCAACGAACCCAAGATTCTGTCGGTTCTTGAGTAGTGTGAATAGCCCTAAAGCTGCCAACTCCTCAAGTTGCGCCGGCAAATCTTTATCGGGGCCGCAGTCATCAATGACAATAAGTTCGTATCCCGTTTTTTGGGTTGCGCTCAAAACGTGCGCCAAGCAATTGAGTGTTTCGCGGGCCTGGCCGTAGACTGGGACAATAATATCAATTGCTGGATTATGGGCCGGTCGCAGTTTAAGTGCGTCAGCCAAGTTTCGCCATGTCTCAAGAGTAGGCGGGGCGGGAACTGTAACCCTTCTGCTCGTGTCAAAGATTGCATCTTGTTTTACTGTTCTAGATCCCTGTTTATTCTTCTTATCGTGCTTGCCTTCTCTTCCAACTGGATCAATCGTAGATCCTTGGGTAAGGGGTTGTGCTGATGCGCTGACCGTCTTCTGTTGAGCATGCTCCGTCGCTCCCGCTTTCCGCGGGGGGTGCAGTTCATGTCCTATTGTCATGGCGCCTAGAGATGAAGATCCTGACCCCGTCCGAGCCCGAACTAAACCTGCAGTCGTCCTTCTAATTGCTTCGATGGCTTTTTTAGCGCCTCGAATCGGACGTGCAAACTTCCATGAGGTCGAGTTGTAGACAGAATGGAGTAGCACATCGCGAGCCTTGAGTTTCCTTTTGTAAAAAACTTCGCGAGATCTTAGCTCTTTCTTCAGTTGCGCATGTAGAGATGGCCAATGTTGCTCCGCTTCCTGCAGCTTTGACAGGGTCGCTTCTGTTCGAGCATTTGCATCAACAATCTGGAAGCGTTGGCGCGTGATCTCTCCATTCAGGCGCGTGATCTCTCCATTCAGGCGCGTGATCTCTCCATTCAGGCGCGTGTTCTCATTATGAAGCCCTTTGGGATCGCGATCATACGGAGTCACGTCGCCATATCGCGGGGTGGCAATGAATGCAGTTGCCAGATCCTCGAGGGTGTTTATCGGAGCTATTGTGACTTTGCCATCGGCTCGCTCAATTTGAGTTGAATTGAACGAAGGGGGAAGAAACAGCAACCCAGACTCCTCCGCGTGTCCAAAGAAATTTAGAGTTTGATGCTTTATGTTATCGGAGTTGAACGCGGGAGTGCTCACGTAGATGCATCTGTAGCCATGTCGCCTTATCCGCTCGATTATTAAATACCCTTCTTCGATCGAATTACATTCTGAAAACACTATGGGTGAGCATCGTGTAATTGTCTGATGAGCACCATCAATGACGTAGTGATTCATGCCCTCGGCATCAATCTTGATGAAGTTGACCCTGTCTAAGCACAACTCATCTATTGGAAGGATGTCGACCGTCTCACCCGGTGCAGACGTATCATCAAGGAGTTGTACTGCTCCGAAATTGGCATGTGCCATGTAATCTGTGGCCGGAACGACCAAGGTGCTCCGAACGGCGCCCGCACCACAGCGACGAGCGTCGATGTTTGTGAGATTGTTAATCGCAGCATTTATTGACAGTACTTCAAAAATTGGACCCTGTGGCTCAAAGGCATGGACCCTTCCATTCTGGCCAACGCGTTGTGCAAAAGCGATTGAATGGGTGCCGATGTTGGCTCCAATATCGAGAGCGACGTCATCTGGGTGCAAGAACTGCAGCAAAAAGCTTATTTCTACTTCTGCCCACTCGCCATATGCCTCTAGTGCTTTGCCGATAGGATCATCATTCCGGAAGTAATTAAGCTTGCCGTACTGGGTGGTCGCCGTTGAGGTCAGGCTATCAAGTTGATCGCGCGAGAGGTTTATCATAGAGATCACAGCGTTTGTTTGCGTGTCGTGAAGCCACTAAGCCGGATCCGCCGAGAGATCATGTTAGAGCACTCTCGAGGGTAGGCTATGAATCCGTTATCTGTAATCAGAACCAGCAATTGGCCGGAAACTGAGTCCACTTTAAGAGACGACCCGAATAGGTGGTACCGGTAGATCCGCAGTCCTTGGTTCTCGTGGGGCTCGCCCGCCTTTGAACTTAAGTGCGGGCTTTTCAATGAGATGGAACGACAACCAAGCCAATGCAAGAACGATCGGTAGTGCATAAGCAGTCAGTCTCAGCGGGGCTATCGAACCGCCCGATATCTGAATCAGACTTTGCTGCACCGGAAAGGCATAAAGATAAGCGCCGTAGGATAGGTCTCCCAGGCGCTTCATAGTGCTGGGTGCTACTGGAACTGAAAGGGCAAAATAGATCACCAAGTACGGAAGGGTCAGATATAGTATTGCCGGAGCTATGAAAGTATTTGACCCTGCATAAAGAAGCACAAAGCAGCAAGCTGCTGCGCCAGCATTGAGAGGTATTGCGGATCTGTAGATCCATAATGCGCTGCCTATCACGAAGAACAAAGCGTACTTTAGGAAAGGGTATGTGCTAGCGCTTCCGAACAGTGCAGGTCCGGGCTTAGTCCAGCCAAGGCCAGCCCAGTGAACGCTGACAGTCAGCGCGACCGCGGTAGCGAGAACGAGGAGCCATGCCACGAGCGGCTTGAGAATTCTGCCAATGACAAGAAATGGTAGAATTAGATAACAAGCCACTTCAAGCGGCAGTGTCCATAAAGAACCATTAACGCTGTGATGGGGCAGTGTCTGAAATACACCAGGGAGTTGAAAATGGATATTGAAAATAAATACGCTTTTTAAATGGCTGTAGGTGGCATGCGAGCTGAAGTAATCATTGAGCGTTAATGTAGTGAATATTGGGCCAAGGACTAGTGCTTGCAACAATACAACTACGGCTAGTGCTGGTAAAATCCTTACAGCACGTGCAACAAAGTAGGTCGTAAAGTCGCGGGAAAGAACGGAACGTGTCACGAGGAAGCCACTTATCGCAAAGAAGATCGATACAGCCAAGCTTCCACCATCACCATATCCGCTCCTAGCGATGGGTTCTGCGAAACCCGTCAAAGGAAAGCTATGGCTAAACAGGACCAGCAACGCCGCACAAAGACGGAGGAGGTCGAAGTTGTTTGGCATACTGGTGAATGTGGTGGCAATTGTGGGTGAGTTTTGTTCCATAACCCAGCCATAATCTAAATCTTTTCGAGGAGCAATTCCGCTAGAATGTCACCCCATATCATGGAGGAATGTTCAACGGACGGAAGGCTCAACGTTCTCGCAGGTTGCGTTATAACGCAAGTTTTCGCGCGCCTGTAAAGTAAGGAAAGCGAACTGTGTGAGTCCCAGCAGGGCCGTTATGCCTTCAGCTTTGCTTTTAGCCACCGCAGAGCTGCCGCCACTTTCCAAGGCAGCACTCTCTCGACCAGGTAAACACGCCAGGCAAACACCCTTTCCCAGACGCGATAGCGTCTCATCAGGAAGGTGGAGACCGGCTGCGTCGCCAGGAAGTCGACCGTCCTCAACTTGGGGAAGAGGCTGATGGTGCTCTGGCCTGGGAACGTGCGGGCTGTCTCGGCGGCGATGGCCTCAACGGCGGCCAGATACTGCTCCATCGAGTAGTCGTGGTAACGGGCAAAGGCCGCCTGCGACAACTCGACCAGCCTGTCCGCGGTTAGGCTCTCCAGCAGCCCCACCACAGCCTCGGCCGAATACTCGTCGAGCAAAAACCTGTCCGCGCCATGGAGGATCACCCCGGCCGGACCCGGCGCATAGCTGGCCGCCACCACCGGCACGCCAAACGAGAACGCCTCCAGGATCACGTTGCCGAACGACTCCTTCTTCGACGGCAGCAGGATGAGCGAGGCCTCGCCATAGAGGGTGGCCTTGTCGGTGACGTTGTAGGCGACCTCGACCCAATCCTTCACGCCTGCTTCGTCCAGCATCGTGAGGAAAGCTGGTAGGTGGGGGAGTTGGGGCCATCGGTGGTGACGATGCGCAGGCGCGGCAGGCCGCGTGCCTTCATCAGCCGGGCGATCGGCACCAGGCGCTCGGCGCCCTTGGCATGGAAGTCGATGCGCCCGACGTAAGTGACAAAGCGGTGATGGCCAGGATTGTAGCCGTTGTGGGAGCGGGTGGCTACTGGCAGCCGAACCTTGGTCAACTCATGGATGCCCATCTGGCGGTGGAGAAGCATGTCCATGTCCGACAGGCACAGGATGCGCGAGACCTTGTAGCTGTTGATGTAGCTCTGATGGGCCAAAACTTCGGAATTCTGCAGCATGAAGGACAGCTGGCCTGAGGCCATGTGGATGATGGGCAGGCGATCAAGGTGGGCGCGGATGGCGGGTGAGAAGCCGCGGATGACGTTGTTCGGGGTGATGACCATTGTGTCGGCGGGATGACAGGTGCTCAGGAAGGCGAGCACGCCGGCCCCGTCGTCTTCCGCGCGCAGAGCGCCTGGCAGCGAGTGGTTCGGATCGGGCCGGGCCAGGCAGACGTGCCGGACCGCCCGCCCCTGGGCGGCGAGCACGGTGTTGCGCACGCGGCTCGAGATCCCGCCGATGTACGACAGGTCATGAACAAGATGAACAATCGTGCGAAGCTTGAACGGCATGATGTCATTCAATGCCTTACGCAGTGTCAATTTTTCGCTTTCCGTGAGGGACGTGTCATCGCTCACGACCACGAGCAGATTGCGATGCAAATTCTTGATATAGGTATCGTCGAGGCCGTACCGCTCCTTGAGGGTTTGATAATTCTCAATTCGGGCTGCGATTTCCGGTAGAAGGATGTTCTTCGAAAGTGTGGATTTGTGAGGCGATGCGATCAGATAAAAAGGAGTTGTGTCGACCAACTGGACACGATCAAAGCCGCCTCAGAAGTCGCATATTCAGACGCACATCCTCGCTGCGCCCTTTGACGCTATCTCGCGTGTGCAGGCGGAGTGCATCCCGGTAGTAGATCTTTCCTCCAATACCGGAAAGGATACGCGTGATCGTGTGGCTGGAAATTGGGTGCTCAGGATCGATAGCCTCTGGAAACATTCTCATTTGCCCGATCTCGAAGGGCGTGACAATCATATCGAAACCTGGCGTGAGACGACTAGCCATCGCCGTGAGCACGTTCGGTCGGATGAGGTCATTCCCATCAACGAAAGTGACATAACCTGCTCTTGGATTTGCTTCGCTTTCGATACTGCTGGCGAACCCGCTTCAGGGCTGCCGAGGCGGCTGCCAAGCTTCCGGAGTGGACAGCCTGCGCTCTGTATCGGAGCGCTGCAGGTCGGCCCTCCATCTGCGAATGAAGCGACAACATCGGATTCGCCAGCAGTATCGGTTTAGTGGAGAGCGGCTTTGTAGCTATCCGGCCAGCCTTTCGAACTGAGCCGGACTGACATAGTCCAGTGTCGAATGACGCCGGACGGGGTTGTAGAAGCCGTCGATGTAACGCCCAATCGCATCCTTGGCCGCTGCTCGTGTCTGGAACACGGTGCGCCAGACCAACTCGGACTTCAAGGTCTTGAAGAACGTCTCGACCACCGAATTGATGCTCCTATAGAGGTCAAGTGCTGTAAGAGGGCGCCGCGGGAAGTCTGTTGCTCCAACGCCGATGATGATCTCGGCAGGATCGGTCTCTGGCATTCTTGGTCCTCCGCAGGTCAGAACCTGACGGATCCTGCGGGCAGACAGGACTGTGACGGGACGAGGGCCCTCAAGCTCCTATCAAGTCACGCCATAGCAGGCGGTCAGGTGCCGCCCGGAAGGCCGACACGTCAACTCAATGACACGCGGTCAATCATAACAAGGGTCAGGCCCTCCGAGCGGCTCTGACATTCTCACAATCATAACAGTTGCCCTTCCCGGACATGCGCAGCGCCTCAAGCGCCAGTTCCTTGTGCAGCCGATCACTGACCGCCCAGCCAACCACCCGGCGCGCGAAGAGATCGAGGACCACGGCGAGGTAGAGCCAGCCCTCACTTGTCCAGACGTACGAGAGATACTGTCGGCGAATTCCTGGCTATTCAGCAAGAGGAGGACTGCATGAGCCTTCATCCCGAGCCGATTGGTGAGATCCCGGCCGAGACCGTGCGAGTTGCCCGGGCAGCTTTCCCTAAGGGCAACATTGTGGCCCGGCTCCGGGATGAATTTAGCATCCTCTACCAGGATGAGGACTTCCGACGGTTCTACCCGAGCCGGGGGCAACCCGCCCTTGCGCCGTGGCGGCTGGCTTTGATCACGATCTTCCAGTTCCTCGAGCACCTCAGTGATCGGCAGGCCGCCGACGCAGTCCGTGCGCGGATCGACTGGAAGTACGCTCTGAGGCTCGAGCTGACCGATCCCGGGTTCCACTTCAGCGTGCTCACCGAATTTCGGGCCCGCCTTGTCGCCGGCCAAGCGGAGCATCTGCTGTTGGACACCATGCTCGAGCGGTTCAAGGCCCGCGGTCTGATCAAAGCGCGCGGCAAGCAACGCACCGACAGCACGCATGTGTTGGGGGCCGTGCATGACCTCCATCTTCTCGAACTTGTCGCTGAGACGCTGCGCGCCACTCTCGATGATCTGGCCGCCGTTGTTCCGGACTGGATTCGCGTGATCGCTCAGCCGGCGTGGTTCGAGCGCTATGCACATCGCATTGAGGACTATCGTCTGCCCAAGAGCCGGGAGAAGCGTGAAGCTCTCTCGCTGGAGATTGGCACGGACGGGTTCTTCCTGCTCGACGCCTTGGACGATGCGAGCGCACCGGCTGCGGCTCGAGCGGTGCCGATGGTGCAGACGCTGCGCGACGTGTGGCGGGTGCATTACGCACGGGACGATGGGCGGCCGCGCTGGCGGGCGGGAGCGGAACTGCCACCGGTCGGCGAACGGCTGCAGTCGCCCTATGATCCCGAGATGCATTACTGCACAAAGCGTCAGATGGAGTGGTCCGGCTACAAGGTCCACGTCACCGAGACCTGCGATGACGATGCCGCGCACCTGATCACGCACGTCAAGACCTGCCCGGCCATGGAGCAGGACATGACGAGCACGGCCGAGATCCATGCGTGCCTGGCCGCCAAAGGCCTCCTCCCTTCTGAGCATTACGTGGACTCGGCCTACATTGATGCGGCCTTGTTGGTCAGCAGCCGGCGGGACCACGGGATCTCGCTCGAGGGGCCGGTGCGGGGCGTATCGTCCTGGCAGGCCCGCACGGGACAGGGATATGATCTGCCCAACTTCGTGATCGACTGGGAGCGCGAACAAGTAACCTGCCCACAGGGTAAGGTCTCCGTGACGTGGCGCGTCGCGCGCAGAGAGGATGGAAGCCCGCGCATCAATGCCGTGTTCAGCCGCTCTGATTGTGGAGCCTGCGTCGTCAGAGCGCTGTGCACGCCCGCGAAGGAAGCCCGCCGCGCCGTCTACTTCCACACGCGCCAGGAGTACGAGGCATTGAATGCAGCCCGATCCCGGATGCACGATCCCACATGGAAGGAGCGGTATCATATCCGGGCTGGCGTCGAGGGCACTCTCTCACAGGGTGTGCGGGTATTCGGAATGCGCCGGAGCCGGTATATCGGGCTCCTGAAGACCGGCCTCCAGGAGGTGTGTTCGGCGGCTGCGATGAACGTCTTGCGGGTCGTACACTGGTTGGACGGATGGCCGCGCACCAAGACGCGCGTGACCCGCTTTGCTGCGTTGGCGCCTGCCCTCTGAATTCGCCGACAGCGTTAGCACCGCAGATCCATTGCCATGCGGCGAATGATCAGCGCACCACTCCTAGAAAAAGCGATGGCCTATTTCCGCAGGACGATGATGGCTTCCTGCATGAGGTATCGCTTGACCGTCGTCGAGATACCTTGATCGAACTCGGCGACGACCTCCCACATGCGCGGCGGCGTCGGCACGGTGGCATTTCCGCTTGTGCTCAGGTTCCCGCGGATCATGCTTTCAATCCAGCGGGAGGAGTCGTCGCTCATCGCGTTCACAGAGTCCAGCCGAAGGCCGAGTTCGTTGACCAGCCATTTCAGATAGGTGCGATTAAACAGCCACTTGTCATCCAGATTGCCTGTCCAGGGTTTGACACGCGGCACCCCGAAGCGCGCCTCATAGTCCTGAACCATGGCATTCAGAAAATGCGCGATCCGGGGATCGAGTTCTTCGCCGCATTCGTCAAGAATTGTCTGGTAAACCGCGCACATCAAATGGCCGCCGGCCTCCATCGGCTCCATCATGATGATAGGCGCACCGGGCTTGAGCCACTTAGCGACATTCTTCAGCGCGGCGAGCGGATCGAGCATGTGGTGCAGGATGGCGCCGCCAATGACGAGATCGAATGAGGCAGGCGCGAAGAAATCCTTGTGCAGATCGAAGCAGAACGACTTCACGTTCGTGAGGCCGGCGTTGTTAGCTAGCTTCATCAGAATTTTCAGCAGTTGCGGCGAGATATCGGACGCGAAGACCTCGGACCCGTTGAAGATCGTTGCCGCGATGAGGGCTGTGTTTCCGCTGCCGGAGCCGATGTCTAGAACTCGGGCAGTGTTGGGTATATCGACCGTTGCACAGGTTAATCCACGATCCAGCAGGTATTTCCAATAGGCGTCGCTGAAATAACGTTCATGATAAATCTCGGCATTGCCAAGAAATTGCTCAGTAACTCCGGCAGGCTCCCACGCATCATCGATGTATACGCCGTCTGAATACACGCAACGCATTCCATTATTCAAGAAATTATTTTCAAATAACATTTGCTCACGCTCCTGCGCCGCTTCAAGGGGTGTGTAACTTAGCAAAACCTACCCCGCTGTCTACGCCGCCTCCCGGCAATCGTTTCTTTGCTAGCCGTTCTTATGCACGAGGCGTCTGGAGAGGGCTGGCGGATGTAGGTTAAGCATTTGAAGCAGCGTAGGATTTGGTTGCTGAGACTAACCCCTGCCACGATTGCACTGTGCCACACCCGCCATGACGGACGATACAACCGCAACGTTCCCGTTTCCAGCCGTTGGCCGCAAGAAGATCACCGCCGCTTTCGATGGCGGGCGCTTGTCGTCCGACGGCGGCGTCATGCTCCTGGCCCAGGCCGAGCGCCGGCTCGGGATCGCCGAGCGGCTCGCTGGCTTCATCCCGGATCGGCGCGATCCAGGCCGTGTGACGCACGCGATCACAGACATGATCCGCGCCCGCATCTTCGCCATCGCCTGCGGCTATGAGGACTGCAACGATTTCGGCCCGCTGCGCGCCGATCCGGCGTTCAAGCTCGCCTGCGGGCGCTTGCCGGAAACCGGGGCGGATCTGGCATCCCAGCCAACCCTCTCACGTTTGGAGAACGCCCCGACGATCCGCGATGCCATCCGTCTGACCTCTGCTCTGATCGATCAGTGGATGGACAGCTATGCCACTCCGCCCGACGGCGTGGTGCTGGACATCGACGACACCTGCGACGTGGTGCACGGCCATCAGCAGTTGTCGCTGTTCAACGCCCATTATGACGAACGCTGCTTTCTCCCCATCCATGTCTACGACAGCGCCACCGGCCGTCCGGTTGCCGTCGTGCTGCGGCCGGGCAAGACGCCCTCGGGCGTCGAGGTGCGGGCTCATTTACGCAGGCTTGTGCGCCGGATCCGCGCCCGCTGGCCTCTCACCCGCATCACCGTTCGGGGCGACAGTCACTATGCCCGTCCCGAAGCCATGGACTTCTGCGAGCAGAACGGCCTCAGTTATCTGTTCGGGCTGGCCGGCAGCCGGCCACTCACCACCAAAGTTCAGGAAGTGGCCGATGCGGTGCGCACCCAAAGGGCGCTGGAAGACGGTGAGATCGTGCGTGGCTTTGCCGAGACGACGCACCGGGCCAAGAGCTGGTCGTGCGAGCGTCGCGCGGTGGCCCGCATCGAGGCGACCCGCCTGGGGCTCGACATCCGCTTTGTCGTCACCAACCTGACTGGGACCAGCCCACGCGTCGTCTACGAGAGCCTGTATTGTGCCCGCGGCCAGGCCGAGAACTGGATCAAGTTCCACAAGGCGCAACTCGCCTCCGACCGGACGTCGTGCCGGCGCGCTGTGGCCAATCAGGTTCGTCTCGTGCTGCACACGGCGGCCTACTGGCTGATGCTGTCCGTGCGCGAGGCCATCCCGGCCGCTCGCGATCTCGCCCGGGCGGAGTTTGCAACACTGCGGTTGCGCCTGCTCAAGATCGCCGTGAGGGTGCAGGAAACCACCAGCCGCATCCGCTTGGCCTATGCGTCCTGCTGTCCCGAAGCCGACCTCTTCCGCCGTCTTGCTTGGGCTCTCGCACCTCGGCCGCGGACGGCGTCGCCATGAACGGCGGGGCCACGATCGCCCCCATCAGTCCATCCAACTCCTGCCAACGCGTTCCCCATGTTCCAGACCTCATCGCGATGAAACAGACGCAACGAGCCCCCGCGATCGCAGTCCAGAACGGCAGTCATCAACATGTCTTATGAATAGGGTGGGCTAGAGCATCGAACCCAAGAATGGCCCCACTTTTGGTTCCGATGCTTCGCCTCTTGAAGAGCGCATCGTTTGCAGCGGAAAACCGGGGCCACCTTTCGCTGACGTGGCCCTCTGGCTTGCTGATGCGGTCCTTCGGGTCCGTACGGCGCGCTAAGTAGGGCGCAAGGGGCAGAGCAAAGGTTTAGAGTAGGGCTACAAAGCCGGATGCCCTCATCCCTGGCTATTCAGGGCGGGGCTTGCTCTCAGGCATGAGCTGGAATGGACTTTACTCTTTCAGTGTTGGAGCCAGGGGCGGCTTATATCCAGTGGCCGAAGTGCCGCTATGTTTTGAGCAGAATCTACGAAGGAAGCGACCTCCGGATAAGATTGAGGCAAGTTGAGACTTGTATCTCAGGCACCTTTCTTCGAAAGCGATACTGCTGGCGAATTCGATGTTGCCGCTTCATTCGCAGATTGAGGGCCGACCTGCAGCGCTCGGATACAGAGCGCCGGCTGTCCACTCCGAAAGCTTGGCAGCCGCCTCGGCAGCCCTGAAGCGGGTTCGCCAGCAGTATCGAAAGCGTGCCAAGTCCCATAACCAAAGGCTATTGTAACGGCCAGAGACACCGTCATCGAGAGCCAGAAATCCTTGATGGCAAATATGACCAATTGCTGAATTGGAAATGCGAGAATGTAAATTCCGTAAGAAGCGTCGCCATAGCGGCCGAAGGCCGCGAATCTGCTCGTCGTGCAAATAAGAACAACGAGCGCGGCAAGCGAGATCGTTTGGACGAGGTTGTCAGTAGGAAGCAGCAAGCGAGATAAGCAGATTCCTGTCAATGACGAGCATAATATTGCCGCACGATGGTTCGAGAGTAATGGCCATAATACGCTAACCAACGCTCCGCTGAAAAAATAGAGGCCGAGCTTTCCTACAAAGTAAGAGCGAAGGAAAAAGATTCTACTATTCTCTGGGGTGAAGAGACACAGGCCATTTGCTACAACTGCGCCTGCCATCAATGCCGCCAGTCGATAGCGGGATGGCAACAGAAAAACGCAAAAGAGCGAAACGTAAAGCCAGAACTCGTAGGGTAGGGTCCAAACAGATCCGTTAATACTTTCTAACGGTTGCCCTGTGAGTACGCCAGAAATCCGGGATCTCGCTCCATGAAAGAACATTCCCAAGTTGTGGGTCACATAGTCGATGTGGAAAATTAAATCGTCATAGTTCGAAAACCACAACAGCATCACTACCGAGCTGCAAACCAACGCAAACGCGAGATTGGGCATGATGCGAAGAAACCTCGCAGCGAAAAAGATATCCCATCGATTAGAGCGTTGAAGGCTGTCGCAGATCAGGAAGCTGCTCATGACAAAGAACACGGCCACCGCAGCTCCGCCCAGGGTGTCGCGAAACACCGGGACAAACGGCTCCGAAAAGCCGCTAAGAGCAAAATGATGGCTGATCAATACCGAGATTGCAGCCGCAAACCGAATGAAATCAAATGAGTTATTCCGGCGGCTGATGCCGATCATAGCAAACCTATAACTTTGCTGGAAATGACAAGGTCATCACTTCAGGATAGCTTTCGCTTTAGCCAACGCAGAGTTTTCACCGCTTTCCCTGGTAGCACCCTCTCAACCAGATAAATGCGTCCCGCAAGCATTCTTTCCCGAACCCGATAGCGCCTCATGAGGAAGGTGGAGACCGGCTGCGTGGCTAGGAACTCGACCGCCCTCATCCTCGGGAAGGGGCTGAGTGTGTTCTGGCCTGGGAAGGTGCGGGCTGTCTCGGCGGCGATGGCCTCGAGCGAGGCGAGATACTGCTCCATCGAATAGTCGTGGTGGCGGGCAAAGGCCGCCTGCGACAACGCGGCCAGCCGCTCCGGTGTCAGGCTCTCCAGCAGCTCCACCACGGCCTCGGCCGAGAACTCGTCGAGCAGGAACCCGTCCTCGCCCGGGCGGATCACCTCCGCCGGACCCGGCGCATAGCTGGCCGCCACCACCGGCACCCCGAACGAGAACGCCTCCAGGATGACGTTGCCGAACGACTCCTTCTTCGACGGCAGCAGGATGAGGCTGGCCTCGCCGTAGAGGCGGGTCTTGTCGGTGACGTTGTAGAGGATCTCGACCCAGTCGCGCACCCCCGCCTCCTCGAGCCGGGCGAGAAAGGCCGGCAGGTCGGGCGAGTTGGGGCCGTCGGTGGTAAAGAGGCGCAGCCGCGGCAGGCCGCGCGCCTTCATCAGCGTGGCGATCGGCACCAGGCGCTCGGCGCCCTTGGTGTGGAAGTCGATGCGCCCGACATAGGTGACGAAGCGGTTCCTGTCCGGAGCGTAGCCGTTGTGGGGCCGGGTTTCGACCGGCAGCCGGATCTTGGTCAGCTCGTGGATCCCGAGCTGGCGGTGGAAGGCCATGTCCATGTCGGACAGGCACAGGATGCGCGAGACGCGGTAGCTGTCGATGTAGTCCTGGTCGGCGAGCGCCAGGGTGTCCTGCAGGATGAACGAGAGCTGCCCCGACGCCATGTGAAGAACCGGCAGACGCGAAAGTTGCCTGTAGATGTTGGCCGGAAACTTGCGGATGATATTGTTTGGGGTGATGACGACCGTGTCGGTGGCATGACAGCTGCCCAGTAAGGCCAGTACCCCTTCTAGATCGTCAGAGGCGGATAGGGCGCCAGGCAGGGAGCCGGTCGGGTCACCTTGAACGGCCAGACAGACGTGGCGGATAGGACGGGCCCCCGCCGCTTTCACCGTGTTGCGCACACGTCCCGGGATGCCGCCGATCTGACCCGGATCCTGCACCAGGTGAATGATCGTCTTCAGCCGGAACGGCATGGTGTCGTGCAGGGCCTTGTAGCGCTCAAGCCGGTCCTGGCTGCCCAGCGATGCATCCTCGCGAACCACCTTCAGAAGATTGCGGTGTAGAGTTTGAACGTACGTGTCATTGATGCCGTAGCGTTCCTTGAGAATTTGGTAGTTCTGTATTCGCGCGGCGATCTCATGCAGAAGTATGTTTTTGGCAAGGGTCGACTTTCGAGACGCGGCGATGAAGTAGAACGGCGCAGTATCCTCAATTCGTACCCGATCAAACCCTCCAAGGATGATCCGCATGTTGAGGCGCACATCTTCGCTTCGTCCCTTGATCTCGTCACGGGTGTGCCGGACCAAGGCTTCGCGGTTATAGATCTTGCCGCCGATCCCTGAAAGAATTCGTGAGATCGTGTCGTTGGAGATCGGCCTTTCGTTGTCAAAGGATTTCGGAAAGATCCTCAACGGTCCAATCATGAAGGGCGTGACGATCATGTCCAGGCCTGGCGTCAGACGTCTCGCCAGAGCCGTTAACGCCTTCGGGTTGATGAGATCGTCGCCATCGACAAACGTGACGTAGGGGCTCTTGGCATTGTTGGCAATGAACTGCCGCCCAATCGAGGGCGAGCCGAAGTTGGCCTCGGCCAACTGTGCCTGAAAGTTGCGCTTCTTCGAGATCGGATGCTGAACGATCAGAGAGGCGGTTCCATCGGTGCTGGCATCATCGAAGAGAATGATGTGGATGAGCGTCTCATCGAGCCGTGAGAGACGGTCGAGGAGACGCTTGATATTCTCCTGCTCGTTATGAGTGGTGACACCGACCGTCAGAATGGGATTCATGCATGGATCTCTACGGGTCGTGGCAAGGTTGCCGCAAGGAGAGGACCATTCGCCAGCGCTGTTTCAGGGGCGCCTGAATGAAGGGCGCATCCGAGGGGAGTTTTCTCTCTTGGGCTCTTAAGCGTGGTTCATGGAAAGTCTGTCATTTAAAGTATTGCTGGTAGACGCTTTATTGCGTTTTCCCATGAGCCGTCAACGTCGAGCAGGGCCGCCCCATGGGCACATCGGCTCAATGAGAGCGCCGCATTGGACCGGAACTATCGGCGCGGCTTCTTGCTCAGGCCTGCCTTCAGAGAGCGCAAAGGCTCAGTCACCCGCCAGGAGAACGAGCTTTCCAGGTCATTGATGTGGGATTTCAGCATGGTGATACGGCGGCGGGCCGACGCCAGCTTATCGTTCAATGTTCCAATAGCTTTGATTTTTGGGAAGGGGCTGAGTGTGTTCTGGCCTGGGAAGGTGCGGGCTGTCTCGGCGGCGATGGCCTCGAGCGAGGCGAGATACTGCTCCATCGAATAGTCGTGGTGGCGGGCAAAGGCCGCCTGCGACAACGCGGCCAGCCGCTCCGGTGTCAGGCTCTCCAGCAGCTCCACCACGGCCTCGGCCGAGAACTCGTCGAGCAGGAACCCGTCCTCGCCCGGGCGGATCACCTCCGCCGGACCCGGCGCATAGCTGGCCGCCACCACCGGCACCCCGAACGAGAACGCCTCCAGGATGACGTTGCCGAACGACTCCTTCTTCGACGGCAGCAGGATGAGGCTGGCCTCGCCGTAGAGGCGGGTCTTGTCGGTGACGTTGTAGAGGATCTCGACCCAGTCGCGCACCCCCGCCTCCTCGAGCCGGGCGAGAAAGGCCGGCAGGTCGGGCGAGTTGGGGCCGTCGGTGGTAAAGAGGCGCAGCCGCGGCAGGCCGCGCGCCTTCATCAGCGTGGCGATCGGCACCAGGCGCTCGGCGCCCTTGGTGTGGAAGTCGATGCGCCCGACATAGGTGACGAAGCGGTTCCTGTCCGGAGCGTAGCCGTTGTGGGGCCGGGTTTCGACCGGCAGCCGGATCTTGGTCAGCTCGTGGATCCCGAGCTGGCGGTGGAAGGCCATGTCCATGTCGGACAGGCACAGGATGCGCGAGACGCGGTAGCTGTCGATGTAGTCCTGGTCGGCGAGCGCCAGGGTGTCCTGCAGGATGAACGAGAGCTGCCCCGACGCCATGTGAAGAACCGGCAGACGCGAAAGTTGCTCCTGGATGGCGGGAGAGAAGGCGCGGATGACCGAGTTCGGGGTAACGACGACCGTGTCGGCGGCACGGCAGGTGCCCAGAAAGGTCAGCACCTCGGCCTCGTTGCCCTCGGCATAGAAGGTGTTGGGCGCAACAGCAGCGGGCTCACCCTTGGCGGACAGACAAACGTGGCGGATGTCGCGGCCGGCTGCTGCCCTCACTGTGTTGCGAACGCGGCCGGAGATGCCGCCGATCGCCGACACGTCCTGCACCAGGTGAACAATCGTCCGAAGCTCGGAGTGCTTGGACGATATTGATGATCCTGTCATTCTCCACCTGATCGCTCAAAGTTTGATTGCGACGATTTTCGACCCGCTTTCATTCTGGTCAAAGCCGCGCTTACCGGCGGGCTTGCGGGCCAGCTTCCGCGATCTGAGCCTTGCCACGGCCCAGGAAGTCCTCACCCGTCGATTTGCGTATTTCCGTCGCCACACCCTGAAGGTGGTAAACTTTGCTGTGCGGGGTGTAGATGATCCTCTGCTGGAGATGACGCCGGATGAAATCGCACAGGATCCAGTCGGAGCGGTAATGCGGGGCATTGCCGCTATCCAGGCCACCGGCAGCCCGGATCGTTTCCGGCCGCAGGAGGCCGCAGAACAGGGGAGCATAGGTGAGTTCAACCAGCCCGTCTTCCCGATCGAACTCCAGATCGAGGATGTTGTTGTGGTGAATAGACAGATTGATGTCGCACTCGAGGGCCTTCACCGCCCCAGGCATGTGAACCTTGGTGATTCGGTTGTCGGCCGGAAGAACCTGCCGCGGGACGGCCATCCCCACATCGGCATGCTTGAAGAGAACGTAGCGTAGTTCATCGAGCCAATCGGGCGTGGCAAGCGTATCGTTGTTGAGGATCAGGATCTTTTCGTTGCAATTCATAACCTCGGCGAGACCTCGGTTCACAGCAAAGCTGAACCCGGAATTTTGGTCCTCGTTGATCAGACGCACATTCTCGAACCGTTTCGGCAGCTTTTCCAACTGCGCGTAGGCTTCCTCGGAAGACCCGTTGTCGACAACCAGGACATGATAGGGGGTCGGTGTATGCTCTGCGATCGATCGCAGACACATCTCCAGTTCGGGAACCGACTCGTAATTTGGAATGACGATTTGAACAGGCTCGACAGGCAGTCGACCGAGTTTCGGCTGACGCAGAGCTCGTGCTGGCCGGGCAATGGAGAAGGCCAGATGATCTTGCCCGTCAATCGTCGTAAATGGCTGTGACCAATCCGCTCGACCGACGAGTTTCGATTGAACCGATCTGAGCGCGGTGGTCGCATCCTCGTCGGCTCCGGCTTTACCTTCTGAATGGCCCTGGAAAGAATGACTGAGGAGGCAGGGAACGGCGAGCGGCTGTGCGACCTCGGTCATCCTGAGGATGAAATCCCATCCGACTTGCTGTTTCAGGGATGAATCGAACCATCCAGCGTCGCTCAGTAGCTCACGGTCATGCAAAACCGTGATGGGCGCGATGTTGTCCCTGTTTTCCAGAAGTGGGCGATTGAAGGGGGCGAACCTGACTCCCTTGAAGGCGACGCCCAGGCGGGCATCGGGGTCGAATTTGTCCCACATCACGTGGGCGCCGTAGGCAATCCGTGCGTCCTGCGAGTGCAGCTGATTAAGGAGGATGAGGAGAAAGTCGGGATCCCATTGGGTGTCATCGTCAAGATATCCAATGACAGGACCGGATGCATGCTCGAGACCCACATTGCGAGCCCCTCCGATGCCTGTAGCTACGGCAAGGGGAACATATTTAATCCGGCTGTCGCCGAATTGTCTGACTGCAGCTTCCGTCTGGGGATTGTCGCTTGCATCGTCGACAACGATCAGTTCCCAATTCTCATAGGATTGCACGAGCACCGAAACGATCGCATCGGCGACAATGGCTGCGCGATCGCGCGTGGTCATGATGATAGAGATCAGCGTGCCTTGTGGCAGGGCTGCGTAGTCGGAAGCGAGTTTCTTCTTGCTGTTGTCCATGTAGGCGACAACACGCAGATCACTTTCCCACAGCTCCGGTCCGATCGCGTCGGGCATGAGCGTGGCCCGCCGGCGATATTCGTCGAATGTGTTGTAGAGTTTATGCAGGCGCGTTTTGATCTGATACGCCGCCAGATATTTCGTGGGCGGCACGCGGCAAAGGATAGGTGAGGCCGTTACACGGTACAGATGCGTCTGGGGAATCTTGGCGCGCGCCGGAACACGGAGGTTTTCGAAAGCCGGATTCGGATGATGACCCTTCTTCATCCCAATCTTAAGATAGGCGCGGTAGGCCTCTTCTGGATCCTTTAATCCAGCAGTGTGGCGGGCAATATACCAAGCCGCATCAAAGAACTGCCAGGCGGGTTCTATCCGTGGCGGCGCTACCTCCTCCTTAAGTGATTTCTCAACTTTAGGGTGTGTGGCTGCCGTAGAGGGAGGTGTGATGGCGATGCGCTCGGCAACGATCTTGGCTGCCCGATACGGCAGGAGAGATCTCATCCACTGCCGAGCGGGCTGGGGGACCAAGAAAAATGCCGATCTGAGAGCGCGCCGTATCATGTCCGTTTATGTGCTGGTGTCCGAACAATGCGTTAGCCGCGAGCGCTCCCGAACGCAACCTCATGTGATAAAATATCTTAAAGCCTAAGAACCTGGCCCATATCGAGCTTCAGGGGAGGCCCCTGATCGGCATAGCTCTCGGGAATTCCTCTTTGGGACTTGAGGTCGCATGGCGCGGAACGGCTATCGGAATTCTATCAGACCCCATCAGATTTCGCCTTAATCTGGAAACTTATCGTTAAATAAACCGATCTTGGCTCAAGCTTGCAAATGAGCCGAAATTCTGAGTATGAGCCAAGGTCAATCGAGTTATAAAGTTAAGATATGTCTCTCTCTCGGCATCAGCTTGTTCCAGAGATCCAGGGCCTTCGTGCCGTGGCGGTGCTCGCCGTCCTAATTTATCACCTGTGGCCGGGCCTGCTGCCGGGCGGCTATGTGGGCGTCGACGTCTTCTTCGTCATCTCCGGCTATCTGATCACCGGCTCCCTGTTCAAGGAGTTCGAGAGCACCGGCCGGATCGACATCCCCGCCTTCTACGCCCGCCGGATCCGGCGTCTTCTGCCCGCCGCAACCCTTGTGTCTCTGGCGGTGGCTTTGTCGATCCCGTTTTTCCGGCAGGCCCAATGGTCGGATATCGCCAGCAGCCTCATCGCCAGTGCCCTGTATGTTCAGAACTGGTTCCTGGCCGCCCAGGCCGTCGACTACTTGGCCGATGACGCCAAGGTCCCGATGAACCACTTCTGGTCGCTCTCGGTCGAGGAGCAGTACTATATCGTCTGGCCCCTGATCCTGCTGCCGATTCTCGCGCTGGCGCGGCGCAGGACCTTGGGCCGTCGTGCGGCGTTCGGGTGGTTCATCGGCCTGATCGGGCTGGGATCGCTGGCCTATTCGGTCTGGCTGACCCCGCTCAATCCGGGCGTGGCCTACTTTGCCACCACCACCCGTGCCTGGGAGTTGGCCCTTGGGGGCGCCTTGGCCGTCTTTCAGGCGCAGAGATCTCTTTCTCAGCCGGCACGTGTGGCGCTGGGGCTCACCGGCCTTGGCGCGATCATTGTCGCGTGTTTTGCCTATAGCGACGAAACGAGCTTTCCCGGCTATGCGGCCTTGCTGCCCACGCTCGGCGCGGCGGCAGTAATCGCCGCGAGCGGCGCAGAGGCGCGCCGATCTGCCGGTTTCGTTCTGAACGCGCGCCCGTTCCAGTATGTCGGCGACATCTCCTATTCACTCTACCTCTGGCATTGGCCTGTCATCGTGCTCTATGGCGAGGCGATGGGGCGGGCGATTGGGCCACGATCCGGACTCGTCCTCTTCCTCGCCTCGGTGGTTCTGGCGCATCTGAGCAAGATCTACGTCGAGGATCCCTTCCGGACATCGAAACCGGCCGTCGGTCGCACCCTCGCCCTCGGGGCCGCCGGCATTGCCGCCACGGTCATCGCCGGCACGATTTTTCTTGCGAGAGAGGTCAGTCAACCCGAGCCGATTGCTGTCGCGGAAGCTCCACGCGGCGCATCGGCGATGAAGGATCCTCAATACGACTGGAGGAAGGAAGACCCATCAAAAGTCACCCCAAGACCGGAGAAAGTGAAGGCCGACGTATCCTCCGCCTACCGGGCGAAGTGCCATCAAACCATTCAGGGCACGGATGTTCTGACGTGCAATTATGGGGATCCGATGCGTAGCTTGAAGGTCGTCATGGTGGGCAATTCCCATGCCACGCACTGGTTTCCTGCTTTCGAGGAACTCGCGCGGACTCAGCCAATTTACTTTCGAGGAATAGCAAAATCGGCGTGCATCTTCTCGCTTGACCCTGTCTACAACACCACCCTCAAGCGGCCTTACACGGAATGTGCGGAATGGTCCAGGAACGTGATCGAGTGGCTCTCGCGTGAGCGTCCGGATATCGTTCTCATTTCCCACTCTTCTCGCGATCAGAACGTAACACCGGAAGGCCTCGCCACTACCTGGAAGCCGTTGCTGGACATGGGGTTAGACGTTCGCCATGTCAGAAACATCCCGTGGCTGTCGTTTCATCCGGGCAAATGCCTTGAACGTGCGAAGGAGTGGAGGGCAAACTGCCTTCCCTCTCGCCAGAGTGTATTGCCGGAGGACAACTTGGTGCTCACGGCCAAAATGCTGAATGTGAAGATTCTTGATTTCTCAGAGTATTTCTGTGACGCCCAATATTGCCCGGTCATGATTGGCGAGGCTCTTGTCTACCGAGACAGTCATCACATGACCGCAACCTATTCCAGAACGCTCAGCAAGCCGATGCAAGAGAAACTTGCATTAAATCTGCCCCTGAAAGCCGCCGATCATCGTTAATCGTCTTGAGCTTGGCACCTTTTATGCTGAACAAGTGGCAAGGATCTGCGATCTTGGCCTCTTGATGCTTAGCCTGAGCATGCTATACGAGTGCCTCTGCAACCTGCAGTGCCTCGGCGGCGGGTTTCACCTTACGAGGCTGCCATCTTTCGCCGGGAATAGTTGGATGTATCCCGTGGAAGAGCAAGAACCCTAATGCTCATTTATCTCGCCCTAATAAACTTTGCAGTAAGCAGGTGTGTCGCTGGCAACCTTGATTTTTCTCATCCGGGACATCCAGGCGGCCTCTCTATAATCCTACGGGCCGCAATAGCTCTATCGTTACCTCCGACCAAGTCACCGAACGCCGCATGCATCGAACGTAGGGTGAATAGAATTTCCATTGAAATCGCGCAGTTAGGGCTGTGGTGCCGTTTGAGCAGCGCGAAGCGCACGAATTGTGTCGGCGTCGAGTCGCCCGTTTACCAGCAGCCCATGCCGCTGTTGGAACGCCTCAATTGATCGGCGAGTGCCTGGGCCGAACACCCCATCCGCTTTCAATTGCCCATATCTGAGTTTCGTGAGCGCCTGCTGTGCCTTGCTGACTTCCTCCTTTGAAAGGGGGAGGCTGGCTTCCGCGGGACGGGCGGGGCTCACTGGTGGCGGTGCTGTCTCTTCTGGAACTGCTGCTTGAGCCGGGCCGTCGGAGAGTTGAAGACGGGTGGTGTCGATCTCGCCACTGACCCGAGCCCGAAGATACTCAAGATGCTTCAGTTCCTGAGTAGCAGCGGCAATCTGCTTTTGGATGTACTATAGGTCCTGGTTCCCCTCTTTGTACCACGGCCACAGCTATTGTCAGACGGTTCATCACCACGCATCCTGATCCCATTTTGCTTCTTGTATGCCGCTCATATGGGCTGACGAGGGTATGGCAGGAAGGGATGAAGAGAGGGTTGATCAGACCTGAGGGACAGGCTCGGCTTCTGGGAAAAGCTTGAGTCGTCGAATTGAGTGACGAGCGCCCAAATCCGCAAGCTGTGGGCTCAGGACAGTGCGCCGGGCTGATACGCAACGCGCCCGGAGAGTATCATTTGAAACAGCCAAAGTTAACTTTACGTGCGGCGACCCTGCTGCCTTGGCTCCAGCTCGCGGGATTTCGGTGGACCGAGCCTAGATAACTAGAATGTCCAGGCTGGTCATCCTCAATCCCGTAGAGAGCTTCGCCACCACAACCTGCTCTGTCGCTCCAGAGCCGTCCTGATCGTAGAAAAGAACACCGTTAGTGCGGTCGTAGATGACACGGTCAGTTGCGTCATGCGCCTCCGTTCCAGTCCAGAAGGCGGAGGATTTCAACCGGCCTTCGCTTCCTAGCCCTGTGAACACCTTGTTGTTCAGCCAGAAGGTATCATTCGCAACCGAGAAGTCCTGGATGGTGTCTACATCTACCGGGCCATTCGGCACCGCATTATAGACAAAGGCGTCCTCTCCCGAACCGCTGCGAAGGATGTCTGCTCCGGACTCGCCATAGAGCCGGTCGTCGCCGCTCCCGCCGCTAAGAACGTCGTCATCGAAGCTGCCATAGAGACGGTCGTTGCCACTTCCACCGCTAAGAACATCGTCACCGAAACTGCCATAGAGACGATCATTGCCGCCGTCCCCGTATAGGCGGTCGTTGCCGATTTTGCCTGCTAGACTGTCGTTGCCGTGGCCTCCATACAGAGCGTCATTGCCGACTTCCCCATAGAGGCGGTCATTGCCATCTTCCCCATAAAGGCGGTCGTTCCCATCATGGCCGTAGAGCCGATCGTTCCCAACACCGCCCAGAATCCGGTCGTTGTTCGCCGATCCGAAGAGTGCGTCATCAACGTTCATGTACTGGAGTTGGCCATAGAGTGGGGCGTCCGATCGACTGACTCCCACCGGGAGGCTTGTGCTCAGGTTCAGACCCACCGAATGGAGCACTGACGCAACGACAGAGTTGCTGTTCAGGTCTCCGCCGGAAACGTCCTCAAAGATATCGACGCTATAGTCGAGATCCGCTGTCTCGATGTTATTGGCATGCTGAACCATGACCTGCCAGACGTCTTCGGCGTCCCTGGTGCCGAGATCGAGGACCTTGCGATGCCTCTCCTCGGGAGTGTCTGAGCCTCTCCGGTCCGGCGAGGTGGCCAGATTGGCATCGACCAGCGTCTCGAGATCACCATTCGATCCTGCGGTGCCCCGGATCACCTTCTCTGAGACAATACGCCCCTGTTCATCCGTGACCGTCTTAACGAGGTAGAGATGAAGAAAATCGCTGTCTAACCCCTTGAACTCGACGGGCTTGGCTTCGCTGGCAATGACGGTGGGCATGGGTAACTCCTTGAGCAACGCGGCGATCTTGGGGCCGCCTGAGGGACGGCACTGTCATCAACACTGTTGGTGACGCTGCCGTTCCATTCGGCATCGTGGGCGAACGGCCATGGCGACCGGCACCATTGCGCTAGCCTTGGCAGTGTAGAGGAGAGGGCGTCGAGGAGTTGATCTGTCGTTGCTGCTCAAGCGCCGCAACCGAAAATGCGGGAACTTGGCCGCTCACCTGTGGACTAGGTTAAGCGCAGAAAGCTCTAAAAGAGTGTCAGGCGATTGCTAGCCAAGTCGGCCCCGCTCATTCTCCTCCCGAAGAGACGCAGGAGGAGCCAAGTTTAGTGCGCATATCGGGTTCAACAACCTGGCACGACAAGCTCGGCAATATCTGCTAGAAGGGCGCCTCCATCTTCCGAGACGAGTAAGCGATGCTTAGCCGACCTTTGTTCGTAACTGCCCTGTTGGCACTCGTGGGTGCCATGTCTGGATGTGCATCGGCCCCAACTGGGGGCTCGCTGTCCGACTATGTGGCGGTAGGCTACACCAATGTGACGACCACCTGTGGCGGCGGATACCAGGTCTATCGACAGCCCGTCAACGGAAGGCTGCTCGTGGCAGCGTATGCCGTCTCGGAAATGCGCCAGTCTTTCTGCCAGTCGTGGAGAGGCGAGCCGTCACTCTCGCCCCTCACTGGTGTCAGACACGAGGAGGGCGCATTGGAGTATATTGCCACGACTCCAGCCATGAAGGGCTGTATCCTTGTAAGTGGCGTCGAAATCACCCGGTTGCACTCTGAATTCATCGTGGCCTGTCCAGCGCAGCCTGGGGCAACGATTACAGCCAAGGGCTAAGTGGGCCCGCCCCCTAATCCTCCTCTTGAAGAGAAGCGCGTGGAGGGCGAGTAACAAAGCGAACCACTTTCAATGGCGTACGACCGACTGAAAATCGCAGTGGCGGTGGTTCAATTCCGCCTCTGGGCACCACTGATAGAACCAGTTCTTCTGTCTTCCGCTCTCGACAGCAGGAGAATTTGTCCGTTAGGTGAGTGGAGTTCGTCACGGCGAACTGTGGAAATTTCCTCCCGTTGGAGGGGGAATTCTCTCCAGATGCGCGGATCTTGAAGCAGACTGGGCCGATGCTTATGGGTCCGCAAACTGTGCCAGTGGGCGGCGACGGATTGCGTCTCTGATCGCCCGACCGTATTCAGGCCGGATGTGACGCTTGATGTAGTAGAACGACTACAGATACCAATTCCTTATCTTTCATAGGATCTCTGCCGGGTCACCCGCTGTCCAACAGCGACTTGTGTCGTGATCGTGTACCACGATCGGCATCACACGACAGCGGCATTTGCGCGGACACTTGCCAGTTCAATAGAGAATACGTTGAGATTAATCCTGCGTCTTCGATTCCGTTTCCAACAGGTGGATGGATGAGCTTTCTGGTCCATTATGGTGTCGTTGATTACACCCAACAGGTTATTTCATCTTACAACTATCTCGCCCGATATCTTGCGTTTCCAAGGGCTGGCCTTTCCACACGGCAGCGGCCTTTTTGAGATCTCTGCCCCGATATATCGGATTTTCTGCCGCTTCGCCTTTCCAGCTCGATGGTGATCATCCTTGGTTTTGACCAAAGCGCATGCCTCGTGGGCTGGGCCCATGTTGCTCAAATGATCTGAACCTCCAAGCTCGAGGGCTCGTATGTGTTCCGCGATCCAGCGTTCGCGCACGCCGTCGATTTTTTGATCGCAGATTACGCATCTACCACCCGTTGCTTCCCACACTTGAAGACGTCGGTGCGGCGTGAGCTTCCGGCGAGAGGTTGTTCCCAAATCTCCAACATCGACGAACGCCATGAGTATTCACTCTGATGTTGTGCATGACAAAGGGCTATCATCGCCGTGTGGTGAATCAGCCTCATCTTCAAGAAGATCAATAATGCGCTGAAACAAGCGTTCGCACTCCTCCCGTAGGATTTCACAGGAGGCAATGAGCTTGGCGAACTGGCGCTCTCGGCCAGCGTTAATGGGAACGAGACGCACTCCTAGGGAGGCTACCGTCGGAGTCCCTGCTTTTCCTGGGGTGGGCTCTTGCAATGCCAGCTGATGCCGGCGTGGGCGCGTCGATCTTGTCATGAGTCAAACTCCGTGCCGCCGCCCAATGGGCGTCAAAGTCGCTTTGAGTGAAACAAGCTGCAGTTTCCAGGCTCCAAGGACCTAGAGCTGATCGGGAAACCCATTCAGGGCCACGGCTCTGCCGCTACCTCCTACTCCGTGAGAAGAGCATTCCGAGCGCTCCCGCCAAAGTGGCCATCATAACTGCTCAGGCGAGTCTGTATTATTCTGATTTCGTCGTGTGACTTGGCGAGTTGGACAAAGGAGTCCCGAGAGTCTTAACTGCGTCGTAGGGAGTTGTTTGATATTGAGCCTCCCTCAAGGTGGAAGACTGAATGAACTTCTGGCGGAAACGAGGCATGGCGCTGTATTTCAATTTCATTTATATATCTAAGATACATCTTTCAGGGCAATCTGTCAATAAAATTGTATCTGAAATACAGAGCATTGGTGGGTAATACGGCCAATGGTCGTGCGTCTCACACCTCGCCTCTGCCGGGCAGCCAGGGCACTCGCAGGTTTAGAGCAAAAAGATCTTGCGTCTGCGTCAGACGTCTCGAAATCAACGATTGGAGCGTTTGAGATCAAGGATGAGGGAGCTCGGCTTGCAACCCGGACAAACCGCGCCCTCATCGAAGCCTTCGAGCGAGCTGGTCTTGAATTCATCCCAGAGAATGGTGGTGGTCCTGGTGTTCGGTTGCGCCACCCAATTCGCGAGAACCGCAGCAAAGAGTTAGAATAATGGATACTGGGATCTGAATACCAAGTCCTGCTGCTCCCAACGCATGGGTCCAATCTCGCAGGTCGACGGACAGAATGGTCCAAGGCTGATCAGTGAGTTTGTTCCATATCCTACAGCAGTTTTGTTGTTGCCTGCCTATTCGACCAATTTGACCCTGTTTGAGCACGCCTTCTCCCAGCTCAAAACCCACCAGCGCAAAGCGGACACCTGAACCTTTGTGGTGTACTCTGGCGAGCCATAGGGATATCTGCAGCCTGTTCGAGCCTTAGGGCCGCCGGATGTGCGTCCGTGTAACGGTTCAATTTTCTAACTTCCTGACAAGACGCTGGTCGAAGGCAGTTCCATCGCCTCCACATTTCCCGACAATGAGGCCGAAAGTGTGCCGGCAGCTCGCTGTTCGAGTGGATCGCTGAGTCCGCTTGTGCTTCTCCGCAGCCGACCACCAAAGCCGTTATGCGAAGCACAGCGCGTGACGGCTCAAATGCGTGCACGCCAAATGATTCGAAGTCTTGTAGGTAAAGCCATGGCAACAGCTTTCTGCGATAAAATTGCGCAATTTTCCACAGCTGTTTCCGTGCTCCTGCAGACCAGAAACCTCATCTTTTCTACCCAGCCGTATGGTTGAGGAGCTTTGACTGGGACGGCTGACGGGGGCGGCGTTCAGGAAGTGTCGCTTGCTAGTGAGGCTTCTCCGATCAGCGCCTTCAGTACCCGGGGGAGGCAACATAATAGGTAACACGCACCATCATTAGGTCTGACCATGGTCAATAAGTTGCTGACACCGCAAACATCTACACCTTCGTGGATGAGTGATGAAGTGGAAAATGAAACCTGGGAACCGAAGCCTGGGAGCCAAGCTTCCCCGACGCAACCCGCGATAAAGCCGCTCCCAGCCGAGCCGGTCCAGAGGCCGGCGTCAGCTGCACCGGTACAACAGATACCCGCCGAGCCCACAGCAAAAGCCCCACCGATTGAGGCAGTCAGGGCTCCTTCTGCCGCCACCGACATTCAGCATTCTCCGAAGGATCTCGGCGCCCTGTTTGCCAAGCGTCCCCTTGTCCTTGGCGAAAGCGAAGCCGACTATGACGAACTTCTGTCTAAGGTCACCGCTGCGGGAAAGCCGACGGACGCCATCGAGGCCCTGTGGATCAAGGATATGGTCGACCTCGTGTGGGAGTCGCAGCGCCTGAGACGCCTTAAGGCGAGCTTGCTGATGAAGGCCGGTCAACAGGCGTTGACGAACCTATTGGCGAAGACCAAGGATGCTGGGCAGGTCAACGGCGTTCGCGTCTTCAGCGTCCCCGAGTTGATCACGGCGTATGCCGCCGGAGAGGCTGCAGCAGTGGCCGAAGTCGAGACGATCCTGCGTCGCCGTGGCTTGGATATCGACTCGCTTATGGCGCAGGCACTTGCGGAAAAGTTGGACGACATCGAACGGATCGATCGACTGATCGCCGGAGCCGATGCCCGCCGAAACCGCGCTTTGAGTGAACTTGAACGCCGGCGGGATTCCTTCGCTCGCCGACGTCGTTTTACGGCGCAGGATGTCACCGATGTCGGGTAGCCGTCAGCGGCAAAGCGTCAATGGGGTTGATCAATGCCTTCATCGTGAAAATTAGCCGCCAACTGGGCCAATGCTCAGCACAGCACCGGACCCAAAACCAAGGAAGGCAAAGCGCGCTCTCGTGTGAACGCCTTCAAGCATGGGCTCGCTGTACCGGCCTCCTTGATCCCCGAACTCGCTCCGGACGTCACGCATCTCGCTCGAGTCATCGCCGGGGAGAATGAAATGGAGCCAGTCGTGTTGGAGGCGGCGCGATAAGTAGCCGGTGCTGCGATGGATGTACTCCGTGCGCGCAGAGCGCGAACCGAGCTCCTTGGGCAAATGTCGCAAGGGGTCTATTTCTCACCTGTCCCAACCTTGGAACCAATGCCAACCCAGTTCCTGTCGTACAAGTCATCATCGCTCGCTACACGTATCCAGGCGGTCCTAGATGGTACCATCGACGAGTTGCATCGGAGGGAACACGCTCAGATCAGGCGAGTGTTCAAAAGCCACGAAGAGAGGCAGCGGATCATACAACACAACGCGGATGTGCGGCAATCGCTGGCAGAGTGGGATCAGCTCGAGAGGCTTGACCGGTATGAACGCCGCGCCCTGTCCCGGCGCGACAAGGCCATTCGACTGTTGGATGAAGCGCGGGCCGCCGCTCGAAGCAAGGCCGATGCGTGAGCAAGGCGCAGGTGGCCGTTGTCAATGGACGTAAGGTCCTTGAAGGCACCCGCAAGCGTCGTATATACTTACATGTATATACGGAGGAGAAGATGGCCATCGCCAAGGTGTTTCGGTCCGGCAACAGTCAGGCCGTCCGGCTGCCCAAGCAGTTTCGCCTTACCCGTGATGAGGTCGAGATTTTCCGCCGCGGCGATGAAATCGTGCTGCGGGAAAAACCCAAGACGCTGGCGCGGGCGTTCGAGCTGCTGTGTAACCTCCCTGATTGGACCCAGGAGGATGCCCCGCCACAGGGGCGCGAGGGGCTCTGATGGCCCAGCCCCATTATCTCCTCGACACCAACATCTGCATCTACATTCGCCGGGAGCGTCCACAAGCCGTCCTCAATCGGTTCAAAGTCCTGCCCCCAGGCTCGACAGCCATTTCCGTCATTACCTACGGCGAGCTGGTCTACGGGGTCCGGAAAAGCTCCGACCCCGATAAGGCGATGATGGTTCTGGAGGAGCTGACAGAGCTAATCCCCGTCGTCCCGATGGCCATCGATGTGGCCGAAGCCTATGGACGCATCCGGTCAGACCTCGCCGCTCGCGGCGCCTTGATCGGCAACAACGATCTCTGGATCGCAGCTCATGCCGTGAGCCTCAAACTCACGCTGGTGACCAACAACGAGAAAGCGTTCCAGAGGGTCAGCGGCCTCACTCTCGAGAACTGGGCCAAGGGATAGCACTCCGTCATTGCTGGCAAGAGCACTGCTGCGCGCGCTGCGCAGGCCTCGGCGAGCTGTTGGGAGAGTCGATGAGCTACTCTCGCGGCACGATGGTGCCATCAAGCCTTTTCTTCCAGCGGCTCTTCCGGCCACAGGGCATCGGCCGCTTGGAGTGTGCTGCACCGAGATGATGGATTTTCTGCCGCTTGGCTTTAGCCGCACTGCGGTGATCGTCTCGGGTCTTGCTGCGCCCGCAGGTCTCGTGGGCGGGCCCCATGTTGTCAGGTTCATCCGAACCTCCAAGCTCCAGCGCACGTATGTGTTCGATGATCCATCGCTCCCGGACACCGTCGATCGGTTGCTCACACAGAACGCAGATGCCGCGCGCCCGCTCCCAGATTGACAAACGCTGGCGCGATGTCAGCTTGCTCCGTTGTGTCGTTCCCACATCGCTTCGCACAACCAAGGGCATTTCGCACAGTCCTCAGCGTTCGACGGGCGGGGGATGCGCTTCCTCTTCGGGCCCATGCTGGTCGCTCTCCTTGTCGCCCTGTGAGGAGCCAGCTTCTTCACCTCCATCGACAGGAATGAGCCGTACCCGCAGACCGGTCGAGGCGACGGTGAGCCCGGAGGAAGCAGGATGCGTCGGCACCCGATTTGGCATTGGCGGTGGGGCACGGTCCTGCTGCCTGACGACGGGCATCCCGCCGGTCTCGCCTTGTGCCGAAAGAGAGAGGGGTGATCGGGCATTCGGCGCCTGCGCCCCCACAAACGTCAGCACGTACGCTGCGCGCCGGGCCAACCATCTCAGTTCGGCTTGAGAGCATGTCAGCTGGTTGAGGTCGTTGGTCTGCAGCATGCCGGCCAGATCTCGAATGAGACGGATCAGAAGGTCGCAATCGCGGCAGCTGCGCAGGGCAGCTTCCTCCGCTGCATCGCGGTCCCGCGCAATCAACGCCATCACAACAGCGCGGGCCGAGGCGATGGCGTAGGAGAGGTCGGCCATGCGGGCAGTCGCCGGATCCTGATCCTCAAGCATGTGCGGCCTCCCTCAACATCAATAACAACATTATATCGTTGCTTTGCACAACGTCAAGCGGAATCTCGCGGGTGGCCGGATGACTACAGAAGGGGCTCCCAGAGGCTGCCGATCGGCGATTTTGGCAGAACGAACCCAAAGTGGTTGCAGGCCTCACGACCTTTTCCCACCCTCACGTGTTGTGCTTTCTGGAACCACAGCAGGGGGACCGAAGCGGAATGGGCTCAAACGGGGATATTCTGGATTGCCTGATTATCGGCGGCGGCCCGGCGGGGCTGACCACGGGGCTGTATCTCGCTCGCTTCAAGCGCCGCTTTGCGGTGATCGACAGTGGCACGCCCAGGGCGGCTTGGATTCCGACGAGCCACAACATCCCGGTTTTTGCCGATGGCATCTCCGGTCAGGAGATTCTGGCTCGGACCCGCACCAATCTCGAGCAATACGGCGCGACGATCCAGTCAGGGCGGGTCACCGGCCTGCAAAAGCAGCCGGACCGCTTCATCGCGGTGGTGGAAGACAACGATGGCGGCATGGAGCAGATCGCGGCCCGGCGCGTGGTGCTGGCCACCGGCTCGGTCGATATCGAGCCCGATCTGCCCGACATGCCCAATGCGGTCCAGCGCGGGCTCGTGCGCTATTGCCCGATCTGCGACGGCTATGAGTCCCGCGACCGCAAGATTGCCGTCATCGGCTACGGCGCTCACGGCATCGGCGAGGCCGTCTTCATCGCGCGCACCTATTCCCGCGACGTGACGCTGCTGACGCTAGGGCAAGTACTCGAACTGAACCCGGAGCAGCAGGCAAGGCTCGACGAGCACGACATCAAGATCGTCGAGAGCCCCGTGGAATCCCTGGAGATCGAGAATGATCGGATTTCCGCCGTGCATATGGGCGGCAAGGAGCATCGGTTCGACGTGCTCTATTCGGCGCTGGGCCTGAAATACCGCTCGGATCTGGCGATTTCGCTCGGCGCCGAGCACGACCCGTCAGGCGGGCTTATCGTCGACAGCCATTGCCAGACCACCGTGAAAGGGCTCTATGCCGCCGGCGATATCGTCCGCGGGCTCGACCAGATCGTGGTCGGCATGGGCCATGCCGCTTTGGCCGCGACCCATATCCACAACCATTGCGAGTTGCCGACCGAGGACGAGCCCGACGGCGCGTGATCCCGATTTAAGTCAGCGCCCTGGCGAGCAGCGGCAGGCTGATGTCCATGCGGTAATCGACCGAGGAGTGGTCGTCGTGGAATTCCTCGTAAGTGTGGGGAATGCCGGCCTCCGTGAGCTTCCGGCGCATGATCCGCGAGCCGTAGACCATGTTGTACTGGTCGATATCGCCGCAATCGATGTAGAAGGCCTTCAGCTTGCGCAGGTTGTCCTGGTACTCGAGCCGGTCGACCATGCGCAGCGGGTCCCAGCGCAGCCAGTTGGACCAGCGCTCTTCGATGATCTCGCAGGTTGCGAGATCCACCGGCAGGCGAACCCCGTAGAATTGGCTCGGATCAGGATCGAAGCTCGCCGCCTGGGCAAGCAGCATCAGCACATGCCAGTCCTTGTCCTTGGCCTTGGGGCCGGCCTCGAATTTGCGCAGGAAGGCCTCGATGGACATGTTGTGGTCGACGAGGTGGCGCAAAGCCCCGGCGAATTCGCCGAGATGATAGAGATATTCGAAGCCGACATCGCCCGAATGGGAGGCGGCCGCCGACCAGACCGAGCCGCCCTGCCTGAGGGCGTGGACCATGGCGCCGTAGCCGCCCGAACTCTTGCCGAACACGCCCCGGCGCCCGTCTCCGCCGCAGCCGAAGCGCTCCTCGACGAAGGGCAGCATCTCGCGGATCAGGAAGGTCTCCCAAGGCCCCATGGCCGCGCTGTCGACATATTGGTTGCCGCCCAGGCGCGTGAAGCAATCGGGAAAGGCCGCCGCGACCGGCGGCATGGCGCCGGTGCCGATCAGGCGATCGAGGCGCTCCGGCGCGTTCTCGCCGTAGTTCTTCCAATTGGTATGGGCCGGGCCGCCGGCCGTGTAGCCGACGAGGTCGACGAGGAGGGGAAGGTCCCGGCCGTCATGCCCTGCGGGGATATACACGTCGACCCGGCGCCGGGAGGGGTCGCCGAGGAAATTGCCCTTGAGGCTTTGGCTGTCGATCCAGAGGCTGTGCACGGTGCCTTGGGGCACTTCGTAATCCTTGCGCATGGTCATCCTCATCCGTCGTGATCGGGGAATGATGTGACCCTCATCGGCCATCTTGTCCAGAATTCGACCCGTCTCCCCGGTTAATAAGTATCCTCTCGGCCTAGCCATTTCGGCATTCGCGGGTCTAGGTTGCGGCCGAATTCGCGACCGCTTGGGGGATCTGATGAGCGACGGTTACTTTCCACGATGGCGCCTGAAGACCGAAGGCATCGTCATGCCGGACGAGCGGCTGCCGACCGGTCAGATGGTGATTCTGGGTCTGCAGCATGTGGTCGCCATGTTCGGCGCAACGGTGCTGGCGCCGATCCTGATGGGCTTCGATCCCAATGTCTCGATCCTGTTCTCGGGCCTCGCGACGCTGATCTTCTTCCTCGTGGTCGGCGGCCGGGTGCCGAGCTATCTCGGCTCGAGCTTCGCCTTCATCGGCCCGGTGCTGGTCGCAACGGGCGCGAGCGTCGGCAGCCCGAACCCGAACATTTCCCTGGCCCTCGGCGGCATCATCGCGGCAGGCGCGCTCTATTTCCTCATCGGCCTCGTGGTGCAGATGGCAGGCCACCGCTGGATCGAGCGGCTGATGCCGCCTGTGGTCACGGGCGCCATCGTGGCCGCCATCGGCCTCGTGCTCGCGCCGATTGCCATCAACAGCGCCTCCGGCGTCACGCCCGACAACGCGGCGGGCACCAATTTCGCCCGCTGGATCGCGCTTGCCACGGTGCTGGCGGTCGGTCTCGTCGCGGTCTACGCGCCCGGAATGTGGCGCCGCCTGCCGGTGCTGATCGGCGGTGCCGCCGGCTACCTGATCTATTATGTCTGCGCCAACATCCTGGGCCTCGGTCAGCCGATCGATTTCACGAAGATCGGCCAGGCCGCCTGGTTCGGCCTGCCGACCTTCCAGAGCCCCGTCTTCGACGTGCGGGCGATCTCTCTTATCGCTCCCGTCGCCATCATCCTGGTGGCCGAGAACCTCGGGCACATCAAGGCGATCGGCGCCATGACGGGCCGCAACCTCGATCCCTATCTCGGGCGCGCCTTCATGGGCGACGGTCTCGCCACCATACTCTCCGGCGCCGCCGGCGGCACGGGCATGACCACCTATGCCGAGAACATGGGCGTGATGGCGGTGACCCGGATCTACTCGACGTTGGTCTTCATCATTGCCGCGGGGTTCGCGCTGCTGCTCGGCCTGTCGCCGAAGTTCGGCGCTTTCATCGGCACCATTCCCGGACCGGTGCTCGGCGGTCTCTCGATCGTGGTGTTCGGCCTGATCGCCGCAACGGCTGGGCGGATCTGGGTGGAGAACCGGGTCGACTTCTCGAACCCGCGCAATCTGATCACCGTCGCGGTGGCCCTCGTTCTGGGCGCCGGCAACTTCAAGCTGAACGTGGCAGGCTTTACCCTGGACGGCATCGGCACCGCGACCTTCGGCGCCATCATCCTCTATCACATCCTGCAGATGGCGCCGGATAAGAGCGAAGCGGCGGGCACGATGCACTAGCTCCAGCGCTTTTCAGGAACACGCTTTTCGAGCCCGCGTTGAGCCTCAACGCGGGCTTCGTTTTGCATCCGGCTTCTGCCTCGATCCGAAGTCCCGAGCGTCACTTCCTTCGAAGGATGTCAGCATGAGTTCCGAACAGAAACAGACCTTGCCGCCGCAGGTGCAGGATCATCAGCCCGGTCACGAGACGGAGATGAAGCCGCGGCCCGATTACGAGCCGCGCTATCCCGGCAGCGGACGCCTCAAGGGCAAGGTCGCTCTTATCACCGGCGGCGACAGCGGCATCGGGCGGGCGACGGCCGTTCTCTTCGCCCGCGAGGGAGCCGATCTTGCGATCCTTTATCTGAACGAGAGTGAGGACGCACAGGAGACAAAGCGTCTCGTGGAAAGGGAAGGGGGCGCATGCCTGACAATCGCCGGCGATGTGGGCGATCCCGATTTCTGCCGTTCCGCCATCGACCAAGTCATCAAGCGCTTCGGTCGGCTCGACGTGCTCGTCAACAATGCCGCCGAGCAGCATCCGAAGGAAGAGATCGAGGAGATCACGCCCGATCAGATCGAGCGGACCTTCCGCACCAACATCTACGGCTATTTCTACATGACGCAGGCCGCCATGCGGCATCTGAAGAAGGGGGCTGCGATCATCAACACCACATCCGTCACAGCCTATCGCGGCAGTGCCCATCTGCTCGACTACAGCGCGACCAAAGGCGCCATCGTCGCCTTCACTCGGTCGCTGGCGCAGAAGCTTGCGGGCGAGGGCATCCGCGTCAACGGTGTGGCACCAGGGCCGATCTGGACGCCGTTGATCCCATCGACCTTCTCGGCGGAAGAGGTGAAGCAGTTCGGTGCGAAAACGCCTATGAAGCGCCCAGGGCAGCCGAACGAGGTGGCGCCCGCATACCTGTTCCTGGCCTGCGAAGATTCTTCCTATGTCAGCGGATCCGTCCTGCATCCTAACGGCGGCGAGGCGACAGAAGCCTGACATGAAAAAGGCGGCTCGAACGAGCCGCCTTTGTTGACCGGAGCAGAGGCTTCAGTGCCGGCGACGCACGCGCACGGGAACGAGACTTTGCGAAGGCGCGGTTGCCACCGCGAAGAAAAGCATGAGGGCGGAAAGAGAACCGGTGATCAAGAAAAGAACTTCCGCAATTTCGACCTGCGATGCCCAGCCGGTGATCGCGGCGAGCGCGGTAACAAAGGCAAAGATACAGAAAGCACGAAGAGCCATTGAACGGGTCATCGGTCATCTCTCCCAGGTGTTCTTGAAAACGTATGTCTAACAGGCAGGTTCCATGCGAATAAAAGCCTGCCGGAATACTGTTGAACGGGCGATGAACACTCACGATCCGGTGCGACGACGCGGAACCTCACAGTCGCGCTTGGCGTTGTTTGTGCATCGTCGGCTTATCGTCGATTGTAAGTTAGCGAGGTAACACCATGCTCGGTTGGGCTGTCACTTTCCTGATTATCGCTCTCGTCGCAGCTCTGTTCGGCTTTGGCGGCATCGCCGGCACGGCCGTTGAGATCGCGAAGCTGATTTTCTTCGTTGCGATCGTTCTGTTCGCCATCTCCGCCGTGATCGGCCTGCTGCGTGGACGAACCCCGATGTAATGCCGCTTCGGCATTCCGTCAAAAAGCGCCGCCTCGCAAAGGCGGCGCTTTTTTGTTGAGATCGTATTGTTGACGAAAGGGCAGGGCGCTCCTGGGTCCTATCCCTGCAGCGCGGCCCGGGTCATGCTGTCGGGGCCGAGATCTTCGATATCCTCGACATTCAGGAGGGAGGCGAGGCGGAAGCGCGCGCGGTTGACGCGGCTCTTGATGGTGCCGACGGCGCAGCCGCAGATATGTGCCGTCTCCTCGTAAGAAAAGCCGGAGGCCCCGACCAGAAGCAGGGCCTCGCGCTGATCTGCTGGGAGCTTGGCGAGCGCGCTGCGGAAATCCTCGAAATCCAGATGCGAGCCCTGCTCGGGCTGGACCTTGAGCCGGCCGGCATAGGACCCGTCCGGGTCTTCCACCTCGCGGCGGCGCTTGCGGTACTCGGAATGGAAGAGATTGCGAAGGATGGTGAAGAGCCAGGCGTTCAGGTTCGTTCCCGGCTCGAACCGGTGCAGATTGGCCAGGGCTCTCAGAAGGGTGTCCTGAACGAGGTCGTCGGCCCGGTCGACCTGGCCGGACAGCGAGATGGCAAAGGCGCGAAGGCTCGGAACCGCCGCGAGAAGTGCCTCCCGAAGCTCCGGCTCGGGCTCTGGGGTCATTGAGACCCTTCCTTTGCCCCGTTCTTTTTGTCCAGTTGATCGAGCAAATCCCTGAAACGGTCCGGGACGGGCTGCTGCATGAGCTCGTCGTACATCGCGCGAAGCTGGTCGCCGATTCGTTTCTGGCTGCCGCTGTCGAGTTTCGGATCGGTTGCAAGCTTGCTCCCGTGCGAATTCTCCAGCACGACACGAGCCAGCTTATTCCCCTTGTCACCCGTCATCTGAGTCCCCTTGCCATCCCATCCTGAAAAGAGATGGCCAACCATGGCAGTATCCATATATTCGTTTTCGAGCAATAACGCTGGCTGCCGCGCTCGGTTCCATTCATGGAACTTTTGCAGCTTTGCCGCGTTGAATGGACCATCGGTACAACGAGCCAAAAGCACAGCTAAGGGGAAGCGAATGTCGACAGCGCAGCTTGTCGTCCAGCATTTACCATATCTTCGCCGCTACGCACGCGCCCTGACAGGCAGTCAGATGGCCGGCGACGCCTATGTGGCGGCCACTCTCGAAACGCTTGTCAGCGAGCCCGAGACCATCGGCCCTTCCGGTAACGTAAAGGTCGAACTCTTCAAGGTCTTCACACGAATCTGGAACTCCCTGTCGGTGAATGGCCGCAGCGAGCAGATCCAGCGCGATCTCCCGGCGGAAGTCCGCCTGGGTCAGATCACACCGCTGCCTCGCCAGGCCTTTCTCCTGTCCTGCCTCGAAGGCTTCGGGGAGGAGGAGGTCGGCCAGATCCTCGACGTGGATACGCGGACGGTTCGCGAACTCGTTGACGAGGCGGGCCGCGAGCTGGCGGCTGACATGGCCACCGACATCCTCATCATCGAGGACGAGCCGCTGATCGCGATGGATCTCGAAGCTCTTGTCGAGGGCCTTGGCCACAATGTGACCGGCGTTGCCCGCACGAGGACGGAAGCCGTCAAACTCGCATCTGCGAAGCAGCCCGGCCTGATCCTCGCCGATATCCAGCTGGCGGATGGCAGCTCGGGTCTCGACGCGGTCAACGATCTGCTGAAAGCCTTCGAGGTGCCGGTGATCTTCATCACGGCTTACCCCGAGCGTTTCCTGACCGGCGAGCGCCCGGAGCCGGCCTTCCTGATCGCCAAGCCCTTCCAGCCGGCGAATGTTTCTGCCGTCATCAGTCAGGCCCTGTTCTTCCAACAGAGCGCCCGGCGTCGCGAGGCTCGTGCCGCCACGGCCTGAGCGTCCCGTAGATAAACAAAAGCAAGTAATCGCCCGGCCAATGGCCGGGCTTTTCTTTGTCCGCGATGTATTGGGCGCAAAAAAAGACGGGCTCATAAGCCCGTCTAAGGTGCCGGCCAATGCACAAGGGGAATGCGGGGAGGACCAGGAGGCCGGTGCCTAAAGAACGCCGTATCGAAAGCAAATGTTCCAAGTTCTTATCCCCCTTTTTATTCATCGCTCCTACGGAAGGATACAGGAACATCAAACATACCGTCGCGTTGTTTTCCCGTATTGCTGAGGTGAGAGAGCGGGAGAGCGGGATGTTACGTACCCCTGTGGCTTTGGTCGGTCTTGCCGGGGTCTTCTTCATTGCCGGAAGTTTCGCCCCCGACATCCTCAGCATGTCGCCTCTGGCGCAATCGGATACATTGCGTCCTGCCATGGCCGCTTCCACGAAAGGGGATCGGGTCGCCGGCCCGGTTCCGGTCGCGACCCCCACATCCGTCTCGATTGTCGAGGTCGTCGGCGTGACCGATGCCGCCGTGATCCTTCGCGACCGCGATGGGCGTGTTCTCTACAAGTCGGACCCTCGCACGGGCGTCACCACTTTCGCGCGGAACACGGAATTGCCGGTTCTGACTCTCAAGGAAGAGTTGCAGAGCCAGCCTTCGCAGCATCCGTCCATCCGTCGCGAGGGCAACGAGGCGCCGCAGCAGCAGAAGCAGAGGACGCGTAATCCGGTCGGCTGCATGGGCGATGTCAGTCCGCTCGCCAAAGCCAGCGTCAACAGGATGCCGAGCCTCTGCCTCGCTTCACTCGATCGGTCGCTGTCTTAAGGCAGGACTCTTCTCGTAATCCTCTCGCCTGTCTCACGGAAGAGCAGACGTGCGTCCCTGCGATCGCCGCGAACGGGACGTTCGTCCCGTCATGCGTTCCATCGGGATGGAACCAATCCTTTCAATAAATGTTGCCATCTTCGACATGGAGGAATGCCGCTTGTTGAAGGGTAGGCGGTAGATACTCCTTTCCGGTCTTAAATATTAACAAGTATTAATATTTCCGTCTTGAAACATAGAATCCGATAATATTGGTCAGATTGTGCCGGTAATCGGAACGGTTGCTGATGCTATGCGTTAGTGATCCAGCGCATATTCGCGCTCAACGCGATTTAATGTACCTCGGGAGAAATATGCAATGCTGAAGAAGCATATGGCAGCTTGCCTTGTCGTGACAGCTTTCGCAGCTGCACCCGCCTTCGCTCAGACTTCCACCACCCCGTCGAGCCCGACGGATCGTCCCGCTGCATCAGGGTCCAGCTTGACGACCACAGGTTCGCCTGCCATGCAGCCCGGTGCATCTACGATGGGCCAGAGCAGCGCGACGTCCGGTCAGTTCATGACCAAGCTGGAGATGAGCCAGATCATGGCGTCCGATCTGATCGGAACACGCGTGGTCAGCGCCAACAACGAGTCGATCGGCGACATCAACGACGTGATTCTGGGCCGTGACGGCCAGATCATGGCGGCTGTGGTAGGAGTGGGCGGTTTCCTCGGAATCGGCGAGAAGGATGTGGCCGTTCCGTTCAAGACGCTGGAGTTCCTGAGCGCCGAGCAGGCCCAGGCTGCCGACAGCAGCAACCGGAACGTTTCGACGACCGGCTCGACTGCAACGGGCACCGCCGCGACCGGCACAACCACAACCGGCGCTGCGCCGTCCACCAGCATGGCGACCACCAATACGGCCGCCAAGGACCAGAACAAGCCCGAGCGCGTCATGCTCCGCATGACGAAGGCAGAGCTTCAGGCAGCTCCGGCGTTCGATGAAGACGGCGACAACGCGAGCACGACCACCGGCACGTCCGGTGCGACACGGCCCGCTACTCCGCAATAAACGGAGTATCGATTCCTATCGATACGGCGCCTGGGGTCTCCCCGGGCGCCTTTTTTGTCACTGATAGCGGTTAGGCGAAACAGAACGCGCAATCGGGCCGGCCGGGCATTCGTCCCAATCGTGGCCAGACTTCTTGCCGCAGGAGGAACCACGGGGTGGCGCATACGTTGCCGTTGCAAGAGCAATGCGGAGGGAACGATGACAGCCACAAATGAACTGGACGCGGTGCTGTGCCACGAAGAGCTGCCGGACGAGTTCTCCCGGCTCGCATCGAGCTCTCCCGCAAGGGACAGGCCGTCCGTCGCCTCCATGCTGAGCGGCATCATTCCCGACTGCCATGATGACGAGGTTACATGCCCCCTGATGGTGCGCCGGCATCTCCTCGTTCCGGCCTTGCCGCATGTCGTCCCGACGGCACTGGGGCATCGTGTTTAAGTCCAAAAGCCCGAGGCTGCCTGTCCATGCGTGAAGCGTTCCCCACGTCGAACTTACGAGAGCCGGTTGCCGTGCTGCTTCATCCGAGCATGGTCCCGGTGATCGATGTCTTCCGGTCTCTGGACAGTCTCGATGACCATTACGATCTTGCACTTCTCGACGCGCCCGAACAGGCCCTGGCAAACTATACGACCGCCGAAACGGCAAAGGGGATTGTATCGGACTTGCTTCTCCTCGCCTTCTCCCTGACCCGGCAGCGGGGCAGGTCGTTTTCCCATCGTCCACTCGGGTCCCGGCATGGCAGCACGGACGAGTATTGCCTCCTGGTGCTGATCGGATCCTCGCGCAATCCCGTATCGGAAGTCGCGCTTGAGGCGACGGCCTATCTGGGTGCGGTGTCACTCGACGCCATGGCGACCCTCGCGGGAGAACTTGTCCGCCAGATCGATCTCGGCGCCCTTGCTTTCCAGCTGCCGGATCTGTCCGAGTTCAGGGCGATCACGGGTTGCGGAACGCACGAAGAGGTTCTCATCGAAGCCGCTTTGACCAAAGCGGAGTTCAATTTCAGAAACTGAAATTTCCCACCTGTGCAAACGCCAAGGCCTGCGGCTGGTCAATCCGTTCTCCTGCTGCCACCATCCGCAGCAGTCTAAAATCACCTCTTGAGGATTGCATGCCTGTCCGCAGGTGCCTGGCGTGAGCCGCATCGCAGCATTTTCCCTGATGGCGCTCATCTGGGGCCTGACATGGTTGCCGATGAAGGTGGCTTCAGAGGCCATTCCGCCGATTTTTCTAGCTTCCGTACGCTTCCTGCTAGCCGCAGCGTGTTTCTATCTGGTCGCGCTGGCTCAAGGGTTGGGCTTGCGCGCCGGCCCGTTCGGCCGGATCGTCGCTGCTTCCCTGCTCGTCAACACCGGTTGTCACGGGTTGCTGTTCTGGGGCGTAGCAAGAGCTCCAACCGGACTGTCAGCGATCGTAAACCTGTCCTTGCTGCCGATCTTTCTGATGGTGATCGGGGCACTTTACGGGCAGGAGCGGATCACCATGCGCCGGATGGGCGCAATCGGGCTCGGCATTCTGGGACTGGTGCTTCTGTTCTCCGGACGCACCGGTGTTTCGCAGGATGGCATCATGGCGGCCTCCGGACTCGCCGCGGTCGTCGTCGCGACGGCCTCATACGCCTGGGGTTCCGTGGTCAGCCGACCTCTAACCCTATCGATGTCGCCGCTGGTACTGGCCTTTTGGCAAAGCCTGATCGGCGGGATCGCCCTCGTGCCGATCTCACTTGTCGTCGAGGGATATGATCCTGCGTATGTCAGGGCTCTTACCGACGGCAGGGTAATCCTAGGCCTTAGCGTCCTCGTTCTTGGAGGCTCGCTGGTCGCGTTCTCGATCTATCTGTCGCTGGTGCGGGACTGGGGCGCTTTTCGAGCCGGTCTGTATTCGTTCGTCAGCCCGGTCATCGCCGTCGCGGTCGGCGTAATCTTCGCGGATGAGCCATTTGGCATCGCGGAGGCTGTCGGAATGGCAACCATGCTGGCCGCAACAGCACTCTCTCTGACAGAGCCCCGAAGGGTTCCTGCTCAGGCATGAATGGATTGCTAAGTGTAGATCCTCAAGGTTAAGGGGCCACGTGGCCCCTTAACTTTGCTCAACAGCAATTATTCCTGATTGCCGCGGGTGCTGCCCGAGGCCTGGCCGCCCTTGCGGCCGGCTTCCGAGGCAAGCTCACGATCCTGTGAGAAAGACCGCTTCTCGGCAGGAACGCTTTTCCCGCCCTTGCTCGCGATTTCGCGCTGCCGGTCAGAATCCATCGACGCGAAGCCACGCTTCGAGGTCGAACTACCTGGCGTCATTTGTGCCTCCTTATCAATGGTGTTCGTGTTTCTTCAACCGCAAGGGGATTCGATGGTTCCGATTTGAATGAGGGAACCTTTGCAAAAAAATTTCCGAAAATATTCAGCTCTAGCGAATTGTTACGCTTAAAGCTGGACTTGGATGGGAATAAACGTGGCAATATTTTGTTCATGGGAATAAAAGAACCGCTGTCGGGGTACTTGATGCGACAATGTCGAGCGGCCCGATTTATTTGCGAACAACGCGACGCATATTGTGCGTCTTCGAGCCACGGGTCCGTGAACCGACCGGTAACCGTCGTGAGCCGGGAAAGGGAAGGCTGCAGACAGTGCTCGTGCCGTAGTGGAAGCGCCCGTCTAGACGGGTGATTGTCGGGCCGGTTCGGTATAAAAGGCTTGCCAGACGACCATGCTGGCTCAGGAACAGAGGGCGGGATGACTTACGACGATAACAACGTGTTTGCGAAGATCCTTCGCGGCGAGCTTCCGTGCCACAAGGTCTACGAGACCGATCGCATCCTGGCCTTCATGGATGTCATGCCGCGCGGCGACGGCCATGTGCTCGTCATTCCCAAATCCAAGGCCCGCAACCTTCTCGATGTTTCTCCCGATGTTCTGGCGGAACTGGTGCAAGCCGTTCAGGTCGTGGGGAAGGCCGCCAAGAGCGCGCTCTCAGCCGATGGCTTGACGATCCAGCAGTTCAACGAGAGCGCCGGCGGGCAGGTGGTCTTCCACATCCATTTCCATGTGCTTCCCCGCTTCGACGGCGTGCCGCTGAAGCCCCATTCGGGACAGATGGAGAAGCCTGAACTTCTGGTGGAACTCGCTGCGAAAATACGCGCCGCTCTGCCGTCGGCCTGAGGACATGACGGCGGCAACCCCGCGCAGATCGCCGCCGCCATATCCCGGTATCAGTCGGCCCAGTCGAGCGATCGGGTAATGGCCTTGTTCCATTCCGCATTCAGACGATCGCGGCGGGAGGCCTCCATGGCAGGCGTCCAGCGCTTGTCGACGGCCCAATTGCGGATGAGCTCGTCCGGCCCGGCCCAGAACCGCGTCGCGAGGCCGGCCGCATAGGCTGCTCCCAGCGCGGTCGTTTCGATCACCTTCGGACGCACCACCGGCACGTCGAGGATGTCGGCCTGGAACTGCATCAGAAGCTCGTTGACGACCATGCCGCCGTCGGTGCGCAATTCCTTGACGGCGATGCCCGTGTCCTTGGTCATGGCATCCAGCACCTCGCGGGTCTGGAACGCCGTAGCCTCGAGCGCCGCGCGGGCGATATGGCCCTTGTTAGCGTAGCGGGTGAGGCCGCCGATCAGGCCGCGGGCATGGGAGTTCCAGTGCGGCGCATAGAGCCCTGAAAAGGCCGGCACGATGGTCACGCCGCCGTTGTCCTCGACGCCGCGGGCGAGGACCTCGATATCGCTGCTCTTCTCGATCAGGCCGAGATTGTCCCGCAGCCATTGCACCAGCGCGCCGGCGATGGCGATGGAGCCTTCCAGCGCGTAGACCGCTTTCTCCTGCCCGAAGCGATAGCCGACCGTCGTGAGAAGGCCGCATTTCGAAGAATAGGGGGTCTCGCCGGTGTTCATGAGCATGAAGCAGCCGGTGCCGTAGGTGTTCTTGGCCTCGCCCTGCTGGAAGCAGGCCTGCCCCACGAGGGCCGCCTGCTGATCGCCGAGGATGCCGGCGATCGGCACGCCGGCCAGATCGTCGGTCGCCTCGCCATAGACCTCGCTCGACGACCTGATCTCCGGCAGGCAGGCGCGCGGAATATCGAAGAGCCGCAGGATCTCCTCGTCCCATGCAAGGGTCTGCAGGTTCATGAGCTGCGTGCGGCTGGCATTGGTCACATCGGTGATGTGGCAGCCGCCATCGACTCCGCCGGTAAGGTTCCAGACCAGCCAGGTGTCGATATTGCCGAACAGCACATCGCCGGAAGCCGCCTTCTCGCGGGCACCGGGCACGGTGTCGAGCAGCCAGCGTAGTTTCAGCCCGGAGAAATAGCTCGCCAGCGGCAGGCCGGTCTTGGTGCGCAGGCGGTCGTAACCGCCGTCCTGAGCGAACTCCTCGACCGCCGCATCGACCCGGGTGTCCTGCCACACCAGAGCGTGATGCAGGGGCTTGCCGGTGCGCTTGTCCCAGATCAGCGTTGTCTCGCGCTGGTTGGTGATGCCGATGGCGGCGAGGTCGCGGGGCGACAGCCCTTTCTTTGCTAGGGCCTCCCGGATCACCTCTTTCGTGTTGCGCCAGATCTCCAGCGGATCGTGCTCCACGTATCCGGGCTTGGGGTAGATCTGCTCGTGTTCTTTCTGGCCTGACGAGACGATAGTCCCGGCCTTGTCGAAAACGATGAAGCGCGAGCTGGTCGTGCCTTGGTCGATGGCGCCGACATATTGAGCCATAATCTTCCCCAAAATTTATTGTGCGGCGACGGAGGCCACATTTTTCTTGGCCAAGTAGGCATCGATCCTGGCGGCAGCGTCAACTGGCACATGCAGACCGAGCTTGGACCGGCGCCAGAGAATGTCCTCGGCGCTGCGCGCCCATTCGCGGCGCGCCAGGTAATCGACTTCCGCCGCCGTCAGGCCGGCACCGAAATCCTCGCCGAGATCGGCAAGCGCCTTGGCGGAGCCCAGAAGCTCCTCAATCCGCGTGCCATAGGCACGGGCGAGCCGGTGAGCGACCTGTTCGGGCAGAAAAGGCCAGCGCTGGCGCACAGTGGCGAAGAAGCGGTCGAAATCCGCATCCGGCATGTCGCCGCCCGGCATTTTGGCATCTTCCGTCCATGCAGGCTTCATGGTCGGGAAATAGGTCTTCAGCTCGTCGAGGGCGTGTTCGGCGAGCTTGCGGAAGGTGGTGATCTTGCCGCCGAAGATCGACAGCACGGGCGCCTGGCCCTGCGGCGCATCCATGTCGAACACGTAGTCGCGGGTCACGGCGGAGGCGTTGGAGGAGCCGTCGTCGAAAAGCGGACGCACGCCGGAATAGGTCCAGACCACATCCGCCGGCGTCACCGACTTCTTGAAGAAGTGGTTCACGACGTTGCAGAGATACTGAATCTCGTCGTCGCTGATCGTGACCTTCTTGTCCGGCACGGCCTCGACCGGAATGTCGGTGGTGCCGATGAGCGTGAACTTCTCCTGGTAGGGGATCGCGAAGACGATCCGCTTGTCCGTGTTCTGGAGAATGAAGGCTTCCTTGGTGTCGAAGAGCTTCGGCACCACGATGTGGCTGCCCTTCACGAGGCGCACGTTCTTCTTGGTGTTGAGCCCGAGCTTGGCGTTGAGCACATCGGCCACGAAGGGGCCGCCGGCATTGACGATGACCTTTGCGCGGACGTCCTGGGTCTCGCCCGTCTCCACGTTCTGAAGGCTCGCCACCCAGACATCGCCGTCCCGGCGGGCGGAGACGAGCTTGGTGCGCACGCGGATGTCGGCGCCTTTCTCGAAAGCGTCGATGGCGTTGAGCGCTACCATGCGGCTGTCCTCGACCCAGCAGTCGGAATAGACGAAGGCGGTGTCGAAGCCGGGCTTCAGGGCCTGGCCGGCAGGATGCCGGGTGAGCTTGATAGTCTCCGTGCCCGGCAGCTTCTTGCGCGGGGCCAGATGGTCGTAGAGGAACAGGCCGAGGCGCACGAGCCAGGCGGGACGGATGCCCTTCTCGTAGGGCAGGATGAAACGCAACGGCCAGATGATGTGCGGCGCGGAGTTCAAAAGGCGCTCGCGCTCGAACAGGGCCTCGCGCACCAGACGGAACTCGTAATATTCCAGGTAGCGCAGGCCGCCATGGATCAGCTTGGTGGAGGCGGAGGAGGTGTAGCCGGCAAGGTCGCCCTGCTCGCAGAGCACCACGGAGAGGCCACGGCCCACGGCATCGCGCGCGATGCCCGCGCCGTTGATGCCGCCGCCCACAATCAGAAGATCGGTCACTGTCGCCACGGAATGCGTCTTTCCTTCCAACGGGATAACCCGGATGCCCAGAACATGATTTTCTTAGCCGTCTAAAGCATCGGCCTCGAAAGTGAAACGGCCTTTTGAGGACGATCAGAGGTGCCTTTCGTTCGGGAGCGCCCTCCGGTAGCTCAGGGCTCCTTTGCCAGGGCAAGGTTTAGCATGAAAGCCACGAAGGCAAACACCGACATGGCGAGGCATGAGAGTAGGACGGCATCGTAGCTGCCGCGCCAGGCCCAGAGAGCGCCGAAGGCAAAGGGTGCGCCCGCCATGGCGAGCCGGACCAGCATCGCGATCATGCCCTGGATCGCACCGTAATTGTCGCGGCCGAACAGCTCCGGGGGCAGCAGGGCCCGCACGATGGTGATCATGCCGTTGGAGGCGCCAAAAAACCCGGCAAAGCCCAGGATCAGCCAGGACCCTGCCGGGATGAAGGGCAGGACTAGGAAGGCGAGGACGCTGAGCGCCATGGTCAGGACGCCGATCCCCCGCAGGCTCATCGCCCGTTCGCCGAATCCGGTCAGGAAGCGCGCCAAGACCTGGGCCGGGCCGATCACCGCATAGGCAGCGACCGCCGCATCGAGGGTGAAGCCGCGCTCCAGCAGGATCGGGATGAGATGGACGGGAATACCTGTCGAGATGATCCCCAGGAGCACATTGGTGGCCACGAAGAGCCAGAAGGCCGGCTTGGCGAGGATCCAGCGCGGGTTCGTGGTAGGTGGCGCGACCGCGCTGCCACCCCGATGCTGCGCCCGGACCGGAGCGGGCGGGATGCTTGTCGCATGCAGGAGGGCGCAGATGCCGATGTTCAGCGCCGCCAAGATAAGAAGCGCCACGCGCCAGCCGTAAGCCTCGATGAGAAGATGGGTCAGGGGGATGAAGACCGTGCTGGCAAAGCCGCCCACTAGGGTCATGATGGTGATGCCGCGGCGGGTCAGGAGGCCGAGGCGGGTGGCGAGGACGGCAAAGCCGGGCTCGTAGAACACCGAACTCATGGCTGCACCCATCGCCAGCCAGATCAGCGCGAAGGCCAGATAATGCTCCGTCAGCGCCCACAGGGCGAGGAGGAGGGCGGCGAGAATGGAGCCGCCGGTCATCACCGCCCGGCCGTAACCCCGGTCGATCAACCGTCCGACCGGGACCGCAAAGAAGGCCGAGGAGGTGAGAGCGAGGGAGAAAGCCGCTGTCAGTTCGGATTTCGACCAGCCGAGCTCCCGCTCCATGGGCTCGATGATGAGCGCAAAAGCGTAGAAAAGCGTCCCGTACGAGATGAGCTGCGTGAACGACAGGGCGGAAACGAAGCGCCAGGGCATGGAGCCGGAAGGAGACATTTCAGCTTTATGTCAGGCCTTGCTGTTGACGGATAGGTTTTTAGCCTCCATATGCACAGCAGGCGACGGCGCTCGATCATCGAGCAGCTTGAGCGGGACTGCGTGACGGATAATCGCAAAACGGCGAAGACCCCGGTCCCCTTCTTCAATCGCTCATCATACGACGGCCCCATCACGCGGGCTCTCGCCTCAAAGAGCCCTGAAGCGCCCAGCTTGATTTAGCCGAACATGCTTTGCGGCTCACCGCATCCGTTCGAAAGACGATATACCTTGACACTTTTCACCGATTTCGGATTGGCCCAGCCGATCCTGAAGGCCTTGACTGCCGAAGGCTATGAGAAGCCCACGCCGATCCAGGCCCAGACCATTCCCTATGCCATGGAAGGTCGCGACGTCTGCGGCATCGCCCAGACCGGCACCGGCAAGACGGCCGCCTTCGCGCTGCCGATCCTGCATCGCCTGAATGCGAACCCGAAGCCGCGCCGGCCCAAGAGTCCCCGCGTGCTCGTGCTCAGCCCGACCCGTGAACTCGCCAGCCAGATCGCCGACAGCTTCCGTGTCTACGGCCGTAACCTCCGGCTCACCACCGAGGTGGTGTTCGGCGGCGTCACGATCTCCCGCCAGGAGAAGGCGCTGGCCAGTGGCGTCGACGTTCTCGTGGCCACCCCCGGCCGCCTGATCGACCTCATCGACCGCAGGGCGCTGTCCTTACGCGACATCGAGATCCTCGTCCTCGACGAGGCCGACCAGATGCTCGACCTCGGCTTCATCCATGCGCTGAAGCGCATCGTGACGCTGCTGCCGAAGGAGCGCCAGAGCCTGTTCTTCTCGGCCACCATGCCGAAGACGATCTCGACGCTCGCCGAATCGTTCCTGCGCAATCCGGCGCATGTGGCCGTCACTCCGGTGGCGACCACCGCCGAACGCGTGGAGCAGAGCGTGATCTTCGTGCAGACCGGCCGCAAGCAGGTCCTGCTCGAAACGCTCCTGCGCGATCCGTCCATCGAGCGCGTCCTCGTCTTCACCCGCACCAAGCATGGTGCGGACAAGGTGGTGCGCGGCCTCGACAAGGCCGGCATCGCAGGAGCAGCCATCCACGGCAACAAGTCGCAGCCGCAGCGCGAGCGTGCGCTTGCGGGCTTCCGTGACGGCTCGTGCCGGGTTCTGGTCGCGACCGACATCGCCGCGCGCGGCATCGACGTCGAGGGCGTTTCCCACGTCATCAACTACGACCTGCCGAACGTGCCTGAGTCCTACGTCCACCGCATCGGCCGTACGGCGCGTGCCGGCGCGACCGGCCTTGCGATCTCGTTCTGCAACGACGAGGAAAAGGCGTACCTGAAGGACATCGAGAAGCTGACCCGTCTCAAGGTGCCGGTCCAGGCCCTGCCGGAAGGGCTTCCCGCCGCTTCGGCAGCTTCCGAGACCTCTGAGCGTCGCGAGCCGCAGCGCGGTCGTCCGGCTCCCCACGCCCGCGGGCATCAGGGCCATGGCCAGTCGCGCAGTGCCGATCCGAACGCCGAGCGGGGCCCGAAGCGCCGCCGCGGTCACGGCGGAAAGCCCGGCGGCAATGCTCAGCCGCAGGGTGGCCAGCCCGCCGGGAACCAGCAGCGTCCGGCACAGGGGCAGCGTCCGGCACAGGGGCAGCGTCCGGCACAGGGCCAGCGCTCCGCTCAAGGAAAGCCGGCCTCCGGCCGTCAGGACGGACGCCGCGGAGATGGGGCCCAGGTGGCCTGGCTCGAAAAGAGCCCCCGCCGCCGCTAAGGCAAGACATGGAAAAGGCGCCGCAAGGCGCCTTTTCCATGAAAAGCTCAAATTTCCTCCTCTCCCTTGTGGGAAGGGGCGGGTTGGGGGTGCCTGCGATAGCCTACGAGGGTCAGGCACTGGTTCACTCTCCTTGAGGGAGAGGTCGACACGCGACAGCGCGGCGGATGAGGGGTTACGCCTGCTCCGGATAGACCTGTAACCCCTCACCCGGACCTTGCGGTCCGACCTCTCCCCATGGGAGAGGTGAGGCTGCTGTAACACTCAAGCTCTCAGGAGATTCCGCCCGATGGCCAAGCGCGCCGGAAGTGCCGATCTGCCGCTGCATTCGGGCCGGGTGCCGAAATGGCTGGCCGATCGCATGACGCGCCTCGGCGGCGTGATCAGCGAGGCCGTCGTGCACCATTACGGGCGCGACGAGCTGCTGCGCCGGCTCGCCCATCCCTTCTGGTTCCAGTCCTTCGGAGCGGTGATGGGCATGGATTGGCACTCTTCCGGCATCACCACGAGTGTGCTCGGTGCGCTCAAGCGCGGGCTGACGCCGCTGTCGAATGAGCTCGGGATCCATGTCTGCGGCGGGCGGGGGAAGCACTCGCGGCAGACGCCGCACGAGCTGGTCGCCATCGGCGAGCGCGTCGGCTTCGACGGCGCGATGCTCGCGGATGCCAGCCGGCTTGTGGCGAAGGTCGACAGCGCGGCGATCCAGGACGGGTTCGATCTCTATCTCCACGGTTTCATCGTCACCGACGACGGCAAATGGGCCGTGATCCAGCAGGGGATGAACGACACATCCCGGCAGGCGCGCCGTTATCACTGGCTGTCGGAGGATCTCGAAAGCTTCGTCGACGAGCCGCACACGGCCATCGATGGGCAAGGACAGGGCACGATCGTCAATCTCACCGACCGCCGGGCAGAGGCCTCACGCCAAGCGCAGATCGAGATCCTGGGATCACTGGGGCCTGACGGCATTGCCCGCAAATTCCTGGCGCTCGAAGAACGCGAAGCGGCCGCGACGCCGGTTGCCAGCCCGCAGCCGCTGCTGCCGCATCTGGTGATGCCGGAGCACCACGACGTGCGCGCGAAGGATGTGGTGTTGCGCAGGCTGCACGGGACCCTTGCGGCGGCGGCCAATCGCGGGCCAGAGGACTTCCCCGACCTTCTCATGACGCCCGGCGTTGGGCCGCGGACCGTGCAGGCGCTCGCCATGGTGGCGGAGGTCGTGCACGGCACGCCGTGCCGCTTTAGTGATCCCGCGCGCTTCTCGTTCGCCCATGGCGGCAAGGACCGGCACCCATATCCGGTGCCGGTGCGCGTCTACGACGAGACCATCCGCGTGCTGAAATCGGCGGTCCAGAAGGCGAAGCTCGGTCAGCAGGAGGAGCTTTTCGCTCTCCAGCGTCTGGACCAGCAAGCCCGTGCTCTGGAGCGCCATGCCACGGGTCCCGACGTGGAAGAGCATATCCGCCGGGAGCGGGCGAAGTCCCATTCCTACGGCGGCCGCTCCATCTTCGGAGATGAGCCGCCGCTGGACGGTGATCGTTAGCGCCGCGCCTTCTGCAGCAGGCTCTTGTCGAGCATCACGTGGACGCCCTTGTTGCCGTTGACCACCTGCGTGATGCGCAAGTCGGCCGCGAGGCTGCATAGGGCATAGGCCTCCGCCTTGGTAACGCCGGTACGGGCGGCGATCAGGTCGATCATGGTGCGCAGCGCGATGACTACGCAATCGTCGAGATCCGGATCGAAGGCCATGGTCATGATATGAGTCGGCGTCTCGGCCATCGGCCAGGTGAGGTGCATGTCCTCGCGCAGATGCAGCTCGAAGGTGCCGATCAGCCCGGTCTCGATGGCGGTGACGCAAACCTCGCCGTCGCCCTGGACGCCATGCCCGTCGCCGACCGAGAACAGGGCGCCGTCCACATGGATCGGCAGGTAGAGGGTGGTGCCGGCCACGAGTTCCTTGTTGTCGAGATTGCCGCCGTTGCGGCGCGGCGGCAGGGTGCTGAGCGCGCCCCAGGCAGCCGGCGGCGCGACAGCCATGACGCCAAAGAACGGTTTTAAGGGCAGTTCCAGCCCCCAGGGCAGTTTTCCGGTCATCCGCTCGCGATCGAGCGGAATATTCATGAAGTGGATCTCGTCGAAATCGTCGGGCAGGGCGCCTTTCAACGGTGCGGAAAAGGTGAAACCCCAATCGTAATGCAGCTCGACGTCCTTGATGCGGACCTCGAGAACCTGGCCGGCCCTGGCACCCCGCACCTCGACCGGGCCTGTGCAGATGTGCCCCGGCAGCTTAGGCTTGTGGGCCGCATGAATGGCAGACAGCGCCTGCGGGATGACGAAGGGCGCTCCGGGCATCGCCTCCGGCCCGCCGGAGACGGTCGAGATCGTGACCGTGTCGCCGGAATCGATCGTCAGGAGCGGCGGAAGCTTCGCGTCGAAATAGCCCCAGTGAATGGTCTCGGGGGATGCATCGAGTCGGTGTTCGGCCACGGGGTACCTCGGTTCAGCTGCATGAGAGTTGCCGATGCGGCGCCTCGGCGTCTTGGCTATCTCGCATTTTCTTTCGTCGAGGAAAACCGAGCGACAATCAGGATCCGATCTAGAAATTCCCGAGATTGAAAATATTGCCGTCCGGATCCTTGAACCACGCCACGCGCAGCTTGCCGAAGTCGTGGACATCGCCGTCATGCTTTGCGCCCGGCATGTCATAATGCTCGAAGGTGACGCCTTTCGCCTTCAGGTCACGGATGACCGCATCCAGATCGTCGCCGACAGGCCAGGTGACGGCCGTTGCCTTGTTGGTGCCAGCATAGCTCGATTCATAGACGAGGAGGGTCGAGGATCCGGCGCGGTAGCTCTGCACGCTTCCCTCGTCACCTTCGACGGGCTCGAGGCCCAGCGTGTTCTCGTAGAACGCTTTGGCTTTCGCCAAATCCGTGACCGCGACGGTCGCGATGGCGTCTTTCTTTGCAAGCAGCGCTGTCATGCTCCATCTCCACAAGCCGGATCCGATCGATGTTCGAACGGTTAGATAGGGCGTCGCTGGAGGAGGCAAGGCGGCGCTGCCTTGCCAGGGGACAAGCTAGTGATACGGATCCGCCGCGTCGCGCAGCCCGTCGCCCATGAAGTTGAAGGCGAGCACCACGATCACCACCGGCACCATCGGGAACAGGAGCCAGGGATGGAGCTGCACGGCAGCGAGGTTCTGCGCCTCGTTCAGCAGCACGCCCCAGCTCGTGACGGGCGGACGCAGACCCAGACCAAGGAAGGAGAGGGCGGTCTCGCCGAGGATCATGGACGGGATCGAGAGTGTGGCGGAAGCGATCAGGTGGCTCATGAAATTCGGGATCAGGTGGCGCACGATGATGCGCTGCTTCGAGGCGCCCATCAGTTCGGCCGCCTTCACGAAATCCTCCTCGCGCAGGGAGAGCAGCTTCGAGCGCACGGCGCGCGCCAAGCCCGGCCAATCGAGCAGACCGAGAATGATGGTGATGCCGAAGAAGATGAGGATAGGGCTCCAGTTCGCCGGCAGGGCAGCGGAGAGCGCAAGCCATAGGGGCAATTCCGGCAGCGAGCGCAGGATCTCGATCATGCGCTGGATCACGTGATCGACCCAGCCGCCGAGATAGCCCGCGAGGCCGCCGAAGAAGAGACCCAGGGCGAAGGAGACCGCGATGCCGACGATGCCGATGGTGAGCGAGATCCGCGCCCCGTAGATGATGCGCGAGAGCAGGTCGCGCCCGAGCCTGTCGGTGCCGAGCAGGAACATCGTGCCGTCTTCAGGCGGGCAGAACAGGTGGACGTCCATCTGCCAGAGGCCCCAGAACTCGTAGGAGTCGCCCCTGCAGAAGAAGCGGATCGGCTGCGGCTTCGAGGTATCGACCGTGTAGACGCGTCGGAAACTCTCCAGATCGAAGCTGTAGGTATAGGGATAGACGTAAGGGCCGATGAAGCGGCCCTCGTGCATCAGGTGGACCGCCTGGGGGGGCGCATAGAGGAAATCGCCGTGCCGCTTGGTCTGGTTGTAGGGTGCGATCACCTCCACGAAGGGTACGAGGGCGTAGAAGGCGAGCAGGATGAAAGCCGCTGCGACCGCCACCCTGTGGCGCCGGAACTTCCACCACATCAGTTGCCAGGACGAGGCGCGGTAGAAGCTCTCGTTCTCGGCGCCGACGGGCTCGGTCTTACCGGGATCGAATGGCGCGGGATCGACGTAATGGCGCTTGGAGGTGACCGCGGTGTTCATCGTCCACCTCCCATCCGGATGCGCGGATCGAGCCCGGCCAGCAGCAGGTCTGAGATCAGCATGCCGACCACGGTGAGCACGGCGACGAACATGAGGATGAAGCCGGCGAGGAACTGATCCTGGCTCTTCAGCGCGCTCAGGAGAATAGGCCCGACCGTCGGCAGGCTCAGGACCAGCGACACCAGGACCGAGCCGGAGACGAGATGCGGCAGCAGGTTTCCGATATCGGCGATGAAGGGATTGAGCGACATGCGGAAGGGATATTTCACCAGAGCCTTGGTCGGCCCGAGCCCTTTCGCCTTCGCGGTCACGTAATACTGCTTGCCGAGTTCGTCGAGCAGATTGGCGCGCATGCGCCGGATCATGGCGGCCGTGCCGCCGAGCCCGATCACGACGGTGGGCACGACCAGATGCGACAGGAGGGACTGGATCTTGGGCCAGGTCCAGGGCTCTCCCGCATATTCCGCATCGTAGAGACCGCCGATGGAGATGCCGAACCAGCGGTTCATGTAATAGAGCAGGATCAGCGCGAGCAGGAAGCTCGGGGTCGCAAGGCCGATATAGCCGATGAAGGTGGCGAGATAGTCGCCGACGGAATATTGCCGCGTGGCCGAATAGATCGCGATGGGGATCGCGATCACGTGGATGAAGATCACCACCGCGAGATTGACCAGAAGCGTCAGCCACAGGGCGTCGCCCACCACGTCCACGACAGGCTTGTCGTATTCGAAGGACCAGCCCCAGTCGCCCTGCAGCAGCCCCGAGAAGCCGTTCGGGCCGGGCATCACGCCGATCCAGACCAGATACTGCTCCCAGACCGGCCTATCGAGTCCGTATTGCTTGATCAGGAACTCGGCCTTCGCGATGGAGGCGGATTCTCCCTGCGCCCTCAGCTCCGCGATCTGGTTGGACAGGAAGTCCCCGGGCGGCAGCTTGATGATGAAGAAGACCAGGGCCGAGATGATCAGCAGGGTCACCGCCATGGTGACGATGCGACGCAACAGGAAGCGGATCATCGACGGGCCTCTTTGCCGGCGGCTTTGTTCCAGAAGATCTCATCCAACCGGTAGATGCCGATCATCGCCGTGGGCTCCCAGCTATAGAGCGCTTTGGCGGGAAGACCCTGCAACCCGTTGCGGACCACGATCGGCTGCAGCGCGCCGGAGATGGTGCCGATGGACCATTGGTTCTCGGCATGGTTGCGCAGCATCTCGCGCCAGGCATCCTGCTGCACCGCCCGGTTCCCGGTGTTCATCCAGGTCGTGTAGAGATCGAGCAGCCGCTTGGCCTCCGGGATGTCGACCGCTTCTCCGTTCTTGCCCTTGGTCTCCACATACTGGCCCCATTTCGGCCAGGCGTAATTGTCCTGGCGCATAGGGGCGAGTTCCGTCGGCGGCATGATGGCAGTGGGGATCGCATTGTCGAGACCGGGTGCTGCGACCATGATAGTCAGGCCCGCATAGGAGCGGTTGCGCAGGACGGTGCGATCCTGCGGCTTCACGAAGAGCCGCACGCCGATCTCGCGCCAGAACTCGCCGATGAGGGTGAGGCCGTCGACCACGAGGCTGCTCTCCCCGTCCGTCTCGACGATGATCTCCAGTTCGCGCCCGTCCGGGAGCAGGCGGATGCCGGCGCCGTTGCGTTTCGTCAAACCGATCTCGTCCAGCAGGCGCGAGGCCTCCGCCGGATCGTATCCGGCATTGACGGTGCGCAGCTCGGCCGAGAAGAGCGGACTTTCCGAGACGATGGTGTTGTTGCCCTCGGTGCCGAGTCCGAAGAGCAGGGCGTTGTTCAGGGTCTTGCGGTCAATGCCGAGCGACAGGGCGCGGCGGAAGCGGAGGTCTCGGTTGAGATCCCGCCAGACCGGATCGACCGTGTTGAGACTGGGATACAGCGCAAGCTCGGTGCCGCGCGCATAGGGCCAGAGCAGGGTGCGGTAGCCCTTCGCCTTCTCTCCCTCCTTCAGGACGGGGATGTCGCTCATGGAGAGGCCGCGGAACAGGAGGTCGACCTCGCCCGCGTTGGCCTTGGCGGCAAAGAGGCCGCTCGCCGACACGTCCATGACGATCCGGTCGACATAAGGCAGCTGTTGCCCCTGCTTGTCGATGCGGTGGTAATAGGGATTGCGCTCGAACACGAAGCGGTTGGCGGGAGCGGCGTTCATGACACGCCACGCCATGAGCGTGGGAAGGGCAGGATTGGTCTGCTCCTTCATGTCGTCCACGCGGTTGTGCAGGGCGGCCCAGGACTTCAGCTTCTGCTGCTTCGCCTTCTCATCGAGGGCTGCCTTGTCCGCGTATTTGGCGTGGAATTGCTTGAGATAGGCGGAGGCCCGGTAGATCCCCGGATCGATGGATCCGGCAAGCTGCGGCAGGAAGCGCGGGTTGGGCCTGTCCCAGCTGTATCGCACCGTCCGCTCGTCGAGAATTTCGAAACGCGGCGGATTTCCGTCCACCATCATGAACTCGGGCGGGCCGGCCGGCGACAAGTCCGCGTTCTGCGCCACATCCTCCCAGTAGTACCGGAAGTCTTCCGCAGTGAACGGAGTTCCGTCGGACCATCGATGGCCTGCACGCAATGTGAATGTGAAGACCCGGTCGTCCTCGTTCTCGACCTTTTCCACGATGTCGGGTTGAAGCCGCAGGTTGCGATCATAGCCAACGAGCCGTGTATAGGCGTAGGTCGAGATGTAGCGGATGTCCCGCGGCCGCGGGACCAGGGTAATGATGTCGCCGCCATATTGGCCCGCAGTATCGACGACGATGGGATCCTTCGGAATCCGCTGCGCAAGAGGCGGCAGCTTCTTGTCCTTTATCAGGTCGGAGAAGAACGGCGGCTCCTTGAAATCCTGAGCCCCGGCCGACAGTGACAGAAGGCCGATAGCAGCGGCCAGGAGAAGGGATTTTCGAGCGTTGAACGGCATCACGCGGCCTCCCGGGCTGTCAGGTGCCCCAGACGTACCTTATGACCTGGCTCGATTTCCTTCATGACACCGAACTCGCCAGGTTTGATGCGGAACGGTTCGGGCCATTCCGACGGATGGGAAAAGCGGCCCGCCCGCAGTTTCGCGAAATCGAGCGGCCGGTCAATATCCGGATCCGGCACCGCGGCGAGAAGCGCCTGCGTATAGGGATGAACCGGATTGCGGAAGAGGGAGGATTTCGGCGCCTCCTCGACGATGTAGCCCCGGCACATGACCGCGATGGTGTCGGCGATGTAGTCCACGACCGCGAGGTTGTGGGACACGAAGAGATAGGACAGGCCGAGCGCCGATTGCAGGTCCTTGAGCAGGTTGAGCACCTGCGCCTGGACCGAGACGTCGAGGGCGGAGACGGGCTCGTCGCAGAGCAGCACGCGCGGCTCGAGGGCGAGCGCTCGCGCGATGCCGAGGCGCTGGCGCTGGCCGCCGGAGAAGGAATGCGGATAGCGCCTGAGCGAACGCTGATCGAGGCCGACCATGTCGAGAAGCTGCTTCACGCGTTCGTAGCGCTCGTCGGAGGTGCCGATGTCGTGGATGCGCAGAGGCTCGGTCAGAAGTTCGTAGACCGTCATGCGCGGGTTGAGCGACGAGAACGGATCCTGGAAGATGAACTGCACCGACCGGCGATAGGCCGTCAGGGCATCGCCCTCCAGCTTGTGCACGTCCTTCGGGCCCGTGCCGTCGTCGAAGAGCACCCGTCCGGAATTGGGATTGAGCGCCCGCATGATCATCTTGGACACGGTGGTCTTGCCGCAACCGGACTCGCCCACCAGGCCCAGCGTCGTGCCGGCAGGAAGGGCGAGGTCGACCTCGCTCACGGCCCGGATCTCCCGCGTCTTGCCGGAGAACCAGCCCGACCGGAGGGTGAAGCACTTCGTGAGATGCTCGGCCTTCAGGATGGGGCCTTTCGGCTGGATGCGCTCGGGGACGTTGGCCGTGGCAAGGGTCGCGCTATTCACCTCGCGGATCGGCGTCAGGCGCTCGTTCTCCGCCATGGCGAAGCGCGGAACGGCGCGCATGAGGGCCTGGAGGTAGGGATGCTGCGCGTTGCGGAAGATGTCCTCCCGGGAGCCTGCTTCCATGGTCCTGCCGCGATACATCACCACCACCTCGTCGGCCACATTGGCGACGACGCCGAGATCGTGGGTGATGAGCAGCACCGACATGCCCGTCTCGAGTTGAAGCTCCTTGATCAGATCCAGGATCTGGGCCTGCGTGGTCACGTCGAGCGCCGTCGTCGGCTCGTCCGCGATCAGCAGGGCAGGGCGTGTGATGAGAGCCATGGCTATCATGGCGCGCTGACGCAGGCCGCCGGAGAGCTCGAACGGATAGGTCTTGAGGGCTCGCTTGGGATCGGGGAAGCCGACCCGCGCGAGCACTTCCATGGTGCGCTGGTTCGCTTTGGCCTGATCCACGTCGGCGTGGATCATCAGCGCTTCGGAAATCTGGTCGCCGATGGTGTGGAGCGGCGACAGCGAGGTCATCGGCTCCTGGAAGATCATGGCGATGCGCCCGCCCCGAAGAGCGTGCATGACGTCGCTCTCCGGCGCCAGGGACGCGATGTCGACGGTCTTTCCGCTCGACGGATCGTTGAAGAGGATCGATCCGTTCTCGATCCGGGCCTTGTTCGACAGGATCTGGAGGATGGCCAGCGCGGTCACCGACTTGCCCGAGCCGGACTCGCCGACAAGCGCCACCGTTTTCCCTTTGGGGATATCGAATGTCAGTCCGTCGACGGCACGGAAATTTCCGGCATCGGTGCTGAAATCGACTGTCAGCTGGCGAACCGACAGGAGTGGCGCTTCCATATGCTCCTCCAAGCCTATGAGCATAACGCATTAGATCCCATTAGATCGCAAATGTGATTTTGTTTCTATGGTGAAACATTCGTCGGGCCGCAGGAAAAGTATTCCCCTCGAGGCGAGCTGGGCGATAAGTCTTTCGCATAACGACCAGATGACGTCGTCATGGACGAGATGGTGGGTCAGGAAGCCGATCGGCTCGTCCCTGTCCGCTGCGCCCGCAACCCGCCGCTCGACGGCTGCAGCAAGGCGGGCGACGACCTCGGCCGGATCGGCGAGGCTTCTCGTGCCATGCCAGTCGATGGGATCCACGTGGGTGTTGATCTGGAGCAGCCCGGCCGTCGGAAAGGCGGTCTTCCGGTCTGTGAAGGTCGACAATCCTGCAAAGCCTAAGCGCGCCAGGTGGGGTAGGAGATCTTGGGAAATCCGGTTCCAGGGCGGCACGAAAACCGGCAGGAGCTTATGCCCGAGCCTTTTACGCGCCATATGCAGCGCCTGTTCCGCGTCCGCTGCCATGATGGAAAGCGAGCGATGGGCGCCGAATTCCGCCTTTTTCTCGCCGGCAGGCGCGTGATTAGCATGATGGAGCCCATGCACGAGCGCAAAGGCTCTTTCCTCGTCCGCCAGACGTGAGGCGAGGGAATCGTCGAGCCTTGCCGGAATGACGGCCAAGCCGAGCCCGGCCTCGTAGCGGCGGGCGAGGGTGAGGAGCCGGTCGAGCTGGGGGGTATCGGCCACCGCATCGTCGTCCCGCCACCAGAAGCGGACCGGGCAGCCATGATCCGCGGCGCGCGTCAGGGCCGCATCCAACGGCGACCAGTCGATCGTCAGGCGATGACGAGGCGCGGAGCGAAAGATGTCCTCTGCAATCCCGACGCTCCGTCGTGCTCCGTCGAGGGAAATGGGCGCCGCTGCCGATGGGTGGCGAGGCAGGGCCTTTCGGAGCGCGCTGACGAGCGTCTCCGGCGAAAGCTCCTCCTCCGGTATAACTTCCGCCAGTCCCAGCGTCTTCAGGCGTTCCGCGCGCAGCCGCTGCTCCGTCTCGTGACCGGCCTCGAAGGGGACGAGGACCGCCTGCACGCCGCAGCGCAGCAGATCGACGACGGTGTTGTAGCCGGACTGGCTGACGGAAAGCTCCGCTTCCGCGAGCAGGGCGCGGAAATCAGGGCGTGCCCGCTCGACGGCAGCATGGGCCGGAGCGCCCTGCCGGAGCGCCTGAAAATCGGCCTCGGGCACGCCCCTGCCGACGAGAACGTGCCAGCATCGGTCGTCGATCCGATAGGCCGCTGCAAGGGCAGCTCGGTAGAGCGGAAGGCTCGCAGCGCTCGAACCGCCCGAAACCACGATCCCCTGTCTTATGCTCTCGGGAATTGCTGCCTCGTTCTCGTCCACATAGCCGGTATAGCGGATGAGCGGCCTGATCCGTTCGTCCAGCGGCCATGAATCGTCAAGTGGAACGAGATTCGGATCGCCATGGACGAGGACGGCGTCGTAGTGGCCGAGCACGCGCTCATGCGCCTCCGCGATCCGCTCGGGCTTCGAGGAGGCGACGAGGATGTCGCGGATCGAGCACAGAACGCGCGGGCGCGGATTCATGGCGCGCGCCGCATCGAGCAGTGCCATGAACTCCCTCGCCAGGACCCGGCGGCCGAAAGGAAAAAGCTCGGTGACCAGGATGTCGGGCCGAACCGTCTTCAGCGTATCGAGCAGGAGGGTTCGACGCCGGTCGAGATAGGCATCGTCGATCGGCTTCAATGCGTCGTCGAGCAATGTCCGGAAATCCGTACCGACGGTTTGCACGGGCGGGAGCTGGACGAAGGTGACGTTACCGAGATCGGCCAGGCGGGCGGGGCTCCCGCCCGAGACGAGCACCGTCTCATGGCCCTGCCGCGCGAAGGCACGCGCCAGGGCCGCGGCCCGGGTGAGGTGGCCGGCCCCTAGAAGATGCGTGACGGCGATCAGGACGCGCAAGCTCATGCTCCCGGTCTAGCCGTGAGCGGTTCGAGCGCATTGCGCAAGCGCAAAGCGGCGCGATCGAGATCGCGTTCCTGCGTTATGAAGCGAAAAGCGTTCTCGCCCATGTCGCGAAGCCGCTTCCGGTCCTGCAGGAGGCTGCCGACGGCTTCGGCGAACGCGGCGATGTCGCCCGCTTTCGTCAGCACTCCGGTCTCACCGTGTTGCACCACGCTGGCAACGCCGCCATAGGCGCCGGCAACGACCGGGCAGCCGAGCGCCTGAGCCTCCAGCAGCACCATGCCGTAAGCTTCGTTGAAAGCGGGCCAGACGAAGAGATCGGCCGCCTCGTACAACGCCCTCAGATCGGACTTACTGTCGATGGCGCCGTGAAACCGAACCCGTTGCGCCAGGGCGCCGAACAGTCGGACGATCTCCTCCCGTGCTTCGCCATCACCCACCACATCCAGTCGCCACGGCAGGTGCTGAAGCCTTTCGAGGGCAGCGGCAAGAATGCGATAGGAGGCGAGCTTGTCGCCCTCCCGCATCATCGCCACCGTGAGAAGGCGCGGTTCGGTGTTGATCGGTGACCGGTCGCCTGTTGCTGGCCATTCCTGCAGGTCGATAAAGGGCGGCAGGTCGATCAAGCTTTGACGCTGCGGTCTCACGGTCTCCAGAGCCTGCCTGTCATGTGCCGTCATTACGAGGATCGCATCGGCATGGTCGAGGGCAGCCTCGGCGCCCTCGTGGCCGAGAGCCCAGGATCCGTTCGCGCGCTTCGAGGCCCGGGAGCCTTCTGCAATGACATAGGGGATGTCGAGGGCGTCGGCGACGCGAGGACCGATCCAATCCGGCGCCTTGTAATAGACGTGATAGGTGAACCAGAGGCAGGGACGTTGCTCTTCCGGAAGGGCTTGATAATGCGCGATCAGGCGCGAGGCCTCTGCAAGCGATTGCTGCCGGATATACTTCTGACGCTGCCGATCGCCGGCTTTGTCGAGCGTTCGCATCTCACTGGCAAGTTGCGGCGCATAGCCCGCCCGGTCGAGAGCCTTCATCAGAAGACGCGCCATGGTGCGGTCGCCCGAGGGGAAGGGATGGTTCGGGCTCTTCAACGGGGCATAGAAGGCAACGGGCCTCGCGATGGTCACACCCTCTCCGGTTCTCGCTTTGGGGCATCCGTCAGGGACCGGAAGCGCGCTTCGAGCCCGTCGATGCCGCCCTCCATGGAAAATTCCTGCCTCAGGCGCGCATAGGCGGCAGCGCCGAGAGCCTCTCGGCGGTCCGGGTCGCGGGCGAGAAGATTGAGAGCGTTCGACAGAGCCGCCCAATCGCCCGGCGGCACGAGTTCGCCCTCGACGCCGCTGCGGATGAATTCCGGAATGCCCGCGAAGTCCGTCGCCACGATGGCGAGCCCCTGGCTTGCCGCTTCCATGATCACGTTCGGCAGGCCGTCCCGATCGCCCGATTTCGCTTCCTTCGACGGCAGGACGAAGAGGTCCGCCTCCCGCAGGAGCGCGACGATCTCCGGCTGCGGCTTGGAGCCGAGGAAGATGACCCTGTTGGCCATGCCCGCGTCCTGTGCCTGCTTCTTGAGGCTGTTGAGCAACTCGCCGCCGCCCACATGGACGAAGCGCCAGTGCAGGTCCTGAGGCAGGGAGGCGAGAGCCTGGATCAGGTCGCCAAAACCCTTCTTCGCCACGGCGCGGCCGATGGAGACGATGCGCAAGGGATCGAGCGGGTCGGAGCCGTCCCTCGCCGGGCGGCTTTCGGGCGGCGTGGGAAACCGGGACAGATCGAGCCCGTGATAGACGAGCGACACATGCTCGGGCCAGGAAAGCGATCGGAGATGTTCTGCGCCCTGCGCTGTGCAGGTGACGCCCCAGAGCGCTTCCGCCATCTTCTCGCGCTTTTCCCAATCCGGCGTCGTCCAGATATCCTTCGCGTGGGCCGAGAAGGTCCAGGTGCGGCCTGTGAGCAGGGCGGCATAGCGCACGACGGAGGCGGGCGTGTGCAGATAATGCACGTGCAGATGCTGCACCTCCGCCGGCAACTCGCGTGCCATGGCGAAGGCCTGACCGAGTCGGCGCACGCGGTTGGCGGTGAGGTCGCGCTTCAGGTCGCGCCAGAACGCCTTGATCGTGCGTCCGAAACCCTTCTGCCGCAAGCTCCAGAGCGCGCCCCGAAGCACCCGCATCGGCTCCTCGTAGAGGTATTCCGGCAGGTAGGAGACGCGGGCCTTGATGGCCTTGTGCATGGGATGCACGGCCCGCTCGGTCGGATGGCGCAGGGACCAGATTTCCAGGTTCAGGCCGCGTTGCTCGAGGGCCAGGATTTCCTGGGCGATGAAGGTTTCGGAAAGGCGCGGATAGCCTTTCACGACGACGGCGATGCGCCGGTTTGTCATTGAGGCGGGCATTCGTGACTTTACTCGGCCGCCTGATGATAGGAGGGGGTGTACAGGGCCTTCGGCTCCGCAAGGATCTTGAGGCGCTCCTGCACGCGGTCGAGCCCGTCGAGCAGGCCGGGAATGGTCACTTCCGACGGGCGCGGCTGCGACGACAGGGAACGCAGGGCGGCGGCCATGCGCTCCGGCGAGCGCGCTTCCTTGTAGTCGCTCAGCATGCTCACGAGCCCGAGCCGCTCGCCTTCCACGGCGCGGATGTACTGCTCGAGCCGCGGCCTGGTGCGCGGCACGATGAGTGTGCGCTTGTCGAAGGACAGGGCCTCGCAGAAGGTGTTGTATCCGCCCATGGCGACGATGGCGTCCGCCTTCTTCATGAGCCATTCGATCTTGTTGTCGAACGACATCACGTCGAGTTTCGGCTGCTTGGCGATGCGCTCTACGAAGGAGCGGCGCTTGTCCCGGTCGATGAACGGTCCGAACAGGATGAGCGCCGGTCGCTCGAGCTCAGCATCGGCCTCGTAGGCCGAGATCACCCAGTCGATCAGGTCGTCGCCGTCGCCGCCGCCGCCGGTGGTCACCAGGATGAAGGGCTGCTTGGTGATCTTCGGATATTTGGTGAGGGACGGGGTCGGCGGCACGTCCCGACGCAGGTAGCCGGTATAGGTGATCCGCTTCCTCACATGCGCCGGAAGGTTCAGGGCCTTGAGCGGTTGGTAGACATCCTTGAGGCCGTAGACCCAGATCTCGTCATAGTACCGGATGAGGGCTTCCTTCGCGCCCTTGCGTTCCCATTCCGGTACGAGAAGCGCCGGCTCGTCCATCACGTCGCGGATGCCGAGCACGAGACGGCATCCGGCCGCCTGCAGATAGTCGAGAGCCGGCACGACCTCGCCGCGGAAGCCGGTCGGCTCCTTGTCGACGATGAAGACATCCGGCCTGAACGCCTTGGCTGCCTGGAGAATAAGGGCCTGGCGCAGGCCTACCGCCTCGTCGAGGCTCACGTTGAGGTTGAGGCTGCGGTAATCCCCGTCCGGCAGCTTGGTGACGCCGGGAATGCGGATGTAGTCGACGCCGCTGTCGAACTCGAAATTGCCGATGACCGGGGAGCCGGAAATGATAACCACCGAGGTGTCGGGACGGTCCTGGACGATGGCATTGGCAAGGGCCCGCGAGCGGCGCAGATGTCCGAGGCCGAAGGTGTCGTGGCTGTAGATAAGGACTCTCGTTCCGCCGGAATGCCCGGGCTGCACCGGGGAGGGAGTTGCATCCCCATCGAAGTCCAACACCAGGTCTGCCATGCGGCTGCCCCATTGATCGGGCGGCGGTCGATTGACGGCGCTTCGCCCTTCTCTACTTTCTACGATCCCCACTGATCAAAAAGGCGGTGCCCAAGATCGGAAAGAGGTTCATCCAGGGGTATAGAAGTGGTAACCGTTGGGCAATGGAAAAGAGCCTCTTCCGATATATTTGGAACCATTCGAAGCGCGACCAGCTGATCGTCTGCGCCGTAGTGCTTGCTTCCCTGCCGTTTTACTTCATGTCCCTGGATCTGCCTCGCCAGATCGTGAACCAGGCCATCCAGGGCGACGCCTTCCGCGACGGCAACCCGACGGCCCCCTTCCTCCATCTCAGCTATGACCTACCGGCATGGCTCGGCGGCAGCCACCTGGAGATCTTCGAGGGCTTCCAGGTCGGCCGCCTCGGCCTGCTGTTCGGCCTTTCAACCCTGTTCCTGTTCTTCGTCATCGTCAACGGGGCGTTCAAGTACTGGATCAACGTCGCCAAGGGAATTCTGGGGGAGCGGATGCTCCGGCGCATGCGCTTCGACCTGTTCTCCATGGTGCTGCGCTTTACCCCGGAGGCTCTGCGCACGGTCAAATCCTCCGAGACGGCAACGATCGTCAAGGACGAGGTCGAGCCGATCGGCGGCTTCATCGGGGATGCGTTCATCACGCCGATCTTCCTGGGAATGCAGGCCATCACGGCGCTGGTCTTCATCATGATCCAGAATGCGTGGCTCGGCCTGATCGCGCTGGCGGTGATTGCCATCCAGTTCACGATCATTCCCCGGCTGCGGCGCGAGCTCCTCAAGCTCGGAAAGCAGCGCCAGTTGGAATCCCGCGAACTCGCCGGGCGCATCGCCGAGATCCTCGACGGCATCGAGGTCGTTCACGTTCACAATACCTACAACTGGGAGCGGGCCGAGATCGGCCAGCGCCTTTTCACGCTCTTCACCATCCGGCTCCAGATTTATAACCGGAAGTTCTTCGTCAAATCCCTCAACAATTTCCTGGCACAGCTGACCCCGTTCTTCTTCTACGCGATCGGCGGCTATTTCGCCCTGCGCGGCACCCTCGACATCGGCCAGCTCGTCGCGGTCGTCGCCGCCTATCGCGAGCTGCCGCCGCCGTTGAAGGAGCTCATCGACTGGGATCAGCAGCGTCTCGACGTTCAGGTGAAATACGATCAGGTCACCCAGCATTTCGCCGAGGAGCGGCTCGGCCCTCTCATGCTCGAAGCCGGCCAGGGAACGGAGCAGGACGAACCGCTCGTCGGACCCTTAGTGGGCGAGGATATCCGCGTCGCCGGTCCTCACGGGGACATGATCATCGAAGACGGAGCCTTCGCGCTCGACCTTCCCACCAGCGTGGCTCTGGTGTCGAACGGAGGCGCCGCGGCGAGCCTGCTCGCGCGCATCGTCGCGCGGCGCATGCAGGAGTTCAGCGGCCAGGTCCGGATCGGCGAGCGCGATCTGGCGCAGCTGCCCCTTTCCGTTGTCGGGCGCCGGATCGCCTATGCGGGTATCGATCCCATTCTTTTTCCCGGCAGCATTCGCGAGAACCTGGTCTACGGCCTCCGCTCCAAGCCTTTGGGCAAGCTGGAGGAGGAAAAGCGGGAGATGGATCGGCGGGTCGCGGAGGCGCTCAGGACGGGCAATCCCGTCGAGAGCATCTCCGATCAGTGGGTCGATTACGAGCGGCTGGGGGCGAAGGACGAGAGCGACCTCGACCGCATCCTCATCGATTTCCTGGATAGGATCGGTATGGGCGATACGATCTATCTGTTCGGTCTTGCTGGCAGGCTCAATCCCGATCAGGACCTCGCTCTCGCCGAGCGCGTGGTCGATGCCAGGCATCGCCTGCGCGAAACCTTCCAGTCGAACGGCATGGCCGATCTGGTCGAGCCCTTCGATCCGGCGCGCTACAACAAGCAGGCGACGGTTGCCGAGAATCTTTTGTTCGGAGTGCCGATCTCCGACGAGTTCAGGGGCCGAAACCTTGCGGAAAACAACCGGTTCCGCAGCGCCATCGATCGGGCGGATCTGACCGACGAGCTCGTGCGCATGGGCGTGCAGATCGCCGAAACCATGACCGAGATCTTCGAGGGCCTGCCCCCGGGACATTCTCTGTTCGAGCAGTTTTCCTTCATCGGCGCGGAAGAGCTGAAGGAGTTCGAAGCCATCCTGCGCCGTCGCGGCCGAGGGGAGGGCAACCTGAAGGGCGAGGACAGGACGCGTCTCCTGTCGCTGCCGCTCGCCTATATCGAGGCCCGGCACCGCCTCGGCCTGCTCGACGAGAGAATGATGGGCCGGATCGTGGAAGCGAGGGGCCTCGTTCGGGAGGTCCTCGAAAATTCAGCCTCCGAAGGGGTCGAATTTTATGATCCCGAGCGGTACTGCGCGGCGGCTCCGCTGCGGGACAATCTCCTGTTCGGACGCATCAGCTATCAGGTCGCCAATGCCCGCATCCGGGTTGCCGAAGCCGTCGCGGCGGTCGTCCGCGAGCTCAATCTGGAACAGGATATCGAGCGGATCGGCCTCGATTATCAGGTCGGCACCGCCGGCAGGCTGCTCTCGCCGCAGGAGCGGGCGAGCGTCAGCCTGGTCCGCTGTCTCGTCAAGCGTCCCGATATTCTCGTCATCGACGGGGCGCTGGCCCCCTTCGACGAGGCCCGCAGCCAGCAACTGGTGGAACTGCTGCTGGAGCTTTTCGAGCAGCAAAGCCTGTTCATGGTCCTGCCGAATGATCGACAGGCCGGGGCTTTCGATGTTCAGTTGCGCTTCCGCGACGGGAAGATCGTCACAGAAAAGACAGAAAAGACGGCCGCTCAGGCCCCCCGGTCCCCCGGACCGAAGCCGGACGCACCGCAACGGATAACAGGAGAGGTGGTATGACCCTTGAGGCAGAGGTTCAGTCCTTGCGGCAGGTGCCGATGTTTCGGGATGTGGATCCGGCCCGCCTGAAGCTGCTCGCCTTCACGAGCGAGCGGGTGCAGTTCTCCGACGGCCAGCGCTTCTTCTCGCAGGGGGACCCGTCCGACGCGGCTTATGTGATTCTCGACGGACGGGCGAGCGTCCTCCTCAACACCCCTGGCGGGGAAATCCAGGTCGCGGAGCTGGGCAGCAATGCCCTCGTGGGCGAGATGGGCATTCTGTCCGATACGCCGCGATCGGCCACTATCATGGCGGCCGAACCGACCACGGCTCTGCGAATCGACAAGCGCGTCTTTCTGGAGCTTCTGGCCCAGTTCCCGCAGATGTCCCTGGCGATCATGCGGGAGCTCGCGAAGCGTCTCGAGCGCACGAATGCGCAGCTCGTCGCACAATCCTCATCCTGACGGGCGGGAATTATTCGCGCTTTTGCGGGGAAAACTGCGGTTAAGGTTAGCAAAAACCTACTTCTTACGGCCAAGCTGACCGATTCTTGTCACAACTACCCGTCAACTCTTGTCTCAGAATGACACAAGGGACGGTCCGAGCCTCTAACCGGACCATGCGGGATTAGTGATGATGAGTAACGCGAGAACGCTGCTATGCGCGGTTCCGCAACCTGTTGCGGAACCGCGCAGGATCGGAAGCCTCCGCGGTTTTCTCCACGTCACCTTGGCCGCAGGCCTGTTGCTGGGCCTTCAGGGGCTGACAGCCGGGCCTGCTGCCGTAGCCACCCTCCCGAGCGCCCTTCTGGCCAGACCCGTCGCCGCCCCCCAGGTGCGCGAGGACATCACCGGCTCGGTCGTGATGGCTTCCGCCGACTTCACCCCGAAGCTGCTGAAGACCCCGGGCCTTTTCAAGGACATCCTCGACGGCGCCTTCTCCCTCGTGAAGCCTCGCCCCGCCAAGCCTGCACCCCAGGTGGCACCCGAGGAGGTGGCAGGCGATCCGGACGAACTGATCCCGTTCAACGGCCGCACCGTGCCGCGCTGGCTGGTCCACTCGATCCTCAAGGCTGCCCATGTGACCGGGGTCGATCCGGTCTACATGATGACCCTGGCGGACGTGGAATCGAGCCTCTCGCCGGAGGCCAAGGCCCCGACATCCTCCGCCCAGGGGCTGTTCCAGTTTATCGACAGCACCTGGATCGAGACCGTCTACCACCATGCCGCCGATTATGGATTCGGTGCTGCAGCGGAAGCGATCGACTACGTCAACGGCGAGCTTGAGGTGGATGCGAAGAACCGGGACTGGATCATGGGCCTGCGGAGGGATCCCTTCTTCTCGGCTCTCATGGCGGGTGAGCTGATCAAGGATGTGGAGCGCGCCCTGCAGGCCGAGGGTGAGCGGGAGCTCGCCGAGGCCGAGCTCTATCTCGCCCATTTCCTCGGCGCCACCAGCGCCGTCCGCTTCCTCGAGGTTCTCGATCAGGACCCGAACATGAAGGCCTCCAAGCTCTTCCCGAAGGCCGCCAAGGCCAATGCTGGGCTGTTCATGGAAGGCAAGGGGCGCAAGCGCCGCCCCGTCAGCGTGGCCGAACTCTACGACAGGATCGACTCGAAGATCGTCCGACGCCTCGACCGCTACGAGGGAATCGGCCCCTATCTCGCCGAGATCGCCCGCCACACCGAACGGACGGCCGAGGCGACGCCTCTCGTTCAGTGAGCGGCAGGTTTTAGCCGATCGCGCTGATGGCCGTGGATGCCGAGGCCGGCAGCGAGCGCATGTGGACGAAATCGCCCTTCGCCAAATAAACCAGCTCGTCCGCCGTCGAGGCGCGCCCGAGAACTTCGTTCCGGTGCGGGAAGCGGCCGAAGCGGCAGATCACTTCGAGATTGGCCTGGGCCTGGCTGAGCGAGAACTGCCAGACGGGCTTGAGATGCTCCGGCGCCTCGTCGATGGCCTGTTCGGAGACCGTGACGATTCTCTTCAGGCGCTCCAGATGATCAGGCCCCTCCGCATGGGCGAGGGGGAGGAAATAGAAGAACTTCTCATAAAGGCTTGTCAGGGCCTCGTAATGCCCGTTTCGAAAGCCCTCCTCGGCGATCTTCAGCGTCTGCTGATCGCAGGCATAGGCCTCGGGGCTGCCGGCGAACAGGCCGCGGGGGAACTGGTCGAGCACGAGGATCAGGGAGAGGCGGCCGCGCGGCGTCTCGAGCCAGTGATCCAGCCGGCCGGCCGTGGCCTCGTCCACCAGCGGCGCAAAGGGCCCGAGCTCCGCGTTGGCGCCACCGCGCATCCACCAAAGCAGCATGCGCCAGTGCTCGCCGATTTCCGCCTGTGAGAGGTCGATAGGGAACCAGAAGTCGTAGACCCTGCGCCAGTCCGCCCGAGATGACATGGGGTTCTCCTCAATTCAAGGAGCCCCGAGATTACCGCGAAAATATGCGGCGCGTTGTGCTTTGCATCACCTGGGGTGGGTCTCAAAACCTGGGGTGGGTCTCAAAACGCCTTGAAGGTGATGATTGTATGCGTGTCGGCGATCTCGGGAATCACCTGGACGTTTTCGGCGATGAAGTGGCCGATATCGACGCCGTCATCCACGTGGAACTTGGCGAGGATGTCGTAATTGCCCGCCGTCGAGTAGATCTCGGAGGCGATCTCCCGGTCGGCGAGAGCGTTCGCGACGGCGTAGGTCTTGCCGAGCTTGCACTTGATCTCGACGAAGAAGGTCTGCATGGGGCGCTCCGGAATGGCGGTCGTCTGGAATCTGGTGTCAGGAGATATGGCACGAGACCGGGCCGGTGAGAACCTCTCCGGCCTTTGGACTGAATCGGCCTCAGGTCCGCCCGATGCTCACATAGGTGAAGCCGTGGCGGCGCATTTCCTCCGGCCGGTAGACGTTGCGCAGGTCCACGACCACCGGAGCGGCAAGGGCAGCCTTCAGGCGGCGCAGATCGAGGGCGCGGAAGGCGTCCCATTCGGTCACCAGCACCAGGGCGTCGGCGTCGCGGGCGCAGTCATAGGGGTCCTTGGCGTAATCCACATCCGTCAGGACGGCCTCGGCCGCTCCCATGCCTTCCGGGTCGTAGGCCTTGATCCGGGCGCCGGCGTCTCGCAGCGCCGTGATCACGTCGATGGAGGGCGCATCGCGCATGTCGTCGGTGTTCGGCTTGAAGGTCAGCCCGAGCACCGCGACGGTCTTGCCGCGCACGGAGCCGCCGCAGGCGGCGATCACCTTGCGCCCCATGGCGCGCTTGCGCTGGCTGTTCACCGCCGCCACCGTCTCCACGATGCGCATCGGCGCCTCGTAATCCTGGGCGGTCTTGATCAGGGCCAGAGTGTCCTTCGGGAAGCACGAGCCGCCATAGCCGGGACCGGCATGGAGGAACTTCGAGCCGATGCGGTTGTCGAGGCCGATGCCGCGGGCCACGTCCTGCACGTCGGCGCCCACCTGCTCGCAGAGATCCGCGATCTCGTTGATGAAGGTGATCTTGGTGGCGAGAAAGGCATTGGCGGCGTATTTTGTCAGCTCCGCCGTGCGCCGGGTCGTGGCCAGCACCGGGGACTGGTTGAGGTAGAGCGGACGATAGAGCTCGGTCATCACGCTCAGGCCCCGTTGATCTTCGGTGCCGATGACGATGCGGTCCGGGCGCTTGAAGTCGGTGATGGCTGCGCCTTCGCGCAGGAATTCCGGGTTCGAGACCACGCAGAAATCCGCGTCGGGCCTGACCTCGCGGATGATGCGCTCGACCTCGTCGCCGGTGCCGACGGGCACGGTCGACTTGGTCACGACCACCGTATAGCCGTCCATGGCGGCGGCGATGTCGCGGGCGGCCTGATAGACGTAGGACAGGTCGGCATGGCCGTCCCCGCGCCGGGATGGGGTGCCGACCGCGATGAACACGGCCTCGGCGTTGCGGACCGCCTGCTGCAGGTCGATGGTGAAGGTCAGGCGGCCCTCGCGCGTGTTCTTGGCGACGAGTTCGGACAGGCCCGGCTCAAAGATCGGGATCTCGCCGCGGTCGAGCGCCTCGATCTTGGCCGGATCCTTGTCGACGCAGCAGACGTCGTGGCCGAAATCCGCAAAGCAGGCGCCGGAAACCAATCCGACATAGCCCGCTCCGATCATCGCGACACGCATCGGGAGCTCCCTGTTAACTCAAGCCTCCGGTTTAGGGTGGTCTCGGTTTGGCCGCAAGCCGCAGGTTGCTACGATAAAGAGCAAGGATTTTCTCGGTTTTGAAACAATAACCCCTTTGACTTCTGGCGTAAGTGCCGCCAAAACACCGCCGCTTTCAATCGGGGCATTGATGAACAATCCTTTTCTTGTCGAGGTCACCCGCGGGCACCTGGTCGAGTCGCGCCATAGGGGCAGCGTCTCGGTGGTGGATGCCGAGGGGGCTGCGGTTCTGTCGATCGGGGACGTGGACAGGCGCGTTTTTCCGCGCTCCGCCGTCAAGGCGCTGCAGGCCCTGCCCTTGGTCGAGAGCGGCATTGCGGACAAATACGGCCTGACCGACCAGGAGATCGCGCTCGCCTGCGCCTCCCATGCCGGGGAGCCGGAGCATGTGGCGGCGGCCAAGTCCATGCTCGCCAAGGCGGGGCAGGATGTCGGCTGCCTGGAATGCGGCACCCACTGGCCCATGAGCGAGGCCGCCAGCCGCGCCTTGGCGGCAAAGGGCGCAAGCCCCAACGCCCTGCACAACAACTGCTCCGGCAAGCATGCGGGCTTCATCTGCCTCGCCTGCGGCGAAGGCCGCGATCCCAAGGGCTATATCGGAGCAGATCACCCGGTGCAGCGCAGCGTGCGCGAGGCCATGGAGGAGATCACCGGCGCCTGCCACACCGTCGAGAAGAGCGGCATCGACGGTTGCTCGATCCCGACCTATGCGATCCCGCTGCCGTCGCTTGCCTTCGGCTTCGCCCGGTTCGGAACCGGCGCCGGCCTGCCGGGCGCCGGCAAGGCGGCCGCGGCCCGGATCCGCAAGGCCGTGGCGCGCCACCCCTTCATGGTGGCCGGCACCGGCCTCTTCGACACCAGGCTCATGGAGCTGCTCGGCGAACGCGCCTTCGTGAAGGTCGGGGCCGAGGGCGTCTATTGCGCCGCCTTCCCCGAACTCGGCTACGGCGTCGCCCTGAAGGCGGAAGACGGCAATGCCCGCGCCGCCGAGGCCATGATGGCAGGCCTCGTCCTGCGCTTCCTCAATCTGGCCTATGACGAGCGCAAAGCCGTCGAAGCCCTGGCGCATCCGGTGCTCAGAAACCGGAACGGCATGGAAGTCGGACAGCTCCGGGTCTCGTCGGAGATTTTGGGCACAGCCTGAACGGGTCCGCCGCTATTTCAATGGAAGGAAGATGTCCGTCACCGCCTCGTGCTCGGGCACATCCGGGAAGAACCTAACCCGTCGGCAATAGAGCGGGCTGTCCCGCGGCTCCTCTCCGCTTTGCGGCAGCCAGGTTCCATAGAGATAGGCCAAGGCGGCGGCGAAGCTGTCCTCGGTGCCGACATGGCGCAGGACGGCACAGCGCCCGCCGGGGATCGCCTTGATCGCAATTCCCGCATCGTTGGGCGCCACGTCCCGGTCCGTTGCGACGCAGATGCCGAGCCGAAAGTCTTTCGGTGGCGTGGCGTGAGGGTCGTCATAGAGGGTGTTGAAGACCGCGCTCGCCTTTGGGATGCCGGTCTGTTTGCGCCATTCGATGAACCGGCGCACCGAATCCCCGATCAGTGCCGGATCGCCCCGATGCACCAGTTCGGCGACGCGGATGTCGTCGGTGTCTTCGATGCGCACATCCCCGTCGGTCCAGGTTCTCGCCATGTGGATCTTCCTTGTCTCGCTGAGCGGCTGATGGGCTGCGTGCCAAGACGTCCATTGCGGTTCGTTCCGGAACGCGCTCGGGCTCTGTCCGAAGGTTTTCTTGAAGGCGCGGGCGAAGGCTTCCGGCCCCTCGTATCCGCTGTCGAACGCAATCTGCAGGATGGGCTCATCCTCGCGGAACGCGAGCTTGTACGAGGCGCGCTTGAGGCGTGCCAGCTGCACGTATCGGTAGACGCCGATCCCGAAGAGGGCGGAGAACTGCCGATGGAAATGATACCGCGAGAAAGCCGCGACCCCGCTTAGCGCGTCGACGCTCAGATCCTCGTCGAGATGCTCCTCGATATGCTGGAGCACCCTTTGGAGCCGGGCCCGATAATGGTTGGTGGTCTGCGCCGTCACGCTGATCTCCGTCTTGACCTGCAAACGCTTATTCCCAATCGGCCGCATCCGGCCTGACGGAAATTGCTGATCTGCGCGTCAGATCCCCAAGAGCCTGACGATCTCGCTCGCCCCGGCATTCGGCGACAGGGTGCCGTCCGCGATGGCTTTCTCGATGGCGGGTACGCGCTGGCGCAGGGCCGAATCGTGGGTCAGGCGCTCGTGCAGGCGCTCATGGACGAGGGCCCACATCCATTTGGTGTCCTGCGCCCGCCGTTTCGCAGCGAGTTCGCCGGTCGCCTCCAAGCGCTTGCGGTGATCGAGAACCTTGGTCCAGAGTTCGTCGAGGCCCTGTCCCGTGAGGCCCGAGATCGTCAGCACCGGCGGTGACCACGTGGCCGAGGCCGGAGTCAGGATGTGCAGGGCCGCCTTGTATTCGGCGGCGGCGGCCTTCGCCTTGGCGCCCGCATCGTCCGCCTTGTTGACGGCGATCAGGTCGGCGAGTTCGAGGATGCCCTTCTTGATCCCCTGCAGCTCGTCGCCCGCGCCCGGCAGCATGAGGACGAGGAAGAAATCGGTCAGGTCCGCGACCGCCGTCTCCGACTGCCCGACGCCGACGGTCTCGACCAGGATCACGTCGAAGCCTGCGGCCTCGCAGAGCAGCATCGTCTCGCGGGTCTTGGCAGCAACGCCACCCAGCGTGCCCGAGGACGGGGAAGGGCGGATGAAGGCGTTCGGGTCCGTCGAAAGCCGCGCCATGCGGGTCTTGTCGCCGAGAATCGCGCCGCCGGTGCGGGTCGATGAGGGATCGACCGCCAGCACCGCCACCTTGTGGCCCTCCTCGGTGAGCATGGAGCCCAGCGTGTCGATGGCGGTGGATTTGCCCACCCCCGGCACGCCAGTGATGCCGATTCGCACCGCATGGCCCGTGCGGGGCATCAGCTCCTGAAGCAGCGCGCGGGCCGCCTCGCGGTGATCGGGCCGGCGCGATTCCATGAGCGTGATGGCGCGCGCCAGCGCCGCCCGGTCGCCCTTGGCAACGGCTTGAGCTGTTACAGTCCCTTTCCTCTGTGGTTCTTCACTCATGCTCACGTCTTAGACGATTCTGGCTTCAACAGGCACCCTCGGGCCTGCGCCCGACGTTGCAGTGTCCTCCTGCAAATTTGAGGTCTTATGGAGCAATTGCACCAAAAGGGTGTGAATCCTCCAAAGGCCGGATAGGAGACTATCCGGTGACGACTACACAAAATCCAAGCAATAGTGTTAGCTGGCCTGAATGGCTGGCTGGCGTTTCTTCTACAAAACTGATCGTTCCGTCGACCGCATCGGCTATTGGGCCGGGGTATTCGGTCCAGGCGGCTTGCTGGCTACGCTCATGACGTGGGCAGCAAGCGCATTCGAGCCGATAGCCCGGTACGGGTGGGGCGGCATTGTAATTGCGGGCGCTGTTCTCGGCTGCTTCGTGGTGCTGACCATAGCGGCAGGACTCATTGCGTGGCGGCAGTTCAACCCACTCCCTGCCTCGCCTGGAAGCACTAACGCGCTTTCCAACGAAGCGTCTATCTCTGAAGGACACGCTGTTTCTGGCCAGATCCAGAAATTGCAGGAACGTCTTGAGGGGCTTACCCGAGCGATGGGTGAGTCAGAGCGGGCTAAGAACCAAACTTTTGAAGGCTTCCAAGCTGAGCTTTCCGAGCTTAAGAACCGTTTGTCCAAGATCGATGACAGCCTTCGGCCCAAACAGATGGGCCTGCTAGCTCTTGGGTCAGGTCAGAATTACGAAACTCGCCTGGATGCCATCGAGGCGATGGTTCAAGGCGCGCGAGACTCGATAAAGGGCACAGTTGACGGCCTTCTGCATACGATGGATTAGCGTAAACTTATCCAAGATCAGCTCAACGAGGCTATGCTGACGTCATTGCGCGCCCGCGATGCCCTGGAAATCTTGCAAACGGCGGACTCCAAGGCGGTGAGTTTGGGCGAAAAGCTAATCTCAGCAGTGACTTACGAAAATGGCGCGGCGTGGTCTGTCGATCACAACCAATGGGGTCATCATCTCAGCATAATAGATGGCCTCATAGCGCAGTGGTTTGGGGACAAACACCAAGATCTCATTGATCTTAAGCACTATCACTACGAGTCAGAGAAGCGGACGGCACCGCCCCATATTCTTGCCGATGAAAGCGAGAATTATAGGCGCTATAAGCACGTCTGCATCTCGCATGACAGATACCTTAACGTACGGAGAGATGCGTTCGCCTACTTCAAGAGTAAGGCGCACGACCTCCCGCGCTAGTCCAATCCGGTCGGAGCGCGCCGGGGATGAGACGCTGATCCTTCTCGACACCGACGGGGACGCAGCGGCCGAAGCCGTCATCGCGCTTGCAGGCGCGCATGACATGCGAACCGGCTGGTTTGTCCTGTAAGACAAGGTCGCGAACAGCGGAATATAGCGCCGGGGCGTGAAGACCTTATCAGGGCTCTCGCCGCTCCGGCGCCCTCACCAGATGATCGGGTCCATGCCGATTCGTCCCCAGGCGGGGATCTTGACGGCGGGGCGGCGCACGTCGATGCCGGCGACGAGGCCCATGAAATCGATCTCGAGCCCTTCGACCCAGCCGAGCGCAACGCCGGCATAGCCGCCCAGCGAAATCTGGATGCCGGTCCGGCTTGGGGTCAGGCCGACGATGTCGCGCCAGGGCTGCCAGTCCTTGCCGAGAGCGGTCGGCGGCAGCGCCGCGGCGAGCTCGGGGACCGAGCGCATCACATGGGCAACGAAAGTGTTCGAGTTCGGACCGGGCCAGGCGTTGTAGGCGCCGAAGGTCTGGTAGGGATAGCTGGTCACCGCCTTCCTGACCTGCGGAATCAGCCGCTCGGCCTCAGGCCCCTCGATGACGATGACCGGATGGGGCGCGTTGCCGAACCAGCGCCCATCCGGCGCCCAGCCGTTGGTGCGGACCGGACTGCCCCAGCCGACCTTGTCGTAGCGGGTGTAGTCGCGCGCGCCGGCCTCCTTCACCACCACCCAGGTGTGGTGGGCGAAGATGCCGCGCCAGCGGCCGACCCGCGCCGCATAGACCGCGACGATGGCCTGGGGCGCCTCGGTTGCCACCGGCAGGAGCTTGGCGCTCGACCAATCGGCGGCAATCCGGTTGGGCGCGATATCGTCGCGCATGGCCCACCAGAGCGCATGAGCCCCGAGCGGAAGGAGAAACAGGCCGACGATGACGAGAAAGATGCGGGACAGAAAGACGAGCATCACGGCAGGGTAACGTGCGCGGCCTGAGGCCAGCAAGGCGACGGGCGGGCGCAGCCGTTCACCATTGCTTTACCGTCGCGGGTCACAAAGGATGGTTCCGCCCGGCCTCCGCCTTGCGCCCGCCATGATCGGGAGCAACACAGCGCTTCCGCCTTTGTGTCTCCTCTCACTCTCCGGCCTCATGTTCCCTGTCCCTCGCCTTGCCCTCGTCTGCCTTGCAAGTCTTGCCCTGTCCGGCTGCCTTGGGGAGGACTCGGCGCTCGTCAGCCCGGTTTCGTCGCAGGTCGGTCTTGCGCGCGACCCGAAGCTTCTCGTCGCGACCACGCGGCTTCCCGTCGGCGATCCGCTGCGCAAGCCCTGGTTCAGCAGCGAGCGCTCGCCCGACATGATCTTCGCCGAAGCGCGCCTGACGCCGCCCTCCGATTCCCTCATCGGGCGCGGCGACTGGAGCATCGCGAAGGTCGAAAACGTGGACCGGAGCAACGCGGCGCAGGCCTTTGCGCAGGCGGCCTTCGGCCATAACCTGCTGCTCTACATCCACGGCTACAAGGAAAGCTTCGAGACGGCGGCCACCTCGACCGTCGACCTCTCCGAGGGCATCAGATTCGCCGGCGTCACGGGGCTCTTCACCTGGCCCTCCGCCGCCTCGACCTTCAGCTACGTGGCCGACCGCGAAAGCGCCATGTGGTCGCGCGACGCGCTCGAGGACCTGCTCACCGCCATCGCCAAGACGCCAAGCGGCGGGCGCATCCACATCGTGGCGCACAGCATGGGCACGATGCTGACCCTCGAGACCCTCCGCATGCTGCGCGCCTCCGGCGGCGAGAACGCCATGGAGCGCATCGGCGCGGTGGTGCTGGCCGCCCCCGACATCGACATCGATCTTTTCGCCCGCGGCCTGGAGCGGCTCGGACCGGACGCGAAGAAGATCACCGTCATCAGCTCCACCAACGACCGGGCGCTCGCCGTCTCGAGCCGCCTCGCCGGCGGCATCATCCGCGCCGGCGCCGCAGACCGCGAACGGCTGGAATCCCTCGGCGTGCGCGTCGCCGACGCCTCCGAATTCGGCGGCGGCATCATCAACCACGACCTGTTCCTGTCGAACAAGGAAGTGCAGCAGGTGGTGAAGCGGGCGATCGAGCGGTCTTGAGAAGCTGGCTTGAAAATCGCCTCACTTCCGAGCCCTCATCCTGAGGGGATTGCGTCAGCAATCCGTCTCGAAGGATCAGGGCGTTTCCAGTATTCTCTGGAGCCTCCTTCGAGACGCAGCTGCGCTGCTCCTCAGGATGAGGGCGGAGTTTTGAAGGCAGGCACCAAGGACCGCAGTTACTCCGCCGCCTGTTTCGGCCCGTAGCCGAGCCTGCGGTTGAGGTCGTCGATCAGATTCACCGCGGCGTCCGCGATCACCGTGCCGGGCGGGAAGATCGCCGAGGCGCCGGCCTGGGTAAGGGCGTCGAAATCCTGCGGCGGGATCACGCCGCCGACCACGATCATGATGTCGTCGCGGCCGTATTTGGCGAGCTCGCTCTTGAGCTCCGGCACGAGGGTAAGATGACCCGCTGCCAGCGACGAGACGCCGATGATGTGCACGTCGTTCTCGATCGCCTGGCGCGCCGCTTCTCCGGGCGTGGCGAAGAGCGGGCCGATATCCACGTCGAAGCCGAGATCGGCGAAGGCCGACGCGATCACCTTCTGACCGCGGTCGTGCCCGTCCTGGCCCATCTTGGCGACGAGAATGCGCGGACGGCGGCCGTCGTCGTGCTCGAACTTTTCCACCAGCTGGCGAACTTTCTCCACGGCTGGCGACGCCATGCCGACCTCCCGCTTGTACACGCCCGAGATCGCCTTGATCTCGGCGCGGTGACGACCCCAGACCTTTTCCAGCGCATCGGAAATCTCGCCCACCGTCGCCTTGGCGCGCGCCGCCTTCACGGCGAGATCGAGCAGGTTGCCTTCCCCCGATGCCGCGGCCTGGGACAGTGCATCGAGCGCTGCATCCACATCGGCCTGAACGCGCTCGGCCTTGAGACGTCTCAGCTTTTCGATCTGGCTCGCGCGCACCGCCGCATTGTCGACTTTGAGAATATCGATGGAGGCCTCGTCCGTGGACTTGAAGCAGTTCACGCCGACGATCTTCTGGTGGCCTGAATCGATGCGCGCCTGCGTGCGGGCGGCAGCTTCCTCGATCTTCAGCTTCGGGATGCCGGCCTCGATGGCCTTCGCCATGCCGCCGAGTTCCTCGACCTCCTGGATATGCGCCCAGGCCTTCTGCGCCAACTCGTAGGTGAGGCGCTCGACATAATACGAGCCGCCCCACGGATCGATGATGCGCGTGGTGCCGCTTTCCTGCTGCAGGAAGAGCTGCGTGTTGCGCGCGATGCGGGCCGAGAAATCGGTTGGCAGCGCCAGCGCCTCGTCCAGCGCGTTGGTGTGCAGCGACTGCGTGTGGCCTTGGGTTGCCGCCATCGCCTCGATGCAGGTGCGGGTGACGTTGTTGAACACGTCCTGCGCGGTGAGCGACCAGCCCGAGGTCTGCGAGTGGGTGCGCAAGGGCAGCGACTTTTCGCTTTGCGGGTTGAAGCCCTTCACGAGCTTGGCCCAGATCAGGCGCGCGGCGCGCATCTTGGCCACTTCCATGAAGAAGTTCATGCCCACCGCCCAGAAGAACGACAGGCGCGGCGCGAACTGATCGATGGTCAGCCCCGCGGCGATGCCGGCGCGGATATACTCGACGCCGTCGGCGAGCGTATAGGCAAGCTCGAGATCCTGCGTCGCACCGGCCTCCTGCATGTGATAGCCGGAGATCGAGATCGAGTTGAACTTCGGCATGTTGGCCGAGGTATAGGCGAAGATGTCGGAGATGATGCGCATCGACCCTTTCGGCGGGTAGATATAGGTGTTGCGCACCATGAACTCTTTGAGAATGTCGTTCTGGATCGTGCCGGAGAGTTTTTGGGCCGGCACGCCTTGTTCCTCCGCCGCGACGATGTAGAGCGCGAGCACCGGCAGCACCGCGCCGTTCATGGTCATCGACACGCTCATCCGGTCGAGCGGAATGCCGGCGAACAGGGTGCGCATGTCGTAGATGGAATCGATGGCTACACCCGCCATGCCCACATCGCCCGAGACGCGCGGATGGTCGGAATCGTAGCCGCGATGGGTGGCGAGGTCGAAGGCGACCGAGAGACCCTTCTGCCCGGCAGCGAGGTTGCGGCGGTAGAAGGCGTTCGAATCCTCGGCCGTGGAGAACCCGGCATATTGGCGCACGGTCCAGGGCTGGTTGACGTACATGGTGGGGTAGGGACCGCGCAGATAAGGCGCGATGCCCGGATAGGTGTCGAGGAAGTCGAGCCCGGCACGGTCCTCTGCCTCATAGGCTCCCTTGACGGCAATCCCCTCCGGCGTCAGCCAGGGCTCGGCCTTCTGCGCCGGGGAAGATGCCGGAGGGGCATCGGCGAAGGCGATGCTCGAAAAGTCGGGAATGCTGGTCATGGCCTTGGAACGGGTGCCCTCGACGGATAAGACAAAGTCGATGGCCTCATTTTAGGGCATCGGGCGGCGGGATGCTATCGGCGCATGGTTGGAGGGTCTCCAATGTCATCCCCGGCGGCCGAAGGCCGGGAAGGGGATCTACGACCAAGCGCAGTGCTATTGGGTTCCCTTCCCCTCCGCTGACGCTCCGGCCGGGAATGACACAGTTTCATCACCCCCCTTCTCCGCACTCCAGTAGCCCGAGCAAACCCGTCCGCCTGAGGTCGACCAGGTGCCCCGTCCCGTCGCGCCGGACAGCCGGCCGGAGACGTTGGCACGGTCCTGGCCGCGCGAGATGCTGGCCGAGACGGAGCCGTTCGGGCTGACCTGACCGTTCACGTTGAAGTTCTCCGGGCCGCCGTAGCGGGCGCGGCCGTTCTGGACGATGACGGCATAGCGATAGGCCCTGTCGCAGGCTCCCTGCTCGGTGACCACCTCCACGCTCCAGTTGCCGTCGAAGCGGTTCGTCTGGGCCTGAGCCTGAGGCGGAAGAAGGCAGGATGCCGCGAAGGCCGCGCCCAGCCAGGGCATCACTCGCATCGAACGCTCCAAAAACTTCTGATGTCGGGCAGAACCAACGTGAGGTTTTCGGGCGGAGTTCCTGGACCGCCTTTCGGCTTTGGGTGAGCCACGCAACGCCGTTCCGGATGCCGAGATCGGCGGGCGGCGCGGAAGTCAATCCTAAGCGCAGGCCTCGTCGAGAGCCTGACTCAGAACCTTGAGGGTGTCGCACCCGGCGAAAATGAAAGTGGTGATACCGGCGCCTTTCCATGCATCTTCATGGTTACCCTGGCGCCCCGCCAGATAGACGAGCGTCGATCCCGAAGATCGCAGGGTTTCGGTAGTCTCGACTGCATGATTTTCGTAAATCTCATCCGTCGAACAGATGCAGCAAAGCTTGGCTTTGCTGTCGAGATAGGCTTGGCGAAGCTTGCCCTGGTCCGAAAATCCATCGTTCGTGATAGCTTCTATTCCTCCGGCCTCGAAGAAATTCTTGGCGAAGGTGGAGCGCGCCGTGAAGGCCGCGATCGGGCCGAGATTGGCGAGGAAGATCCTTGGCCGGGTGCCGGTCTTTGCGAAATGGGCATCCGCGCGATCGCGCAGGCGCTCGAAAGGCTCTGCCGTCCGGATGGAGGGCAGGGGAGCGATGGTGAGCTTCCCCTCCCCCTTGTGGGGAGGGGTAGGGGTGGGGGTGTTGGCGCCTGAGCCTGATAGGCTATCGCTCACACCCCCACCTCCATCTCCTCCCCACAAGGGGGAGGAGAGCTCGTTCGGAGCTGCAAACAGCACGCTCACCTCAGCCTCGCCGATATTCGGAAACTCGCTCGTGCCGGTGATCGGCTCCTTGCGGGTGGCGGCGGCCTTCTCGCGCTGCGCCCGCACGGCGGCAATGCGGGCCTGGAGCTTGTCGCCTTTCAGGCTCTCCAGAATCCCGCCCTCGCGCTCGATCTCCTGGAACAGCGCCCAGGCTTTCTCGCAGAGCGCATCGGTCAGCGCCTCGAAGCCGCCCGCACCGGCCGCCGGATCGGCCACGCGGGCGAGGTTGGATTCGTCGAGCAGGATCAGCTGCGTGTTGCGCGCGATGCGGCGGGCGAATGCATCGGGCAGGCCGAGCGCCGCCGTGAACGGCAGCACTGTGATCCCGTCTGCGCCGCCGATGCCGGCGGAGAAGGCCGCGACGGTGGTGCGCAGCATGTTCACCCACGGATCGCGCCGGGTGGTCATGCGCCAGGCCGTTTCCGCATGCAGGCGGATCGGCTTCGGCTCCAGGCCGCAGGCCTGCTCGATCCGCGCCCAGAGGCGGCGCATGGCGCGCAGCTTCGCCACGCTCAGGAACTCGCCCGCATCGGCCACGAGCAGGAAGGAGAGCAGATCGCGAGCGCTCTCGAGCGAATGGCCATGAGCCTCCAGAGTACGAAGATAGGCCACGCCGACGGCAAGCGCCGCCGCGAGCTCCTGGGCTTCGCCGGCTCCGGCCTCGTGAAAGGCACGTGCATCGATCCGCAGCATCGGCCCTTTGAAACCCTGATCCTGTAAGGTCGAGACCGTGTTCGCGACACGCTGCGACAGCTCTGTCCAGGGGAGAACGATCTGCCCGGTTCTGGCGATATCTCCCAGCGGATCGAGACCGAAATCGATGGCGAGCGAGGCCGGGTCCAGCCCGCGGCGCTTGACGAGCGCGGAGACTTTTTCAGCGACGAGCCGCCCCATGAAAGGAGCGGTTTCGATCTTGAGGGCAATGAGATCGAGCATCACGCCGGAGAGCGTCCGGTCGAGGTCCTCGACATTGTCGACCCCAACACCGAAACCGCGTGCCGAGGGCGCACCGGCGAGAATGAGATTGAGGCAATCGGCACCGCCTTCGAGATCGAGAAGCGCGAGCTCGTTCGCCTTCGCCGGCTCGGGATGATCGATCCGCTGCGACACGCGCCAGCGCCCGGCCTGCTCGCGCGCAACTGGCGCAGATCCTTCCGCCTTCGGGTAGAGCGGCTGGATCTCGATGCCGTCATGCGTGCGGGCGACGAGCTTCTTCCGGAAGTCCGCGCCCTTGAGCACGCCCTCGACGCGCTCGAGCCATTGCTCGCGGGTCGCCTGGGGAAAGTCGGAGGCTAGGTTGAGGTCGTCCATGGAAGTTCTCGTCCGGCAGCAGCGGAAATTTTGCGGGACGATACCGGGTCCGGCCGGCGGTGGGAATGCCCTAAAGGACGATGGGGCGGGAGACAGCGTCATCCCAGACGGCGAAGCCGATCCGGGATCGTTCGCAGAACGTTGAATTTCGTTCTGAAACCGATCCCGGGTTCTGCTGCGCAGCCCCGGGATGACGAGCTTTGGTGCTCAAACGAACTGCGAAAGCCCCGGGATCGAGCCGACGATGGGGCCCATCACGTCCTCGCCCGCCTTCTCGCGGCCATAGGCGAAGAGTTCCTTGCCGAGGGGCTGCATCTGGCCCATGGAGACGCCGACGCCCATGAGCTGGCCGCCGAGCGCCATCACGCCGCCGCCCATCGAGCCCATCGTGCCCATGAGGCCGCCGCCGTTGCCGCCGGCCTTCGATTCCTCGATCGCCTCCTGGGCGCCGGGCAGCGCCGCAATCAGCTGGTTGACTTCGGCCTGCGGCCCTTCCTTCTGGAGATAGCCCAGGATGATGCCGATGGCCTTCCGAGCGGTTGCCTGTTCAAGGCCGGTCTTCTGCGTCACGCGGGCGATGAGCTCTTCCATCTGATTCTCCTGAGGCTGGAATGGGCTGATAGTTCACAGCTAAACTATTAAATCAAGAAATCCGAGAGTGGAAACTCGCGGCAACGCTTCTAAGATCCATTGGTGGAAGCTGGAGGACATGATGCTCCAAGACGGGAAGATCTTCATCGGCAAGAGCACCAAGCCGGAATATCTGGAGCTGCGGCTCGCCAACCGCCACGGCCTCGTGACCGGCGCGACCGGCACCGGCAAGACCGTGTCGCTGCAGGTGCTGGCCGAAGGTTTCTCCAACGCGGGCGTTCCGGTCTTCGCCGCCGACATCAAGGGTGATCTCTCCGGCATGGCGGCGCCCGGCAACGGCAAGGAGCCGCTGGTCAAGCGCGCGAAGGAGATCGGCATCGACTACGTGCCGGATAAATTCCCCGTCGTGTTCTGGGACCTCTTCGGCGAGCAGGGGCACCGGGTGCGCGCAACCATCTCGGAGATGGGACCGTTGCTGCTTTCGCGCCTGCTCGATCTCAACGACACGCAGGAAGGCGTGCTCAACATCGCCTTCCGCATCGCCGACGAGCAGGGTCTGCTGCTGCTCGACCTGAAGGATCTGCGCGCGCTGCTGCAGCTCATCTCCGACAATGCCGGCCAGCTCACGACGACATATGGCAACGTCTCGAAAGCCACCATCGGCACGATCCAGCGTCAGCTCCTCGTGCTGGAGAACCAGCAGGGCGACGAGTTTCTCGGCGAGCCTGCGCTCGACATCAAGGATTTGATGCGCACGGACCGCGACGGACGCGGCGTGGTGAATATCCTGGCGGCGGACAGGCTGATGAGCAATCCGCGCCTCTACGCCACGTTCCTGCTCTGGCTCATGTCCGAGCTGTTCGAGGAACTGCCGGAGGTCGGCGATCTCGATCAGCCCAAGATCGTGTTCTTCTTCGACGAGGCGCATCTTCTCTTCAACGATGCGCCGAAGGCCCTGGTCGAAACCGTGGAGCGCGTCGTTCGCCTGATCCGCTCGAAAGGCGTCGGCGTCTATTTCATTACGCAGAACCCGGTCGATATTCCCGAGAGCGTGCTGGCGCAGCTCGGCAACCGGGTGCAGCATGCGCTTCGCGCCTATACCCCGCGCGAGCAGAAGGCGGTGCGCGTGGCGGCGCAGACCTTCCGGCAGAACCCGGCCTTCGACACCGAAAAGGCCATCACCGAACTCGGCGTCGGCGAGGCTCTGGTATCGACCCTCGAGGGCAAGGGCGCGCCCTCCATGGTGGAGCGCACGCTCATCGCCCCGCCTATGGCGCAAGTAGGACCCATCGAATTGTCGCAGCGCCAGCAGATCGTGGCATCGAGCATCCTGAAGGGGAAATACGATCAGCCGGTCGATCCCGAATCGGCCTACGAGATGCTCGCCAAGCGCGCCCAACAGGCGGCGGACGAGGCGAAGGCTGCGGAGGGGGGCGGCGGCATCCTCGACATGCTCGGCGGCCTCTTCGGAACCACCGGCCAGCGCAAGGGCTCGATGACGACCACCCAGCGGGTGACGCGGGAGGTGACCCGAACCATCGTCAACCAGACGGTGGGCAATCTCGCGGCCGAGATCGGCAAGTCCATCGGTGGGCGTCAGGGCAGCTCCATCGGCCGCGCCATCGTGCGCGGGACCCTGGGCGGGTTGTTGAGGCGGTAATCGTCGGCCGATATCGCCGGGTGTCGATGATGCAGAATATTCGCCTCGCATATGCTCGGGATCTTCCCGCCGTCGAAGCCATCGTCCGGGCCGCCTATTCACGATACATCCCGCTCGTCGGGCAGAAGCCCGGACCGATGCTCGACGACTATTCCGCTCTCATCTCGGAGCGGCGCGTCCATGTGCTCGTCGCCGAGAATGAGGTTGTTGGAATCCTCGTTCTCCTGCCCGACGACGGCGCCATGCTTCTCGACAATGTGGCCGTCCATCCGGATCGGCACGGACGCGGGTACGGGCGTGCGCTGATAGCCTTTGCCGAGCGGGTCGCCCGCGAACGCGGGTTCAAGGCCATCCGGCTCTACACGAACGAGGCCATGATCGAGAACGTCGGTCTCTACGAGCGTCTGGGATTCGTCGAAACCCATCGCGGCGAGGAGAAGGGGTTTCGGCGCGTCTACATGACGAAAGCGCTGGCCCCCTAAACCCGCGTCGAAACCTCATACTTGCGATCACCCGGGAGATGAGGGTAGGTCTTGGGTCGACCACGTCTACAAGGCAGATATTCCCCATGTCCCAACTCGACCAAGTCCTGCAACGGATCGACGCCGATCTCGATTCGTCCCTCGAACGGCTGTTCCAGTGGCTGACAATTCCCTCCATCTCCACCGATCCCGCCTATAAGGATCATTGCCGCAACGCCGGGCAATGGCTGGTCGACGAGCTGAAGAGCATCGGCATCGAGGCGTCCTTGCGCGAGACGGGCGGGCATCCGGTGGTGCTCGGCCATGCCAGTGGCGACGAGAAGCTTCACGTGCTCTTCTACGGGCATTACGACGTGCAGCCGGTCGATCCGCTGAACCTATGGGAGCGCCCGCCCTTCGAGCCGCGCCTCATCACACTGCCCGACGGCCGCAAGGCCATCAGCGCCCGCGGCGCCGCCGACGACAAGGGCCAGGTGATGACCTTCGTCGAGGCCTGCCGCGCCTGGAAGGCCGAGACGGGCTCGCTGCCGATCACCATCACCTTCCTCGTCGAGGGCGCGGAAGAGGACGGATCGAAGCTTCTCCCCGAGTTCATCCTCGCCAACAAGGACGAGCTGAAGGCCGACGTGGCCCTCGTCTGCGACACCGGCATGTGGGACCAGGACACGCCCGGCATCACCTCTTCCTTGCGCGGCATGGTCTATGAGGAAGTGATCGTGCGCTGCGCCGATCGCGACCTGCATTCCGGCTCCTTCGGTGGCGCGGCGCGCAATCCGATCCATGTGCTGTCGAAGATCATCGCGGCGATCCACGACGACAACGGCCGCATCACGATTCAGGATTTCTACGAGGGCGTCCCTGAGACCCCGACGCAGGTTCTGGAGCAATGGAAGGGCCTCAACCTGACGGAAGAGGAATTCCTCGGCCAGGTCGGCCTGAAGCATTCCGCCGGCGAGAAAGGCCGCATGCTGATCGAGCAGATCCAGTCGCGTCCGACCTGCGACGTGAACGGCATCATCGGCGGCTATACGGGCGAGGGCACCAAGACCGTCATCGCTGCCGAAGCGCGCTGCAAGATCTCCTTCCGCCTCGTGGGCGATCAGGATCCGGCGAAGATCTCCGAGAACTTCGAGGCCTTCGTGCGCGCGCGCATTCCCGAGGACTGCTCGGTCGAGTTCATCCGGCACAAGGGCTCGCGGGCGCTTGCCCTGCCGCACGACTTCCCGGCGATCACGGCCGCGAAATCCGCGCTGCACGACGAGTGGAAGAAGGACCCGATCGTCATCGGCATGGGCGGTTCGATCCCCGTCGGCGGCGATTTCAAGCGCACGCTCGGTCTCGACACCCTCTTCGTCGGCTTCGGCCTCGACGACGACCGCATCCACTCGCCGAACGAGAAATACGACCTCAAGAGCTTCCACAAAGGCACCCGCTCCTGGGCGCGGATCCTGGCCGCTCTGGCGCGGTAAAGTAAGAGGAGGACGAGGCGAAGATGCAGCGGTTCATTCAAAGAGCGCGGCATCTTCGTCATCGTCAGACGCGCGCGGAAGACCTGCTGTGGCAGGCCTTGAGAAACCGGAGGCTGGCGCGTTGGAAGTTCCGGCGCCAGCATCCTGTCGACCGGTACATCGCCGATTTCGTATGCCTGGATGCGAGGCTCGTCATCGAAATCGATGGGGCTACTCATTCAACGGAGCGCGAAATCCGGCAGGATGAGCAGCGGACACGCGTCTTAGAGATCTGCGGGTATCACGTCATGCGCTTCGCCAATGCGGAGATTTACGACAATCTCGATGGCGTGATGGAAACCATTCTTGCCGAACTTGAGCGGCGTGTTCATCTGTGAGGACTGTCCAGCTGGCGCGCCTTCACCTCTCCTTGAGGGAGAGGTCGCGCCGGAGGCGCGGGTGAGGGGTTACAGCTTTATCCGGATGGACCTGTACCCCCTCACCCTCGCTGCGCTCGACCTCTCCCCGCCGGGGAGAGGTGAAGGCGCGGCAGGCATCATCGAGCCAATTCGTCAAGCGATGCGATCACCGCGCTGGGTGAAAGCTCCACGTATTCATCCGGCAGCCCGAGCCGGTTGACCCAGACGGGGATGAATCCGAACGCCGCCGCGCCGGCGATGTCCCAGCGGTTGGAGGAGACGAACACGACTTCGTTCGCGACGACGGGCAGGGAGCGCAGCACGAGGTCGTAGGTGCGCGGGCTCGTCTTGAACACCCGCGCGGCATCGACGGAGAGAATCGCATCGAGATCCCCGGCGAGACCGGCTGATCCCACCGCCGCGTTCAGCATGCCGGGGTCGCCGTTCGACAGGATGCCGGTGCGCAGGCCTCGCGCCTTGAGGGCCTGCAGCGTCTTGGCGACATCGGGATAGGCGTCGAGGCTGCGATAGGCGTCGAGCAGGAGCGGCCCGATCGCCCGGTCGATCTGCGGAAACCGGGCGAAGGCGTAGTCGAGCGCCCGTTCCGTCAGGGTCCAGAACGGTTCGTAGCGGCCGGCCAGCGAAAGCACCCACGAATATTCGAGCTGCTTCGCACGCCAGGTCTCGGAGAGCCGCGCGGCATCCGGCCCGACGGCGGCCATGTGCCGGCCGACGGCGGAATGCACGTCGAACAAGGTTCCGTAGGCATCGAAGATGACGGCCCTGGCATGGGCCGGAACGATCGCTGAGGCGAGCATGACGCGAGTTTCCGACGAGGATGGCGCGCCGATCATGTCATGGCGCTCCGGTGCGGGCCATCCGGATTGAGGGGAGGGGAGTCAGACCGTCGAGTTGCAACAATGTAGGGCTGGCTCGACAGGTTTCTGGCTCAGGCAAGTGTCCCGGAACCCACCGTTCCGCGGGGCGCAAGCCCCCTTCGTCTCTTCGTTAACCTGTGTTACTGTCGTTAGGGAATCCACTCCCGTACACGGACAATCGTCCGGTATGGGTCGCGGCGATCCCGCGGACCGGATTTGGGGGCGTTCATGCCGAAGCGGGTTTCATGGATGACCTGAACTCGATCAAGCTCACGGGCGGCTTCGCCTTCCCGTCGAACGTCCGCCGTATCGTGGTCCTGACGGCCGCTCTCACCGTCGGCCTGTCCTTTCTGGTCGCCACCGGCCTCCTGATCAAGGACGCCCTGCACGAGCGGCATGTGCTGGCCCATCGCGGCCTGTCCGTTTCGGTGACCGCCGCCGACCTTCTCGACCGGGAGGTGCAGGGGCTCGGCAACCTCCTGAAGGGTCTGTCCCGTTCGCCTCATCTCCAGACCAACGACCTCGAGGCGTTCGACGCCCAGCTGAAGGCGACGCCGCACCCGGAGGGAGCCTCGTTCATCCTGTGGGACCTCGAAGGCCAGCTGCTCAACACGAAGCGCCCCTTCGGCTCCCAGCTGCCGCGCATCGTGGAACTGCCGGCCACCGTGAAGGAGCGGTTCCCCGTGGTGCGCCGCGAGCGCCTGAGCCTGTCCGATCGGGTCGACAATCCGGTGGTGCAGCGTCAGACGGTCTCAGTGAGCCTGCGGCTCGACGACGAGTTCGGCGAGATGTCGCGCATCCTGTCGCTGGTGCTGCCGGACGATCACCTCAGCAAGGCGGCCGAGAACGGCGAAGCGACCTCGGGCTGGAGGACATTCATCGTCGACCGCAATCTGCAGGAGATGACGGGGCCGGCCGAGCCGAGGCAAGCGCCATTCGTCCACGGCATGCGGGAGCTGCGCGAGGCTCTTTCGGAGCCGGAGCGCGAGGGGCATTTCGAGATCGGCACCGGCCCCAACCGCCTTCTCGTCACCTATTGCCGTTCACGGGTATCGGGATACACGGCGGTTTCCGTCGCACCGGCCGCGATGCTGAAGGCGCCGATCGAGCGGGCGGTCTATCGGATCGCGATGGCCGGGGCGCTGCTGTTCGCCGTCGGCGGTGCTTCCGCCTCCCTTCTGGTGCGCAACGGAGGCCCGCTCGATACGATGCGGCGCGACGCAGCCACCACGCGGGGCGAGCTGGCGGCCGCCAATGCCCGCATGAGCTCCATCCTCGAGAGCGTCAGCGACTGCTACTTCACCCTCGACCGCGCCTACACGATCGTCGACGTCAACGCGGCCGCGATGCGGTGGTGGGGTCATGAGCGCCGGAAAGTCGTGGGCCAATCCTATTTCGACATCGTCGGTCACGATCCCGCCTTCGACGCCGCGCTGGCGCAGGCCATGCATCACAGGCGTCAGTTCCAGGGAGCGCTTGCCTCGATCTATCATCCCGGCCGCTACATCGATTACCGCGTCTATCCCTCGCCCGAGGGGGCAAGCGTGTTCTTCAGCGATGTCACGGATCGTTACGAGGCTCATCGCGCCGCGATCAGGGAACGGGAATTCCTGCAGGCCTCGCTGGATGCGCTGTCCGCCCACGTGGCGATCCTCGACGATCGCGGGATCGTCCTATCCGTCAACGGTGCCTGGCATCGCTACGCGCAGCACAACGGATCTCCTGAATCGCCCGGTCCCGGTATGAGCTATCTCGCCGCCTGCGACGCCGCACGGCATGAAGGCGTGGCCCAGGAGCGGATTTTTCGCGGCATGGAAGCCCTTGTCGCCGGCCGCCAGTCGTCCTTCCAGGCGCTCTATCGTTCGCGCTCCTCCGACGACGAAGGCTGGTTCCTGCTCCGCGCATCCCGCTTCTCCGCAGCCGAGGAGGCGCGCATCGTCGTCGCGCGCGAGGATGTGACCGAGATCATGGCCGCCAGGGCGGAGGTGAGCGAAATGTCCGAGCGCCTGCTGACGCTTCAGGAGGAGGAGCGGCGGCGCATCGCGGCGGAGCTTCACGATTCCACGGCGCAGCATCTGGTCGCCGTCGGCCTCAGCCTGATGCAGGTCGGCGCGCTCGGGCTGCCGCCGGCCGGACAGCGCATCCTCGACGAGATCGATCGCTCCCTCGAAGAGGCGTTGAAGGAATTGCGCATCTTCACCTACCTGCTTCATCCGCCCGGCCTGGAGACGGATGGGTTGGCCGCCACGATCCGTGCATTCGCCGACGGCTTCGCCGACCGGTCCGGGCTTGCCGTCGCCACGCGCCTCGCCGACGAGACGGAGCAGCTCTCGCCCGAGCTGCAGCGCGCGTTGTTCCGCATCGTTCAGGAGGGGCTTGCCAATGTGCATCGCCATGCCGGGGCGAAGAATGTCACGGTGTCCCTGCGCATCACGCCGACGGAGGTCATCCTGAGCATCGGCGACGATGGAAAGGGAATGAGAGGCAGGCGATCCGGCTCGGGCGCCAGGACGACGCTCGGCGTCGGCATCCCGGGGATGCGCATTCGGCTGAGCCAGTTCGGCGGCAACCTCAGGATCCGCAGCAACCGGCGAGGCACCGTCGTGCGGGCGGCCGCACCACGCGATGCAGACAGCATCGCCGGGAAGGATTACACTTCGGCGCAGACTTCCTGAGGTCGCCGTCCGGTGTGCGCCGGGTTCTGAGCTCCGGCGTCGCGGTGATGCAGGGTAGGGAGGACGTCCTTTTCATGACGCGTATCCTGATTGCCGACGACCATGACGTTGTGCGCTCTGGGTTGAGCACGATCCTGGGCGGCCAGCCGGGCTGGGAGGTGGTGGCCGAGGCCGAGGACGGCCGTCAGGCGGTGCAGCTGGCGGCCGAGACCAAGCCGGATGTGGCGATCCTCGACTACCAGCTGCCGTCGATGAACGGGGTCGACGCGACGCGCGAGATCCGGGCCTTCCAGCCGCAGACCGAGGTGCTGATCTTCACCATGCACGAGAGCGAGCCTTTGGTGCGCGAGCTGCTCGAGGCGGGGGCGCGCGGCTACCTGCTCAAGTCGGATGCGCGCCGGTTCCTGATCGCGGCGGTGGAGTCGTTGGCGCGCCACAAGCCGTTTTTCACCGGCCGTGTGTCGGAGACGCTGCTGGCCGCCTATCTGGCGCAGGGCCATGCCGGCAACGGGGTGCTGACCGCACGCGAGCGGCGGGTGGTGCAGCTGATTGCGGAGGGGCATTCGAACAAGGAGACGGCGCAGATTCTGGAGCTGAACCTGAAGACGGTGGAGAGCCACCGCTCCTCGGCGATGCGCAAGGTCAATGCCAACTCCACCGCCACGCTGGTCCGCTACGCCATCCGCAACAAGCTCGTCGAGCCGTGACGCGAAGCGGACTTCCTGAAGCCTTTCAGGATTTTTACCGATAGCGTTCAGGTGTTTCCCCAATGGCGCTGCACGCCGGTTTGGCGCAACTTGCAGCATCAATGCTCGGCCGGGACCGATGCGAAGCCGGTTCCAGAGAGGCATCCCTCGCCGGCTCGGCCGCTGCCATGTGCAGGAGGATCAAGTCATGGATATCCGCAAGTGCACGGCCGAGGCGATCGGCACCTTCTGGCTGACCTTCGCGGGCTGCGGCAGCGCCGTCATCGCCTCCGCATTCCCCGAGGTCGGCATCGGCCTGCTCGGCGTGTCCCTCGCCTTCGGGCTGACCGTGCTGACGATGGCTTATGCGATCGGCCACATCTCCGGCTGCCATCTCAACCCCGCCGTCACCGTGGGACTCTGGGCGGGCGGACGCTTCCCGGGCAAGGATATCGGCCCCTACATCGCGGCGCAGGTCATCGGCGCCATCGTCGCTGCCGCCGTTCTGTATGCCATCGCGAGCGGCGCGCCCGGCTTCGATCTCGCCAAGGGGTTCGCCGCCAACGGTTATGGCGACCACTCGCCGGGCAAATACACGCTCTTCGCCGGGCTGATCACCGAGGTCGTGCTGACCATGATGTTCCTGTTCATCATCATGGGCGCCACGCACGGCAAGGCTCCGGTTGGCTTCGCGCCCATCGCCATCGGCCTCGCGCTGACGCTGATCCACCTCGTCGGGATCCCGGTCACGAACACCTCCGTGAACCCGGCCCGCAGCACCGGACCGGCCCTGTTCGTCGGCGGCTGGGCCCTGGCGCAGCTATGGCTGTTCTGGGCAGCGCCCATGATCGGCGGCATGCTGGGCGGCATGCTCTATCACTGGCTCAGCGAGGAGCCCTCGGCCAAGGTAACCGGGGTCACACCGGCTGCTCCGGCGGAGTGAGAAGGCTAGGGACTGACAGTCCCGGCGACGGCCTGTCCCAGGTTGTCGACGTGACCCTGGAAATTTTCCCGGGTGCGGGGATCGATGACGGCGACCGGAGCGGAGACGGCAAGCCCGGCCGCCGTGCCGACGGCCGCTGCGGCGCCGGCCGTAACCTGGATGATCCGGTCGCCTATGCCGACCCGTGAATCCGTGAGCGTCTGCCCTTCGGCCAGTTCCCGGCCGATGATGCGCACGACCTCGGGGCTTTCGGCGAACTTGCTGTGGTTCAGCGGATCGCCGGTGCGGAGCTTGGACAGGTTCAGCACCGTTATGCCCGATTTCTCCAGGTCCGTGCGGTAGGGCTCCTGCTCGGGATCGATGGCGCCGAGGCGCACGGAATCGCCCCAGAGGCGGCGGGAAATGGCGAGCGCGCGGTCGTCCTGCGAGACGAAGAGGGTGACGCCGGGACGCTCTTTGCCCATGTCGACGATCGCCTCGCGGAAGAGGTCGACATCCACATCCGGTGCGGCCAGCAGCACGTTCTTGATCTTGGGCGTGACCCGGCCGTCCCGGATCGCCATCTGGCGCAGGGCCTCCAGCGTGACCCAGTTGCCCATGGAATGCGCCAGGATCGAGATCTCGCCCACATCGGGGTCGCGGGCGATGGCGCGCAGGGTCGTTTCGAGCGCGTTGCGCGAATAGGTGTTGCTCTCGCGGTCGTAGCCATAGGCCAGGACGCTGCCGCGCGAGGGCCAGGTGAACAGCACCGGGACCACGGGCGTTCCGGCATCGTGCACGATCTGCGCGAAGCGGAAGACCGCATCGTCGAAGCGGTTGTTGAAGCCGTGGATGAACACCAGCACGCGGCGCTTGGGCACGGTGCGCACCGTGCGGCGGAACCACGCCGTCGCTTGGGCGCGGTCGATCACGTCCGCCTTCAGGGTCACGAAATCGGTGGCCGGATTGCCGGGCACGCTCTGCGGCAACTGCACCTCGCCCGGCTTGCGGTTCGCCTCGGGCGGGATGGACACGATGAATTCGGCGAAGGAGAGCTGGGGCCCGCGATTGCCCGAGAAGTATTCCTTCGGATCGTCGGCGGGCATGCGCGTGGTGGCAACCAGCATGTCGACCTTGCTCGCACCCGGCACCGTATCGGCTACCGGAGAAAGCGTGCCGCGCGGGCTTGCGCAGGCCGTCAATCCGAGCAGCACGGCGAGTGCCGTCGCGCGGTGCATCCCCCTGACGCGTCGACGTTCGGCATCTCTCGTGCCGCTCATGAACCTGCTGCTTCCGTCATTGGCCAAGATGCCCCCTCTACACAAGCCATGCCCGGAAGCGCAGCCCTTGGTCGACACTCTCCGCTGTTTCCGCGTGCGTGCCAAGTAGCGTTTACCCTGAGGGATTTCTCGGGATTCTGCTGATGTCAATTGTATTGGCCGGCCCCGGGATTGGCCGCGATCGATGATTTGCAATTAGTATGATTATCGAATTAATACGCTGGATCGATCCGGTAAGTTAACGCAAAGGTTAACGCGGGGATCACCCCGATGGTGGGGTGATGCCCTAAGGTCACATTCGTCATAAAACGTTTCCTGTGCTTCATGCCTGCATCGACTTTGCGACTCGAAGGGGAAATTCTCTGCGCTCGGGAGTGCTAGCGCTGAGAGGGGTCCATGCAGGCCGTCACCGCTTCTTTTAGTATCCTCCTGTTCCGTCGGGTTGGCGACGGCAGCCGCCCTGACATTTGCGTATTCGGACTCGGCGCTCGGCCAAGCACTGCTTGTTAAGCCGGCACTGTAGGAGGACTGAATGATGCGGCAAGGTCTGCTCTTCGCTGTTGCTTACGGCATTCTCGGCTTCGCCATGGCAATGGGACAGGAGGCTTTCGCTCAAACGCCCTGCACGGTACCGCCCAATTCCAATAATGGTGTGGTGCAGAACGGGCCGCCACCTTGCGTGGTCGGAGACGTGACGGTCGGGTATGGCACTGCGGTGACGGCGAGGAGCGGTGCTGATGTGACCGTTAACGGGGCGGTCACCGCTCATGGTTATGGCACCGGTGTCGATGCCAACACGAACTCGCTCGTGATCATCAACAACTCGGTCAGGACGACGGTCGTCGGCGTGACCGGGCCGATCACGGCAAGTGGATTAGGACTCAGCGCAAGCTCCTCAGCACGAATCGAGGCCAACGGAATCAGACTGAGCAATGACGGTGGCGGAGGAGCGGTGGCACTGAAGGCCGACAACGGCACAATTGTCGCACGCGCGATCACAATCGACTGGCCGAACGGCGGGGGGCAGAGCCTGATTCAATCGCTGAATGGCGGCCTGATCCAGTTCACACCCGGCTCTTCGATCAGCAACGCGAACGGTGGCGTCCCGTCGGCCCTCCTGGCCGATGGGATCGGAAGCCGCATTGAGGCGGTTGGACTGATCACGTCGATGGGCAGCGCCGGCGGCATCACCGGCGCGAAGGCGCAAAATGGTGGCAGTATTACCTTCTCCAGCGCGAGCTCGATCTCGTTCACAGGTGGCGGCGGCAACACGGGGGTGTCGGTTTCCGGATCGGGAAGCGTCGTTTCCACCGATGGCCTGGTCATCACGGCGACAAACGGTGGCGGCAATGATGTCGGCGTCAATGCGGATAACGGGGGCCGCGCCGTTCTCACTGGTGGCAGCATTAATATTGCCGGAGCGGGCGGTGGCGAGCGGGGCCTTCGGGCGACAGGCACAGGCAGTGTCATCGCCGCGACCGGCACGGCGATCACTGTCACGGGGCGAAGCGGCAACGCCGGCGTGAACGCGCTCAATGGCGGGCGGATCGAGACATCCGGTGGGTCGGTGTCCGTGGCGAACGGCGCGGGCGGCCTGTTGCAGAGTGGCAGCACCACCATCATGACTGGCACGAACGTGACAGCCTCCGGCACGGATGGCATTGGCTTCCAGTTCAACAATGGCGGCAGCAACACGCTCAACTACCGAGGCGCCGCGATCCAGGCCAGCGGCGCCTCGTTCTCCGTCCAGGGCGCGATCGCGAATATCGATTTGACCAACACGACGGCCGTCGCCAACAACAATACGTTGCTGCAAACCGGCAATGGCGGAAATACAACGTACAACGCCCGTAACTCGAACCTACAAGGCGTCGTCACCACCCCTGCCGGCAGCACCAGCGCGTTGTCGCTCACGCAGGGTACCGTCTGGACGATGACCGGCAATTCGAAGGCGACATCGGTCGCAAACGACGCCAGCCAGATCATCTACACCGCCCCGCTTGCGGACCCATCGCTGCTCGCGAGCTACAAGACCTTGACGGTCACCAATTATGTCGGCCGCGGCGGCTCCGTTGCGCTCAACACCTATCTCGGAGCGGATGGCTCGCCCTCGGACCGCCTTGTGATCGACGGCGGCAGCGCCAGCGGCCGTTCGGGTCTGCGCATCATCAACAACACTGGGCCCGGCGAACTCACGACGGGCGACGGCATCCGCGTGGTGCAGGCGATCAACGATGGCACGACAGCGCCGGCCGCCTTCGGCCTCAGCGGCCCTGTCGCGGCCGGCCCCTACGAATACCTGCTCTTCCGCGGCGGCGTCACGCCCGGCAATGACGACGACTGGTTCCTGCGCAACGTCGCCGGTCCGATCCCCCCGGAACCGCCCGGCCCGACCCCGCCCGATCCGACCCCACCCGGCCCGGTGCCGCCAGATCCAATCCCGCCATCCCCTGTTCCCCCCGGTCTGTCGCCGGTGCCGCCTGGTCCTGCGCCGGTGCCGTTCTACCGGCCGGAGGCGGTGGTCTACGCCGGGCTGCCTGGGCTCGCCCGCTTCATCGGCCTGGAGATCCTCGGCACCTTCCACGAGCGCCAGGGCGAGCAGAGCCTGCTTAACAAGAACGGTGGCTTTCCCATCGCTTGGGGCCGCGCCTTCGGTTCGAAGACCGAGTTCCGCCGCGGCGGGCCGCTGGCGCCGGAGTTCGACGGCCATCTCTTCGGCTTTCAAGCCGGAATGGATGTCGGAGCGGCCGAGACCTGGGAGGGGCATCGCGACCATTTCGGTCTCTTTGTCGGCCATGCGGAGGCCGATGGCGACGTGCGCGGCTTCGCGCTCGGCCAGCGCCGTCTGGCCAGCGGCTCGGTGCCGATGGATGCTACGAGCTTGGGACTTTACTGGACCCATGTCGGTCCAGGCGGCTGGTATCTCGACAGCGTTCTGATGCATTCCTGGCTCGACGGCGAGCCGCGCTCGAACCGCGGCGTCGGGCTCGATCTGGAGGGCCATGCCACCACGGCTTCCGTGGAGGGCGGCTATCCGATCTGGCTCACCGACAAGATCTCGCTCGAGCCTCAGGCGCAGCTGATCTGGCAGCATGTCGCTTTCGATCCGACGCAGGACCGCTTCTCGTCGGTGATCTTCGATGCCGACGATGCCTGGACCGGGCGGATCGGTGCGCGGCTGCAGGGCACCTTCCAGGACGGCACGACCACGTGGCGGCCGTATCTGAAGGTCAATCTGTGGCACGGCTTCGATGCCACCGACCGGACGCAGTTCAGCAACGTGATCCTGCCGGCCTCTTTCGGGGCAACCTCGCTCGAGGTCGGGGCGGGAGCGGTGGCGACGCTGTCGGAGACGATCAGCCTGTTCGCGGTCGCCGACTACACCGCCAATGTCAACGGCCCGCACCGCCAGACCATCGAGGGCAATCTCGGTATCCGCGTTACGTGGTGAGGGCTGGAGCTGATTCCACGCAGGTGGAATCAGCTCTCTTCTTTGAAATGCCGCATTTTTTCACGGCGAACCGGATCCACTTCGCCGAAAAATGCTCTCGCATCATGACGGAGCCGATCCCGCGCCGGGCGGCGCGGGGATCGGCCGCGGGACGGCCTGAATGCCGTTTTCGCGGAAGGCGCGCTGGACCGCCGAGAGCACGGCCTTGCGGATCCCGAACTGCTTGCCGGCCTTCGCTTTGAACTTGCCGCGCACGAGCAGGGTGCCGTCCTCCACCGAGGCGATGCCCTGGCTCTTGAAGGTCTCCATCAGGTCCTCGTTCAGTTCGGGATCAGCGGCGATTTCCTGACCGATCTGCTTGAACAGCTTGCGGACCTTCTCGACATCCGTGTCGAACGCGACGCGGAACACCAGCTTCTCGATCACCCAGTCGCGGCTGAAGTTCTGGATCTTGCCGATCTGTCCATAGGGGATCGTCGCCACCGCTCCGCGGGGATGGCGCAGGCTCACCGACCGCACCGAGATGCGCTCCACCGTTCCCTTGGCGCCCGAGGTCTCGATGTACTCGCCCATGCGGAACGCATCGTCGAGCAGGAAGAAAAGACCGGACACGATATCCTTCACCAGGGTCTGCGAGCCGAAGCCGAGGGCGAGGCCGAATACGCTGAGGCCCGTGATCAGCGGCCACACATTCACATCGAGAATGACAAGCATCGTAAGGATCGAGAGGACGAGGATGCCTATCTTCGCGGTCCCGTTGAGCAGCGGCAGAAGGGTCGCCAGACGCGTCCGCGGAGCATGAACGTCGTCTTCGGAGGTGGCAGCCGGCGTGCGGCGCTCCCTGGCCTCGACCCGTTCGATGCCGGCTGCGGTGCCATTCCAGAGGAGGGCGCCGACAAGGGCGACGATGACGATCTCGACGGCCTTCGCGCGGATCAGGGTCACGTCGAAGCCGAGCGAGGTCAGCGCGGGGAGGGCCCAGAGATAGATCAGGAGGCCAAGAACCAAGATGGCGAACGCGAAGCGCGTCATCCGCCGTAGTGTCGCGGCGAGCAGCGACGAGGTCAGATCCCCGGCCCGTCGTTCGGACCAGGCCCTGATCACGCTATCGATATGCGGTGAGACGAGAACCAGCAGCAGCGAGCCGAGCATCGCTAGCCCCGGCAGCGGACGTCCCATGGTGGCGGCGACCTGAAGCGCAACGAAGGTGCCGATCAGGGCGAGGATGGCAAGAATCGGCCAGATCCCCGCGAACCGCTCGCGCCAGGCCGTCCGCGGTTCCGGACCGGCGACAGCCGCAGCAACCGCCCTGCGATGGGACCAATAGGCGTAGGCGAGAAGCCCAAAGGCCGGGAGGCCTACCAGGAAGGTGCCGACCAAATCCCTCAGACCCGACCCTGCATTCCACACTCTCAGAGTTGCGAGCGCTGCCAGTCCGAACAGGGCCGAGGCGAAGCCGAGCGAGAGAATTTTCGCGAAGGAGGCGAGCTGCGATCCGGCCTCGCCGCCTTTGCGCCTGCCGAGCAGCAAGCCGCTGATAAGACGCTGGACGAGGAGGCCGATGAGGGTTGCAATGGCCCAGAACCGGGCGACCTGGCGCAAGGTCCCGTCCGGTACGATGAGGCGGAAAACGAGGGTGACGACAAGGACGGTCAGGACAACCGTCGCGATGTCGATGAGGGATGAAAAGCGGCCGGACTGCGCGACGACACCCTGCAGGACCCACCGGGCGCCGTAAAAGGCAACGGCCGATACGAGGACCGCGCCCAGGATCACGGCGAGAAAGGTGCCGAGGGAGTGCCCGCCGGCGGCAAGGCCTTGAACGAGCGTGTCCCACTCGTTCCCGACGTTGCCGAGGTTCTGGAGCCGCGCTCTGAATCCTCCCTCCAGCGCAATGCCGACCTGATCCAGTCGGTCCATGGCGAGACCTGCCTCTTCCGTCACCTCGTTCACAGCACGCCTCTCGATACGCTAGAGCATCGGACCTGAAAATGGACACCGCTTCCGGGATCGATCCGATGCTAACCCATACATGCACATCGTTGGCTGCGGAAAATCGGGTCCGCTTTCCACACGATGCGCTAGTGCCCCAGCCCGTCGTCACGGCTCCGTTCGGTTCGCGTCCCTCTCGTGCCGTGTCGGGACAAATCTTCATGAGATCGTCGTCCTTGTCGAGCATCGAGAATCCGATCTCCGTCTCCACGATGCAGTCAGGGTCGCCGCAATGAGGCTATGCAGCCTGCACTGCGCCTGCTGAAACTCTCCGCTATTGCCTAGCTTGAGGCTATTGGGGTTTTACCTGAAACGAAAGCGGACTTACCCTGAATCGTCGGCCCATGGGAAAAGGGGAGCCGCCCCGAGGGCGGCTCCAGTCGGCAGCCCTTCGTGGAACACGAGGGGACATGTTTGGAGGCTGCAGGCTCATCGTGGCGAAGCCCCCGATGGAGGACAATCGGTGAAAACCCTCAAATTGCGGGGGGAAAGCCCGAAGCCGGCCCGAACCGATTCCTATTTCCTGCACCACGTTCCCGCGCTTGACGATTGTCCCCAGATACGCCTCATTCTGAAGGCGTCGCGAGATGGAATACCCTTACGACCGGCTTCCCGGTTCCAGGCGAGGACGATCCGTCCGCTAGTACAGGTGCCGATGGCCAAGTTCGTTTCACATCTCGACGACGAGACATTGCGGTCCCTGGTGGAAGCTTTGAACAAGAGCGGGCAGGCGGTGTCCATCTACGATGCCGGCGACAACCTGCGCTACGCGAACAAGACCTACCAGGAGATATTCCTGGGCGATTTCGAGGGGCCGTTCACCTTCAGCGAGATCCTTCGCTACGGGGCACGGCAGGGCGTCGGCGTCCGGCTCGACGACGACGTGGAGGCCCTGATCGCCCGGACCCTGCCGCGGCGGCGGAGCGTGGCGCGCAAGTCGTTCGAGACCGACTTTCTCGACGGCCGCTGGTTCTGGATCGAGCACACCGTCCTGCCGAATGGCTGGGTGCTGACGGTGGGAGCGGACATCACCGCCCTGAAGCACAACGAAAAGCTCCTGCGCATGGCGCATGAGGCTGCGCTTCTCGCCGCCAGGACAGATCCTCTCACCGGCTTGCCGAACCGGCGCCATATCCTGGAGCTCCTCGACGAAGCGCTTGCGGCAAGCGAGGCGACCGGTGCCTGCCTGTGCGTCGCGATCATCGACATCGACCGTTTCAAGGCCATCAACGACCGGCATGGACACGAGGCGGGCGACGCCGTGCTCGGACATTTCGCTGCCATCTGCCGGGGATTGGTGCAGGAGCAGGACATTCTCGGACGGATGGGCGGCGAAGAGTTCGTGCTGCTGCTCCCCGCCGCGGGCTCCGACGCAGCGTTCGGGATCGTCGAGCGGATCAGGAAGGGCTTCACCCCGGCGCATTTTGCTGCCGGTGCGATCGATCTGCCCTGTACCTTCAGCGCCGGCATCAGCGAGGCCGTGACGGGAGACGACCGCGCCTCTATCCTGCGCCGGGCGGACCGGGCCCTCTACGCAGCCAAGAGCGCGGGACGGAACTGCACCACGATCGGCACGTGACCTCAGGCCGGGCAATGATCAGACATCCTCATGGAACCCATCACAAGACTTCATATGCCGATGGCCGAAGGAACGATTGACGATGGGCCCCGCAAGGGATTCGATGCGGCAGTCATTCTGACCGATTGAGGATTGAGACAAGTGGCTTGGTATTCGCAGACCTGGAACTGGTTCGACGGCGCGTGGCGTGAGGGCAATCCGCCCCTGATCGGTCCGCGCTCCCACGTATCCTGGCTCGGCTCGTCGGTGTTCGATGGCGCCCGCGTGTTCGAGGGCGTCGCCCCGGATCTCGACCGGCATTGCGAGCGCGTGAACCGCTCGGCCCCGACCATCGGTCTCAAGCCCACCATGGAGGCGCAGGCGATCGTCGATCTCGTCCGCGAGGGCGTGAAGAAGTTCGCGCCGGGCACGGCCCTCTATGTGAAGCCGATGTACTGGGGCGAGGCCGAGGGCCTGGCGACCATTGCGCCGGATCCGGAATCGACCCAGTTCTGCCTGTCCCTCTTCGAGGCGCCGATGCCGGTGCCGGGCGGGCTCTCGGTGATGAAGTCGAGCTTCCGCCGCCCGACCATCGAATCCATGCCGACCGACGCGAAGGCGGGCGCGCTCTATCCCAACAATGCCCGCGTGCTTCGCGAGGCGAGGGAGAAGGGCTTCGACAACGCCCTCGTGTGCGACGCCCTAGGCAATGTGGCCGAGACCGGAACCTCCAACGTGTTCATGGCCAAGGACGGCGTGGTCTATACGCCTTATCCGAACGGCACGTTCCTGAATGGCATCACCCGCCAGCGCGTGATCCAGCTCCTGCGCGACGACGGCACCACCGTGGTCGAGAGCACCCTGCGCTACGAGGATTTCGCCGGCGCCGACGAGATCTTCATCTCGGGCAACTATTCCAAGGTGATGCCGGTGCTGCGCATCGACAGCCGCGATCTCCAGCCCGGCCCGTTCTACCGCCTCGCCCGCGAGCTCTACTGGGCGTTCGCCCATGACAAGGGAGTTCTCAAGGCGGCCTGACGGCATCGCCTCAACGAAGTTGTGAAGTGTGGCCGAGGCGGCCCTGGCCGCCTCGTGCCCTAAATGGTTCCAGCATTGCGGCCAAAGCCGGAGCCCTCGATGCGCCTTGTCCTGAACGGCCTTTTCGTCCTCGGCCTCCTGACCGCCCCCGCGCGGGCCGAGTCGGTCGATCTCGAGCTGGTTTTCGCCGCCGACGGGTCCGGCTCCATCGACGATGCGGAGCTGCGCCTCCAGCGCCAGGGCTGGGCCGATGCGCTCACCAATCCCGATGTGCTCAACGGCATCAAGGACGGCCCCGCCGGCGCCATCGCGGTCGCTTTCATGGAATGGGGCGGGCCGAGCTCGCAGGTGCTCATCGTGGACTGGCACGTGATCCGCGACGCGGCGAGCGCGAAGGTTTTCGCAGACAAGCTCATCGGCGCACCGCGCGGCGCCTATGGCTTCAACTCGATCTCCAACGCCATCGACTTCTCCGTACGCCTCGTGGAGACCAATGCCCATGAGGGCACGCGCAAGGTGATCGACGTGTCGGGCGACGGGCCGAACATGAACGGCCGGTCGCTGGAACAGGCGCGGGGAGATGCGCTGGCGAAAGGCTTCACCATCAACGCGCTCGCCATCCGCCGCCCCGGCAGCGGCCGACCGGGCGGACCCGGCGGCATGTCCCTGGAGGATTATTATGGCCAGAGCGTCATCGGCGGGCCGGGATCCTTCGTCGAGATCGCCGACGAGATGCGGCCCTTCGCCTTGGCCGCCCGCCGCAAGCTGCTGACGGAAATCGCGGGGACGGGCGGAATCTCACGTCATGCGAGTCGCTAGAGCATTTTTCGGCGAAGTGGCTCCGGTTCGCCGTCAAAAATGCGGCAGACAAACGAAGAGAGCTGATTCCACGTCACTGGAAACAGCTCTAAACGCGTTAAGGTATTCCTATGGCGAATCTCGAAGATTGGATCATCGAACAGGGCTTAAGGGGAAGCGATGTCGGCTCGCTGCTCGCAGGATTCGCGGACCGGCTGGCGCAAGAGGGCATTCCCCTGGTCCGGGCCTATCTCGCGCTGCCGACCGTCAACCCGACGATCCGCGTCTACACCCATGTCTGGACCCGCTCGGCCGGCATGATCGTCGAGGGCGTCTCGCACGAGCGCAACGAGCTTGCCTTCGAGCAGAGCCCCTTCGCCCACATGATGAAGACCGAGCAGACGAGCTGCTATTGGCTGATCGAAGATCCGGAGGCCATGAAGTTCGACGTGTTCGAAGATGTCCGGCGCGAGGGCGGGACCGATTATCTTGCCCGCCTCTTCAGTTTCGAGAACACCAGTGCTCCGGACCTGCGCGGCATCGGCATCTCCTTTTCTTCGAGCCGCCCGGAAGGGTTCTCGCCGGAGGAAATCGCCCGTATCGATGCGCTCCTGCCGCTGCTGGGGCTCGCCGCCTACCGCATGACGCTCTTCGACCTGACGGTCGCCATGCTCGACACCTATGTCGGCCTCTCCGCCGGCCGGCGTGTGCTCAGCGGCGAGATCCGGCGGGGTTTCGGCACGACGCTGACCGCCGCGCTGCTCTTCGCCGATCTGCGCGGCTTCACGACTCTCGCCGATACCGCAGGAATAAACCTGATCGGCCGCCTCGACCAGCATCTCGAAGCCATGGCGGATCCGGTCGCCGAGCAGGGCGGCGAGGTGCTCAAGTTCATGGGCGACGGGGTCCTGGCCGCGTTCACGATCACCGAGGATCGCTCCCGCGAGGACGCGTGCAGAGCGGCGATCCGGGCGGCCCAGATTGCGCTCGAGCGCAATGCCGCCGTCAACCGCCTCCATGCCGACAAGGCGCCGCTCAGTCTCGACATCGCACTTCATTGCGGCGACGTGTTCTACGGCAATATCGGCGCGGCCGGCCGGCTCGATTTCACCGTGATCGGACCGGCGGTCAACGAGGTGAGCCGCATGGAGGCCCTGTGCAGCAGCCTCGACTGCGCCGTGATCCTGTCCGACAGCGTGGCCTCCGTGAGCTCGGTCCCTGTGCGTTCCCTCGGCCGGCACCGGCTGCGCGGCATCGCGACCGAACGCGAGCTCTTCACCTTTGCACCGTTCAGCGTCTGGACGGCCTGATCAGGGCTTCATCTCGTCCAGCCGGTCCAGAACGCTTTGCGTGATCCGCGCGCAGCGGGCGCCTGCGAAGGGGAAGGCATCGGTCAATGCGTTCGAGAGGGTTCGGTCGAGGCTTCTCCGCAGGAGCCGGCGGGCGCGGTGAAGCCTTGTCTTCACCGTCTCGGGGCGCAGGCCGAGTTGGCAGGCTGTCGCCTCGACGCTCATTTCCTCGATATCCCGCAGAACGAAGACGATGCGGAACGGATCGGGCAGTTGGTCGATCGCCCGTTCGATCAGGCGGCGGATTTCGGCGCGGGCGGCGGCGGCTTCGGGGTCGCCCTCCTGCCGGGCCGTGGGCAGGAAGATCACGCGGGCCTCCCCTTGCTCGTTGATGGCGTCGATCTGCTTCAACTCGACGGAGGGCCGCCGCTTCCGAAGACGCTCCAGCGCCTCGTTGAGCGCGATCCGCGTGAGCCAGGTCGCAAGGCGTGCCTCGCCGCGGAAACCGTCCAGGTGGGTGAAGGCGCGAAGATAGGTCTCCTGCACGACATCCTCCGCCTCCGCATCCTCGCGCAGGACGCTGCGCGCAACGCGGTAGAGCTGGCGGTTGTGGCGTTCCATGATCAGGCGAAGGGCCGCCCCGTCGTGCCGCCGGGCCCGCTCGACCAGGGCCAGGTCATCCAGGTCGTCCAAGCGCGGCGTTACCGCGATCCCCGATTGCATGGCTGTCTCCCGTATCATGCCATTAGATGGAAAGACGCCTCGAAGGTTCCCGAGTTATATGGATCGCGTTCATGTTCGGCGAACCACACTCTGCTGCATGATCTCGTCAATCGATGGGAATGCCTGCAAGGCGATGTCCGGAAGCGCCTGGCCCGCGGATTCCTTCGGTGAGTGACTGCCGGGATTCCCGACGACGATCCGTCCGACCATGCCCGCATGTTCGTGCGGGATGCAGAAGAAATCGTACACGCCTTCCACCCTCAAGGTGACCGAAAACGCCTCGTTCGGCAGGAGATAATCCGAGTTCCAGGGCGCGGCATCTTCAGGAATGCGCAGCGGGCGATCGAAATTCTTCGGATGATAGGCCGTGGCCGTATGCGAGTTCCCCGGATCCAGGTTGATCCAGCGGATCGTCTCGCCGGGCTGGACGTGCAGGCCGATGGGATCGAACCACACATGCGAGCCGTCCGCCTTGCCCTGCATCCGGATCTCGGCAGGCGACCCGGCGAGGGACAGGCGAGGCCATGCCAGACCGGCGAGGATACCCCCGCCGATCTGCAGGACATGCCGTCGCGACGGCGTCACTTCGCGGCTACCCGCGTCTCGTCGGCCTTCGGCACATGCCATAACACGACATGCGCATGAGGCTTCTCGACGCCGGGATGCCCGGCGTTGAAATAGACATCGACGTGGTCGACCTTGCCGCCGGGAGCGGCCAGATCCTCGAAGCGCTTGTCCTTGTTGGTGAGATCCTCGACGGGCAGCATGTAGACCGTGCTGACCAGCCGGCCCTCGCGGTCGTAGGCGAGGAACGGGCCTGCGGGCAGGGTCTTGGGGTCGACGTAAAGCTGTCCGAGCCCGGGAAGGAAATCGGGCAGCTTCACCAGTTCGCTCACCTTCTTGTAGGCTCCTGACGGCGGAGCCTTCTCGACCTGATCGGCGGCCAGGGCCGGCATGGCGAGCGCAGCAATTCCAAGTGCGGCGGCAGCGAAGCGAAAGATCATGACAGCATCCTCTCGTGAGACCGGGAATCCCCGGTGCATTCGATTGGATGGATACTCGGCAGAAAGGTTCCCGGAGAATTCAGGACCTCGGACGGCTCAGCGGCGGGACAGCCTCACCCCGAGGACCTTGAGGCCGGCGAGAAGCGCGCCGCCATAGATCAGCGCCCCGGTGGCGCCGAGAACCGCCAGCAGGATCTCGTTGTGCCAGGCGGGAAGGGAGGCGGTCCATGCCGCGAGCGGTGTTGGCGCGAACCAGGCGAAGACGGCAAGCAACAGGCTTGCCACGCCGACCGCGGCCGCCGTGCGGCCGAGCGTGCCGCTTAGGAACATCCAATCCCGCCGCAGGGCGAGGAACACGAGAAGGCCGAGATTGACCCAGATGCCGATGGCGGTGGCGAGCGACAGGCCGACGACGCCGTAGGGGCCGGTCAGGACGATCTTCAGGCCGACGTTGACGGCTACCGCCGAGAGCGAGGCGATGAGCGGCGTCACCGTATCCGAGCGGGAATAGAAGCTCGCCACCGCCGAGCGGATCAGCACCGCGGCCGGCAGGCCGATGGCATAGGCCGCGAGCACGGCGCCGGAGCGTTGTGCGGCGGCGGCATCGAAGGCACCGCGCTGGAACAGGGCCGACATGATGAGATCGGGCATCGTCAGGAAGGCGACGACGAAGGGCGCGGCGAGCGCCAGCGTCAGGCCCACCGCCCGATTCTGCGCACCGTGCGCGCCCGCCACGTCGCTCGAGGCAATCTTGCGGCTCATCTCCGGCAGCAGGACGGTGCCGGCCGCGATGCCGATGACGCCGAGGGGCAATTGATAGATCCGGTCGGCATAGTACAGCGAGGCCACCGCGCCGGTGGGCAGGAAGGAGGCGATGATCGTGTCGGCGAACATCGCAAGCTGGACGCCCGCCGAGCCGATCACCGCCGGCCCGAGGATCTTGAAGAAATGCGTCATGGCCGGATCGAGGCGCGGCGCCTCGATCCTCGGCGCGACGCCGAGCCTCTTTGCCGACACCCAGACGAGCAGCAGTTCGAGAACGCCCGCGACCGTGACGCCCCAGGCCGCCGCATAGCCGGCATTGGGGAACAGGAAGGCTATCGCCAGGGCCGCCACGATGGAGACGTTGAGCAGGACGGGAGCCGCGGCTGCGGCGGCGAACCGTTCGTGGGCGTTGAGAATGGCCGAGAGGATCGTCACCAGGGTGACGAAGAGGAGATAGGGAAAGGTGATGCGGGTGAGCGTTACCGCCAGGTCGAACTTTGCCGGATCCTCCGAGAAGCCGGGGGCAAGCAGCATCACCACCACCGGCATGGCGAAAAGCGCGAGGACGAGAAGCGCGACCTGAACGATCAGCATCAGGGTGCTGATCCGGCTCGCGAAGGAGCGCGCCGGGGCAGCGCCCTCCCGTTCCAGCACGCCGGCATAGGTGGGCAGGAAGGCGCTGTTGAAGGCGCCCTCGCTGAAGATCGCGCGGAAATGGTTTGGGATGCGCGAGGCGACCACGAAGGCATCCGCCACCGGCCCGACGCCCATGATGGCCGCCAGCACCACGTCGCGGATGAAGCCCGTAAGGCGCGAGACGAGGGTCCAGCCGCCGACGGAAAGGATCTTTCGGAACATCGGTCAGGCCCGGCGCGTGCGATAGTTTTCGGGAACGATGTCGCTCGAGACTTCCGCCGCACCGCCGATCCGCTCGGCCACCACATAGAGCGGCCGCCGTTTCACCTCGGCGAAGATGCGGCCGACATATTCCCCGACGATGCCGAGCGACATGAGCTGGATGCCGGAGAAGAACATGATCGAGACGATCAGGCTCGGGAAGCCGGGCAGGTCGGTGCCGAACAGCAGCGTCCGGATCATGAAGTAAACGGCAGTGGCAATCGCCAGGAAGGAGATCAGGAAGCCGATATAGGTCCAGACCCGCAGCGGCACCGTCGAGAAGGCGGCCATGCCGTCGAAGGCGAAGCGGAAGAGCGTCCTGAAGCTCCATTTCGAAGTGCCGAACTGGCGCTCCTCCACCACGAAGGGCACTCCCGTCGCCTTGAAGCCGATCCAGGCATAGAGCCCCTTCGAGAAGCGCGCCTTCTCGCCGAGAGTCCGCAGGGCTTCCACGCCCTTGCGGTCGATGAGGCGGAAATCGCCTGCGCCTTCGGGCAGGGCGATTTCGCCGAAGCGGGCGAATAGCCGGTAGAACAGATGGGCGAAACCGCGCTTGACCCGGGTCTCGTCGGAGCGGTCCGTGCGTTGGCCATAGACCATGAGATAGCCGTCCCGCCAGCGCTCCACGAAGGTCTCGATCATCTCCGGCGGGTGCTGCAGGTCGGCATCCATGATGATCACCGCATCGCCCCGGGCATGGTCGAGCCCGGCTGCGATGGCGATTTCCTTGCCGAAATTGCGGCTGAAGGAGACCGCGCCGATCCGCGGCTCGTCACGGCCGATCTCGCGGATCCGCTCCAGGGTATCGTCCCGGCTGCCATCGTCGACGAAGACCATCTCCCATGCCGGGGTGATGCGATTTAGGATCGGCAGCAGGCGTTCGCACAGGGGCGCAATATTCGCGCTCTCGTTGTGCACGGGGATGATGACGCTGAGCTTGGGCGACGCCACTGGAGAAACCCTTTTTGACAGGGCCGCATCAAGAGCCGAGTTTGCGGCTTTGCTCAAGAGGATTAGGGTGCGGCAAAGCCGATTTTAAGGACATTCATGCGTTCCTTCCGCTCCGTCATCCTCTGTGCCGACGATTTCGGCCTCGCCGACGGGGTCAGCCGGGGCATCGTGGAACTGGCCTGGAAGGGACGCCTGTCGGCGACCGGGGCCATGACCAACATGCCCGGCTGGCGCCGGGCTGCGCCGGATCTGAAACCTTTGAAGGACCGGATCGCGGTCGGCCTGCATCTGAACTTCACCGTCGGGGTTCCCCTGGGAGAGATGCCGGACCTGGCTGCGGATGGAGTGTTTCCCCCCCTGCAGATCCTGCTGGCCAAGGCGCTGAAGCGGCAGCTGCAGGCCTCCGAGATTGCGGCGGAAATCGCACGCCAGCTCGATGCCTTCACGCAGGCTTTCGGCGCGCCACCCGCCTTCGTCGACGGTCACCAGCATGTCCATATTCTACCGGGCATCAGGAAGGCCTTGATCGAGGCGCTGGCGGTGAGGGGCTATGCCGGCCGCACCTGGCTGCGGGACCCGGCCGACAGGGCGGCTTCCGTCCTGCGCCGCCCCGTCGGGCGCAGCAAGGCCCTGGTCGTCAAGGCCCTCGCGAAAGGCTTCGCCCGGCAGACCCATCTTGCGGGCTTCTCCACAAATAAGGGCTTCTCGGGCTTCGCTCCGCTCGATCTCTCGATCCCGGTCGCGAGGGTGTTCGGGGAGGCGTTCTCGCATCTGGGGCCGCACCCTGTCGTCATGTGCCACCCGGGCTATGTGGACGACGAGCTGCGTGCACTCGATCCCGTCGTGGACAGCCGGATCGAAGAGCTGAACTACCTCAGGTCCGATGCTTTTTGGGAATTGCTGGAGCAACGGGGATTGCGGTTGAGCCCTGAAATTGCGTGAGGCCGGGCCTGAATGCCTCGTCTTGAGGTCAAACTCCGCTATACTTCACTTATGTCCGAGCCTTGGGTCGGTTTCGTCCGATCATTCCTTCAAGGCCGTGTCGACAGGGGCGGTGTCCGCCGGGCCGAAGGGCCCGAGGGAGCGAGACCATGCAGGATGCGCCCTCCGTCAATGAGACCGATCGGCTGGCGGCACTCGCCCTCTACCGGATCATGGATACGCCGCCGGAATTCGCCTTCGATGTCGTGACGGAGCTTGCGGCCGAGATCTGCGGCTGTCCCGTCGCACTGATCAGCCTGATGGACGAGAGGCGTCAGTGGATGAAATCGAAATACGGCGTGCCTGCCGATTATACCGAGTGTCCGCGCGAGATCACGGTGTGCAACGCTACTCTCTGCTCGAACGATCTCATCTACGTGCCGGACCTGACCACTCATGAACGTTATAAGCATCTGCCTATCGTGACGGAGGAGCCGCATATCCGCTTCTATTGCGGCATGCCGCTCATCAACCGGGAAGGACATGCCCTGGGCACGCTCTGTGTCGTCGGGTTCGAACCGCATGAGCTGCGCCCATCCCAGCGCGAGGCCGTGCGTCGCCTGTCACAGCAGGCCATGGCGCTGCTCGAGCTGCGGCGACAACTCATCGAGCGTGATGCTCTCCTCGAAGAGCTGGCGCAGGCCAAAACTTCCGCCGAGCAGGCGAGGGATCAGTCCGATGATCTCCTGCGCAACATTCTGCCTCAGAAGGTGGCCGAGGAACTGAAGGCCAGCGGTCACGTCGAGCCGCGATTTCATGAGGCCATCACGATCCTCTACTCGGACTTCAAGGAATTCACGCTCCTGACCGAAACCCTCGATCCCGCCCGGCTTCTCGCCCAGCTCGATCAGAATTTCGGCCGGTTCGACGACATTGCCAAGATGAACCGGCTCGAGACCATCAAGACGATCGGCGATGCTTATCTCTGTGCGGGAGGCTTGCCCGAGACCAACCGCACCCACGCGATCGATGCCTGCCTCGCGGCCCTGCAGATGCAGGCCTTCATCCGCAATGCCAACCGGCAGCGCGAAAAACTCCGGCTTCCGTCCTGGGAGCTGCGCATCGGCGTCAATTCCGGCTCGGTAATTGCCGGCGTCGTGGGGCAGCGGCGCTTCACCTATGACATCTGGGGCAATTCGGTGAATGTCGCTCAACGCCTGGAGGAGGCCTGCGAGCCCGGACGGGTGAATGTCTCGGCGAGCACGCTTCATCACGTAGCGCGCCTGTTTCAGTCCGAGCCGCGCGGGCAGGTGGACGTGAAGCATATCGGCGCGGTCGACATGTATTTCCTCGACCGCATCCGGCCCGAATTCAGCGCGGATCCCGATGGCCATATGCCGAATGCGGAGTTCTGGAGAGCGAGCGGGACGGCCTGAACGCGAAATGGGGTCCGCATCCAACGATGCGCACTTCAAAGGGTGGAGCATCGGGTATATCCCAAAAATGAAAATCCACTTTTGGGTCCGATGCTCTAGCGGATGAGGAGCGCGGTCGCGTAGAGGCCCAGGCCGAAGACGATGTGCCCGAGGATGTTGAGCATCCTGATCTGGTTCGCATTCGGCCGTTTGGACGCCGCGACGCCCGCGCCCATTCCCGGCTGAAGCAGGAACCAGCCGGCGCCGACGGTGACCAGTCCGACGACGAGGGGCGGCATCAGTGTCGGCTGCTCCGCCCAGCCGGATGGCGTCACGGCGAGCAGGATGGCGGCGAAAAGGATGCCGACGAGGTAATGGCCGATCCAGCCGGCCGCCAACTCATGGGCGAAGGGCGGAGCCTTCGCGATATCCTCGTGAAAGACCTTGCCGCTAGCCAGATGGCAGAACCAGCGCCCGACCGGCGCCCAATTGGCGCCGGGGAGCCCGAAGACCTGCTTGAGCAGCAGGCCCCACAGGTCGAAGATCGCGGTTGCGCCGACGCCGATCAGGATAGAGCGGAAGAGAAAATCGGCCACGGTGCAGTCCTTAGGAAAATGACATGAAACGGGCCTCCGAAGAGGCCCGCCAGACAATAGGAACGCTTCAACTTACTTCGTCGCGTTCTCGTACATCTCCTCGACATGCTCCCAGTTCACGAGATTGTCGAGGAAGGCCTTGAGATAGTCGGGACGGCGGTTGCGGTAGTCGATGTAGTAGGAATGCTCCCACACGTCGCAGCCGAGGATCGGCTGGGCGCCGTGCACGAGCGGGTTCTCGCCATTCGGCGTCTTCATGATCGTGATCTTGCCGTCCTTGACCGCAAGCCAGGCCCAGCCCGAGCCGAACTGGCCGACACCGGCCTGGACGAAGTCTTCCTTCATCTTGTCGACCGAGCCGAGATCCTCGACGATCTTCTTCTCCAGCTTGCCGGGGAGGGCGCCGCCGCCATTCGGCTTCATCCACAGCCAGAAATGGATGTGGTTGTAATGCTGGCCGGCATTGTTGAAGAGGGCCTGGTTCTTGCCGAAGGAGCCCTTCACGACCTCCTCGACGCTCTTGCCTTCGAATTCCGTGCCTTTCAGCAGGTTGTTGCCGGTGTTGACGTAAGCCGCATGGTGCTTGTCGTGGTGAAACTCCAGGGTCTCCTTCGACATGTAGGGCTGCAGGGCGTCATAGGCGTAAGGCAGTTCGGGAAGGGTGAAGGACATCGGCGTCTCCTTGATTGAGCGACTCGGAGCATCGGACCAAAAGTGAGACCACTTTTAGGGTCGATCCGATACCCCTCTTGTGATTGCGCATCGCCCGACGCGCCCCTTCGGGTCCGCACGATGCGCCTGAGCGTTAGTTAAAGCGCCATGTGCCCAAGAGCAACGGCCAAGCTGCGGACTTTTTTCTGCTCAAGCTTCCCAGGCGGTTGTCTTTTGCCTATAGAAGCATAGCTTTGCCTTGATAATCTTCGGTTTGCGTATGATGGAGACGGCATGATCATCGCTCTTCTGGCCCTCGCTGTTGCGATGATCCTCGGTGGGCTGCTCACGACGTTGTTTGGATGGGATATCGTTCTGGTCGAGCGCGGCTGGACGATGGTGATCGCCGGCAGTGTCACAGCCGCGAGCGGCGCCATCCTGCTCGGGATTGCGGCAGCGGTCTCGAAGCTGTCGCGCATCCAGTCCCTGCTATCGCAGCTTCAGGAGGAAACCGCACGCGAGGCTGTCGTCGCCGTGCCGGAATCCGTCGCGGGCCCGTCGCTGGCGGCGGCCTCCGGCGGCGTCATTGCCGCAGCGGCAGTCGCCGACGCCGACGAACCCGAAGCCAAGGACGAAGCGCAGCCCGTTCTTCCGCTCTTCATGGAAGAGGAGCGGCGGGAGCGCGAAGAAGACGAGGTTCAGGTGGCCGAGTGGCCCGAGAAGCCGAGGGTCGACGAGCCGATCCTGCCGTTCCCGCCCCGGACGACTCCGGCTCCTGCGCCGCTTCGCGAAGAGGACGAGACGGACATGAAGGTGCCCGACTTCCTACTTGCGGAGCGGGATCGCGACACCGATGAGGAGCCCCGCGTCATGGACGGGGCCGACATCTACAACCGCGATCTCGATGATGAGCGCGAGCCCGAGCCGCAGGACCTCGACGAGCACGATCGTCGGGTGGAGCCCGTTGCGGAGATCGAACCGGAGCGCGGGCCGGAGCCCGACCTCGAGCCGGCGCCGATCCAGCCCGATCTGGAGGAGGAACCGGAGGAAGAGAGCGTTCCTGAGTCATCGGAACCTGCGACCGTCGTCGGTACGTACAATTCCGGCGACAACAAATACGTGATGTTCTCGGACGGTTCGATCGAGGCGCAGACGCCGAGCGGCGTGTTCCGGTTCAAATCCCTCGACGAATTGAAGGAATTCATCGCCGCCGGAGGCGAGGGGGATTCATCGTCCTCTATCTGAACAGAGGCGCCAGCGCGCGGAAATCGTCCGTGGCCGCCTCGCCCATCCATTCGAAGGCGACCATTTCCGTCGTCACCCAATGACAGCCCGCATGCAGCAGCCGTGCGCAAGCGGCCGCGACGCTTTGGGGTGAGCGGCTCGACACCGCATCCGCCGCGACGAAGACCTCGATGCCCATGCGCCTGAATTCCAGCGCGCTCTGCAGCACGCAGATATGGGCCTCCGTGCCGCACACGACGAGTTGATCGCGGCCGGCGCTCCTCAGCGTTGTCACACGCTCCGCGATGCGCGCGTCGCGGGCTGCGGAAAAGGCGGTCTTTGCGAGAATCACGGCCTCAGGCGGAAGCGCCTCCTGCACCGGCTGAACGGTGTTGCCGAGCCCTTTCGGATATTGCTCCGTCACCGTCACGGGAACGCCGAGCCGCGCGGCCGCGGCGAGCAGGATCCTTGCGTTCCGCAAGACGCTCTCGCCGTCGTGGATCGCCGGCATGAGCCGCTCCTGCAGGTCGACCACGACAAGGTGAGAGTGTTTCGCGTCGAGAAGCATGGCTGTCTCTACGGGTTCGGGTTGAAGAGCGGCGGTACGTTCGGGATCGGCAGCGTCATGGAGAAGCGAAAGCCTTCCTCCAAAAACTCCATCGACACGTCGGCCTGCAGCTGCGTGGCGAGCACACGCTGCAGCAGACGCGAGCCGAAGCCCTGACGGGTGGGTGTGCTCACGCGCGGCCCGCCCCGCTCGACCCAGGTGAAGTGCAGCATCGGCCGCTCCTGCTGCACGATCTTCCATCGGACATCCACCTGCCCGCCGAAGGTCGAGAGAGCGCCGTGCTTCGCCGCATTCGTCGTCAGCTCGTGGATCGCCATGCCGATGGGCACCGCCGCTTCCGAGGGCAGCTCCACATGCGGGCCGTCGATGGAGATGCGGTTTCGCGCCTCGTCCTCATAGGGGCCGAGCTCGGTCTGGACGAGCACTTCCAGTGCCGCCTTCTGCCAGAGATCTTCGGTCAGCAGGTTGTGCGTGCGTGCAAGCGAAACGATACGGCCCACGAAGCCCTGGTAGAACTCGTCGATGCTGGAGGCGGTGCGCGCCGTCGAGCCCACGATGGCCTGCACCGTGGCGAGCGTGTTCTTGACGCGGTGATGCAGCTCGCGGATCAAGAGGTGTTGACGTTCCTCGGCCTGTTTGCTTTCGGTGATGTCCTGTACGATGCCGCTGGTTACGAGAGTTCCGTCCTCAGCCAGAGTGGTCTGTCCCTGGCTGGCGATCCAGACTTCGGCGTCGTCGTTGAAGCGCCTCATACGATACTGGATACTGTAGGGCTGCCAGGCCTTCATGGCCTCTTCTTTGGCCTTGATCGTACGCGGCAGATCGGCCGGATGGGTCCTCCGACGGAGCTCTTCCGGCGTGATGCGTGATCCGAGGGGGGTACCGATGATCTCGCATGCGCGATCGGACTGGCTGATCAGGTTCGTGATCGAATCCCAGCTCCAATCGCCCATCTTCGCGGCCTGCAAGGCGAGGCGCAGCTGCTCCTCGCTCTTGCGCAGGGCTTCCTCGGTTTTCTTCAGATCGTGGATGTCGACGCTGGTACCGACCCAGCCCTTGAACTCGCCGGTCGACGAATGGATCGGCGCGCCCTGGATCAGGTGCCAGCGATAGACGCCCTCGTGCGATCGATAGCGCGCCTCGGTCTCATAGGCCGTGTGCTGCGCGACGACCGGCACCAGCTCTTCGTTCATCCTGACCATGTCGTCGGGATGGATGGCGCTCATCCAGCTATGACCCAGGGCGTCCTCGCGCGAAGGGCCCGAATAGGTGACCCAGCGCTCGTTCGCATAGATGAGTTCCGTTCGCGGATTGAGAATCCACACAAGAGCCGGGAGGGATTCTGCAATCAGGCGGAAGCGCGCATCGGTCTCGCGCAAACCCATCTCGGCACGGGCCTTCTCCACTGCCGTCCACGTGCGCTCGGCGACATCCTCGGCCAGCGACAGGTCGTCCACGGACCAGGCGCGCGGATCGGCCGAGTGCATGTAAAGGATGGCCGTGAGTTTCTGGTCCTTGTGCAGCGGGACGGCAAGGGCGGAGCGCGCATTGATGGTGCTGTAGGCCGCCTGCACGGCGGGATTTTCCGCACGCGGGTCGTTCCTGATGTCCTCGACGAAGATCGGGCGTCCCTGCTTCAGCTCGGCCATCATGGTCGGAAGGAAATCGTAAAGCCTGTAGGCACGGCCCTCGTTGCCGATGACGCCCTTGGACCATTCCCGCTCGACCAGGATCATGCCGCGCGTTTCGTCCACTTCGCCGTAGCCTGCGCAATCGACTTTCAGGAAGCGTCCGAGGCTTTGGGCGGTCGCCTCCATGATCGCGTCGGGATCGTCGAGGCTGCGCAGCTGATCGTTCAGGTTGAGCAGGAATTCCTGGCGCTTCTGCGCCTGGTTGATTTCCTCCTTGATGCGTTCCCGTTCGGTGATGTCCTGGAAGACGCCGAAGAGATGCGCAGGCTCGCCGTTCTCGTCATAGATGGCGCCGCCCTTCACCTGCACCCGGACGATGCGTCCGTCAGGCTTGATGAAGCGGTGCTCGACGTTGAAATGCGTCTTCGTCTTGACACCGAACGAGATGGCCTGCCGGATCCGTTCGAGATCGGCGGGGTGGAACATCTGCTCGAGCTGCTCGTGAGTCAGGATGGCGTCAGGCTCAAGGCCGAGGCTGGGCTTGAAGGAGGTGGAGCCCGTCATCTCTTCGGTCTGGAGATTGCGGTCCCAGGCACTCAGCTTGGCGATCTCGAGCGCCATCGTCAGCTTGCCATTGGCAACGCGAAGCGCGGTCTCCTTGTCGCGCAGGCGCTGCTCGAGGTCCGCGATGCGCCGGGCGGCGTCGCCTTCGGAAGCTGCGCTTTTGTTTGCCGTCGGTGGGGCGAGCGCGCCGCTGGTCCCATCCCGATCTTGATCGCTCACGACCTCGGGCGCCTCGGTTGCGGGCCTTTTGCTTTTCGGCACAGCCCTCTGCAAAGATATAGGGTTTCGGCTCAACTCTGGAACCCCCCGATGCACTTCAGGGCGAAGGTATAGGCGAGAGCCACCTCCTCGAGACGGTCAAAGCGGCCCGCCGCGCCGGCGTGTCCCGCTTCCATGTTGAGCTTGAACAGGATCGGCCCGCCGCCCGTCATGGTGGCCCTGAGCCGTGCGACCCATTTGGCCGGCTCCCAATAGGTGACGCGCGGATCGGTGAGGCCCGCGAGCGACAGGATGGCCGGATAGCTTTGCGGTTTCACGTTGTCGTAGGGGGAATAGGACAGGATGCTGCGGAAGGCGGCCTCGTCCGCGCCCGGATTGCCCCATTCCGGCCATTCCGGCGGCGTGAGCGGCAACTCGCTGTCGAGCATGGTGTTGAGCACGTCGACGAAGGGAACCTCGGCGATGATTCCCGCGAACAGATCGGGCGCCAGATTGGCCGCCGCGCCCATGAGCATGCCGCCCGCGCTGCCGCCATGGGCGACGATGCGTCCGCGCGACGTGTAGCCTGCATCGATCAGGGCCTCGCCGCAGGCGATGAAATCCGTGAACGTGTTCGGCTTCTTCTCGCGCTTGCCATCCATGTACCAGCGCCAGCCCTTTTCTGTGCCGCCGCGGATATGCGCGATCGCATAAACGAATCCGCGGTCGACGAGGGACAGGACCCCCGTCCGGAAGCTCGCCGGCATCGACATGCCATAGGAGCCGTAGCCGTAGAGCAGGCAGGGCGCTGAGCCGTCGAGAGCGATGCCGCGCCGGTGGACGAGGGAGATCGGAACCTGCTCTCCGTCCGGGGCCGTGGCGAAAAGGCGGCGGGTCACGTAATCGGCCGGATTGTGGCCGCTCGGCACTTCCTGTCGCTTGCGCAGAACGCGTTCGCCCGTGCGCAGGTCGTAGTCCATCACCTCGCTCGGCGTGGTCATCGACGAATAGTGATAGCGGATCACATCCGTGTCGAATTCATAGCCTGCCGAGAAGCCGAGGGAATACGCCTCTTCGTTGAATGCGACCGCTTCTTCGCGGCCCGTCGCGAAGTCGCGCAGCACGACGCGCGGATTGGCGTTCTCCCGTTCGAGACGCACGAGATAGCGGGCAAGCGCAACCATCGACAGGATCATCGTGCCGGGCCTGTAGGGCACAAGATCTTTCCAGTGAGTGCGCCCCGGCGTTGCCACAGGCGCGGTGACGATCTTGAAATCCTCGGAGCCGTCGGCGTTGGTCAGGATGATCAGGCTGTCGCCGTGATGCTCGACATCGTATTTGAGCTGCGGTGTGCGCGGCTCGACAAGCCGTGGCGACGCGGATGCGTCGGCGCGGTCGAGCAGCCAGATTTCGGATGTTTCGTGGTCGCTCGCTTCGATGAGCACGAAGGCGTCGGATTGCGTGACGCCGAGCTTCACGAAGAAGCCGGGATCCTGCTCCTCGTAGATCACTTGGTCCCGGTCGGTGCTCGAGCCGAGGAGATGGCGCTTGACCCGAACGGGACGGTGATTCTCGTCGAGCTCGACATAATAGAAGCCGGAGGAATCGTTGAGCCACACCGCGCCGCCGGATGTCTGCCGGACCTCGTCCGGCAGGTCGGTGCCGTTCTCGAGGTTTCGAACGCGGATCGTGAAGTATTCCGAGCCTTTGATATCGGCGCCCCAGGCTATCAGGCGATGGTCGGGGGAATGATCCGCTCCGCCGAGATCGAAGAAGGGTTGGCCTTCGGCCTCTTTGTCGCCGTCGAGCATGATGGTCTCAGGTCCGCCGTCCCGAGGCTGCCGGCAAACAAGCGGGTGCTGGCCGCCCTCACGGTAGCGGGTAAAATAGGCGAAGGGCCCGTCGGGCTCGGGAACGGTGGAATCGTCTTCCTTGATGCGCCCGCGCATCTCCGCGACGAGGCGGGCCTGAAACTCTTCCGTTCCGGAGAAGGCTGCTTTCGCATAGGCATTCTCCTCCTCAAGGCAGGTGCGGATCTCGGAATCGAGAACCGTCGGATCCTTGAGAACCTCCCTCCAGTTCTCCGCCTTCAGCCATGCGTAATCATCCTGGATCCTGACGCCATGAATATCGAAGACATGGGGTTTGGCGGGAGTCGTGGGGGCAGCAGGCAGCAGATGAAACGGCGGTCGCTCAAGATTCATGAAAGGGTCCGGTTGGATCGTCGGGGAGGGGCGATTATGCACAGTTAACTCTGATTTCCCATCGCCGGTTCACCCGGGCGGATCGATCGCCCGAGGTCAGGGCGAGATCCGGGGCGAGGTCCAGAGTAAGTGCCTTTCTAGTTACTTCTTTAGGTCTCTCTATGATGAAGATCAGGTGATGAAAGCCTTAACCTGTCCCCTGAGCCATTAACTTTTAAATGCAGGTTTATTGCACAGTGGAAGTTGATGCGAAGTTTTCCAAAGTTTTCCTTTTGCACATCTTGCAATGGGGCACGATTTGACATACTTGGACAAACGAGCACGATTTCTGTGCAAGTACGGTGCGGTTCAAGGAAGAGGCAAGCATTGCTTCAGACAAGAATGCTCAAACCTAGGTTGAAATGCATTTTTGAGCCATTCTAAAGAACCGGAAAGGAAGAAAATCAAAATGAGCGACAATATCGCTGCGTCGAACTACATCGAGCTGGCTGCCGACATCGTTTCTGCCTATGTCAGCAATAATTCTGTTCCTACGGGCGACCTTGCGACCCTGATCAGCGATGTGCATTCGGCTCTTCTGCGTGTCGGGGGCGGCACTGTGGAGATCCCCGTGGAGGCGCCCAAGCCGGCGATTCCCGTGAAGAAGTCCGTGACGCCGGATTACATCGTGTGCCTCGAGGATGGCAAGAAGTTCAAGTCGCTGAAGCGCCATCTGCGCACGCAGTACAACATGACGCCCGAGCAGTATCGCGAGAAGTGGGGCCTGCCTGTCGATTACCCGATGGTGGCTCCCAACTACGCGAAGGCCCGCTCCGAGCTCGCCAAGGAAATGGGCCTCGGCCAGCAGCGCCGGAAGCGCCGCTCCTCGCGCAGCAGCAGCTAAGCGTCGTCAGCGTGACCAAGAATCAGCCGCCCCACGGGGGCGGTTTTTTGTTTTTTCGGGCCCAGAGTCGTTTCCGCTGACGTCGAATCGGCTCGCTTTCGAGTTGCCGCATTTTCTGGCCGCGAAGCGGATCCGCGTCGCCGAACAATGCTCTAGCTCGGGCTCGGGGCGCGTCTCTCTTCCTGGGAAAACCGGGTGCGATAGGCTGTGGGGCTCGTGCCGAGCCGCGCCCGGAAATGGTGGCGCAGGGTCGCCGCGGAGCCGAAGCCGGTGGCACCGGCAATGCTCTCGATAGAATGGCGCGTGGTTTCCAGCAATTCGCGGGCGCGGATCAGGCGCTCCGCGAGAAGCCATTCGCCCGGCGGCAGCCCCGTCGCAGCCTTGAACCGGCGCAGGAACGTGCGCACGCTCATGCCTGCCTCGGCGGCGAGTTCGGCGATGGGCTGGTCGTGTGCGAGCCGCTCGCGCATCCGGTCGAAGAGGGGAGCGAATCTCACGGCTTCGCGAGCAGGCGGCACGGGCCGCTCGATGAACTGCGCCTGCCCGCCCTCGCGATGCGGCGGCACGACGAGACGGCGGGCGAGCCTGTTTGCGATCTCGGGCCCGAAATCGGCGCGCACCACATGCAGGCAGAGATCGATTCCCGCAGCGCTGCCCGCCGAGGTCAGCACGCGGCCCTCGTCCACATAGAGCACGTCCGGCTCGACCCTGATGTCGGGGTAGGCGCCCGCCAGCTTCTCGACATGGTGCCAATGCGTCGTCGCGCGACGGCCCGACAGGAGCCCCGTTGCGGCAAGCGCAAAGACGCCGGAGCAGATGGACATCAGCCGTGCGCCGCGGGCATGGGCCTTCCTCAGGGCCTCGATGAGCGCCGTTGGAACCGGTTCGCTGCCGGCCCCGCGCCAGCCCGGGATCACGATCGTGTCCGCCTGATCCAGCAGTTCGAGGCCGCCATCAGCGACGATCTGGAAGCCGCCGATGGCGCGCAGGGGGCCCGGCTCGATGGCGCAGACGGCAAAGCGGTACCAGTCGGGTCCCATCTCGGGACGAGGCAGGCCGAAGATCTCGACCGCGATGCCGAATTCGAATGTGCTCAGACGGTCGTAGGCGAGGGCGACGACGAGACGGTTTGGCATGATGTTTACGAACGTTGGCAGGAGCGCCACTTTTCACCATGCCGCCTTTTCGGAAATCTGGCGACGTCTTTTGCACAAGGAGTTTTCCATGCCAGCCAGTTCCGTCGCCGCCATTGCGGCCGCTCCCTCCGACGCCGCCGCGGCGCATTTCGCGGCCCGCCTCTCATTTGAGACCGATTGCGCCGACGTGCATGAGGCTCTCTCCGGCGGTCCGGTCGACTTCGTGCTCATCGATGCGCGCGACCCCAAGGCCTACGCGAAAAGCCACGTGCCGGGCGCGCTCAACATTCCGCATCGGGAGATGACGGCAGACCGTCTAGCCGGGTGGCCTGACGACAGGCTGTTCGTGGTCTATTGCGCTGGCCCGCATTGCAACGGCGCCGACCGCGGGGCGCTGAAGCTCGCCGAGCTCGGACGTCCGGTCAAATTGATGCTTGGTGGCACGACCGGATGGGCGGACGAGAGCTTTCCCTTCGTCACCGGCTCCGAACCGGGTTCGCTGAAGGTCGCATCCGCTGCGTGAATCGACGATGGTTCCTCGCTCTAAAAGGCGAGGGACCATTGCGGCCTTTGTGCGGAGCGGGCGGCACCGCTCCGACTTATCCTCGCTCTTATCAACAGATTTGAATCCGCGTTGACAACTAGGAATATGGCCCCACTATCGAAGGTGGAAAGGGGTACCTCTTTCTTGTTTTATTTATAGGAACAAAACATGAACATTAAGGACGGCGACGCGGGCCGTGAAAGTATTGCCGCAGCACCGATTTCGTCCGCGAAAGGAGGGTCTTCCAAGCGACGCGCAAAACGGGGAAGTCGTGCGAAAGGGAGAGGCGCGGGACAACCTGTCGGCGATTCCCTCACGAGGGATGCCGGCCGGCTGCTCGCGACGCTAGGGCAGGCGGAAACCTCGGCCTTCGTCGATCCCACAGATCCTGAAAGCGTGCTTATCCACAGGCGCCGGTCGGGGATCTCCGTGGGCGCGGGACGCTTCGCCTTCGCCGCCGCGGAGGCGCTCGTGCGCGGGGATCTCGCATGCTGGAGCGCTGCCGCATCCGGCCGGAGGGATCTGCAGCTGACCGATGCGGGTGAGGCCCACCTGCGCCGGGGGCTCGTACCCGAGGCCGCGATGTCGTTCTTCCACCAGCATCGGGCAACGGAGATGGCCACGATCGAGACCGATGCCGGACCCACGCGGGTGCGCGTCGACGCGGAGGAGAGCCCGCTCGACTGGCTTCGCCGCCGCAAGGACCGTAAGGGCGAGCCGATGATCGACGAGGCGTCCTATCAGGCCGGGGAGCGTCTGAGAACGGACATCATGCTGGCCGGCCTGCTGCCGGGCGTCACCGCACGCTGGGACGGGATGCCGAGCGGCGGCGGCCCCGCATCGCCGGGCGAGGCCACCGACCGCATGGTCGCAGCCCGCCAGCGGCTGCGCCACGCCTTCGATGCCATCGGCGGCGATTTCAGCGACCTGCTCCTCGATCTCTGCGGCTTCCTGAAAGGGCTGGAGCAGATCGAGCGGGAGAGGCAATGGCCGCCGCGCTCTGCCAAGGTCGTCGTGCGCCTCGCCCTGGCGCGGCTCGCTGAGCATTACGGCATCGAGCCCGCTGCCCGCGGTCCAGCCGCCGCGCGCGGCATCCGCGCCTGGCAGGCGGTGGTGATCGAAGGCGGGAGGAGTTAGGAGGACGCCCGCGCTATCTGCGCATCGCGGCGGATGCGCTCGACCATGGATCTGACGCCGTTGGAGCGCTGCGGCGTCAGATGTTCGGACAGGCCGAGTTCCTTGAATAGGCCGAGGGCATCCGTGGACAGCGCCTCCGCTGCGGTCTTGCCGCTGTAGAGGGAGATCAGGAGGGCCACGAGGCCGCGCACGATATGGGCATCGCTGTCGCCGCGAAGATGCAGAACGGGCTCGCCGTTCGCGGAATCGAGGCCGGTCTGGAGCCAGACCTGGCTGGCGCAGCCCTGGACCTTGTTGACGTCGTTATAGGCCGCGTCCGGCAGCGGCTCCATGAGCCGGCCGAGCTCGATGAGGTAGCGATAGCGCTCCTCCCACTCGTCGAGCAGGTCGAAATTGGAAACGATTTCGTCGATCTTCGGCAGCATGGAAAACCTATATGACCTGTCGATCATATAGCCATCGCCTGGCCTTTTGGCGACCGCAGGAGCGGAATTTACGTGCGCGGCTTGGGCGCGGCAGGGTCCCGGTCCTCCGGCCGCAAGGTGTCGGAGGGCTTGGCGGCATTGGCGACGGGAAGCCCGGAGCTCGTGAGGATCTTGTCGACCACCGCCTGCTTGGCGCTGTCGGGGAGAGCCTTCCAGACCGTTTCCAGATGTCCCGGCTCGCCGGTCGCGGGGGCAGGGCGGGATGAGGCCTGCTCGCTCTTCTTGGGCAGGAAGAACGCCTCGATGGCTGCTGCACCGTCGCCCTGCTGGCGGACCGGCGAGTAATAGAAGATCGCGCCGACGATGAGGATGAAACGCAGGATCGAGAACATGGGCCTGAAGCGGAGTGCTTGGACGGGACGACGGTGCAGCACCATAACGTAGACGGACCGTACGGCGTAGGATGAAGCGGAGGAATCTGGAAACAGGATGAACAAATCCTTGCTGCCGGAGGTCTCCGGCAAGGCTTTGTAAAATAAGCATAATTTCATGCGCATGCTGCGTCCGGGCGGCCCGTTCTTCCCGCGATCCGCCTCGTTCCTGTGCGCGGGGCGCGGCAATTAGGCTTCGCTTAAACCCGCTCTGTCACGCTTTGCCTGGAAAATGACAGGAAACCGTGATCGTGCCGCCTTGTCTTGCAGGCTTGGCGGCCCACAACGAGATCATTCTTCGAAGACGGAAACGACCCCCTTGCGTGACGCTCTTGTCGACCAGCCCGATGACGATTTCGACCTGCCGTCCGTGGTGCGGCGGAAGGCTCCGGCGCGGCCGACGCAGCGACGTGCCGCCAAGCCGCCGCGCAAGCCCGGCGCCGGAGAGCGGCTGGTGTCGTTCATCGCCGGTCATCCGCGCCAGATCCTGGCTGCCCTGTTCCTGACCGGATGCGGCGGTGCGATTGCCTGGAACGCCCTCGCGCTGCAGATGAGCCGCCATCCGGCGCCGCTGTTCAACGCCCGGGAGATCGTCTTCGCGCCGGAGCCGGCACCGGGACGAGATGTCGAGACCGCGCAGCCGCTGCCGCCCCTGCGCCCCGGCGCGCAGCCGCACGACGATCTTGCAGGATCGGCTGCTTCGGTCGAAGCCGCCGCTCATGCCGAGACCGTACCGGCCGGATACGCCACCCCTAAGCCGCCCGCCCGCAACCCGATCGGCGAGATGATCCGCAGTGGCGGCCAGCCGGTTGCCGCTGCCCCTCCCGCGCGAGCCCCGCAGGCGGCCGCTGCGCCCGCGGTCCCTCCCGTTGCTCGCACCGCCGCCCGCGATCCGATTGCCGACATGATCCGCATGGGCGGTCCCGTACCTGTGCCGCCCGCCAATGTGGGCCGCGATCCCGGCGATGCCGTGCTCGCCGGCCAGCGCGCGCTCGCGCGCCTGGGCTACGGCGTGAAGGTCGACGGGATGATGGGGGCCGGCACACGGCAGGCCATTGAGCGCTTCGAGCAGGACCGGCGCCTGCCCGTGACGGGAGAGCTCAACGCGCGCACGATCCGTGAACTCTCCGCCGCATCCGGAATCGCGGTCCAGTAGTGTCGCGCCTGCGCTCCGACTTCTGGGTGTCCGCCTATCTGCGCCGCTGCTCGATCGAGGGCGTGGAAGCCGCTCTGCGCAAGCGCGGCGCTGCGGAGGCCGGTGCGATCTTCGTGAAGCTCGATCGTCTCGACGGCACCGCGAGCCTCTACGGTCCTGCGCCGCAGCTTTTTCTCGACGATAGCGGCGAGCGCCTGTTCTCGCCGATTCTCGACGGCGTCATGCCCCTCGACGTGGAAGAGCGTATGGCGCGCGAATCGCGCTTCGATCCCGATCTCTGGCTCGTCGAGGTAGACGACAGGGCAGGGCGGCACTTCCTCGAGCTCGCACGCGAGGATCAAGGCTGATCCCACCGAAATGAGATCAGCCTGATTACGCGTTACGCGACAGGCCGGGCGGGCCGGTCGAGCAGATCGAACTTGCCGCCGGCGCTGCGCTGCCGAGTCCCTTCATCGTCGATCATCGAATAGGGGAAGACCGGCGGCAGGGCGCTGACCGCGTCGAGCCGTGCGATGTGATCGGTGGAGAGTTTGAGTTTCGCTGCGGCGAGGTTGCTTGCGAGCTGTGCGCCGGTGCGCGGTCCGATGATCGGCAGCGAGCCCTTCGATGCGACCCAGGCGATGGCGACCTCGCCCGGCGTCACGCCGAGCTCTTCGGCGATCGCGAGCACCGCATCGAGCACGGCGCTGCGCTGGGCCGAGTTCTCGGCCTGGAACACCTTGCCGCCGAGGCCTTGCGCGCGGCCGGCTTCGCCCTGCCGGTATTTGCCGGTGAGCATGCCGCCGCCCAGCGGCGACCAGGCGACGATGCCGAGGCCGAGCGCTTGGCCGGCGGGGATGAGCTCCTGCTCGGTGGTGCGTTCGACGAGGCTGTGCTCGACCTGCAGGCCGGCGATGGGAACCGCACCGCGCAGCTCGGCGATGGTGGCCGCGCGTGCCACACGCCAGGCGGGGAAATCGGACAGGCCCGCATAGAGAATCTTGCCGGCGCGCGCGAGATCGTCGAAGCCGCGCACGATCTCCTCGACCGGCGTGACGCCGTCGGAGTAATGCACCCAGTAGAGATCGATGTGATCGGTCTTCAGGCGCTTGAGGCTTGCCTCTACCGAGGCCGTCATCGCCTTGCGGCTGTTGCCGGTGACGAGAATGCCGTCCTTCGGATTGGCGCGCTGCGTGAACTTCGTTGCGACGACGAAATCGTCGCGCCGGCCCTGAAGCAGCTCGCCGAGAATCTCCTCGGACTGGCCGAACTGATAGCTGTCGGCCGTGTCGATGAAATTGCCGCCGGCCTCGGCATAAGTCTCGAAGATGCGGCGGGCTTCGTCGGGCTCGGTGCCGTGGCCCCAGCGCGTGCCGAAATTGCCGGTGCCGAGAACGAGTTCCGAGACGCGAAGACCGGTATGTGTGCCGAAAAGCTTGTAGCGCATGACTTATGCCTTTCCATGATGGGTGTCGGCGCGGTGCCGAAGGAAGACGACGAGAGCCAGGATCGAGCCGCCGGTGAGGATGAGGCTCAAGGACAGAACCGGCGGCAATGGGAGAGCCGTCGTGAGCGCGGTCCCGAGCGCCGCGCAGGCCATCTGCAGGAAGCCGAGAAGCGCTGAGGCCAGGCCCGCCTGCCGTCCGAATGGATGCAGCGTGATGGCGGTACCGAGCGGGTTCACGAGGCCCATGCCGAGAAGGAAGATTGCGAGCGCGACCGCAAAGGCGGGGAAGGTCGTGGCATTGCTCATGGCCAGCAGGAGCACGCCGCCGAGCAGGGCCAGGACGATGCCGAGGATGGCGATGGAGCGTGCTCCCCATTTGTGCGCGAGGCGCGGCGCGAGCAAGCCGCTAGCGAAGACAACGAACACCGTTGTCGCGAAGAACAGGCCGAGCTGCAGCGAGGACAGTCCGAGATTCACGATCAGGATCGCTGGCGCTGCCGCAAAGAACGCATAGAGCCCGCCGATAACCAGGCTGACGGCAAGCGCCGGCCGGATGAAGCGCGGGTCGACGAGAAGCCCGCGATAAGCGCCCATGACGGCGCGCAGGGACGTGGCCGAACGGCGGTCCGCAGGATGGGTTTCTCCGGCGCCGAGTGCGTAATAGGCCGCAAGGATCGTACCGAGTGCCGCGACGACGACGAAGGCCGAGCGCCAGCCGAATTGCGTATCGAGCGCACTGCCGAGAAGCGGCGAGAAACCGGGCGCTGCGGCCATCGCCACCATGGTCAGCGAAAGCGCCTTCGCGAGTTCTTCACCATCGAAGAGATCGCGCGCGATGGCGCGGGAGAGAACGGAAGCCGCGCAGACGCCGAGCGCCTGGATGATGCGCCCTGCGATCAGCATCGGGAAGCTTTCCGCCGCACCGCAGACGGCGCTGCCGATGACGAAGACCGCCAGGCCGCCGAGCACGAAATGTCGCCGGCCATAGCGATCCGACAGGGGACCGACGAAGAGCTGCCCGATGGCGAATGCGACGAAGAAGCTGCTCAGCGTCAGGCCGAGATCGCGCGTCGGTACGCCAAGGGCCGAAGCGATCGAGGGAAAGGAGGGAAGGATGATGTTGGTGGAGAGCGCGCCGATGGCGGCGAGCCCTGCCAGCAGAAGCAGAAGGCCGGCCGAGAGCCTGCGCTCGGCGGTCTGGACGATCCGGCCGTTCGGTATGTTTTCGATGATGGACAAGAGCTTTCTCCTGAATGTCCGAAGGCGCTGACGGTGGCGCGGGTTACGAGGTCCTGCCTGCGCCGGCCTCTTGAGATCGGGCCGCGACATCGTCGCGTGCGGCCGAGAGGATTTCGCGTGAGAGGTCGTCGTTCCCGACAGCGCGTGCGAGAACGAGCGCGCCCACCATCGTCGCCAGGGCTGCGATGGATTTGCCGCGCTGCTCCTCGGTCGAGGTGTCGGGCATCGCGCTGCCGATGAGGGCGAGGTAGTCTTCGATGCCGTCCTTGAAGGCCGCCTGCAGCTCGGCGCTGTAGCGGGGGGCGTCGCCGCTCAAGGCCGCCAGCGTGCATCCGTCGCCCCGCCGGCCGATATGGGACTCGGACAGATAAAAGTTTGCCAGTGCGGCCAGCTTTTCCTCCGCCGCATCGGCGACGACTTTCGAGATCTTGTCCTTATTCATGGAAAAGGCGCGCCGGCTCGCCTCGACTTTCAAGTCCTCCTTCGACTTGAACTGACCGTAGAAGCCGCCACGGGTCAGGCCGGCCTCCTTCATCAGGTCGTCGACGCCGATGCCATCGAAGCCGCGCTCGCGGAAGAGGCGGCTGGAGACCTCGACCACATGCTCGCGGTTTCGCTGAGCCTGTTCCCGGCTGACGCGCATCTGAACCTCCTGGGATACTTGCTGCGGTCGGATATATGTCAATAAACATTTAAGAGCAAAATAAATGTCGATCAACATTTATCTGATGTGCGCTTTCGCACCTGAGGCATGCCGTCGCTGGAGATGAAGATTTTCGCTGTGGCGCCACCTCCGGTGCAGGGCTCCGAGAGGCCTAGACTGACGTTCTACCTCTTTGGAGTAGTTGCAAGTTCAGATCCCGCAGTCGAACCTCTTCGGTTCCGCAGCAATGCGGGTCATTAATTCTTCAGAATATTTTCCAAGCAGGGTGGTTCATGTCGGCAATTACTTCCTACAGCATGACAGGAAATGCCTATATCGATGGAGTGCTCGGTAATTTCAAATGGGCGAGTAATAATATAAGCTACAGCTTTCCGGCGAACGGGTCCTATTACGGAACGAACTACGCCAATGCGGAAAATGTCACGAATTTCGGCACCCTCAGTGGCGTGCAGCAGACGATGGCCCGCGAGGCCCTGCGGATCTATTCCACGGTCGCGAATCTCACCTTTACCCAGCTCGACGAGACGATGAGCCAGCACGCAGATCTGCGTTACGGCCAATCCGACAGAACCCCCTCCGCCTGGGCCTATGAACCGAGCACCAGAGGGGAGGGAGGCGACGTCTGGTTCAACCGCTCCATCGGCTATTTTGTCGATCCGGTGAAGGGGGGATATGCCTACCAGGTCTTCCTGCATGAGACCGGCCACGCGCTCGGTCTCGACCACCCGCATCAAGGCAACGTCATGCCGATCGACCGGGACTCGCTGGAATACTCGATCATGAGCTATCGCTCTTACAAGGGTGGCTCCGAGACTTCCGGCTTCACCAACGAGGCCTGGGGCTATGACCAGTCGCTGATGATGTACGACATCGCAGCCGTGCAGCAGATGTACGGCGCGAACTACGCGACGAACAGCGGCAACACGAGCTATAGCTGGAGCCCGACGACCGGCGAGATGTTCGTCAACGGCGCCGGGCAGGGTCGGCCCGGCGACAACAAGATCTTCCTGACGGTCTGGGACGGCGGCGGCACGGACACCTATGACTTCTCGAACTATGCGGGCGGTCTCAAGATCGATCTGCGCCCCGGCGAATGGACCACGACATCGGCGGGCCAGCTCGCGCGGCTGAAATCGGACGGCTCGCAGACCGCGGTCGGCAACATCGCCAATGCGCTGCTTCATCAGGGTGATACACGCGCGCTCATCGAGAACGCAATCGGCGGTTCCGGCAACAATACGATGACCGGCAACGACGGGATCAACCTGCTCAAGGGTGGGGCGGGATCGGACAAGCTCTACGGACTCGCGGGAAACGACATCCTCGACGGCGGCCTGGGAGCGGACACGTTTTACGGAGGAGCAGGGGCGGATATCTTCGATTACAACTCCACGAAGGATTCGCTTTCGTCATCGCGCGACACGATTCAGGACTTCCTGCGCGGCACGGACCGGATCGATCTGCGCAGTATCGATGCCAGCACCAAATCGAGTGGAAATCAGGCCTTCTCCTTTATCGGCTCTAAGTCCTTCGCGGGTCACGCGGGGGAGCTGAACTTCGTCAGCGGCGTTCTGTCGGGCGATGTGAACGGAGACAGGACCGCCGATTTCCGCATCAAGATCGCGGTATCGTCGCTTGCGACAGGGGATTTCTATCTCTGAAGCAGTTGCTGTGATGGAGGTTCGATGAGCGAGTGGATCGATTTCGAACGCTGGCCCGATTGCGTCCGGATGGAGCGGCCGGGATATGTGTTCGAGGTCAGGAACGGTGAGGGGCGAATCCTTCAGACGCCCTGCACCGTTCCGCTCCAACTCCCCTTCGACTGGACGTCGCCGCCCGTGCGGTTCCGGCTGGTCGAGGAGCAGAGTCCACGTCACTCGACGCCCGTTCCGCGACCGCAGAGATGATGCGTGTCACGAAAGGGCGCGGCCGACGGTCATGGCCGAGCGGAAGCTTTCATCGCTATCGATGAAGGCGGGTTCGGTGCCGGCGCCGACCGCGTCGAAGAAGCGGCTGACGAAGCAGCGGAAGGCAGCGCAGAGGGCGATGTCGCAGATCTGCCGGTCGGAGAAGCCAGCGGCGCGTAAGGCATCGATATCGGTCTGGGAAATGCCGGAGGCATCCTGCGCGACCTTCTCGGCATAGGAGAGCATCGCGACATCCTTGTCCGGCAAACCGGCCTTGCGGAAATCGCTCTGGACGGCGAGCACGGCCTCCTTCGATCCGAGATCGTCGATGAGCTGCTTGCCGTAGACATGGGAGCAATAGGTGGAGGGGATCTGCTTGGCGGCAATGAGCGTGATCAGGCGCCATTCACGCAAGCCCAGCGAAAACCCGGCGCGGATCCTGTCGGAGAAGTCGGTGTAGATCGGCAGCAGGTCGGGACGGGCGGTGAAGCATTTCGCGGCTTCCATGACGAAGCCGAGTTGCGCCTTCTGCTTCTCGTAGATCTCCGCGACCCTGCCCGTGGCCTCGTCTTCCTCGATCGTCTGCAGGAACATCCGATCCTCCCTCACATCGATCCGATCGGGAAGTGTAGCAGAAAGCCCTGTCTCCTGCAGGCCGCGCTCAGGCGAGCGCTTCGCCCGAGAGCGTTTTCGCGCCGAGAATGGACTCGACGAGGACGAGGGCCACGGGAGGAGGCACGTCGCGCATTTCCCGCAGAAGCCCCCTAATCGCCGAGAGCGGATAGGAGAGGGCGGGGTGGAGGGTGAGGAAGATCCTGATTGCGTCCTTCCGAGTCATGCCCAGAGCGGTCAGGGCGAGCGCGAGAAGTCGATGACGCCCGATCTCGAGCACCCGCCATTCGGTCGCAGCGGGAAAGCCGAAAAGCGCGGTCAGCCGGCTTTCCAGTTGGCCGGGATCGCCCGTGAGACCTGCCGCCACGAGCCCGCCGATATCCGGTTCGCTCAGCGTGAATGACAGGTTGACGCGCCGATGAGCGAGAAGGGTGCCGAGGCGCTCGCGGATCGAGCGACGGCGCTCGGCATTTGCCATCAGATAGAGCGCGGCTTCGTCCGTGACGGCGAGGTCAGTGCGGTCGAGAAGGATGCGGCCGAGGCCAGGGCGATGATGCGCCCTGCGCAGCAGCTTTCCGAAGGCGGGATGGGTCGAAGGAAAGGCCGGATTGGCGGCAAGTGCATCCTCGGCTGCATCCTCTCCCAGCACCAGCAGATCCTGCAGGATGTCCGGATCGAGATCCGACTGCGATGCGAGATGCAGCCGCCCCGCGGAGGTCGCGAGCAGCCGGCGTCCCGGTGCGGGCGAAGGCTGCTTCGCGTGCTGGCGCGTCGCATCGCGCGCGTCGTGCGAATGCCGGGCGATGTAGTCGAGAATGGAGGCCGGCGTGTCCGGGCAGGGCGCGAGAATCCGCGCGAGCTCGCGACGCGTGCCGACATCGGTCCTCGGCAGGAAGCCAAGGACGAGAGCCTCGAAGGTCTCGATGCTCTCGCGGTCGCGCGCGGGAGCGGCGACGAACATCTGTGCATTCACTTTCAGGAGAGCGGCGCGTGCATCGGCATTGCCGCTGTCCGAGGATGCGAGATTCGACAGGTCCGACCAGGGATCGGGATTCGCGGAGGACGCCATACGAAAACTCGCTTCAACGCAACTCACCGGACGCTAAGCGCTGTTCGTTAGAGTCTCTTTAACGAGTTCGAACCGAACCGCTTTTTGATGCGTCCCGGCGCGGAACATAAGCGTGGCAGCGATTGTTGTTTTCATGTCAGACCAGGGCTTTTTCTGCAGCGCGCCGCCCGACGGAAACGAACTGTTAACCATACCTCTCTTTTTGTGAGTCAGTCATCGAGGCGAGCGGCGGCACGACAGAGGAGGGCACGATGCAAGACTTATGGACCAGATCACCGGCTGTGGTGATCGCCTTTCCGGACAGCGCGGAGCGGCCGCAGCGCCCGCTCCCGTCCGCCGGCGAGCCAAGAGGTGAGATTCTTCTCTTCACCGGCGTGCGGTATGAGAGGCCTTCGCCCAATCCCGGCCCTTCCCGCCCTATGGCCTCGAACGGTCCCGGACGTCGCCGCTCTTAGGCCCTTATCGATTTCAGTGACGACGGGGCGCCGTTAGGCGCCGGCGACCGGCTGTACCATCAGCACCGCATCCGGTCCGTAACTCGAGAGCTTCGCCTCCAGGCCGGGAACGGCCGCAGCGCGAAATCCGACCTTCTCCCAGAACGCCTGCGACCCGTTGACGGCGACGAGCGACAGATTGTCGAAGCCTGCCGCGCGTGCATGCGCGATCAGCATCGCTGCCGCCTGCGCGGCATAACCCTTTCCCCGAGTCGCCGGCAGCAGGGCGACGTCATGGATGTAATAGGTCGTGGCCCGCTCGGGGAGGTTGCCCAGAGGCTCGTTCAGAGGCGGAGGTTCGCCGAAGCGCCAGGGATGCGTGAGCGCGTAGCCGATCGCAGCCCCGTCCTCGACCAGCATGAGGCATCCCTGCGGATAGAGGCGCTGGCGCTCGGCCAGCACCTCGAAATCCTCCGGATGGTCGACATGGATCCGGTCCGCGAGAGCCTGCACCTGCGGCAGGTCCTCGGGCGTCATCGTGCGCCAAGGCATGAATCTATTGGTCCTGCTCGGCGGTGCAGGAGACCGCCGTCGCCGCTTCTTCCGCCTGCGGCCGCAGGCTCGGCATGGGCGCGGCCACGCGCACGATCACAAAGCCCTGCTGCTCGGGCGAAACGATCCGCACATCGCGGGACGGATCGTTCTCGTCTTCCGCCGCGCGCGCCTCGTCGAGCTGGCGCGCGGTCATGGCGACGATCTCGAGCTCTCCGCGCACCGCAGCGCGATCCGTGACGGCGAAGAACACGCCGCCCGATTCCTTATGGAAGGAGAAGGACACGGGCAGCGTTCCGGTGCGTGTGGCGATGCGCATGGGGCCGTTGCGCAGATCGAAGGCGCAGGCGGCCACCGCGACGGCCGGATCGGGCCTGGGCAGCCATGTGTTCTCACCGCCCGGTGCGCTGACGATCTGCGCCTTATCCGCAGTCAGCGTCGGCTGCATCTTGGCGAAGGCATCCTGCTCGGCGAGGTAGGGGCTCGCCAGGATGGCTGCGATATGGACTCCGACGGCGATCACGAGACCACAGAGGGTGGCGATCAGGAAGCGACCGAATCCTCTCATGCGCCGCATCCCAGGCGCTGGATGGCAGGAAAGTCGCTTTCCTCGAGATTGGTGGCGGCTGCTCCCGGCGGATCGTAGAGGCGTAGGGAGATCGTGAACGGGCCATTGGCCGGCAGCTGCAGCCAGTTGCCGGGCTGCAGGCTGCGGGAGAGCGCAATGGTGAAGCGGTCCTGGCTGTCCCGGAGCACTTCGGCCGAGGTGAAGCTCCGGCGTCCAAGCTCCGTCGCAGGCAGGCGGCCTTCCCCGTCATAGAGGGTGACGGTCCAGAGGCGGGCGACGGGTGCGGTCGTGCCGATGGTGTAGGTGCAGGCAGAATCGAGCGGCCTGCCGTCGCTGTCCTGTCCCGCGAGGAAGCCCAACCCTTCGCCGGTGGCGAGCGGGACGTCGCCCCGGTGGGCGAGGATGGCGCGCATATAGGGGTCGGCCTCCGGCGAGCCGAGCTTCGGCCATGACTGCCAGGGGCCGAGGCGCAGGCTGCCGAAGGGCGGGTTGCCGTTGATGGCCCGATAGGCCGTGCCCAGGCCGAGCGCCAGCGCCAGCAATAAGGCATAGACCACGAGAATGGCGGTCGGGACGCGGCGAACGGAAACGGTCGATAGCATGGTCATGGGCGCGCGCATGGGAGCGGCCGCAGGGGCGTTCGTCAAGGGGGCCTCGGTCTGCATTCGGCTAAGGCATCGCGACCTGGCGGCGAACGTCGGCCGCGGCCGAGCCGCCCGGCGTCCCCGGCACTTTGCCCGTGGTGACCGAGCGGTCAACGGACTGGAACAGGGTGCCGATGGTACCCAGCACCTCATAGGACCGGCGGGAGAGCGTGCCGGCGAGATAGCCCTGGGCCGGCGCCTGAGCCGGATCCGCATTCTGACGTCCCGCCGAGGCGACACGGTTGGCATTGGCCGGGCTCGCTCCCGGGATCGGGCGAATCTCGAGGTTCTGGTGGGCGAGGTTCATCACCTCGTGCCAGGTCATCGCGGGAAGCGTGCCGCCGGTCATGTCGTTCATCGGCGTGGAATCGTCGTTGCCGTACCACACGCTGGCGACCAGGTTGCCGGTATAGCCGACGAACCAGGCGTCCTTGTAGCCGTTGGTCGTGCCGGTCTTGCCCGCAACCGGAATGCCTTCGAGCGCCGCGCGCTTGCCGGTGCCTTCCTCGACCACCTTGTTGAGCATGAAGTTCATGTCTTGCACCACACGGGTGTCGAGCACCTGCTTGGGCGGCGTGTCCCTGTCATGGCGATAGATGACGTCGCCGGCGGAGTTGCGGACTTCCCAGGCGGCGTAAGGGTCGGCCCGTTTGCCGCCATTGGCGAAGACAGCATAGGACGCCGCCATGTCGATGGGGGTGACCTCGGCAGCGCCGATGGGGAGCGAGCTCGAATCCGCCAGCGGATGGGTGAGGCCCATGCGCTTCGCCGTATCGACGATCACGGCGCGGCCGGCCTTGGCGTTGCCCTTGCCGATCTCGACGGACATCTGGACGGGGATCGAGTTGATCGAGCGGGCCAGCGCCGAGACCAGCGGCATCGAGCCGGAGAAGGAGCGGCCGTAATTCTGCGGGCACCAGTTGCCGAGGCAGATCGGCCGGTCAACGACGATGGAGTTAGGCCGCAGCTTCGGGTTGGTGGTGAGCGCTGCCGCGTAGACGAAGGGCTTGAACGAGGAGCCCGGCTGGCGCAGGCCGCCCGTGGCACGGTTGAACTGGCTCTGGCCGTAATCGCGCCCGCCGACGATGGTGCGCACGGCGCCGTCCACGTCCATGACGACGATGGCGCCCTGACCGGCTTTATACTGGCGTCCATGCTGGCGCAGCATGTTTTCCAGCGTCTCTTCGGTGTGACGCTGAAGGGCGGTGTCGAGGGGCGTCTTCACGATCAGCACCCGCTCGTTGCCGAACTTCTTCTGCGTGGCGAGACCCTTCACCTGCTCGAAGGCCCAGTCGAGATAAAAGTCCGGAGTCGTCTCGCGTTCGCGGTTGACCGGGGTCGCGGGATTGCGGCGGGCGGTCTGGATCTGGCCGTCGGTGAGGAAACCCGCCTCCACCATGTTGCGCAGAACCTCATTCGCCCGGGCACGGGCGGCCGGCAGGTTCACGTGCGGGGCATATTTGGTCGGCGCCTTGAACAGGCCTGCCAGCATCGCCGATTCCGCGAGCGTCAGATCCTTGGCCGGCTTGCTGAAATAGTAATCCGCCGCCGCCACGACGCCGTGGGCGCCGCCGCCCATGTAGGCGCGGTCGAGATAGAGCTTGAGGATCTCGTCCTTGGTCAGGTGGAATTCGAGCCAGATCGCCAGGAAGGCTTCCTTGATCTTGCGCTCGAGGGAACGCTCGTTGGTCAGGAACAGATTCTTGGCGAGCTGCTGAGTGATCGAGGAGCCGCCCTGGACCACGCCGCCGCCCTGGGCATTGACGAGGAGGGCGCGGAAGGTGCCGATGGGGTCGATGCCCCAATGCTCGTAGAACCGCCGGTCTTCCGTCGCCAGCGCCGCCTTGATCATGTAGTTGGGGAAATCCTCAAGCTTGTAGGAATCGTCGAGATGCAGGCCGCGGCGCCCGACTTCCTGGCCATAGCGGTCGAGGAAGGTGATCGCGAGGTCCTGGGTCTTGAGCCAGTCGTCTTCGGTCTCGCGGAAGGCGGGGAGTGCGAGCGCCAGCATCGCGACCGCGCCGACCGTGCCGAGGGTGGCCGCCTCGCTGGTCAGATCCAGGAGAACGCGGACAGGGCCGCGAAAGCGCAGGCATTTCAGCTTGTCCGAATACCATCCCCATGCCCCCGCCAGGCCGCGACGGCCCTGGAAGAGCGCGGAATTGAGCCACGCGTCAAATCCCAGCGCCGCGCGCTTGATCCGCGTCATAAAAGGGATGGGAGGCTGGTGGCTCACGGCGGTCCTTCGGGGCAGGTCAGGGGCCTGACTACCCTGTTATGATCGTTGAATTCCCTGGCGGCAACGGCTACGCGTGACGAGGTTGATATAATAACTCAGAACCCTGTTTGTAGGTTCACGGAGATTTACCTCTTCCGAGGTATGGGCTGCTCCGATGTGCCGTTTAGCACCTTCCATTAAACCGCCTCAAAGACAGTTCAAAGCGCCCACATGCCAAATGCCGCACTTGCCGATAAGTCCGAGCCGGAAGACCAACCCTTCTGGCGCGTGAAGACCCTCGACGCCATGAGTCTCGCCGAATGGGAGAGCCTGTGCGACGGCTGCGGGCGCTGCTGCCTCGTCAAGCTCGAGGACGAGGATACCGGCGAGGTGATGTACACCGATGTCGGCTGCACCCTCCTCAACGACCAAAGCTGCCGCTGCCGAGACTACCCGAACCGCCAGGCCAAGGTGGCCGATTGCGTACGCCTGACGCCCGATGCCGCGCGCAGCCTCTCCTGGCTGCCTCATACCTGCGCCTATCGCCTGCTGGGCGAGGGGCACGACCTCTACTGGTGGCATCCCCTCGTCTCCGGCGATCCCGAGACGGTCCATGGGGCAGGCATCTCCGTCCGCGACCGGGTTGCCGGACCGGAAGAGGACTTCACGGTAGCGGAACTCCTGAATCGCATCACCGACTGGCCGATGGAGGACCCCGGCGCCTGAGGCTGCCGGTGGAAAGCGCGGGAAAGGCCAGAGCGGCCTCTCCCGCTGCCGGTCAGCGCGACGCCTTGTAGAGCTTGGTGGCGATCTCGAACATTTCCTCCGGGGCATAATCCGGCGTGAAAGCCGAGGGTACGCCGGTGAGCTGCTGGATCTTGCCGCCTTCGGGCATGCCATCAACCACCATCAGCTCGCCCGGAGGATCGTCAGGCAGGGCCACCTCGCCGTTGCCCCAGATGCCGGCCATCTCCTTGTAGTCATCCGGGCTGAACGTGTAGAGGCGCCTGTGGGAGCCTTCATCCAGATACTTCTGGCATTCGGGGATGTTGCCGAGGGGGATATTGGGCGTGGGCAGCATCTTCTCGATCTCGACGCCTGTGATCTTCTTCAGCGCCAGGGCATAGGCGTGGGCATGAACCGAGCCGCGCACGAGAAGATAGCCGCAGACCTCGCGCCCGGTTGGATCGGTCAGGGTCTCATAGACCCGCAGCTTGTGCAGCCTCGCGCCGCATTCGAGATGGAAATTGTGCAGGAGATCGAGCACGACGTTGCCGGTCGTGGTGATGAAGTCGTTGTTCCACGACTGACCGTTGCTGTTCACCGGCATCGCACCGCCACCGCCCGACAGAAAGGCCGCGGCGAGGCGGATGTCCTTCATATCCTCGAAGGGTGCATCGGAAATGTCGCCGCCGTCCTCCTCGTCGCCGTCGTTGTCCGGTCCGTTGTTCAGCATCGCGACCCCGTTGCTGACCAGCTCCACGTGGCCAATCTCCTCGGCCGTGATGGCGGCAACGAGGCTGTAGAAGGGCCGGAGCTTGCTCTTGCTACGGAAATTGAAGCTCTGGAACATGTAGTTCCCGAGCGTGGACATCTCGCCGTACTTGCCACCCAGCAATTCCTGGAGAGCTGCGGCAGCATTCGGATCTTGGCGCTTCGGCGCCGGCAGGTCGATCTGCAGCTTATCGACACGTAGGAACATGAAGTCTCCTCCCTGGGGTCAAGTCCTCCCAACAAGTGGGGAGCCGGCATGTTCCATCGCCCATCGCACCAATCTGATCGTCGTCCGCCTCGTAGCAGGCGAACTTGCTTTCGCCCCAATCAGCAAGCATTCAGCTTGCCTATGCGACGATCGCAATGAGTGACGCGAAGCGATTCGATTTCGTGAACCTGAACCGCATCATCCTTGGCTTTGTGCAGCCTTTCCTCGCGCTCCTGCTGATGACAGGCATAGCGCAGGCGGAGCCATGCCTGTTCGATGACAACGATCGCGCCCGCATCATCGAGCACACGCTCGATACGACCAGCATCCTGACCGACGATGTTGTCCAGGCGGAGAAGATTGCGTCGGATGAGGCCGAGGAAGGCCATGGGTTCGGCTACGCGCTGCTTCCCAGCTGGACCGGGATCGTTCTCGACCAGGCCCGCCTGATCGAGAACGGCCGCGCCTCGTATCCCACCGCACCTCCGTCCCATCGGCCCTGCGCCGCCCCGCCCACCGGTCCTCCACTCGTCTGAAGCGCCTGCTGCGCCCTTCGCGCCGCAGGAATAGGCGCGCGTGTCCACGCGCTTTTGCCCGGGCTTCGCCAAGCGTCGAAGCCTCCCGGCGTCGGAACGATCCGACGCCTCAGCAACAGACGAGAGATCTCCCCATGCCTATCCATGCTCTGCGCGCCGCCGAGCCCAATTCCGGCCACGACGCCCTCTCCGAGGTAGGAAGCATTGAAGCGGCGGGTGCCGCATCCGAGGCCCCCCTCCAGCCGAAAGCCCCTTCGTCCGCGCGGAATTGGCGCGTGCTCCTGCACCGGGCCGCGCCCGCCGGACTCGTGGCGATCATCGCCGCCATGGTTTACCTGCTGGCTAAGTTGCTGGCCGGGCGCGATTTCTCAATGGTAGCTGCGAGCGCGCTCGGCACAAAGCCGCATGTCATCGTGCTGTCGCTGCTCTTCAGCGCCCTCAGCTATTGCGCGCTCACGGGCTACGATGTCTTCGGAGTACGCGCGGCGACAGACAAGTCGGTGCCTTTCAGGACCATCGCCGCCGCGTCCTTCACCAGCTATGCCATCGGGCATACGCTCGGCTTTCCTCTGTTCACGGCCGGCGCCGTGCGGTGGCGCATCTATGGCGCTGCCGGCCTGAACCTGGCCGAGGTGGCCAAACTCACGGCCGTGGCGGCTCTGACCCTGTGGACCGGCATGGCGGCCGTTCTCGGCATCAGCGCCACCCTGGAGCCGCAGGCTCTCGCCGCGCTCGACCGTCTGCCCGTCGGCCTGAACCAGGCTCTGGGCATCGCGCTGTTGCTTGCGCTCGCCGGCTACGTGTTCTGGGGCCGTAGGGGCGAGCGTGCGATCGGCCGTGGCGAGGCGCGGGTTCGACTCCCGGGGGGCAAGGCGGCCGTCGCCCAGATCGTGCTCGGTCTCGTGGACATCTCGGCCGCTGCGGCCGCGCTCTGGGTCTTCCTGCCGCCCGATATCGACATCGGCTTTCCGGCCTTCGCAGCTTTGTTCGCCGGCGGAATCCTGCTCGCCATCGCCAGCCATGTTCCTGCAGGTCTCGGCGCCTTCGAGGCGGCGCTCCTCCTGGCTCTGCCCGATGTGCCCACGGCGGAGCTCGTATCTGCCGTCCTGGTCTGGAGGCTGACCTATACGCTGATCCCGTTCCTGATCGCCGTGACGATCTTCGCTATCCATGAGATGCGCCGCTCGGAGACGCAGTTCTCGCATACAGCGCGCCGCATCCGGAGGTTCATCCTGCCTTTCGTGCCGGCTGCGCTCGCCGCTCTCACGTTCCTCGGCGGCCTCGTCCTGCTCACCTCCGGCGCCTTGCCCAGCGATTATTCGCGCATCCGCGCCCTGCGGCATCTGGTGCCGCTGCCCTTCGCCGAGGTGTCGCATCTCGTCGGCAGCACGGCGGGCGTCGTGCTTCTCATCCTGTCGCGCGGCCTCATGCGCCGTCTGTCGAGCGCCTGGACCCTAGCGGTGCTGGTGATCGGCGCCGGCATGGTTGTGTCGCTCGCCAAGGGCTTCGACTGGGAGGAGGCCCTCGTCCTCGGCGCCGTGCTGGTGCTGCTCCTGACCCACCGCTCTTCCTTCTACCGCAAGGCCGGCATCTTTGCGGAGCCGCTCGAGCCGCGCTGGCTCGTGGCCCTCGGCTTCGTCCTCGGCTGTTCCATCTGGCTCGGTTTCACCGTCTTTCAGGACGTGGATTACAGCCACGATCTCTGGTGGCAGTTCAGCTGGCAGGACGACGCTTCGCGCTTCCTGCGCAGCAGCCTCGTCGCCGTCGTCATCGGCGCGGGCCTGTCGCTCTACGCGATGATCCATCGCTCGCCGGGTCGGCAGCGGGCCGAGCCCTTGCGGCTCGATGCGCTCACGCCTGCGCTCGCCCACGCGGAGCGCGCCGATGCGCATCTCGCGCTGCTCGAAGACAAGCGCTTCCTCTTCCATGAAGCTGGCGATGCGTTCCTGATGTATGCGGTGCGCGGCAAGAGCTGGATCGTCATGGGCGATCCCATCGGCTCACCCGAGCGCGCCGCCGATCTCATGTGGCGCTTCCTCGAGGAGGTCGACCGCCATGCGGGATGGCCAATCTTCTATCAGGTCAGCCCGACGCATCTGCCGCTCTATCTCGACGGTGGCCTGTCACTCGTGAAGCTCGGCGAGGAGGCCCATGTGGATCTCGCCGAGTTCACCACGGAGGGAAAGGCCGGCAAGGATTGGCGCGCGGCGCTCAACCGGGCGAAGCGCGAGAGCTTCGAATTCGCAATCGTTCCCGCTGCCGAGGTGCCTGCGCATCTTGCCGAACTCAAGCGCGTGTCCGATGCGTGGCTGACCGAGCGCGGCGCCGGCGAGAAGGGCTTCTCCATCGGCTTCTGGTCGGCGAGTTATCTCTCGCGCTTCGACGTCGCCATCATCCGCCGCGAGGGACGCATCGTCGCATTCGCCAACATCTGGTACGGCCAGCCCGGCGGCGAGATCACCATCGATCTCATGCGCCACCTGCCCGAGGTTCCCGGCATCATGGACCTCCTGTTCGTCAACCTCATGCAGGAGGGCAAGGCGAGGGGATATCGCTGGTTCAACCTCGGCATGGCGCCGCTCTCCGGCCTCTCCGGCCACCGCCTTGCTCCCAGCTGGCACAAGGTCGCGGCCTTCGTCGCGCGCAACGGCGAACGCTTTTACGGCTTCAAGGGGCTGAGAGCCTACAAGGAGAAGTTCAAACCGGTCTGGGAGCCGCGCTATCTCGCCAGCCCGGGCGGCTGGGCCCTGCCGCAGATCCTGCTCGACGTCACGAACCTGATCTCGGGCAGCCCCGCGAAGACACTCGGCAAGGGAGCAAGGTCATGAGATTCGTTCGACCATTCCGCGCCATGGCGACTCTGCTCGCGCTTATCGCGCTGATGCTGGGGAGCGTCCTTCTGGGGCGTTCGGCCCTCTCGGCTCTCACGCCGCCTGCGATCTCCACGATCTCGATCGATGTAGACGGTTTCGGCCCGGTCGAGGTGGTCCGCTCGGATCGGCCCGCTCGGGGTCTTGTGATCCTGGTGGCTGGCGCGTCCGATACGGATGCGCGCCGGCAAGATGCCCAGGCGCTTGCCGACAACGGCATGATCGCCGTCTCGTTCGACTTCGATGCATTGCGGGCCGACTTCGCCAAGTCGCCTCCGACGGATGAGTGCCACTATGTCTCCGACGACCTGAAGGATCTGGCCCAGGCCGTTCAGCGCAAGCTCGGGCTCGGGCGCTATTTCTTCCCGGTCATCGCCGGGCGCGGCGACGGCGCAGCCTTCGCCTATGCGGCGCTGGCCCAGGCGCCGGTGAACACGCTTGGCGGCGCCATCGGCATCGGCTTCCAGCCGCTCCTGCGCACCGACAGGACCTATTGCTTCGAGCCGGCACTGGAGAGAGCGGGCGACGGGTTCTTCGCCCTGCGCCAGGAACCCAACCTGCCTGCACCCTGGAGGGCGATCGCGCCTGAGGGCGAGCGCCAGCGCATCGAAGCGTTCGAGGGGGACAGCGACGATGTCGATTTCGTGCCCGCGACAGGCGAGGCCGAAACTCGGCAGGCCCTCGTCGACAATGCCCTGGAACTCGGAAAAACGGGCGAGCGCGGTCATTCGGAGCTTCCCGTGTCGATCATCAAGCCCGAGGGAGCGGTGACCAGTCTTGCGATCATCGTCTCGGGCGACGGCGGCTGGCGCGACATCGACAAGTCCATCGGCGAGTGGCTGGCGCAGAAGGGCGTTGCCGTCGTCGGCGTCGACTCGCTGCGCTACTTCTGGTCCAAGAAAAGCCCGCAGGACGTCGCCGCCGATCTCGGCCTGCTGTTCGATCATTACGGCGCCGAATTCGGCACGGATCGCTATGCCATCGTCGGCTTCTCCTTCGGCTCCGACATCATGCCGGATGTCTGGCCTCAGCTGCCGAAAAGCGTCAAGGACCGCGTCAGCCTCGTGTCCCTGCTGGCGCTCGGCACAAACGCGGATTTCGAAGTGACCGTCGAAGGCTTCATCGGCGCCGCATCTCCCGAGAGCCGTCCCCTCGGGCCCCTGCTGCACCAGCTGCCGCTCGAGCGGACGCAATGCATCTACGGCAAGGAAGAGGCGGATGATCACGAGACATTGTGCACGGCCCCGGAACTCGACGCCGCGCAGCGCATCGCGCTCGACGGCGGCCATCATTTCGACGGCGACTATGCGAAGGCGGCCGAGGCGATATGGGAGCGGCTGGAGAGTGCGAAGCCGGTTCCCTGAGTAACTCGATCAGCGTTCTCCGTCGTTGCCGGGTTCTCCCGGCACCTCCGTCCGCTCGCCCAGCGTCTCGCGCACGTAGAGCTTCTTCACCAGCACGTAAGCCACGACGGCGAGTGGGAAGCCGAAGATCAGGCCCAGCGTTCCGAAGAGGACGCTGCCGATCAGGATGGCGAAAAGCGCCAGGGCAGGGGGAATGCTGATGACGCTGCGGGCGACGAGCGGGAAGATGACGTTGCCTTCGAGCTGCTGGATCACGATGACCGCGAGAACGGTCCAGAGCGCGGTCTCGCCGCTGATGCTGAAGGCGATCAGCACGGCCGGGAGTGCGCCGAGGATCGGGCCGAGAAACGGGATGAAATCGGCAAGGCCTGCGATGAGACCGAGCGCGATGGCGGAGGGCAGGCCGATCAGCCAGAAGGCCATGGCCGACAGGACCGCGACGCAGCTCATCGCGATGAGCTGCGACGTCAGCCACAGCCGCAGAGCCTTGCCCGAGGCTTCGAGCGTGCTTTCCACCCTCTCGTGGTGGCGGATGGGAAAGAGCTTGACGAAGCCCTGCTCGTAGAGACGCGGCGCCGCGGCGATGTAGAGGCCCGCGATCACCACGAGGATGAAGTCGGCCAGCCCGTCGAGGATGGCGCCGCCGATGCCGGCAAGGCGCGCCGCCATACCGCCGGCCGGCGCATTGTTCACGATCTCCGACAGGTCGTCGCTGACCGGGCCGATGCCGAGATGTTTTGAGAAGTTGTCGAGGGCGAAGGGAAGCCGTTCGACCACGCTGGAGAACTGCGACCGGACTTGGGTTCCGAACAGCGCCATGATCGCGAGGAACAGCGCAAAGATGACGAGGCTGGCGAGGGTCAGGCTCCAGCGTTCCGGGACGCGAAGAAAGCGGACGAGCGCGTCGGACGCCGCGTGCAGGAGAATGGCGACCAGCACGGCACCGAAGGCGAGGAGGAGGACATCGGCCAGCTTCCAAAGGAGGAGGGCCATAAGCCCGAGACCGAGCACGATCAGGGTCTTGCGCACGAACTCCGCATCCCCCATCAGCCCTCGAAAGGAACGGTCTCGATCGTCCATCGTTTACGCCTCACTCGTTTTGTCCCGACAATCCAATCGAAGCGGGGCGGCGTTGTTCCCTCGATATCGCCCGATGTAGTTATTCAGGTCTTTCAGGCTACATCGTCCTGGCCTGCCCGTAATCTCCCTGATGCGTTTCCAGACGACGGGAACGTATTGTAATGTTCTTTGTTATCGTGCCATGGAGGAAAAGCGTATGACTTCGAATGTCATCTGTTTTGTTCTCGGTGCTGTGTTTCCTCTCGCGATGGTGGGGTGGCTGTTCGTCCACTGATCTATGTTTATACATGGCGCGGCCGAGAGGGGTGTGCCGGAATGATCGTATTGTCGCGTATCGAAAAGCCCGCCTGGGATGTCAGGCGGGCTTTTCGATAAGTGTGGCTCGAAGCTTGACGTTTATTTGTTCGCGGCGGCCGCGCGCTTGCTCAACTCGCGCTGAAGGGCCGATGGCAGCTCGAGGCCGGTTACCCGCCATGTGGTGCCGCTGAGCCGCAATGTAATCCGGAACTGCCTGTCCTTCGGTTCGTCCACAGGAAACGGAATCGTGATCGCGCGGAAGCCCTGCGATTCCGAAAAAATGAAGGTTCGCCACATCCTCCCGAGCGCTTCCGCATCGAGGCCGGTCGGGATAAGCGGACCGCTTCCGGCGGCGCTCTGCTGCAACTCTCCGTCGTCGAGAAGATCGATCAGAGCCTGCGGCGTGACGAGGTTTTCCAGCACGGGATTGAGGGTGGCCGTACCGGCCTGTGTGGCGGCCTGCCGGTCGACCCCGGCGAGATCCTGCGTCTTGAGATATTCGCCGAGGACCTGCCGCGCGAGCGAGACGCGAAGCGCGTTGAAATTCACGCGCTCGGCGATCCGCGCAACATCGCGCGCCTCGACGGCCTTGGAGAGATCGTAGAGCGCGACGAAGGGCGAGACCATGAAGATGGCCCAGGCCAGCAGGATGAGAAAGCTGATACGAAAGGTCCAGCGCATCGTCGGTCGACCGCCTCGCGAAGATCAAGCATCGGACGGCATCATGTGGCCATTGTCCGGCCAATAAAAAAGGGCGATCGGAGGATCGCCCTTTTTCGGATCGGCTTTTCGACCGGCGTCAGCCGCGGGCGCGGGCGCGGATCATGAAGGTGTCGTAGGCGTATTCGGCCACTTGGAACCAGAGGTACTCTTCGTTCCGGAAGCCCTTCACCGCGTCGATGACCTTCTTGAAGTCGGCGTTCTTGGCCGAGACTTCGTCATAGACCTCGTTGGTCGCCTTGTAGGCGGCTTCCAGGATCTCCTGCGAGTACGGACGCAGCTGCGTGCCGGCGCCGAGCAGGCGGCGGAGCGCCGCCGGGTTGCGGGCGTCGTACTTGGCGAGCATGTCGTTGTTCGCGTAGCCCGAAGCGGCGGTCAGGATCGCCTGATACGCCTTCGGCAGCTCTTTCCATTTTCCCTGGTTCACGAACAGATGGATCGCCGGGCCGCCTTCCCAGAAGCCGGGATAGTAGTAGTACGGCGCGACCTTCGAGAAGCCGAGCTTCTCGTCGTCGTAGGGGCCGACCCACTCGGCCGCGTCGATGGTGCCGCGCTCGAGGGCGGGGTAGATGTCGCCGCCCGGGATCTGCTGCGGCACGGCGCCGAGCTTCTGCAGCACCAGGCCGGCGATGCCGGCGATGCGGATCTTGAGGCCCTGCAGGTCCTGAACGGTCTTGATCTCCTTGCGGAACCAGCCGCCCATCTGCACGCCGGTGTTGCCGGCGGGCATGCCGTAGAGGTTGTGCTTGGCGTAGAACTCGTTCAGCAGATCGTTGCCGCCGCCCTGGTAGAGCCAGGCATTCATCTGGCGGGCGTTGAGACCGAAGGGGGCCGCCGTGCCGAGAGAGAAGGTCGGATCCTTGCCGAAATAGTAATAGGAGCAGGTGTGGCCGAGCTCGACAGTGCCGTTGCCGACCGCATCGGCGATCTGGGGCTGGCCGACGATTTCACCGGCGGCGAAGGGCTGGATCTGGAACTTGCCGTCCGTCGCTTCCGAGACGAACTTCGAGATCACTTCGGCGCCGCCATAGATGGTGTCGAGCGATTTCGGGAAGCCGGACTGCAGGCGCCATTTGATCTCGGGCATCGACTGGGCGATGGCCGGAGCGGCAACCGCGGTCGAGGCGGCGCCGATGGCGGTAGCCTGCAAAAACTGGCGACGTTTCATTGTAGATTTCCTCTCTGGATCGTGACTTCTGCCACTTGGGCCCTATTGAACTGAATTGGGTTGCATTCGCAAGAAGCGCGAGGACACTATCGACTAATGATCTATGGCCTTGTGAAAATGGGCCCCGGTCTGCTCAAGAAAGAGGCACGTCGACGGTGCAGACCACCCCGGACGGCTCGTAGATCAGGCGCACCTCGCCGTTGAGCTCCCGCGCCAGCCCTTCCTAGATCAGCCGCGAGCCGAAGCCCTTGCGGGTGGGGGCTACGACGATGGGACCGCCGCGCTCCTCCCAGCGCATGACGAGGCGCAGGCCCGAAGCGGATTTGAGCGTCGACCAGGAGATGTGAACCTCCCCCTCGGCGGCCCCGAGCGCGCCGTATTTGACGGCATTGGTGCACAGCTCGTGCAGGGCCATCGACAGGTTGAGGGCCATCGGCGGCGCGACGCGAATGTCCGGCCCGTCCACCAGAAGCCTGCCGTTCTCGTCGGCAAGGTCGCGATAGGGCGCGAAGGCCTGGGCGACGATTTCGTCGAGGCTGGCGCCTTCCCAGTTCTCGCGGGTGAGGATGTCGTGGCCGCGGGCGAGGGCGAAGAGGCGGGCCTCGAAGCTCGCATAGGCGGAGGGGAGATCCTCCCGATTCCGGTCCTCTTGCCGCGTCCTGATCCCACGGAAGCTCTGTGCGGCGAGCGACTGCACGGTCGCGAGCGTGTTCTTGACCCGGTGATTCAGCTCGTTGAGCAGGAGCCGGAGATGCTCCTCGGAGCGCTTGTGCTCGGTGATGTCGATCTGGATCCCGTCCCAGACCGTGCCGCCGTTCTCGAGCTTTCTGGGGGTCACGATCACGCGATGCCAGCGGGCTTCGCCCGTCTTCGCATGCCACATCTCGAATTCCGTCTCGAATTCCTTGAGCGTGCGATGACCTTCCAGCTCCCGGTCGAGGATCCTCTGCCGGTGCTCCGGCAGGACGAGGTTGTAGAGCAGGCCCGGATTGGCCTGCACATCCTCGGCGGGAATGCCGGTGAGCCGCTCGCAGGTCTTGGAAACGTAGAGCACCCTGCGGTCGTGGAAATCGGAGGAATGGCTCGTCTGGTAGAACATGCAGGTGGGAGCGTTGTTCGCGAGTGCGCTCAGGCGCGCCTCGCTCGCCCGCAGCTCTTCCTCCGCCTGTCGGCGCTCGGTCCAGTCGCGGAAGCTGACGCCGATGCCGCCGTTATACGGAAAGACGTGGAATTCCAGGTAGCGCCCCTGGCGTCCGACCGATTCCGACTCGAAGGACAGCGGCTGGCCGGAGGCGAAGACCTCCTCGTAGCGCCGTCGCAGGGCGGTGCCCGCGGAGGCGGGGAAGACGTCCCAGATCATGCGATGGAGCATGGCCTGGCGCGGAACGCCGAAATAGGTCTCCGCCGCGCGGTTGATGTAGGTGAAGCGCCATTCCGAATCGAGGGAATAGAACGCGTCGCCGATGCCCTCCAGGACCACGGCGAGCTGGGCGCGGACCTTGGCATCGATCGAATGGGCAAGCGCCTGCTGCAGGGCGCCGTCGAGGGTCCCTCTTGGAATGCTGGAGATCGAGGCGACCAGGTCGCCAGTCAGTTGCTCCAAATCGTCAGGCGCGGCCAAGGCGGGGCTGGGCATGCTCATCAGCGATCAGCATACGCACGATTTCGAATGCTAGCAACGTAGTAACATATTTCGTTTTGCCGCTAAACATTAGCATTGACTAATTATTTAGTGAGTACTAATTGATTGATTATGACCGAAGCCACTCCGATCGATGCCGTGATGCGCGCCCTTGCCGATCCGACCCGGCGGGCGGTTTTCGAACGCGTGGCCGGCGCCGCGGAGATCTCGGTGGCCGAGCTGACGCGGGGCAGCGGGGTGACGCAGGGCGCCATCTCGCAGCACCTGAAGGCCTTGAAGCAGGCTGGCCTCGTCGCAGAGCGGCCCGAGGGACGGAAGGTCTATTACCGAGCCAAGCCCGAAGGGCTCGCGCCGCTGGTCGACTGGATGAGCCATTACGGCGTGTTCTGGCGCGAGCGGTTCGCCAGCCTGCGGAGCCTTCTGAAGGAGATCGACCCATGAACGACGTCGCAGTCAAACCGGACACGCAGGAGATCGTCGTCGACGAGGTCTTCCCGCATCGGCCGGAGACGATCTGGAAAACGCTGACGAGCGGCGCCCTGATGGCCCGCTGGATGATGGAGCCGACCGGCTTCGAGCCGGTGGCCGGCAAGGATTTCACCTTCCAGACGAGGCCCGCGGGCGAATGGGACGGCACCATCCGCTGCCGGGTGCTGGAGGCGATCCCGAACGAGCGCCTCGTCTATGCCTGGACGGGCGGCCACGAGGGCAATGACGGATACGGCTCGCGGCTCGACACGGTCGTCACCTGGACCCTGTCCCCGGTCGCCGACGGGACGCGCCTGCGCCTCGTCCATTCCGGCTTCGTCCTGCCGAGGAACGACACGGCTTACCGCAACATGAGCGAGGGCTGGAGGAAGGTCGTGCGAAACCTCGGCGATGCGGTGGAAGGACTGAGCTGACTAAATAGTTTCACCAAATCGTAGTCGTGAGATGCATGCGCATTCCCTCCCCCTTGTGGGGAGGGTTAGGGCGGGGGTGCCGGCGCCAGACCTTCATAGGCTATCGCTCACACCCCCACCTCCAACTCCTCCCCACAAGGGGGAGGAGGGCTTGCCCCGCGCTCTGACGTCTCAACGAGCCAAGCTAATAAAACGCATCGCGCTGGAGCGCATCACGGGAGAAAAGCGATATGAGCAAACCCTATACCGGCGGATGCGCCTGCGGCGCGATCCGCTACGAGATCTCCTGCGAGCCTTTGGTGATGACCGATTGCCAGTGCCGCGACTGCCAGCGCGAAAGCGGCACCGGGCATGGCTCGCACCTGACCTTCCCGCGCTCCGGTGTGACGGTCACGGGCGAGGCGACCCATTGGGACATGGTGGGCGACAGCGGCAAGGCGAAGACGCGGGCCTTCTGCCCGACCTGCGGCTCTCCGGTCTACATGACGGTCGCCATTGCCCCGGATGTCTTCGTCGTGCGCGCGGCGAGCCTTGACGATCCCGGCCGGTACAAGCCGCAGATGGTGTTCTATACCGCGAGCGGTCAGGCCTGGGATCGCATCGATCCGGACCTGCCGACATTCGAGCGCATGCCGCCGATGTGACGCTGGGGGAGAGGACGGCCTTGAGGGGAAAGAACTCGGCGACTCGCTTGCGGTGTACCTCTCCCCGGCGGGGAGAGGTCGAGCGCAGCGAGGGTGAGGGGGTACAGGTTCAACCGGAGAGGGCGTAACCCCTCACCCGCGCCTCCGGCGCGACCTCTCCCTCAAGGAGAGGTGAACCCGAGCCTCGTCTTGAGAAGCGATGTCACTCCCTTACCCGCTTTGATCTCTCGCAGGGATCCCAAAGCGAGCCAACGGCAATTAACGAGCCAGACTCTCAGGACTCGGACTGGGCGTGGTTCTTGTCGATGGACGTGTTCTTGGGAATGCTGAACACTTCCGCCGCGCAGATGAGCGTGAACAGCACGATCACGCCGCCGATTTCGGCAATGTTGACGAGAGTGGAAGAGAAGTCGCCCACATAAGCGAAAGCGCCCATGACGAGCGCGACAACAGTAGCCCAAAAGAACATGGGCTTCCTCCCGGCAAAGCTTTGGATGCGGACGATGAACCTTTTAGGTACCCAAAAGTTCCTAAGGCCAAGCTAAAAGATTCCGGAGACTTGCGTTTCACGCAAGGGGGTGCGGCGCCCTAATTCGCTAAAATCGAGAAATTTTTCTCAGAAAGCCGAACCGCATGCGTGCCATCGTCGACCGGATCGTGCCGCAAATCGAGGGTCCCGACGCTGCCGTGCTGGAGGAGGCGCGCGATAAATCGCGGTTGCCGCAAGGTGACCAGGATCGGTTTCTGCATCGGCTCCCGGCCTTCCACGCCATCGAGTTCATGCCGCCCAACACGCGGCTCCCGTGGCCGGGGCACTTGCGGATCGCGGCGCTGAATGCGGAGCGGCTTACGGACCGCCCGGCGGTGCGCAGGCTCATCGGGCGATCCGGCGCCCATGCGACCCTGCTGAGCGAGGTCGATCTCGGCATGGCGCGCTCCGGCAATGGGCATAACCTGCGCGACCTCGTTGCCGGGTCGGGGGAGGGATATCTCTACGGAGTCGAGTTCGTGGAGCTCGATCTCGGCAGCGAGGACGAGATCCGCCGCCATGCCGGCGCGCGCAATGCGGCGAGCCTCCACGGCAACGCCATCGTGTCGGCGCTTGCCCTCGACGCGCCGCATCTGATTCCGCTCGAAGAGAACGGCCTGTGGTTCCACGGCGTCAAGGGAGCCCAGCACCGGATCGGCGGCCGCATGGCGCTCGCCGCACGCGTTGCCGAGGCGCCGAAGCCGCTCTGGCTCGTGAGCACCCATCTCGAAAGCAAGACCGATCCGGCCGACCGGCAGGCGCAGGTCGCAGCCCTGCTGCGCGCCCTCGACGCCATCGCGCCGAACGACCCTTGCGTCATTGGCGGCGACTTCAACACCAAGGCGCTGCCGCGCGGCGAGAACGAACGCCACCTCTTGCTCGACTCGCCGGAGCGCTACGAGCCCCTCTTCGCCGACCTGCGCGCCGCCGGCTTCGAATGGCAGCATGCGAATCTCGCCCTTCCGACCCAGGCACCGGGCCCGGCGAACAAGCACGAGCCGCCCTTCGGCAAGCTCGATTGGATCGTCGTTCGCGGGCTCGAGGCAAGGACGCCGCAGGTCGTCCCCGCGGTGGACGAGGCGGGCAGGGCAGTCTCGGACCATGAGATGATCGTGGTGGATCTCACCTTCCCGGATGCCCAACCCTAAGCCTCGCAAGGCTTTCCGCCTGGGCCGGGCGCGAAATCGTCGCGTCGGGGAACCAAAGAAAGGTTTCCTGTTTATTGGCCTCCTGTTCTGATTTTGGCCTCTGAAACGCGTCACATTATCCATAATTTCCTGAAGGGAAGAACCTTTGGTGAACAGGTCTGGGCTGCCGATCCGACGACGCGGCATAGCGGTACGGGTGGCGATGAGGGAAATATCGGCTTGACAGCGCGACGCTCTTAGAGTACAAAACGTGAACACTGACGAAGTGTGAATGAAGCCCCCCGCCGCATTTACCCGGTCGGTAACCTCCGCCGCTCAAGCCCCGCTTGGGCGGTTTTTTATTGGCCGGTTGCATGCCTCAGAGAATCGAGATTTCGGACGAGATGAAGCAGAAGGCTTGGGACTGGTACGCCCGCGAGCCCAAGCGCCATCTGCCGGAGATTCGAAAACTTCTCGGGGTCAGTGCGGGCACATTCGTCCGGCTGCGGCAGCGCTGGGGCTGGCCGCCGCGGCAGGCTGCTCTGGCGCAGAATGCGCTGAGCAAGGCCGCGAAGGACAGCGACGGCGTCGCCGGCCTCGCCAAAGCGGCAACGGCCTCTCTGAACGACGCGGCGCGCGCCCTGGCGCAGGCGACGCGGGTGCAGATCGACGCGCTCATGGACGAGCAGCGAACCGGCCGCGCCAAGGATCACGACAAGACAGCCCGGAGGCTCGCCTCCCTTGCCAGGACGCTGGCAGCCGCCCGGGCGCTTCTGGACCGGGAAGGCTCACAGCTCGATGAACACGAGCAATCAAACGACAGACCCCGTCGCAGCATCCACGAACTGCGCGACGAACTTGCTCACTATCTTGACCGGGTTATCGCGGAAGAGGAGGCTCGCGGACGCGACGGTCTCCTGGTCTGAGGACGATTTCGAACGTATCATCCGTCACTGGCCGATCCGCTGCCGGCCCGAACAGCGCCTGCCGGGCCTCGCCCGCGTGCACGAGCCCTGGACCATCTGGCTCATGCTCGGCGGGCGCGGCGCGGGCAAGACCCGCACCGGCGCGGAATGGGTGCGCGGCATCGCGCTCGGCGATCCCGATTTCGCAGGCCTGCCGTCGCGCCGCATTGCCCTCGTCGGCGAGACCTTCGCCGACGCGCGCAACGTGATGATCGAGGGTCCGGCCGGCATTCTGGCCATCCACGACCGCCGCGAGCGCCCGGCCTGGTCGCCGTCACTGCGCAAGCTCGAATGGCCGAACGGCGCGGTGGCGCATGTGTTCTCGGCCGAAGACCCGGATTCCTTACGCGGCCCGCAATTCGAGGCCGCCTGGGCGGACGAACTCGCCAAGTGGAAACATGTGGAGGAGACCTGGGACATGCTGCAATTCGGCCTTCGCCTCGGTTCGCATCCGCGCCAGATGGTGACGACGACGCCGCGGCCGATCCCGCTGCTGAAGCGCTTTCTCGCCGATCCGCAGGTCGCGGTCTCGCGGGTGCGCACCGCCGACAATGCGGTGAACCTGGCGCCGGTCTTCCTCGACACGGTCATGCGCCGCTATGCCGGCACGCGGCTCGGGCGGCAGGAACTCGACGGCGACATCGTCGAGGATCGTCCCGATGCGCTCTGGACGCGCGACATGATCGAGACCAACCGCACCGATGCGGCGCCGCCGCTCATGCGCATCGTCGTCGCCGTCGATCCGCCCGCCTCCTCCTCGAAGCGCGCGGATGCCTGCGGCATCGTAGCAGTTGGCGTGGACGAGGGCGGCATCGCCTATGTGCTGGAGGATGCGAGCGCATCCGGATTGAAGCCGCCCGAATGGGCGCAGAAGGCGGTGGCGCTCTATCGGCGGCTCGAGGCCGATGCGCTTGTCGTCGAGACGAACCAGGGCGGCGAGATGGCGACCGGCGTGATCCGCGAGGTCGATCCCGCCGTGCCGGTGGTGAGCGTGCGCGCGACCCGCGGCAAGTATCTGCGCGCCGAGCCGGTCTCCGTGCTCTATGCGCAAAGCCGCGTTCGGCATGTGGGTGCGTTGCCCGAGCTCGAGGACGAGCTGTGCGATTTCGGCCCGGGCGGCCTGTCCTCCGGCCGCTCGCCCGACCGCATGGACGCGCTCGTCTGGGCGCTCACCGAGCTGATGCTGCGCGAGAAGCGCGAGCCGCGGGTGAGGGTGCTTTAGACGGGCGGTCGACGCTTTGAAGACTTGTCTCACCCTCTGTCCTCATCCTGAGGAGCCGCTGAAAGCGGCGTCTCGAAGGAGGATCCAGTGCTCTCTGGAAACTCCTTCGAGACGCAGACTTACGTCTGCTCCTCAGAATGAGGGGTCATATAGCGGAGGCAGAGTGAAGGTCTGAACATCGCCGAGGCATAAGAACGCCCCAGCCGAAGGATGATGTTCACGCACATCTCCGGCCGGGGCGCCGTGACTCCCGTAGGGGCAAGAAATGGAGTCACGTTCAATGAAGCTATGCCATGGCCGCGGATCCTCAACGCTCCTCATGGGGTGAGCCTTTCGGGCCATCGCGGCGCGAAAGAGGGATGAGGAGGACGGCGCTCGAAGAATGAGGAAGGTGCGGTCTTTTCGCTGCAGGGCTGGGGCGGATGGCAGTCCATCCGTGCCGACCCGCCCCGCCATCTGCCTCATGTCGTCCCCATAGGAAAGGACGACAGAGCCCGAAAAACCGATGGTCGCGCCAGCCGAAGGGGAAACCAGCTCGGCTGGCGCGTGAATGTCGTCGGGTATGCCCCTGCAACATCTAAATATTACCCTAAGGCATGTGACGCCCCAATGACGAAACGGCCGAAACTGCCTCCGTCTTCATCACCCTCTGCGGAAGTTGTCGCCAATCTGAATCGCCGGGAGGCAGCTTTGCCGTTTGCACTTGCAGAACGGGTGTCATTCCGGGACCGCGCAGCGGAGCCCGGAATCCATAGCCGCTGACGATGCAGAAAGAAGCGGAGCGCCACACGCTCTTGCTTGATGCGTCGTGATTATGGATTCCGGGCCCGGCTCTGACGAGCCGCCCCGGAATGACAGTGTTGTGCGCTTCCCACGTCACCACTGGCCTTGTGCCTGAATTTTATCTCCTTAATGCCCCGCCAGGGCAGGAGCCTCCCCATGCTCAACCGATTGACCCGCTGGCTGCAGGCCCCGCCCGAGGCCAAGGCCTCGCGTGCGCAGGGCGCGATCGCGCTCTACGTCGCCGGGCGCGCCGTGTGGACGCCGCGCGATTATGCGGCGCTCTCCCGCGAGGGTTTTCAGAAGAACGCCATCGTGCACCGCGCCGTGCGGCTGGTGAGCGAGGCGGCTGCGGCGCTGCCGCTCGTGCTCAAGGCCGGAGGCCGGGAACTGTCCGAGCACGCGCTTCTTGCCTTGCTCGCCAGGCCCAATGCGCGCGAGGGCGGGCAGCGTTTCCTCGAGAGCCTCTACGGCCATCTCATGGTCTCGGGCAACGCCTATGTGGAGGCGGTGAGCCTCGACGGCGCGCCGCACGAACTCCATGCGCTGCGTCCCGACCGCATGCGCGTGGTGCCCGATGCCGACGGGTGGCCGGCTGCCTATGAATATGCGGTCGGCACGCAGAGCGTGCGCTTCGCGATCCGCGAGGACGACGCGCCGCCGCCGATCCTGCATCTCACCCTGTTCCATCCGGCCGACGATCATTACGGCCTGTCGCCGATGGAAGCGGCGGCGACCGCCCTCGACATCCACAACGCGGCCGGCGCCTGGAACAAGGCGCTGCTCGACAACGCCGCGCGTCCCTCCGGCGCGCTCGTCGTCGGCGGCGCGAGCCTCACCGACGCGCAGTTCGACCGGCTCAAAACCGAGCTCGAAGTGAATTACCAGGGCGCCGGCAATGCCGGCCGTCCGCTGCTGCTCGAAGGCGGCCTCGACTGGAAGCCGCTCTCGCTCTCGCCAAAGGACATGGACTTCGTCGAAGCGAAAGCCGCCGCCGCACGCGAGATCGCGCTCGCCTTCGGCGTGCCGCCGCTGCTGCTCGGCCTTCCCGGCGACAGCACGCATGCGAACTATGCCGAAGCCAACCGCGCCTTCTACCGCCAGACGATCATCCCGCTCGTGAAGCGCACGGCGGAATCGCTGGCCCATTGGCTGGCGCCGGCTTTCGGCGAAACGCTTGCACTCGAGCCGGACCTCGACGCCATCGAGGCGCTCGCCGATGAACGCGAGAGCCTCTGGCGGCGCGTGTCGGCGGCGGCTTTCTTGAGCGACGACGAGAAGCGTGAGGCGGTGGGGTACGGGCGTGCGACGGCTGCGAAGGGGAGGCGGAGATAAAAGCGATAGCTGTCACCGCATCCTCGACGTCATCACCGGCCTCGTGCCGGTGATCTCGATCCAACAAGCGCGTCGCTCCACATGATCGGGATGGCCGGCACGAGGCCGGCCATGACGTGGTGAATGTCATCCCCGGCGAGCGAAGCGCAGATCCGGAATCGCGCGTCGTTCTGCAATGTCATCCCGGGCTCCGCTGCGCGGCCCCGGGATGACATTGCAGAACGACGCGCAACGCCGCTCGCCAGTCCTTGAAACGTTGTGGTTATGGATGCCCGCCTGCGCGGGGATGACAGCGTTGAGCTTCAACGCTTCGTCGGCGGATGATCCCGGAACGGCTCACGCGGTCCGGGATGCCGCCCTGAAACCATGCCGACACGCCGCGTCGGTGCTGCCAAAGCCATTCGCTCCTCACGGATCTCTACCCTCCAACGGAGTTCTTTCGCGAGAACAAATCATGAACATACTCGACCAGATCACCGAGGCCGTCATCCGGCGCGGGGATCTTGCCCATCTTGCCCTGTTCGTCTGGGCAAGCGGAGCGTCCACCTTGCTTGCCATGACCCTGCGCGACTTGTTCGCGGCCAACCGCCGGTTCGATGCGTTCGTGCGCGAGCTTTCGCTCTTCAACCGCCGCCATTCCGGAGATTCCCCATGATCCGTTCCACACCCCGCGTCCCGCGCCGGCCCAGGGCCGCGCGGGAGGGGCAGCACCAGGCGCAGCACCGCGCTGCGCTAAAGCATCGGACCCAAAAGTGCACCGCACTTTTGGGATCTATCCGATGCTCCTTCTCTTTGCCGGCGCATCGTTGGGCGCGGAAAACCGGATCCACTTTTCCGCACGATGCGCTGGTGTTCCGCGATTTCGTGCGCCAGCTCGAAAGGCTGGATGCGGGCGCCAAAAGGCCGTCGCGCGGAGCATTGCGATGAAGCCCGTCCTTGCGACGGTCCGCGAGCGCAAGTTCCTGGCCGAGCCGCCGAGCGCGGTCGATGCCGACGGCGTCTTCGAAGGCTATGCCAGCCTGTTCGGCCTCGCCGATCTCGGCAAGGATGTAGTCATGCCGGGCGCCTTCGCCGACAGCCTGAAAAAGCGCGGCGTGCGCGACGTGCGGCTGCTCTGGCAGCACGATCCGGCACAGCCCATCGGGCGCTGGATCCTCATCCAGGAGGACCGTCGGGGCTTACGCGTACGCGGCAAGCTCAACCTCGCCGTCGAGCGTGCGCGGGAAATCCACGCCCTCATGCGCGACGGCGCCGTCGACGGGCTCTCCATCGGCTTTCGGGTTGAGCGCGCAAGGGCCGAGCGGCCGACCGGGCTGCGGCGCCTCGAGAAGCTCGACCTGTGGGAGATCTCCGTCGTCACCTTCCCGATGCTGCCGGATGCGCGCGTCGAGACCGTGAAAGAGACCCCGCCCCGGCTCGCCGCCAGCATCCGCAAGGCGGCGGTTCGACTATTTTCCTGAACCTAGTCCTTGGGAGCGCGTTACCAGATCGCCCGCAAGAATGCGGAAGGCTGCGGGCCCTGTCCTGAACCGGAAGGTGTCTTGTCTCCGCGCGTCTTGGGAGGTTTTCATGAAGAAGCTTGCTTTCGTTGCGCTCCTTGGTCTTGCGGCGGCTGCCTGCACCACCACGGAGGAGCGGGTCGGCGGCGCTGCGGTCGGCGCAGGCGTCGGAGCTGTGGCGGGACCTGTCGGCGCTGTCGCCGGCGGTGCAGTCGGTGCGGTGACCGGACCGACGGTTGCACGGTCGGCGCGCAACACGGCACGGCGCATGTAAGCGTTCCCCTTAACGGGGAAATAAACGGGCCCGCCCTCCGGCGGGCCTTTTTCGTTGGAGCATCGGACCTGAAAGCAAACCCCGCCGTCAGGGGCCACCCGATGCTTGTTCCAAGCAATATCTTTCAAACCGATTGATTGTGATGATCCCAGTTGTTCAAACCAAATCCGCATCCGACGACGTCGCTTCGGCGTTCGAGGATTTCGCCCGGGCCTTCGAGGCCTTCAAGGACGCCAACGATACGCGTCTGTCCGAGATCTAGACGAGGCTCTCCGGCGACGTGGTGACGGACGAGAAGCTCGCCCGCATCGACACCGCGCTCGACGACGCCAAGCGCCGCCTCGACCGTCTTTCTCTCGACCGCTCGCGTCCGCCGCTCGGACGCGACGCCGACGCCGCGCGCGATCCGGCTAAAGGAGAGCACAAGGCGGCGTTCCATTCCTATATCCGCACCGGCGAGGCCGCCGGCCTGAAGCGGCTCGAGGAGAAGGCGCTCTCCGCCGGCTCCGGCCCTGACGGCGGCTATCTCGTGCCCGGCATTGTCGAGAGCGAGGTCCTGCGCCGTCTCTCCGCCGTCTCCCCGATCCGCGCCATCTCCTCTGTGCGGGTGATTTCCGGAGGCCAGTACAAGCGTGCCTTCTCGACCACGGGTCCGGCGAGCGGCTGGGTCGGCGAGACGGCGGCGCGGCCGCAGACCGCAAGCCCGACCCTGTCCGAGATGAGCTTTCCGGCCATGGAGCTCTATGCCATGCCGGCGGCGACCCAGACCCTGCTCGACGACGCGGTGGTCGATATCGACCGCTGGATCGCCGAGGAGGTCGAGGCCGCCTTCGCCGAGCAGGAAAGCACCGCCTTCGTCAACGGCGACGGCGTCAACAAGCCGAAGGGCTTTCTCGATGTCGACCAGGTCGAGGAGGAGATCTGGGAATGGGGACGGCTCGGCACGGTGAATACCGGCGGGGCGACCTTCCCGGCCGACAATCCGTCCGATGTGCTCGTCGACCTGATCTATACCCTGAAGGCGGGCTATCGCCAGAACGCCTGCTTCGTCATGAACCGCAAGACGCAGAGCGCGATCCGCCGCTTCAAGGACGACAACGGCCAGTATCTCTGGTCGCCGCCCGCGAGCCTCGGCCAGTCAGCGACCCTGATGGGCTTTCCCGTGGTCGAGGCGGAGGACATGCCGGACATCGCGGCGAATGAATGCGCCGTCGCCTTCGGCGATTTCAAGCGCGGGTACCTGATCGTCGACCGCGCCGGCATGCGCGTGCTGCGCGATCCGTATTCCGCCAAGCCCTACGTGCTGTTCTACACCACCAAGCGCGTGGGCGGCGGCGTGCAGGACTACGCGGCGATCAAGCTGTTGAAGTTCGCGGCGTAAGGCTCGGTTGTCATCCCCTGGCCTTAAGGCGGTTGGGAATGACCCCCTCACGCTGTCATTCCGGGGCGCACTTTTAGTGCGAGCCCGGAATCCATAATCGCTAACGATGCAGAAATAGGTGCGACACTGCCCGTCCTTCCTGGGAGGTCGTGTTTATGGATTCCGGGCTCCGCTGCGCGGCCCCGGAATGACAGTGTTGTGCGCTTTCAGGTCTTGGTCAGCGTCGTGCCGGTGATCTCGATGCGAAAGGCGCGGCGTTTTTCCCTATCGGGATGGCCGGCACAAGGCCGGCCATGACGTGGAGATTACGGGACAAAGGTGTTCAATTCCCCGCCCATGACCCGTTGGCCGAGTCGAGACTACGCATGCTCGACGTGATCCAGCGGAGGTGCTCGGCGATCGGGGTGACGGCCGTCAGGCCGCCGCAGGCGCTCGCGCGCTGGCTGCGCAGCGGTCCGCTCGACCAGCTCGTGATGCCGTAGAGCCGGTAGCCCGCGGACGTGGTCGCAAGGATCGGGCCGCCGGAATCGCCGCGGCAGGCACCGGCGCCCGTCGTCTCCGCCAGCCGGCTGCGGTCGACCACGATCAGCACCCGGTTGGCGACCTCGATGGGGCCGAGCGACACCAGGTTGGTCTGGCGCAGCGTGCGGGCCGTGCGCCGTGCGCGCTCGTTCAGCACGCCGAAGCCGGCGATCGTCACGTTGTCGCCGACATCGATCCGGCCCGCCTGGGCCGGATCGAGCGGCATGTATTCCGCTCCGAGCGGCCGATCGAGCTTCAGGATGGCGAGATCGATGCCGGGCTGCGTGCGCGGCGTCGTGCCCGGCACGAAGGTGGGATGGATGGCGAGCGCGGCGACGTTGAAGCGCTGCGGCCGGAATCCCCGGCTGAGGGCGCCGACCCGGTAGGCGGCGCGATCCGTCACGCAATGGGCGGCGGTGAGCACGAGATCCGGCCCGACGATCACGCCCGAGCAGAGCTCGCCGAGGGAATTCTCGATGGAGACGACCGAGCGCCTCAAGCCGTTCGGATCCCTCGAGGCGGAGCCCTGCAGGATCGCCCAGGCCGGCTGCGCGAAAAGGGTGGTGACGGCAAGGGCGAGGACGGGCAGGGCGCGCATGGGGTTCCGATGCCGTGAGGGGGGGACGGGGAACGTAAGGCAAGAACTCGGTCTTCACGATAGTTCCGTTCCCTTATGATTTTCTAACGGCGGCACAAAGGCATGATAGTGACCGGCCTGCTGTCGAAGGAGCTAGTTCCCGGCCCACAAGGCTGCCCGGTTCCAGCCTTTCAGGGTGCGGTCGATCCAATCGCGCTGCGGGCCGACCAGAATGCCCTGCGTCACGCCTCCGCAGCTGCGGCCCCTGGCCGGCGAGGACCAGCTCGTGATCGCCGCGACCGCCGCTCCGGAGGCCATGGGCCCGCCGGAATCGCCCTGGCAGGCGCTCGCCGTGCCGGATCCTTCCGCCCAGAGCAGGATGCGGCTCGGGCCGTAGGGCTCGACCGCGGTCAGGGACGCCGTGCGGAAGGTGCCGGAAGTCTTCGCATCGCCCTCGCGGGACAGCCCGTAGCCGCCGACGACGACGGGCGTATTCTCGGCGACCTTCGCGGCGGTCAGCGTCGCCCGCTCGAAACGGCCGGGCAGGGCCTCCGGGATGCGCACCAGGGCGAGATCGACGGAGCGCTGCCGGGTTTCGATGGCTTTCGCGTTGTAGCCGGGATGCACCGCCTTTGCGGCGGGCACGATCAGCTCCGGTTGGCCGGCCTCATCGCGAAAATGCACCCGGTGCTCGGCGGCGCCCGTGACGCAATGGGCGGCGGTGAGCACCACGTCCTTCGCCAGCACCACGGCGCTGCAGACGCCGCCGTTCGAGCTCAACACCATCACGCTCGCGCGGGCGAGGGGACCGTCGTCCTCTCCGCCGCCGACGATGGCGTTCGCTCCCGGCGCGCCGAGGGCGAAGGCATAGGCAAGCGCAAGACAGAGCGTGACCAGACGTTTCATGACTTCGAAGGATTCCTGTTCAAGATGATTCCCATATTCATCGGAGGCCCCGCCGTCGAGCCCGTAACGCTTGCCGAGATGAAGGCCTATCTACGTGTCGATGAGGACGACGGCACGCAGGACGAGCTGATCGCGGGCCTTGTCAGGGCCGCCCGCCTGACCGTCGAGGCGGCCTCGCGGCGGATCCTGATCGAGCAGCAATGGCGCGTGGTGCTCGAAAGCTGGCCCGCCGGCGGGACGGTTCTGCTGCCGCTCTCGCCGCTGATCGCGGTGGAGCGCATCGCGGTGACGGATGCAGCCGGCACGGCTGTGGACCTGCCGTCCGATGCGTTCGAGGCCGATCTCATGAGCGACCCGCCGCGCATCGTCGTGCTCGATCCGGTGCAGCCGGGCAGAAAGCGCAACGGCATCTCCATCGCCCTGCGCGCGGGCTACGGCGCAACGGCCGAGGCGGTGCCGGCGACGTTGCGGCTCGCGATCCGCATCCTCGTCGCCCATTGGTTCGAGAACCGCGGCGATGTTGCGGGCGAGCAGATCCTCCCGCTCGAAGCGCTAAGCCTTGTCGCGCCGTTTCAACGGGCGCGGTTGTAGTGATTGTTTTTCCGCTGTCATCCCGGGGCCGCGCAGCGGAGCCCGGGATCCATAACCGCTACCATTGCAGAAGGAGGCGCGACGTTGATCGCCCTTTCTTGAGACGTCGCGTTTATGGATTCCGGGCTCTCGCTACGCTCGCCCCGGAATGACAATGGGAATCTGACTTCCATCCCAAAGACATTGCCATGAAAACCAAATCCCTTTCCATCGGCGCGCGGGCGCGCCGGTTCGTGCTCGAATTGCCGCTCGAACAGCCCGACGGGTTCGGCGGCGTGATCCGCACCTATGCGCCGGGCCCGCAGCTCTGGGGCGCTATCGAGATGCGCTCCGGCACGGAGCGCGTGCGCGCCGATCGGCCCGAGCAGAGCCTGACGCATCGCATCACCCTGCGCTATCGCGAGGGCGTGACGGGCGCCATGCGCCTGACTTCGGGCCTGCGCCGCTTCGCCATCCGCGCGGTCGCCGATCCCGACGGATCGAAGCGCGATCTCGTCTGCCTCGTCGAGGAGATGCGGGCATGACGAGCCCGGTCCTGGCCTTGCGCCGCGCGATCCTCGATGCGGCCTCCGCTGACGCGGATCTGCGTGCGCTCATGGGCGGATCCTTACGTCTCTATCACGAACCGCCGCGCGCCGCCGAGCCGGTCTATGCGCTTCTCGGCGACGTGAGCGCGAGCGACTGGTCGACCGATCTCGACCGCGGCCACGAGCAGAGCCTGAGCCTCGTCGTATGGTCCGAGAAGGGCGGGGCGCGGACGGCGCTCGCCGTCGCCGAGCGTTTCGCCGCGCTTCTCGACGATGCGCCGCTTTTCCTCGAGGGCCACCGCCTCGTCAACCTGCGCGTCACCGCGCTTTCCTCCGCCCGCGACAAGGACACGCAACTCACCCGCGTCACCTTGAGCCTGCGGGCAGTGACGGAGGTAGCGTGACGAGATGGTGCCGCTTATTCCCTCCCCCTTGCGGGGAGGGGCAGGGGTGGGGGTGGTATGACTGGGTGAACGAAAGCGAAGCGATGCGCAGGTTCACCTCTCCTTGAGGGACAGGTCGGACCGTAGGTCCGGGTGAGGGGTTACAGCCTTATCCGGAGAGCGCTCTCCGCTCACCCTCGCTGAGCTCGACCTCTCCCCCTGCAAGTCGGGTGTTCCCGACTTGCACGACAAAAACGGATCTCGGAAACATCCGAGATCCGGGGGAGAGGTGGGCTGTAGCTGCGCCGATGCTTGCTGGATCGGATGCAGCTTTCTGACTTTCCAACCCCCACCCTTCGTCCCTCCCCGCAAAGGGGGAGGGAAGAGCACGGCTCAACACACGGACCCTCTTCTTTCCCTCACAACAAAGGACATCCCATGCCTGCTCAGAAGGGCAAGGACCTGCTCATCAAGATCGGTGACGGCGGCACAGGCTTCGTCACCGTGGCGGGCCTGCGCACGCGCCAGATCGTGTTCAATGCCGAGACCGTGGACGTGACCCATGCGGAATCCGCCGGGCGCTGGCGCGAGCTTTTGGCCGGTACCGGCGTGCGCCGCGCGTCGATCGCCGGCTCCGGCGTGTTCAAGGACGAAGCCTCCGACGCGCGCATGCGCCAAGTCTTCTTCGACGGCGATATTCTCACCTATCAGGTCGTCATTCCCGATTTCGGCCGCATCGAAGGCCCGTTCCAGATCACGAGCCTGGAATATCGCGGCGACCATGCGGCCGAGGTGACTTTCGAGATGGCGTTCGAGTCGGCGGGTGCGCTTGCGTTCGTGGCGATGTAGCGGAATGCGTATCGGTGCAGCGGGAATAACACTCCCCACGTCATCACCGGCCTTGTGCCGGTGAGCTCGATCGGAGAAGCGCGGTGCTTTTCAGCATCGGGATGGCCGGGACAGACCCGGCCATGACGATGACAGCTGGGAAAACGAAGGACAATCAATGCCCAACAGACGACGGGGCGAGGTGGCGCTGCAGCTCGGCGACATGCGCTACACCCTCTGCCTCACTTTAGGCGCGCTCGCGGAACTCGAAGATGCGTTCGGCGTGCAGGATCTCATGGCGGTCGCCGAACGCTTCGGTACGGGGCGTCTCAAGACCCGCGACCTGCTCACGCTGCTCGCCATTGCGTTGCGCGGCGGCGGTCATGCAATGAGCGATGCGGAGGTGGCGAACCTGCCGCTGCACGAGGGTATCGAGCCCGTGGCAACGGCGCTTGCCGATCTTCTCGTCACGACCTTCGGCGGAGGCGATGCCGCACCAAACCCTCCGTTATCCCAGGAGGCGAGCGCGAGCCTCACGCCTTCCCCTGGGATGACGCGCTGATCTTGGGCTTGAGCATCCTGCGGTGGAGCCCGGAAACCTTCTGGCGCGCGACGCCGCGCGAATTGCTGGCGGCCTGGGAGGGATGGTGCGGCGGGCGAACGAACGAGCCTGCGTCGAGCGGCGATCTCAGGCGGTTGATGGAGGCTTTTCCGGACTAGTGAAAGCAGCTCCGGGGTGCTTCCTCTCAAGACTCGAAAGCATCACTGATGGAAGACCACGCCTTTCCGCTTGAAGCATGCGACTGCGAGATCCTCCTGCAGATCGTCCCGTTGATGCGAGGCAGGGCGACCGGAAACGTCCGATTTTGCTTCTGCCTTGCAATGCTCGAAAATAGGCTTCCATTTTTCATCGGACATCGTGATGTCGCCAACATACGTGACGCCTTTCAGTTTCAAGCACATGTTGTAAAGCTCGAACTGCCTGTACCCCACGATCGTTTTCGTGCTTGCCGATGCTGTCGCCTTTTTCGCTTCGTAGAGGCATTCGTCGTACATCCGGCTCACTTGAGCGGAGCTAAGGCCGGGTGTCTTGTAGATCGACCTCGTTGGCGGGGCGCTGACACAGGCGCCCTGCGCGCATAGCGCGAGCACGGCTAGGGTCAGCTTAACCTTCGATAAGAAAGATGGAAGTGAGGCCATTATGCCAGATGACCCTTTCAAGCAGAAACTCGACGAGATTCGAGATGACAAGAAGCAGGCTGTACAGCAGCTCAATACGCTCATCGGTCTTTCCGATCGTTTCGGCGAGTCTTTGTCGAATGCATTCGCAAAGAATATCTCGGAGGGCAAGAAATTTGATAACGTTCTAAAAGATGTGCGCAGGACATTCACGGAATTTGCCCTTAAGGCTGCCATGGCTCCACTACAGATGGCGCTCACCCGTGGCATGCAAACACTGATGGCAGGTTTGTTCGGCAATGCATTGCCGATGGGGGCCGATCTGTCCGGGGCGGGGCAAAGTCTGAGCGGTGGTTTGTCGTCTCTTCTCGGCTCCCTGTTCGGCTCCGGCGGCCCTGCTCTGGCCAAGGGCGGCGTGGTCTCGCGCGGCATGCTGATGCCGTTCGCGAAAGGCGGGGTGATCGGCGCGCCGACTTATTTTCCGCTCGAGCGCGGGCTCGGCCTCATGGGCGAGCAGGGCGCGGAGGCGGTGATGCCGCTGGCGCGCGGGCCGGATGGGCGGCTCGGCGTTCGCACGGGCGGAGGCGGGCGGCCGGTCTCGGTGATCGTGAACGTCACCACGCCGGATGCGGACAGCTTCCGCCGCTCCGAGGCGCAGGTCTCCGCCGCCCTGGCCCGGGCCGTGGCGCGGGGCCAGCGCGGGATGTAAGACCTGCGCCTATTACAAACCACAACCTCCTGAGGATGAGGTGCATGGATAATTAACGGCCGTTTCGCTCAGCCGCCCGGGCGGTCGAGCATCGCCATGATCTCGTCCTTGATCTGCAGGCGACGACGCTTGAGCTCCTCCTCGGCCTCGTCGGTCTGGGGCTCCACCCGGGTTTCGACCCGGTGGATGGTCCGGTTCAGCTCGTTGTACTCGTCGTAGAGCCGCGCGAAGCGGTTGTCGCTGGTCTTGAGCTGGTGAATCCGGTCGCGCTTGTCGGGAAAGTCTGCCGCGAGGTCGTTGGGAGCGTTGCTCATCGCCTGCCGTCTCCTTGATGGGGGGCTTTCCGGGGTCAACGCCACCCCCATTCTTTCGTTTCAGGAACATTGACTTATCATGGCCTCCGATTTCCACGAGGTCCGCTTTCCGCTCGATGTCAGCCTCGGCAGCCGAGGCGGGCCGGTGCGGCGGACCGATATCGTCACGCTCGCCTCCGGCCGCGAGCATCGCAACAGCCGCTGGTCCGGCTCGCGCCGCCGCTACGATGCGGGGCTCGGGATCCGCACGCTCGATGCGCTGCACAGCGTCATCGCCTTCTTCGAGGAGCGGCGCGGCCGACTCTACGGTTTCCGCTTCCGCGACCGCACCGACTGGCGCTCCGGCCCGCCTTCGCGCGAGCCGACGCCGCTCGACCAGCGCATCGGCACCGGCGACGGGCAGAGCCGGAGCTTCCCGCTCGTGAAAGCCTACGGCTCGTCCTTCGCGCCCTACAGCAGGGCCATCGTCAAGCCCGTGGGCGGCACGGTGCGGGTCGCCGTCAACGGCATCGAGCAGGCTGTGGGCGCGCAGGTCAACTGCGATCCCGCGACCGGCCTCGTGACCTTCGTCGCCGCACCGCCTGGCGGCGCCGTCATCACCGCGGGCTTCGCCTTCGACGTCCCGGTGCGCTTCGACACGGACGAGCTCGACATCGACCTCTCCACCTTCGACGCCGGCGGCATCCCGCAGATCCCGCTGATCGAGATCGTTCCATGAGCCCTCTCCACGTCATCACCGGCCTCGTGCCGGTGATCTCGATCCGTGAAGCGCCACGCTTTTTCTAGTCGGGATGGCCGGGCCAGTCCCGGCCATGACGTGAGGCTGACACAGGACTGTCATCCCGGGGCCGCGTAAGCGGAGCCCGGGATCCATAAACGCTGACGATGCAGAGCCACACGCGCTCGTATTGTCTTGAGCCGTCGCGGCTATGGATCCCGGCCGGCGCGGGGATGACAGCGCCGGGCTTCCCAGTTCGAAATCCAACCTCTGAAACAAGCGATCATGCGCAATATCCCCCCAAACCTCGCCGCCCATCTGACCGACGGCGCGACGACGCTCTGTCATTGCTGGAGGCTCGTCCGGCGCGACGGCACCGCCTTCGGCTTCACCGATCACGACCGCGATCTCGTCATCGGTGGCACGACCTATGCGGCGCGTTCCGGCCTCGAAGCGGCGGAGGCAAGTGTCGAACTCGGCTTCGCCGTCGGCGGCGGCGAGGTCGCGGGCGCGCTCGTCTCCGCCGGCATCACCGAGGACGACATCGCATCGGGCCTCTACGACGATGCGAGCGTGGAAACCTGGCTCGTGAACTGGAGCAACGTGGAGGAGCGCGTACTGCTCGATATCGGCTCCATCGGCGAGATCAAGCGCACGGATGGCAGCTTCGTCGCGGAGGTGCGCGGGCTCATGCACCGCTTCGACGAGGAGCGCGGGCGGCTCTTTCGCGCCACCTGCTCGGCCGATCTCGGCGACGAGCGCTGCGGCATCAATCTCTCCTCGTCGAGCTATTCCGACACGGGAACGGTCACGGGCACCGACGGCGCCCTGACCATCGCCGCCTCCGGCATCGGCTTTGCGGACGGGTGGTGCAAGGCCGGCAAACTCACCTGGGTCAGTGGCGACAATGCCGGCATCTCCGTCGAGATCAAGGTTCACCGGGCCGCCTCGGGCACGGACGAGTTCGACCTGTGGCAGCGCGCGCCGCAGGCGATCAAGGTCGGCGATACGTTCCGCGTCACGGCGGGCTGCGACAAGGCTCATGCTACGTGCCGGAAGAAGTTCGCGAACGCCGTCAACTTCCGCGGCTTCCCGCACATGCCCGGCAACGACTTCATCATCCGCATGCCGCAGCAGGGCGAGCCAGGATTGGATGGCGGGAGCTTCTTCAGGTGATGACCACGGATAACCCCAACCTCTCCACAGCCTCATCCTGAGGAGGACCGTCAGGTCCGTCTCGAAGGACGAGGCGTCTCCAGTATTCTCTGGATCCTCCTTCGAGACGCCGCTTCGCGGCTCCTCAGGATGAGGGTTGTTTGTTTGCAAGCGACCTTTGAATCATGCCCCAGCCCCATCTCATCGTCGCCGAAGCCCGCTCGTGGATCGGCACGCCCTACCGTCATCAGGCCTCGCTCAAAGGCGTCGGCTGCGATTGCCTCGGACTGCTGCGTGGGATCTGGCGAGAGGTCATGGGCACGAAGCCCGAGCTGCCGCCGCCATACTCGCCCGATTGGGCGGAAGCCGGAGCCGACACGCTCGTCGCGGCGGCGCGAAAGCATCTCGTCGAGATCGAGTGCGCGCAAGTCCAGGCCGGCGACGTGCTGCTCTTCCGCTGGCGCGAGACCATGCCCGCCAAGCACTGCGCCGTCGCAACGTCGCCCGATACCATGATCCACGCCCATGACGGCGCGTCGGTCGCCGAGGTCGCGTTCCGTCCCTGGTGGCGGCGCCACCTTTCCCATGCATTCCGCTTTCCGGATACAGTCTGATGGCCACCATCGTTCTGCAAACAGTCGGTTCCGTCGTCGGCGGCATGATCGGCGGGCCAGTGGGGGCGATGGCCGGGCGGGCGCTCGGCGCGCTCGCGGGCGCGGCCATCGACAACGCGCTTCTCGGCGGCGATGCCACGAGGCATGTGGAGGGGCCGCGCCTGAAGGACATCGACGGGCTCACCTCCACCGAGGGCGCGCCGATCCCGCGGGTCTACGGGCGTGCGCGCATCGGCGGCCAACTCATCTGGGCGACGCGCCTGGAGGAGGCGGTGAACACGGATGTCGACCGCTCCAGCCAGGGCGGCAAGGGCATGGGCGGCGGGCCGAAGACCGTCACCACCACCTATTCCTATTTCGCCAATCTCGCGGTCGGCCTGTGCGAGGGCCGCATCGCCTTCATCCGCCGCGTCTGGGCCGATGGGCGCGAGCTCGATCTCAGCACCATCGCCATGCGCGTGCATGCGGGCAGCGAGACTCAAGATGCCGATCCGCTGATCGTGGCGAAGGAGGGCGTGCAATATGCGCCGGCCTATCGCGGGCTCGCCTACGTGGTGTTCGAGCGCCTGCCGCTCGCCGATTTCGGCAACCGCGTGCCGCAATTCTCCTTCGAGGTGATCCGCCCCGTCGACGGGCTCAACCGCATGGTGCGCGCGGTCTGCCTCATTCCGGGCGCGAGCGAGTTCGGGTATGACGTGAAACCGGTGATGCAGGTGCTCGATCTCGGCAAGACGAGACCCGAGAACCGCCATCAATGGCAGCGCGCGAGCGATGTGACGGCCTCCCTCGATGCGCTGCAGGCCCTGTGCCCCAACCTCAAACGCGTATCGCTCGTGGTGAGCTGGTTCGGCGACGACCTGCGCGCCGGTTCATGCCTCGTCGAGCCGCGGGTGGACGTGAAGACCAAGAATACCGACGGCGCCACCTGGTCCGTGGCCGGGTTGACGCGCGAGGACGCGAAGGCGGTGTCCCTCACCGACGGCTCGCCTGCCTATGGCGGCACGCCCTCCGACGAATCCGTCAAACGCCTGATCAAGGATCTGAAGGAGCGCGATCTCGACGTCGTGCTCTATCCCTTCGTGATGATGGACGTGCCCGCCGGCAACTCCCTGCCGGATCCCCACGGCGGAACCGGCCAGCCGCCCTATCCCTGGCGCGGGCGCATCACCTGCGATCCCGCGCCGGGCAGGGCCGGCACACCCGACGGCACCAGTGCAGCGGCGACGCAGGTCGAACGCTGGTTCACGCGGGCTGCGGGCTTCAACCGCATGGTGCTGCATTATGCGGATCTTGCGGAGGAGGCGGGAGGCGTCCGGGGCTTCATCCTGGGCAGCGAGCTCGTCGGCCTCACGCGCGTGCGCTCGGCCTCCGGCGTCTATCCGGCGGTCGCGCGGCTGCGGGCCTTGGCGGCGGAGGTGCGTGCGATCCTGCGCGCGTCGACGAAGATCGTCTATGCCGCCGACTGGACGGAATACGGCGCGCATGTTCTCGACGGCGGCGGCGAGGTGCGCTTCCCCCTCGATCCGCTTTTCGCCGACGACGACATCGATGCGGTCGGGATCGATTATTATCCGCCGATCTCCGACTGGCGCGATGCGCCGAACCATGCCGATCTGGCATCGGCGCGCAGCGTCAACGACGTCGATTACCTGCGCGGGCGGCTGGGCAGCGGCGAAGCGTTCGACTGGTACTATGCCACTTCATCCGAGCGCAATGCGCAGACGCGCCGGCCGATCACGGACGGAGCCTACGGCAAGCCGTGGGTCTTCCGGCAGAAGGATCTCGTCTCCTGGTGGTCGAACCGGCATACGGAGCGCGTAAACGGCGTCGAGATCGGCGCGACCGCATGGCAGCCGCAATCGAAGCCGATCTGGCTCACCGAGATCGGCATTCCCGCCGTCGACAAGGGGCCGAACGGACCGAACGTCTTTCCCGACCCGAAATCCTCGGAATCGGCCTATCCGCCGTTCTCCCGCGGCGTGCGCGACGATCTCGTGCAGGCGCGCGGGCTGGAGGCGATCCTCTCCCGCTTCGACCCGGCCCAGCGCGGCTTTGCGGCCGAGTACAATCCGGCCTCGACATCCTATAACGGGCGCATGGTGGACCCGGACAACATCTTCGTCTGGGCCTGGGATGCACGGCCGTTTCCCGCCTTCCCCGATTTCGACATCGTGTGGTCGGACGGCGCCAACTGGGAGACCGGCCACTGGATCACGGGCCGGATCGAAGGCGCGACGCTCGACCGGCTGATCGTGCGCATCCTGCGCGATTTCGGCTTTGCCGATCCAGGTCCCATTCCCGTCGACGGTTTCGTCGACGGCTATGTGATCGACAGGCCGATGTCCGTGCGCGGCGCGTTGGAGCCGCTGCTGCGCCTGTTCGGCGTCGATGCGGTGGCGCGTGGCGGCGCCGTCGCGTGGCAGGGCCGCGGCGGTCGCGCGGTCGCGCACCTGACGAAGGATAATCTCGTGCTCGGCGACAAGGAGCCGTCGCTCAAGCTTACCCGCGCGCAGGAGACCGAGCTGCCGCAGCAGGTGGAGGTGGGCTTCACCGAAGGCGATACGGATTACCGTCGCGCCGCGGTGGCCTCGCGCCGCCTGTCCGGCGCGAGCCGGCGGGAGGCGAGGGCGGACAGCGCCGTCGTCACCCGCCGCGCCGAGGCGCAGCGCCTCGCCGATACCTGGCTGCAGGATCAGTGGGCGGGGCGCGAAAGCGCCGAGTTCGAGCTGTCGCCCCGGCGCATCGAGCTCGAGCCGGGCGACGTGATCGCCGTGCCGACCGATGCGGGCGAGAAGCTGCATCGCATCGTGCGCATCGCCGACGGGGCGACGCGCAAGCTCAGCACGCGCGCGGTGGAGCCCGCCGTGTTCGAGCGGCCGGGCTCCTTCATCCCGCGTCCGGTGAAGCGTCCGCCGCCGGTGCCCGGCAAGCCGCTCGCGGTCGTGCTCGATCTGCCGGTGGCGCTGGGCGATCCCGCCGCCCTGCAATATGTGGCGGTCGCGGCGAATCCGTGGCCGGGTGCCATGACGATCTGGCGTTCCGGCAACGGCGCGAGCTATGCGCCCTATCACATCCTGGATCTTCCCGCATTGGTCGGGCGGACGACGACGACGTTCATGCCAGGGCCACTCTGGCGCTGGGATCCGCGGGCGGTGCTCGACGTCACCTTGTCCTCCGGCGCGCTGAGCTCCATCGATGACGAGGCGGCGCTTTCAGGGCGAAATCTGTTCGCGCTGCAGGGCGCCGACGGCCGCTGGGAAATGTTTTCCGCCGCGCGGGCCGAGCTGATCGGCGAGCGCAGCTATCGCCTCTCGCGATGCCTGCGCGGCCTTGCGGGCTCGGAGCCTCAGGCCGCACGCACGGTGCCCGCAGGGGCGTTGCTGGTCAAGCTCGACGAGGCCGTCGCACCTCTGACAACGAACCTGCAGGATCTCGGCCAGACCTGGCGCTACCGGATCGGTCCCTCCGGTCGCGACCACGCGGATGCGTCCGTCACGGAGATCGTCGCGACGGTGCCGCGCGAGGCGCTGCGGCCGTTTGCTCCCGTGCAGGTCGCGGCAAAGCGCGAGGCGGCGGGCATCCGCCTCGCATGGACCCGCCGCACGCGCCTTAACGGCGACGGATGGGACGCCATCGACGTTCCGCTTGCCGAAGATGCGGAAAGCTACGAGATCGACATTCTCAGGGCCGGCGTGGTCGTGCGGACGCTCACGAGCGCGCAAGCCTCGCTTCTCTTTGGCGCTGCCGAGGAGATCGCCGATTTCGGCGCGCCGCAATCCGCGCTCAGCTTTCGCGTCGTGCAGATGAGCGCCGTTGCCGGACGCGGCTTCGAACGGCTCGTCACGTTTCCCGTGCGCTGACATCCGCCACGTCATGGCCGGGCTCGTCCCGGCCATCCCGATCCGAAAAGCGCTGCGCTCTTCCAATCGAGATCACCGGCACGAGGTCGGCGATGACATGGGAGGGTGTTGTCACCACCGATTTTTCCATGCCCTTCTCGGAGCCCATCCCGATGTCATCGACACCCCATCTCGCCCTGCCGCTCATCGCCGCGGCGCAGGCGCAAAAGCATGTCACCCACAACGAGGCGCTCGCCGCTCTCGATGCGCTGGTGCAGCTTGCCGTCAAGGAGCGCGGCCGCAATGCGCCGCCGGCCTCGCCCACGGAAGGCGACCGCTACCTCGTCGGCACCGAGGCCACCGGCGCCTTCGCCGGCCAGGCCGGCCATATCGCGCTGTTCGATCTCGGCGCCTGGCGGTTCTTCACACCGCATTCCGGATGGCTCGTCTACGTGGAGGCGGAGGATTTGCTCGTCCTCTTCGACGGCGCGGATTGGAAGGCTGTGGGTGCCATCCCGGAGGAGATCCACAACCTGCAGCGGCTCGGCCTCGGCACGGTCGCCGACGGCCTGAACCGTCTTTCCGCGAAACTCAATGCGGCTCTGTTCGCGGCTTTGTCGGAGGCGGAGGGCGGCACCGGCGATCTGCGCTTCGTGCTCAACAAGAGCGCCGAGACGGACGTGCTCTCGCAGCTCTACCAGCGCGGCTTCAGCGGCCGTGCGGAAACCGGGTTGATCGGCAGCGACGACTTCCGCATCCGCGTCTCGCCGGATGGAAGCGAATGGCGCGACGCGCTCCTGATCGAGCGCGCGAGCGGCGTCGCATCGTTTCCCTCCGGCGTTGCCGCCGTGCCGCGGCCGAACCTTCTCGTCAATGCCGGGTTTCTCGTGAACCAGCGCCGGTTCGCAGGCGGGTCGCTCGCTGCGGGCAGCTACGGCTTCGACCGCTGGCGGGCAGGGCCTTCGGGCTGCACGCTCAGCCGCGCGGCCGATGGCACGATCACCCTGTCCGGAGCCGTCGAGCAGGTCGTCGATGTCGCCCAGGCCATAGCGGAGATCGGAATAGCGAACTTCGCGGGCGCCGCGCTGACCCTGTCGATGGAAGATCCGTCCGCGCCGCTGCCGGTTCTCATCGGCACGAAGGCCGCGACGATCCCGGCAGGCCCCGGCCGCCGCTCGGCGAGCGTGACGCTCGAAGCGGGGGAAACCGGCAACGTCCTCGTGCGCCTGCAGCCCGCCGGCACCTGCACGTTCAAGCGCATGAAGCTGGAGGTGGGATCCCATGCGACCGCCTGGGCGGGGACCACGCTCGAACTCGAGGAGTTCCGCTGCCGGCGCACCTTCCAGCGGCTGCCGGTCAGCACCGGGACGACGTCGGTCCTCCTGGCGGTCGGACAACGCATAGGGGGTACCATGATCGACCTTCCGGTCGCCCTTCCGGTTTCCCTGAGGGCCGATCCGGTTATCGTGACGAGCGGCTTTGCCTGGTCGAACGGTTCGCCGACCGGCAATCAGGTCTCCTTCTTCAACAACAGTGCCGCGAACTGGGCTTCACTGACCGGAGCGCTGACACTGACGAGCGTGACCTTGCCCAGTGCCTCGGGCATGGTCTTGAGATTTCAGGCCGGAACGTCCTTCAGCGGGGTGGCCGGCGCCGTGGGGCATCTGCATTTCGGCAGCCAGGCCTTCATCGCGCTTCAGGCGGAACCATGAGGATCGCCCGTGACCGGTTTCCCATCGCAATTCGAGAATGCCGTCGGTCTCGTGCTGCAGCATGAAGGCGGCTTCGTGCAGCATCCGAGCGACCCGGGCGGAGCGACCAATTTCGGCATCACGCATGCGACGTTGGCACGGGCGAGGGGGCATCCCGTCTCCGTCGACGACGTTCGCAACCTGACGCGGGAGGGGGCCATCGCGATCTACCGGCGCCTCTATTGGGATGCCGTGCGTGCGGAGGAATTGCCGCCCGGTCTCGATCTCGCCGTCTTCGATCTTGCGGTTCATTCGGGTCCGCTGCGGGCCGTACGGCTGCTGCAGGCCGTCCTCGGCGTCGAAGCCGATGGGATCGTCGGACCGGTGACGCTCGCAGCCGCCCGGCGGGCCGATGTCCCGCAGGCGATCGGCCGCCTGACATCCATGCGCCTTCGCTTTCTTCGCCGCCTCGCCACCTGGCCCGTCTTCGGTCGCGGCTGGCAGAGGCGGGTTCTGGGCACCGAGCGGGAGGCTCTCCGGCTCGCGTCCCCTTCATCCACCGACTGAAAGGATATTCTCCATGCTGGATACCAAGACAATTTTCGCCAGCCGCACCGTCTGGGCGAACCTGATCGGGCTTGCCGCTCTGGTGCTCGGCCTCTTCGGCTTCGACGGCTCGGCGCTGACCATGGGCGCCGTCGAGGAAGCGCTCGTTCAGTTCCTCGCGGCGGGCAGCTTCATCGCCTCGACGGTGTTCAGAATCCTGGCTACGAAACAGATTCTGAATTAGAAGCATTTTCAGGGGGTTGGAGCCGGCTCCCGTCCGGGGCGGCATTCAGAATTTGTTCATTGCGGCAAAGGCATGGTTTTTTCATGCGTCTGGTTTGGCTGGTCATAGGGCTCTGGGGGATCACGGGGGCGGCGCAGGCGCAAAGCGCGTCGGCAGCCCTCGAGAATTGCCTGCCGCCCCGCGAAATGCAGGAAGCTGTGGCCGCCAAAGGCGTCGTCGCACCGGCCTCCGCCGTCATTACGGCGCGGCGCCAGGTTCCCGGCGCCGACGTGGTCAGGGCGAGCCTGTGCCGCAAAAGCGACGCCCTTGTCTATGTGATCATGGTCTTGCAGAAGGACGGTCGCATCGTGCAAGTGATGATCGACGGCTCCTCCGGGCGTGTGAAGTCCGTTCATTAAAGAAAGCTCGAACCGTGCGCCTACTCGTTGTCGAGGATGACAGAACCCTCAATAAGCAGATCGTGACGGCCCTCGAACAGGCGGGCTACGCGGTCGATACCGCCATGGACGGCGAGGAAGGGCAGTTCCTCGGCGAGACGGAGCCCTACGACGCCATCATCCTCGATCTCGGCCTGCCGAAGGTGGACGGCGTCTCGGTCCTGACCGCCTGGCGCCGCGAGGGGCACAAGACCCCCGTCATCATCCTCACCGCCCGCGACCGCTGGAGCGACAAGGTTCAGGGCTTCGATGCGGGCGCCGACGATTACGTAACGAAGCCCTTCCATATGGAGGAGCTTCTCGCCCGCGTGCGCGCCCTGCTGCGCCGCTCCACCGGCCACGCCACGAGCGAGATCGCCTGCGGCCCGGTGAAGCTCGACACCCGGTCCGGCCGCGTCGCGGTGGACGGCAACCCGGTGAAGCTCACCTCGCACGAGTACCGGCTCCTGTCCTATCTCATGCACCATACCGGCCGCATCGTCTCGCGGGGCGAGCTGACCGAGCATCTCTACGATCAGGATTTCGATCGGGATTCGAACACCATCGAAGTCTTCATCGGCAGGCTCCGCAAAAAGCTCGGCGTCGACATCATCCAGACCGTGCGGGGATTGGGCTATCTCCTCGACGCGGGCCAGACCAAGACGTGAGCGGCTTAGCCTCGTTCGCGCGCCGTTTCGCGAGCCGGCCCATTGCGGTCCGCCTCGCGGTCTCTTCCGTCTTCTGGAGCTTCGCGATCCTGCTGATCGCGGGGCTGATCCTGTCGACGCTCTATCGCGACAACACCGAGCGCGCCTTCGATCAGCGGCTCCTGGTCTACGCCAACACGCTCGCCTCCAATCTCGTCGGCCCCGGCGACCCGGACCGGGACCTCGGCCCCATCGGCGATCCCCGGTTCGAGCTGCCGCTGTCGGGCTGGTACTGGCAGGTGGCGCGGCCCAATGCGGCGCTCGGCGAGATCCGCTCCTCCAAGTCTCTCTTCGGCGGACAGCTGCCGAACCTCACCTCCGGCGACAATCGCTTCGGCCAGATCCGCCGCGGCTACGGCAAGGCGCCCGACGACCGCTCCTTACGCATCATCGAGCGCGACATCGACCTCGGCGAGGACGGACGTTACATCATCCGCGTCGCCGGCCCCGCCGACGAGATCGACGCGGCGGTGCGGGACTTCATCTTCGCGCTCACCGTCACCTTCGCGCTTCTCGGCATGGCGCTGGGATTCACGACGCTGCTGCAGATCCGTTTCGGTCTGCGCCCGCTCGCCAATCTGCGCAGCGCATTGGGCGCCATCCGCCGCGGCGAGGCGGAGCGTATCGCCGGCGAATATCCGCGCGACATCTCGCCTCTCGCAAGCGAGTTGAATCTCCTGCTCGACACCAACCGGGAGATCCTGGAGCGCGCCCGCACGCAGGTGGGCAATCTCGCCCACGCGCTCAAGACGCCGCTCAGCATCATCATGAACGAGGCCGAGAATGCGCCCGAGGAGGTCGCCGCCCGGGTTCGCGAGCAGGCGACGACCATGCGCGATCAGGTCAACTACTATCTCGACCGCGCGCGCGCCGCGGCGCTTGCCGGAACGCTCGGAACGCTGACCGAGGCGGAGCCCGTCATCGCCGGGCTCGCGCGTACGTTCGCGAAGATCTATCGCGACAAGGATCTCGCGGTCGAGCTCGCGATTCCGCCGGATCTGCGCTTCCGCGGCGAGAGGCAGGACCTCGAGGAGATGGCCGGCAACCTCATCGACAACGCCGCCAAATGGGCCGCCCGCAAGGTGGTGGTTGCAGCCGAGATCGTGCGTGAGGACGACCGGTCGCGTTTCCTCCTGCTCATCGACGACGACGGCCCGGGCCTGCCGGAAGCGGCGCGGGAAGAAGTCCTCAAGCGCGGCCGCCGCCTCGACGAGACGAAGCCCGGTTCGGGCCTCGGCCTGTCCATCGTCAGCGATCTCGCAGCCCTCTATCGCGGTTCCCTGCGGCTCGACGCCTCACCGATGGGCGGCCTGCGGGCGATCCTCGAACTCCCCGGGGACAGGGGCGCACCCTAGCGCATCGTGCGGACCCAGAGGGCCGCGTCAGCGACCCGAAGGGCCACGCCAGTGAAAAGTGGATCCGGTTTTCACTGGCGTGGCCCGCTGGGTCCGCACGATGCGCCAGCCAAAAAGAGGAGCATCGGACCCAAAAGTGGAATCCACTTTTGGGTCCGATGCTCTAAGGACTTTTACGCGTGACACCGTGCCACCGTCGTGCTTCACGGTGGGACGCGATATTTAGGATTTTATGGTGATCTGGATCATCCTTCTGGCGATGACGGCGGCAGCCGTGATGGCGGTGCTTTGGCCGCTGTCGCGTCATCGTGCCGTGTCGGCACAGGTGGATCCGGACACACAGTTCTACCGCGAGCAGATCGCCGAGATCGAGCGGGACCGGGCGCGCGGCGTGCTGATGCCGAGCGAGGCGGAGGCCGCCAAGGCCGAAGCCGGCAGACGCCTCCTGCGGGCGACGGGCGGCCGCGGCAACGGATTTGCCGCCGTCGGCGAGCCGGCCCTGCGCCGCCGCCGCGCCGCTTCGACCCTCGCCCTGTCGATCATCCCGATCCTCGCGCTCGCCACCTACGAGATCTATGGCTCGCCGCAATTGCCGAGCCCGTCGGCGCCGGCGCAGCGGGCGGACAACGTCGATCTCATGACGGCCGTCGCGCAGATCGAGACGCATCTCGCCAAGAACCCCCAGGACGGGCGCGGCTGGGAGGTCATCGCTCCGGTCTATGTCCGCATGGGTCGGATGGACGATGCCCTGAAGGCCTATGAGGCGGCGATCCGCTATCAGGCGCCGGATGCCGACCGCTTCGCGAATTACGGCGAAGTGCTGGTCATGGCCAAGGATGGGCTCGTTTCGGCGGAGGCTCAGGGAGCGTTCGAGCAGGCCGTCAAGCTCGATGCCGGCTCGCCCAAGGCGCGCTTTTATCTCGCCCGCGCCGCCGCCCAGGACGGGCAGGTCGAGAAGGCAAAGGCTGCCTATACGGAACTCCTGTCGGCATCTCCGGCCGATGCCCCCTGGGTCGATGCGGTGAAGCAGGAACTGGTCGCCCTCGGCGCGCCGCCTGCGGAAGCCGGGCAGGGCGCGACGTCCGGGATCGGGCCGGAGGCGATCGCCGGCATGGTGGCAGGCCTCGCGAGCCGCCTGGAAGCCCAGGGGGGCACGCCCGACGAATGGGCGCGACTGATGCGCTCCTATGCGGTTCTCGGCCAGCGTGATAAAGCGGTCGCCGCAGCCCATCGCGCCAGGGAGGCCCTGGCGCAGGACGCTGCCGGCTTGAAGACCATCGACACGATGGCCGAGGAACTGAAACTGACCGACGCACGGCCATGACGAGAAAGCAACGCCGCCTGAGCCTGATCGGTGTCGCAGGATGTGTCCTCGCGCTTGCGCTCGGGCTCGTGCTCTACGCCATGAACGACACCATCGTGTTCTTCAACTCGCCGGCGGACATCCAGGCCAAGAACGTGCAGCCTGGCACGCGCATCCGTCTCGGCGGGCTCGTCAGGCAAGGCTCCGTGCAGCGCGGCTCCGATCAGCAGATCACCTTCGAGGTGATGGATACGCAGGCGGCGATCCAGGTGAGCTACAAGGGCCTGCTGCCCGACCTGTTCCGGGAAGGGCAGGGGATCGTGGCCGAGGGCGTGCTCGAGAGTTCGCGCGTCTTCCGCGCCGATTCCGTCCTCGCCAAGCACGACGAGAACTACATGCCCCGCGAGGTGGCGGACAGCCTGAAGAAGCAGGGCCACTGGATGGGCGAGGCGAACGCCGCGCCCAAGACGCAATAACGAGACGCAGGTAGCAAGGGAGAGACCTCGTGTTGGTCGAGGCCGGACATTTCGCACTCGCGCTGGCGCTGGGGTTGTCGCTGATCCAGTTCGTCGTGCCGCTCTGGGGCGCGCGCGCCAACGATCCCGTGCTGATGGCCGTGGCGCCTGCAAGCGCGCTCGCCGTGCTCGCCTGCATCGCCTTCTCGTTCCTGGCGCTGACCTCAGCCTATCTGAATTCCGACTTCTCGGTTCTCAACGTCGTCCAGAACTCGCATTCAGCGAAACCGCTGATCTACAAGATCTCCGGCGTCTGGGGGAACCACGAGGGTTCCATGCTGCTCTGGGTGCTGATCCTCGCCTTGTTCGGCGGCGTGGTGGCGCTTTCCCGCAACAGCGTTCCCATGCGGCTCCAGGCGAACACGCTCGCGGTTCAGGCCGCCATCACCATCGCCTTCCTGCTCTTCATCCTCACGACCTCGAACCCCTTCACACGGGTCGTTCCGGCGCCGATGGACGGGCAGGACCTCAATCCGCTGCTGCAGGATCCCGGCCTCGCGATCCATCCGCCGCTTCTCTACATCGGCTATGTCGGTTTCTCGATCTCCTTCGCCTTCGCCTGCGCGGCGCTCATCGACGGACGCATCGACGCGGTCTGGGCGCGGATCGTGCGGCCCTGGACCCTCGGCGCCTGGGCCTTCCTGACGCTGGGCATCGCCATGGGCTCCTACTGGGCCTATTACGAGCTCGGCTGGGGCGGCTGGTGGTTCTGGGATCCGGTGGAGAACGCCTCGCTCATGCCGTGGCTCGCCGGCACCGCGCTCGTGCACTCGACGGTGGTGATGGAGAAACGCGATGCGTTGAAGGTCTGGACGATCCTTCTCGCCATTCTGACCTTCTCGCTCTCGCTGCTCGGCACCTTCCTCGTCCGTTCCGGTGTGCTCACCTCGGTGCATTCCTTCGCGGTCGACCCCGAACGCGGCACCTTCATCCTCGGCATCCTCATCCTCTTCATCGGCGGCTCGCTCGCGCTCTTCGCCTGGCGCGCGCCGATGCTCAAGCAGGGCGGCCTGTTCGCGCCGGTCTCCCGCGAGGGCGCGCTCGTCCTCAACAACCTCTTTCTCGCCACCGCCTGCGCGACGGTGTTCATCGGCACGCTCTATCCGCTGGCCCTCGAGGTTCTGACCGGCGAAAAGATCTCCGTCGGCGCGCCCTTCTTCAACTTCACCTTCCTGCCGCTGATCGTTCCGCTGCTGCTGCTGCTGCCGCTCGGGCAGACGCTCGCCTGGAAGCGCGGCAACTTCCTCGGCACTGCGCAACGCCTCTACGCCGTGTTCGGGGTCGCGCTGCTGGCAACCCTTGCCATGCTCGCGTTCCAGCATGGCGGGCCCGTGGCGGCGCCGCTCGGCATCGGTCTCGGGATCTATATCGTCCTTGGCTCACTCAACGAGATCGTCACGCGCTCCTGGTCCAGAGGCACGCCCCTGTCGGTCGCGTGGCGTAAAGCGCGAGGCCTGCCGCGCTCGGCCTGGGGCACGACGATCGCCCATGCGGGCGTCGGCCTCACGGTCATCGGAATCGCCGCCACCGCCTGGGGCGTGGAGACCATCGGCAGCGTGAGGCCCGGCGAGCGCCTCAAGGCCGGCGATTATGAGGTCCGGCTCGAGCGGGTCATCCCGCGCGTCGAGGCCAATTACCGCGACGATGTGGCCATCCTGACGGTCTTCGGCTCCGGCCGCGAGCTCGGCACCATCGAGACGATCAAGCGGCTCTACGTGACCCGCGGCATGCCGACGACGGAGGCGGGGATCCTGACCACCGGGCTCGGACAGGTCTATGCCAGCATCGGCGAGGTGCAGGCGGATGGATCCATCGGCATGCGGCTCTACCACAAGCCGCTGGTTCTGCTGATCTGGATCGGCTCCCTCGTCATGGCGGCGGGCGGCACGCTGTCCCTGATGGACCGGCGCCTGCGCATCGGTACTCCGGCGCGCGCGAAGGCCGCGCCGCCAAACGCGGTTCCGGCGGAGTAGGGCGATGCGCTTCGTGCTCGCGCTCATCGCGGCGCTGGTCTTCGGCAGCGCTGCCTTCGCCGTTCAGCTGGACGAGGTGCTGAAGGATTCCGCGCTCGAAAAGCGCGCCCGCGAGATCTCTGCGGGCCTGCGCTGCCTTGTGTGCCAGAACCAGTCCATCGACGATTCCGATGCGCAGCTCGCCAAGGACCTGCGGCTCCTGGTGCGCGAGCGTCTGGTGGCCGGCGATACGGACGAGCAGGTGCACGATTTCCTGGTCCAGCGCTACGGCGAGTTCGTGCTGCTCAAGCCCGCCTTCGGCACGCATACCCTGCTGCTCTGGCTGACGCCCGCCCTCGTCCTGATCCTCGGCGGCATCGGCGCCTATGCCGCCCTGCGCCGCCGTCCGCAAAGCGCCACCGCGGCGCTCGATGCGGACGAGGAGAGAAAGCTCGAAGAGCTGCTCAAGCGCGATCAGGTTTGAGCCCAGAATCTTCAGGAAAAAACGGCGGTCGCAGGTTAAAATTCCTCGCGATTAACCGTCACATTTTCTTTGTGGGGATCATACCATTTTGTTGTGGTGCCAAGCTTAAAATGGGCTGATATCGGGCCTTCTGCATCTCCCGAATTCCCCGCGCGAAAGGCACGGTCGTGAAACCTGCGGCCTATGGATTTTGCCTGATTCTCCTGACCCTCCCTGTCGCCGCGCAATCGAGCGAGACTCTCGTCGCGAAGCGCGAGGCCTGTCGCATCGAGGCGAGGAGCCGCATCGTCTCGAAAGGAAAGATCGAGGTCGACGATTACCGGCGCATCGTCGAACGTCGGGCGGCCTATGTGAGCCAATGTCTCGAGCGTTCCGTCGTGGCGCATAACGGTCAGCCGCTGCCGCCGAAGAGGGTGCTTGACGATGCGATGGATGCCGCGCCGGCACAGGCGGCAGTCTCGCCAAGCAAGGAGCGGAGAAAAACGAAGGTTTCGTCGCTCAGGACCGTCAAGGCGAAGACCCTCAAGGGCAAGAAGACCCGGATCTCCTCGCGCAGGAGGGGATGAGGCCACCTCTTTCGAAACCTTACCAACAATTCATCTTCGGGTGAGCGTGCCGTAAGGCGCCACACCCCATCTTGCTCCCATGACGAACCGGGAACGGTTCTTCCAAAGGTTCTTCAGGAGAGACAAGACATGTTGGACAAGGTTTCCACTTCCCCCCGCAAGCGCACCGCCAAATGGCTCGGCGCAGCGGCCGTTGCCGCCCTCATCGCGGGCGGCGCCGTCGAGAGCGGTCTGGTTGCCCCCAGCCCGGCCCATGCCGAGCTGCGCTCCATGTCGCAGCCGGTGCAGAACGTTCCCTCCTTCGCCGATGTGATCGACCAGGTGAAGCCCGCGGTCGTCGCCGTGAAGGTCAAGGTGCAGAACGTTGCCGATCGGGACGATGACGGCGACGGCCAGCAGTTCTCGATGCCCGATCTGCCCCCGGGCCATCCGATGGAGCGCTTCTTCCGCCAGTTCCGCGACCAGATGCCCGGCCGTGGCGACCGCGGCCCGCGCCAGGAGCGTCCGCGCCAGTTCGGCCAATCCCTCGGCTCCGGCTTCTTCATTTCGGCCGACGGCTATGTGGTGACCAACAACCACGTGGTCGACAACGGTTCCGAGGTGCAGATCACCATGGATGACGGCAAGACGCTCGACGCCAAGGTCATCGGAACCGACGAGAAGACCGATCTCGCGCTGCTGAAGGTCGAGGGCAAGGACTTTCCTTACGTCCGCCTCGCCGGCCAGAAGGCCCGGATCGGCGACTGGGTTGTTGCCATCGGCAACCCGTTCGGTCTCGGCGGCACCGTGACGGCCGGCATCGTCTCGGCCCAGCACCGCGACATCGGCGCCGGCCCCTACGACGACTTCATCCAGATCGACGCCTCGGTGAACAAGGGCAATTCGGGCGGCCCGACCTTCAACCTCGCCGGTGAGGTCGTGGGCGTGAACACCGCGATCTTCTCGCCGTCGGGCGGCAATGTGGGTATTGCGTTTGCCATCCCCTCGAGCACGGTCGAGAGCGTGGTCGCTTCCCTGAAGGACAAGGGATCCGTGACCCGCGGCTTCATCGGCGTGCAGATGCAGCCGGTGACCAAGGAGATCGCCGAGGCCATCGGCCTGAAGGAGCCCAAGGGCGCCCTCGTCGCCGAGGCCATCAAGGACAGCCCCGCCGCGAAGGCCGGAATCCGCACCGGCGACACGATCATCGCCGTCGACGGGCAGACGATCAACGAGGCCAAGGACCTTTCCCGCAAGGTGGCCACCGTCGCTCCGGGCAAGTCCCTCTCGCTCACCCTGTGGCGCGAAGGCAAGGAGCGGACCGTGACCCTCGAGGTCGGGAGCCAGCCCAAGGGCGTCTAGTCGGGCGTCTAATCCGACCCGATAACTGCATCGACACCAGGCTTTCCAGTTGATTGCCCCCAAGTCCTGGTGTCTTCTGCCCACGGCAGTCCGGCCTCTCCCCTCCAGGGCCGGACTGCCGGCGGGCTTTTTTCTTGCGTGCGGGCTCATGCGGATTCTCATCATCGAGGACGACCGGGAGGCGGCCTCCTATCTCGTCAAGGCGTTTCGCGAAGCGGGCCACGTGGCGGACCATGCCGCCGATGGCCTCGACGGCTATGCCATGGCCGAGGCAAGCGACTACGACGTGCTCGTGGTCGACCGCATGCTGCCCAAGCTCGATGGCCTGTCCCTGATCCGTTCCCTGCGCGAGCAGAAGGTCGAGACGCCGGTTCTCATCCTCTCCGCCCTCGGCCAGGTCGACGACCGGGTGAAGGGCCTGCGCGCCGGCGGCGACGATTATCTCCCCAAGCCCTATGCCTTCTCCGAGCTTCTGGCCCGCGTGGAAGTTCTCTCGCGCCGCCGTGCCTCCACGCCGAACACCGAGCCTACGCTCTACCGCATCGCCGATCTCGAGCTCGACCGCCTGTCCCACCGGGTCACCCGCTCCGGCCACGAGATCGTGCTGCAGCCGCGTGAGTTCCGCCTGCTCGAATACCTGATGAAGAACGCCAACCAGGTCGTCACCCGCACCATGCTGCTCGAGCATGTGTGGGACTACCATTTCGATCCCCAGACCAACGTGATCGACGTTCACGTCTCGCGCCTGCGCGCCAAGATCGACAAGGGCTTCGACAAGCCGCTCATCCACACCATCCGCGGCGCGGGCTACATGGTGCGCGTCGGGGCGGAAGGGGACGAGGAGTGAAACTGCCGGTGCTCCCCCGCCGTGGCCCAAACCTCTCCTTGAGGGAGAGGTCGACGCGCGCCAGCGCGGCGGGTGAGGGGTTACAGGTCTTTCCGGAGAGCGCTCTCCCCCTCACCCTCGCTGCGCTCGAACTCTCCCTACTGGGGAGAGGTGACGGAAGCGGATCGTGACCGCGCTCGGCAAGCTCTTCCGGACGACAGCCTTCAAGCTGTCCTTCGCCTATCTGCTGATCTTCACCATCTTCGCCTTCGTGGGCTTAGGCTACGTGGCCTGGAACGCCCAGCGCCTTCTGACCGATCAGTTCGTGTCCACCATCGAGACCGAGATCAACAGCCTGTCCGAGCAGTACAGGTTCGGAGGATTGCGGCGCCTCGTGAACATCGTCGAGCGGCGCTCGCGCGCGCCAGGCGCCATGCTCTATCTCGTCACCACCGAAGCGGGGGAGCGGGTTGCGGGCAATATCGGCGCGTTGCCGCCGGGCGTGATCGGCCGGACCGGTCAGTTCGAAACGCTCTACAACCGCACGGATGAAACGGAGGCGAAGCCCGACGTGGCCATCGTGCGCGTCTATCTTCTTCCCGGCGGGTTCAGGCTGCTCGTCGGGCGCGATATCGAGGATCGCCGACGGCTGCAGGAGGTCATCTACAGAGCTTTCGGCTATTCGCTGCTCTTCATCGGCGTTCTCGGCTGCGTCGGCGGCTGGTTCATCACGCGCCGCGTGCTGAAGCGCGTGGACGACATGACAGAGATCACGCGCCACATCATGGCCGGCGATCTCGGCGGCCGGCTGAAGGTGGCCGGAACCGGCGACGAGCTCGATCGTCTCGCCCAGAACCTCAACGACATGCTCGACCGCATCGGCGAATTGATGCGCGGCATGCAGGAGGTGTCCGACAACATCGCCCACGATCTCAAGACGCCCCTGACGCGCCTGCGCAACAAGGCCGACGCGGCCCTGCGCACGGCGAGCACGCCCGACGAGCTCAAATCCGCGCTCGAGGCCACCATCGAGGAAAGCGACAATCTCATCCGCATCTTCAACGCGCTGCTCATGATCGCGCGGCTGGAGGCCGGGAACGCCCGCGAGGGGCTCGCCGATTTCGACGCGGCCGAGGCCGTGCGCGACGTGGCGGAGCTGTACGAGGCGCTCGCCGAGGAGGCCGGCGTGTCTCTGGACATCTCCGTAGAGGACGGCCTGCCCATTCATGGCAGCCGAGAGCTTCTGGGACAGGCGGTGGCGAACCTTCTCGACAACGCCCTGAAATACGGCGCGACGCCGGGGATATCCGAGAAAACGATCAGCGTATCCGCCCATCGTCAGGATGGCGAGGTCAGGATTGCGGTGGCCGATCGCGGCCCCGGCATTCCGGAATCCGAGCGGGGCCATGTGCTGGAGCGCTTCGTACGCCTGGAAACGGCGCGCTCCCGACCCGGCTTCGGCTTAGGATTGAGCCTCGCGGCTGCCGTGGCCCGGCTCCACGGCGGAACACTGCGGCTGGAGGACAACGCGCCGGGACTGCGCGTCGTTCTCTGCCTGCCTCTGACGGCCATGGAACTGCCGCAGCCGCCGCTGCAATCGGCCGCCTGAGGCTGCATGGAAGCATAACGGCATTTTTCGGTTGCCTCCGGCGCCGCACCGTGAACACTCGGGCCTTCGCAGGAAGACGAAGAGACGCCCCGTGCCGGATTCGAAGACCTCCCTCCTCAACCGCCTGACGAAGGCGCCGCTCGTGGCCGACCAGAAGCGCGCGAAGGCGCAGCTGAAGGATTTCATCGGTCGCGTGCGCGACGAGCCGGAGGCGGCTTCCCTCCTGCAGCATCTCGACGAAGGACTCTTTCGCGACCTTCTTCTTGGGATCGCCGATCATTCGCCCTTTCTCTGGCAGCTTGCCGTCAACGACCCGGCCCGTGTCGCGAGGCTTGCGTTCACCGCGCCCGAGGAGACGCACCGCGCCATCGTCAAGAACCAGACCGATCTCTTTCGCGTGCTGCGTTCCGGCGCGATGACGCGCGACCAGGCGGTGCGGGCGTTCCGGCGGAACCGCAACGCTCATGCGCTGCTCGTGGCAGCCGCCGATATCGGCGGCCTCTGGAGCACGGAGCAGGTCACGCAGGCTCTCTCCGACTTCGCCGATGCCTCCGTCGCCGGTGGCGTCAACCTCGTTCTCACCGAGATGGCCGATCTCGGGCGCGTCAATCTGCAGGATCCGGAATCGCCCGGCGAGGGCTCGGGCTTCACCGTGCTCGCGCTCGGTAAGCACGGGGCAGGGGAGCTCAACTACTCGAGCGACATAGACCTCGTGATCTTCTTCGATCCGGAAACGAAGGCGCTGCGCGATCCTTCCGAGGCGGCGACGATCTATACCCGCATCGCGCAGCAGCTCGCCAAGCTTCTGCAGGAGCGTACCGCCGACGGCTATGTGCATCGCGTCGACTACCGCCTGCGCCCCGATCCCGGATCGACGCCGACCGCCGTGTCGCTCGCCTCCGCTTATGTCTATTACGAGACCGTCGGCCAGAACTGGGAGCGTGCGGCGCTCATCAAGGCAAGGCCCGTTGCAGGCGATCTTGCGCTCGGCGAGACCTTTCTGAACGAGCTGCGCCCTTTCATCTGGCGCAAGTATTTCGACTTCGCCTCCATTGCCGACGTGCATGCCATGAAGCGGCAGATCCACGCGGTGCGCGGGCACGACGAGATCGCGGTGGCAGGCCACGACATCAAGCTCGGACGCGGCGGCATCCGCGAGATCGAGTTCTTCGTGCAGACGCAGCAGCTCGTCTTCGGCGGACGTCGCCCGGGCTTGCGCGGCCGGCGCACGCTCGACATGCTGAAAGCGCTCCACGACGAAGGCTGGATCACCGCGAGGGCCCGCGACGAGCTCTCCGAGGCCTACCGTTTCCTGCGCACCATCGAGCACCGGCTGCAGATGGTGGCCGATGAACAGACGCAGCGCCTGCCGTCGGACGAGGAGCAGCTGAAGCGCTTCGCCAAGTTCTGCGGCTATCCGACCGTGAAAGCCTTCTCGAAGGCCCTGACCGATCAGGCGAAGATCGTGCAAGGGCATTACGCGCTTCTCTTCGAGGAGGGGCCGGAACTCGCCACCGATGTGGGCAGCCTCGTCTTCACAGGTTCGGACAACGATCCCGATACGCTCGCGACCTTGCAGCGCCTCGGCTTCCGCGAGCCCGAGCGCGTGGCGGAAACCGTGCGTGGCTGGCATTTCGGCCGCCGTCCCGCGATTCAGAGCGCGCGCGCACGGGAGGTGCTGACCGAGCTCACACCCGCATTGCTTTCCGCGCTCGGCGGCACCGCCGATCCCGACGGCGCGCTCGCAGCGCTCGACCGTGCGTTCGGCCGCATGCCGGCAGCGGTCGAACTCCTCACCATCCTGCAATCGCACGATCGCCTGCGACTTCTCTTCGCCGATCTTCTCGGCACCGCGCCGCGCCTTGCCGACACGGTGGCGCAATCGCCGCATGTGCTCGATGCGCTCATCGATCCCGCCTTCGGCACGCCCACCGCCGACGACGAGGCCATCGAAGCCCAAGTGCGCCAGCTCATCGGCCCGCCGCGCGACTTCGAGGACTTTTTGGACCGCGTCCGCGATGCGGCGCGGCAGATGCGCTTCGTCACCGGTGCGCGGTTGCTCTCGGGCGTTCTCTCGCCGACGCAGACGGGCGAGGCCTATGCCGCCATCGCGCGCGCCGTCATCCGCACGTCGTTCGAGGAAGTGCGCCGCGCGTTTGAGGCCGAGCACGGCGCGGTGCCCGGTGCGAAGATCGCGATCCTCGGGCTCGGGCGTCTTGGCAGCCGCGAGCTGACGGCCGGCTCCGATCTCGACCTCGTGGTTATCTACGATTTCGACGAAGAGCGCCGCGAGAGCAATGGACCGAAGAAGCTCGACGCGGTGGTCTATTACACACGCCTGACGCAGCGCCTCGTCTCCGCGCTCACGGTGCCGACGCGCCGCGGCCTGCTCTACGAGGTCGACCTGCGCCTGCGCCCGCAGGGCGGCAAGGGGCCTGTCGCGTCGCAGTTCAAGGGCTTCGTCAATTACCAGAAGACCGAGGCCGAGCTCTGGGAGCACATGGCGCTCACCCGCGCCCGCGTGCTCGCCGGCGACGAAGTTTTTGGGACGGACGTCACACGTTCCGTGAAGGACATTCTCACCGCCAAACGCGATCCGAGGGCCGTGTTCAAGGACGTGCGCGCCATGCGCGAGCTGATCGCGCAGGAGAAGGGTGACGACGATCCGTGGGACATGAAGCTCGTCCGCGGCGGCCTCACCGATCTCGACTTTTTGGCGCAGGGACTGGTGCTCGCGCATGCGCAGAAGCACCCGAAGCTTGCCGGCCTTTCGACGGAAGCCACCTTCGCGGAAGCTCAGTCTTTCGGGTTGCTCTCACAAGATGACGCAAGGACGCTCGTCGACGCGCACCGTCTCTTCAACGACATCTTCCAATGGCAGCGCCTGACCATCGAAGGCAAGTTCGATGCCGAAAAGGTCCCGCCGGTGATCCTCAAGCGTTTGGCGACGGTGGCGGGGCTGCCGAGCGCGAAGGTGCTGCTGGAGCAGCTCCGGGAGATGTATCGCAAGGTCAGCGCGATTTTTGGTGCAACGGCATCGTGACGTTTAACGCCGGACGCCCATAGCCAGATGACGTTTCGGCAATGATTATTATGAGTTGCGATTCGTATGGGAAGATAAAACTTTTCGTATATTTATGAAGTGCTTATGTATTAAATAATCCTAAAAACCCCTCCGTCCCCAGAGTTATCGGTCCCCGGAAAATTTGCTTGGAATGCCCTGAACCTCGGTCGTATGCCAGGCTCGAGACCAGTTGGGGTAAGTAGATGTTTACAATCCAGCAAGCGCTCGAAGCATATTTCTCTACAAGTATCGGCACCTACGGCGGTTCGCAGCCTGGCTCTGGTATGTACGGCATTGACGGCGCTGGTGTGATCTCGAGATATGCTGACGGTAGGGTCTTCTCGGAGAATGGCACTGTTACCCAAACTCTCCCCGATGGCACACAGATTACCAGGGTGATCGAGGACGGGGAAAGGAATGAGCTTATCAAGTCTCCTGATGGCTCCGTGACGCTCATTCAGGGAGACAGTACCAGAATACAATACCAAACACGCTGGGCTGACGGAAGAGTAACGGAGCGTATGTACGTCGACACGAGCTCTGTGCATTCCGAAACAGTAGTCGAGCACTTTCCAGGTGGGCTCACAACCAGGGAATACCGCAGTTATACGAATGGCGTCTACAGAAAGGAAGAGATTAACGCAGAAGGTGAAACATTTCACGTAATCTACGACAACCCAGCAGAATATAGAAGAGAATATAGACTGAATGACGACGGGTCGTGGAGCCAAAAATATCCATACTATAACTCTGACGGAAAAGTAGACGGTACTTATTATCAGTATAACAAGAAAAACGATGCCGATACTGTCCTAGCTGGGGATTATCTGAACTACAGGTACGAGATACGCCAACATGATGGCGGGCCGAAGGAGATTACGGAAACGACGTCATATTATACTGTTGCTATGAAGATACCGGATTGGGGAACTACATACATCGGAGTAACGATTGCTCGCTCGGTGCGGACGGAGTTTCCCGACGGACGTGAAGTATCAGGTGAAACTGATGTGTGGGACGCAAGGTACGAATGGCGTGAACACCAAAATGTGTATGTACCGCGTGAACCACCTCCTCCAGACAATGATCACCTTTATGGCCCTAGCCGCTCTTATTCATGATGCGGCTGATGAGGGCTGGCGAGCGTAGCTTAAGCACTTGAAGCAGCGTAGGATTTGGTTGCTGAAGCCGATCCTGCACCCTCTTCAAAGGCTGCCACACCCGCCATGCCGGACGATACATCCGCCACCTTCCCGTTTCCAGCCGTTGGCCGCAAGAAGATCACCGCCGCTTTCGATGGCGGGCGCCTGTCGTCCGACGGCGGCGTCATGCTCCTGGCCCAGGCCGAGCGCCGGCTCGGGATCGCCGGGCGGCTGGCGCGCGTCATCCCGGATCGGCGCGCTCCAGGCCGCGTGACGCACGCGATCACCGACATGATCCGCGCCCGCATCTTCGCCATCGCGTGCGGCTATGAGGACTGCAACGACTTCGGTCCGCTGCGCGCCGATCCGGCGTTCAAGCTCGCCTGCGGGCACTTGCCGGAGACGGGCACTGATCTGGCGTCCCAGCCGACCCTCTCGCGCCTGGAGAACGCCCCGAGCCTGCGCGATGCCATCCGTCTGACCTATGCTCTGGTGGATCAGTGGATGGAAAGCTACGCCACTCCGCCCGACGGCGTGGTGCTGGACATCGACGACACCTGCAACGTCGTGCATGGCCATCAGCAACTGTCCTTGTTCAACGCGCACTATGATGAGCGCTGCTTTCTCCCCATTCATGTCTACGACAGCGCCACCGGCCGTCCGGTTGCCATCGTGCTGCGGCCCGGCAAGACGCCCTCGGGCCTGGAGGTGCGGGCGCATCTACGACGCCTCGTGCGCCGCATTCGCACGCGCTGGCCTCTCACCCACATCACGATCCGCGGCGACAGTCACTATGCCCGTCCCGAAGCTATGGACTTCTGCGAGCAGAACGGCGTCAGCTATATCTTCGGTCTGGCCGGCACGAGGCCGCTGACAACCAAGGTGCAGGATGTCGCCGATACGGTGCGCACCCAACGGGCGCTGGAAGATCGTGACGTCGTCCGTGGCTTTGCCGAGACGACGCACCGGGCCAAAAGCTGGTCGTGCGAGCGTCGCGCCGTTGCCCGCATCGAGGCCACGCGCCTGGGGCTCGACATCCGCTTTGTCGTCACCAACCTGACCGGCACCAGCCCGCGCGTCGTCTACGAGAGCCTGTACTGCGCGCGAGGCCAGGCGGAGAACTGGATCAAGTTCCACAAGGCGCAGCTTGCCTCCGACCGGACCTCGTGCCGGCGGGCCGTGGCCAACCAGGTTCGGCTCGTGCTGCACACGGCAGCCTACTGGCTGATGCTGTCATTGCGCGAGGCCATTCCGGCGATGCGTGATCTCGCCCGGGCCGAGTTCGCGACGCTGCGGCTTCGCCTGCTCAAGATCGCCGTGCGGGTGCAGGAAACCACCAGCCGCGTCCGGCTGGCCTTTGCCTCATGCTGCCCGGACGCGGATCTCGTCCGCCGCCTTGCGGGCGCTCTTGCACCCCAGCCCCGGGCAGCCTCGCCATAAGCGACGGGGCCGCCATCGCCCCGATCAACTCATCTCGTCTCTGCAACGCGTTCCCCATGTTCCAAACCTCGCCGCGGTGGAAGAAACGCAGCGGATCCGCACGCCGGGGCTGCAGATCAAATCATCCCGACCAACTCTGGTGAATACGATGGGCTAGTCTTGAAGTCCTCGGTAACGCTGTCATCGAGCGCTTGAGGGATCTGTCCGGCTCAAGGAAAAGTGGCGTCATAACTCTGGAAAATGGCACCGTAAGCTTCTCTATCGAGGCCCATTTTGGCACGAGCGGCAATGACCAGATTCAGGGGACGGGTTTCCTCTACGGGGCCGACGGCAACGATACCCTGGCTGGAGGTGCGGAACGAGACACTTTGCTGGGTGGCGATGGTAACGACACTTTGGCCGGAGGAGGTGGCAATGATCGCCTCGGAGGCGGCAAAGACGATGACACCGTCGATGGTGGCTCTGGCGATGATACTCTGAACGGCGACGACGGCAACGATGTCCTAGTTGGCAATCTTGGCTCTGATACACTGGATGGGGGCGAGGGGCTGGATGTTGCTTCTTACGAACAGGCAACCAGCGGTGTTGTTGCGAACCTCGCCGATGCCACGCAGAACACCGGCCAGGCAGCAGGCGATACCTACACCTCCATCGAAGGGATTGCTGGTTCGGCCTATGACGACAGGCTCGCAGGCACTGCTGCAAACAACATCCTTTTCGGTTACAATGGCAACGACCGCCTTATCGGCCTTGCGGGCAATGACATTCTTATCGGTGGATCCGGCGCCGACACGCTGGAGGGCGGCGAGGGCTTCGACATCGTCAGCTATGCGGAGGCCGCGGCAGGTGTCGTCGTCACCCTGCTCAAGGATGTGGTGAACACGGGCGAGGCAGCAGGCGACGTCTTCTTCTCCATCGAAGGCCTGGTGGGCTCGAAGTTTGCCGATGTGCTCACCGGCAACAGCCTGAGCAACATTCTCGGTGGCGGCGCCGGCGACGACGTGCTTGTGGGTGGCGGTGGAGGCGACTCCCTCTCCGGCGACGCTGGCAACGACCGCCTGTTCAGCAGGATCGACGCCGACCTGCTCGATGGCGGCGAGGGCTGGGACACGGTGAGCTACTACAAGGCTCTAAGCGGCGTTCAGGTGTACCTGTGGAAACCCATTCGCAACCGCGGAGAAGCGGGCGGCGATACCTACACCGGCATTGAGGTGTTTGACGGATCCCGCTACGGCGACGTTCTAGAGTGTGACTACAATAAGAACACATTCTGGGGCGATGACGGCAACGACAGCCTGAAGGGCAGGGCCGGGGACGACGTGCTATCAGGAGGCAACGGCGACGACGTGCTCGACGGCGGCCTGGGAGTCGACACGCTGAACGGCGGCTCGGGCTTCGACACCGCTTCTTACGCCGACGCCAAGAGCAACGTGCGGGTGGATTTGGGCAACGCCGACCGCAACCTGGGCGAGGCGTACGGGGACGTGTTCGTCTCCATCGAGAAGGTGGTGGGCTCGTCCTACAACGACACCCTGGAGGCAAGCTCCACGGACACTAGCTTCAACCGCTTCGAGGGCGGCGAGGGCCAGGACCTGCTCAAGGGCTATGGCGGCGTCGACACGCTTCAGGGCGGGGCGGGCGACGATCAGCTGGTGGGCGGCACCCGCGGCGACGTGCTCGACGGCGGCTTGGGCTACGACTTTGCCGTCTACACCGATGCGCTGGAGCGGGTGGTGGTGGATCTGGCCGACGCGGCCCGCAACCAGGGCTTCGAGGCGGCCGGCGACGTGTTCGTGTCGATCGAAGGTGTTAAGGGCTCCGCCTTTGCCGATCATCTCTATGGCGATGGGGGCGGCAACACCCTAGTGGGCAATGCAGGCGACGACCGGCTGGAAGGCCGGGCCGGCGGCGATTGGCTCGACGGCGGAGACGGCCGTGACCACGCGGTCTATTGGGGTGCGGCTGGGGCCGTGCGGGCGAGCCTGCTATTGGGTTATGGCAGTGCAGGCGAGGCTGGCGGCGACACCTACCGCTCCATTGAGGGCCTTGAGGGCTCAGGCTTCGGCGACTGGCTGCAGGGCGATGGGGCAGGCAACACGCTCTACGGCTATGGCGGCAACGACGAGCTTCTGGGCGAGGGCGGCAACGACTACATCGAGGGCGGCGACGGAGCCGACACCATCTCGGGCGGCGAGGGCCTGGACTGGCTCTTGGGCAATGCGGGAGCGGACGTGTTCCGGATGGACACGCGCCTGAGCGCGGGCAACGTCGATACGCTGGCGGACTTCAGCGTGGCGCAAGGGGACCGGATCGGGCTGGCTGGCAGCGTGTTCGGGTCTCTTCCGTCGACCACTGTGATCGAGATGCTCAACGGCGTGGCGGTGGGGCGCCAGATGCTGAAGAGCAGCGCGTTCACTATCGGCATGGCGGCCACGGCTTGGGAGCAACGGATCGTCTACGATCAGGCGAGCGGTGCGATCTACTTCGATGCTGACGGCTTTGGCGGCAAGGCGCAGGTGCAGTTCGCCAAGGTGGCGGCCGGCACGGCGCTCACCGCCGCCCACTTCCAGCTCTTCACCCTCTGAGACTCGCGCCCGCGAGAGGAGGCTGGTGCAAACCTGCACCGGTCTTCTCATTTGCGCTCCCCGCAATAGGAGGCGGCCGGCGGCGTGTCGATCTGCATCCAGGAGTTACATTCTTTCCTAACGGACTCACAATAGGTAGAAAAAGGGCAGAGATTTCATAACGTTAGCTCTCTCTCCAGAGAGTATCCGGAAGCCCCGAATTGTGACCTGATTGCGGCAGGGGGCCGCGTCCGACGCAAGAGCGCGGATCAAAGCGGCCGTCGAACCGACATCAACGGGAGAGAACCATGGCAGAGAACAACCAGGAAAATGAAAATCCGGGCGGCATTGGGGGCGGCGGAGCGCCCTCCGTCCCTGGTGGTTTGCGCTCCGTCTACGGCGACAACACGGCCAATGTCTATTATGGCACCGCGGGGGTGGAGCATTTCTACGGCTATGGCGGCAACGATAAATTCTACGGCGGGGGAGGCGGCGACACCTATTACGGCGGCTACGGCCAGGATACGGTGAGCTATTGGATCGCGACCGCAGGCGTCAAGGTCTATCTCAGCCATATGTGGGATAACACCGGCGCCGCGGCGGGTGACGTCTACTACGAGATGGAGGTCGTCGACGGCTCGACCTTCGAAGACACGCTCGAAGGTGACAGCTTTTCGAACATCTTCTGGGCGGATCGGGGCAATGACATTCTGGTCGGACTGGGCGGGCATGACACGCTCATGGGTGCCGATGGCGACGACTACCTGAATGGCGGCATCGGCAGCGATGTCCTCGACGGCGGCAACGGGCGCGACACCGCGAGCTACTGGGATGCTTGGAGCGGCGTCCAGGTCTATCTCAATGGGTCGAAGGCGAATGGCGGCGCCGCCGCCGGCGACACCATCATCGACGTGGAGGCGGTCGACGGCAGCCGCTTCGGCGACGTGCTGGTCGGCAATACGGGGAACAACACCTTCTGGGGCGATGCTGGCGACGACCAAATAGACGGTGGAGCAGGCGCAGACGTTCTCAACGGCGGCTCTGGTTTCGACTCCTTCTATTTCACCACGGCGCTCGGCGGGTCGAATGTCGACCAGATCACCGAATTCAACCCTTGGGATGACGGGATCCAGCTGTCTACGAAGGTCTTCGCGGGCATTCTGAGCCAGTCGGAAGGGAATCACCTCGTATCGTGGCAATTCACAAATGGCGCGAAAGCGACGAGCAGCAATCATCGTATCATCTATGATAAGGTCACCGGTGATCTGTATTTCGACAAGGACGGCTCCGGTGCGGCGGCGCAGGTCAAGTTCGCGACGCTTCAAAAGGGCCTTGACCTGAGCTCCTCGAATTTCTTCACGTACAACCCCGAGCTGTATTCGATCTGACGATCAGCTGCACTCTCAAAGAGGCCGGCATCCCTGGGATGCCGGCTTTTTTGACAGCCTCAATGCCAACGGCAGGGCAAATCTCGCGATCAAGGGACTGCATCCGTCCGGGTGCGCAGCATCAAACCTTTGGCGGGCGTTACGGATCGCATCGGTATCCGGGTTTTTCGAACGGCAAAGCGCCATGATTCCGTTACAAAGGTAACCTTGGGCGGTTTCCGTTCGTTGTCGCGTGCAGTGGCTACGGTGGAGCGACTTACGCCGCCGCGTTGGCCAGCGCGATATCCGCATTCGTCGCTTCGGTGAGCGGCAGGTGGACCAGAACGACGGTGTCAAAGCCTTCCTGGCTCTTGAGCTTAGGGGAACTGGCTTCCTGGCATTAATCTCCGAGACATCTGCGTTCTTATTTATGGTTGAGCCGTTGATCCTTGCCGTCTTCCAAACTGCAAGTTGGCAAACCTCAAAGTATATCAACTTAGGCGGAATTAGTGGTGTAGAATAGCCTCAATGATTTTCTGCGCTATATGTAATTATAGTTGTAGTAATAACAACTTCCAGGAGTATAAGGCTAAAAATAAGTAATATTACGGACATAATAAAAACAATATTGCCAATTTCCTCTCTGAACGAAGAGTAGGCTTGGCCATTCCCTGATCCAAAACCCCGCTCAGAGCAGGCCCGAGACAACAAGAGGCAGCTCGACGGGGGTGAACGACGCTCCGAGCACATCAAAGCGAGCGTCGGTGAGGGAGAAACAAATGGCTCTAACTATTCTTGAGCGTGAATATCTAGATTTCATGCATAGGTACTCAGGCGCTGGAAATGCGGCCCCTATCACCTATGGTGGCGCAGCGCCCGGGACTACCGTAATCGGAACCGATGGAACCTGGGACGTCGATGAGGGCGACGTGGGAACTGGACCAAACGACGGGCAGGGGCCGTTCAAAGCACGCTTTACCGAGGATCTCTACGGCGCCCCTCCGAGTCTCCTCCCCGCCGATTTCAACGGCGACTACCACAACGAGTTTCTCTACGATGACATTGATGAACTGCAGAGCGGAAAACATTACGAAGGCGGGCTTGAATTCACGATCGTCAGTTATTGGGGCGCACCGGAGGGTCTGACAGCCAGTCTCAGCAATCCCGAGATCAACACGGGTTGTGCGGCAGGAGATACGTATGGTCCTTCGGTCGAAGGGCTCGGAGGAACCGCGTTCGACGACATTCTTATCGGAAATGACCGTGGCAACTTCCTGCTCGGTGGAGTTGGGCAGGATGTGTTGCATGGACTGGCAGGCGATGACCGTCTGTTCGGCCATGACGGCGACGACAAATTGTACGGCGGGGACGGTGCCGACTGCCTCATCGGCGGGGAGGGCCGGGACACTGCCAGTTACTGGGGTGCCACGGCAGGCGTTGAAGTTTACCTAGCGCACACCATAGACAACAAGGGTGAGGCAGCCGGAGACTGGTACGACAGTATCGAGGTGATCGACGGCTCACGTTTCAACGACATCATTGAGGGCGGCAAGTTTGCCAATACGTTCTGGGGCGATGATGGGAACGACCTGCTCAAAGGCAAAGTGGGAAACGACACCCTGTCGGGCGGCAATGGAGACGACAAGCTCTATGGCGGCGCCGATGCCGATCATCTGAACGGTGGAGCGGGCCGGGATACGGCCAGCTACTGGGACGCGGCCAGCGGTGTCGAGGTCCATCTGGGCAACACCTCGGCCAACAAGGGCGAGGCAGCCGGCGATAGCTATGTCAGCATCGAGGTTGTCGACGGCAGCCGCTACAATGATATCCTCGTCGGCGATGCAGGCTCAAACATCTTCTGGGGTGATGCCGGAAACGATGCCCTGAACGGCGGTGCCGGTGCCGACATCCTTGGCGGAGGAGCCGGCTCGGATACGTTCATCTTCGATACGGCTCTCGGCTCTTCCAACGTCGACACGATCAATGACTTCAGTGTCGCCGGTGGCGATTTCATTCAGCTCAGCACAAGCGTGTTCTCAATCGATATGTTTGGCGATACGCTTGCATCGCACCAGTTCACCAAAGGCTCCGCCGCGACGAGCAGCGCACACCGGATCGTCTACAACACCACCACGGGTGAGCTGTTCTATGATGCGGACGGCGCCGGCGGCATGGCGCAGATCAAGTTCGCCAACATCGGCAAGGATCTTGCCCTGAGAGCGGACATGTTCCTCGTCGTCTAGGCTAGTTTTTTCAACGATAAGACAAGCCGGCCCTTACAAGGGCCGGCTTACTGTCGATTAAGATCGTTCGGCAATTAGAGCCTCGGACCGGAAATGAGACTCCTGGCTTCTGTGCGAGGCCGAGCTGTGATTCACTGCCTGGACTGGGAGGTGGATTATGGGTCATTGCTATTCCCTGGATCTGCGGGTGCGCGTCGCCGACTTTGTCGATGCAGGTCATTCCTGCCGGGCGGCAGCCCAGCACTTTGACGTCAGCGAGAGTTTCGCCATCAAGCTGGTGCAGCGGAAGCGGCGGTTCGGCTCGCCGGCACCGGCCCGGCAAGGCCGTCCGCCCGGACGCGGCAAGCTGGTGCCCTATGAGAGCTTCTTGATCCAGACGGTCGAGGCCGAGCCGGCCATCACCATGCCCGAGCTGGCCGCAAGGCTGCTGACTGAGCATGGGATCGTTGCGGCTCCCGCGATGCTCTCGCGCTTCCTGTGCCGGCACGGCTTCTCATATAAAAAAATGCCTGATGGCGGCGGAGTGCGCACGCGCCGATGTGCGGGATGAGCGCCGGGTCTGGCATGCCCAGCGCCAGCCGCGCATGCGCCAGGAGACGCACCGGCTGGTGTTCCTGGACGAGACGTATGTCAACACCAAGATGACGCGCCTGCGCGGGCGGAGCCGCAGGGGCCAGCGCCTACGCATGAAAGCTCCCTTTGGACACTGGAAAACCCATACCTTTCTGGCTGGGCTACGGTGCAACGAGTTGTGCGCGCCGTGGATCATCGATGGCCCGATCACCCGGTTGGCGTTCGAGGCTTACATTGAGACGCAGCTCGCGCCGACGCTGCGCAAAGGCGATGTGGTGATCCTCGACAACCTGGCTGTCCACAAGAGCGAGAAGGCCGCTCAGTGTCTGAAGCAACGCGGAGCCTGGTTCCTGTTTTTACCTGCTTATTCGCCTGATCTTAATCCAATTGAACAGGCCTTTGCCAAGATCAAAGCGCACTTGCGCAAGGCCGAGGCCCGAACGTTCGACGCGCTCTGGCGAGCGCTCGGTGAGATCTGCAACCTGTTCGAACCACAAGAGTGCTGGAACTACCTTAAGGCTGCCGGATATGCGTCCGTTTAACCGTCCGATGCTCTAGGCCGCCGCGTCCGCCAACGCGATGTCCGCGTGCGTGGCCTCCGTCAGCGGCAGGTGGACCAGCACGATGGTGCCGACGCCTTCCTGGCTCTTGATGCGCAGGCTGCCGCCGTGGAGCTCGGTGAGCGAGCGGGCGATGGCGAGGCCCAGCCCCGAGCCCTTGTAGCTCTTCGAGAACTCGGTCTCGACCTGCTCGAAGGGCTGGCCCAGCTTGTGCAGGGCGTGATCGGGGATGCCGATGCCGTTGTCCTCGACATAGATGTTGACCGCGTTGCCGGCTTGGCGGGTGCGCACCGTGATGCAGCCGTCCTCGCTTGTGAACTTCGTGGCGTTCTGGAGCAGGTTGACGAGGATCTGGTGCAGGGCGCGTTCGTCGGCGGGCACCACGATGTCCTCGGGGCTCACGTCGACGGTGATGGAGAGGTTCTTGGCCTTGGTCTGCTCGCCCACCAGCTTGAGGGCGCGCTGGATCGAGGCATGAACCTCGAGCGGCTGCTTGGTGAGAGTCGTACGGCCGGCCTCGATGCGTGACATGTCGAGGATGTCGTTGATCACCGACAGGAGATATTCGCCGCTCGAGCGGATGTCGGAGCAATATTCCTCGTACTTGTCGGAGCCGAGCGAGCCGAAGATGCCGCTCTGCATCACTTCCGCAAAGCCGATGATGGCGTTGAGCGGCGTGCGCAGCTCGTGGCTCATATTGGCGAGGAATTCGGACTTGGCGCGGTTGGCGCTCTCGGCCTGCGCCTTCTGGTCGAGATAGCGCTCGGCGAGGTCCGCGAGCTGATGCGTCTGCGCTTCGAGCTTCTGGCGCGACTGCTTGAGGTCGAGAACGGTGGCGATGAGTTCCTTCTCGGACTCGACGAGGCGGTGCTCGTGACGCTTGAGGGCGGTGATGTCCGTGCCGACGGAGACGTAGCCGCCGTCCTTGGTGCGGCGCTCGTTGATCTGGAGCCAGCGGCCGTCCTGCAGGCGGGCCTCGAAGGTGCGCGCGCCCACATCCTGCTGCTCGCGGCGCAGGAACTGATGCTGCACTTCCGGCGGGCGGCCGAGCGCCATCACGTCCGCATAGGACTTGCCCTGCAGCTGCGCATCGGCGGGAAGCTCGTGCAGCTTCTGGAATTTCGAATTGCACAGCACGAGGTTGTTGTTGGCATCCCAGAGCACGAAAGCCTCAGAGATCGCCTCGATGGCGTCGTGCAGGCGCGCGTCGGCCTTGGCGGTCTTCTCCTCCAGCCCGCGCTGCTCGGTCACGTCCACCGCGATGCCGACGAGATGGCTCGCCGCATCGTCGGGATCGTTCATCAGCTCGGCGCGGGCGCGCAGCCACACCCAATCGCCCGTGATGCTGCGGATGCGGAATTCGTAATCGACGAGAGAGGTGCTGGCAGAGGCCAGCTGCTCGGCCAGCGTGAAGAGATCCTGATCCTCGGGATGGATCATCGTGTTCACTTCGCCGAAGGAGAGGAACTCGTCCTGGCGCTCGTAGCCGAGAAGCTCGTACATGGAATCGGACCAGTAGATCCGCCCGCGGCCGATATCCCAGTCCCACAGGCCGCAGCGTCCGCGGTTGAGGGCGGAATCGATCCTGTCGCGCACCTTCTCGCAGACTTCGTCTGCGGCGCGCGCGCGGTTCGCCTGCATCACGTAGGCGATGCCGATGCCGAGCAGCACGACGATGGTCGCGCCGAGAAGCGAGACATGGCCGATGGTGCGCGTCCACCAGCCCGACAGAATATGCGGCATCGGCTGCACGAGCGCGATCTGGCCGGAGGATGCATGAAGCGAACGGACGGTCGCCATGCCCTCGCCGCCGCCGGGAAACTTGATCGTCATGACGCCGGCGCGGTCCGCGAACAGCATCAGGGGCTGGGCCTCGCCCAGGATGTCGGTGAGCTTCGCCGGCGCGTTATCGAGCGGCGGATAGACCGCGAGGATCGACCCGGCCTCACTGACGAGCATCAGGCTGCGCCGCTGAGTCAGTGCGCTTGGCGGCATGTCCTTCGCCAGACCCTCGAGCAGGGACACGGCGTGGGCGCGATCGGCGGGAGCCGGCGCTGGGCCGAGCTTTGCAGCTGAAAGAGAAGCGATGATGTCGATGTCGTTGATGGCGTCGAACAGCGTGTCCTTGCGTCCGTCGCGGATCTGGACCCACGCGCTGCCCGCCAGGGTGATGAGGAAGAGGATCAGGAGAGCCGGAACCGCCAACCGCAGCAGGGGCTCATATTGCTCGAGCCGCCGATATGTAGGGTTCGCGTCAGACCGCGTCACCCCTAGAATCGTACCCGCGCGTGCGGGTACGCATGCGGTCACCGCCCCCGCCATGCGATGCTTCCTCCGGAACCATATACGTCCTGTTTCGGAGGACGTGCCGCATCTCTCCGAATCACTAACAATAGAATCTTGAGCGGGTGATTTGTCTAGTTAGTAGAACCCGAAGGTTAATAAAAAATTTCCCGTCGCATCTTCCCTTGGGGAAATCTGGGATATCTGCGTAACCCCTTCCAAACAGGAGGTTATTTCGACTGGTCCATTTCGAGGGAACGGCTCACGATATCGCCTACATCCCGGGAAAGATTGGGCTTTTGCGCGATGGATTGCAGGGCCTGTTCGGCATGCTCCCGGCGGGTTGAATCCATCATGCGCCAGGTGCTGAAAGCGGTCAGAAGCCGTGCCGCAAGCTGGGGATTCAGCTCGTCCGCGCGCAGCACGATGGAGGCGAGGAGGCGATAGCCGGCGCCGTCGGCGCGGTTGAACTGAACCTGGTTCAGCATGGCGAAGCTGCCGATCAGCGCGCGCACGCGGTTGGGATTGGCGATGGAGAAGGCGGGATGCTCCATGAGCGCCTTAACCCGTTCGAGGGTGCCGTCCTCGGGGATTGCGGCCTGCAGCGTGAACCATTTGTCGAGCACGAGCGGCTCGTTGCGGTAGCGGTCCCCGAAGGCGGCGATGGCCGCTTCGCGTGATGCGCCGGGCAGGGTGGTGAGAACGCTCAGCGACGCCAGGCGATCGGTCATGTTGCTGGCGGAATCGAGCTGCGCCATGGCGAGCGCCTCTCCGGTGCCCGGGTCGGCCGCCGCGAGAAGATCGAGGCACGCATTGCGCTGGGCCCGCCGCCCGGCACTGGTCGCGTCGGGGCTGTAGCCTCCCGATGCGGTCAGCGATTCATAGAAGCGGTGCAGGTGCTCGATGCAGGCGCTGCCGATGCGGCGTCGCATTTCGGTTCTCGCGCGGTGGATCGAATCCGGGTCCACGTCCTGCCCGATCTCCTGCGCGATGTCGGCCTCGCTCGGGAGCGTGACGGCGAGAGCGGCAAAGGCGGGGTCGTCGAGGGCATCCCGGTCCATGAAGGAGCGAAGCGCCGAGGAGAAAGCGGCGACTTCGGAATCCACGACCGGCTTCCCGGTCGAGTGAGCCGCCAGCAGGCGCATCGCGACGGTCTGCGCCGCCTGCCAGCGGTTGAACGCATCCGTGTCGTGCCGCAGCAGGACGAGCAATTCCTCGCTGGGAAGATCGAGCGAAACCTTCACCGGGGCGGAGAAGCCCCGGAACAGGGACGGCACCGGCAGGGATGTCACGCCGGTGAAGGTGATGCTGTCGGCCGCCGTGTCGAAGAGGAAGACGCCGCGCGGGTCGACCCGGTCGCAGGCCGCAGCGACGGGCGAGCCGTCGCGCGAGACCAGGGCGAGCAGCACGGGGATGGCCATGGGCTCCTTCTTCGCCTGGCCGGGTGTCGGCGGCGTGCTCTGCGCGAAATCGAGGCGGTATGTCTGCGCGTCCGGATCGTAATGGCCCTTCACCTTGACCCGCGGCGTGCCGGATTGCTCGTACCAGCGGGTGAAGTGGGACAGGTCGCGGCCCGTCACCTCGGCGAAGGCGCCCAGGAAATCCTCGACCGTGGCGGCGGTGCCGTCGCAGCGCTCGAAGTAGAGGTCCATGCCGCGTCGGAAATCCTCGTCGCCGATGATCGTCTTGAGCATGCGGACGATCTCCGCGCCCTTCTCGTAGACGGTCGCGGTGTAGAAGTTGTTGATCTCGCGATATTGCGTCGGACGCACCGGATGGGAGAGGGGGCTCGCGTCCTCGAGGAACTGCCGCGCGCGCAGGGTCTTGACCTCTGCGATGCGGTGCACCGGGCGGGAGCGCTCGTCGGACGAGAATTCCTGGTCGCGGAAGACCGTCAGGCCCTCCTTCAGGCAGAGCTGGAACCAGTCGCGGCAGGTTACCCGGTTGCCGGACCAGTTATGGAAATACTCGTGAGCGATGATCGCCTCGATATGGGCATAGTCCATATCGGTCGCGGTCTCGGGAGAAGCCAAGACGTATTTGTCGTTGAAGATGTTGAGCCCCTTGTTCTCCATCGCGCCCATGTTGAAGTCGGACACGGCGACGATGTTGAATACGTCGAGATCGTATTCGCAGCCGAAGACCTCCTCGTCCCAGCGCATGGAGCGCTCGAGCGCATCGAGCGCGTAATCCGCGCGGTCTTCCTTGCCGGGCTCGACATAGATGGCGAGATCGACCTGGCGCCCGCTCGCGGTCGTGAAGGTCTTGGCGACGCGGCCGAGGCGGCCTCCCACGAGGGCGAAGAGGTAGGAGGGCTTGGGGTGCGGGTCGTGCCAGACGGCGTAATGACGGTCCGAGCCTTGGATGGCCCCGCTCTCGACCAAGTTGCCGTTGCCGAGAAGGACCGGGACCTCGTTGCGGTCGGCCTCGATGCGGGTGGTGTAGACGCTGAGCACGTCGGGACGGTCGAGGAAATAGGTGATGCGGCGAAAGCCCTCGGCCTCGCATTGGGTGCAGTAATTGCCGCTCGAGCGGTAGAGGCCCATGAGCTTGGTGTTGGCGGTCGGGTTGATCTCGGTCTCGATCGTCAGGCTGAAGGGCTGGCGGGGCGCCTGGGGGATCGTCAGCGATTGCGGAGTGGCTTCGAACTCTTCCGGGGCCAGCGGGATCTCGTTGAGCGCCACGGATTTAAGGTTCAGCTCGTCGCCGTCGAGAACGAGAGGCGCGTCCGAGCGCCCCTCCGGGTTGGGCCTCATGAAGAGCGTCGCGGTGACACGAGTCCCTGTCGGATGCAGTTTGACGTCAAGCTCGACGCGATCGATCAAAAAGTCGCTGGGCCGGTAATCCTCAAGGCGGACGAGCGGAGTTGTGTCGGTGCGCATCGGTGACCCGTTTGAAACTAAGTTGCGGTCGAAGCTGCGGCCTGGAACGGGGCCGCCCGTCTGAATGAGGCATCAACTGTTAACAGGCATCCCATCTTGGCCAAATCCAAGGCTTTTTCCCTGCAACAAAAAGGTACCTCTTGATCTCTCTGGGAAATACGCCATCACCTAGGCCCAGCCCATGGGAGACGATGATGGAATACCTACATACGATGGTTCGCGTTTCGAACCTCGAACAATCCCTCGATTTCTACTGCAACAAGTTCGGGCTGGTCGAAGTCCGGCGGACGGACAACGAGAAGGGCCGCTACACCCTCGTCTTCCTGGCCGCCCCCGGGGATGTGGAGAAGTCCAAGGACACGAAAGCACCGCTGCTGGAACTCACCTTCAACTGGGACGAGAACGAATATGCCGGCGGCCGCAATTTCGGCCATCTCGCCTACCGGGTCGACGACATCTACGAGACCTGTCGCAGGCTGATGGAGGCCGGCGTCACGATCAACCGCCCGCCCCGCGACGGCTACATGGCCTTCGTGAAGTCCCCCGACAACGTCTCCATCGAGCTGCTGCAGCGCGGCGAGCCGAAACCTGTGCAGGAACCCTGGGCCTCCATGCCCAATACCGGCACCTGGTAGGGTCAAGCCTCCCGGCCGGCATGGCCCGATCCGTCGGCCGGCCCCTTGGCGAAAAGATCTTGCTCCGCCATTCTACCCGGCCCACCATAAGACAGCCGGGTACAACCGGCGGAGGATCATCGTGGTACGAGAGACAATCCGCTTCTGGCGGCAGGGCAGGGCCCTCGAGGTTTCAGGTTTTCATCCGCGCACCACGCTTCTGGACTATTTAAGGCTTCAGGAGCGTCGCGTCGGCACCAAGGAAGGTTGCGCCGAGGGCGATTGCGGCGCCTGCACCGTGGCTTTGGGCCGGGTGCGCGGCGGCCGGGTGCATTACGAGCCCATCAATGCCTGCATCCTGCTGCTCGGCCAGATCGACGGAGCCGAGCTCGTCACGGTCGAGGATCTCGCGGCGAACGGGGAGCTGCACCCGGTTCAAGCCGCCATGGTGAACACTCACGGTTCCCAATGCGGCTTCTGCACGCCCGGTATCGTGATGAGCCTGTTCACTCTCTACCACGAGGGCGGGCAGCCCCTGAGCCGCGGCGCGGCGAACGACGCGCTCGCCGGCAATCTCTGCCGCTGCACCGGCTATCGGCCCATCGTCGATGCCGCGCTGCAGGCCTGCGCTCAGCCTGCGGACGACGCGTTTTCCGCAAACGGCACGAAGACCGCGCAGGGCCTCATGACCTTTGCCGACGGACAGGATGTCTTCATCGGCGACGAGACCCGCTTCTTCGCCGCCCCGGCAACAGAAGCCTCGCTGGCGGCACTCTATGCAAAGCACCCCGATGCCACGCTCGTTGCCGGCTGCACCGATGTGGGATTGTTGATCACCAAGGGCATGGCCGAGATCGAGAAGATCGTCTGGCTCGGGCGCGTGGCCGGCCTCGACCTCATCGAGGATTCCTCCGAAGCGCTCGGCATCGGCGCGACCGTGACGCATGCGCAAGTCTATCCGTCGCTGGCGCGGATCGATCCCGATCTCGGCGAGCTCATGCGTCGGTTCGGCTCGGCGCAGGTGCGCGCCACCGGCACGGTCGGCGGCAACATCGCCAACGGTTCGCCCATCGGCGATCTCGCTCCGGCATTGATCGCGCTCGGATCCGAGCTTGAACTGCGGCAGGGCGATCATGTGCGCACCATGCCGCTCGAGCATTTCTTCATCGCCTATCGACAGCAGGACCGGCTGCCCGGCGAGTTCGTGCGGCGGGTCACAGTGCCGAAGCTTAAAGGCAACGAGGTCTTTCGCGCCTACAAGATCTCGAAGCGTTTCGACGAGGACATCTCCGCCGCGATGGGGGCGTTCAAGTTCACCCTCGACGGGCGGCGCATCGTGGAAGCCCGCGTCGCCTATGGCGGCATGGCGGCGACGCCGAAGCGCGCCACCGAGACAGAGAACGCACTGACCGGCCTTTCCCTCGACGAACCCGCAAGCTGGGGCGAGGCGATGGCTGCCATCGCGCGCGACTACCAGCCCCTCGACGATCATCGCTCGTCGGCCGTCTACCGCGCCACGGTCGCACGCAATCTCGTGTTCAAGGCTTTAAGCGAAACTGCATCGGGCGAGACGCGGGCGACGCGCATCGTCGGCCAGCGCGAAGCGCTGGAGGCGGCGGAGTAGGACCATGAACGCACCTACGAGACCCCTCCCGGATTCCGAGTCGCTCCGCCACGTCCGCCAGTCCCTGCCGCACGATTCCGGCATCAAGCACGTCCAGGGCGCCGCGCAATATATCGACGACATCCGCGAGCCCGAGGGCACGCTGCATGTGGCCGTCGGTCAATCGCCGAAGGCGCGCGGGCGACTGATCTCGCTCGATGTCTCGGCCGTGCGTGCCGTGCCCGGCGTGGTAGCCGTGCTCGCCGCCGCCGACATCCCCGGCAAGAACGACGTGTCGCCGGCCTTCGGCGACGATCCGCTCTTCGTCGACACCGACATCAGCTTTCTGGGTCAGGCGCTCTTCGCGGTCGTCGCGACGGATCGGGATATCGCGCGCCGCGCGGTCAAGAAGGCGGTGATGGAGATCGAATCCGAGGCGCCGAGCATCACGGTCGAGGACGCGCTGGAGCGCGGTGAAACCGTTCTGCCCGATTACGCTTACGGCCGCGGCGATCCGGATGCGGCGATCGCGCAGTCTCCCCTGCAGCTGGACGGCCGGTTCCGCGTCGGCGGGCAGGAGCATTTCTATCTCGAAGGCCAGATCGCGCTGGCGATCCCGGGTGAGGACGGCGACGTCCATGTCTATTCCTCGACCCAGCATCCCACGGAAGTGCAGCATGTGGTGGCCCGCGTGCTCAGCATTCCCGATGCCTATGTGACCTGCGAGACGCGGCGCATGGGGGGCGGCTTCGGCGGTAAGGAGAGCCAGGCGACGCAATGGGCCGTGACCGCAGCGCTTGCGGCGCGCGTCACGGGACGCCCATGCAAGCTGCGTCTCGACCGCGACGACGATTTCATCCTCACCGGAAAGCGTCACGACTTCCGCTGTGATTGGAAGGTCGGCTTCGACGAGGAGGGGCGCATCCAGGGCTATGCGGTCGATCTTCTCGCCCGCTGCGGCTATTCGGCGGATCTCTCTGCCGGCGTCGTGGATCGCGCGATGTTCCACGCCGACAACGCCTATTGGATGCCCGCCGCCCGCATCGCCTCGAAACGGCTGAAGACCAACACGGTTTCGAACACCGCCTTCCGCGGTTTCGGCGGCCCGCAGGGCATGCTCGCCGTCGAGCACGTGATGGACCGGATCGCCTGGGCGACCGGGCGCGATCCGCTCGATGTGCGCTATGCCAATTTCTACCGGCTGGGTGAGAACCTCACGCCCTATGGCATGGAGGTGGAGGAGACCGATACGCTCCTCAACCTCGTGCGCACGCTCGAGGAGACGTCGAACTATCGCATGCGCCGCGCGGAGATCGCGGCGTTCAACGCGTCCTCGCCGATCATGAAGCGGGGGCTGGCGCTCACCCCCGTGAAGTTCGGCATCAGCTTCACGCTCACCCACATGAACCAGGCCGGCGCGCTCGTGCACGTGTACCAGGACGGCTCCGTGCACCTGAACCACGGCGGCACCGAAATGGGGCAGGGGCTCTACATCAAGGTGGCGCAGGTGGTGGCGGAGGAGTTCGGCATCGCCATGGAGCGCGTGCGCATCACCGCAACGACCACGGCGAAGGTGCCGAACACGTCGCCGACGGCAGCCTCCTCCGGCTCCGATCTCAACGGCATGGCGGCGAAGATCGCCGCGGGCGCGATCAAGAAGCGCATGATCGCTTATGCCTCCGAGGCCTATGACGTGCCCGAGGAGCAGATCGAGTTCCGCGACGACCGGGTCTTCATCGGCAACCAGAGTCTCGCCTTCGACGAACTCACCAAGAAGTGCATCGCGGCCCGCGTGCAGCTCTCGGAGGCGGGCCATTACAAGACGCCGAAGATCACCTGGGATCGCGCGGAGGGGACGGGGCGTCCGTTCTACTACTTCGCCTATGGCGCAGCGTGTTCGGAGGTAATCGTCGATACGCTCACCGGCGAGAACCGACTCCTGCGCGCCGATATTCTGCACGATGTCGGCCGCTCGCTGAATCCCGCCATCGATATCGGCCAGATCGAAGGCGGCTTCGTGCAGGGCATGGGCTGGCTCACGACCGAGGAGCTGGTCTTCAGCAAGGAGGGGCATCTGCTCACGCATGCGCCCTCGACCTACAAGATCCCGGTCGCCTCCGATGTGCCGGCCGATTTCAACGTGGCGCTCTATCCCAACGCCAACCGCGAGGAGACGGTCTACCGCTCCAAGGCCGTGGGCGAGCCGCCGCTGATGCTGGCGAACAGCGTGTTCTGCGCGCTTGCCGATGCGGTTCATGCGCTCGCTTCCGAAAAGCCCGTGCCGCTCGATGCCCCCGCGACGCCGGAGGCGATCCTGCGGGCGTGCGAGAGCCTGCGTGGGAGGCCGATGGGGTGAGGGTCTGGCGCCAGCTCACCGATTTCGTGGCGCGGCACGGCGCCGCCGCCCTCGTCACCGTGCATGACGTGAAAGGCTCCGCCCCTCGGAAGGCGGGGGCGCATATGGTCGTGCGCCCCGACGGCGCCTTTCACGGCACCATCGGCGGCGGGCAGCTCGAGTTCCGCATGCTCGACATCGCCCGCGAAATGCTGGCCGCCGGGCGCGGGCCGGCGCGGATCGTCGATCAGGCGCTCGGGCCCGATCTCGGCCAGTGCTGCGGGGGGCGTGTAAAAATCCTGATCGAGACCTTCGACAACCGGGATCTGGAGGATATCGCGCCGCTCGTGGAGGCCGAGGCCGCAGGCGGGTTGTTCGAGGTCGAGTGCCGCATGGAGGAGGGGCGGGTGAAGCGGGATCTCGCCTCCGCCGTGGGCGACGACCGCTGGACCGGCTGGCGCGAGACCCATGGCGAGGTCCGCACGCCCGTTCTGATCTTCGGTGCGGGGCATGTGGGTCGTGCCCTCGTTCTGTCGCTTGCGCCCCTGCCGTTTTCGGTGCGCTGGCTCGATGACCGGGAGGATGCTTTTCCCTCCCACATCCCGCCGAACGCGAAGGCGGTGCGCATGCGCGATCCGGAGGCCGAGATCGCCGAGGCCGGCCCCACCTCCCTCATCCTCGTCATGACCCACGACCACCCGCTCGACATGGCGATCGTGGCGGCGGCGCTGCGGCGGGGCTTTCCCTATGTGGGCCTCATCGGCAGCGCCACCAAGCGGGCGCGGTTCGAGAAGCGCTTCCGGGAGATCGGGATTCCGGAAGACACGATCCGCTCCCTCGTCTGCCCCATCGGGCTCCCGGGCATTGAAGACAAGGACCCGCCGATCATCGCCGCCTCCGTGACCGCGCAGCTGCTGCAGGTACGGGAGAGAGTGGGGCAGGATGTCATCCCCGGCGGTCCGCCGGACCGGGAAGGGGATCCATAGCATCGCGCCTGATCGTGGATTCCCTTCCCCTCCGCTACGCTCCGGCCGGGAATGACACAAAGGAAACCTCTCGCCTCCCACTGCGTCAAACGATACATAAGCCCCATGAGCAACAAGATCGAAGATCAGCGCCATCTCGCGCGCGCCATCGAGCTGTCCCGCGAGCACATGGACGAGGGAGCCGGCGGTCCGTTCGGCGCCGTGGTCGTGCGCGAGGGAAAAGTTCTGGCCGAGGGTTGGAACCAGGTCACCTCCGCCAACGATCCGACCGCCCATGCGGAGGTCACCGCGATCCGCCGCGCCTGCGAGGCGGTCAGTGACTTTTCTCTGGAGGGCGCGACGCTTTATACCAGCTGCGAGCCGTGCCCCATGTGCCTGGCCTCGGCCTATTGGGCGCGGGTCGCCCGCATCGTCTATGCCAATACCCGCCAGGATGCGGCCGAGATCGGGTTCGACGACAGCCTGATCTATGACGAGATCCCCAAGCCGGTCTCCGAGCGCCTGATCCCCATGGACCATCAGCCGAGCCTTGAGGCCAGGGCGGTGTTCGATGCCTGGGCGGACAAGCCGGACAAGATCACCTATTAATATCCGGCCGCGCTTCCTATCTCAGCTTCACCCGATCACAGACCGAGACTGTCCCATGCCCCGCGTCACCACCATCGTCCGCAAGCCCGCCGTAAAGGCCGACCGCGTCGTCGACATCATCACGCTCGACCATGAGGCCCGCAACCGCCGCCACGGCAGGCTGCAGGCCGAGGGCGGCACCGAGATTCATCTCGATCTCGACATGGAGACCACGATCAACGACGGCGATGCCCTGCGGCTCGAGGACGGCCGGCTCGTCCAGGTGAAGGCGGCGGCCGAATCCCTGCTCGAGGTGAGGGCGGAGAACCCCTTGCGCCTCACCCGTCTCGCCTGGCATCTCGGCAGCAGCCACGGCCTCGTCGAGGTCACGGGCGATGCCCTCTATGTGGAGAACAGCCCGGCCGTGGCCGAGCTGGTGCGAGGGCAGGGCTGCACCGCAACCCCGGTCGAGCGCCCCTTCAAGCCGGAGCGCAGCGCCCATGTCTGCGATCACGACCACGGGCATCACCACCACCATCATGACCATGGCCACAGCCATAGCGAAAGCCACTCCCACAGCCACGCTCACTCCCACAGCGATGAGCACGGCCATGCGCACCACGACCATGAGCATCATGACCATGGCCATAAGCACGACCATCATCACGAGCACGGCCATGATTGCGGCTGCGGCCATCACCACGGGCACAAGCACGACCACTGATCGTTCCTAGACGCCGATGTCTAAAACAACCCGCGCGACGCAGGCGCTGCAGCAGGCCGGCGTGCCCTTCACGGTCCATGCTTACGACTACGACCCCAACGCGGAGCCCATCGGCCTGCAGGCGGCCGAGGCCATGGGGGCAGATCCCGCCGGCGTGCTCAAGACCCTGATGGTGCTGGTGGACAACAAGCCTGCCTGCGTGATCCTGCCCTCGGATCATGAGGTCAACCTGAAGAAGCTCGCCGCCGCTCTCGGCGGCAAGGCCGCCCAGATGATGAAGCCGGCCGACGCCGAGCGCATCACCGGCTACCACGTCGGCGGCATCAGCCCCTTCGGCCAGAAGAAGCGTGTCCCGACCGTGCTGGAGCAATCGGCCTTCGAGCACGCCGAAGTCTTCATGAACGGCGGCCAGCGCGGCCTGCAGGTGAAGCTCGACCCGAGGAAGGCGGCGGCGGTGCTGGAGGCGAAGGTGGTGGGGATAATCTGAGAAAGGTTTTGAATTAGAAATCAAGAGTCGATGCGGAGAGGCTTTACGCCCCTCCGCATGGAACGGCCTATTTGCGCAGCGTCGCACCATTAGGCGCGTCTGTCGGCAGCTTCTTCTGCTGGCCGGGGGAGTAGCTCGAAGCACCCTGGCCTCTCACCGATCCGGTGATGTCGTTCTGCATCTTCTGACCGGGGGCATAGCCCGAGGCGCCGGGACTGGTTGTCGGACCCGTGGTGTCATTTTGCATCTTTTGCCCCGGAGCATATTGTGAGGCGCTGTTTGAATTCATGTTAGTGTTCGAAGACTGCGCGTAACTTGACAGCGGCATGGCGAACAGCAGGGCGGCGGCGCATGAAAGTCCAAGTGTCTTCTTCATGTTTATACTCCTTATCAGAGTGAACGTCTTGGACGGAAAGAACGAATATTTAGACAAGTTGTTCCTGATGAGAAAATTGATTAATTTTTACATATATGAATGAACGTTCATCTAGTTGGATACATTGTGAAACCCGGCCATTCGGAAGATGAGACGTCCGCTATTTGCCTTACACCCGCCATCCCCATATGAAAGGGCGCTACTTTCCGGCGCCCAGCCAACCGTTTTTCCTGAGATGACCCAGAAATTCCTCACCGTGGCCCCCATGATGGACTGGACCGATCGGCATTGCCGGGCGTTCCATCGCGTTCTGTCGCGCCGGGCGCGGCTCTATACGGAGATGGTCACGACGGGGGCGGTCATCCATGGGCCGCGGGAACGGCTTCTGGGCTTCAGCGGGTCTGAGCATCCGGTGGCTGTGCAGCTTGGCGGGTCGGATCCGAAGGATCTGGCCGAGGCTGCCAGGATCGGCGCCGATTTCGGCTATGACGAGATCAACCTCAACGTGGGCTGCCCTTCCGACCGGGTGCAGAACGGCCGCTTCGGCGCCTGCCTCATGCAGGAGCCGGTGCTGGTGGGCGAATGCGTGGCGGCCATGAAGGCGGCCGTCTCCCTGCCGGTGACGGTGAAGTGCCGCATCGGCGTGGACGATCAGGATACGGAAGAGGCCTTGAACCGCCTCACCGATTGCGTGGCGGCGGCGGGCTGCGACGAGCTGACGGTCCACGCCCGCAAGGCCTGGCTGAAGGGCCTGTCGCCGAAGGAGAACCGGGACATCCCGCCACTCGATTACGACCGGGTCTATCGCCTGAAGCAGGCGCGTCCCGACCTGACCGTCGCCATCAACGGCGGCATCAAGACGATGCCTGAGGTGCACGAGCACCTGAAGCACGTGGACGGCGTGATGCTCGGCCGCGTCGCCTATCACGAGCCCGAGATTCTGCTCGCGGTCGATCCGGAGCTTTACGGCGAGGCCGCTCCGGTCGCGGACGGCTTTGAGGCAATCGAGGCCTACGAGCCTTACATCGCGGAGCAGCTCGCGAAGGGCGAGCGCCTTCATAACATCACCCGCCACATGCTCGGCCTCTTCACCGGCCGCCCCGGAGCGCGCGCCTATCGCCGGCATCTGGCGACGGAGGCGGTGAAGCCGGGAGCGAATTTGCAGACGCTGCGGGACGCGGTGGCGCATGTGGCGCGAGTCGAGGCCGTGCCTGCTCTGAAGGCTGCTGAATAAACTGACAGTCATCCCGGACGGAGCGCAGCGCAGATCCGGGATCGTTGGACGAATAGAGCACTGTCATCCCGGGGCCGCGCAGCGGAGCCCGGGATCCATAACCACGACGTTGGTCAAGCAAGGCACTGTCAGCAGTTATAGATTTCCACGCCTGCGGCGCGGCCCTTCGGGTCCGCGCTCGCGGGAATGACAGCGTCGAGGTTCACGCGCTACACTCATCAGACGATCCCGGACCGCCTTCGGCGTCCGGGATGACGGCGTGTGTCAGCCATCGCTCTCTCGGCCGCGCAAGATCAGCCGATTGCCCCGTACCTCATACGACCCGAGCCGCTCCAGAAATGACATGCCCAGCAGGTTCGCGTGCAGCACGCCCGAGCGGGCGATGAGCGCGCGCACGTTGCGCTCCGTGATCGCGCCGATTGTCAGGCGGTCGATCACGACGGGTGCTGCCATCGCGGCGCCGTTGGCGGTGGAGACGGGGATCGAATAATCGAGGCTGTCGGGCGTGAAGCCGAGCGCCGCGGCGTTCTCCGCGCGCAGGACCACGGTGCTCGCGCCGGTGTCGAAGATGAAGCGGGTCTCGTGGCCGTTGACCTCGCCCCGCACCATGAAGCTGCCGTCCGTGCGCCGCGCTGCCACCGTTTCGCCCTCCGGGGTCAGGATCGTGCGGCCGACGGCGATGTCGCCGATGGCGCGGTCGAGCACGGTCTGCAATTCGTCGCGGGAGGCATAGGTGACGATGAGCGCGACGAGAACGCCGCCGCTGACCGCGATCGCCTGCACGCCGTAGGTCCAATGGCGCACGAAGCCTTCGACGATGGACGCGGCCATGAGCAGGGCGAGCCCGCCCAGCGCCAAGAGGCCCGATGCTTCGAGGGCCGAAAAATCGCCGATGGGATCGTCGGCGAAAAGCCCCATCACGAGGGAGGCGATCAGAAGAAGAAAACCGGCGCCGCGAATGCCTGGCATCACTCCGCCTTGTCGGGTTCGGGCGCGAAGGGCGATTCGAGGGCGAAGGCCTGGCGCATGCGCTCCGGCAGCTCCGCCATGATGAGCTGGCGCTCCTCTTCCGGGATGCGATACCAGCGGGTGATCTCCTCGCGCGTGCGGCCGCAGCCCTCGCAGAGCCCCGTCTCGGGATCGAGCGTGCAGACGCGGATGCAGGGGCTGGAGACGCGGGTCATCTCACCTTCATGTCGTCACGGTGCGAGAACGGTCAAGAGGCCGATCAGCGCAGCGATTTCCGCGACCTGCTGCGCGGCGCCGACGATGTCGCCCGTCTGCCCGCCGAGATGACGGGCCGCAAAGCCGGTGAGGGCGAGACCCGCAAGGCCCGAGAGGACGATCGTCAGGGCGATGCCGAAAGGCGGCAGGCCGGCGAGCGCGCCCAGGGCGACGGCGATGGCGCCCGCGATTCCGGCCGCGAGCCAGAACGTCTCCCGCGGCGGCTGCCCGACCGCGTGAGACAGGCCGTCCCGCCGGGCCGGCGGGAGAAAGACCAGGGGCATCAGGCCGGCCGTGCGGGACAGGGAGGCGGTGATCAGGATTGCCGCGACGGCGGCGAGTGCATCCGCCCGCGAGACGATTTCCGCCAAGGCGCCGATCCTGAGCGCCAGAGCGAGGAACAGGGCTGCGGCGCCGAAGGAGCCGATGCGGCTGTCGCGCATGATCTCGAGGCGCTTGTCGCGGGTGGTGCCGCCGAAGCTGTCGGCGACATCGGCAAGCCCGTCCTCGTGCAGGGCTCCGGTCGCCAGCACCATGGTAGCGACGGCGAGTATCGCGGAAAGCCAGGGGCCGAGATCGAGGATGAGAGCCACAATCAGCGCGGCTGCCGGCACGAGCCCGAGCAGGAGGCCTGCCAGGGGGATCACGCGCACCAGGCGCGGAAAGCTCGGCAGCGCATGGGCGTCCTGCTCCCAAGGCAGGGCTGGCACCGGAAGGCGGGAATAGAAGCGCATGCAATGGGCTAGGTCGCATGCGACCGCCTGCCAGCCGCCGGCCGGCGCTGCCTCGCCCCTCTCAAATTGCTCCGACATGCTTCACCCCGCGTGCGTGGGTCGTTATAGGTCACGCCTCTTCGCGTTCTGCAATGCCCCCTGGGCCGGAGCCCTTCATGTCCGATGCCGTTTCCTCACCTTTCGACGATATCCGCCGCCTGATCACGACCGTGCCCGGCCCGGACGAGGCCGCCGTCGAGGCCGTGCGGATGCGCGATCGGCAGCTCACCAAGCCCGCCGGAAGCCTCGGCCGCCTCGAGTGGATCGCCGAATGGCTCGCCGCCTGGCAGGCCAAGCCCAATCTCAGCGTCGACCGCCCGCTGGTCTGCGTCTTCGCGGCAAGCCACGGCGTCACCGCCAAGGGCGTCTCGGCCTTTCCGTCGGACGTGAACCGCCAGATGCTGGAGAACTTCGCGGCGGGCGGGGCGGCCATCAACCAGATCTGCGCGGCCTATGGCCTAGGGTTCAAGGTCTTCGATCTGGCCATCGATATGCCGACCGGCGACATCACCGAGACCGATGCCATGGACGAGAAGGCCTGCGTCGCCACCATGGCCTTCGGCATGGAGGCGATCGCCGGCGGCACGGACCTCCTCGCCATCGGCGAGATGGGCATCGGCAACACCACCGTCGCGGCGGCGATCTATACGGCCCTTTACGGCGGGCCGGCCGAGCATTGGGTCGGGCGCGGCACGGGCATCGACGACGAAGGGCTCCGGCGCAAGGTCGCGGCGGTCGAGGCGGCCATCGCCCATCACGGTGACCACCTGAAGGATCCGCTCGAAGTGCTGCGCCGCGTCGGCGGGCGCGAGATCGCCGCCATGGCCGGCGCGATCCTCGCCGCGCGCCTGCAGCGCATCCCGGTGGTGCTCGACGGCTACGTGGCGACCGCCGCCGCCGCCATCCTCCACGCCATCCACCCATCCACCATCGATCACTGCATCGCCGGTCATCTCAGCGCCGAAGGGGCGCATCAGGACGTGCTCGGGCGCCTCGGCAAGATTCCGCTTCTCGCCCTCGGCATGCGGCTCGGCGAAGGATCGGGCGCGGCGTTGGCCGCCGGCTTGGTGAAGGCCGCGGCCGCCGTCCATCGGGATATGGCGACCTTCGGCCAGGCGGGAGTGTCCGAGCGCCTGTCGTGAGACGGTTCGGCCGCCGCTCCCGGTCGAGCGGCATCACATCCCTCGTCGTCGCACTCGGCCTCGCCGGTGGGGCCGCTCTCATGCTGAAGCCCTCCGCCCGGTCGCTCGAGGGCCGGGCCCAGGTCACGGACGGCGACACGATCCGCATCGGCGAGGCGCGAATCCGCATCAAGGGCATCGATGCGCCCGAGATGGAGCAGAGATGCTCCCGCGCCGGCCGCTCCTATGCCTGCGGCGACACGGCTCGCCGCGCGCTGATCGACCTCGTCTCCGGCGAGACTGTCCGCTGCCGCGCCGCCGGCCGCGACCGCTATCAGCGTATCCTCGCCCGCTGCACAGTGAACGGCAGAGACATCGGCGCCCGCATGGTCGAGGACGGCTGGGCCGTCTCATACGGGCGCGATTATGACCCGGAGGAAACCCGCGCCCGCAGCCGCTCGGTCGGCCTGTGGCAAGGCGCCTTCGAGCGCCCGCAGGATTGGCGCCGGGAGCATTCGCACCGGGGCTGAAATCAGTCCGCAGGGAGGAAGGCGGGATTCCAGACGACCTCCCAGACATGCCCGTCCGGGTCCCGGAAATAGCCGGCATAGCCGCCATAGAACGTGTCCTGGGCCTCCTTGAAAACGGTTGCGCCGGCTTTTCGCGCTTTCTCCATCGCGTCGTCGACCTCGTCCTTGCTCGCGACGTTATGGCCGATCGTAAACCCGGTCGGACAGCGCGGGGTTTTCGGAAGGCCCGTATCGTAAGCAATGTCCTCCTGCGCCCAGAGTGCCAGCTTCAATCCCGATTGCAGGTCGAAGAAGGCGACGGCGCCATGCTCGAACTCCTTGCCGACGATGCCTTCGGTCGCAAGCCCGAGTCCGTCGCGGTAGAAGGCGACGGCCTTTTCGAGATCGTCGACGCCGAGCGTCAGCACGGAAATGCGCGGTTTCATGGATCCTCGTCCTGTTGGCAGTGCCTGTTCGCGTCGGATGATGAACGTCCGGACGGCGACAGGCTGCCACTCCGCGAGGTCGGCCGCAATCCTCGATAAATCCCTCTCCGATCCCCATCTGTCGGGGATGGATTCCCCACAGGATTTCGAAGACCTCGCCTCGCGATTGAGAGCCTGCCGGATCTGCCGCGATGCCCCGCGTTATGGCGCGGCCCTGCCGCATGAGCCGCGTCCCATCGTCCAGGGCAGCGTCACGGCGCGCCTCTGCATCGCGAGCCAGGCGCCGGGAACGCGGGCTCATGCCAGCGGCATCCCGTTCGACGACCGCTCCGGCACCCGGCTGCGCGAGTGGCTCGGGCTCGACAAGGCCATATTCTACGACCCCTCCAAGGTCGCCATCGTGCCCATGAGCTCCTGCTTTCCCGGGCAGGATTCCAAGGGGGGCGATCTCGGACCGCGCCGGGAATGCGCCGAGGCGTGGCGGCGGCCGCTCTTCGAGGCGCTTCCCAATCTCGATCTCGTCCTGCTGATCGGCCAATACGCCCAGGCCTGGCATTTGCGCGACGGTTTCGAGGGAGGGTTGACGGAGACCGTCCGACGCTGGCGGGACATTCTCGGCAATCCGCAGAAGCCGCGCATCCTGCCGCTGCCGCATCCGTCTTGGCGCAACAACGGCTGGCTTAAGAAAAATCCTTGGTTCGAAGCCGAGCTGCTGCCCGTGCTTCAGGGCGAAATTGGTGCGCTCCTCTCTCAGGCAAGGCATTTTTAACTGAAAGGGCCTCCAAAATTACTGATTTAAAAAAGTAAAAATAATGGCTTTAACTTGAATAACTTGGAACGATGTATGATTTCCTCCGTTGATATAGCGGAGAATGAATACATTTCATGATAAATATTAAAAGTGGCGACGATAATATCTTTGCCGGACGGCACATGCGTGATGCCCAGGCCAAGTGGGATCGTCTCTCCATGTCGGATCTCGCTCAAATCAAGACCAAGGCGCAACTCATCGCCCGTGTGGAAGAACGATATGTGCTGCCTCATGAAGTGGCAGCCCAGGACGTCGAGATCTGGGGTCTGGCCCGACGATTCTGAGCAATTCGGCTCGGTGGCCGCAGGGGGAGAATCCCCGTTCGTGCATTGCGGCCTGCACGGACATCATGAAGGAACGGCCCCCATGAAAGCACACCACTTTGCCGTCGGAGATCATGTTCTTTATACGGAGCAGCGTTTTCCTCATCTCGTGTGCAAACAGCCCTACACGATCGTCGGCTGCCTGGATTCGAGGCGTCCCGAGCCGCAGTACCAGATACGATCCGTCACCCGGCCTTATGATTGTGTTGCCGGTCAAGACGAGTTGCGCCAGGACGCGTCGCCGATGAGCGCCTTTCAGGACGTGGACATCCTGGAACTTCTAGACGGCGCCGGCATGAACGAGTCCGCCAATCTCAACCTCGTTCCGTGGTCGAGCCTGCCGCGCAGAGCCCAGCATAAGAACGAGCAGGCTTATTCGGTTAGGCACCCGCAGCCGTGACGGTGAAGGATCCGTTCTGACGGAGACCGCGCGAACGTCGCCAATCCTCGCCGTCACTTTCTGCTTCGGCATCTTCTTCATGATCGTTCTCTGATCGTCGGAACGGTCCAACAGAAGGCCTCGTTCAATCTCGACGTTCGTCCTCGAAAGGAATTTCCGTGTCCGAGTATCTTTACGCGCGTGGGCAGCATGTGACATTCACGGCCAAGCGGTTTATCGGCCCTGCCTGGACGGGAGCTTTCGTCATCACCAAGCTCTTGCCCTCGGGCGGCGAGGAGCCCCGCTACGAGATCAGAAGCACGGGGGAGGTCTATAGCCGGGCAGCCCTGGAGAGCGACCTGAGCGCTCGTTTCGAGGTGTTCAAGCCTACCGATCTCTGACGTGACAGGGCCGCCTCGCCGGTTGAAGTTCCGGGAGACCGGTCGTCGGCTCCGATATTCTTCCTTAGTCTGAAACGGGCTTTTCCGGGTTCTCGGCTCCTGGTTCCGTACTATGTTCAAGCTCCACGATGAGGAGCTTGAGGCATGAGTCCGACCACCCTGCGCTGCACCGTCGACGGTCCGGTCGCGACGATCACGCTGGCGCGGCCCGACAAGATGAATGCATTCAACGCCACCATGCATGCGGAGCTCCGCGAGGCGCTCGACAACTGCGAACGCGTGGAAGCCGTAAGCGTGGTGGTGCTCACCGGCGAGGGGCGGGCCTTCTCCTCGGGGCAGGACCTGACGGTGGACCTCAAGCGCGACGAGCAAGGCCGTCTCGACCTCGGCCCCGCGCTCACCCGCGACTACAATCCGCTGGTGCTCAAGCTATCCAACTATCCCAAGCCCACCATCGCCGCCCTGAACGGGCCGGCGGTCGGCGCTTCCATGAACATTGCGCTTGCCTGCGACATCGTCGTGGCGGCCCGTTCGGCCTATCTGCAGGAGGCGTTCGCCAATATCGGCCTGATCCCCGATGCCGGCGGCACCTGGATTCTGCCGCGCCTTATAGGCCCCAAGCTGGCCTTGGCGCTCATGCTCAGCGCGGAGCCGGCCTCTGCCGAGGATGCCCATCGCATGGGGCTCGTCTACAAGGTGTTCGACGATGACTCGTTTGCGGTCGATGTGGCGGCTTTCGCCGCAAGGCTCGCGGCCGGTCCGGGGCTCGCTTATCGCCTGACCAAGCAGGCGGTGGCGCAGAGCCTGTCCAACGATCTGGAAAAGCAACTCGACCTCGAGGCCCGTCTCCAGGGCGAGGCGGGCTCGAGCCACGATTTCATGGAGGGCGTCGCGGCCTTCCGCGAGAAGCGTCCGCCCCGGTTCGAGGGTCGATAAGGAGACGACCGATGCGCCCCACCTACTGGATCCTCGGCCTCGCCACCTTGAGCATCGTGATCGGGCTCTTCATGTCGCGTGATCCCGAGCGCGCCGAGCGCCTTCGGGATGCAGCCCTGACGGGCGAAGCCCGCCAGATGGCGCTCATGGGCCTCGCCCTCGCGATCGGCGCCTTCATTGTTTACCTCACGATGACGCGGCGGTGAGATTTGTCCCCGTTACTACCCTCTATATCTTCCTCTGCCCTCATCCTGAGGAGGTCGCGAAGCGACCGTCTCGAAGGAGGATCCAGTGCCCTCTAGAACCTCCTTCGAGACGCCGCTTTCAGCGGCTCCTCAGGATGAGGGCGAGTGTGAGTCCCTGTCTCTACGGCCTGCTGGATACTTGAGCTTCCCTATCGTCCCGTTTTGTTCACGGGCCATTCAACCGTCCTGACCTTTTCTATCGCCGTCATCCCGCAAAGCGGGGCAAATCCGGGGGGCACCGTGTCGTTCCTGAAACGTGTTATCGTTTTTTCCGCCTTCGTCCTGACGGCCGTTCTCGGTGAGGCGTCCGTCGCCGCGGCGCAAGACCGGCTCGCTCTCGTGATCGGGCAGGGCGCCTATCGGGTGCGCGCGCTTCCGACCGCCGTGAACGACGCGGGCCTCATCGCGCAGTCCCTGACGAGCGCCGGTTTCGAGGTCGTCCAGGGCCGCGATCTTAGCGCCAGCGACCTGCGCAGCCTCGTGCGCGACTTCCTCGACAAGGTTCAGGATCTCGAGCCTGGCTCGACGGTGGCGGTCTATCTGGCCGGCCATGGCGTGCAGCTCGAAGGCGAGAACTACCTGCTCCCCGTCGTTGCCCGGATCGAGCGCGACGTGGACGTGCCGATCGAAGGTTTCCGCGTCTCCGACCTCATTCGCTCCCTCGAGCGCAGCCCGGCTCAGGCGCGGGTGATCGTCGCCGACATGGCGCGTGACTATCCCCTCGGCTCCTCCGGCGAGCCGGTGGCCAAGGGCCTTGCACTCATGGAATCGCCTGCCGGCTTCCTGGTGGCCTTCTCCTCGGCTCCCAACATCGTCGCTGCCGACGGGCAGGGGCCGTATGGCGCCTATGCGACCGCGTTGGCAGAAATGATCCGTCAGCCCGGCCTGCCGCTCGACGAGGTCTTCGCCCGCACGCGCCTGCGCACGCACGAGGCCACGAACGGCGAGCAGATTCCCTGGCATACGGCCAATCTCGGCAATGCCTCCTTCGCGTTCTTCGAGCAGGCGGAGGGCGCGGACAGGCCGCTGGTGCGCGAGGTGCGCCGGATCGAGGATGTCCCGGCCGAGGAAGCCTATGCCATCGCCGTCGAGCGCGACACGATCCAGGGCTACCAGGACTTCCTGCGCCGCTATCCCGATCACCGTCTCGCCCGCCGCGTGACGGCACTCCTGGCGGCGCGGCGCGAGGCCGTTGTCTGGCGCCGCACGCTGGCGCGCAACACGCGGGAGGCCTACTGGACCTATCTGCGCCATTACCCGAACGGCCCGCACGCCCCCGACAGCCGCCGCAGGCTCGCGCGGCTCTCGGCGCCCTATGCGCCGCCAGCCGTCTTCGACGAGGTGGTCTACGAGGACCTGCCGCCGCCGCTGCCCGGGATCGAGCGCGTCGAGGTGGTCGAGGTCGTGACCGTCATCCGTGATGTGCCGCCGCCCCGGATGCCGGCCTATCTTCTGCCGCGGTGGGATGAGGACGAGGAGTTCGTCACCATCATCCGCAAACCACCGCCGCTACCCATCATGGCGGGCGTGCTTCCGATTCCGATGCCGATCCCGGTTCCGGTGCGCGCCCGGCCTCCGCGCTACTTCTATCAGCCCATTGCGCCGCGGACCCCGCGCGGGCCAGTGGCCATACCCGTCGCTGCGCCGCCGGTCTTCGGGGCGCTCATGGGCGACGAAGGCCCCCGCCCGCGCCGCGGCCTGCGTCCGGAACAGCCCCGCGTGCCCCGGCAGCCGGGCCTTGCGGCTCCCGTCGAGGCGATTCCGATCATGGTCAATCCACGGGCGCTGCGCGATGACAGAGGCATCCGCCCCGGCGAGCCGCCTCGGTCTCGCGCGTCCCTGCCGTCGCGTCCGATTCCGTTCCCGCAAGCCGGCCAGCCTGCGAATGTCCGGCCGGGCGAGCGGCCCGACAGGGATCGCGGCCCACGGCCCGACAGGCCCGATCCCGGGCCGCGTGAGGTGCGCCCGACTGCGCCGGTGCGCGATGCGGGTCGCTCCCCGGATCCGAGGCTCGATGCCGGCGAGAGCCTGATGCGGCAGCCGCGCCCTCAAAGCCCACGGATCGAGATCGAGCGCGAGCGTCCAGGTCGCGGCGATGTCGGTCGCGATCTACGCATCAGGCCCGAGCCGCAGGCTCCCTTCGCCGTCCGGCCTCCCAATACAATGCCGCAGCCGGAGGAGCGCCATCCGCGCCGGGAAGCGGACCTGCCTCGGCCGCGCATGGAGCCTCGTATGGAGCGGCGCGACGCGCCCGCTTTCCAGCCGCGCCCGATGCCGCGCATGCAGGAGGCCCCTCGCCAGGAGCGTGCCTTCCGCGAGCCGCCGCGACCGATGCCGCAGCCTCGCATGCAGCTGCAACAGGTCCGTCCCGTGCCGGGTCCCTCCGGAGGAGGGCGTCAGGGCGGCGGCAATGCCGTGCGCTGCCGGCCAGGGTGGCCCTGCGGTACAGAAGAGGTTCGCTGATACATCCACCGACACGAAAAGCGCCGGAGCCTCTCAGCTCCGGCGCTTTGCTTTCGAGAAACCCCCGAAAATCTTACTTGTCGAGCCGTGCGATCAGGCTCGACGTGTCCCAGCGCCTGCCGCCCATCTTCTGGACGTCGGCGTAGAACTGGTCGACCAGCGCTGTGACCGGCAGGCTGGCGCCGTTCTTGCGCGCCTCGCCGAGCACGATGGACAGGTCCTTGCGCATCCAGTCGACGGCGAAGCCGAAATCGAACTTGCCCTGGTTCATGGTCTTGCCGCGGTTCTCCATCTGCCAGGAACCGGCGGCGCCCTTGGAGATCACGTCGAGCACCGCCTCGATGTCGAGACCGGCCTTCTTGCCGAAATGAACGCCCTCGGCGAGCCCCTGCACGAGCCCGGCGATGCAGATCTGGTTGATCATCTTGGTGAGCTGGCCGGATCCTGTAGGCCCCAGGAGCCGGGAGGCGCGGGCGAAGCTCATGATCGCAGGCTCGGCCTTGGCGTAGACATCGGCGTCGCCGCCGCACATCACCGTCAGCACGCCGTTCTCCGCGCCCGCCTGGCCCCCGGAGACGGGAGCGTCGATGAAGGAGAAGCCCTTGTCCTTGGCGGCTGCGTACAGTTCGCGGGCGACTTCCGCCGAGGCGGTGGTGTGGTCGACGAAGATGGTGCCTTTGCCCATGCCCTGGAAGGCGCCGTCCGGGCCTAGGGTGACCTGGCGCAGGTCGTCGTCGTTGCCGACGCAGGCGAAGACGATCTCCTGGCCCTCGGCGGCCTCGCGCGGAGTCGCGGCAGCGCGTCCGCCGTTCTCGGACACCCATTTCTCGGCCTTGGCCGCGGTGCGGTTGTAAACCGTCACCTCGTGGCCCTTCGCCGCGAGATGCCGCGCCATGGGATAGCCCATCACGCCAAGTCCGAGAAATGCAACCTTCGCCATAATCTGCTCCCTGAATTGCCGTTCGGTTCTAGCGCATCGCGCGGAAAAGTGGACCCGGTTTTTCAGCCGATGCGGCTCTTCGGTTTGCGCGGAGCCATGCTCGGGTCTTCACGGAAGGCGCGGCGATTCATGCAATCGAGATGGCCGGCACAGGGCCGGCCAAGACGTGGCAGTGCGTGAATCGAACGCCTTTTACTTGATATCGAACGGAAAGTACTTGGCGCGGATGCGGTCGTAGGTTCCGTCCGCCTTCACCTGCGCGATGGCGCGGTTGAAACGCTCGCGCAGTTCCTCGTCCTCCTTGCGCAGCCCGATGCCGTAGGATTCGCGCTTATAGGCGGGCTCCGCCGGCGCATCGCCGACGATGTGGCAGCAGGCGCCCTCGCGGGTGCCGAGGAATTTCGACAGCAGCAATTCGTCCGCGAAGACCGCGTCGATGCGTCCGACCAGCAGATCGAGATTGGCCTCCTCCGCCTTGGCGTAGAGCACGATCTCGGAGTTCTTGTAGAAGGTCTTGAGATAGGCCTCGTGGTCGGTGCGCTCGATGGTGCCGATCTTCTTGCCCGCCATCGCCGCCGGCGTGACGGCGCCGGGCGCCGTCTCCTTGGAGCCGATGAAGACCGCGGGGATTCGATAATACGGATCGGAGAATGCGATCCGTTTCTGGCGCCGTTCCGTGATCTCCAGCGAGGACATGACCGCATCGTATTCCCGGTTCACGAGCGCCCGGATGATGCCGTCCCATTCGTGCTGCACAAGCTCGCATTCCGTGTCCATCGCCTCGCAGAGGCTCTTGAGGAGTTCGACCTCGAAGCCCTGCAGCTCGTTGTTGGCGTCGATGAAGTTGAACGGCGGATAGGCGCCTTCGACGGCGATCCGGACCACCGACTTCGGCCGCGAGGCCGCTTCCTGGGCTTGAGCGGCAAACGCGCTTAACCCGAGCATCGCCGCTGCGAGGATGGCCAGCTTTCGACCGAAGGAGAGAACTCTTGTACGCATGGACCGGCCTAACCGCCTGTAACGCTCATATGACGGCTCAGCGCGGGGCGGGCGTGGCGTCTATCGATGATGAAGTCGTGCCCCTTGGGCTTGCGGGAAATCGCGTCGACGATGGCCTGCCGGAGAGGTTCGTCGCATTCCGAGGCACGCACGGGAGCGCGCAGATCCGCAGCGTCCTCCTGGCCCAGGCACATGAAGAGCTGGCCCGTGCAGGTGAGCCGCACGCGGTTGCAGCTTTCGCAGAAATTGTGGGTCATCGGCGTGATGAAGCCGAGGCGGCCGCCTGTCTCCTTCACACGCATGTAGCGGGCGGGTCCGCCGGTGCGGTCGTCGAGGTCCGAGAGCGTATAGCGCGACGCCAGGCGGGCCCGCACGAGAGAGAGCGGCAGGAACTGGTCGATGCGCAGCCCGTCGATCTCGCCGAGCGGCATGACCTCGATCAGGGTCAGGTCCATGCCGCGGCCATGGGCCCATTCCAGCAGCGTCTCGATCTCTTCCTCGTTCACGCCCTTGAGCGCGACCGTGTTGATCTTGACCCGAAGTCCAGCCTCCTGCGCCGCATCGATCCCCTGCAGCACCTTGGTGAGATCCCCCCAGCGGGTGATGCGGCGGAACTTGTCCGCGTCCAGGGTATCGAGGGAGACATTGATCCGCCTCACGCCGCAGGCGGCGAGGTCCCTCGCGTGGCGGGCGAGCTGCGAGCCATTGGTGGTGACGGTGAGCTCGTCGAGGTCACCCGCATCGAGATGGCGCGAGAGGGAGCGGAACAGGGTCAAGATATCCCGCCGCACGAGGGGCTCGCCGCCGGTGATGCGCAGCTTGCGCACGCCCTGCGCGATGAAGGTCGAGCAGATACGGTCGAGCTCCTCGAGGGTGAGAAGATCGCGCTTGGGCAGGAAGGCCATGTCCTCGGACATGCAATAGACGCAGCGGAAGTCGCAGCGGTCCGTCACCGAGACGCGCAGATAGGTGATCGCCCGGCCAAACGGGTCCAACAGGGCCCGGCCGGTATCGGAATTCTCGGGATGAGCCGGAAGGGCTCTCATGAGGGAGAAATCCTTGTTCGCGCGACAGCTTGCCTTCAATGTGATCATCAAGCAGTTAGCGTGGAATCGTGAAGCAGGGAAGGGGTTTGAGCCTATGACATCTGAGCGCTGGCCGACGGAGCTGCGCCTGGCCAAGGACAAGCGCAGCCTGCAGGTGACCTTCGACGACGGCACAACCTTCGATCTGCCCGCCGAATATCTGCGGGTGACCAGCCCCTCGGCCGAGGTTCAGGGGCACAGCCCCGCCGAGCGCAAGACGGTGCCGGGCAAGCGCAATGTGGAGATCGTCGGGGTGCAGCCGGTGGGCAATTATGCCGTGAAGCTCGTCTTCGACGACATGCACGACAGCGGGATCTATGGCTGGGATTATCTCTACCGGCTCGGAGCAGAACAGGGGGGGAGGTGGCAGGCCTATCTCGACGAGCTGGCCGCGAAGGGGCTGACTCGGGACCGGGTGCGGTGACGACTTGTCCAGAACTGTCATTCCGGGGCCGCGCAGCGGAGCCCGGGATCCATAATCGCTGAGGGTGCGGAAGAAACGTAACGCTGCTCGGTCCTCCTTGAGATGTTGTGTTTATGGATTCCGGGCGCGCCAGAGACGCGCCCGGAATGACAGTGAAGTGCCTTTCGAAAACAAAAATGGCCGGGACATGCCCGGCCATGACGTGTCAGGACGGTGAATTCACCTCAGCGCTGGACGACGACCCTCGCGCCCACCTTGGCGCGGCTGTAGAGGTCCATCACGTCTTCATTGGTCATGCGGATGCAGCCGGACGAGACTGCCTCGCCGATGGTCTCCGGCTCGTTGGAGCCGTGGATGCGGTAGATCGTGCCGCCGATATAGAGGGCGCGGGCACCGAGCGGGTTGTCAGGGCCGCCCTTCATGTAGCGCGGCAGGTCGGGACGGCGCTTCAGCATGGAGGACGGCGGACGCCAATCCGGCCATTCGCGCTTCATGGTGACGGAATGGCTGCCGGCCCAGGTGAAGCCCGGACGGCCGACGCCGACGCCGTACTGGACGGCCTGGCCGTTGCCGAGCACGTACCACAGGCGGCGTTCGCTCGTGGAGACGACGATGGTGCCGGGCGCATGGCGGCCGGTATAGGTGACCACCTGACGCGGAATCGCCGCGGCCTGGGCCCGGTATGTTTCTTCAGCGCTGTAGAGCGGCTGGCGGGTGAGTGGATCGATTGCCGTGAATGCCGCAGCCGGCGTCGCGAGAGCGACGGAGGCGCAGGCTAGCCCGAAAAGGGCAGCGCGTGTGCGTCCCATAATTGCCTCAGATAAGACATTGTTGATGGCAGGTCCTACAATTGCTTAACGCAACAGCCCCGCTTCGGATCCAAGGTCTATCAGGGTTTCGCTATAAAATCCTAGTACGGGAGTGCCTCAATCCAGCCACATCGTAAGCGAGCGGTTAAAGCCACGGCGCCACAATTTCCGGTTCGCAAAATACTTCGGGCCTGCGGCGCTTCTTTGGCTTGACGCAAGGGGTTAAGCGCCTTTAGAAGGCCCTTGTCAGGGCGCGTAGCTCAGCGGGAGAGCATTCGCTTCACACGCGAAGGGTCACAGGTTCAATCCCTGTCGCGCCCACCATTCCTTCCTGACAGTAAGCTTCACTTTTTCGTGTGCGAGGGATCTTTCGCGCGCCGGCGTCGTCGCGTCAGGCCGCGAGCGGCCTCATCAGGGTTTTCACGGCAGGGAACAGCTCGTCGAAATGACCGACAACCAGGTCGGGCCCAAGTTCGCGCACCGGCACGTCCGTATAGCCGAAGAGAACCGCGATCGCCGGAATACCGGCATTCTGGGCCGTCACGATATCCGTCCGGGAATCGCCGATCATCACAGCCCGCGCCGGGCTTCCGCCGGCCCGTTCGATCGTCAGGGTCAGATGGCGCGGATCCGGCTTGAAGTAGGGGAAGGTGTCGCGGCCGCAATTGGCGGCGAAGCGATGGCCGATTCCGAGCTCGTGCAGAAGCTTGACCGAGTGCTCCTCGACCTTGTTGGTGCACACGGCGAGGATGAAGCCGGCCTGCTCCAGCCTGTCGAGAGCCTCGGCCGCCCCCGGATAGAGCCGCGTCTCAACACAGATGTTCTCTCCGTAATGAATCATGAACTGCCGGAACAGCTCGTCGAGATAGGCAGGCGTCAGCTCCTTGCCGGCGGCCTCGAACCCACGCTGGATCAGGGCGCGGGCGCCCGCGCCGATCATGTCGCGCGCCTTCGAAACGGGCAGGGGAGCCAGTCCCTCCTGTTTGAGGATCACGTTGAGGGTCCCGACGAGGTCGCCGGCCGTATCGGCCAGGGTTCCATCGAGGTCGAAAACGGCGATGGGCGAGACGTTGTGCGGGGTATCAATGGCCATGAAGGTCGGCTACCTGCTGGAGGCAAGGGAATCAAGCTTTGGGATGATATGGTCTTAAGGTTGATTCGTTCTTACCGAATGGAGTGATGGATGCGGCCTTTCGCGCATCGTGCGAAAAAGTGGACCCGGTTCTGCGCATCGAACGATGCGCCGTTTAAGGGATTGAGCATCGGATCGATCCCAAAAGTGGTCCCCACTTTTGGGTCCGGTGCTCGAGGTTCCGCGGCGTTGATTTCGGCGGCCTTGGCGCTGGGAGGCCTTGTCGGTCCCGCGCTGGCTGCTCCTTATGATTTTGTCCCCGCGCCTCAGACCGATCTGAACCGGATTTACCGGATCGACCGGATCACGGGCGAGGTGAGCTCCTGCCAGTATGGACTACAGGAAGGCACAATTGGGGTGACGCTGTGCTTCAGCGCGGGCGACGGCGCCGGACCCCAGACACCGGGGGAATATGGTCTGGTCGCGTCCCGCCACGAGCGGGAGGGCGGCATCTTCCGGGTCAATTACCGGACCGGCCAGATGAGCATCTGCTACGTCTTCGACGAGCGCGTGGTGTGCACGCCCCAGACGACCCCTTCGGCCGCCACATCCTCAGCGGCGGCGCCGGTCGCTACGCCGAGCGTCAATCCCGGTACGGGGGCCTCGCCGCAGCGTCCCTGATCGTCGATATCATGGCATCAGGCACCGGCCGGGCATGAAACGTTCTTTCTTCCAGCCGCCTCGACATGCTAGAGGCGAGGAAAACCGGTCTCGGCAGGCCGAGGCGAATGCATTCTAGAGGATTTCAGTGAGCGACAATCTCAAGCGTGCTGCGGCCGAAAGGGCTGCCGGGCTCGTCACCGACGGCATGAGGCTGGGCCTGGGCACCGGCTCTACGGCGGCGCATTTCGTCGCCGCCATCGGCGAGCGCGTGCGGGGCGGCCTCAAGGTGGTGGGCGTTCCCACCTCCGAGGCGACCCGCGACCAGGCGCAGCGCGAGGGCATTTCCCTGTCGACCCTCGACGAGACGCCCGACCTCGACCTGACGGTCGACGGCGCCGACGAGCTCGACGACGACCTGCGCCTAATCAAGGGCGGCGGCGGGGCTCTCCTGCGGGAAAAGATCGTGGCCTCCGCCAGCCAGCGCATGATCATCATTGCCGACGGCTCGAAGCATGTGGCGAAGCTCGGCCGGTTCCCGCTGCCCATCGAGGTGGTGCCCTTCGGCCTCACGGCCACCGAGCGGGCCATCGTCAGGCTCCTGGACAGCCTCGGGATGAGCGGCGAGCTGCGTCTTCGCCATGCCCCCGACGGCGCGGCCTATGTGACAGACGGAGGCCATTTCATTCTCGATGCGCATCTCGAGCGCATCGACAAGCCGAACGTGCTTGCCTCGACGCTGAACAATATTCCCGGCGTCGTCGAGCATGGTCTTTTCCTGGGCCTTGCCACCGGTGCGATCCTCGCAACGGCGGATGGGCTCATCGAACTCGGTCAGCTCTGACCCTACGCTATGACGATGGAGCCACTTCTATGATCCGCATCTCCCGCCTGGCTGCGACCTCGGTCGCGCTGTTCATGCTCGCCGGCCCCGCCTTCGCCCAGACCCAGCCGAGCCCGAGCCACCTTGCTCTCGCCCGCGACGTCGCCATCAGTTCCGGTATGAGCCGCTCGTTCGACGCGATGTCCGAACCCTTCCTCCAGCAGCTGCAGCAGATGAACGTGACCCGCCCGGAGATCCGGACGGACCTGGACCAGGTCGTGGCCATGCTCCGGCCGGAGCTCGAGCAGCAGAAGCAGAAGATGATCGACAACGCTGCCCGCGCTTTCGCGAGCCGCCTGACCGAGGCCGAGCTGAAGGACGTCGCGACGTTCTACAAGTCGCCGGCCGGCGTGAAATACGTGCAGATCCAGCCGGGCGTGCTCGACGACATCGTGCGCGACCTCGCCACTTGGAGTCAGCAGACCGCCCAGTTCGTCATGACCCGCGCCCGCGAGGAAATGAGCAAGCGCGGCCATCAGCTGAACTGATATTGCTCGGCTTCCACGCGAAAAGCCCGGGGCGCCGGGCTTTTCGTTTTACGGGCGCCATCCTTGCCGCTGCCAAGCTCGGCACTACCCTTTCCGCACAGGGCTTCTCATCGCGATGGTCAGGCCCTCGGCCCGACCGACGGATGAAGCCTTTCGCCCCTGCGCCCAGATTCAGGGCGCCACGGAGGAGTGAAGCATGGCTGAAGATTGGGCTGCCGACGTCAAGAAATATGCCCCGAATGCGGACGATAAGGCGATCGCCGGACTCGTGCGGTATCTCGGAATCGCGCTGCAGAATCGCGATTCCGCCCTCGTCTCGTTCTCGGACAAGGAAGAGGTGGTCCGGGTCCGCGATAACTTCCTGAAGAAGAAGCTCGGGCTGACCGCATCGGATGCCGAGCTGGACAAGGCCGTTCTCGCGGTCGGAGAAAAGCTGAAGGCCGACCGCAGCAAGAACCGCGTGACGGTCTATTACCTGCTCGCCGATCAGTTCGGAAAGCTTTCGGCCTTCTCGGCGTAGGAAATGTCGGCGAAGCGGCGAGGCCGCTTCGCCTGATGTCTTTAGTCCTCGACCGCCTTGAACCGCCCGAGACCCTTCAGGAAGAAGGGCAGGATCAGCGCGATCAGGGCGATGGTGAGGAGCGTTGCCGAGATCGGGCTCTGCAGCAGCACCATCGGATCGCCCAGGCTGATCGAGAGCGCCCGCCGAAGCTGGCTTTCTGCAATCGGGCCGAGGATCAGGCCGACCACCACCGGCGCGATCGGGAAGTCGAAGCGGCGCATCAGGAAGCCGAGCACGCCGAAGATCGTCAGCATGATGAGCTCGACCGGCGACGGATTGGCCGCGATGGTGCCCATGGTGGCGAAGACCAGGATGCCGGCATAGAGCCAGGGCTGCGGGATCGCTAGGAGCCTGACCCAGAGGCCGACCAGGGGCAGGTTCAGCACCAGCAGCATGGCGTTGGCGATGAACAGGCTGGCGATCAGGCCCCAGACCAGATTCGGCTGGTCCGCGAAGAGCAGGGGGCCGGGATTGAGGCCGTATTGCTGGAAGCCGGCCAGCATCATGGCGGCGGTGGCGGAGGTGGGAAGGCCGAGCGTCAGCAGCGGCACGAGGGTGCCGGCGGCGGCCGCGTTGTTGGCGGCTTCGGGACCGGCGACGCCTTCGATGGCGCCCTTGCCGAATTCCTCCGGGTACTTCGTCAGCCGCTTCTCGGTCGAGTAGGACAGGAAGGTCGGGATCTCCGCGCCGCCGGCGGGAAGCGCGCCGATGGGGAAACCGAAGGCCGTTCCGCGCAGCCATGGCTTCCACGAGCGCTTCCAGTCCTCCTTGGTCATCCAGAGAGAGCCGCGGACGGCCTCGAGCTTCTCCTCATGCACGTGCCGGCGCGAGGCGACGTAGAGCGCTTCGCCGACCGCGAAGAGTCCGACTGCGAGCGTCGTCACCTCGATGTTGTCGTAGAGCTCCGGCACGCCGAAGCTCAGTCGGGATTGGCCGGAGAGGATGTCGATGCCCACCAGTCCGAGCAGAAGGCCGATGAACAGGCTCGTGAGACCGCGCACGGGGGAATCGCCGAAGGTGGCCGAAACGGTCACGAAGGCCACAACCATCAGCGCGAAATAATCCTCCGGCCCAAAGCTTACGGCGATGTCGACGAGGTAGGGGGCCAGGAAGGTCAGGCCCAGCGTCGCGATGGTGCCCGCCACGAAGGAGCCGATGGCAGCGGTTGCCAGCGCCGGGCCGCCGCGGCCGGCCTTCGCCATCTTGTTGCCTTCGAGCGCCGTCGCCATGGAGGCGCTCTCTCCGGGGGTGTTGATCAGGATCGCAGTGGTCGAGCCGCCATACATGCCGCCGTAATAGATGCCGGCGAACATGATGATCGAGCCTGCCGGATCGAGCTTGAAGGTGATCGGCAGGAGCAGGGCCACGGTCAGGGCCGGGCCGATACCGGGCAGAACGCCGACGGCGGTGCCGAGCAGGACGCCGATGAGGGCGAAGAGCAGGTTCATCGGCTGGATCGCGACGGACAGGCCGTTGGCGAGAGAGACGAAGGCTTCCATGGCGGGCCTCAGAAAAGCCGCTCGAGCGGCCCTGCCGGGAGCGACAGGGTCAGGAGCTTGGCGAAGAGCACATATATGAAGACGGCCATCACCGCGCCGATGATGAAATCGGTCACGAAGGCCCGGCGTCCGAAGGCTGTGGAGGTCGTCGCGAACAGCAGGGCCGTGCCGATCATGAAGCCGCCGCCGACTGCGATCAGGATGATCAGGGCCGCGAGGCCGCCGAGGATCAGGACGATCGGGGTCCAGTCGAGGCTGTCGCGGGCGGGCAGATCGCCGCGCCAGGCGCCGATGGCGTTGCCGATGGCAAGCAGCACCAAGCATGCCGAGACCACGATGGGCATGACCTTGGGGCCGAGGTCGTATGGCGACAGGATCTGAAGCTTGCTCATGTCCCACCAGACGATTGCGGCCAGGACGAGAAGAATGAGGGCGATGACGAGACCCGCCACGTCGGGGCGCCGTTGGGGAGATGTGCTCATGGAATATCCCAAAAAAGAAGCGCCGCGCTCGAGGACGCGGCGCTTCCAACCGGCTTTATCGTGAAATTTAGGACTTCACCAGCCCCACCGCAGTGAGCACTTCTTTCGTGCGCGACTGCTCATCCGCAAGGACCTTGGCGAAGGCGTCGCCGGAGACATAGGCATCTTCCCAGCCCTTGGCCTTCAGGATCTCCTGCCACTCCTTCGACTTCACTAGCTTGTCCACCGCCTCCGTCAGGGCCTTCTTCTGGTCGGCGGAGATGCCGGGAGGGGCCACGACGGCACGCCAGTTGGCGATTTCGAGGTCGATGCCCTGCTCCTTGATGGAGGGCACGTCCACATTGGCCGTCTTGGTGGCCGAGGTCAGGCCGATGAGGCGCAGCTTGCCCGCCTTCACCTGGCTCTCGAACTCGCCATAGCCCGAAATACCCGCCGTCACCTTGCCGCCGAGGATAGCCGCCAGGGCCTCGCCGCCGCCGGAGAACGGGATGTAGTTGATCTTGGTCGGGTCGGCGCCCGCAGCCTTGGCGAAGAGGGCAGCCGCGATGTGGTCGACGCCGCCGGCGGAGCCGCCGGCCCAGGTCACCTTGGCCGGATCGGCCTTGATGGCCGCGGCGAGATCCTTGGCGTTCTTGATCGGCGAGTTGGCCGGCACCACGATCGCCTCGTATTCCGTCGTCAGGCGCGCGATCGGCGTCGTCTGAGCGAGGGTGACCGGCGAGTTGTTGGTGAGAAGAGCGCCGACCATCACGTAGCCCATGACCATGAGTTGGTTGCCGTCGCCCTTGGAATTGTTCACGAGCTGGGCGATGCCGATGGAGCCGCCGGCGCCGGGAACGTTCGTGACCTGCACGCTCTTGGCGGTGCCGGACTGGGTGAAGGCCTGCTGCATCGAGCGGGCCGTCTGGTCCCAGCCGCCGCCGGGCGCTGCAGGAGCCATGATCTTCAGCTCCATCTGCGCTGCTGCCGATGTCACGAATCCTGCGACGGTCGCTGCAACGATCGCGCTGCGCCAAAGACTCTTGCGAAACTGACTCATTCTGTTTCCTCCCTTGACGCCAACTCTACGTCAAAGCGTCTGCGGCAGAACCTAAAGAGGGAACGGGAGAGCGGCAAGCGCCTTGCTTCTTTATCGCCGTTGAACCTTCGCGTAAGAGCTTCTCCTTACGGCGGGCAGCCATGTGCCCGAAGCAGGGCCGGCGGGCGACTTCGTCCGAAACCGTCCTTATATGAATGGTTGTAAGACAAGAATTGAGCGGAGACCGCACCATGTCGTCATTCGATGTTGACCTCTTTGTGATCGGAGGCGGCTCCGGCGGCGTGCGTGCGGCGCGGATCGCGGCGGGATACGGCGCGAAGGTCATGCTGGCGGAAGAGTATCGGGTCGGCGGCACCTGCGTGATCCGCGGCTGCGTGCCGAAGAAGCTGCTGGTTTATGCCAGCCGCTTCGCCGACGATTTCCACGATGCGGAAGGCTTCGGCTGGAGCCTCGGCGAGACCCGCTTCGACTGGGCGACCTTGATCCGCAACAAGGACAAGGAGATCGACCGGCTCGAGGGCATCTACCGGGCCAATCTCGAGAAGGCAGGCGTCGAGGTCGTCGACAGCCGTGCCGTGATCGAGGACGCGCATACGATCCACCTCCTCAAGTCGGGAGCCCGCATCCGTGCCCGCACCATCCTGGTGGCAGTGGGTGCCCATCCGACCCTGGAGCCGGTCATTCCCGGCGGCGAGCTCGGCATCACCTCGAACGAGGTCTTCCATCTCGAAACCCTGCCGAAGCGCATTCTGGTGGTCGGCGGCGGCTATATCGCCGTCGAGTTCGCCGGCGTGTTCGCCGGGCTCGGCAGCGAGGTCACGCTTCTGCACCGCGGCGAGAAGCTCCTGCGCGGCTTCGACGAGGATGTGCGCGATGCTCTCGGCGAAGCCTATGCCCAGCGCGGCATCAAGCTCGCCCTCGGCAGGACGCTCACGAGCCTGGAGAAGACCGCCGACGGCATCGCGGCGAGCCTGTCGGACGGTTCGGTTCTCACGGTGGACCAGGTTCTCGTCGCCACCGGACGACGGCCCAACACCAAGGGACTAGGACTTGAGAATGCAGGCATCACCGTCGACGAGGTCGGCGCCATTCCCGTGGACGGCTATTCCCAGACCCTCACCCCCTCGATCTATGCCGTGGGCGACGTCACCAACCGGGCCAACCTGACCCCCATCGCCATCCGCGAGGGTCACGCCTTCGCGGATACGGTCTTCGGCGGCAAGCCGACGATCGTCGACCATGACCTCATCCCCACCGCCGTTTTCTCGACGCCGGAGATCGGCGTGATCGGGTGCGGCGAGGCTGCGGCGCGGGCGATCTATGGCGAGATCGACGTCTATAAGACCGCCTTCCGGCCCATGAAGGCGACGCTTTCGGGCGGCAAGGACCGGGTCTTCATGAAGCTCATCGTCGAGAAGGCCACCGACAAGGTGCGCGGCGTGCACGTCATGGGCCACGACGCAGGCGAGATGATCCAGCTCGCAGGCATCTCCGTTACCATGGGCGCCACCAAGGCCGATTTCGACCGCACCGTCGCAGTTCACCCAACGGCAGCGGAAGAGCTGGTGACCATGCGCATGCCCGTGGTGGTCAAGAAGCCGGTGGCGGTGGGATAAGCCATGACGCTCCTGGAAGCCTATGCCTACTTCGGTATCCCGGTCATCGCCGTGGCGATGGGGTTTGGTGCCCTTTGGATGTCCAGGCGCGCAAGCCGTAAGCGTCCCGCGCGTTGAGTTCTCCTCCAGATTCGAGTTTCCCGTTTCAACACCTTGCTCAATTTCTCAGGAAAATGTTGAAACTCGGCCTTGAGCCGCCTGAAGGGATCGTCTCCAGGTCGCGGCCTTTCGACACTCGCCTTTTTGAATATGTCGTGTATAGGTGCCGGTTCATGCCGCTTGTTGCGGCGCACGATGAGCATTGAAGAAAGGACGCGGGGGTTAGTGTCATGAGCGAGCGGTGGACGCCCGACAGCTGGAGAAACAGGCCGATCCAGCAGGTTCCGGCCTTTCCGGACCTTGAGGCGCTTGAGAGCGTCGAGCAGCAGCTCGCCGGCTTTCCCCCGCTGGTGTTTGCGGGCGAAGCCCGCAAGCTGAAGCGCACCCTGGCCAAGGTCGCCAAGGGCGAGGCCTTCCTGCTCCAGGGCGGCGACTGCGCCGAGAGCTTCGCCGAGCATTCGGCGGACAACATCCGCGATTTCTTCCGTCTCTTCCTCCAGATGGCGGTGGTGCTCACCTATGCCGGCGGTTCGCCGGTGGTGAAGGTCGGCCGCGTCGCCGGCCAGTTCGCCAAGCCGCGCTCGGCTCCGACCGAGACCATCGACGGCGTCGAACTGCCGAGCTACCGCGGCGACATTATCAGCGACATCGCCTTCACGCCCGAGGCCCGCACGCCCGATCCGCGCCGCCAGCTCATGGCCTACCGCCAGTCGGCGGCGACGCTCAACCTGATCCGCGCCTTCGCCACCGGCGGCTACGCCAATCTCGAGAATGCGCATCGCTGGATGCTCGGCTTCGTGAAAGATTCGCCGCAATCCTCGCGCTACACCGAGCTCGCCGAGCGGATCACCGAGAGCCTGAACTTCATGCGGGCCATCGGCATCGATCCAGAGACGCATCCCGAGATGCGCTCGACCGATTTCTACACCAGCCACGAGGCGCTGCTGCTCGGCTACGAGGAGGCCATGACCCGGGTCGATTCCACGACCGGCGACTGGTACGCCACCTCCGGCCACATGCTCTGGATCGGCGACCGCACCCGTCAGCCCGACCATGCCCACGTGGAATACATGCGCGGCATCAAGAATCCGATCGGGCTCAAATGCGGTCCGTCGATGTCGCCCGATGGGCTCCTCAAGCTCATCGATGCCCTCAACCCCGAGGACGAGGCCGGACGCCTCACCCTGATCTGCCGCTTCGGCGCCGACAAGGTGGGCGATCACCTGCCGGGCCTCATCCGGGCGGTTCAGAAGGAGGGGCGCACGGTGGTCTGGTCCTGCGATCCGATGCACGGCAACACCATCAAGGCGGCCTCGGGCTACAAGACCCGGCCGTTCGAGCGGGTCATGGGCGAGGTGCAGGACTTCTTCGCGATCCACCAGGCGGAAGGCACGCATGCGGGCGGCATCCATCTGGAGATGACCGGCAAGAACGTAACGGAATGCACCGGCGGCGCCCGTGCGCTCACCGATGCGGATCTGCGCGACCGCTACCACACCTATTGCGATCCGCGCCTCAACGCGGAGCAGGCGCTGGAAATCGCCTTCCTGACCTCGGAGCTGATCAAGCGCGAGCGCCAGTCAAGGGAACAACCGGCCGCCCTCGCGGCGGAGTAAACGACTGGGCAGACTAAGCAAAAGGGGCGCCGATGGCGCCCCTTTTGTTTTACGCATACGCTACTCTACTGAATTTAGTCGTCAGCTCAGATAGCCCATGAAGAAAAGAATAAGAATGATCGGCAGCGGAATGCCGATGAGCCAGAGCAGGCCACCTTTCATCATGTCAGTCTCCCATGTAATTTGTGCAGGAACAACGAACTGAACTGTTGCGGGTTCCCACAAAGCTTGAGCTTTGAAAAATTCCTTGTCGCGACCCTGGAAAGGTCTCGGGGAAAGGTCGCAGGCCTCATTGCTGAGCAGGGATCTGCGCGCTAAATCCCGATACATGGCTCAGAACATTCTCAAGATCGCTCTCGCTCAGCTCAATCCCATCGTCGGCGACGTAGCCGGCAACGAGCAGAAGGCTCGCGAGGCCCGCGCGGAGGCGGCCCGGCTCGGCGCCGACATCGTGATGTTCGCCGAGCAGTTCCTCGCGGGCTATCCGGCCGAGGACCTCGTGCTGAAACCGGCCTTCCAGGATGCCTGCCGCGCCTCGCTCGAGCGCCTCGCTCGCGAGACGGCCGATGGTGGACCTGGCATGCTCATCGGGCTGCCCTGGCGGGAGGAGGGCGAGCTCTACAACGCCTACGCGCTTCTCGACGGCGGCTCCGTTTCGGTGCGCTTCAAGGTCGACCTGCCCAATTACGGCGTCTTCGACGAGAAGCGCAATTTCGCGGCCGGACCTTTGCCCGGGCCGGTGAATTTCCGCGGCATCCGCTTAGGCCTTCCGATCTGCGAGGACATCTGGACCGGCGATGTGGTCGAGTGCCTTGCCGAGACGGGCGCCGAGATGCTGCTCGTGCCCAACGGCTCGCCCTATTGGCGCGGCAAGACCGAGGAGCGGTTCAACATCGCGGCGGCGCGCGTGACGGAGAGCGGGCTTCCGCTGGTCTATCTCAACCAGATCGGCGGCCAGGACGAGCTGGTCTTCGACGGCGCCTCCTTCGTGCTCAACGCCGATTGCTCGCTCGCCTGCCAGCTGCCCGCCAACGAGGAGGTCGTCGCGCTCACAACCTGGGAGAAGGGCGAGGACGGCTGGGCCTGCCGCGAGGCGCCCATCGACACGGTGGAGGAGGGCGAGGAGGCCGATTATGCCGCCTGCGTCCTCGGCCTGCGCGACTACGTGGACAAGAACCGCTTCCCGGGCGTGGTGCTCGGCCTCTCCGGCGGCATCGATTCCGCCATCTGCGCCGCCATGGCGGTGGATGCGCTGGGCGCCGAGCGTGTCCATTGCGTGATGCTGCCCTTCCGCTACACCTCCGGCGAGTCGCTCAAGGATGCCGAGGAATGCGCCAAGGCGCTCGGCGTGCGCTACGACATCCTGCCGATCGTGGAGCCCGTGGAGGGCTTCGAGGCGGCGCTGCAGCCGCTCTTCCAGGGGCGGGAGCGAGACATCACGGAGGAGAACCTCCAAAGCCGCGCCCGCGGCACGATCCTCATGGCGATCTCGAACAAGTTCGGCGCCATGGTGGTGACCACCGGCAACAAGTCGGAAATGTCCGTGGGCTATGCCACCATCTACGGCGACATGAACGGCGGCTTTAACCCGATCAAGGACCTCTACAAGATGGAGGTCTACCGCATTTCGGCCCTGCGCAACCGCTGGAAGCCGAAGGGCGCCTTGGGCCCGGACGGCATCGTCATCCCCGAGAACATCCTCACCAAGGCACCCACCGCCGAGCTGCGCGAAAACCAGAAGGACCAGGATTCCCTGCCTCCTTACGAGGATCTCGACGAGATCCTGCGCGGCCTCGTGGAGCAGGAGCTGCGCGTCTCCGAGATCGTCGCGAAGGGCTATGACCTTGAGGTGGTGAAGAAGGTGGAGCGCCTGCTCTCCATCGCCGAATACAAGCGCCGCCAGGCGGCGCCCGGCGTGAAGGTCACGCGCAAGAATTTCGGCCGCGACCGCCGCTACCCTATCGTCAACCGCTACCGTGATCAGGGCCTGGAGACGCACCGGAAGGACGAGGCACTGGAGCGCGCGATCGGCAAGCCGCGCACCGGGGCGGTGGACGTGTGAGGCGTGCCCGAACTCTCCTCCCCCTTGTGGGGAGGAGTTGGAGGTGGGGGTGTAAGCGTCACGCTGGTCCAGTTCCGCGCCAACACCCCCACCCTAGCCCTCCCCGCAAGTGGGAGAGGATAAGGTTCGAGCACTGTCAAACGCTCGTCACCCCTTGCGCGGCCGGGCTCCCTTCGCCATAGCATCTGCATGTCCAAGCCCATCGTCCGCTTCGCCCCGTCCCCGACCGGGCATATCCATATCGGCAACACTCGCGTCGCCCTGCTGAACGCACTCTATGCGCGCCGGGAGGGCGGCACCTTCATCCTGCGCTTCGACGATACGGATCTGGCGCGGTCGAAGAAGGAATTTGCGGATTCGATTGAGGCCGATCTGGAATGGCTCGGCATCCCGCCCGGTGTGACCCTGCGCCAGTCGGACCGGTTCGAGCTCTACGATGCCGCTGCCGAGCGGCTGAAGGCGGTCGGCCGGCTCTATCCCTGCTACGAGACGCCCGAGGAGCTGGAATTCCGCCGCAAGCGCCAGCTCGCCCGCGGCCTGCCGCCGATCTACGACCGGGCGGCCCTCAAGCTCACCGACGAGGAGCGCAAGGCGCTCGAGAAGGACGGGCGCAGGCCCCATTGGCGCTTCCGTCTCGACCCGACGAACGTCGCCTGGGAAGACCTCGTGCGCGGTCATTGCCACGTGGACTGCAGCTCGCTTTCCGATCCGGTGCTGGTGCGCGAGGACGCGACTTATCTCTACACGCTGCCGTCCGTGGTGGACGATATCGAGCTCAACATCACCCATGTGATCCGCGGCGAGGATCATGTCACCAACACGGCGGTGCAGATCCAGATCTTCGAGGCGCTCGGTGCGGATGCCCCAACCTTCGCGCATCACAGCCTGCTGATCACCGCAAGCGGCGAGGGCCTGTCGAAGCGCCTCGGCCATCTCTCGATCAAAGGTCTGCGCGAGGCCGGGCTCGAGCCGCAGGCGGTCGCCTCATTGGCGGTGCTCGTCGGCTCGGCGGAGGCCGTGCGGCCGGTGGCGGACCTCGACGAACTCGCCCGCCTGATCGATTTCTCCCACATCTCCCGCGCTCCGGCGAAGTTCGACGAGAGCGAGCTCGATCATCTCAATGCCCGCCTCATCCATGAGATGCCCTATGACGCCGCCCGCGAGCGGCTCGCCCAGCTCGATGCGGATGAGGGCGAAGCGTTCTGGAATTCGGTGCGCGGCAATCTGACCAAGCTTCGTGACGCGGCCGAATGGGCCAAGGTCGTGCGCGGTCCGGTGACGCCCGTGATCGAGGACAAGGCCTTCATCGAGGCCGCGACAGGCGCTCTGCCGGCGGCCCCCTGGGACGGCACCACCTGGAAAGCCTGGACCGAGACGGTGAAGGCCGCCACCGGCGTCAAGGGCAAGGCCCTGTTCATGCCCCTGCGTCTCGCGCTCACCGGGCTCGACCACGGTCCGGAGCTGGGCGCGCTGCTGCCGCTGATCGGCCCCGAGCGGGCGAGGGCGCGGCTGGCGGGGCAGGCGGCTTAATATCTCGCGCTTTTCCCTCCCCCTTGCGGGGAGGGGTAGGGGTGGGGGTGGTCTGACTGGGTGAGCGATCGAACCGGTCAGATGCTGTACTTGCCTTCAGGCACGCTGAACCTTCCTCCGAGTTCTGACTTTGCGACCCCCACCCTCGATCCCTCCCCGCAAGGGGGAGGGAGGAGACGCTACGCCTTGATCTTGTAGCCCGTCCTAAAAACCCACCAGACGGCGATGAGGCAGGCCAGCATGAAGACGAGCGTCATGGCGAGGCTCAAGCCCACGCCCACATCGGCGACGCCGAAAAAGCTCCAGCGGAAGCCGCTCACCAGATAGACCACCGGGTTGAACAGGGCCACATTCTGCCAGAAGGGCGGCAGCATGTTGATCGAGTAGAAGCTGCCTCCGAGGAAGGCCAGCGGCGTCACGATCATCAAGGGCACGACCTGCAGCTTCTGGAAGCTGTCGGCCCAGATGCCGATGATGAAGCCGAAGAGGCTGAAGGTGATGGATGTCAGCACCAGGAACGCGAGCATCCAGAGCGGATGCTCGATGGAAAAGTTCACGAACAGCCGCGCGGTGATCAGGATGATGAGGCCGATGATCACCGACTTCGTCGCGGCCGCGCCCACGTAGCCGATCACCGTCTCCAAAGCAGAGATCGGCGCGGAGAGAAGCTCGTAAATGGTGCCGGAGAATTTCGGCATGTAGATGCCGAACGAGGCGTTCGAGATGCTCTCCGTCAGAATGGAGAGCATGATCAGACCCGGCACGATGAAGGCGCCGTAGCTGACGCCGTCGATGCTCGCCATGCGCGAGCCGATGGCGGAGCCGAAGACGATGAAATAGAGCGAGGTCGAGAGCACCGGCGAGGCGATGCTCTGCATCAGCGTGCGCCAGGTGCGCGCCATCTCGAAGAGATAGATGGCCTTGATGGCATAAAAATTCACGAGCGCCCCCTGACCAGGCTGACGAAGATCTCTTCGAGCGAGCTCTCGGAGGTCTGCAGATCCTTGAAATCGATGCCGTGCTCGTTCAGGCGCCGCAGCAGGCCGGCGATGCCCGTCTCATGGCTTTGCGTGTCGAAGGTGTAGACCAGTTCCGTGCCGTCGGCGGAGAGGTGAAGGCTTTCGGATTGCAGCTCGCTCGGAAGGGCGGAGAGGGGGTTCTGCAGGTGCAGCGTCAGCTGCTTCTTTCCGAGCTTCTGCATCAGGACGTTCTTGTCCTCGACAAGGATGATCTCGCCCTTGCTCATCACCCCGATCCGGTCGGCCATCTCCTCGGCCTCCTCGATGTAATGGGTGGTCAGGATGATGGTGACGCCGTTCTCGCGCAACGCGCGCACCATGTTCCACATGTCCCGCCGCAGCTCCACATCGACACCGGCGGTGGGCTCATCGAGGAAGAGGATATTGGGCTCGTGCGACAGGGCCTTGGCGATCATCACGCGGCGCTTCATGCCGCCGGAGAGAGTCATGATCTTGCTGTCGCGCTTTTCCCACAGCGAGAGGTCCTTCAAGATCTTCTCGAGATAGGCGGGGTTCGGCGGCTTGCCGAAGAGGCCCCGACTGAAGGTCACGGTCGCCCATACGCTCTCGAAGGCGTCGGTGGTCAGCTCCTGCGGCACGAGACCGATCTTGGTGCGCGCGGCGCGGTAGTCGCGCACGATGTCGTGGCCGTCGGCGGTGACCTGCCCCGTGCTCGGATTGACGATCCCGCACACGATGCTGATGAGCGTCGTCTTGCCGGCGCCGTTGGGTCCGAGCAGGGCGAAGATCTCGCCGCGCCGGATCGTCAGGTCGACCGTCTTCAGCGCCTGGAAGCCGGACGCGTAGGTCTTGCTGAGACCCGAGATGGCAATGATATGATCCGATGCGCCAGCGGGCCGGGGCATGTGGGGGGATTCGAGCGGTTTCATGCGGGGGGTGATAGCATGACGGGACGCGGTGCGGAATGCGGACCGTCCTGTACAAATCCGCCGCCATCACCGGCCTTGTGCCGGTGATCTCGATTGGCAAGAGGCACGGCGCTTCACCTTATCGGGATGGCCGGCACAAGGCCGGCCATGACGTGATCCTTAAAAGGGCTTCAATTCTGCGCGTGCGGAACCGGGATCAGGTTGGGGGCGATCACCCGCACCGTCTTCTTCTGTCCGTCGCCGGCCACGACCTCCTGCTTCGAGCCCTCGCCCTGGCCGACCACCGCGTCGTTCTCGATCGATTGCGGGCCGATGCCGGCGGATTCCTTGCTGGCGGTGGGGGCGGCGGCGGCGATCTCGGCGGCCTCCTTGGTCTCCTCGTCGGCCTTCTTGTCGGCCGCCTTGCGGGCCTGGACCACCTTCGGACGCGACATCTCCTCCGCCTTCTCGGCGGTGACGATCAGGTCGCCTTTGCGCTGCTGGAGCATGCTCTCGGCCTTGCGCAGGACCGCGGCCCAGCTCTCGTCGGACTTCTTGCAGGCGCAGCTCTCGTCGAAGGACTTGCGGAACTTGAAGGCGTTCGCCAGCGACGTGTAGGGCTGGTTGCTCGACAGCGAGGCAGCCCGGTTGAGGCCGCTGTCGCCGCCCGGATAGGCATAGGCGAGGGTCTCGGTGCCGGGGCAGAGGGACTGGCACATCTCGTTGGCGCTCTGGCCCCCGCCGGGCGGGGTGACGAGCGGGAAGAAGGAGCCGTCGCAGGTTTTCACGCAGATCAGGCGTCCGCCGCCGAGGGAGGGCGGTCCGTCATCTGCGATGATCGGCTGGCCCTCGGGCATGATCTGCTGCTGCGGCTGCTGCTGGCGCGGCGCGCCGAAGAGCGATTCGAAGAAGCCGCGCGGCTGATCGGTGGAGCAGGTCTGCTGGACCGCGACCTGAAGTTGACGGCGGCGGGCGTCGATCTGGCCCTGGTCGAGGTTCTGCGAGGCGAGGCGGGCATAGCCGCCCTCGAGCTGGCGGATCTGCTGGGCGATCGAGCCGCATTCGGCGGGCGCCGGCCCGGCGAGGAAGCCGAGGGGGCCGCGCTCGCAGCCGATGTTGCGGTAATAGCCGACGAGACGGTTGATCTCCGCCCGTTGGGCCTGCATCTGCCCGGTTGGCGCGCCGCCGACGTTGCCGCCGCGTTCCAGGGCGGCCAGTTCAGCCTGGAAGCGCTGGCACTGCGGCGACTGGGCAAGGGCCGCCTGACCGGCGACCAGAAAGGCCGTCACGGCGATGAGAGAGCGGAGAAATGATGTCTTTGTCATAAAGCTGATCGCAGAACCGGTCCGTTGCGGCGTCATGGGCTTGAGCGAGCTCCTCATGTGCCGGTGGAATTTGACCCTATTGTGATTAACGCCTTGCCCGCTTCGAGGGAAGCTGTCTAGCTTTTCCGTGATTGCTTCCCCGAAGGACATTCCGCATGTACTCCCATACGACCGTCGGAGCAAACGACCTCGCCCGGGCGAAGGACTTCTACGATGCGGTGCTCGAGCCTCTCGGCCTCGAGGTGCGCTATTCCGGGGGTGGCATCATCGGCTGGGGCCCGCCCGGCGGGCGGCCGCAATTCCTGGTGGTGCGACCTTTCGACGGTGGGGATCCGAGCGTCGGCAACGGCTCCATGATCGCGCTGCTCGCCTCGACGCGAAGCGTGGTCGATGCCTGCTACGAGGCCGCCATGGCGCAGGGCGGTTTGAACGAGGGCCGGCCGGCCCTGCGCCCGCAATACCATCGCAACTACTATGGCGCCTATTTTCGCGACCTCGACGGCAACAAGATCTGCATCGTTTGCCACGAACCTGAATAGGCCCTCGTCAAACGCGCAAGCCATACCCACATGACAGCGTAACCGTGGGAGTTGATCGAAACGATGCTTGCTCGAATAGCCTTGGCCCTGACCCTGACGATCGGTGCCGTGACGGGGGCCGCCGCCCAGGACCCGGACCTGATCTTCAAGAAGTCGACGGTCTGGCGGGCGCTTACGCCCGACGACAAGCTCGCCGTCTACGGCATCGACGATCCCCTGGTGGAGGGCGTGGCCTGCCACTACACGACCCCGGAGCGCGGCGGCATTTCCGGCACCTTCGGCGTGGCCGAGGAGGTCTCCGACATCTCGCTTTCGTGCCGGCAGGTCGGCCCGGTGAAGTTCAAGCAGAAATTCGGCCAGGGCGACGTGGTGTTCAGCGAGCGCCGGTCGCTGATCTTCAAGAAGATGCAGATCGTCCGCGGCTGCGACGCGAAGCGCAACACCCTGGTCTATATGGTCTATTCCGACCGGCCCATCGAGGGCTCGCCCAAGAACTCGACCTCGACCGTGCCGCTGATGCCCTGGGGCACCGAGGTCCCGCCGAAATGCGGCGAGTGGCTGAATAAGTAGGACGGTCAATAAGGGCTCGGCTTCGGAAAAATTATCACTCTGCCCTCATCCTGAGGAGCAGCCCTGAGGCTGCGTCTCGAAGGAGGCTGCAGTGCTCTCTAGATCCTCCTTCGAGACGGTCGCTCCGCGACCTCCTCAGGATGAGGTGGGAGATAGAGATTGGCCCTTAAACAGAACCTTCGTTCAGCAGCAGCCGCGCCGCCGTCGCCCACATGATGAGCCCGATGGCGATATCGAGGATGCGCCAGGTGACCGGCCGGGCGAAGAGCGGCTTCAGGAGCCGGGCGCCGAAGCCGAGGGAGAAGAAGAACGCGAAGGAGGCCAGCATGGCCCCTGCCGCGAACCATTCCTTGCCCTCGGCGAACTGGGTCGAGATCGAGCCGATCAGGACAACCGTGTCGAGATAGACATGCGGATTGAGCCAAGTCAGGGCGAGGCAGGTGAGAACGGCCCGCCTAAGGCTCGAGGGTGAGGCCTCCGCCGGCCGCAAGGCTTCCGCTCCGAACGCCGCCGTGAAGCTGCGCGCGCCATAGGCAACAAGGAAGGCGGCGCCTCCATAGAGCAGAACCGTCTCTGCCCAGGGCACGGCCGCACTGAGCTGCGTGAACCCCGACACCCCTGCCAGAATCAGCACCGCATCCGAGACCGCACAGGTCAGGCACACGGCGAGGGCGTGCTCGCCGCGCAGGCCGATCCGCAGCACGAAGGCGTTCTGCGCCCCGATGGGGAGGATGAGGCTGAGGCCGAGGAGGAACCCGGCGAGGAGGGGCGCAGTCAATTCTGGTCACCATCGATTGGGGTCGACGCTTGCTAGGCCCGGTATTAGGATTAGGAAAGATAAATTCCCTGATCTTGATTTAGAGAAATTAATTCGATGCTGGATTATGCGCTTCTGTCAGCCTTGGCGGCCGTGGTCCGGACCGGTAGTTTCGAACAGGCGGCCCAGCATTTGAACGTGACGCCCTCGGCCGTGTCCCAGCGGATCAAGCTCCTGGAGGAGCGGATCGGCGCCGTCCTCATCGTGCGCGGCCAGCCCTGTCTCGCAACCGAAATCGGCGAGCGCCTGTGCCGGCACGTCGATCAGGTCGCGCTCCTCGAAGCCTCGCTCAGGCAGAGCCTTCCCGGTCTGCAGCATGATGAGCGGCCGGTAACCCTTCGGATCGCGGTGAATGCGGACAGCCTCGCCACCTGGTTCATTCCGGCCATGGCACAGACGGACGGCCTGCTGTTCGATCTCGTCCTCGATGATCAGGATCACAGCGCCGATTGGCTGCGGCGCGGGGAGGTGGTGGCGGCGGTGACGTCGCACGGCGAGCCGGTCCAGGGCTGCAACTGCCATTCCCTCGGGTCCCTGCGCTACATTGCGACCGCGAGCCCCGGTTTCGTCGAACGGTGGTTCCCCGATGGGTTCGACGAGGCGGCGGCGCGGCGGGCGCCATGCCTGATCTTCAACCGGAAGGATCGGCTGCAGACGATCTGGCTGAAGGAGGCGCTCGGTACGGAGATCAGGCCGCCGCTGCATTGGCTGCCGTCGTCGCAAGCCTTCGTAGACGCTGCCCTAGCCGGTCTGGGCTGGGGAATGAATCCGGAAATGCTGGTGCGGGAGGATCTTCGGGAGAGGAGGCTGGTGGCCTTGACGCCGTCGCTGCCCCTCGATGTGCCGCTCTTCTGGCAGCAGAGCCGGATCGTCGGTCCCCTGCTGGCGGATCTGAACCGGGCCGTCCTGAACGCGGCCCGGACCTTGCTGACACCGTCTCCGGCCGAAGCCTAACGGTGTCGTTTTCGGAGAATTGGGCTCAGTTCGAGCAGGTGACCGCGACCGGCGGATCCTTCGGGCCGAGGGAGGCCTTCTGAATGTTGCCGGTAAACTCTTCCGGAGAAACCTGGCGGAAGGAAAGCGCCTTGGCATAACCGTGGGCCTCGCACCAGGAATCGGCCACAACTTGGCCACAAGCCTGGTTTGAGATCAGGCATTCCGCGGCGCCGTAGCCGTCCGCAGCGGGGACCATGAAGGTGGATTGGGTCGAAGAGGCCTGGGTGCCGTTGGGGAGCAGCGTCAGGGACGCAGCGGCGAAAAACACGACAGTACCCATTCCGAGCATGGTGAATGCGCGGCGCATCGAAGACCTCATTGGTTGAACTCGTGCGATTATGACACGAGTGTGCGTGAACAAAGCTCTAACGCGCTTGGCCGGAACGCGTTTCATGCGCCCGTGCAAATAAAACATGCTTACCAAATCGGAAACCTTGACGTCTAAGGGGCGAAAAGGCATTGATGGCTTCATGAACACGGCAGCGATCCTCATTTCCAGGATTATTTGGGGCTAGCGCACTTCGCTGGCTGGAGCCGTCTCGTTCTCGTTCCAAGATCGAAACCACCCTCCGGCCTGCGGCCTGACAGGGATTTGGTTTCATGGCGGTCCAGCTTCGGCTCTACAACACGCTGACCCGGTCGAAGGAGGTTTTTCACCCGATCGACCCTGAGAACGTGCGCCTCTACGTCTGCGGACCCACCGTTTACGACTACGCCCACATCGGCAACGCCCGCCCGATCATCGTCTTCGACCTTCTCTTCCGTCTGTTTAGACATGTCTACGGCAACGCTGCCGTAACGTATGTGCGCAATATCACGGATGTAGACGACAAGATTAACGCCCGCGCCGCCCGGGATTACCCCGGCCTGGCCCATAACGAGGCGATCCGCGAAGTCACCCGCAAGACAGAGGAGCAGTTCCACGCCGACATCCGGGCGCTGGGCGTGCTCATGCCGGAGGACGTGAACGAGGCGGGCAAGGCCCCGCGCTTCGTCGAGCCCCGGGCGACCGAGCATATCGACGAGATGCGCATGATCATCGAGCGGTTGATCGCGCGCGGGACGGCCTATGTGGCCGAGGAGCACGTGCTCTTCTCAGTTGCGGCCATGCAGAACCTGCCGAACGTCCCGAAATATGGCGCCTTCTCGAAGCGCTCCCTCGACGAGCTGCTCTCAGGCGCTCGCGTGGACGTGGCGCCCTACAAGCGCGACCCGATGGACTTCGTGCTCTGGAAACCCTCGGGACCGACGGATCCAGCCTGGGCCTCGCCCGCCGGCATCGTGACCCCGGGCCGCCCCGGCTGGCACATCGAGTGCTCGGCCATGGCGTGGCGGCACCTGGTCCAGGCCTTCGAGACGCGGCTTTCCTGCAGCGATCCGACGGAGCGCGAGATCTTCGACATCCATGGCGGCGGCATCGACCTCGTCTTCCCGCACCACGAGAACGAAATCGCGCAGTCCTGCTGCGCCTTCGACACGCCGCGCATGGCCAATGTGTGGATGCACAACGGCTTCCTGCAGGTGGAAGGCGAGAAGATGTCGAAGTCGCTCGGCAACTTCTTCACCATCAACGAGCTGCTTCAGGATTGGCCCGGCGAGGTTTTGCGCTTCAACATGCTGCGCACCCATTACCGCCAGCCCATCGACTGGACGGTGAAGGGGCTGGAGGAAAGCGAGAAGAATCTCGACCGCTGGTATGAACTGGCGGGCAAGGGAGAAACGGCTTTCCTCTCGGACCAGATCGTCGATGCGCTCGCGGACGATCTCAACACGCCGAAGATGCTCGCGGAGCTCCATGCCCTCGACGGGCAGGGCGCTTATGAGGAGCTCGGCGCGAACCTTCGTTCGCTCGGCTTCCTGCTCGAAGGTGCGGAGGGCTGGACGGCGCGTAAGCAGGCGGCATTGAGCGTCGATCCCGCGCAGGTCGAAGCCCTGATCGCCGCCCGCAAGGAAGCGCGCGCCGCCAAGAACTGGCCTGAGTCCGACCGCATCCGCGACGAGCTCGCGGCATTGAATGTCGTGGTGAAGGACAACAAGGACGGCACCACCACCTGGGAGGTGGCGCGATGATTGATGCTACCTTCCGAGACTCCAGCTTCGTCTCCCTCTGTCCTCATCCTGAGGAGGCGCGCAGCGCCATCTCGAAGGAGGTTCCAGAGAGCACCGGATCCTCCTTCGAGACGCAGACTGCGTCCGCTCGTCAGGATGAGGTAAGTGGCAATTGCAGCTGTGAAGGGGCGCGCTGATGGGACAGGCCATGCCGAAGCCGGGGCTTCGTCCCTTCCTGCCGGCGGACCTGCCGGTCCTCGTCGACATCTACGATGAGAGCATCGCGGAACTGACCGGCGAGGATTACAGCGCGAGCCAGCGGGAAGCCTGGATGGCTCTCGCTGAGGACGATTCCTTTGCCGAGAAGCTGACGAAGGGCCTGACCCTGATCGCGACCGTCGAAGGCTCTCCCGTCGGCTTCATTGCGCTGAAGGACAACGAGGTCATCGAACTTTTCCATGTGCATCCGGCCGTGGCGGGCCAGGGGATCGGCACGCTGCTCTACGACGCCGTCGAGAAGCTTGCCGGCGCGCGCGGTGCTGCGCGCCTCGTGGCGGAGGTCAGCGACAATGCGCTGCCCTTCTTCCAGAAGCAGGATTTCCAGCCGCAGCGCCGCAACACCATGCCGCTCGGCGACGAATGGCTCGGCACCACCACCATGGAAAAGCGACTGGTGCCGCAGGAAGACAGGAAGTTGTCGTCATGAGCCGTGAACGCGTCTATCTCTTTGACACCACCCTGCGCGACGGCGCGCAGACGACCGGCGTGGATTTCTCGCTCGATGACAAGAAGGCGATCGCCACGCTCCTCGACAGGCTCGGCATCGATTACGTGGAGGGCGGCTATCCGGGCGCGAACCCGCTCGACACCACGTTCTTTGCCGAGAAGCGCACGAAGAACGCCAAGTTCACCGCCTTCGGCATGACAAAGCGGGCCGGGCGCTCGGTCTCGAACGATCCCGGTATCGCAGCTCTGCTCGAAGCGGACGCCGATGCCATCTGTTTCGTCGCCAAGGCGTGGGACTACCATGTGCGCGTGGCGCTGGAGACGACGCCGGAGGAAAACCTCGCCGGCATCCAGGACAGCGTCGAGGCCGCACGCGCAAAGGGCCGCGAGGTGCTCGTCGATTGCGAGCATTTCTTCGACGGTTACAAGGCCAAGCCCGATTATGCGCTCTCCTGCGTGAAGACGGCCTATGAGGCCGGTGCGCGCTGGGTCGTGCTCTGCGACACCAATGGCGGAACGCTGCCGCATGAGGTCACCGAAATCGTCACCGCCGTGACCAAGGTCGTTCCGGGTGTGCATATCGGCATCCATGCCCATGACGATTGCGGCTGTGCGGTCGCCAACTCTCTTGCTGCTGTGGAAGCAGGCGCGCGTCACATCCAGGGCACGCTCAACGGTCTCGGTGAGCGCTGCGGCAACGCCAATCTCATCACGCTCATCGGTGCGCTGAAGCTGAAGGACGGCTACGCCGCCCGCTTCGATCTCGGCGTCACGGATGATTCATTGAGCCAGCTCACCCATGTCTCGCGGCAGGTGGACGAGATCCTCAACCGCCAGCCGAACCGGCATGCGCCCTTCGTCGGCGCCAGCGCCTTTGCGACGAAGGCCGGCATCCATGCCTCCGCTGTGCTCAAGGATCCGCGCACCTACGAGCATGTGGAGCCGGAAATCATCGGCAACGCGCGAAAAGTTCTCGTCTCCGATCAGGGTGGCCAGTCGAATGTTCTTGCTGAGCTGAAGCGCTGCGGCTTCGAGCTGGAGAAGGGCGATCCGCGCATCGCGCGCGTGCTCGACGAGGTGAAGCGCAAGGAGTCCGAGGGCTTCGCATTCGAAGGCGCGGATGCGTCTTTCTACGTGCTCGTCAAGCGCATGCTCGGCGAAGTGCCAGCCTTCTTCGACGTGGAGCGTTTCTCCGTCAACGTGGAGCGCCGCTTCAACGCGGTCGGGGAGTTGGTGACGGCGTCGGAAGCCATCGTGAAGGTACGCGTGGGCGATGAGGTGCTGATCTCCGCCGCCGAAGGCAACGGCCCGGTCAACGCGCTCGACGTCGCGTTGCGCAAGGATCTCGGCAAGTACCAGAACCTGATCCAGGATCTCGAACTCGTCGACTATAAGGTCCGCATCTATCAGGGCGGCTCGGACGCCGTGACGCGCGTGCTGATCGAGTTCATGGACGCCTCCGGCGAACGCTGGACCACGATCGGCGTGTCGCCGAACATCATCGACGCGTCCTTCCAGGCACTGACGGATTCGATGGTCTACAAGCTGTTGAAGGGCGGCGCGAGGCTTTAAGATAGCGAAGCTTATGAACATCTGCCTTCATCCTGAGATCGCGAGCGACCGTCTCGAAGGACGCTCCAGTGCTCTCTGGAATGTGGCTTCGCTGAAATTATTGACACTGGGCCGCCCATGACCGTCTCGATCCTGCTGCCCCTCTTGGGAATCCTTCTGGGCGGCGTATTTCTTTCCACGCAAGCACCCATCAACGCCGCCCTGGCGCGATCTCTCGGCGATCCGGTGCTGGCCGCCTGCATCTCGTTCGGAATCGGCTTCATCGTCCTCGCCGCGATCAGCGTCGTTCGCAGCGCATGGCCGCCCGGTGGCGCCATTGCCGCGGCGCCCTGGTGGTCCTGGTTCGGCGGCTTCCTCGGTGCCTTCTACGTCGCCATCGTGATTTGGGGCGTGCCGCAGCTCGGCGTCGTCAGCACAGTGGCCGCCCTCGTCTTCGGGCAGGTGGCGGCAGCCCTGATCCTGGATGCGATCGGCGCCTTCGGCCTTCCCGTCCAGGCCATTACCTGGCAACGGCTCCTCGCGGCCGGGATGATTCTTGGCGGGCTGGTGCTGTCGCGGGCGGGGTGAGAACAGCCATCCGCCTAAAACTTCGTCTCGATCATGTCCGCATTCTCGACGATTCCCACCCGCCGCGCGGAGGCTTCCAGCATCGGGATGACCTCCTCGACACGTTCGGCGACGAGATAGTTGAGCTCCAGTCCGGGGCGGATGAAACCCTGTTCGCGCATATGGGCGATGAGGGTGAGGAGCGGCTTCCAGAAGCCCTTGGTGCTGAGCATCAGGATCGGCTTGGTGTGCCGTCCGAGCTGCGACCAGGTCATCTGCTCGACGAGTTCCTCCAGGGTCCCGATTCCCCCGGGCATGGCGACGAAGGCGTCGGCCTTCTCGAACATCAGACGCTTGCGGGTGTGCATGTCGGGCACGACGATGGTTTCCTGCACGTCCTCGAGGAGCTTTTCCCGGGATTTCAGGAAATCCGGAATGATTCCCGTCACATGGCCGCCGCTGTCGAGAACGGATTGCGCCACGGTGCCCATGAGGCCCACATTGCCGCCGCCATAGACAAGGTTGATGCCGCGCTCGGCCATGGCGCGGCCCAATGCCGCCGCATTCTCGGCGAAAACCGGGTCGTCCCCGAAGCCGGAGCCGCAGTAAACACAAATGGATCTAACAGGTTTGGTGGATTGCATCGGTATCTCGCGGAGACTGGGAGCCTCCCGCGCTGAGTCGTAGAGGATTAATTTGTCCTTTATGGCCGTAGCCTTTTGAAAGATAAACGGTTTAAATGCACGAAAGTGCCGCGTTCGAGAAAAAGCCCCATGGCGTATCCGAAGGAAATCAAAGGAACTCTTGCGCTGCTCGGCGCCGCCGCTGCAGCCGTTGTCGCAGTTCTCCTGGGAGTGCTTTACTGGTCGTGGTCCGGCAGGACTGAAGCGCCGCAGAACGCGGTTCCGGCGCAGACGGCACAGAACCCCGCTGAGCCTCAGCCGGCGCCGGGCCAGCCGAATCCGAGCCAGCAGGCTGCGGCCAAGCCGGGCGCCCCGAGCGAGGCTCCTGCAGCCCCCGCCAAGGATGCGCCCATCGTTCCGTCCTTCGACCTCGTGCGGGTGGAGCCCGACGGGGAGAGCGTGATCGCGGGGCGTGCAGCGCCCGGGGCCACCATCGAGCTCCTGAGGGGCGACCAGGTCCATGCCCGCGCCGCCGCGGATGCCTCGGGCCTGTTCGCCATCGTTCCGCCGCCCCTGCCGCCGGGCTCGCATCAGGTCGCGTTGCAATCCATCGCCCCCGACGGCACCCGCCAGCGGTCCGAGCAGATCGTGACGGTCGTCATAGCCGACGCCAAGACGCGGCCCCTCGTGACGCTGACGACGCCGGACAAGCCCACGGTCGTGCTGTCGAACCCGATGCCGCCGGAGAAGGTGGCGGAGACCAAGCCCGCCGAGCCCAAGGCCGAGTCCAAGGCCGAGCCGAAGGCGGCCGAGGCGAACCCAGCCACGTCACAGCCCGCTCCGCAGCAGCAGGCCGCCGCTTCGCCGAACTCCCCGCCGGCGCCTCCCGCTCAGCCTGCGGCGCCGACGCCGCGTCCCGAGATCAAGATCGTCACGGTCGATGCGGAGGAGGGGAAGCTCTTCGTCTCCGGCCTTTCTGCGCCGGGAGCCACCATTCGCCTCTACCTCAACGAGAGCTTCATCGCGCCGGGCGGGTCCGGCGGCGACGGCAAAGTGTCGTTCTCCATCGGCGGCGGCGTGAAGCCGGGCGATTACCGGATCCGCCTCGACGATGTCGATCCGGTCTCGGGCAACGTCAGGTCCCGCGCCGAAGTGGGCTTCAACGTGCCGGTCCAGGTGGCCTCCGCCCAGCCTGGGGTTCCCGCTTCGTCGGCGACCCCGGCACAGGCGGCTTCCGGCGGCGCTCAGCCTCAGGCACAGCGCGACGTGGCCTCGAGCATGCCCCAGGGGCAGGTGGCTGGTGCCGGAACGGTCGTAATCCCGAACATCAACACGGCCATCGTCTCCCGGGGCGACAATCTCTGGCGGATCAGCCAGCGGGTTTACGGCAAGGGCCTGCGCTATACCGTGATCTACGGTGCGAACCAGGAGCAGATCCGCAACCCGGACCTGATCTATCCCGGCCAGGTCTTCGTCCTGCCGGGCGATCAGGAGGCCAAGAGCAACTGAGCGGGCCGCCGGCTCCGGCGCGACCCGCGCGCCGCTCACGACAGGCTGGAACAATTACAGACTCGGGGTGAATTCATCTCCGCAATCGCCTATATCGAGGTCCGATATTTCGATTGGATTCTCCCCGATGCCTCCCTCCACCGCCGTCCCCCCGACGAGCGCTGCTGAGCCCGAGCCCAACGGCCTGGCTGCTACCTGGAAAAAACTCTGGCCCTACCTGTGGCCGCACGGCAGGCTTGATCTCCAGCGCCGGGTCTTCCTAGCGTTCGGGCTCCTGCTCGTGGCGAAGGGGGTGACCATGGTGACGCCGTTCGCCTTCAAATGGGCGACGGATGCGCTGGTGGCCGCCACCGGTGGCGCCAGTGGGGGACCGGAAGCCGCGGCCACGGCCGGTTCATGGCTCTGGAAAGCGCCGATCCTGCTGACGGTCATCTACGGCGTCACCCGCATTCTCATGGCGGTGCTGACCCAGGTGCGCGACGGCATCTTCGCCAAGGTCGCCATGCATGCGGTGAGACAGCTCGCCCTGCAAACCTTCGAGCACATGCACCGCCTGTCCCTGCGCTTTCACCTGGAGCGCAAGACCGGCGGCCTGACCCGGGTGCTCGAGCGCGGGCGCGAGGGCATCGAGGAGCTGTCGCGCCTCGTGGTGCTCACGCTTCTCCCGACGATCCTCGAGTTCCTGCTCGTGCTCGGCCTGCTCGCCTGGGAGTTTAACTGGCTCTATTCCGCTGTCGTCTTCGTGATGGTGGTGATCTATCTCGCCTATACCTACAAGGCGACCCAGTGGCGGATCGAGATCCGCCGGCAGATGAACGATTCCGACACGGATGCCAACACCAAGGCGGTGGATTCGCTCCTCAACTACGAGACCGTCAAATATTTCGGAGCCGAGCAGCGGGAAGCCGCGCGCTACGACCGCTCCATGGCGGGCTTCGAGAAGGCCTCGACGCAGACCTATACCTCGCTCGCCGTGCTCAATGCCGGACAGGCGGTGATCTTCTCCATCGGCATGGCCGTCGTGATGGTGCTGGCGGCGCAGGACATCATCGCCGGTCGCGCGTCCATCGGCAGCTTCGTGCTCGTCAACGCCATGCTGGTGCAGCTCTATATCCCGCTGAACTTCATGGGCATGCTCTATCGCGAGATCAAACAGGCCCTGATCGATATCGACGACATGTTCGCAATCATCGAGCGCAACCCCGAGATCCAGGACAGGCCTGGCGCCAGGCCGCTCCAGGTGGCGGAAGGTGTCGTACGCTTCGAGGACGTGCATTTCGCCTATATCCCGGAACGCCCGATCCTCAAGGGCGTGAGCTTCGAGGTGCCGGCCGGGCATACGGTCGCCATCGTCGGCCCCTCGGGTGCAGGCAAATCCACCATCTCCCGCCTGCTGTTCCGCTTCTACGAGCCCACCAGCGGCCGCATCCTCATTGACGGCCAGGACATCGCCGAGGTGCAGCAGGCTTCGCTTCGCAAGGTCATCGGCATGGTCCCGCAGGACACGGTGCTGTTCAACGACACCATCGGCTACAATGTCCAGTACGGCCGTTGGGATGCGACGCCGGAGGAGGTGAGGGAGGCCGCACGCCTTGCCCAGATCGACCGTTTCATCGGCCTGCTGCCGGAAGGCTACGACACGCCGGTGGGCGAGCGCGGCCTGAAGCTCTCAGGGGGCGAGAAACAGCGCGTGGCCATCGCCCGCACCATTCTCAAAAGCCCGCCGATCCTGGTGCTCGACGAGGCGACCTCGGCGCTCGATACCTTCACGGAGAAGGAGATCCAGGACGCGCTGGACAGGGTCAGCCGCGGCCGCACCACCCTCGTGATCGCCCATCGGTTGTCCACAGTCATCGGAGCAGACGAGATCATCGTTCTGGACCAGGGGCGGGTGGTCGAGCGCGGCAATCACGCGAGCCTGCTGGCCCACGGTGGCGTCTATGCCGCCATGTGGAACCGCCAGCGCGAGGCGGATCTGGCCCGCGAAACCCTCAAGCGGACGGAGGCGGAAGAGCGCAGCCCCGAGAGCGTGGCAGGTTGACGGAAGCGCGTTCCCCTGCCATCCCCGATCAAACGCTCCTAGGGCTTGAGAAAATATGACCGATATCCTGGAATCGATGCGCCGCATCTTCGTGCCGATCCACAAGGAGGGCTATCCCTTCATCCTGATCGCGCTGTTTGCGACGATCGTTTTGGCGTGGCTGTGGTCGCCGCTGGGCTGGATCGGTGCGATCCTGACCGTATGGGTCTGCTACTTCTTCCGCGATCCCCCGCGGGTCACGCCTCTCCGGGAAGGCCTCGTGGTTTCCCCCGCCGACGGGCGGGTGAACCTCATCACCACCGCCGTGCCCCCGGCCGAGCTCAATCTCCCGCCGGAGCCGATGACCCGCATCTCGGTCTTCATGAACGTGTTCGACTGCCACGTGAACCGCTCGCCGGTCACCGGGCGGATCGCCCAGATCCTCTATACGCCGGGCCTCTTTCTCAATGCCGAGCTCGACAAGGCGAGCGAGGACAACGAGCGCAACGCCCTCGTCATCGAGACGGCCGGTACCAAGATCGGCGTGGTCCAGATCGCGGGCCTCGTGGCGCGCCGCATCGTGTCCTTCGTCAAGATCGGCGACCACTTAAGCACCGGCGAGCGCTTCGGACTGATCCGGTTCGGCTCGCGCCTCGACATCTTCGTGCCGCTCAACGCCCAGGTTCTCGTCGGGCTCGGCCAGACGGCTGTCGCGGGCGAGACGGTGCTGGCGGATCTGACTGCCAACGAGCCGGCCCGGCAGTATCGGGTGGGCTGAGATCACTCGCCTGCAGGGAAGGAAACCTTCCCTGCAGGCCTTCCGGACGGAACCGTCCACAGCAGTTTGCGCTTCTCCCATAGCCCGCAAACTGCCCAGCTCTGCTTGCCCGTCGGGCTGGTGCCTCCTAGGTTGTTGCCATGAGTGACCTTTTCCCGCCCTTCGCCCCGGATCCGAACGAACCGCGCAAGCGGCTCTTCAAGCCGGTTCCGTTCCGGATGATCGCCCCGAACATCATCACCTTGATCGCCCTCTGTCTCGGGCTCTGGGCGATCCGGCTGGCCTTCGACGGGCAATACGAGAGGGCCGTCGTTGCGGTGATCGTCGCCGCCTTCCTCGACGGCGTCGACGGGCGGATCGCCCGCCTCCTGAAGGGAACCTCCCGCTTCGGCGCGGAACTCGACTCCCTGGCCGACTTCCTGAATTTCGGTGTGACCCCGGCGCTGATCATCTACAGCTTCGTCCTGCACGAGCTGGGGCGGGTCGGATGGATCGGCTCCATCGTGCTCGCCATCGCGGCGGCTCTGCGCCTCGCCCGGTTCAACGTCATGATCGACGATCCCAACCGGCCGGAATGGAAGAAGAACTTCTTCGTCGGCATGGCCGCCCCCATGGGCGCCATGTGTGCCCTGCTGCCGCTCTACCTGTCCTTCCTCGGCACGCCGATCCAGGATTCCTCGGTAGCGCCGGTCATCCTCGTCTATGTGGTCGGCATCGCCTTTCTCATGGTCTCGACGATCCCGACCTATTCCGGAAAGACCATGGGCAAGTACGTGCCGCGCCAGTGGGTTCTGCCGATCTTCGTCCTGTCCGTCGCGGCCTTCGGCCTGCTCATCAGCTTCCCCTGGGAAATGCTGAGCCTGATCACAGTCGTCTTCCTGCTGACGATCCCGGTCAGCGTGATGCGCTACCGCAAGCTGGGACAGCAGGACAGCTTGCGCGAAGCCGAGGCCAAGCCGTCCCCGTCCGGCGTCGAGCCGCCGCCGGTCGCCTGACCGGCTTGATTCAATTATCCCCGGTGCCATGCTGTCGCCGGGGTCGAGGGGTCCGGCCGGATCCCGCAGCGTGGAGAGAGAAGTGACGTCGTCTTTCGAGGTTTCGAATCCCAGCGGGCGTCCGAAGCTCATTCTCGCATCGGCCTCGCCGCGCAGGCTTGCCCTGCTGCAGCAGGGCGGCATCGAGCCCGACGCGCTTCTGCCTGCCGATGTGGACGAGACGCCGCTGAAGAACGAAGGCGCGAAGGAACTCGCCAAACGGCTCTCGCGCTCGAAGGCGGAAGTGGCGCGCAGGGTCGCCCGAACCCGCGAGGACCTGAAGGATTCCTACATTCTCTCGGCCGATACGGTGGTGGTGGTCGGCAAGCGCGTGCTGCCGAAGGCCGAGGTGGTCGACGAGGCCGCCGCCTGCCTGCGCCTGCTCTCGGGCCGGCAGCACCGGGTCTACACCTCGATCTGCCTGATCACGCCGAAGGACACGATCCGCGAACGCTTCGTGGAGACGCGGGTGCGCTTCAAGCGCCTGTCGCGGGATGAGTTCGAGCGCTATCTTGCCTCGGGCGAATGGCGCGGCAAGGCCGGCGGCTATGCCATCCAGGGGCTTGCCGGCACCTTCGTGGTCAAGCTCGTCGGCTCCTATTCGAACGTGGTCGGGCTGCCGCTCTACGAGGCGGCCGCGCTCCTCGACGGGGAGGGCTATCCCGTCCGCTCGACCTGGCTCGACGCGGCCTGAGGCCCTTTGTCCCTCGCCGTGAACCGGTCTTGCGCGGGACGAGCGCGGCAACCACGTTGCCGGTTCAGGAAAGGAGGCGCGGAATGAACGCTGCCAACGAGAACAAGCCCCTGACGTCGTCCGGCAAATGCCCGATCTGCGGCAAGCCGGCGGAGCAGGCCTATCGGCCCTTCTGCTCCAAGCGCTGCGCCGATGTCGACCTGAACCGCTGGCTCTCCGGAACCTATGCGATTCCCGCCGTCGAGAGCGAGGAAACCGACCAGGACGAGGACGACCGGGAAGCCTGAGCCGAAAATTCCCCGAACTTTTGTCGGCCGGGGTGCTGGACATGGAGCGCAGGTCTGACTATACACCCCTCCACGACGCGCACGGCTCCGCCGCGCATCGGATGCCCAGGTAGCTCAGTTGGTAGAGCATGCGACTGAAAATCGCAGTGTCGGTGGTTCGATTCCGCCCCTGGGCACCACTCCTTCATATTAATCCTTATAACTCAAAGGTTTGATGCCGCCGCTGCCGAGCATCTGCGGAGGTGCGAAACACAAGGTGCGAAAGATCGCACACGATCTGTTCACCCTTGGGATACGAAAAAGCCGCCCAACGGGGCGGCATTTTCGTACCGGCTTCAATGGTTACGCAACCTGTCGAGCATTATAGTCGTCCAGCATCTGCTCCATAGCATGCTGCCGCATGTAGGAACGAGCGTAGTGGTCAAACTGCTTCTCGGTAGTGTGGCCGCTGATCGCCATGATCTGCCGCTTAGGATAGTTCTGCCGAATGAGTTCAACGATCCCCGCCTTGCGGAGGCCATGAGCCGAGCACTGCGGTAGTCCCGCATGGTCGCATACATCCCGGAACCAGTTCGTGAAGCTCTCCTTCACCCATGGGGTGCCCCGTTCAGATACCAAGAACACCATCTCGCCTGCGCTTGAGGTTGCCTCAACGATCTGTTGTAAGTCATCGAAGAACGGGACGTAGGCCGTAACGGCTTTAGCGGTACCTCCATTCTTTTCCTGCCGAAATTTGAAGATTGAACGACCTTGGCTATCCTTCGTGAGCCACTGGCGACCCAATCGGACGATATCTCCCCTGCGTTGGAGGGTCCGGATGAGCAACTCCATAGCAAGACGTTCCTTTGTACCAATAGGATACGTGTTGCGGAATTTTTCCACATCTTCTGGCGACCAGCAGTAAAATCCATCAGAATTTCCCGGATACGCAGAGATGCCCAGCGTAGGATTAACATGAATGTCCAACCCGGAGTGGTTCACGGCCCACTTGAACAGCGCTCGCAATACCTTCAGCCACGAGTTCGCACTCTCGGTGTTCGACATCACCTCAACTTCCTCGCCCTCTTCAATAGTGACCTCCCAGCGGATGCGACTGTCGCGAAGATATTTCACCCACTTCGGAGAAAACTTATCGAGCGGCCAGTCGGCAAATGTGTAGCCGTCGATAGATGGGTGCGACTGGGCTCGAATGAGATTTAGGATATTGTTACGCGATTTCTTCGTGCTCTCCTTAAGCTTCCGCCATTGTGGGTTGGTTGAGTGCGTATACTGGTTTATGAGCCACCCAAGAGTAGGCTTTTCTGCAATTGATTTCCGTGCAGGCTGCGGCGCAATAATTGTTGTTAAAGCAGATTCTGGAAGAGGCCGGTTCTCGTGGATAGCCCAGTAGACCTCCGAGAATCCCTTCGTGCCGATCTCATCTCTAATTCGAACCCGTTTGGTGCCTTTCCCCCGCCAGTAGAACACCGTGAGTTTCCCATGGCGGGACAGTTCCGGATAACAGTACATGAAGCTCGATAGCGCTTTCTTGGCTGTATCGAGCGTTTTCTGTTGGGCCTTGGTTTTTGCTCTCGGCATGGTCAGTCCCACATGTTGTCGTGAGTGACTGTCGTCGTGGAGATGGAGATGAGGCCATTCGTTTCTTCACGATAGGGGAGGCGGTCGTAATAGTCGTCGAGGTCGCGAATATCCCAACTATTGCGGCCACGAGCTTTGCGAGGCTGAGGCATCTCACCATCGCAGATCATCTTACGAAACGTCTCAATAGATTTCACGCCGATGTAATATGCAGCTTGTTCCTCGGACAGGCCGCGCGGCAGGCATCCGGGCGGGAGCGGGTGTTTGGGGGAATGAGCAGTCGTAATCACTTCAACAATACCTTTCAGTGGCCGGGAAAATTCCGGCATGAAGTGAAGGTACGGGTTCACCCTCCGAAAAAGCAAAATTGAAATTTTGATGCGACATCCTGTCAAACCCGACATGTTGGAGATGTTGCCGAGCAAGCAAAAGTCGGTTTGAACGGACGATCCGGGAGGTGGGGCAGGGACTTCAACATTGCCCCTCCAGCGGAGGGCAGCAGAACCGCGAGCGAGATATTTCAGCAAGAGCTACCGGGATGATGGATACCCGTCTGGACAATTTTCGCCGGTCGCCCACGCTTCCTTATGATCCCGGCTTCACGCTCTTCTTTTCGGATAGCTTCTCGGGCCTTCCTCTTGCTCAATCTGCTGCGGATCGTGGCTTTGGCGACTTGAGCCTGCTTCTCCGCTACCGTCTTCACGTCTTTGGGCCGACCGACAGGCTTCGGCTTGTGCTCATCGACACCGCCTCGGCGACATGCTCCAAAATAATTTTGAAGGAATGTCCGGTGGCTTCGATGAACTCCTCAGGAAGAGCGCCTGGGCAAGATCGTAGACGCGAAATTCTACATCGCGGGTGTCATCCGGTACGCGAAGAGACGAACGCGAGAGCGGACAGAGGTTCTCTCAATGTGGCTGCGGACAGGGTTTCGTCCTATGGCCCAACCTGCACTTCGACTGTGGCAAGCGGTGAGAACGGCGGTGCAAAATTTGACCACGGTAGCGGCGGGATAGACCCGCTGCGGGCGGCGCAAAAGTCGTCCACCTATTCCCTTTCTGCCGGTTGCAGGGAGGGCTGGGGGATTTTCACCGTGGAACTTTACCGGAAGGTTCGGCTGGCGTGCTCTGAAGGCATGAGCCAGCGCGAGGCGGCGAAGCATTTCAACATATCGCGCGACAGCGTTCGCAAGATGATGGCCTATGCGGAGCCGCCCGGCTATCGGCGTCATGCTCCTGTCCGGCGCCCGAAGCTGGAAACGTTCGTCCCGATCATCGATGCCTGGCTGGAGGGCGATCGGTCGGTTCACCGCAAGCAACGCCATACGGCGAAGCGGGTGTTTGACCGGCTCCGGGAGGAGCATGGGTTCACCGGCGGCTATACGACGATCAAAGACTACATCCGCGAGCGCGAGCGGCGATGCCAGGAGATGTTTGTGCCGCTGTCGCACCCACCCGGCCATGCGCAGGCCGACTTCGGGGAGGCGGTGGTCGTGATCGGCGGGGTGGAGCAGAAAGCGCATTTCTTCGTGCTTGATCTTCCGCACAGCGATGCGTGTTTCGTCCGGGCCTATCCCGCGGCTGTGTCTGAGGCCTGGGTGGACGGCCACATCCAGGCCTTTGCCTTCTTCGGTGCGGTGCCGCAGTCGGTGCTCTATGACAATGACCGCTGCCTGGTGGCAAAGATCCTGCCGGACGGGACGCGCAAGCGGGCGGCGTTGTTCAGTGGTTTCCTGTCGCACTACGTGATCCGGGATCGCTACGGTCGTCCGGGCAAGGGGAACGACAAAGGGAATGTGGAGGGCCTCGTCGGTTATTCCCGTCGCAACTTCATGGTGCCAATCCCGAACTTCCCGAGCTGGGAGACCTTCAACACCTGGCTGGAGGGGCAATGCCGCAAGCGGCAGGATGACAAGCTGCGGGGGCCGGCCGAGACGATCGGCCAGCGCCTGCAGCGGGATACCGCGGCCATGCGTCCCCTGCCGGCCTCGCCATTTGAGGCCTGCGATCAGGCCAGCGGGCGCGTCTCATCGCAGTCGCTCGTGCGCTACAAGACCAACGACTACTCGGTGCCCGTGGCCTGGGGCCATCAGGATGTCTGGATCCGGGGCTATGTCGACGAGGTGGTGATCGGCTGCCGCAGCGAGGTCATTGCGCGCCATCCCCGCAGCTACGAGCGGGAAGAGGTGATCTTTAATCCGCTACATTACCTCCCGTTGATCGAGAACAAGATCAACGCACTCGATCAGGCCGCTCCTTTGCAGGGATGGGACCTGCCCGAGGAGTTCGCGACCTTGCGCGGCTTGATGGAAGTCCGCATGAACAAGCAGGGCCGGCGCGAATATGTGCAGGTGCTGCGGCTGCTGGAACTCTTCAATCTCCCGGATCTCCATGCTGCGGTGAAGCAGGCCCTGCAGATGGGGGCGATCGGCTTCGATGCGGTCAAGCATCTGGTCCTGTGCCGGGTGGAGCGCAGACCGCCGCGGCTGGACCTCGATGTTTACCCCTATCTGCCGAAAGCCAGGGTCGAGAAGACATCGGCGGCGGCCTATATGTGCCTGATCTCGGAGGATGCCGCATGAGCGCTGAAGCTCCCGAGATTTTGCTCGCCCACCACCTCAAGGCGCTCAAACTGCCCACATTCCTGCGCGAGCACCAGAAGCTGGCCCGCCAATGCGCCACCGAGGGGCTTGACCATGTCCGCTTCTTGGCCCGGCTCGTGGAGATGGAGCTGATCGACCGCGAGCGGCGGATGGTCGAGCGGCGCATCAAGACCGCGAAGTTCCCGGCCGTCAAAAGCCTCGACAGCTTCGACTTCGCCGCCATCCCGAGACTGAACAAGATGCAGGTCCTAGAGCTGGCGCGTGGCGAGTGGATCGAGCGGCGCGAGAATGTCATTGCCCTCGGCCCCTCCGGCACCGGCAAGACCCATATCGCCCTGGGGCTCGGGCTGGCCGCCTGCCAAAGGGGACTGTCCGTCGGCTTCACCACAGCCTCTGCCCTGGTCAGCGAGATGATGGAGGCCCGTGACGAGCGCCGCCTGCTTCGTCTCCAGAGGCAGATGGCCGGATACAAGCTGCTGATCATCGACGAACTGGGCTTCGTGCCCCTCTCGAAGACCGGGGCGGAGCTGCTGTTCGAGCTGATCTCGCGACGCTACGAACGCGGCGCCACCCTCATAACCAGCAATCTGCCCTTTGACGAATGGACCGAGACCCTTGGCTCAGAACGCCTTACGGGCGCACTTCTCGACCGACTGACCCACCATGTCAGCATCCTCGAGATGAACGGCGAGAGCTACCGTCTTGCTCATAGCCGATCGCGCAAACGGCAAACATCGTCCTGAAATCAACCCGATGACAATTGGCCCAGGGGGCCAATGCGCCATGGCACGCGCCAGCTATGTGGTCAGCGCGCCCGCCACTGGCCCAGTTTTGCGCCGCCCCGTGGTCGACTTTTGAACCGCCGTTGACAGCCATATCAGGTGGTCAAGGAATGGGTACCTTTTTGGCGCATTTAGCACAAACTGTCAGAGGATATCCCGCGAAGTTGCCTCTATGGCTATGCCTCTGAGACGTAAGGCTCAGCCATGAGGCCGCAACTCGGCTCGCCTCAGAGGCTTGGTAGCGTCCCCGCACGAGGATATGTGGTGGCGTGTGGCTGATCATGCTGTGGTGCGATGCAAGGCAATCTGGTGTTCGTGATACTGCGCTTGGTGTAAAATGCTCCCAAGAACAAGAATGAGGGAGGCTTACCATGTCACGAGCCCCGATCTACGAACCAGCCGCCCTGTCCCAGCCTGATCGTAGTGTTCTGACCGTAGAGATACAGCGGGTGCTGGCTGTGCTGTCCGAAGTCGAAGCCTGCTACGAGAGTAACCGAGAGTGCCTCAAGGGCTGGTCTGGCCCTGACGCGATCAGAGCGCGCTTCGTCGAGCAGCTTGACGCTTACCATGCCGAGGCGCGGGGGCCGCTCGTCCAGCGTCTGGCTGATCTGCATCAGCAGATCACCATGGCGTCAATCATCCAGAGCCTGGGCGGTTCTCGGCACTGAGATGTCGGGATCGGAGCAGTTCTGAATGAGGCGAGACCGTCTCGTGGTTAGTGCCTGCGTTGCTCATCCCGTTGGGGAGCATAGCCCCGGTTGGTTCGGCCATAATCCGGGACGTGTTCGTCTGGTCCGCGCCGCTGACCATGGATCAACCACGCCAGCGCGTACCCAATGGCTCCTGCCACAAATAGCGCGAGCAACGGGCTCTCTGTCACCCGGTGGGTTACGGCTTGCTGGCCCTCGCGAATGTACCGCTCTGCCTCCGGGTACTGTTCTCGTGCCTGTCGGGCGTAGCGCTCGCCCTGGCTGTACACATTTCCGGCTGCTTCGGTGGCATTCCCGGCGACATCGTTGAGCGCCTCCCGCACCTGATCCAGAACGTGCTCGATTGAGCCCTGTTCTGCTCGGCTCTGCTGGTCATCCGCCAATGAGGAATTGGCTTCCTGATGAGGCTCAGGGCCTTTGGTGATGGTGACAGAGATCGGATCGCTCGTCGGGAAGGTCTCCTCGATGGCATGGTCGAGCCGTGCATCGAGGTTCTCCTGCGAGTTCTCAGGCAGCTTGTTATCGGGAGGACACTCCGCAGACTTATGCTCCTCTCGGTCAGGAGTGGATTGGCTGCTGACACCGGATGCGTTCACCATCTGAGCCCTCCCGAACATTCAAAGCAGGTGTGTCGGCAACCTGCACCCCTTGTAACGCCAAGGCTGCGAGCGCCGTTCCAGGATGCCTTAACCTATGCAAAGACCTTGGCTGCAACCCGATCAGGGAGGATTGAGGCAGCATGACTGTGACGGACTGGGCTGGCTTCCCGATGAGGGGCTGCAATCGACGGGTGAGCATCCGTTCAGTGGTCCGGTAGCGACCGATCATATCCAGACCCTGCCTGAGCGGACCGTCGAAAGCAGCAGCGAACAAGGGAACATTGCCTGCCACTCTCCCGATTGTCTGAGCGCGCTCAGTTTCGACCGCTCTAAAGCGTTCGATGGACCATTTCACAATGGTTTCGTCCCAGTCCAGGCGACAAACGGCACTCGATTTCCGCATGGGTGAGCAACCGATATCAATACCAGGAACGGAACCACGAATCGGGAGCATGGTAGTCTGACCTATCAGAGTTTCGGTGTGACCGATTGCTCGGCAGCAGCAGCGGCTCGGTCGAACTCAGCCTCCAGGCGGTCGTTCACGCCTCTTAGCCCCACCACAACCTCACGCGCCCAGGCCACATATTCGAGTCTGCGCTTCACCGACCATTCGGGCGACGGACTGGTGCTGATCGTCCTAAGATTGCTGGTCTTGTCGGCGAGCTTGATGACCCTTGCCCGATTAGACTTCTTGGACGCATGTGCGACCTGTAAGCGCTTCCGCTCCTGCTTCTCCAGAGATTTGTCGTCAGTGACCTCCTCGATCAGGGAAGCCACATCCTCTCCAAAAGCCTCCGCAATCATCTCACGTGGCACCTCCTGATCCTCGATGGCGTCGTGGAGAAGCGCAGCAACAACGAGGTTCGTGTCTTTGCCGTCAGTCGCATCGCCAACCAGCATCGCTACTTCCAGTAGGTGGTTGATGTAGGGCTCCTGAGCCACTCCTTTGCGTTTCTGATGCACGTGCCAACGGGCGGCAGCATCAGCAGCCTTCAGGACGGTGATCCATTCTTTCATATCGATATTCCTTGTGTCTGGGGATGTGGGTGAAGAAGGGTGGAATTGCTTTTCCTGTCGGCAGGCGGATGGTTGAACACAGGGATATATCCTGCCCTCCAGACTACAAGTTGGGTTCGGGTTTAACTTTTCGCCTCAATGTGTCCCACGTGCTCGGTCCTCAAACAGGTATGGTTCACAGGCGATCCCGTCACCGTCCCGGTCCAGGCTCGCCCTGTACCCTGGAAAACCCTTGTACAGAGGTGCTATGCCCATCCGACGAGCCGAAGTGCAGTCGGTGATGTAGGCAGCTTGGAGCCGCACTTGCTCGGATGGCCAAAGGTTAGACCTCCAGGCCCACGTGTAGAGGATATAAGTCGCGACGGCGGCTAACCCGGCTATGACGATGATACGATCCCATGAGCGGCGTTTGAATTTGCGAGCACCTCGGCGGCTGAAGCTCCGATCCGAGACAGCCTGGAAGCGACGCTTGAGCTTCTGCACTTCTATCGCGGGAGCGCGACCAGTGTAAACGTGCCACCCCTTTGGCTTAGACTTCATCTGCCTTCCACGGATCGAGTGCAGCGATAGGCAGCAGGACGTACAAGCAACAGCTACGTGAGAGCTTCATCCATCTTCCTGTGCCAAAATAGAGTTATAATCGACCGGAAGCCGGAAGCGCTCGACGATGGCTGCTGCGTGCGAGATAAGCCGCTCGTCTCCGGAGCGGCTCCAAGCCTTTAGCACATCAGAATAGCTGCACCAGACAAAGGCAACTTCATCACCCGCCACCCGATCTGCGAAGTGGCGAACCTCATCTCGGTGTGCGTTGATTTGGGTCCGCGAGACGGCACGGCCACTTGGCCAAGTGTCAGGCTCGGCAAAAAGAGAGAGCAGGACTGGCCTTTTGTCCGTGTACTCGGGAGCGCGATGCCCAGCGGTGCGTAAGCCAAAGGCATGTTTTACGAGTTGCGCGGCATCCAAGTGACGGAAGCTCAGGGAGCCATCCCGCAGGCTATCCCGAATACCTTCGTAGCCCTTCATGGAGTCGCCCCATACCGGACGCCAATACGCCTCTGATAGCGCAGTAGGGGTCTTCGGGCGGTATGGTTCGTAACGTTTCGACTCGACGCCTATCAAGGTGTCGCTGGTCTCTACCAGGAGGTCGAGGCAGGGATGGCGTCCGCCGCTCCAGGGGAAGCGCAAAACAACCTCCGGACGCATCCGTGTTGCAGGCCAGTGATGATTCTCTGTACCTGGGAGGGGAGGGAGGTCGCCGGGTCTATGAAGGAATGGACCGAAGGCATTAGCCACAAGTGCGGACGATGATTCTTCACTGAAGAACTTGCCGCTCTCGATCTCATTGCCAGGAGCCGCTCCATAAGCTGCCCAGATCACATCAAGAGGAAGGCCCGGAAGGATGGTGGCTTCGAGGCGGCTACGCACACCTGAAGCAGAACTGAGTTCGGGGTCTGACATGTAGAAAGGCTTTTACCGGAAGCATGGTTATGACTTCTAGGATCAACAGACCCCAGCTAAGTCTAGCTACCATAATAATGAGGTCGCATACAAACGAGGCCCGCCGTTTCTCGGCTCGGCTATTCAGGGAAGGCAGAGTTCCCGTTCGAAGAGACGGACTTGACCGACGATTGGATTCTGCTTTGCTCTGCCTATGAGGGGAGCACGAGCGATGGCTGAGATACCTGACAACTATAAGAGAATTACGGAAGATCGGGTTGACGCAATCCTTCAACGCCATTTGTCATCTCCGACCACCCTGGCGCATTGGTTCTTCGGTAGGGCCTTCCCAAAATGCACACTCCTTTCAATCGAAAGCGTCTCTCTGCATCAGTATAGAGATCACAGTGTGGCTTCGGGTGACCCACTCGCATTCGGCGAGACTGATGTCGAAGTGATCGCCACCGTAAGGTTCCGAGATCGCGGCGAGGTTCGCGTCGGTCTTCTCCTTGAGGACAAGGTGGACGCTCCGCAGGCCGATAATCAAGGGCCGCGATATCAGGCCCGCGCTAGATACCGGCGGGAAATCGGGTCCTGGCAGGAGTTCAAGTGTATTCTGGTCGCCCCGCAATACTACCTGAATAATGCCTATCCACTGAATGACTTCCGGGATGGCGGATGGGATGCGATTATTACCTTCGAGGAAATTGCAGGAGCGCTCCAGAGGGACGGTGGTTCCTCGGAGGACGCGAGAACTCTCTTTGAGGCCGCAGAGCGCGAGAATGCGTGGAATAAACCGGAGCCGACAGCGGTTCAGTTCTGGAAGGATTTAACTGTTTTTCAGCGATTTTTCCATCCAGATGTGCCGATCTTTGCCAATCCGCAGCAAGGTGCTCGTATCAACGTCTGGCCTGCTTTTTATGAGAACCAACTGCGGAACAACAAGCGGGAGATCAGACGTAAGTACGTGCAAATCGCACATTCGGGCTCAACTCACGTGTCCCTTTTCATAAAGAACGTGAGGTACAGCGACTTCGTCCCAGTCGTATCCACGATCATTGAGCCTGAAATGAGGATCGGTTATGAGGGTAAGTCCTGGCAGGGCATCCAGGTTCGAGTTCCGCCAGTTGATCCTCTTCTGGGAGTTGAAAGGCAAATAGAGCATCTTGATAAGGTGTTTGGAGCCGCCCGCCGTCTGTACGAATTTTTCATCAAGAATGAACCGGCCTTGCTCGCTATCCCAAGGTTCAAGTGATCGACCTGTTATCTTCGCTACTGTGAACATTCCCACGCGTGAGGCTTAGTCACCTGAACCTCCTTCGGCCCCAGAGTGGGGCGGACAAAGTCAAGGCTTATTCCGTCAGATGAGGTCATTAGTATGCGGGAGAAGGAGGCGGTAAGGGTCTCGACAAAGTACGACTCGATAACGGCTCACGTTTTCCGGGAAATGAGCGCATAATAGAAGCGCAGAGGGCATAACCATGACGAGGTTTCATGCCGCTCTCGTGCAGGTCGTTCTGTCGTCCGGTTCCATCCTGGTGATGAACGGCGCAGCGCTGGCGGGAAAGATCATCGGCAATGGCTTACCGAATACCGGGCGGCGCGCTTTCGAGCGGGCCGTCCGTCACTTCAAGAAGTGCCGCTGCGCCAACCATCCCGGTTAGATCAAAAGCCTCGCTGAGGATGGTCATTTCACACCATCCTACGCTGAATGACCGTGAGCTTTAGCATCATCGACGGGAGGTCTGAGGTGGACGGCTGGCAGTCTCCAAGTTAGTGATCCGAGCCCCTTGGAATCGTATTGGTTCTGGGAGTGCTCAAGATCGGCGATATGGGTTTTGAGGCTCCGTATCCCGTGCTCACGACGGCATGCGTCACGTCGTGAGCACCTGCTCGACCCAAGTCGGGACGGTCGCGCTTGCCGGTCCGTACCTAGCGTCATCGAACTGTCGGGCGTTATCCGAGGGGTCCAGATTGATCTCGCAGGTGCGGATGCCATGCCCTTGGGCCTCCGTGACGAATCCCGCAGCCGGGTAGACCGAGCCTGACGTGCCGATGGCAACGAACAGGTCGGCGGCAAGCAACGCATCATAAAGCGCGTCCATCTCCAGCGGCATCTCGCCGAACCAGACCACGTGAGGTCTCAATCCTCCAGAACGACGGCAGGACGGGCAGGGGACCTCGACGCTTAAGTCCTTCAGCCACGGCATCGTTTCGCCGCAGGCCGTGCATCGGGCTTTAAGCAGTTCGCCGTGCATGTGGGCGACCCGCTGTGATCCGGCCCGCTCGTGCAGATCATCAATGTTCTGCGTACACAGAAAGAGACTGCCACCACGCTCTGCTAAAGCGGTCTCCATGTGTGCAAGCGCTCGGTGAGCGGCATTGGGCTCTGCCGCAAGGAGGTTCTGACGACGCATGTTGTAGAAGGCATGCACTTCATCTGGATTTTGGGCGAATGCCTCCGGTGTGGCGAGCTTCATCGGATCAAAGCGGGTCCAGAGGCCGTCCTTATCCCGGAAAGTCCCCAAGCCGCTCTCGGCGGATACGCCCGCCCCGGTGAGTACAAAGATGTTCATCAGCGGATTAGTTGCCTGATTCCGATCCAATCTCAAGCTGGCCGTGGCGATTTAGCGGGGGCTAACCGGGACAGAGGGGCAAGCGCCTCCGCTCCAAGCTGCCGTGTTAGGTCGCCAGCGGGAATCTCTCGGCCAAGGGCCGCAGCCTGTCCCGACCACAAGGGGGAGAAGTCTCCTGATCCTGCGGCTTCCGCTTTGGCCCGCAGCGGGACTAACGCTCCAGCCGCAAGGGGAAACTCTGGTGCGAGGTCTGACATGGGACCAACCTCTCGAACAATTCGGTTGACGATCCCACGTGCGGGCCGACCGGTGAATACGTTCGTGAGAACCATGTCGTTGTCCTTCGCTCTCTTGAGGGCGTCACGATGGAGCAAGCTGACCATGGCTTCAGGGCAGAACAGGTAAGCCGTTCCAATCTGGACCGCAGAGGCTCCAAGGGCGAAAGCCGCAACAATGCCGCGCGCATCGGCAATGCCACCAGCGGCGATCACGGGCACCTTCACGGCATCCACGACCTGCGGCACCAACGCCATAGTGCCTGCCTGGGTAGAAATTTCGTCGGTCAGGAAAACTCCACGGTGCCCACCCGCTTCGTAACCTTGAGCAATGATCGCATCGCACCCCTGATCCTCCAGCCACCGCGCCTCATGCACTGTGGTGGCCGACGAGATGATCTTAGCGCCGGTCGCTCTTACTCGGTCGAGGAGAGATCGCTCGGGCAAGCCGAAATGGAAGCTGACGACCTGAGGCTTGAACTCCTCCACGAGGTCACACATGGTGCTGTCGAAGGGAGAACGGGCCGCAGCAGGAACGGGAGCTTGTGGATCAAGTCCGAGTTCGAGGTAGTCGCTCTCCAGTCGCTGCTTCCAGGCATTCTCTCGCGTTGGGTCAGCTTGTGGTGGCTGGTGGCAGAAGAAGTTGAGGTTGATGGGTTGAGAAGTCCTTTGGCGAATAATCCCGATTTCGGCTCGCATCTGCTCCGGATTGAGCATCGCGCAGGGCAGGGAGCCCAATCCTCCTGCCTCGGCAACGGCGATCACCATCTCGGACCCGACCGAACCGGCCATGGGAGCCTGGATGATCGGCAACTCAATCTGGAAGAGGTCCTGAATGCGATGATCCAGCCACATGATTTGTTCCTCGTTGTTAAAACTGTTCCCATCCTTATAGCGCCGTGGCTCTCAGGTGGAGAGGGGCCACTCGCTTTCAGTGAACCGCTCCCGTCCGCACTGGCACTTTGACCTTGAATCCGACCACCGTACCGAAGACGGCGGTCTTCCGGAATACGGCGGGCCGCATCCAGTCGGTTTGGGCCTCATCATCTCGGCGCGTCATCTCCATCAGCCCTAGCCACGTGAGCGGGCGGAGCACGCGGCTCCTCATGGCGTGCCCGGAAAAGTCCCTGACGGTACGGTCGAGACGCTCGTCGCGTACCGTGCAGACCTGGGCGTGCATGTCGGCATCTGCCCAGTTGTTGTCCGCCACGGACAAACACCAGAGCACAATGCCGATATGATCCTGCGGCCAGTGCTCGACCGGAGCCCGATCAAAGTAGCTAAGGCTGACCCGCCACAGGGTCGTCTCGAACCAGAGCGCAAAGAGATTGGCGGATGCGTTTGGGTCCAGAAGGGCTTGAGCCTTTTTGGTGGCGATCAGCAGCTTTCCACGACGGCGCAGCAGGCCCGCCACTTGGAGCACGATGCGGGTGACGTGAACTGGCAGGGCATCGGCTTCGTTCAGCACCCGATTGACGGCAAGGACCTCATTCTTGGGATAGTCTGGCCAGTCGATCAGATCAAAGAGTGCTCGCGTCTCGGCCCGTGACAGGGCACCGGCGGCCGTCAAAGGCAAGCCGCCTTGTGCGATAGCCCGTTCAATCACCTGATGGGCGGCCATGACTAACGGGACAGCGCTGATCTCGTGCAGCGCTCGATTCGGAGTCAGGAGGATGCCCTCGGGTAGGCCGCGCCTTGGTGTCTTCACGAGCGCATGAAGACCCTCTCGATCCAGAAGCCGCCAAGCGGGAACGAGGCGGGTTTCCGCTGTCATGGTGACGCTCGCAATTATTCCAATTGTGTCGATCCCACAGTGACCCAGCGGCTCCTTATTTCTGCGCCGCTGCGGTCACTCAGCCCGGTCTATCCCCTTACTGTATCCACCTGTGACTGGGAAAGAAAAGGGGCGGCGCTGGAGCCGCCCGGTTGCGCAGAAATCAAGCCGCCTGAGGGCGCTCGGTGATGTGAGCGCGGGAGGCTGTGGCTGATGTCATTGGAATGGTACCCGCGTCGGTGAACTTCTTTCTTGGACTTGGCCCGTCGTGCGCCCTTTTGGCAAGTGGCAATGCCTCTCAGCCGATGATGCGGGCGAGAAGGACGACGATCATCGCCCCTATGGTTGCAGTGGCAATGCGGCTGGCGGTCTGATTGCGAAAACCGAGATCAATGCCGAAGCGCTCTAAGAGAAAGCCGCCGATGAGCGATCCTGCAAGCCCGGTGACCACGTACTGAAGAAGACCCGATCCACCCACGAGCCAGCTTGCCAGCCAGCCCGCTACAATACCAATGCCGACCTGAACAGCGATGGCTCGCTTATCCAGCGCATGAAGTGCCTCCCGATCCACGCTGATGCGGAACGGCAGCCGAGTGCCGGTGGGCTCAGGTGCTTTGCGCGGGCCGCGCGGCTTGCCTTGGTTGCGCTTTGATGTTTTCGCCATGCCTTCGATATGGATGGCCGTTCAGAAACTATCCAGGAGCGAGACTGCGATGCGATAGACCCGCCTGCTTCTTCGATTATCAGGACAGCAAGGGCTGGAGTAATCTCCGGAGGTCTGCCCCCGCCGTCATTCCGTTCGGCCTCCGGACCTTTGCGTCAGCCTTTAACCTCGCGTTCTCGGCCAAGAGCGCCTCAAGTTTCTCGACCTGCTCCCGGTTGGCACGGATCAATTCCCTGATTTCACCTTTCAGGTCTGCAATCTCGAACTTCAGGTCCTCACGCTCGGCAGCGAGATTTTCTTCGTGCTTGGCCTGGGCCTGGGATACGCGAATCTGCTGCTTTTGATCCGCGATCTTCTCTTGGAGTCGTCTGATCTGCTGCTCAGCTTTCGCGAGCAACCGCTTCATGTCCTTCACCAATTGCTCGGTCTCATCCGGCTCGATGAGCTTCTGGGTCGATCCCGTGCGAATCATAGTCTGGCTGGTCTCCCTCGTTCGGCGTCGCAAAAAGAACAAACATAGAACATAGGGTTTGGTCAAGGTATGGCATGGCCTTCCGCCGCCTGCTTCGAACTTCCTGGTACCGGCCACGAGGCCGGTGCAGGTAGCTTCGGACGGGTTGCACAGGGGCAGAGGAGGCTCACCTCGTCAGCGGTGCCATCCAACGATAAACTCGAAAAGGCGGGGAATCCTCCCGGCAGGCACCATGAACCAGATGTTCCGACCCGCACAGGCTGATCAACGACCTGCCTTGGAGACCCTCGCGGGCTCCGTTGAGCGCGTCACCTTCCACAATGCCGAGAACGGCTTCGCTGTCCTGAAGGTCCATGCCCGTGGCAAGCGTGACCTTGTGACAGTTGTTGGTCATACGCCTGCGGTCTCTGCCGGGGAATGGATTACCGCCAGCGGACTGTGGATCAGCGACCGTACCCATGGTCTCCAGTTCAAGGCTGAAGTGCTGAAGACCACACCTCCGACTGGCGTGGAGGGCATCGAGAAGTACCTCGCCTCAGGCCAGATGCGCGGCATCGGGCCAGCCATGGCCAAGCGGATTGTGGCAGCCTTCGGCGTGGACACCTTCGAGATCATCGAGGCCAGTCCCGAGCGCCTGACCGAGGTGTCTGGCATTGGACCTATGCGGGCTGCCCGCATCATATCCGGCTGGGCCGAGCAGAAGGCGGTGCGGGAGATCATGATCTTCCTTCATGCGCATGGCGTCGGCACGGCCAGAGCGGTGCGCATCTTCAAGACCTACGGCTATGAGTCCATCCAGGTCATGACCGAAGACCCGTACCGTCTCGCGAAGGATGTGCGCGGCATCGGCTTCAAGACCGCCGATGCCATCGCGGCCAAGCTTGGCATGGAGAAAGCTGCACCTCAGCGCATCAGAGCAGGTATCTCGTTTGCGCTTCAGACCGCGACCGACGAGGGGCATTGCGCCTTGCCGGTTGAGGCGCTGACCCGATTGGCCGAGCAATTGCTCGAAGTCGATGGAGCCCTGATCCGCACGGCCATCGCCGAGGAACTTGCGAAAGGAGAAGTCGTCTCGGACAGCATCGGCGACGAGACCTGCTTGTTTCTCAAGGGGCTCTATCTGTCTGAGCAGGCAATTGCCTCAAGGCTGATCGAGCGGGCATCTGGCCCAGCGCCCTGGCCCGAAATCGACATCGAGCGAGCTATCCCATGGGTGGAGGGCCGCACGGGCAAGACCCTGGCTGCCTCGCAACGGGAGGCTCTCAAGCTGGTGCTCGGCTCCAAAGTCGCAGTGGTGACAGGCGGTCCTGGCGTTGGCAAGACGACCCTCCTCGACACGATCTTGCGCCTGCTCGTCGCCAAGGGCGTTCGGGTGGCCCTGGCGGCTCCCACAGGACGGGCGGCCAAGCGCATGACGGAGCAGACCGGGATCGAAGCCAAGACGATTCATCGGCTCCTGGAGATCGACCCGAAGCACGGTGGCTTCTCACGCACTGAGGAAAACCCGCTCGACTGCGATTTGCTGGTGATAGACGAGACCTCGATGGTCGATGTACCGCTGATGAATGCGCTCACAAAGGCCATTCCCTCTCATGCGGGTCTGCTGCTGGTCGGCGATGTGGATCAGTTGCCCTCAGTCGGGTCGGGGCAGGTGTTGGCCGACACCATCGCTTCGGGCCGCATCCCCGTGGCTCGTCTGACCGAGGTCTTTCGTCAGGCGGCGGAAAGCCGGATCGTGGTAAACGCCCACCGGATCAACAAAGGCCAGATGCCTGAGGTGCCGAAAGCAGGTGAGGAGAGCGACTTCTTCTTTGTCGAGATCAACGACCCTGAGGAAGGAGTGCCCAAGATCATCCAGATGATCAAGGAGCGGATGCCACGCCGGTTCGGACTCGATCCGATGAAGGACATCCAAGTGCTCTGCCCGATGAACCGGGGTGTGCTGGGAGCCCGCAACCTCAATATTCAGCTTCAGGAGGTCCTCAACCCCAATCCTCCCGCGAAGGTGGAGCGGTTCGGCTGGCGCTTCTCGCCGGGAGACCGGGTGATGGAAACCCAGAACGACTACGACCGCGAGGTCTTCAACGGCGATCTCGGCACGGTGGTGCGGATCGACGATGAGGAAGGGGCACTAATTGCCTCGTTCGATGGGCGGGAGGTGTCCTATCCCTTTGGCGAACTCGACACCCTCGTCCCTGCCTATGCAACGACCATTCATAAGTCACAGGGGTCTGAGTATCCCGCCGTCATCATTCCGGTGGTGACGCAACACTTCACGATGCTGGCTCGCAACCTGCTCTACACGGGTGTCACCCGTGGCAAGCGGCTGGTCGTGCTGGTGGGCCAGAAGAAGGCTGTCGGAATAGCAGTGAGGGGCGGGCAGATGAAGAGACGCTGGACGAAGCTGCGGGAGTGGTTGTCGGCAACTTGAGAGAGGACCGGGGTAACAGCAAACCTCGTGAAAGAAGCGTCTCCGCTGTCCTACCGAACTGAACCGAACCAGCGATGCTATAATCGCAGTGTGAGAATGGCGCTGCCTCGGTCTCGGAAGCCAAGGCGTCGATAAAAGACCTCGGCACGATTTCCTGCCATGACCTCAAGATGAACGGCAGCGAACCCCGCCTCCCGTGCGAAGGCGATGAGCGCATCCATGACGGAGTGCCCGAGACCGTGGCCCCGTTCGGAGGGAATGATGTAGAAGTCGTCCAGAAACACGTCACGCCAGCCTAGTTCGACCGAGTAGCCAAAACACAGCACGGCATAGCCGATCACACCGGAAGGAGCCTCGATCTTGAACACGAGGCCGTGGGTCTGGTCTGTTAAAAGGTGCCCGAGGGCACGCTCGCCTTGGTCGCTGAGGGGATGACCATCTTCTGCATGGAAAGCACGCGCCAAGCTGAGAATGGCAGCCTCGTCCGCTCGATCAGCGATGGTGAGGCGACGACCGGAGGCATCCAGCACTGGTGGATGTGACGTGCTCATGACGCCATCATCCCACTAATGGGCTGGCATTGGAATGCCCAGGTTGAACTTGGGATAGGAGGCCCAGTATAGGACTCTCGGTGCAGGTCAGAAAGTGCTGCGAGCCGGGTGACGTATCCGGCCTCGATCCCGCGAACTTCAGTTGCAGATTATGCCCTTCATCACCTAGTCGGGCAGCCCGCACAGCCAAAGCTCGTTCGCCGCTCGCACGGCTGTTCTATCGCTGGAGAAGCCTGCGACCATAGCGGCGATTTGTGAGGGCGAGCCGATGACGACTGCGGTGAAAGGAAAAGTGGCTGCCGAATGTTTAACAGGAACAAGCAAGGCCCTATCGCATGACGGATGTGATCCGCCTGATCCGTGAGTGCGCGGCAGATCAATCTCACCAGGGTAAATTATGGCTGGGCCATTGCCTTACCGGGCTCTATCCTGGTTGCATGCGGAAGCTACCGGATCAGTGTTCTCTAACCATCGGCACATGATCATGTGCGTGTAGACGGCGAGACCGCCTGCCCGCAGGATCGCGCAATCAGCCCGTGGGGAGCATCACATGAACCCCAGCAGCACCGCCCCGCAGAACACGAATGCCAGGGCGGCAACCGGGCTCACTTCATTCTCATACGAAATATAGGACTTGAGACGCTTCATCATGGCGGCCTCCCACCTTGACCATAGTATGGCGCATGGTCGGCGAGCGGGCGACGCCGAATTGGTGGCAACGGTTAGCACATCGGCCCGACCGCTTCCGAGAAGGGCGCGATGAACACGGTCTGGCCGGTGTGATCGGTCACCTCAATAGCCATGTTGTTCAAGTCGTCGAGCGGCAGGTCGCCCCAAGTCTTCCGCAGTTCCTGGGCCATCTCGCGGGCTTCGGCCTGCGCGTCCTCAAGAGCAGGCAGGTCTAATCCATACTGGTCCTCGTCGAGGCTACCGGCATCGCGGAAATGGAAATAATAGCGGGTCATTGTTGTTTGGATTCTAGGCCGCGAAGCGCCTTCCACAATGCCTCATTTGGAGTCCTTTGGCGTGCTTGCCAACCGGTTCACCTAAACCTGGAGCCTGAATCTGGAGAAGGTGTGGGCGTCCTGGCAGAGGTCGCAACCAGCTACGTGAGCGACTGGCAATGCCAGGAAAGGTTGTCTGGGCCAGAACCGGCTCGAAAGTGTCCTCTTGATACCCTCTTGAGACCCGCCATGCCCACGGGCGCGAGCCTCTCATGCAGCGCTTACCGAGCGTCACCAGTGTATAGCCATGGCTGCGATGTGCCGGGACCTGAGTCCTGTGCATTGTTGTCCAGCCTCCGTCAGACCCTGGCATGGCCCAGACATCGGGTTCGCCCGCGCCCTCTCGCAGCTTCTTCACCTCAGCGTATTCCGACAAAGCGTCACAAACGCTGGCGAGCTTCGACAAGGAGGGCGTTCACTGAGTGTGAAGTCGTGCCTTCCATTCACTGGAGGAACGATCCCAGAAAAACCGGTCACGACAGCCCAAACCTTCCTCGCCTCCAGGCATTGCCATGCACTTTTGCGTTTCCGATGCGTTAACGAAAATTGGTGCGGTGCAGCAGACGCCGGGGGTCTGCGGGCTATCATGCCGATGGTGCATGGAACCCGGCGAAGAACACAACTCAGCCCCTGAAACGGTGCTTTAGTGGGCAGAAAGCGTCTAACAAAATGGCATTTTAGCGAATGTGTCGCATGTGAGGATTTATTGCCACAACGCCTCCCTGGAACATCATGCTGCACCGCACAGTTCAAATGTGATGAAGCTTTCACTCCATGACGTTTTTACCGGCTCTCATCCGGATCAATCGATTGAGGCCCATTCACTGGCCCCGATCCACACCCACACTATCAAGTCCAAGACCACCAAAAGGCGACTTTCCTTAGCCCTTCAAGGAGGAGGTTCATTCGGTGCCTTTACGTGGGGCGTTCTCGACCGTCTGCTGGACGACGATGATCTCGCGCTTGACGCTGTGAGCGGTGCAAGTGCTGGCGCTGTTAACGCCGTTCTTCTCGCCTCAGGTCTCACTGAGGGAGGTCGAAGCGGTGCAAGGAACCGGTTAGAACAGTTCTGGAAGCGGGCCAGCGAGGCTGCCCCACGAGCCCAATCTGGTACGGCACTTGCAGTGGCGACCCGTGTCCTGTCCCCTTACCAATTCAACCCTTTCAACGTGAACCCACTTAAAAGGTTATTGGCCGACGAGATTGACTTTGATGCCCTGCGAGCGAAACCCAGTCTGCGCCTGCTGATTGGCGCAACTCGTGTGCGGGATGGAACGCTACACGTCTTCCGAGAGAAGGATGTTACGCTCGACACAGTTCTGGCATCGGCATGTCTCCCAGTCATTCATCATGCGGTCACCGTTGACGGGGAGGTGTACTGGGATGGCGGTTATTCGGCCAATCCACCACTGATCCCGCTCGTCTCCGCGTCACGAGCATCAGAGACCCTGATCGTGCAAATCATGCCCACGGCTGGAGCAGAGATGCCGACATCGTCATCTGAGATCGTGAAGCGAATGGAGCAGATCACCTTCAATAGCTCGCTCATGCGGGATATGGACGCCCTTGCGGCTATGACGAAGCTGTCCTCCGCTGAATCGGGAGCATCGGGTCTGTCCCGGAAGCTCCAGAAGCTTCGTCTTCATCACATCGCGGCTGAGACCGAGTACCCATTGCTAAGTCAATCAAGTGCTCTGAACTTGGACTGGGAATTTCTGCTCACGTTGCGAGAGGCGGGGCGTGTGGCGGCGGACCGATGGTTATCCGGTGATATGCCGGGTCGGGTAAACTAACCCCGCCCTTATTTGCTGGGTGTTGCGCGTCATCGAAATGTGATCGGAAGGCTCAACGGCGTGGGTCATCCGAAGGTAGGCAGCCCACGCTGCCATCATGGTCAGGGATAACGTCGGGGTCGCTGCACAGAACGTCAACAAGACCGGCGTGTAGATTAGAAGCGCCCAGTGTGTGGTAAGATGTCTCTGCGGGGCTTAGCCTTGCCGTGAGCATGTTCTTGTTCGCGTAGAGATCGCCTGCCAACACTTGGTGGAGGCTGTCATGAGAATTCTCCTTCCCACCGTAGCCGTGATCGCCGCCCTTAGCCCAGCAACGGCTCAGACGGGACAACCACACAGCACCGCTTCTGATCATGCGATTTACCTGAACTTTCAGGACATGAAGTGGGACAAGATCGTCCCTGAGCTTGGGGCTGGTTCCCCGGAGATCACGATCTTGCATGTCGATCAGATAACCGGCGCAACCAAGCTCATGATTAAGGTGCCGCGGAACTTTCACGTCCCAAAGCACTGGCACACGGCCAACGAGACGCACACCGTCGTGTCTGGCACGTTCATCATGGACCACGACGGAAAGCGGGAGGAGTTAGGACCTGGGTCCTTCAACTACGTCCCGAGCAAGATGGTCCATGAAGCATGGACAAAGCCAGACGAGGGAACTCTACTCTTCATCACTGTCGATAGCCCGTGGGATGTGAACTGGGTCGAGGGACCTCCGAGGGGGCCAAACAATTAGGGTGACAGGCCAGAACCGGTTGATGCGCCAGTAACCCACCTTTCGACCGGATGGCGGACGCCTGATAAGGAGCGCTGTCCTGCTGAGCTTGTACTCGCTATCCAGGAGATGCTGTGATGACCGACACGACCGTCACGAAAGTCAGCAGCGCCCATTCGCCGACCGGCGACCAGGGTCAGGTCTATCTCGCTTCGGGCAAGCGGATGTCGATGCGGCTCTGGCGTGACGAGGAGCCGACCCAGGACAAGCCCTTGGCTAAGCATGAGTACGAGGTGGTTGGCTATGTCCTCTCCGGACGAGCCGAACTGGAAATCGCGGGACAGACAGTGCGGCTGGAGCCGGGAGATTCGTGGGTGGTCCCCGCAGGGGCCGAGCACACCTACCGCATTCTGGAGAAGTTTACGGCAGTCGAAGCGACGGCACCTCCCGCCGAGGTGCATGGGCGTGAGCAGTCTTAGGGCTGTTTGCAGTGACAGAGCCTACATTGGCTGCCTCTGCGAGGGCTAAGCATGGAAGACCTAATTCGCGTTCTCAAAGCCGCTCATGCGGCGGCTTCCTGGCATGTTCATCAGAAGAAGAAAGGGGTGGCGCAGGAACCCTACATCAATCACCTCTTGGAGGTTGCGGCACTCGTTGCCGACGCCACTGAGGGGCGGGACCCGGACCTCGTGATTGCCGCGCTGCTGCATGATGCTATCGAGGACCAGGAAGTGCCACGTCAAATGATTGCCGAGGGGTTCGGAGAGGACGTGGCGAGGCTCGTTGAAGAAGTCACCGATGACATGAGCCTTTCGGGTGAGGAGCGCAAACGTTTGCAGGTCGAGCAAGCGGCCAAGAAATCGGATCGGGCAAAGATCATCAAACTCGCCGACAAGATCAGCAACGTGAGGGCGATCAGCGCAGGTCTCGGACCAGATTGGTCGGTGAAGCGCAGGCTGAACCACGTCTCATGGGCACGTGATGTCATTGTAGGCTTGCGAGGGATCAATGCCCAGTTGGAGCAGGAATTCGACCGGGTTGCTGACGATGCCGAACAATCAGTGAAGCCGAAGTCCTAACCGAGAAATTCATTCGACAGTTCCAGCGAGGTCCAACCTGGAGCCTGTTTCCGCGACAGTGCTCCCGGCTACAATCACTCGATCTTTGCAGCCTCCACCTGTTTGAACTCTCAATCCCGGCTTTTAGGGCTCCTGATAGCCATGTGTATACTCCGGTGGGGCCGTCAAAGGACGGTGATCGGATTGTAGATTTCCGGGGAATCGTAGGGGTTCACGATCATGAGACGCCCATTCGCAGTGCTGGGATTGGTTGTTGCACTGCTGCTGCCAGGGGATGGTCGGGCAAATCATGACCGCTTGCCTGATCCGCCGCCGCCGACAACCAACCAGAAGCTCCCGTCACTCCCCAATCTTGGTCGCGCAACCGTCACAGTCTCAGGTCTGTCCTCTGGTGCGTTCTTCGCCCACCAGTTCCACGTCGCCTTCTCCAGCCTTGTGAAAGGCGCGGGCATCCTCGCAGGTGGTACTTATGGCTGTGTCGAGACCATTCCGAACCCGTGGCTGCCCTTCTGGTCCGTCGCTCTGGACCGGGTCTCGGCGGCAGCGGTGGCCTGCACCCACTACTATGGCGACCGCTACTACGGCCTTCGTCCCTCAGCACCACAGGCTGAGGATTCCCTCAGGATCATCAGAAAGGCGGCAGACCAGGGTCTGATCGACAATCCTTCCAATCTCGCGGACAGCCGAGTCTGGCTGTTCCACGGCAAGAGCGATGCCCTTGTCCCGCTCCAAGTGATGGAAACCCTTGAACGGCTGTATGATCGTCTCGAAGTTCACGAGCCGAACCTCCAGTTCGACCAAAATCAGACCGGTTCTGCGGCCAATCACGGCATGCCGGTCAGCCGATTTGCAGGGGAGAGCAAGTTCCCGGTCCGGGATTGCGGCCAACACGAGCCGCCGTTCGTCATCCAATGCGATTATGAGGCGGCTGTGATGCTTCTGCGCCACCTGTACCCAGGGGACTTCAAGCCAGCCTCGGATGATCCCCATCGAGACGGAACGCTGGTCGCCTTCGATCAATCGGAGTTCTTTCGTTCAACCGATGAGAGCGTCAGCCTCCACGGCGTTGGTTACCTGTATGTCCCAACCTCATGTGCTGCCGAGCAGTGCCGCCTTCATGTCGCCTTTCATGGCTGCAATCAGAATGTGGACAGTGTCTACGACGACTTCATCCGGGATGCGGGTTACAATCGGTGGGCAGCCAACAACAACATTGTTGTGCTGTACCCGCAGACAAAGACTTCAGCAGCGAACCCGAACCGCTGCTGGGACTTTTGGGGCTACAGCGGATCGAACTACTACACTCGAACCGGACCACAGATGCGGGCAGTCAAGGCCATGGTAGATCGTCTGATCGGCCAGTCCCCGTAATCATGAGATCGTGCGCTTAGGCAGTCTGACGCTCAGAAGCGATCAGGTCGGCGCGAACGGTTGCGGGAGGGCGGACGATCATTTTTCAACGAGGTGCTGGGCTGTCTCGGATGTTCGCCGAGGTTGTTCGGAAACATCCGGCTGATCATTCAGGTGCATGGTGCCAATCAGACGAAGGGCTCCCGCGATCAACACAATGGCAGTCGGCTTCACGAGCATCTCCCAGGTAATGCGGGTCTCAGCCTCCACAACGTCGGTAACAAAATCCACCACCAAGTAGACCAAGACCACCTGGATCAAGGTGATCTTGATTTCTCCGAGACCCTCAACGTGCATCCACAGCGGTGCCTTGGCTCGAACGCTATTGGGGAGGGTGAAGGCAAAGCCGAAGGTGATGGCATAGGCGAACACAATTAGGACAAGGCCAAACAGGAACGCATCCGTGGCCTGCATCACTGTGGCGATGACCGACGTTTCGATGTCGGCGCTCGGCTGAAGCACCATCTCCAGGGCATATGCCAGTTTCAGGCAACCCTCGAAAAACATCAGCAGGGCCCCGAGTGCAGCCCCAAGAGCGGCAACGAGGGTGACCCAGCGCAGGGAGAGGATGGAGTGGAGCATCTGATCAGAGAGCCTCAGCCGGTATCGTGGTCTTGGTACAGTTTAACATATTCACCAGGAAACACGCGCTACCTGAGCCGAGACAATTGCCGCCGTCGCTCGACCTTACGATCCTGCCGATCCATGGGACCCTCGGTGCAGTTCCAGATCGGATTGTGCTGCTGGCCGGATGGGGTATCCAGCCTCCATACATGAAACGCGGTGCCCGAAAAGCCAAGCTTCGCCGGGGGCACCATGCGAGCAGGACGTGAACACACGACAATGCCCTTATCCTTCACGTTGACGGCAACCCAGCGTTCATCCATGACCAGGGGTTCGGGGATCAGGCTCCCAGCCGCCATTACTGGGTTGCCGGTGCTGCGTAGGCAATCCATGCTCGAAGGCCGTCACGCGGGGAATTTCGCCGCTCACGTAGAACATATCATCCAGGAGGCTCTGCGGTTCTGTCGTGTTGATCACCTGTGCCCTGTACGCTTTCAGGGCCTCAACACTGGGGATATCCACAATGAGGCGCATGCTGCCATCCGGCTGCTTCATGGCACGGGTCGCGTACATGCCGGGGTGAGCATAAAAAGGAACCTCCCGTCCGCCGTTGCGCTCGCGGATCGTTCTTCGAGCATTGGCCTCGTGTCTGGTCAAGGTGATCAGATTGATCATGAGGGTCATCCTGAATGTCTGTGCAATCCTCATCGGCTTTGTGATCGGCTTCCTCGTTGTGCTGCGGCTCCGTCGATAGTTGTCAAGGGCTCAAGGGTACGACAGTTCAGGCAGCACTAACGAGAGCGGTTCTTGGCACCCCGTGATTGCCGCGACATCCTCCATGGTCACCCTTGCCACCACCGCCATGGGAGCAGCTTACCCACGTACAAAGACCACTGGATCACCCCAACAGGGCCTAGCCATTGCCGAGGGGGCTCGGCATAGTTGGCCTGTCGCTGATTTGGGGACCGGACATGAGCACGACGCGAACGATCATCTTGCTCGGTGGAATCACCGTGGTCCTGCCGCTATTCCTGTTCATGGTCGCAGTGGCACACAACCCGAGCGTCAGCGGAAACGTCATTTCGTACATCTTCGGTGCCATCATCTTTGCGATCTTCCTGATCGGGGCGATCTTCGAGATCAAGCGGCTCGTTGATAGGCCCTGACCGGCGTTTTTATTCCGCGAAACCCACTTGGGGACGTTCGGCTTGTTGTCATGTTTGTTCTTGAGGTTCAAGGGTGGTCGAAGCCGTTCGCAAAGTGCATGAATGCGGTCCAAGGAAGCGAAATCACCGCCTAAGTGCAGCAGTCTGTGAAGCCAACCAAGACTAAGGCTTCGTCGGTGCGGTCAGCCTAGCCCGATCAGGTCAGACATAACTGCCGGGAAGCAGCTTCTCAACGCGGGAGCGGATTTTGCCGTAGCACTCGCACGTGGCCTGTTCGAGACCGGCGCGGTGGGTCACGGCGACGGCGCCTCGGCGCTGTATGATCAGGCCGGTGGTTTGGAGAGCGCGCAACCCCAGCGCCGAGATCGGGCTGTAGAGCCGGGAGAGCTACCGTCGCAGGAGGTCCCCGAACCCCTTTGCAAGGTCTTCCAGATGGAACGGCTTCATCCACCGAGGCACATGCTTGTATTTGTCAGGAATGGCTGTTTCCCCATCGCTTGTCGCGAACACATAGGGGATGCCACGCGCTTCCAGCACGTCGATCACACGATACACCGCTTCATCGCGAAGATTGATGTCGAGCACGGCTCCATCGACCCGGTCCATCACTTCGAGAAGACTCAGGGCACCATCTAAGGTACCGACTGGACCGAGAACATCGGCCCCTGCCTTCTCCAAAGCCTGCGTCAGATCATCTGTAATGAAGTATTCTTTTTCTGCCACGAGAATAATTCGACCATATAATTCATTCATGATCGCGGCTCCTCGTGTTTTTGAGCTACCTGTCACATACTATTGCATGAAATTGCTTCACTGAAAACGACATGACTTTATACGGCACGTCGTTGGGGCAGCCGAAGTCAACGGAACTGGGTAAGGCCACGAGGGTGAGACATCAAAAGCGACATGTCTCATTGTGGCTGGTCGGTTGCACAGGTCTGAGGGATAGCTCCTGCTCCCCTATTGGCTTCACAGAACCTACTCGCGGCAAGCGCTCGCAGGCTCTGTCGAGCAGGATCGGAAGTAGATCAACCGAATGCTTATCGGAGTGCCAAATTGGACCTGACCGAGGCTCAACTGACCAGTGGCGGTCAGGGCGGTTCTGTTAAGTCTGTACCGGCTCCGCATCGTCAATCACTCCTTGGACTGCTAGAGCATCGGACGGTTAAACGGACGCATATCCGGCAGCCTTAAGGTAGTTCCAGCACTCTTGTGGTTCGAACAGGTTGCAGATCTCACCGAGCGCTCGCCAGAGCGCGTCGAACGTTCGGGCCTCGGCCTTGCGCAAGTGCGCTTTGATCTTGGCAAAGGCCTGTTCAATTGGATTAAGATCAGGCGAATAAGCAGGTAAAAACAGGAACCAGGCTCCGCGTTGCTTCAGACACTGAGCGGCCTTCTCGCTCTTGTGGACAGCCAGGTTGTCGAGGATCACCACATCGCCTTTGCGCAGCGTCGGCGCGAGCTGCGTCTCAATGTAAGCCTCGAACGCCAACCGGGTGATCGGGCCATCGATGATCCACGGCGCGCACAACTCGTTGCACCGTAGCCCAGCCAGAAAGGTATGGGTTTTCCAGTGTCCAAAGGGAGCTTTCATGCGTAGGCGCTGGCCCCTGCGGCTCCGCCCGCGCAGGCGCGTCATCTTGGTGTTGACATACGTCTCGTCCAGGAACACCAGCCGGTGCGTCTCCTGGCGCATGCGCGGCTGGCGCTGGGCATGCCAGACCCGGCGCTCATCCCGCACATCGGCGCGTGCGCACTCCGCCGCCATCAGGCATTTTTTTATATGAGAAGCCGTGCCGGCACAGGAAGCGCGAGAGCATCGCGGGAGCCGCAACGATCCCATGCTCAGTCAGCAGCCTTGCGGCCAGCTCGGGCATGGTGATGGCCGGCTCGGCCTCGACCGTCTGGATCAAGAAGCTCTCATAGGGCACCAGCTTGCCGCGTCCGGGCGGACGGCCTTGCCGGGCCGGTGCCGGCGAGCCGAACCGCCGCTTCCGCTGCACCAGCTTGATGGCGAAACTCTCGCTGACGTCAAAGTGCTGGGCTGCCGCCCGGCAGGAATGACCTGCATCGACAAAGTCGGCGACGCGCACCCGCAGATCCAGGGAATAGCAATGACCCATAATCCACCTCCCAGTCCAGGCAGTGAATCACAGCTCGGCCTCGCACAGAAGCCAGGAGTCTCATTTCCGGTCCGAGGCTCTAGTCGCTGCGCTGAGACAAAGGTTTGGACAATTAACCTGAGAATTTCGGCTGCGCATAGTCATTCCACTGCTCAAGCTGACACGGTCGAGCCATATTGCTCCGTTGTGCTGCCTCAGTAGTGCACGTGATATTTTTCATGAGAGGGCATGATGGCTTACATCAACTGGGAGAGAACGTTTCCTGTAGACCCCTCGACGGGCGAGATCTTGCCGATAGGCACAGAGGGAGCCTTAGAACTGCCAACCTATGGGAACTACGGAGGCGGCGGTTATTCAGCCGGCGACTATGGGGGGCAGCCGCTCACTACGTCTTCGGGCAATCCTCTCAGTCAAGCACGTCTGATTGCGTTAGGGCCTGTGTCGGACGATCCGGTAGATCGTCTAGACTACCTCTTCTATAGGCACGATGTAGCCTCCAACAATGTCGGGGAGCCCTACACCCGAGGACAGGCAAGAGCGGACGCGTCCTTGGTCAAATCACTGATCAAGCTCGATGCGAGCTATGATCCTGAAGCCAGTCTCTATGCTGGCAGTGCAAACTTCGCCATGATCGGACGGCTTGCTATCAATGATGAGCTTCATTTCCTTCCGCCCAAGGTGCTGATCACTGCCGTTGAGGATGCCGTTGGCGACATCCAGTATGGGCTTGAGAACCTTCCCGAGGAGGAGCTCGTAGCAGCGCTCGGGTCCCTATTTGAGCCGACGTCCGAAGGAGTATTCACGTTCGAATTTGACGTCACAACTACGTCACTTAGGGAAGAATTTGTTGAATACATAGCACTGAACGCTTTGAATGACGCGATTGACTTCGGCGAGGCGGATGATGCTCCCCTTGATACAGGGTTCCCAGTGGCTGGCGTAAGCGAGTATCAACTCACCTTCAACCTAGTATCTCGTGACCTAGACTTTGTATCGGTCTAACGAGTTGGTTTGAGGCTATCGGTCCCTCCTGGTTACTGTTGTCGTCCCCGGGAGGGCATCATGAAATCTATCCCACTTATCGTCCACTCGGTGTATGGCACATCCTCCGGTTGATCACGTACTGGCTGTCGCTGTGGATCACGATGGGGAGATCCAGAGGGACAGCCTCAAGCTCCTTAATGGCGGCTGTCATCGCCATCTTATTGTCCATCGTGGTCCGCTCTCGTCCGAGGAGAATCCCTTCTTCACCTGCACGAGCAATGACAGCAGCGTATCCACCGGGAATGGGATTCCCGAGGCAAGCGCCGTCCGTGCAGACAATGGCCTGATCAGTCATAGGGTTCTCAATTGATTGGCGGGTGCACTGGCTTGGCTCGGGGCCTGGAGAGGGCTTAGAGCAGAAGAGAGAGCTTAAGATCGTCTCGCCATGACCCCCTGTTAAATGGCTGCATTCCAGTCGAGCAGTGGAACCGCACAGGGAACACAGCGTTACAAGCGATTGTCAGAAAGTGTATGTACATGAGAAAATTTGCTTTTCTAGCTGTGGTGACATTCGGCTCAAGTCTCTTTATTGCGGCACCTTCTTTCGCTCAGCCCCAGCTTCAATTCGGCATCGGCCCTGATGGTCGCCCCCAGGTTGGCGTTGGTGATCCTCAGCAGGAGGAGCGTGAGCGTCGTGAGCGGTGGCGCGAGCGTCGTGATGCGGAACGCGCATATGAGGCGGGAAGGCGCGATGCTCGGCGTGATGAACGCCGTTACCGTGTGGACGAAGAACGCTGCCGGAACGTCACCATTGAGGAAAGGGACCGTTGGGGCCGCACTGAGGTTCGACGGGTTCGCCGCTGCGACTGATTAGAAACTGAACCCCATTCAAAGCGAGGTCGCAATAAGGCCTACCTGGCTATGCGGGCGCGTTCTGGTCCAGGTTTCGGCCATTGTGCGGCAGGAGAACTACAGCACGTTTCAGCGCGCTTGCCGCGACTGCGAGCATCGGCTGTGCTTAGCCGTCGCATGTGGGAGTAGCTTGCCGAACAAAGCAGAACTCCCCGGGACGGGAGGTGGGTTAATTGGAGTTCGCCGACAGTGTGACCGAGCACGCGTCACCCTGATCCAACGGGATCGACCTCAGCATGGGTGCTCCAGGGTTCCAAGAGATGGCTGCGTATTCCGAATTGGTCGTGCGAGATGAGGCAGGAGGTATCTGCTCGCGTAATCGAGACGCGGGCCGGTAGAAAGAAGTGCTCCGGCCCCTGTTGCGGGCTTCAACCTCACCGGTGGTACGCAGCCGTATCGAAGCGTTCGTCTCACTCTAACCCTACTGTTTTCGGCGTGCTGGCCTCGACCTCCAGAACCGTCGGTTGGTCGGCCTCCAGCTTCATGAGGGCCAGTTCTCGCCAATAGCGGAGTTCGGCTAGATCCTTACCAACCTGCTCCTTGTCCATGAGCGCTTCCCAGCCAGGGCCCTGCTCGTCGGCAAGCTGCCGAGCCCGGGCAGTGATCTCCTCTTCTGTGAACCGCGGCGTGGCCATCGGGGATCTCCCTAGCGCGAGCAGGAGGTGATGATGGTCGAGTGTGACGGGATGGTGATGGCCTATTGTCACGAAAGAGGCTGCACCCGGACTGAGCAGTTGCGCGCAGTCCTAACTAAGTAGGCCGCCATAAGTCTTGCAACGCGAGCGCTGCGGGTGTTTTCTGGGGAGCATGCAACGACATGATCACTCTCCCGAGACGTGGCTCGACGAGGCGGATCGCAAGCGGCTGGCCGCCGCGCTTGCTGGCGCCCGTGAGGCCCGTGTGTATCGCCGCCTCGAAGCGCTGCTGCTGGTGGCCGAGGGGCATTCTATGGCGGAGGCGGCCCGCCGCTGCCGCGTCAACCGCACCAGCGTGCACCGCTGGCTGGCCCAGTACAGGGCCGAGCATGAGGCCACGGCACTGATCGACCGGCCGCGCAGCGGGCGTCCGCGCCTTCACCACACCCTCACGCCGCGGCGGCTGGCGGCGGCCCTGGCGCGCGACCCGCGCCGCTGCGGCTATCAGGCCACGAGCTGGACGGTGCCGCTGCTGGCGCACGACCTGGCCACGAAGGGCCTCGCGGTCAGCCCCCGGACCCTGCGGCGCCGGCTGCACGAGGCAGGCTATCGCTGGAAGCGCCCGCGCTACGTCTATGTCGAGCGCGCGCCTCATCTGGCGCAGAAAAAAGATCTCATGGGCCAGGGACCGCCAGATTGGTGAAGTAAGGCGGTCACCTCACCTCTGGAGGTCGCTCATGTTCCACTCTCCATCAGCCGACGCTTCATTCTCGGACAGCACCCACACGATCTTTCTGGCTCTCGAACTCAGCCGCCGCTCCTGGCTTGTGGCGCTACATGCGCCCGATGCCGCCAAGATCGAGTTGCATCGGCTCCCCGCCGGTGACGGACAGGCGGTGCTCGACCTGCTCGCCCGCATCCAAACCCGTGTGGAACGACGCACCAGCGCAAGCCCGCACGTGTCATGCTGCTACGAGGCCGGCCGCGACGGGTTCTGGCTGCACCGCCTTCTCGAGGCGCACGGCGTCAGCAGCCATGTCATGGACCCAAGTTCTCTGCAGGTTGACCGCCGTGCGCGGCGGGCGAAGACAGACCGCCTGGATGCCCAGGCTCTGCTGCGGGCGCTGATGGCCTGGTCCCGCGGCGAGCCGAAGGTCTGCTCCATGGTCCGCCCGCCGTCGCCGGATGAGGAGGATGCGCGTCGTCCGAGCCGCGAGCGCGCCACGCTGCTGCAGGAGCGCATCCGCCTCGTCAACCGGATCCAGGGGCTGTGCGCCACGCAGGGGATCGCCGACTACGAGCCGCTGCGGCCGGATCGCCGTCGGCGCCTGCCGCAGCTAATCACGGGGGATGGTCGGCCCCTGCCACCGCGACTGTCGGAGGAGATCGCCCATCAGCTCGACTGGCTCGAACTCGTGCTGCGGCAGCTGGCAGAGGTCGAGACGAGGCGCGATGCCGAAGCGGCGGCGGCGAAAGCAGCGACCTCATCCAAGCTCGGGGCCTTGCTGCACGTGAAGAGCATTGGGCCTGAGCTTGCAACTGTCCTCGCCAAGGAGGTGTTCTACCGATGCTTTGCCAGCCGGCGCCACGTGGCCTCCTATGTAGGGCTGACCCCCAGTCCGTTTGCGAGCGGCCGCAGGTCACGCGAGCAGGGCATCACCAAGGCCGGGAATGCCCGCGCCCGCAAGGCGCTGATCGAACTCGCCTGGCTGTGGGTGCGCAACCAACCTGACAGTGCGCTCGCGGGCTGGTTCCGCAGCCGTGTGGGTTCAGCCACCGGTCGGGTCCGACGCATTGCGATTGTGGCGCTCGCCCGCAAGCTGCTGATCCTGCTGTGGCGCTATGTCGAAACAGGCGCCCTTCCGGCCGATGTTGTCGTGAAGCCCTGAACCTCGTTGCGCGCTGGCGCTGGATTGTCAGCGCGTGATGTCTGAGGGGAGCGCGACCGCTTTCGCCCCCTGGCTGGAAGAATGCCGCAAAAAAGAATGGTCGCGCTCACCTTGGAGCCCGTGCCCGTCGCATGCGGGATCATGGTCAGGGCTATGGCCCAACCGGATATAAGGTGATGCGGACGACCGGTTCGCATGAGCGCCATCGGGCTCAACCTCGGAGATCACGGCAACATCTGCGACCAGCACTTGACTGACGTATCGGCCCATATAAGGGGCATCACCCGGCGTCTGAAGGCGGGCTGGCACAGAGGCGATCGGCTGCTGTGCCTCGACTGGACGCTGTTGCGGCTGTTTCCGCCGCTGCGGGCGACCTGGGCGCTCAAGGGCACTCAGGCCACCGTGCCGATCACCGGCCGCAACGCGAAGCGGGTGCTGTTTGGGGCGATCGACCTGCGAAGCGCGCGCCGGGTGGTGCTGATCCGTTCCCACGCCGGTCAGGCCGATGCCCAGGCGTTCCTGCGCGCATTGCGGCGCCGCTACCGCGGCGCCGGCTGGCTCTGGCTGCTGAGCGACCGGGCCAGCGCCCACACCGCCCCGCAGACCCAGGCGCTGGCAGACCGGTTGCGGATCCGCTTCGTGTGGCTGCCCCGGCAGGCACCCGAACTGAGCCCGATGGATCAGCTCTGGCGCGAACTCAAGAGGTTGGTAGCGGCCAACCGGCAGGCCGCATCCATCGATGCCCTGGCCGCCGATGCCGCAGCCTGGGTTCTGGCGCTGACGCCACAACAAGCGTGTCGCAAGGCGGGCATGGCATCCAAACACTTCTGGCTCAGAAAGCTGTTGCAGAACTTTTGGCGACCTACTTAGTGGATTCTCAATACAAAAAGTGGATCGACGTAGTCGGCGACGCCAAGGAGCACGACGAATGTTGTGAAGGTGACGCCAACGAAAAGAGCAACGATCGAAAGAGCCTGCATAATACTACCCCAGCGTGTGGTTCAGATCATGATCTTTCCCATGCCTCGCAGCAATGCTTTCGCCGGTATTAATCCTTCAGGGCGAGCTCATCCGTAACGTTCCGACGCTTGCCCCAGCGCTCAAACTAGCCATGCGCTTTGTAGGGTTTTGGTGGACGTTGCTCAAGTGTCCTGAGCTTCAGCTGGGGCGATCAGCCAAGCTGATAGGATCGTCAGGCCCGCTCTTCTCTCACTCAAGGATGGCGTCGCCGGTGCTCGCGACCGGCTGGGCAAAGATGCAAAGCCAACGAGCAAGTATGTGATGAGGAAGCCGAGAGAGTGCGCTGGATCTCAGCAAGGTTCATGATCTCCTCGTGATGTGAGTGTGACAAAGCTGCCCATCGGGCGGCGTTGGCGATTATCTGTGAATGGCTAGTCTGATGGGCGGAGCCGTGACAACTCGGCACGTGCCCTTGCCACGGAACTGGAAACCGTTGGCTGGGGCACATTTCCTCGCTACCGCATTGGACCTTTGTGAGCTCGTTCCCGTTCAAGCCTCGCGGCCTGACTCCTATGGGACCGCAGACGCCATGGTCGGAGTGGACGTGGTGTTCGGCTCCAGGCCGGGGCGTTTTATTTCAGCGCTAACCCGAATGCTGAGCGTGGCACTTCTGGGATGGCGTGCCCGACCTTCTGAGACGTTGTGAGCCTGCAAGAGCAGCGTATCCTTTAGAGAGTGGCTCTTCTTTTGTTTTGCAAAGGCAAGTCCACTGGCGCCCCGGCGGTAGAGCCGGAAAAAACATGGCCAGGGCGTCCAACCAAACACCAGTTGTTTACCTTGTCGCGTCAGAGTTCTTTCACCGGGCGCGCTGCGTATCAGCTCGACCAAATGCGGGTTGCCCTCTCCCGCAGGAACGCCCTGGCTGAGGCCCAAGACCATACTCGGCCGGGGCGTTTTCTTTTTCGACTCGTATCCTGGAAGCACGCTGGCGCCACGGCTAAGATCAAAGCCTCGGAACCAGGAGTTTGGCTATGCACCAGTGACTGAGATGAAAAGTTTAGGACGGACACTGACAATACTCGTGATAATGGGCGTTGCGGCGCGAGCCACGCGATTACCGAAAGCGAGAAGGCTGCAGTCTTTCAGCTCATGCTAAGCCAGATCCATCGCTGCTTCGTCCCGCCGACTGATCTCCAGCAGACTCCGGTGACAGTTGAAATCTACCTGAAGCCTGATGGGGCGTTGTCCAAGCCTCGGCAGAGTGTCGGGCCACAGGCGGGATCTCAGCGGGGGCAAGTTGCATTTCGAGCGATCCGCCGCTGCGCACCGTTTTATAGCCCTTCGCAATTTGACTCTTCCCATAAGCAATGGAAGCACTTGCAGCTCCGGTTCCTGGTACCCCATGCCGCCTAGAGCCTCACCCAGCAGCCCCAGCATTCTAGCGGCCTTCTCATACTGCTCCGCCATGCGCGGATGCGACGACAGGATCCCCGGTCAGGAGTAGAATAGCCGGAGTAGCGTTTCCTGACACTCTGACGAGCGCCGCCTGCCCATCATTGAGGGAGAGCGGCCTATGTCTCTCAAGCTTGAGTTTCTTGCCGCGATCTGCCTGATCAGTTTCGAGCCATCCACCCAAGCCCATGATCTCTACTCGCCCCTGAAGGACCGATGGGGCAACAGTTGCTGTAACGACCAGGATTGTCGCCCTGTCCCTTACCGGGTGAGGGCGGCCGGGGTGCAAATGCTCGTTCACGGCAATTGGATCGCCGTGCCGGACCACGCGATCCAGTATCGGGCGCTGCCTGGGGATGGGGGTGAAACAGCCGGCGGGCATTGGTGCGGAACATCCGCCTATTGCAGGATGAGACAGTGCGATATTCAACTCTCTGCGCAGTCCTGCCGCCCAACGCGGCAACGCTCACTCGGCTACCTGTTGTTCCTAGTGAAAGTGGCGTCCAACCCGTTCCACAAACCGCTTCAGCGAAATTCGCAGCCGACAATGGAACGCCCCGGCCAAGGGAACTGTAGACACTCAGCCAGGGCGTCCTCCACGCTTGGAGGCAATGGAGCGCTGACTGAGACGCTCGCTGATGCGGAGTTCTGGTACAAGAGCTTTCAGAACTGGCAGAGCGAGGTCCTGCCGATTGCCATGCTCCTCGTGCTCGGCAACTACCTGCGCGAACACGGCTCGCCGGAGTCCAAGCCAGTGGCGTCTCCCCATGCTGCACCTGGGCACTGACGAGCCCAGAGCATGCGGCGATCTGCTAAGTCATGAATAAGCCATGACCCGACATGTGCGCAATAGGCAGCAAGGGCAAGTAAAACTCATGCATGTGACAACACCCTGGACCTCGGCGCTGCCCCGCGCATGGTATGATGGCGCAACTGCTGTTCAGATCCAGTCCAGATCGGGACTACGTCGCTGGCACCGCGGCCTTCATAATGCGGTCTGCTCCGATGTCCTCCGCATCGGCTATGCTTAGCCGTTCGGCCAGAGCATGACGGGCCCGATTGACACGGCTCTTGATCGTGCCGATCGCCACGCCACAGATCTGCGCCGCCTCCTGGTAGTTGATCCCGCCCGCCGCCAGCAGAACGGCCTCACGCTGCTCGACAGGGATCTGCAGGAGAGCTGCCCCGAGATCCTTTAGGTTGACGTACGCGTCTTGCGTTGGAGCCACCGCGAGCCTTGCGGCGTATTGCCCGTCAGGATCTTCCACCTCGCGCCGCCGCTTGCGGTACGCGGTATGGAACTGGTTGCGCAGGATCGTGAACAGCCATGCCTGCATGCTCGTGCCGGGCTGGAACTTGTCCAGGTTGCCGAGGCCCCGCACGAGCGCTTCCTGAACCAGATCGTCCGCCCGATCCACGTCGCCGGTCAGCGAGATCGCGAAGGCGCGCAGGTGTGGAATAGCCTTGAGGATGCCTGCCCTCACATCAAACGAACCAGTCATGAGCTCTCGTCCGACCGTGACTTGTCCAGTTGCTTAAGCAGGTCGAGGAGGTGATCGGGAACCGGCTCGTCTTTGAAGTCATCGTACATGACCCGCAGCCGCTCGCCGATGAGATCCTGGACGACGCGGCTCACCGTTCCACCACCGTGGCCGTTTCCAGTTGGCCCATCGCTGTGGGAGGAGGGCATTTCGCGTCTCCTTTCGTTTGCGGCTCCCCAGTGGAACGCCCAGAACATTAATTTTCCATGAATTGGGAAGTTGCCATCAGCGGGACAAGTTCGGCTCGTCTGGAGGAGAGAGGAATACTTGTCACCAAGTCTGGAGTGTTCCTTGACCTCGACAGTTTCTCGTTCGGTGCCGACAGTTGCCCTAACCATCGAGAGCTGACAGGCGACCAGCCGCTGGCGTGGGGAACCATCCACCGTGGGACCTCATTGCTCTGAGCAGGACATGGAGATCGCAATGCCTGACGAGAAGATCGACCAGAAGCGCCCGGCGCATGCCGAGAGTGAATCCAAGCCAATCCAGCAGCGGCACGTGGATAATGCGGTCGACGACAGCTTCCCCGCCAGTGATCCGCATGCTTGGACCACATCAGCTTCGAAAAGTGTGGCACCCGCATGCGAGCCTGAGGCTTTGAACGCGGTTCCTGTGTCGCCTGGGGAGGGAACTGGCAGCACCACGCAACAGGCGGGCCAAGCCTCCGGTCTCGCTCGTGACATCGACCGGCGTGGCCAGACATCCATGGAGCAGGGACGGCGTTATGTGCCAGAGGCCGAGCGCTTCTATCGCGAGTGCACTCAGGCCATCAGCCGATCTGTGCAAGAGCATCCGCTTACAGCTCTGGTTGTCATCGGTGGTCTCGGTTGCGCGTCGGGCTGGATGCTGGGTCATCGGGTATCGACCTCTGCCGCGACGCGGCAATGGCATCCCGGGTTCAACCGGCGTCCGAGCGAGCCGCACCCCTGGCATCCGTCCCTCCGAGCCGCGCGCCATGCAAAACATTTTCATGCCACCAACGAGGCCGAGGCTGCAAGCCACACAAACAACAGCTTCTGATCCTGTCAGCGCGACTGAGGCCGACCTGAAACCGCTTTGATCCTGGTGGTTCAGTCTCACTGCAGGACGCTGCCTGCTTCCTGTCGCCCAAGCATGGTTTTGCCAGGGAGCTATTGCCTAGTACGCCAGCACTTTTTGTAGGAGAGCGATCAATGCGGTATCTCACACTCGGCGCAGTCCTCGCCTTTACGATGATAGCTCTTCCGGCTCAGGCCCAGGTGCCGGAGGAGGTGGAGTCCTGCCGGCTGGCCGGCCTGGTGGCGCTGAAGGAGCGGTCGTCAGCGATCAAGGACCTGACCTTCGACATCGATGGTCTGGCGATCTCGAAGGCGAACACGAAGGTCGAAGACACCCCGGTCCGGATGGTGATCATGGGCGACGCCTATCTGCAGCGCGAGAAGACCGACAAGCCCAACCGCTTCGTCTGCCTGATCGGCGAGAAGGGCAAGGTCCTGCTGACCTTTTTCACCGAGCAATAGGCATAGCAGGGTTGGTCTGAGCCGGTACCAAACTCAGCCAGCCGTCGTGCAATGCACCTCCAGTACTGACGTGGTACCGGCCCAAGCCTCAGAAACCGTTCCGCTTCGGTAAGCTCCCGTCGCGAAGCATCCCTCATAGTAAATGCTGCGACAGGTCCGACCACCATCCATAATGGTGCGCTCTCCAGATTGACAGAAATGACACCCGGAGCGCACCATTCCTGTCTCGGGTGCATAAGGATGGTCATCATGGACAGTTTCGACCACATCCTGAACTGGAAGCTGAAACGGGGCTCGCACACCTTTCCTGGACAAGATGGCGGAACGTGTATCAATGAAGCGGCCATTGTGGCTGCTGGGTTCCCCTATCAAGCCGTGCGTTCCGTTCACGACATGCCGAAGTGTTTCTCCCGGCCGATCTGCGCACTGGCGATGCAGCTGAACGATGAGGCCTCGGACGACGAGCGGCAGCAACTGCTGCCCTTCGTCACCCGTCTGGCCTGTGCCGACACGCGGGAGGTGGAGTGGGAGCGGGAGGCTTACATCACCGCGCGCCTGCGCTGGCGGCTGCCGTTCCAAGAGGGCATGAGAGTTCTTGAGGAAGCGCTGGCGATTGGGCGGCAAGCGGACCTGTCTATACCAGACGAAGTGCGGACCAGGATGGAGGCTGTCCAGGCTAGAGCGACCATTCTCACGTCCGTTCCCGATACACCTCTCTTTGTGAAGATCAAGAAATGGTTCGGCACGAAAGAGCCGGCGTCTGCGGGCTGACTCCTCAACGAGTGAGTTCTAAAGGCGGGGAGGTTCAGGAGGCGGCATGACGGTGCCCTGGGACGAACAGGGCAAAGAGGTGCTGACGCGCCTTTGGCTTGCCGGAGAGACGGCCCGCATGATTGCGGAGAAGCTTGGTCGGGGCGTCACGCGCAATGCCGTGATCGGAAAGGCTCACCGCCTCGGGCTCACGGGCAAGCATGGCAGTAAGAGTCTCAAGTGGGCTCGGGCATTCCGCCCGAAAGGGAGTGATCAGCAACGCTGGCGCAAGCCCAAGACCCGTGCACGCTGATCATTAGGAGCAAAATGGTTCGAAGCGAGCCATCAGGCCGCCGCGCCGAGTGACGTTGGGCGCCGTGTTGCCGCCTGTATGAGCGGACGCTTAGGTTCTACGGCATGTTCTGACGCGTTGCTCATGGCAAGCTATAAAATGTCCCAGCAAGCGTGATCCGGGCCGACGCTGTTTCTAACGGGAAAGCACACAGAGGCGAACAGATTAAGGCACCACTTGGCGCGTAAAATCTTCACCCTAAACTTCACATGCGCATCCCAGGCAATCCCGAGCGCAACAAGCGAGGCCCATGCCAAGAAGGTGGCGGCGGTCGACAACAGTTGTCCGTAATCCCCAACCGCCACGCCCTTTCTCCAGATGCAAAGGAGCCGGGAGCCCCCTCTCGGGGTTAATGCCGAAAGGCCTAGAAACGTCGCGTTCACACGGCAATAACCTGTCTAACCGATATCTCCTGCTGGACTTCAACGGTGCTCCCATGAACGAACATGGCGAAGACTGGCGCTCGAAACTCGAAGAGGAGGCCAGCCCCGCCGGCGTGCTGCCGGACGATCTCGCCCATGCCCGGGAACCCGGCCGGGGACGGGAGGCGAATACCCCGGGGGAAATCCCGGCCCGCGGGTGGAAGGACATCCTCTGGCGTGTGCTCTGGGGGATCTCGGAAGATCGTATCCTATCGACCTCAGGTGGGGTCGCCTTCTTTGCCTTGCTGGCTGTCTTTCCGGCGATTGCCACAATCGTGTCGCTCTACGGGCTCTTTGCCGACACCAGCACGATCAGAGGCCACCTGTCCCTCCTCGCCGGCATTCTGCCTGGCGGTGTTCTGGAACTCATCGGTGAGCAGATATCGCTGATCGCCACCCAGGACAGCGACACCCTAAGCGTCGCCTTTGTTGTCGGTTTTTTGGTGGCGCTCTCGAGCGCAAACTCGGGGGTTGCCGCCCTCTTCGACGCCCTGAATGTCGTCTACGGCGAGAAGGAAAAGCGCAGCCTACTGCGCTTCTACGCCACAACGTTCCTGCTCACCCTGGGCATGATCGGCTTCGTTATCTTGGCCATCAGCGCGGTGGTGGTTGCCCCCGTGGTGCTCACCTTCATAGGTTTCGGGACCCCAGCCGAACGGCTCCTGGCCATCCTGCGCTGGCCAGTTCTTCTCGTAATTGTGGGCGTGTGGCTTGCGGTCATCTACCGCTACGGCCCAAGCCGCCGCGACCCGAAGTGGCGCTGGGTGACCTGGGGCAGCGTTACGGCTGCTGTGCTCTGGCTTGCCGCTTCGATGTTGTTCTCTTGGTACGTGGCCAACTTCGACAGCTACAACAAAACCTATGGTTCACTCGGAGCTGGCGTCGGCTTCATGGTGTGGATTTGGCTGTCGGTGGTGATTGTTCTGCTTGGAGCCGACCTCAATGCCGAGATGGAGCATCAGACGGCCAAGGACACCACCGAAGGGGCGCCGAAGCCGCTGGGCGCTCGCGGCGCCAACATGGCGGATCATGTGGGTGCGTCGCACGCGTGACGCACGCGGGAACGTAAACTGTGGCATGTTCAAATGGGTGGAGTGGGGTGCCTGCTTGAAGCGAATGAGAGCAGGGGGCGGGTCATGCAAGTAAAACTAATTTATGCTTTGGGCCGTCCTCGCTCCCAATTGACACTCGCGCTGATGGTGCTCCTGTCTGGTCCGGCGCATGCGCAGGGAAGTTCCGCATCGAGTCCATTCGAATGGTTTGCCAGGGTATGGTCAGGCAGTGGCACAATCGCGCTGTCAAATGGCAGAACCGAGCGTCTGCGCTGCGAGGCAGCCTATGCGGTGGCGTCCGCCGGCAGCAGCCTGCGGCAGAATTTGAGCTGCAGGAGCGACAACTATGTCTTTGAGTTCCGGACAGAGGTGGATTACGAGGGTGGTAGGATTGCAGGCTGGTACTGTCAAGTTGACATGAGACGACGACGTTGCCGCTGGAACTTCCATCAAACCAGTCCGCATCAGCCTACCAAGGTAGCGCCGGGGTGATGTCACGGTAACCTTTAAGCAGAAACTGGTGGCCTAAGACCAGCGGCGTGACCAAGCCCGTCAGCTACAAGCGCCATCGGTTCCCGTCCCAGATCATCGCCCATGCGGTTTGGTTGTACGTACGCTTCCCTCTGAGCCTGCGACTGGTCGAGGAGATGCTGCTCGAGTGGGGAATCGTTGTTTCGTTTGAGACGATCCGGCGATGGGGAAAGAAGTTCGGCCCCGGCGACATGCCCTTGGTGACCCTAGAGCAGGCACCGGTGGCAGAAGCGGCATAAAAGACAAAAGGGCGGTCATGTCGACCGCCCTTTTACTCTGCCTGGTAGCTTACAAGATTATTACCAGCCGCCGTAATAGCCCGGCCCATAGTAGGGTCGGTCATAGCCGTAATCATAGGTTCTGACGACCCGACGCGGACGATAAACAGGGCGCGGCTCTTCATAATAGCGCACAACACGCCGCTCCCGGTAAACCGGTCTGGCGTAGTATCCGTCGTCATAGCCATAGCGGTACGCCGTGACCGGTGCGGCATAGCCATAAGCGCCTGGAGCCGCATAGGCTTGAGACGCAGCCCCAGCGACGATGGCTCCAGCGGCCAGACCCACGACACCGGCCGCGACTGCAGTTCCGGCTCCACGTCTGGAACGAGCCTCGGCATCGGATGCCGAGAAGCTGCCGAGGGCCAGGACGCCTGCTGCGGCAAGAATTGCGACCTTACGCATCTGAAGTCTCCAGAACAGTTCAAAGCCTGATAACGCAAAACTCCAATTGAGGATGATTACATCACCCTCACGCTGAATGTTGTCTGAACCAAAGTTCCCTGTTCTGTTCAGTAACAGATCGGCGCAGCGCCAAGGGAAGGGTGGTGGGGGCGCTGCGCCCGGTCCGGTATTTCTTATCGTGAAGCATTAATCGTAAGGTGCAGTCCATGTCGGGCATTGGGTGAACCCGACAGCCCGTTGAATGGCATTGTCACGGAGAATTCCACCTGATCAGGAGGCTCCTTCCCGCTTGGCTCATGGCTCCCAATCCCTTGTCGCCCATATCATCACACTGGATTCAAGATCTCTGTTCCGGACTAGTACTGCTCCCGGTGCTTTGCCAAGGGTTACAAAAGCAATGCTGGTGAAGATGAACTGAAGGATTATTTTGGACACGCAGGCCACCGTTGGTACGCAACCGAAGGGGTGCGTTTTGGCCTCAAGCGGTGAATCAAACCTTTCTGGAACAAGGAAAATATCGCCTTCGCCGGCCGGAACCTTTTTGGGCTTGTCCTACCGCCTTGCGCAGATAGATGAACTTGGACGTCGCCCACATTTAGAACGGGGATCGATCCTCACCGGATTAAATGCCCCACTGATGGTTCACGGCAGCCCGCGATGTGGACAGCCGAATTACTTAAGGATCTGCCGCGGGGACGAGACATGCTCCGTTTGACCAGATCGAGCACGCTTCTTCTCAATTGGAAGGGCATAGCGCCCGCCCTAGAAATTCTCAGGTCAAGACCAGCCTGCGGAAAAGTGAGGTCCTCCGGGGGCAGTTTTTTGCCGCACAGCTCCTCTGAAACCTCATTCCTTCACCATGAGTTCGGTCTGCGGCAAGTGACAGAAGAGCCGGTGAACGGCGATGGAGAATAGTCGATGAGCGCGAACAAAAGCCGACGGCAGAGCCGAGCGGGGAAGCCAAGCGCGCCAAACCTACCACGTCATGTCATCGAGCATATCGGACAGGTGCTGCGAAATCGCTATCGAGAGGACCTTCTCGTCCCTGTCCCCCGTGAGATGCTTACGGTGCTGGAGCCGACAAGTCGGAGCAGTTCTCGAATGTCATCAGAACAGAACGAGTGAGATCTCCATGAGGTCCGACGAGGAGCCCGGGATCGGAGTACCGCTTTGCCCGTCCCGGGGCTCGCCGACAGCCGTCGGTGCAAGGCAGCTGAGATGAGACTGTGCCGATCGTCCAAGGAGCACGAGCGGCGCGAATGGGGCGTGGCAGGGTGGCGCACTCGCCTCATCTCCTGAGCAATTTAAGAAAGCATTAACCATGGTGGCAGAATATCGGCACGCCCTCCACCCATTGCGTGATGCCCCGGAAATGCTTGCCTCAGCTACTGTTCTTGTCGTCGAGAATGATCCTGTTACCCGTGAGCTGCTGGAGACCATTCTCCAAACCGCCGGCTGTCAGGTCTTAGCCGTTCCCAATGGGAACGCAGGGCTCCTGTCGCTCTGTCAGCAGCAGGCTCAGATTGATTGGCTTGTGACGAGAGTCAGGCTTCCCGGACTGGTGGATGGATGGCTTCTCGCTGACGAGTATCACCGGCACAACCCAGACCGGCCGGTGATCCTGCTGTCCGAGACCATCTCAGATGCTGAGTGTCCCTCGGTAGACGCCGTTTTCGTGCCGCCGCATGCTCCAATGAGGGTGCTCGAGGTGTTGAAAGGTTTGGCTGGTGCTAAACTGATCCCGGTAGTCTCGCACGAGCTGCAGCGCGCGGCCTAGACCCGAACCGGCCGCCATAACCAAAACGCCCTAACCGGTAAGTCCCCGGCACGCTCCTGAACAAGAAGGTCGAAGGCTCGTCCCAGTGTACCTCCAGCAGACGCTCATCCGACACCTGACTAATGATGAGAGAGAGCATCAAGCGGAATTGCATGCACCGCTCGACCTTCAGCATCGACAATCTCCAGCCTCCAACCCTGCCACTCATCCGAGTTCAAAGGATTTTGGGCGCGTAGCTCCTCGACGGCTTCCATGGCCGAAATGACGGCTGCCTGGAGACTGGATGCCTCGATGCCCTCTTCGTCGCGGATCATGTCGTCGCCATTGGTGAGGTTGAAGTAGTAGCGTGCCGGCACCGACAGACTTGGCGCGGAAATATCCGGAGAACTGGCCGACGGGTCGGTTTTGCTGAGGCCTTCAGCTAGCGCCTGCTTGCCATTGGTAAGAGGGGTCATGGCTTAAATGCCTCATTGAATTGCCGGAAATGAAAGGCTTTTGAGATCCACCCAGCCTGTGCAGGTTGGGATCTCAGGGACAAGGTACGCGCGGTCCCCATCGACCTGCTCAACTCGACATGGCTGCGTTGCACGGATCGGCTGGTGAACGGACTGAGCCCATCTGGATCTTTGGTTAAGTGGTGCGGATAGACTTCGGGCGTCCAAGCTCGAGCATGCGGTTCAAGGCACGGACAGCGATCGCAATCTCAGTCGCACGACGCCGGTCCGTCCGCGAGCGCAGCGTATCCCCGATCACTCGTTTGAAGCGGCTTATGAACGACTCCACCAGAGCCCGACGAGTGTACCCGGAGCGCTTCTGCCAGCCCATGCGTCCATGCTCGGCGATGCTTTGGAGATGTCGGTCGCGCTGGGTTGGAGCGGTCTCCCCATCCTCGCTCAGCACTGCCGTTGATCGGGGTGGAACGATGACTTCAGCATCAGGGTAGTGCTTGCCGACGGTGCCGTAGACACCCGCTTGATCGTAGCTCCATCACCGGTGAAGGACGCAAGTGGACCTGCGATCTGGTCGAGCAAGGGCTCAACCTGCGAGCCATCATCTACATCGTTGCTCGTCAGCTCTGAGGCGAGGATCTGCCCGGTCTCAGCATTGACGCCGATATGCAGCTTGCGCCAGGACCGGCGTCTTTTGGTGCCGTGTTTCTCGATCAACCACTCGCCGGGTCCACAGAGCTGCAGGCCTGTGCTGTCCACCAGCAGGTGAACCGGCCCTCTGGAGGGCCGACATGGTATTGGCACCTCCAACGTCTCGGCGCGGCGGCTCAAGGTCGAATGATCCGGGATAGCGAGACCAATGCCGAGGAGCTTCAGAATCGAGCCGATCAGGCCTTCGGTCTGACGCAGTGCCAGCCGGAATACCGCCCGCAGCGTCAGGGCCGTCTTGATGGCCAGAACCGAATAGCGGGATTGACCGCCTCGGGTCGTACGGGGCTCGGCATTCCAGGCTGCGATCGCTTCTTCGGTAAACCACACCGTCAGGCTTCCGCGCTGGCGCAGGGCAGCATCGTACTCCGCCCAGTTCGTCACCCGGTACCGCTGCTTGGGGATGTGATGACGGCGGGCGGCATTGGCCTTGAAGGGCATAAAAGGGATCTTTGCTCGGACACCAGACAGGCCTCTATGCTACCCCGCCCCGGTTACCAAACCCCATCCATGCAACAAGGCGCTGGGTTTCCCTATCCCCGGAAGTGAAAACCCTTGAAAGTGTTTTCAAGTAATTGCCGACCGGCTGAGGCTCTTATCGAAATTGGCCGAATGTCGGCTCACCCAGAGAACACCAGACGTTCATGAAAGGCAGGGGTTCCTAGCTTAACCCACAGCGGACCTTGTGGGTGGAATGTTACGGGTCGCGCCGGAAAATAGGCTTTGGCTTTTCATCTGTACTAAGAGTTTGACGGTCGTTGCTACATCAGGCAAGTGGAGGCCTATTCATGCTATGAGATGATTATCGTCAGCCGTTAACCTGCATCATCCGGTGCAATCTCGAGAGGGAGTACAGGCACGAGAACTGGCTGATGTGAAGACGGTCAGTTATTCGCCGCTTCAGAAATAGTAAGGCCCCAACAAGGCCCCACCCACAAGCGAAAGCATGATGAATAGGAATATCGCAAGGATCACGAAGCGCATCAGGCAGCCGCCCAGCGCCGCTCCCACCGGTGGGGCTTCCGGAGTGGTGTAAGTTGTTCCTCTGGACATACGGCCAGCCCGCGAAGCCGCCCTCAGGATCTCCAGCATTCTTGCCGTACGGAAGTCGCGCACTGAGGCGCGTTCATCTTCTGCTTCAACCTCCTCCGGGGCAGGAGATGTGTCCCGCTCTCTGCGGCCCCACGGCGTGGCACTTGTCTTCGGCGGTGAAGGTGGAGAACCAGAGCGCGTAGGCGAAGGAGCGGTAGTTGTTGTTCTCGGCCGAGAAGGAGTAGGAGGCGAAACTGGCCTTGCTGGCAGACGGACCGGATCGCCGAATATTGAGCCGCAGTGTGGACATGCGGATGCATCCAGCCAGAGACCGGGCTTGTGGTTCGTGCAGTAGTACCGAACTTGCGCCTCGTGACATGCATCGCATTCACCAGGCGTCACCGTCGAGGTGCCGCAGTTCGGGCAACGCAAAATTACGCCAGTCATCGATGCGGTTCCTGAGTCGTTTTACTATCGAGGCTGCCGAGATCAGGCTCCGGATACACCTCACGGATCATCTCGGCCGGGATGTGCAGCCGATACACTCGGGGAAGGGCACCTTCGACGAATTGCGCTATGGTGGGAGCGCGCTCGTAGAAGCCGAAGTTCTCGCGGCTGAGGCGACGGGAGAGCGCCACGATCGTCAGTACCGGATGAGACCCATAAGCCGGATAGGTGGCGTATCTCTCTTCGACATGATCATGGCCGCGCACCATGTGAGTGACCGGGCGCCCCAAACCGGCACTCACGGAGCAGAAAGCGGCAAAGTCCTCATACCCGAACTGGCTCCCACGCGAGAAGCGGTTCGGAAGCTTCTTGCGGGCTTTCGGATGGGCCCTGGTCCATACGAAATCAGACAAGCACAACGGGTCGTTCCATTCGCCTGTTTCGGCAAGCCTCGGATGCAGATCGACAAGCGGGAAGCCCCCATGGGCGATGAGCAGACCGTCGGGGAAGAAGAGCGCGCGCGGAGCACGCGCGAACAGCCGTACAGCAAGTTTTCCGGCCCGTTCGATCCATTCATGCGCGAGGTTGGCGTTGAGGAAATCCGCAAAGTCGGATGGCGCCACGCTCGAAGCAAACCGCACGCCATCATAGGTCAACGCCTCGTCGTGGTTACCCGCTATGACACACACGCGATCCGGCGCATCCGTGATCAACTCGAACACACGCAGAAGGACTTCGAGTCCAAACCCTTCATCGTCGAAGAGATCGCCCAGAAATACGATCCGAGGCTTTTCGTCGCCGGTTTGCGAAGCCAGATCGCGCATCGCCGCCAAGGCGGCCTCAAGCGCCAGAAGATCGCCATGCAAGTCGCCGACGATCCACAGCGGGGTCGCGGCATCCATGGCTAAAATCCGGATCACCCTGTCGGCAGGATCGACGCGGTCGTTGTCGAACAGCATGCCCGGTCCGTCGGCTCTGTCGAGCAGCGCCTCCATCCGCTCCACCATTGACCGTATGTTGGCGCGAATGAATGCCGGATCGACCGCATTGCGGACGGCCTGCCAATCCAGGTCATCCACCTCCACGACCTGCAAGGCATTTTGCACCATGGGAGCGGCTGGAGCCGCGTCCGAAGGTGGGCTGCCCGCGTCAGGCGGAGGATCGCCCGTCGATGGCGGGGTAGCCTCCGATGTACTCGCAACGCCTGCGGCCGGAGCATCCTCGGTCAATGGTTCAGAGGCACGAGCATCCGAGACAAGCGAATCAGCGGGTTGTGCAGGATCCTGCGGGTCAAGTTCATCCTTTTTAAGATCCGCTGCGGTTGAAGTTGCCTCTGGCTTGTCCGGCTCCTCGCGCGGCGGGTCGGGCTCGGGCTTTTCAGATCCGCTGGGCAGGTTCATTTCAGCGCACGCACCGTGAGGGGCATCTTAATGATGCCTTTGGCCTGGCGTCCGACCGCGATCCGATCACCCTGCCTGAGCAGACGGGGAGCCGTGAGTGCCGTGCCATTCACGAGAGTTTCGTTGGTCGTCCCCGCAACAGGCGATAGCACCCATTGCTGTCCGGAGTGACGTTCCAGAACACATTGACGGTTGTCCCAGAACTCGCTGTCCGGTCCAAATTGCCGCACCAGAGTTTTCCCGAGTTCTGTCCTTACGCCGATCTGCAGCGTGCGGCCGTCCGGGCCCAGCAACTCAATCCTGTCGGACAGGATCAACTCGGCGGCAGCGCGAGGAGCACTACCGGCCGAAGCCGGCGCCGATGTCCTCGCAGAGCCCGCTTCGGAGGTGGACGGCTTCGCGCCACGCCCGCTCAGAACGGCCCGTAGTTCCGCAGCTGTCGGTCTGGAGGCGGGATTCGGTGAGAGGCAGCGGTGCAGGAAAGAGCTGACCTCGGCATTGCCCGCCGGTGACGGCATCAACCCGGCGAGTGCTGGTGGCTTGGCTGCATAGCTCTGCACGAGCTTCGCGTACTCGGCCTGATCATCAGTCCAATAGGGATGGTAACCTGCGAGAAGTTCGTAAAGCATCAACCCACAGGTAAAGACGTCGGATGCAAGTCCCGGCACGGCCCCTCGGGTCATGTGGTCGGGAGAACGGTAGTTATCGGTACCGACATACCCCTGATGCCCATGCCAGGGAGCACGGCTGTCCGCCAGGAGCGAGAAGTCCATGTCGATCAATTTAAGCTGGTAACCGGAGCTGATCGTCGGGTCCTGGATCAGATACGCATTCGCCGGCTTCAGATCGGCATGGACGATCTTGGACTCGTGGAGCGCTGCCATTCCGGTCATGAAGACCTTGGCCCAGGTGACGTGACGCGCCCAGACTGCAGAGTCGCGGGTGGCGGGCGTCTTCGTTCGGCGATGCTGCTCGCGCTCCTCATCGAGCATCTGCTGCAGGTCTGCTCCGTTCTCCACGAACTCGAAGGCCTGGAAGTAGCAAGGCCCACCCCAGACGTCCTCGAAGGCATCCACTTGGCGCACCGCGAACTGAGCCGCCCGCCCGTTCCGGACGCGGGCTCCGAGCTCGTTCTGGTAGGCGACGAACGCTTTGTACCAAACGACGGTCGGCGCGGGGGACTTGTACTGCTTCAGAAAGATCTTCTCTCCTGTCGGCCCTTCCGCTCCATAGGAAATCGCCATCATGCCCGGCCCGAAGACCTTCGTAACGCGGTATTGCCGGATCTGATCGCCGACTTTCAGCTTCTTGGCCATGGCTTGCGCTCAGCGTGCCAGAGGCGGAGCGTCTACAGCGCCACGGTCGCTGCCGACCGCGACACGCTGGCGGCCAGCTGCTTCAGGGTATTGCGGAAATTGACCAGGTCCGATGTAAATTTCTGCAGCGCTTCCTGCGGGTTCAATCCTTCGTATTCCACGACCTCCCATTCCGACTTGTCGATTTGGCTCAGTCGGTCATAGCCCTCGAAGTTGGGGGCGAAGAGGCTGAGGATGATGCGATTGGCCATGACAAGGTTTGCGACATCCTGGAGCGAGCCACCCTTCGCCTCGGGAAGGCTCATGGTTTCCTTGAACGACGCATCAGTGAAGACGATGACAACACGGGCCGCATCGCTCCTGTAGCGCCATTTTGATGGGTCCTCGGTCTGCGAGCCCTTTGGGACCGCCTCCATGGAGGCGACCATGTAGAGAGCGTCGAGGAGCGATTCCGGCTCGTCGCCGCCACCGTTTGCCTGCAAGGTGCCGAGTTGCACCTTGAGGGCGCCGGCGTCACGCACAAAAGAGTTGTCGACGATCCAGGGCAGGCCCTCGGCCTGAGCAGCCTCAATGTCGCGATATCCGACAACCTTGCCGCGCCAATCCCTGACAGGAGCGGCGTTGTTGGCATCGCCCTGGCTCAGGGAATCGATGAAGGCCTCGATGTTTCTGCGGAGCGCGTCAATGCAGGGAGACATGCTGCCGCTGACATCGACGAGGAACACGATATCGGCCACGCCTTTGGTCTTCGGACGCTCCTGCACGTTTGACGGAGCGGCCACATCAGCAGGCGCGCTTTCTGCAGGAGTTGCCGCCGCTGATGCATCCGGGGTGAATGCCGACGGATCGGTCGGCGTTCCGAGCGCCGTTCCCGTCGGGCTTGTCGCATCCGCCGAAGATGGGCTCCCAGGTGTTTCCGGAGTAGGCTGGTCGGAATGCTCCATATCGCTCATGCGTCCGCTCCACTTGGTGCAATTCTATTCCGGGCCGGGTGACCCGAGCTATCCGACAACAGGGTGGCCAGATCGAAGTTCCTTAATTACGCTTCAGGTGCTCTAGCTGAGGTTAAGCGGCGTGTAGCCGAGCAACTCATCCTGATCAAGCGGATGAGGCAGCAAGTCTGGGACACCACCCTTGCCGAGGGTTCCTTCGAAGCCTGGAGCAGGCCTTTGAGCAGCGGCATGTCCATCGGCGGCTCATTCTGGATGCCCTCGCTCGAGGCTGAACCGCTTGTCAAAACGGAGCTTCTGTGAATTACGCGCGATTGGGCTTGAGGCGTTCAGCTCGTGGGCTTGCGTAGGATCGGTTCGTTCTCAACAGGTCGGGCCGTGCTTGTGTCAACCTCGAGCACCTCGGCGCCCCGCTGCTTGCCGCGATCATCCTCAATCCTAACCCGCAGTGTGGTACCACGCGGGATCCAGAGATAGCCGGCCCCTTGAATACCGACATGTGCAAGAACGCGCCTCCACCGCGCCACGAAGCCAAATTGTTTGACCACGTCAAACCAAGCGACCGTTCCAGTCACAGTTATTCCGCCGCTTCCGGGAGCGGCATCGCCAGGAATGCTCATGCTCGCCAAAGCAACTTCATAGTGCCTGCCCCATAAAGCGTTTTCTCGGAATTCGCAGTATCGGTCCTATACGTTGTCGGCTGGTTGCGTTTCGGCAACCGTCACACGGGCGAGTTCTTCCCGGATCACATAGGCCATCTTCGAGCCGATCCCGACAAAGCGTTCAAGCCGATCGGCAACAGCCTTGAGTTGGTCGAGTGAGGTGATGCCTTCATCATGCAGGCTGTTCCATGCAGCAAGCGGTAACTGGAGACCTCTGATGTGACCTTCCCAGCGCTTACGGTAATAGTTTGGCATGAGGTGCTCCTCGGCCAACAGGCGAGATGACACGGATCTCTCGATCACCGACGCCTGAACCATCCATGCCGGCGATCAACGTCAACCGCTTCAAGACCCTTTTCTGTTCAGAGCTGCTTTCGCAGAGCGATCCCTTCCAGAAAGGGCAACTCTGCGAACTTCGCGGGTTGGTTCTCGCCCTTTCGCGTGCGAGCCACCAGCCGGGAGACCATAGCGCGGATATGAGCCCTCACCCGAGCGGCCTGAGCCTCTTTGACCAGGACCATAGTGTTCCTTGAATCGGCCATCGAAGCTTTCTTGCTCTGAGTCAGTGTCATAACGTTCCTGTAAAGTTTAAGTTCCACTTAGTGAAAATATTTTGTGGCATCTTAAAATAATGTCATTGTCTAAGCGTTATAAAACCGCAGATTAGTAATTACATATGTTAATGACATTTGAGATTTAACTCAGTAATACATCTTCCCGGTTCCATCTGCCCCTACGGAGCCGTTCCTAGAGCGCCCTCTTTACAGACGGGCGCTCTTTTTTGCGGCGAGGCTGCTTCCGTATTCCATACACGGCCATCGGAAGTTCGCTTCCGGTTTCCGCCCCTCGCACTCCTCAATCTCCGCATAACGGGGCCTCGCCGCTCAGCTCCTCCAAGGAAAAGCGAAGCCGGAGCAAACCCTGTCCGGCGGCATCGGTGACCTCCATGCGCCAATCTGAGCCCGTCCTGGATTTGATGCCGTTTCCCCGAATGATCTCACCTGCAGTCTGGACGGCTTCCTGGCGGGCTTCCTCAAGCCCTGAAAGCTCGATTCCCTCGGTGTCGGGATGGGCATGCCCGTTGAAGGCATGAAAGAAATACCCGAGGCATGGGGTGCTCCTCTGCCAACAGGCGGGAGCACACGGATCTCTCAAGCGTCGGTGCCTGGATCAGTCATACCGACGATATTGAATCAACGCCCTGAAACTGGCTTCGTTCAGATCGCCCTGAGGATCAGCAGCGTCGAGGCTGACGACCTCACAGCCCTCGCCATCGGGAGGGAGGCACGCTCCCTCGCGAACGTCGAAAGATAGCAGGCCATGCGGCTCAACTGGACCGTTTCCTTATGGTCCCATGCCTTGCGCAAGGCGCGTTCAGGCCTAATACTTTGGGCATCGCCGGCATGGAGGCCTCGGGCGCTGGCGGCTGAGAGACCCGCGCTCCCGCCTGATCATCAGGGAGGCTGTCTTGGACGCCATTCATCCACAGACCACCGCGCTGATCCGCAAGCTGGAGAGCATCGCCCCGCTCGCGCCGGAGGAGAAGGCCGCCCTGCTGCGCCTGCCACTGCGGCTGAAAACCGTCGCGGCGGATCAGGACATCGTCCGGGAGGGCGATACCCCCTCCGAGTGCTGCCTTGTGGTCGAGGGTTTCGCCTGCCGCTACAACACGACCGCCGAGGGCAAACGGCAGATCCTGTCGTTTCACATCAGCGGCGACATCCCCGACCTGCAAAGCCTGCACCTGAGCGTGATGGATCACAACCTCGGCACGCTGGTGCCGTCCAAGCTCGCTTTCATTCAGCATGACGACCTGCGCAGCCTGATGCGCAACTACCCTCGTCTCGGCGACCTGTTCTGGCGCGACACCCTCATCGATGCGGCGATCTTCCGCCAATGGATCGTGGGGCTCGGGCGGCGCGAGGCGCATGGTCGGATCGCCCATCTCCTGTGCGAAGTGCTGGTGCGGTTGAGAGCGGTCGAGCTGGCCGAGGACCACGCCTTTACCCTGCCGGTGACCCAAGCAGAGCTGGCCGGTGCGCTCGGGATCTCGACGGTGCACGTCAACCGGGTGCTGCAGGAACTCCGCGCTGAAAACCTGATTGCTTGGCGTGGGAACACTCTGAAGGTGCTGGACTGGGAGGGCTTGCAGAAGGCGGGCGAGTTCGATCCGACCTACCTGCATCTGGTCAAGCACGAGGCCCTCTGATCGGGATCAAGGGGTTCACCGGAAACACGCGGGTCATCTCGACGACGCTTGGCCAGGCCGCATTGCGACCCGTCCATGAAGGCCTTCCGCGACCATGGCGCTGTGTGGTCATCCATGGCCCCGCTCGCAATTAGGGATGAAGAGCCTACATAAAGGTCATCGGCAGCCAAGCGTTCAGGCTGTTGCCGACTGAGAGATGCGAGTGCTCCCGCCTTTAGGCAAAGGAGCACCCCATGCCTCGCTGCTTCTTTGACTCGCATGACAGCGAGACGCCCTCGGAGGATCACACGGGATCGAATGCGATGGGGGTCGAGGCGGCCCGCGTCGAGGCCCAGAGCACCTTGGCGGCCTAGGCTGCACCAAGAGCGGCCTGCGTGCCACGGAGCCGGTTTTCCAGCATCCCTGCGCGGCGGCAGCGGGTGACCTTCTGACTTGTAGCCCGCGGGCCTCTCGCGGTTGGAGGACGAACCCATGAAGAAACCAAACGATGCCGCTCAGGCTATCCTTGATGGGATTGCCGCCAGAGCGGCGGCTCACAAGGTGAGACCTGCCGAAGCCCGAGCTGAACTCAAAGAGTGCCGCTTCTGCGGCAAACTCTACCTTGAGCCTTGTGACAACCGCGAAAAATCCCTGGCATGTGGCAACACCAAACTCTGACTGAGTGCGGCCCGGTCCAGTAGAATCCTGCCCTTGTGCAATGTAAGATGACTTTCAACCTGGTGCCACAAACAGGTCTGCACCTGAAGGTGCTGGACAGCAGCGTCAGTACCCTCACCCAATGCCGGGTGGGGTTCATTACCCATGAGGACCTGCACGACCTCTGCGAGCGCCATCCACGCCTCGCCGCAGCCTTCTGGCGCGAGACCCTCATCGATGGATGCATCGATCTTTCCGGAACGAGTGATGAATATCGGACGCCGCGAAGCCTACCAGCGCATAGCGCATGTGCTGTGCGGGGTGCTGGTGCGCCTCAGAGCCGTTGGTCTGGCAGAGGACTATAGCTGTGCCCTGCCCATCATCCAAGGCGAGTTCGCGGATGCAATGGGTATCACGCCGGTGCACGTCAACCGGGTTCTCCAGCAGATGCGGGCTGACGGTCTGATCGAGTTGAGCGGCGACCGGCTGACCGTTCCTGAATCGGACAAGTCGAAGGAAGTGGGCGCGTTCACCCCGCGCTACCTGCACCTTGAGAGCAATCAGACTGCCGCATGACCTTCACCCTTCAGCCCATGCGTGTTGCCACTGGCAGCGATGAAGAGGGCATGCTGGTCCTCGATGGCAAGCAACGGCTGGTGGCGGTACTGACCCACCTTGGCCAGCGGCATGACAGCATATTAGGTCACTTGTATCTGAAAGCAGGCTATGGTCGGCTGGATGGTCCCAACCACCCCACCTTTTGCCACGCTGGACGCAGCCCAGGACTGGATCGGCCAGCGCCTCGCCCATTGAGCCTGATCGCGCTAATCTTCACTTTCCTGTTCGGGAATCCGCACCGACAAAGGTTTATTCTTCCGGCCCGGGGAGGGGCTGTGCGAGGCCGCCCACAGCACCAATGCCGCTGTGCATCCGTCTGATCTTTATGGCCGTCGGGAGAACCGGAGAACCTTGCTCAACCGTGACCGTATCGAGCGGGACCATGGCAGGCTTTGCCGTCTCGCCTAGCATCTCCTGCACCATGGTGATCAGAGCAGAAGGCGCATAGGGCTTGGGCAGGAATCGCTTGCCCTTCGGGAGGTCTCCCACACCGGGCCGGGCCAGTCCTGATGTGACAATGACCTTGATCCCCGGGAACCGCATGTCCACGATGCGAGCCAGCGCAAAGCCGTTCAGCGACCCCGGCATGTTGACATCCGTGAAGACCAGGCGCACGTCGTGCCGGCTTTCGAGCATGATCAGGGCCTCGTCCGCGTTGACAGCTTCAATGACCCTGTAGCCCGCGTCGTCGGTCAGGATGTCCCCTGCAAGCATTCGTAGCAATGTTTCATCCTCAACGACGAGGATGACGGGAGGCCTGTTCTCGGTGGTGTTCATGAAATGCGCCCATTTTCTCTCTGCACTCAGTCAAGAGTGCTGGGGCGCTCGGGCTGTGTGGCGTCATGCCAAAGCCTGCCGGGAGAATCCGGCGACTGAAAACACTGTATAGCCTCAAACTCAGAAAGGATACAGCGCCAGGACACCATTATCTGCGCCGTGTTCCCACTCGGGTTGAAAGGCTTGTAGCAATGAGAGCGGGATAAAACGCCAGTCTTCTGGTCTGATTACATCCTGGCTTAACGCAGGTCCTCGGAACATACCTCTATACGGCAAAGTTAAATCGCAGGTCTTAGTCAAGAAGGGCACCATGCCAGATCGCGAACAGATAATTAAGCGGCAGAAGGTGCTCGCCGACTTCGGTGAGTTCGCCCTGCGCAACGAGGATCTCGACGAGATTTTGACGGAAGCCTGCCGCCTTGTTGGCGATGCCCTTGGGACGGATCTCGCGAAAGTTCTGGAAATCGAGCAGAATGGAAGGTCCGTGTTCATGCGGGCAGGGGTCGGCTGGAAGCCGGGATATGTCGGAAAAGTGCACTTGCCCATGAACGAGCGGTCCTCCGAGACCTACTCGATCAAGGTTGCCAAGCCGGTCGTCACGAACGACATCGACAAGGAAGACCGCTTCGAGTTGCCGGCCTTCCTGAAGGAACACGGGGCCGTTGCCATCGTCAACGTGCCGATCTTCCTGCCCGGCGGAAAGCCCTACGGACTGCTCCAGGTGGACAGCCGCGAACCGCGCGAGTTCGGGGAGGAGGACATCGCGTTCCTGCGAACCTACGCCACGATCCTGGGGCCGGTGATTGACCGATTGCACAAGGCCTATAGCCTGAAGGAAGCCCTTGAAGCCAACCAGCATCTGCTCAAGGAGCTGCAACATCGGGTCAAGAACCATATCAGCATCGTCACCAGCCTCGTGAGAATGCGTGCCAGGGACGTCACTTCGGAAGAGGCACGTCGGGAATTGACCACGGTCGGCGAACGGATCGAGGTGCTTCGCCTGGTCAACGAGCTGCTTTATGTCGCCGGCACGACCGATCTTCTCCGACTGCGTCCGTATGTGATGCAGCTTGTCGAGAGCCTGTGCCATCTGGACGAAGGCCAGTTCGGCAAGGTGCGGCTGGAGTTTGCCATCGAGGAGGTGGACCTCGCCCCTGAGATTGCGGTGCCGCTCGGTCTCATCCTGAACGAGTTCGTCACCAACAGCCTGAAATATGCCTTCGATGGCCAGAGCGGGCAGGGAGGTGTCATTTCCGTGAGGGTCGAGGTGCTGGAGGACAACGGAATCCGCGTTCGCATGTCCGACAATGGCAAGGGGCTGCCCGCCGGACCACGTCCGGCACGGCCCGGCTCCGGCACTGGAATGAAGCTGATCGAGGCGTTCGCACGCCAGCTCGACGCCAGGCTGGACTGGTCGTCATCGCAAGGAACAGCCCTCTGCCTCGAATTCAGCCGCCGCTGACATTTGGATCTGCTAATTCCATAAAGGGGCTTCTGCGAATCACAACGGGCGTGACATCTCTATCGGTGAGAATTTGTGACTTCTCTAAATCGCACCGACATAGAGATCCCGGTATCTCCAACGCCGCTTCGCCTGTGCCACCACCTCGAGCGCTTGCCCTGCTGCGATCTCGGCGGCCCTCCACTCCAAGGGGAAGCCCAGCGGACTGTCCGCTGGGCTTGTTCGCAGACGCCTCAGTTCGAGTTTAGCCAATCAAGCGGCGTGGCAGAGTGCGTAAACTAAGCATCGCTGAAGCGCCCGTGAGGGTTTTGGCGTTTTGTGCCGATACCGGGATGTGAGTAAACCCGTTTCACGCCAGATCTGCTGCCGCACGGCCGCGAGAGTATCCGCAAACGTCGGATGAGACTTGCGGTACCAACTGTCGATCGAAACAGCCGTGCGGGCGCGTTGCCCGAGTTGGCCTGCCAGCAGGGTCACGATCGAGAACAGCCCGAACAGGCAGGGCGTGGTGCGAGCCACAGCATGATCCGACCATTGCCGCTGGGTCTCCACACCCAGATGCGCGCGCGCCTCCTGGAAGGTGACCTCGACCTGCCACCGCAAAATGAACCAGCGGATAATCTGCACGGGATCGCGCGTGGGATCGGTGCACAGCAGGGCCTGCGGCGAGAAGCGGCCGAGGGGATCGCGCAGCAGCACCCAGCGGATGGGAACGATGGGTTTTCCGCTATGGCGCCACACGGCCGTGGCCGAGCAGAACTCAACCATGCGGTCTCCTTCACCATACCAGCCCGGCATGGTGACGCGGCGCCAGCGTGTGCTTGTCCGGATCAACACATCAGACAGGGTCGGGTCCGGTCGGTAAGTCTCCTGCCTGAGCGCCAGCGCCAGTTCACCCAGCCACCGCTCGACCCCATACGCCTCGATGTCCGCAAAGTCCTGACCGTCGCCACCCGGTGCGCCCTTATTGGAGCGGCACTGGGCATAGGCATGCGCCAGAATGTCCTCGCGGCTGATCTTGTCGTACAGGGCGTAGAAGCGATAACCGGCTTCTGCCTTCGCTTTCGCGTGCAACGCCATCTGCAGTTTCTGAACACTCTTCGGAGTTGATAGGTTGCCCAATCTCCAGATCCCTCACCACGTCGTGCGTCTGTCTTGAACTGAGGCCCCTTTCCTCCACCGGCATTACCCGGCTTCCAAGGTCCTACGAGCCTCTCCGCCACCCCAGGGCGCCCGGTCTGTCCCTCGCGGGCCTCCGGTTGGTCATCCCTGACCACGTCCTGGGGCTTCCCGTGTTGCGTGCGCTTTCCTTGTGTCCATGCTGCCGCCACTACCCCGGTGCAGCGCCTGGGCGTACTCTTTGCTCATTCACCCAGCCGTATCAGCCTTCCCCGAAAGGGTTGTCGGGTCGGCCTGCACATCGTCCTTTTCGAGGCTTGCTCAGCGTTCACTCACGTTACGGCCTGCACACTCGCGCGGTCACCAATGCGTGACCCGCTATCCGAAGGCTTCAGCCATTTCGTTACTCCATGACTGCTCCGGTTGCTTCCGGCTGGAGCGGTGGCCGGGTGGGACTTGCACCCACTGGAAAACGCCGCCTTGTCACGGCGCACACCCGTTTCAGACCTTCGATGCTGGTTCTACTGCAAGGTCGATCAACGATCCGCGCACGGGGTAAATTCGTAAGTGCGGCGACGATGACGAAGCTCGCCTTGAAGATTACGGGGATTGAGCCCCGATCGCGTTACCTTTGACAGAGCTCAAACAGTTTGGGACCATAGGACTGCAACGTGGCAGGGATGGTTTCGTGAACCTGGCGTGGGACGGCGCAATCCTTTTTGGTGGCTTGTCCGTCGTTGCCGCGATGATCGCCCGGCGCTCGTGGCGCGATTTCAAGGACGCCCTGAAGCAGCCACTCACGCCGGAGACGGGTGACATGCCCTACCTGAGACACTGGGACTTCAGGTACTGGCATCGGATCGGACTGGCGGCCGCCGCCCTCTCGTTCCTATGCTTGATTCTCTCGCTCATGCTCTGGTGACGGGCGGCTCGCCGTGTGCGTCTCAGATGGTGATCCGTTCCCCGACCTCGACCGCCCGATCCTCCGGGATGCAGAAGTGATCCGAAGCGTCGCTTGCGGACCGAGCCAGCGGAATGAAGATGTTGTCCTGCCACAGTGGCAAGCCCGACTGACGCGATGGCTGCAAGGCCCGTCGCGACAGGAAGAACGACACATTCTCCAAGTCGAAGCCGGCCTCCCGCAGCGCCCTGGGTAGGTTCGGGCTCTCCATGAAGCCGAATCTTACGATCACCCGCGAGAATCGATTCGAAAGCTTCTCCGTAGTGACGCGACCCTCTTCTGGGAGGTGTGGCACCTCCTCGGTCACGACCGTCAGGATGACGTTCTGGTCGTGCAGCACCTTGTTGTGCTTCAGATTGTGCAGCAGGGCGGCCGGCACATCCTGGGCGTTCCCCGTCAGGAACATGGCCGTGCCCGGTACGCGCGGCACCGGGCTGCTCTCAGCAGTCCGGATGAACTCGGGCAGCGGCGGGCGGCCCTGATGCGAGATCTCGGCCAGCAGACGCGAGCCCTTGCGCCATACCCACATCAGGGTGAAAAGGACCGCGCCGGTCATCAAGGGGAACCAGCCGCCTTGCGGGATCTTGAGCGCGTTCGCCCCCAGGAAGATGAGCTCAATGACGAAGAACGGTGCCAGCACCAGCGCCGTGACCACTGGCGACCAGCGCCAGAACTTCCACGCCACGACGAACAGCAGGCAGGTGGTGATTACCATGTCGCCGGTCACGGCGATGCCGTAGGCAGCCGCCAAGGCGCTCGATGTTTCAAACATCACGACGAGCACGATGACGGCCACGAGCAGGAGCCAGTTAATGTAGGGGATGTAGATCTGGCCCTTCTCGGTCTCGGAGGTACGCAAGACGCGGAAGCGGGGCAAGACACCCAACTGCATCGCCTGCTGTGAGATCGAGAACGCGCCGGTGATCACCGCCTGGCTGGCGATGATGGTCGCCACGGTTGCCAGGATCACCATCGGCAGCAGCGCCCACGAGGGATAGAGCAGGAAGAACGGGTTCTCCAGGTGCTCGGGGTGGGCCAGCAGCATGGCGCCTTGGCCGAGATAGTTGAGGGCCAGCGCCGGCAGGACGAAACCGAGCCAGGCGGTCCGGATCGGCGAGCGGCCGAAGTGGCCGAGATCGGCATAGAGCGCCTCGGCTCCGGTCACGGACAGGAACACCGCGCCGAGCGCGAACAGTCCAGCCGTGCCATGGCTGACCAGGAAGCTGAGGCCATGGACTGGATTGATGGCGCTGATGATCCCGGGATCATCCAGGATGTGCATGAGGCCGCCAAGCCCCATAATGGCGAACCAGAACGCGGTGATCGGCCCGAAGAACATGGCCACGCTCGCTGTCCCATGGCGTTGCACGGCAAACAGGCCGATCAGGATGGCAAGGCTGAGCGGTATGACGTAAGGATCGAAGGCGGGCGTTACCAGCTTGAGACCCTCGACCGCAGAGAGGACCGAGATCGCCGGCGTGATGATCGCGTCGCCGTAGAACAGGGAGGCGCCCACCATGCCCAGGACGATGGTGGCGCCGGTGCTGTGGCCGAGGGCGCGCTGGGCGAGTGTCACGAGCGAGAGGGTGCCGCCCTCGCCGTTGTTGTCGGCCCGCAGGACGATGGCGACGTACTTGAGGGTGACGATGATGATCAGGGCCCACAGGATGAGGGAGACCACTCCGATCACCATCTCGCGCGTCAGGGAACCGGCGCCGGCATGGCCGGTAGCAGCCGCGAGGCTTTCCTTGAGGGCATAAAGCGGGCTGGTGCCGATGTCACCGTACACCACGCCGATGGAGCCGAGGGTCAGGGCCCAGAAGGAGGTCGGGGCCGCGTGCCCGTGCTCGGCAGGGCCGACGCCCATCCGCTCGCTGATACCTGTCGCGGCCATGAACCCTCCCACCTCTTCAGCAGGGAATAGGCTCCCCCCGGCTCAACGTAGCGGCATGGCGGAGGGTTTCAGTTCCGACAGATCGGGGCGCGGCCGGTGCGTCGATGATGGCTCGTCCGTGGCGGCGACAGGGAGCTGATTACCCTGCGCCTGGCGGATCGGCGGGGACCGGAAGCCAATGGGACGGATCCAGCACAACGCTGGTATCGATGTAGGCCAGCCATTTGCCCCGGAACCAGATGCCGGAGTGCCAGCCGCCCTGATCGGGGCAGAAGAGGAGGAGGGGTTGGTCGTCCTCCTGCGGAGCGGTGGCGATGGGTTGCGGCGTCATGAGGGCACCCTACTGCGGCTGGCTTCTGTGCCGAAGGCAGACCTGTCGAACAAGGCCGGAGCCTGTGACATGAGGAATTGTCCCCAGGCAATGTCTGCCCTTTGGGCGCCCCCATGGCTGCATCATAGCTCAGGAGCCGGAACCTAAAAATTCCCATTCCGGGTTTCTGCTCTGTAAGGTTCAACAAACGCGAGGCCAGGCGGATGCGACAGTTCCTGCGGAATAATGGGCTGTCGATCACGTTGTTTGCCCTGTTCCTGATCTCCTTCCTCGGCCAGGCGCTCACAGGCTGGAGGGCCCACGTGGAGGAGCTCCGCCTTCATCAGCTTCCCGAGATCGGTCTTATCGACTACCTGACGGCCGGCCACTTCATCTCGGCGACCTTTGAGAACTGGGAGAGCGAGTTCCTCCAGATGGCGGCTTACGTGCTGCTGACCGTGTTCCTGTTCCAGAAGGGCTCGCCCGAGTCCAAGAAGCCCGACGAGCCCAATCCCGAGGACGAACCACCCCGTCATCGGCGTGGGGAACCGGATGTACCGGGGCCGTCCACAGGGGTGGTCTGTTGTTGAGGCTCTATTCGCACTCGCTCAGCCTGGCCCTCGTGACGCTGTTCGCCTTGTCTTTCTGGTTCCATCTGGCGGGCAGTACCCGACGTTCGAACGAGGAGGCGCTCCAGCATCATCAGCCGGTGAAAACCATGGCCGAGATGCTGGCGGAGCCGGAGTTTTGGTATGAGAGTTTTCAGAACTGGCAGAGCGAGTTCCTGTCTACCGCCGTGCTGCTGGTGTTGGGCATCTACCTGCGGGAACGCGGCTCACCTGAGTCGAAGCCCGTGGCCGCCCCGCATGCCATGACCGGACACTGAGCCAGAGCCGATCGGATCAGGCCGCCCCTAGACTCCGCCCGGCGCACCAGCCCGTATGATCGAAGGGGATACGGCCCTATATCAGCGACATCACGTCGTGAAGGGATGGGCGGCCTGGGCTGGGAAACATGCTGACGATCTACCGTGATGAGGCCGGGTCTGTGCGCGAGAGCGCCTCGCTGGAGCTACCCAGCGAGGTGATCTGGATCGACCTCTTCGATCCGACAGACGAAGAGAAGGTCTTCGTCGAGAGCCGGACCCACATCCAGGTGCCCACCATAGAAGCCCTGAGTGAGATCGAAGCCTCAAGCCGCTTGCAGGTGAACCGTGGCGTGATCTATCTCAGCACGCCTATCCTTGGCCGCAGCGACACACCTGAGGCTTTCCTGTCGCCAGTCGGATTCATTCTGTCGCCGACCGTGCTGGTGACGGTTCGGTTCGTCAAACTCTCCACGTTCGACCAGGTTGCGGAGCAGATCCATCATGATCCATCCCTGGCCACGAACGTTGGGGTGTTCACCGCGTTGCTCGAGGCCATCGTCGACCGAGGAGCGGACGTGCTGGAAGGCCTGCGCGGCGAACTCGACCAGATCTCCCGCAAGGTGTTTCGCGGCAACCCCTCCCACCGGAGCCATACGGTCCGCTCGACCGATGCTCTGCGGATGACCTTGAGCGCCGTCGGGGCGATTGGCGAGAGGGTCTCGCAGGCACGGGATGTGCTGCTCGGAGTGGGCCGGATCGCGTCGTTTGCTCGCGATATCGGTGAGGGTTGGATCACGCCGGAGTTCCGGGTGCGGCTCAGGGCGGTGTTGAAGGATGTGACCTCGCTGAACGAGTACGAGGCGCATCTCTCGGGCAAGGTGCAATTCCTGCTTGATGCCGTGCTGGGCTACATCACGATCGAGCAGAATAATCTGTTCAAGGTGCTGACCATTGCCTCGGTGGTGGGGATCCCGCCGACGCTGATTGCCGGCCTCTATGGCATGAACTTCAAGTTCATGCCGGAACTCGACTGGGCTTGGGGCTATCCGTTCGGGTTGGCCCTGATCCTTGTCAGTGCCATCATTCCCCTGATCTGGTTCAAATGGCGAGGTTGGTTCTAGTCCCCAATTCCTCCTCGTTCGCCCGCGTGCATCTCACATCCGCAGCGCCTCCAAACCATCAGTTCGTGACCAACAGCACGATTTCCCCCGGTCTCGATCCAAGACGCGCAACACACTGTTTGGCCGGCTGAGGTCCCGTCTGCGATGAACCCCGAGTGTTACGTAATGGCACATTCGGGAGGGATGCCGACGGTCTGCTTATAGAGGAAACAAGAGATAGTCCTGACGGAAGGGCAATTCCCGGTTTGCCGTAACCCGAGCCTTGGGCCACTGAACGTTTGGCTCGTCCTTTATGCCGCCCTTATATTCTCGGTTCGACTTCCCAATCGAAACTTGATGCGCTTCGGGCGTAGCTTCCGGCACTCACTGTAGGGTGCTGTCATGTACGACTTTGTCTATCTCCTCCTCGGCCTCGGGTTCTTTGCGCTGATGGCGCTGTATGCCCGCGTGGCCGAGCGGCTTTGAGGGAGGCCTCTCAATGTCCCTCGATCTCATCCTGGGCGGCACCGTCGCCTTTGGCCTTGCCGCTTACCTGGTCCTGGCGCTGGTCAGGCCGGAACGCTTCTAGGAGTCCGTCATGACACTCAATGGCTGGCTTCAAATCGCCGTCATTCTCGCAACCGTCCTGCTGACAGCAATCCCCTTGGGAGCCTTCATGGCGCGGGTCTATGCCGGCAAGCACACGTTCCTGTCGCCGGTGCTCGGTCCCATCGAGCGAGGCTTCTATGCCCTGGGAGGCGTCGATCCTGCCCGCGAGCAGGACTGGCGCGGATACGCACTCGCGATGCTGCTGTTTAACGGAGCAGGGTTCCTGTTGCTCTACGCCATCCTGAGAATGCAGGGTTTGCTGCCGTTCAACTCTCAAGGCTTCGGGGGCCTCTCGCCGGATCTTGCCTTCAACACCGCCGTCTCATTCGTCACGAACACCAACTGGCAATCGTATGGTGGTGAGACGACCATGAGCCACTTCTCGCAGATGGCCGGGCTGACGGTGCAGAACTTCCTGTCCGCGGCCACAGGCCTTGCCCTGGCGATGGCCCTGGTCCGCGGGTTTGCTAGCTCCAACACGAACACAGTCGGCAACTTCTGGGCCGACATGACCCGCTCGACACTCTATGTCCTCCTCCCGCTTGCTTTCGCGACCGCGCTTTTGCTCGTGGCACTGGGGCTCCCACAGACCCTGCTGGCCTCCGTCGATGCCACGACGCTCGAAGGTGCGAAGCAGACCATCGCCATAGGACCCGTTGCGAGCCAGATCGCGATCAAGCAGCTCGGCACCAATGGTGGTGGCTTCTTCAACGTGAACGCAGCGCATCCCTTCGAGAATCCGACAGCGCTGACGAACTTCGTACAGATCTGGCAGATGCTGGTGATCTCAGTCGCCGTTGTGTGCGCCTTCGGGTGCCTCGTCGGGGACAGCCGGCAGGCGCGGGCCCTGCTCTGGGTCATGGGTATCCTGCTCGTGGCCGGCATTGCCATCACCTATTCGGCCGAGGCGCTTGGAACACCGATGCTGCACGCGGCAGGCGTCAATCCGGCCGATGGCAACATGGAGGGCAAGGAGGTTCGCTTCGGGCTTGCACTCTCCTCCTTGTGGGCGGCCGTCACCACTGGATTGTCGACGGGTGCGGTCAATTCCATGCATGCGAGCTTCACACCCATCGGCGGACTGGTTCCCATGTTCCTGATCCAGCTCGGCGAGATCCTGCCGGGCGGCGTCGGATCCGGGCTCTACGGCATCCTGATCATGGCGATCATCGCCGTGTTCGTGGCCGGTCTCATGGTGGGCCGCACGCCGGAATATCTCGGCAAGAAGATCGAGGCGAAGGAGGTCAAGATGGCCATGCTCGCCGTCCTGATCCTGCCGACCGCGATCCTTGGATTCTCGGCGGTCGCAGCCATCATTCCCCAGGGCCTCGCAGGTCTGCTCAATACTGGACCGCACGGCCTTTCCGAGATCCTGTACGCCTACTCGTCGGCAGCAGGAAACAACGGCTCAGCCTTCGCGGGACTGACCGCCAACTCGGCCTGGTACAACACGACCCTTGCGCTTGCGATGCTGCTCGGTCGCTTCGCCTACATCGTGCCGATGCTGGCGATTGCAGGTTCGCTCGCGGCGAAGACGAGGCTTGAATCCTCGACGGGCACATTTCCGACCCATGGGCCGCTGTTCATCGGCCTGTTGATCGGCGTGATCCTGATCCTCGGTGGTCTTCAGTTCTTCCCGGCGCTCGCTCTCGGCCCCATCGCCGAGCAGATGCTGATGCTGGCCGGCAAAACATTCTGACAGGTGCTCCATGAGCAAACATATTCAACCGACCGTATCGATGTTCGACGGAGCGATCCTGCGTCAGGCTATCCTCGATTCGTTCAAGAAGCTCAATCCTGAAAAGCTCATTCGTAATCCGGTGATCTTCGTCACGGAGGTGGTGGCCCTTCTCGTCACGATCCTCTTCGCCCGCGATCTTATGACAGGTGCATCTGCCTTCTTTACGGGGCAGATCGCAGCTTGGCTCTGGTTCACGGTGATCTTCGCCAACTTCGCCGAAGCCGTCGCCGAGGGTCGCGGCCGGGCCCAAGCCGACACGCTGCGCCAGGCCCGTACGCAAACCGTTGCCAAGCGGCTTTATGATCAGGAGCGCAAGGAACTCCATGCCATGGTGCCCGCTCTCGATCTCGAGATCGGGGATTTCGTGCTGGTCGAGGCCGGGGACCTGATCCCGGGTGACGGTGAAGTCGTGGAAGGCATCGCCTCGGTGAACGAAGCGGCCATCACGGGCGAGTCCGCTCCCGTCATTCGCGAATCCGGCGGTGATCGCTCCGCCGTCACCGGTGGCACAACCGTCATCTCCGATTGGCTCGTCGTGAAGATCACGGCGGCACCCGGTTCCTCGTTCCTGGATCGGATGATCGCCCTCGTGGAAGGGGCCGAGCGGCAGAAGACGCCGAACGAGATTGCCCTCAATGTCCTGCTGGCGGGCATGACCATCGTCTTCCTGATTGCCGTGGTGACGCTCGCAGGGTTCGGGCGCTACTCCGGAGCGGACGTTCCGGTTCCCGTTCTGGTGGCTCTGCTTGTCACCCTGATCCCGACAACGATCGGAGGCCTGCTCTCGGCCATCGGCATTGCCGGCATGGACCGCCTCATCCGCTTCAATGTGCTCGCCATGTCCGGCCGCGCCGTGGAGGCGGCCGGCGACGTCGATACGCTGCTCCTTGACAAGACGGGCACCATCACCTTCGGCAACCGCATGGCGGCGGAGATCATCCCGGTCTCCGGCGTCACGGAGCGTGAAGCAGCGGAAGCCGCGCTGCTGGCCAGCCTCGCGGACGAGACGGCGGAAGGCCGCTCCATCGTGGCACTGGCGCAAGAGAAGCACGGGCTGCAAGCACCGGAACAACCCCCGGAGGATGCCCGCTTCATGGAGTTCTCCGCGACGACCCGTCTTTCCGGCGTCGACCTCGCGAGCAGGAGGCTGCGCAAGGGAGCGGTCGACGCCGTGCTTCGCTTCGTGCGCGATGCCGGTGGGCGCAGTGTGGCGGATCAAGGCTTCGCGGCCGCCGTGGACCGGATCGCCCGCTCGGGCGGCACGCCGCTTGGGCTTGCCGACGGAAGTCGTCTGTTGGGCGTCATCCATCTCAAGGACGTGGTCAAGCCCGACATCAAGGAGCGGTTCTCGGAATTGCGCCGCATGGGCATCCGCACCGTCATGGTGACCGGCGACAACCCGGTGACTGCGGCGGCGATTGCCTCGGAGGCAGGCGTCGACGACTTCATCGCCGAGGCGACGCCACAGGACAAGCTCAACTATATCCGTCGGGCTCAAACGGAGGGCCGTCTGGTCGCCATGTGCGGCGATGGCACGAACGATGCTCCGGCCCTGGCGCAAGCGGACGTCGGCGTCGCGATGCAGTCCGGCACGCAGGCGGCCCGCGAGGCAGGCAACATGGTGGATCTCGATTCCAACCCGACGAAGCTCATCGAAATCGTCGGCATCGGCAAGCAACTCCTGATGACCCGCGGTTCGCTGACCACGTTCTCCATCGCCAACGATGTCGCCAAGTACTTCGCCATCATCCCGGCGCTGTTCGTGGCCGCGATTCCGCAGCTTGGGGCGCTTAACGTCATGGGGCTGTCGACGCCGCAGAGCGCCATCCTGTCGGCGGTGATCTTCAATGCCCTCATCATCGTCGCGCTGATCCCTTTGGCCTTGCGCGGCATTCCGTACCGTCCGCTCGGGGCTGCAACCCTGCTGCGGCGCAATCTCCTAATCTACGGCCTTGGCGGGCTTCTCGTGCCCTTCGTCGGTATCAAGATCATCGACCTCGCCGTCACGGCGATCGGCTGGGCTTAAATTAGGAACCGAACATGTCTCATCTTCGTCCCGCGCTCACTCTGCTCCTGCTGTTCGCGGCCCTGACGGGGCTTGCCTATCCCTTCGCCGTTGCTGGCATTGGTCAGGCTCTCTTCCCCGCGCAGGCCAATGGCAGCCTGGTTGTCAAGGATGGCCATGTCATCGGCTCCACGCTGATCGGGCAGTCTTTCAGGTCCGACCGTTATCTCTGGCCGCGTCCCTCGGCCACGAGTGCACCCGATCCGACCGATCCGTCCAAGATTGTGGATGCGCCCTATAACGCGGCGGCCTCGACAGGATCCAATCTGGGGCCAACCTCCTCGAGGCTGGCAGAGCGCTTGGCGGCCTCCTCCGAGGTCTGGCGTGGGGCCGGATTGACGGCGCCCATTCCCGGCGATGCCGTCACCACGTCCGGCAGCGGCCTCGACCCGCACATCTCTCCTGCCTACGCGCAGGCGCAAGCGGCCCGGATTGCCGCCGCTCGAAACCTTCCTGAGGCTCAGGTCAGGCAACTGATCGAGGCCTCGACCGAGGGACGGACCTTCGGGGTTCTCGGAGAGCGTCGGGTCAATGTTTTGCGGGTCAACCAGGCACTCGACTGGCAGGGTTCTTGAGAGGATGACGATGATCTACCATAAGGCAACGGAGGCCCCATCCTGATGGCCCTGACCGAGACGCCCCGCGCATCGCCGGATGCGCTGCTCACGCTGGCCAACCGAGAAGGGCGGGGCCGTCTCAAGATCTTTCTTGGGGCAGCCCCCGGCGTCGGGAAGACCTATGCCATGCTCCAGGCCGGCCGCGCGGCTTTGGAGGGCGGCGTTGACGTCGTCATCGGTCTTGTCGAGACCCATGGGCGTCAGGAAACGGAAGACCTGTTGCACGGCTTCGAGATCCTGCCCCGTCTGTCCGTACCGTACCGGGGACGGATGGTGCAGGAGTTCGATCTCGACACTGCCCTGAAACGCTGTCCACGGCTCCTCCTTGTTGATGAATACGCCCACACGAACGCCCCTGGCAGCCGCCATCCGAAGCGATGGCAGGACATTGCGGAACTTCTGTCAGCGGGGATCGACGTCTGGACAACGCTCAACGTCCAGCATCTCGAAAGCCTCAATGACGTCATCCAACGGATCACCCGGGTCCGCGTGCGCGAGACGGTGCCCGATGCCGTGTTCGACGAGGCGGACGAGCTTATCCTGATCGACCTGCCACCGGATGAGCTCCTCAAGCGGCTGGCGGAGGGAAGGGTCTATGTGCAGGACACAGCGGTGCGCGCCGTCGACAACTTCTTCCGTCCCAACAACCTCGTGGCGCTGCGGGAATTGGCATTGCGGCGGGCCGCCGAGCGCATCGACAGCGACCTGCTCGAACGCATGCAGGGCGGCGGGGTCGAGGGCCCGTGGGCGGCAGGGGAACGCATCCTCGTCTGTGTCGGCGCCGATGACATCTCCCCGGCGGTCGTGCGCCATGCGAAGCGTCTGGCGGACGCCATCGGTGCGCCCTGGCTGGTCGTGACCGTCGAACGTCCTGGCGAGAGCCTGGGCAGTGAAAGGCGGCATCGCCTTGACCAGACGCTTCAGCTTGCAACCCAACTGGGTGCCGACGAGGCGAAGACGCTGGTTGCCGCCGACATCGTCCAGGAGCTTCTGCGCCTCGCCCGGTTTGAGAACGTCACTCAGATCGTGGTAGGACGGTCCCGGGGCGGCTGGTGGTCCGAACTCCTCGGGCGCTCGCTGCCGCACCAACTGGTTCATCACTCCGAGGACATCGCCATTCACGTCGTGACTGCCAAAGCGGGGCAACCCCGGGGCGCCTGGTGGCGGGACTGGATGCCACGAATGAAGCCGGATCAGCCCTGGGCGCCTTTCCTGTGGTCGGCGCTCGCCGTTGCTGGGGCGATTGCGGTCGGGCTGGCGATGACGTCCATCGTCTCGCTGCCGAACATCTCCATGGTGTTTCTGGTGGCCGTGCTGTTCGCGGCCGTGCGGTTCGGGATCTGGCCTGCCGTCGTCAGCTCGATCCTGTCATTCTTGGGCTACAATTTCTTCTTCATCGATCCGGTCTACACCTTCACGGTCGCCCGCCCACACGAACTGCTGGCCCTGTTCATCTTTCTCGGTGCGGCCGTTCTGACCTCGGCCCTGGCCGGACGGGCCCGGGAGCAGGCAGCAGCCGCGGTCAGCCGGGCCCGAGCCACGCGGCGCCTATACGAATTCACCCGCCGGCTTTCGAGTTTCCCTGATGCGAGCGCCGTGGCTGAGGGCGCGGTCATCGAACTGAACGGCTATCTCAATCGTCCCGTTGCGATCCTCCTTCCCCAGGACGATAACCTTGAGCTTGCAGCCTCCTGGCCGCCGGAGGACCAGCTCGACACGGCCTCCGTCTCGGCGGCGCGCTGGGCCTACGAGAAGGACGAGGCCGCCGGCGCCGGAACGGGAACGCTGCCATCGGCGCGCTGGCTCTTCCTTCCCTTGCGGTCGTCCCATGGCCGCGTCGGAGTACTGGGCATCGCCGTGGACGGGGCTGCGCCTGACGGGGACATCCGCACCTTGGCGGAGACCGTGGCGGAATTGACAGCCGCGGCCCTGGAGCGGGCTCGGCTGGCGCGGGAGATCACGGCCGCGAATACGGCCACCGAGACCGAACGGGTCCGCAATACGCTGCTGGCCTCGATCAGCCATGACTTCCGGACGCCGCTCGCTTCCATTCTCGGGGCGGCGACCAGCCTGATCGACTACGGGCCGAAACTGCCGGAGCTCGCGCGCCAGGACCTGTTGGAGCAGGTGAAGGACGAAGCCGAGCATCTCGACCGAATGGTCCGCAACCTCCTGTCAATGACCCGCGTCGAGGCTGGAGCCCTGGAGCTTCGCCGCGATTGGGTCGATATCCGGGAGGCTTTCGACCGGGTGGTCGCTCTCGTCAAGCGGCGAGGGGCAACCCAAACCTTCCACGTCAAGATCAGTCCGGAACTTCCCTTCGTTCTCGCTGATCCATCCCTGATCGATCAGGCCATGGCCAACATCGTCGGTAATGCGGTTCGCTATGCGGGCTCTGATGCGCGAGTGGACCTTGAGGCACATCGCGAGAATGATGAAATCGTGTTGTCGGTGACTGATAACGGGCCAGGAATCTCTCAAAGCCTTCTCTCCAAGGTCTTCGAGAAATTTGCCCGCGGCCGTGAGCAGGTCGGTGACGGGGGCGAAGGCACGGGGCTGGGATTGGCCATCGCCAAAGGCATCGTCGACGCGCATGGCGGATCGATTGCGGCGGAGAGCCCGGTGGCGAACGGGCACGGCACGTGCATCTCGATCCGATTGCCGCTTGAGGGAAAGACACCATGACTGTGCCGATACGTGTGCTCGTCATCGACGATGAGCCGGCGATCTATCGTTTCCTCAAGCCGGCTCTTGAAGCGAATGACTACCAGACGATCAGCGCCGGAACAGCGGCTGACGGGTTGAAGCGCATCGCTGCCGATGCGCCTGACGTCGTTGTGCTCGATCTCGGGCTGCCGGACATGGACGGCAAGGACGTCATCGTCCGTGTCCGCGAGTGGTCCGATGTGCCCATCATCGTGCTCTCGGCCCGTGACAGGGAAGCCGAGAAGATCGCCGCCCTCGATCTCGGTGCGGATGACTTCGTCAACAAGCCGTTCGGGATGGGGGAACTCATGGCGCGCCTGCGGACGGCCCTGCGCCACCGCATGCAGCGCAAGGGCGAGACGCCCGTCGTCAGCGTGGGAGGACTGGAAATCGACGTTCCTCGGCGTCGGGTCGCCTGGCAGGGGACGGAGGTGAACTTGAGCCCGAAGGAGTTCGACCTTCTCGCCTTCCTGGCGAGCCATGCGGGCAAGGTGGTGACGCACAAGCAGATTCTCACTGCCGTCTGGGGCGCCGCCCACCAGAACGATACCCAGTATCTGCGGGTCTATGTCGGCCAACTCCGGCAGAAGATCGAACCAAACCCATCCGATCCCCACTTCATCCTGACCGAACCGGGCATCGGCTATCGTCTGCTGGATGCGGAATAGGCTGCGCCTGAGGCGACGTCTTTATACGGTCTTTATATCGGACCTCTCACTTCCCAATCGATTTTTTATGCGGCCTTGGCCATGTCTGGTCGAAGGGGTGGGACGGCTTATTGGCATTGGTGCACGGATTGCCGGCCATGGTCCCGACCCGTCTGGACAGTCGAGATGTGGCCCAAGCAAAATCTGGAACGGGAGCTCCGCTCCCTCATGTCGCGGATCGAGGCGGCTTCCCAGCCGACGGGCAGCCTCGTGTCAGACGTGCTGGAATACGCGTGTCCGCGGCTCACATCGGCGATCAGGCTCAACGATCTCGTGCAGCGGCTGGTCGCGGCAGAGGCCTGGGTCGACCTGGGGTTCTGGCTGATCGGTTGGGAACTGCCCGACTGGGCAATTCATCGCCTGTCCTGCGATGACAGCCGCTGGAACTGTGCGATCTGCGTTCGCGACCTGGCCATCAACTGGATTGAGGACGTGGCCGAGTTCCAGCACGACAACCCGGCGCTCGCAATCCTCGGCGCCCTTGTTCAGGCCCAGCTCCGAAAGACCCAAGGTCTCGCTCCCAGCAATGTCACCCCTTTTAGGAGGATCGGACATACGCTGGCCAACCGCATGAGCCGTGATGCAGAACGATAACATGATCGTGACGGCTCCAAGCCAATCCCATTCGGTGGAACCTGGAGCCCAGCTCCAACCGCATCGATCCAGTTTCTGGATGCTGACGCTCGGCACGCTCGGCGTCGTCTACGGCGACATCGGCACGAGCCCTCTTTATGCCCTCAAGGAATCGCTCGCCGCCGCGGCTGCCGGAGGCACCGTCACGCGCGAGATGGTGTTCGGGATCGTATCGCTCATTCTGTGGGCTTTGATCTTCATCGTGACGATCAAGTACGTGCTCTTTATCCTGCGCGCCGACAATAACGGCGAGGGTGGTACGCTCACCCTCATGGCGCTGGCGCAGCGGGCCATGGGCCACAATATCCTCGTCATCGCACTCCTCGGCATGGTCGGCGCGGCGCTGTTCTATGGCGATGCCATCATCACCCCGGCCATCTCGGTGCTTTCGGCCGTCGAAGGGCTCAAGCTCGCGAGCCCAGCCTTCGAGCACTATGTTCTGCCGCTCAGCCTCGTGATTATGATCGGTCTCTTCGCGGTGCAGAGCCACGGGACCGCTCGGGTCGCGGCCTGGTTCGGACCGATCACCGCCATGTGGTTCGCCTTGATGGCTCTTGGCGGAATCCTTCATCTCGCCGACGACCCCAGCATCCTGGCTGCGATCAGTCCCACGTACGGCATCGCGTTCCTGGCCACCCACGGCACGCCCGGGCTTCTCGCCCTTGGGGCCGTGTTCCTGGCGGTCACCGGCGCCGAGGCGCTGTACGCCGATATGGGCCATTTCGGCCGGCGGCCCATCCAGACCGCTTGGCTCGGCTTCGTGCTGCCCTGCCTTGCCCTGAACTATCTCGGTCAGGGCGCGCTGCTGCTCGCGGATCCGGGAAAGATCGAGAACCCCTTCTTCCTGCTCTATCCGGATTGGGCGCTGCTTCCCATGGTGGCGATGGCGACCGTCGCCACGATCATCGCCAGTCAGGCGGTCATCACAGGCGCCTTCTCCTTGACTCAACAGGCGATCCAGCTCGGCCTCTTGCCGCGGATGGAGATTCGCTGGACCTCCGAGACCGAGAAGGGCCAGATCTATGTGCCGAAGGTGAACTTCCTTCTCCTGCTGGCGGTCCTGTTCCTGGTCATCATGTTCAGGAGTTCAAGCGCCTTGGCACACGCCTACGGCATCGCCGTGACGGGCACCATGGTGGTGACGGCCATCATGGCCTTCTTCGTGGTTTGGCGGTTCTGGAAATGGCCGCTCTGGGCATCTGTCGCCGTGATCGTGCCCTTCCTCCTTGTCGACATGATCTTCCTGGCGGCCAATGCCCTCAAGATCCCGCAGGGGGGCTGGATGCCACTCCTCGTCGGTGCGCTGCTCGTCACGCTCATGATGACGTGGCGGCGTGGGACGCGCATCCTGTTCGAGAAGACCCGGAAGGTTGACGTGCCACTGCTTGAGCTCATCGGCATGCTGGAGAAGAGCCAGCCACATCGGGTGAGAGGCACCGCTGTGTTCATGACGAGCGATCCCGACACCGCCCCCGCTGCCCTGCTGCACAATCTCAAGCACAACAAGATCCTGCATGAGCAGAACGTGGTCTTGACAGTGAAGACCGAGGATGCGCCGCGCGTCGCGGATAACGAGCGAGTTCGGATCGAGCATCTCGGGGGCTCATTCTGGCGAGCGACCATGAGCTTCGGCTACATGGAGGCCCCCAACATTCCACGGGGTCTTGCCCTCCTGCGCAAGCAGGGGTTTAAGTTCGACATCATGACGACGTCATTCTTCGTCTCGCGGCGCTCCATCAGGCCGTCGGTGCACGGCGGGATGCCATTCTGGCAGGACAAGCTGTTCATCAGCCTCGCCAAGTCAGCGAGCGACGCCACCGACTTCTTTCAAATCCCGACAGGTCGCGTGGTCGAGGTCGGAACCCAGGTGACGGTATGAGCTCAGATCGACCTGGGAAACCTCACGGAGCAAGGCACGGCCTCGCACTCGTGGAGGTCCGGAACTGGCACGAGGCAGACGAAAGCCGAACTTCCGCAGTTACCGGGTAAGCTGACCTTCACGAGACCACGCCTAAAGGCTCAGTTTGACTATCAAGGATCCCGTAAAGGCGACGCATCTCAAGACGTTTGCTCTCCACGTCAAAGGCAGAGAAGTGTATCCGCAGGAGGAAGCTGGTACCCTCGAGGCTGATTTAGAGCCGTTGGTGGATGGCGCCCGGATCACGCGGTTGTCGCGTCACGACACAAACCCTGCCAGTAATCCCCAAATTCCAGAACGGTTTCACAAGTCCTAAGAGTAGCTGGTTCCCGCCGACAGGAGAGTTCGGGTTGATCAGGGGGCGTAGGGCGGCCAGCGCGGTCGCATCGAATGGTAAGGGCGGCTAACAGCCGATCGACCGAGTGATGATCAGAGCAGCCTTATGGCTCTTGCAACTCACATGATGTACAACGCGCATGAGTTTGAGGAGTTGACACGTGGCCCACCATCGGTTCGTTCCGGCAGGCTATCACAACGTTTTGGGTGCTCGAGATCCGGTCCTGCGGATCACTGATGGCGACACGGTCATCACCACTACGATTGATGCCGCTGGACGTGACCACGAACATGTGGAACGCGCTCCCAGGCCTAATCCCATGACAGGGCCCTTTTTCGTGGAAGGGGCAGAGCCCGGCGACGCGCTGATCGTGCAGATCCAACGCATGACGCCAACGCGGGACACGGGCTGGACCTATTCCCTACTCGCCCCAAACGTGGTTGATCCGGAGATCCTGCCCCGACTGCCTGAACGGCACCGGGTTGAGTGGGCCATTGATCGGGACGCTCACACTGTGCGCTTGATGGAGCCGCCCACCGCGGTGGCGGATCTTGTTTTGCCTTTGGCCCCCATGATCGGGTGCTTCGGAGTGGCCCCTGGCATGGGGCAGGCGATCTCCACGGCCACGAGCGGTCGGCATGGCGGTAACATGGACTTCAGAGGCTTTGCGCCAGGAGCAATTGCCTGCTTCCCGGTGTTCGAGTCCGGTGCCCTGTTCTTCTTGGGCGATGGGCATGCATGCCAGGGGGATGGCGAAATTGTCGGCACCGGGATCGAGACCTCGTTCGAGATCGAATTCACCGTGCGGCTGAAGAAGAATGCCAATCACGGCTGGCCCCGTGGCGAGACAGCTTCGGATATCTTCACGGTCGGCAATGCCCGTCCGCTGGACCAGGCGCTCCAGCACGCAACGACAGAGATGTTGAACTGGCTTGGGAAGAGTTTCGGCCTGGATCCCACTTCTGCCAGCCATCTTCTGGGACAAGTGGTGCGCTATGAGATCGGCAACGTGTTCAACCCGGCTTACACCGTCGTTTGCCGCGTCGCTAAAACCTGGCTCCGGAAGCCGGATTCAACTCTGGACTGGCTTGGCTGACAGGTGCACGGTTCAGGCACAATCGGCTCTTGAGTACCAAACACAGATAATTCCAAGCAGGATGGGCCAGTCCGCTGATGGAGGTCGCCGACCAGCTGTGGAAGGTGGCTAGGGGGTGTAAACCCGGCTTTGGCCGCGAGTGGGGTGCGTGTGCAAACCAGCTCGGCACAAAAGTACTTTCCACATTCAAGCCCATGATCCGCCGCCAGTATAAGTTGATGGAAGTCGCACTGGTCTCAGAAAATCGCGCTTTGTACCACCCACAAGTTGAGGCGGTCAGCTCAGTCATGTGTCCAAAAGCTACGCCATAAACAGCCTATAGTAAGAGGCCGGCAAGAGACTCGGTAGAGCATCAACGTCTGTTACCCGACAGCTTCGCTGCAGTTGATCATGGCCGCATCGATCCTCCGGGCTCGAGGACTGACAAGTCATCTCCTGCCGTTGGCCGCTGGGTTCAAGCAATCGAAATTCCGGCCGCAGGGCAGGGAAGGGACCCTCGAAAAGCTGCAGGGTTTCTGCCAGGTGCTCGAAGAGGCCGTTGAGATCGCGAACAAGGATCTGGAGAGGCTGATCCTCGCTCAACAGCTCATGAACCGTGTGGCCGATAAATGCCGCAGCAATTCCAGTCTGCCTGGGCTCGTGAACCTATTCCTGTCGCGCCCTCTGGTGACGGTGCCGCTGGGCGCGAAACTGCTCAAAGTGACACCCAAGGCTGTGGACCTGATGCTCCTGCAGTTGGGCGGTGCGTTGCCAAGAGAGTTGACCGGCCGACGCCGCTATCGGGCTTGGGGAATCGTCTAGCTCCTGCATGTCAGCCAAATTATCCAATCCTGACTTACCTGATCCGACTGCAGCAAATGCTGTCACCTCGTGCGATCTGAGTTCAAGTGCAGCTTTCCTCGGAGAACCGGACATTCCGGAAAGTCCGCAAATTTCGCCACCTGACCCTAAGCGGCCATTCGGTCTGCCGCGGCCGTGTACGCTTTCGAACTCCAGGGAAGACGTTAGTTCGTTACCATTGAGCGAGGTGCTTCACAGGCAGGCAGAAGCCGTTGATCATGTCCGCCCCGTGAATTTACACAACGTGGTTGTGGGAGCATAGGTTTGTGCCTGCGCCTCGATGACGGCGCGTTGCGTGGTCGGATCAGTGACCTCAATGATCTTGATAGCCGCCGAGCGGCCCACGGGTCGATTAATGACGTGATGAACCTCGCCGAAACGGCCGTAGCCAAGAGGGCGGATCACCTCGAATTTGTTAAGCAGCACCTCGTTAGTGCCTTGAACCGGATGCTCAAGCTTGGACGTCCGAAGTCCGTCCGCACCGCTTAAATTCGGGCAAGATGCGACTGAATGCGTGCTCCGGCCAATCCATGCAACATGGCCTCAGTGACTTCCCATCATTTTCGGGTTCACCACTCACATCCATTTCACAACTGGACTTCGAGCGCTGTCACCGATGCTTTTGGGAAGCGCCAAACAATCGTTCCATTCTCGACAGGCACCGAACATTTCTTAACGTCAAACACATTCAGAGCAGTGGTATCGATTGTAGTCGACAGATCATCAGGCGCTATTTGATGAGCCGAAACAGAGCCGGGCTGGATCCCGGTCACAGTAATCTCGGCATTTGCTGCACTTTGCAAGTCAGTGTTGACTACATGCAAATAAAGAGTCTGACCGCGTCGGCTCGCTGTGACATCCAGTGTTGATCCCACACTTGTCACATTGACTGCAGTGTCGCCGCCGTACTTTCTGAAAAGTCGCATTACGTGTCCGACCGGGAGCAAGTAGGGGGACTCTCGGGGGGAGCCAAGCATCACCGCATTGACCAACCAAGATGTCCCCTCGAAATCAGCCAACGTCGCGATATCAACGAAGTCTGCGTTGCGTTCATAAAGGTTCATAACTCTAGCGTGGTAGAGAGCTGAAATCCATTCGCGAAGAATCTCACATTTATTATGTGGCTGGAGGGAGAGGTGCCCCTCCGTGATTGCCACTCGTTTCGAAGCGTCTATTGATTGGATCACGCTCCGAGCTTCGGTGAGTTTACGGTCAACCTTATCATACATCGTACAAAGCTCAGCCCAGCTTGCATGATAATCTTTCCGATACTCACGTCCTCTTAAAACCGTATTTGGATTGTCTGGCTTCTGGTGCATCATGTGAAGCGCCACCAAGTCAACAAGGTCTCCAGATTCGCGCAGAAGATCCTCGGCCCACCACTTGTCCGTGTCGCGCTCCTGATCTCCCCACCCGATAAGCTGGATTGAACTGTCAGCGGCCCGCATGGCCTCAGCAAACGCTCTGTATTCACGAACATTTTCCGCACTGCTGAATCGATGGCCTTCTTTTGGATAGGACGTTTCGTTGCCGATCTGCCAGAACTTGACACGCCATGGTTCAGCCCGGCCGTTTGTCCGGCGTTCGCGATGATCTGGATCGTTGCAGTAGCGGACAAGATCCGCTGCGTCTTGAGCAGTTCCCGCCCTCCTTTCCTTCCGCACCGTGTTGATGTATTCGGGCCGACCATCACCTGCAAAATTGACAGCAAGAATAGGCTCAGCTCCTACCTCCTCACACAGACCAAGAATTTCGTGGACTCCAACCTGGTTCGGCTCCACGCCTCCCCAAAGGTAGTTGACCATCGGCTTACGGTTCTCGCGGGGACCAACACCCTCTTGCCATCTCCAATAACTGGTCAGGATCCCACCCCACCGTATGGCACCTGGAGCCAAGTCGCGGACTATTGCGACGAAGTCCTTGCGCCATTCGTCACTGTCATAGTCCCATGCGGCCTCGACCGAGGCATCGGTTGAACCAAGCGGCTCCATAAACTGCATGTATAGGCGTGGTGAGATAGAAAATGTTGGGATAGGATCAATCGTAATGCGAGGCATGGCACACTCCAGGAATTATTTGATTCCAGATGTCGGGCGCATGCCGCTGATGATCCAGCGTTGCGCTACGAGAAAGAGAATTATCATTGGGAGGCAGGTCAGGAACGAAGCCGCAAGAACGGTTGTATATCCCTGAACGGCCCGCACGTCGGTGTTCAGATAAGCGATCGCAACAGGGACAGGCATACTCCCAGGTGAGTTAGTAATCACCAGGGGCCAGAGGAAGTTGTTCCAGCTGTACAGAGCTGTGATGATAGTAAGCGTCGTTATTGCTGGGGCTGCTAAAGGCACCATCACTCGTTGGAATATCTGAAAGTCTGATGCGCCGTCAATTCGTGCAGCCTCTTCGAGCTCCTTTGGCAGGCCACGGAAGAACTGGCGCAAGAGGAATATCCCGATTACCCTCGGCAGACCTGGGAGGATCACCCCAGCGAGCGTGTCCACGAGTCCGATGTTCGCCATTAGATCATATAGAGAAATCAGTTCTAGGATCCCTGGCATCATCATGCTGATGAGGATGGTATAAAAAAGCAGGTCCTGTCCAGGAAACCGCACTCGCGCAAAGGCATACGCGGCAGGGATGTCTAGAAGAAGGATGCCTACTACTTGTATGACCATGATGATGGCGCTGTTGATGATAGCACCCGAAATACTTACGCCGCGGACATCCTGGGTTAGAACCGCCGCATAGTTCTCCAAGGTCAATGTTGAAGGTAGAAGCCTTCCGAGAACGATATCCGTATTGGGAGCAAATGAATATAATATCACCGCTGCCAGTGGAAGGATCCAGAATGCCGCGATGACGAAGAGGATCAGCCAACGCAACGACCAGACCGACTTCATATTGAGTGGTTCACTGCTCACGGAAAACCCGAAACTGAATGAAGGATAGCGCCGCAATGATCAGGGTAATGACGGTTCCGATGGCGGCTGCACGGCCAAGAGCGAATTTCTTGAAGCCCTCTTCGTATAGGAGGAGAGTTAAGACTGTCGTGCTACCGTACGGCCCACCTTCCGTCATGATCAATACCTCACCAAACACCTGAAATGCGTGGATGAGACTCAGCACTGTCACCAGAAGAGTAATAGGCTTTAAAAGCGGAACGGTGATGTAGAGCAGGTCCTGCAGCGAGGTGCTCCCGTCGAGACGCGCCGCCTCGTAGAGTTCATCTGGAATGTTTTCCAATCCGGTAAGGAAGATGACAATCATGAACCCGGAGTTGATCCACATCGTAACTAAGCTAATGGCGAAGAGTGCCCAACCCGGTTGCGACAGCCAAGCCTGCCCGGGAAGACCTATCGAGGTTAGGATGCGGTTGAGAATGCCGATCTCGGGATCAATCGTCCACTGAATGGCGATTGCCGCAACAGCCACATTGATGACGATAGGAAGAACGAATGCGGTGCGGAAGATTTCAATGCCAGGTAGCTTCCGATGCAGCAAAACGGCGATGAGAAGTGACACGCAGACAATGAGAGGAACATAGATCAGAGCAAAGCTAAATGTAGCTCTCATCGCTCGCCAGAAGCGATCGTCGCCGACGAGGGATCGGTAGTTGTCCATCCCGACAAATTCGTTTGGTCCGAAGATGCCCCAGTCAAAAAGGCTCATGTAGAATGCTCGCCCGATTGGGTAAGCGAGAAAGAGTCCGAACATGATCAGGTACGGAGTCAGGAGCGCAATAGGGAACCAACGAATGCGCACTGTCTTTCACCTTGGTGAGAGCAACCAGTTAAAGAAATGGGGAGCTTCTGCCCCCCTAGAAGTTACTGCTTAGCCAGTTCTTTGCGGATAGCAGCTGCCATGGCGCTCGCCGCGTCCTTGGGTGTGAGGCGGTTCCCGTAGAGAGCCTCAAGATTTTCTTGAACAACCCGATCGATGTCAGGCTGAGCAACAATTGAGGGCGGGAACTGCATCATCTCGGGAATCGCAACAGCACTCTGAGCAGTAAGTTTCTGGAAGTCCGGGCTCTTGATCACGGAAATCTTGGCAGGAACCTTACCGGTTTTTGCCCAAGCAATTGCATTCTCGCTTACCCACTTTGTAAATACGAAGCCAGCTTTTCGCTGTTCGCTGTTAGTCCCCCTCGGCACGACGAAGTTATGGCCAAGAGCGAAGGTGACTTGGCGCGTCCCAAACTTAGGCATTGGAACGACCCCGAACTCCAGGCCAGGCGTAGCCTCAAACTGGGCAAGATCAGTGATCTGGGACATCACGATCCCAATCTTGTTCTGTGCGAACAGACGGTCGTATTGCTGGACATCGTTGCTGGACGCGAGCTTCTCGTCGAGGAAGCCTTTCATAATGTTCATGGCTTTGGTCGCGGCCGCATCGAAGCCAGGATCCACGTCTTTGCCATCTGCAGAGAGAAGCTTATCGTCGAACTGCCAGTAAATACTGTAAAAGTCGCGCGCTGTGGGAGCTCCTGACAAACGAAAGAAGATGCCGTATGTATCCTCCCCCAGAGCGCGAACCTTACGGGCTGCTGCCATAACATCGTCTAGCGTACCCAAAGGAGCGTTGGGATCGATGCCAGCTTGTTTGAACAGGGCCTTATTGTAGTAAAGGTTCCGGGGAAAGGCGTCGATTGGAACGCCGTAACGCTTGCCATTGACCATGCCGGCGCTGAACACCGCTGGAATGTAATCAGCCTCCTCAAGGCCTGCCTCTTTCACCTCAGCTGGCGTCAGTGCCTCAAGCGCACCTTGCTTGGCCAAACCAGCAATCCGGTGTGCATGGACGACGGCCAGCGCAGGAGCTTTTCGAGCCGCCATCGCGACCGAGAGCTTCGTGTAATATTGCTCCCACGGAATGATCAAGAGTTTGATCTCAACGTCAGCCTTTTTGCCATCAGTTTCGTTAAATTGCTTTACCAGTTGGTCGATCGCAGTGCCGTCCGGGCCGGTGAACGGGCTCCAGAAGTCGACGGTGGTTGCCGTAGCGGCAGTCGCCGACACGAGTGAAAGAAATGTGGCGGCCCAAGCACAACGGTTTCCTAAGCGAACAGCCGGTCGCTTCAGCTGGCGTGAAATCCAATCTTTCATAGCGTTTCCTCCTAAAGCCGCAGCCTCTTTGTGCTGTTAAGCAGCTTCCCTTATATACAAGACCTCTGTTGACGCCGTGTCAAGGCATTATGACGAAGTGATTTTTTGACATTTTCTTGCAATTATTCTGCAAATTCAGTATGATAGGCAAGCGTGAGTTGTTATTGCGACTTCACATTAGGTAATATACAAGAATATTTGCCCCAGGATTATGGCAGATTCGGATTGATAGGAAGGCCTGCGCGATGCGCCGAAGTGCACAGGAACGAATCCCCATCAATGCAGGAGCAGGCCGGACTGAGGAGGCTCGCTTGTCTCGTGGGGAGAGTGCTTGGCGCGGTATCTACGAGCCACTGCGCCATGCTATTCTGATGATGAAATTACGTCCTAATGAGGCTTTGAACGAGAAGGATATAGCTGCAAGCCACGGCGTGAGCCGGACCCCGGTACGTGAGGCTCTGCTTCGCCTCGCAGATGAGGGGCTGGTTGAAATCGTTCCTAAGCTTGGGACGTTCGTTGCACGAATTCCCGTCACGGCTCTACCCGACGCTATGTTGATCCGAAAAGCGATTGAATCAATGACAGTGCGCTTGGCAGCCGAGAAAGCTACGCGTAGCCAAAGTCTAAGCTTGGCTGTTATCGTTGAAAAGCAACGTGAAGCTGCGGAGGCGGGAGACTATCGGTCGTTTCATGCTGCTGACGAGGAATTCCATTCTCGTATTGCTGATATTGCCGGCTATCCCGCCCTTTGGGTCCACGTTACGCAAATCAAGATACAAGTTGACCGCTACCGGCAGTTAACCCTACCCCTGCCGGGGCGAATGCCCGCGGTTATCGCTGAGCATGAAGCAGTCCTGCAAGCGATTATTGCAGGTGATGCGATGAAATCAGCGGCTCTGATGGAAAGACATCTAGACGCGGTACTGCCTGCACTGTTTGAGGCAGGCGATGTGAACTCAGAATACTTCGTCAATAAACAGTTGTGCTCGCCGCTGCGGTCTGCTCAGGTCCAAAATCATTCCTGATGATAAGGCAGTTCACGCGACTCACGCGGTTGTAGGATCAGTACAAGTTCGCAATGACACGCCGCCAGTATCAATCAAAGACAGCTACTTTCGAGGCTCTTCTCTATTCGGCGGTTTGAGGTCAAGCGCTTTCAGGCCTTCCTCATTCCCGATGTTTGACGTCACTCGCGGGAGTTGCGTCGCAAATTTGGAGCAGAGTCGCGGAAAGAACAAGCTCTCAGTAGCGCTCAGGCGACAAGCAACTCGAACTGCTCCGCGAGTGATGTCTTCCGATTGCGGGCATACTTCGCCTGTCCTTTGCGCATCATGTGGACCATCTCGATGCCGCTCAGGATCATACGGACGCTGCTCATCGACTTGAAGCCGAGCATGGGTCGAACCCGCCGCTTGATTGCCCGATGATCCTGCTCAATCCGGTTGTTGAGGTAAGCACTTTGTCGGATGCAAATGGGCTTCAGATCGCGCCGTGTTCGGTCCTGCAGACGGCTCTCGGCATCACAGGACAGGATGGCTTCCCGATTGGTCTGGCTGCCGTCGATCACAATCCGCTTGGGCCGGCCGTGCCGCTTGAGCGCCTTGCGCAGGAACCGCTTGGCAGCAGTGAGGTTGCGCCGCTCGCTGAACCAGAACTCGACCGTGTCGCCATTACTGTCGATGGCCCGGTAGAGATACGTCCAACGCCCGCGCACCTTGATATATGTCTCGTCGACGTGCCACTTGCCGGTGACGGCTCGCTTGCGCCGATTGAACCGCTCCAGCAATTCGGGCGAATAGCGCACAATCCATCGAATGGTCGCGTGATCGACGGAGATCCCTCGCTCGGCCATCATCTCCTCCAGATTGCGCAGGCTGAGGTTATAGGCGAGATACCACCTGACGCAGAGCAGGTTCACCGACCGATCAAAATGCCTGCCTTTGAACATCCGTGTCTCCGCTCCTGTGACTATGGCCACCGTAGCTGAAACTCTGAAACAAAATATTGCGACAGATGGGGTAATCGGCTTCGCGCCACACCCCGCCGGACTGTCGGGAGGTGCTGCGCTTCAGGCTGATGGTACAACGTGGTCTGGGTAGGACCAGCCACAAGCATCGGTGGGAGAAGCGCAGCATGAAGCATTATGCCGGCCTCGACGTCTCGGTCAAAGAGACTTCTTTGTGCATTCTGGACGAGACGGGCAAGGTCTGTCGCGAACTGAAGGTGACCAGCCATCCAGACGACCTGGCGCAGGTGCTCCGGGATCCAGCCTGGCGGCTCGAGCGGGTCGGGCTCGAAGCCGGTCCGCTGTCGCAGTGGCTCTACAGCGGGCTGGCCATGGCCGGGCTGCCGGTCATCTGCATTGAGACGCGTCACACCAAGGCGTTCCTGAAGGCGCAGGTGAACAAGACCGACCGCAACGATGCGCGCGGCATCGCTCAGATGATGCGCGTCAACCTGTTCCGGCCCGTTCATGTGACGACGCTCACCAGCCAGAACAGACGCGCCCTGCTGACAGCTCGCAAGTTATTGCAGGAAAAAGCCATTGCCATCGAGAACGACATCCGCGGTCTGCTGCGCAACTTTGGGCTCAAGGTCGGGATCATTGGCAAGGTCAGGTTCGAGGACCGGATCCGGGAGCTCGTGGCGGGACTACCGGAGCTGGCCGAGATCATGGCTTGCCTCCTCGAAGCCCGTCAGAGCCTGCGGGAGCGCTTCGCCATCCTGCATCGCAAAGTGTTGGTGACCGTCCGGGACGATGACGTCTGCCGGCGCCTGATGACCATCCCCGGTGTCGGTCCTGTGGTATCGCTGGCCTTCAGCGCCACGATCGACATTCCGGCGCGGTTCAAGACTTCCAAGGCAGTCGGCCCCGCTCTGGGGCTCACGCCGGTTCTCAATCAGTCCGGCGAGAGCAATCGGATCGGGCGCGTCTCGCTGTGCGGCGACGCCATGATGCGCACTCTGCTCTATGAGGCAGCTCAGGTGCTGCTGACCCGGGTGCAGAAATGGTCCTGGCTGAAGGCCTGGGCCATGGCCGTGGCCCGACGGCGCGGCCTGCCAAAGGCCATCGTGGCTCTGGCGCGTCGCTTGGCCGTCATCATGCACCGCCTCTGGAGCGATGGCACCGAGTTCCGCTGGACCAGGGAGAGTGCCGTGGCGACCGCCTGACCGGCCTGTTGGAACAGCCTGTCACACGAACAGAAAGGTAGACGAGTTTCCGCCAGCCGGTGGAGAGACGTCCCTTGCGGGACGATGGATGAGGTGAGTTCGCTAGGGTTCTTGTGTCGGTCGCGCCTGGCGCGATCAGAACGCGCGACAGATTGGGCTGCCTCATTCTTCTGATCCCATACTGGGAGAGCCCGAGAGCTGATCCCGAAGAGAAGCGAGGACCCGCGAGTGACGTCAAACATCGGGAATGTCGAAGGCCTGAAAGCGCTTGACCTCAAACCGCCGAATAGAGAAGAACCTACCTGCGGACCTACTGCTCGGCTATGATCAAGTTCAACCCCGTTCGCTTTGCCCAAGCCGAGCGACGAGCCGTCGAGATGGGCGCAGCACAGGCTCTTGAGGAACTGGTCAGGGCTGCCGCTGAGGGTGGGCTTGCGCGGTATGCCAACTTCCCGGACGGCATCAAAATCCGCTACCACCTTGAACTGGCAGACAACGGTCGCACCTGGGTGGTGGTCGTGTTAGGCGACTTGGGTGCAGATCACATCTGCGCACTTCCAGACCGCCGCCGCTACCTGGAGGATGGCAGGCTGTGTTCATCACCCGGGGAGCAGCTGCAATGGCGCTGGTCCGGCCGATGTGGGTCCGCCAACGTCCGGCCGCTGATGGGGCTTTCCTGCGGTATTGTCAACTTAACTGAGTGAAGGCCGTTTTCCGCTGTTCTCAGCTGTTCCGCGACGGGTCTAAGCTATTGAAAATACGCGGCACGCTCCTGACCTAAGCACCAGGAAGAGCAAGTAAAAGCGTTAAGTTGACGGTGCCATCGCGAGTCCTCCCGGATAAGATACCAGCAAGAAAGCATGGCCTAATCTCGGCTGGAGCGATCGCTCCTATGCGAAGATTTACATTGAAATGTGAGAACGTTAGATTCGAAGCTTGTGAGCCGTCGATGGGGCGGATGCTAGCCAGCGTGGCGCCTTACTCCCGATAAAAAGTAGTTATCGGGAGTGAGAACCGACATGTGCTGGTATGCTACGTGGACGTAGACATAGTGCTATTAACTATCCTCGAGCCATTCGCTTCTCATGAAAACAAGGGGTTAGTAGCCTAAGTCGATCGAATGTTGCAAGTGAGCGGGGCAGTTTGGGGGGCCAAGCCTCAGGCTGACTGGACGACGAGGTCGGCCAGCGGCGGGATCTTCGGCTGACCCGTGTCCAGCCCGAGCCGGTAATCTAATGCCCTATTGGGGTGAACTGCCCTTCGGGATGATCTTCGCCGACGGAGCCGAGCGTTTAGCCTCAGGGCTAGAGTGGGAGGACCGTTGGTCCCAGACCAAGCGGCGCCGTCGAGCCGCCGTCCAAGCGTAACGGGGATCGCCTTCCAAGTGGTGGAGGTGATCACTGAGCCGGTTGCGCTCCAACCAGGTCAAAGCTGCCTCGAGTTCAGGCAGGGTCATCTGACCTCGGCCCTTGTTGCCGAACACCCGCTTCAGCACCGCATTGTAGCGGTGGTAGAGCCCCTCACCAACATGCGGTATCTGCAGGCCGGCTTCGTCCTCCACTGCCTGAGCGGCAACGGCCTCACCGATGCGCGCCCGCAGCCGCCGTTCCGTCGCGGAAGGCGGCTCGATCAGATGTGCTTGGTCGGCCTTTCGTTCTCGGCGCGTCTCTTCGAACACCGGGCCGGGCTTCAGCGTTGCAAAGCGCAGACCCAGCGCATTACTCTCCAAGGGCGTAATTCCACGCCCCTCGCCCTCATCCCGGTGTGCCGCGAGATGCTCGGCGAGCCAAGATGGTGTCTCCGCCTCAGCATTGCGCCGACGCTGACGGGCCAGCATCCCCTGCTCAGCCTCGATGCTGCGGCGGAAGCGGACAAACAGCGGATCGTCCGGGTGGAAGACGAGGGCGCGCTGACTCTCGTAGGGACCCGCATGAGGATCCACTCGCGTGGCTCGGGCGATCATCTGTTCAAGCCAGGGGCGGCTGCGGATGTGGGTCAGGGCAGCCACCACCGCGACCTCCGGCGCATCCAGCCCTTCGTAGGCCATGGCCACCGTGACCAGGATCGCCGGCTCTGCTGTCAGCCGAAAGGCGGCCAGCGCCTCGGGTGCACCACGCTCATTCGAGATCGCCAATCGTACCTCCCTCTCGGCCTGCCGGGGTGGCATCCAGCTTCGCAGCATCTCACAGTAGCGCCGGGCACTACGCTGATCAGGCGCGACCACGAGCAGCTTGCCGAGACCCCGGACGACTTCATCGGCAGCCAGCCCCCGCTCGGCCCGCCGGCGTGATCTGAGATTGCGTGTGGCCCTAAAAGCCTCCTGGAGCAACTCCCGGGCAAATCCTGTCCGCAGAGCGGTGAACAGGGCAGGGCGGGTGGTCTCGGTCGGGTAGGGGCCTGACAGGCGATGGGGGCCCAGCCGGACGTCGTCCGTCGCGGTTCGTCCTGCTTGCAACCAACTGGCTTCACCATCGAGGGCACCAAAGGTGATGGGGAGCACCGCGCGCTCCGCTACCGCTTGAGTTCGTGAGTAGCCGGTGATCGCCCAGCTGGGAGCCTCCAGATCAACCTCCTGCGTGCCAGCGTCGGGTCCAGTGCGATAAGGCAGCCACAGGATGCGCCGGCCATCCGCACGCTCCAGGGTCCCCGAGAGAAGCAAGCGCAGAGCTGCAGATTCCAGAAGCGGCAGCAGCGCCCGGCTCCACGCTGAGGCATCTTCGTTCAGGGGAGGAGCTTGACCGGAACTTGCAGATGCGGCTGGCTCGTACTCGCTGAGAGTGGGCAGGTGATGCACCTCATCAACCACGAGCAGGGTGCGATGGCGGCGGAGTTCGGCAAGATGCAGGTCCGGTGCCGCCGCGATCGCCTGGTACGTGGTGATGTACCCAGCCAAGCCCCGGCTCGGGTCTGGTTCGTTGTCGGCTGCACGAACTGAGAGCGCATGGCCAAGCGCGGCTCGCCAGACCGGATCGGCAAAGGCCTCTTCGGCTTGGAGGCGGAGGCTGTCGCGGGGCACAACCCAGCAAATCCGCTCGACGTAGCCGGCCTCGAGCAGGCGAGCCGCAGCAATCACGGGGAGGAGGGACTTGCCGCCGCCAGGCGTCACGGCCGCCAGGATGTCGGTAACCCCTGTCGCTTCGCCGCGTGTCATTGCATCAACAAGGCCTGCAAGAGCCTGCTGATGCGCCCGCAGGGGCCTCAGAGGAGACGTGGACATATGGATCGGTCCGAAGGCAAATCACCAGCATCCAGCATGGGGCGTTTCCGGCGATCTGTGAATCCCTCCGCTAGTGCGGTACGCTCTTGGGATCTTTCAGCGGCCGGAAGACGCTCTGACTTTTAATCAGAGGGTCCTGGGTTCGAGTCCCAGCGCGCTCACCAAGCATTATCAGGCACTTAGATGCCGATCAGGTTTGGTCTTGCTTCCCAGAAAACCGGATTGGGAAGCGTATGGGAAGCAAGCTCAACTGAGCGAGCGATTTCCTCCACTGTGGCATCGGTTCAATCGCAGGTCGAACCTTACTGGCAGAATCTACGAACGTCAGGAATCAGCCAGAGAGCCGACCTTGTCACGGCCAAGCTGAATGACTCAGATTGACCCCAACCAGACCTTCGCGGTTCGGATTGCCAATGCCGTGACGCCGAACCGAAGGTCACGGAGCGCTTCGACCCGTCGTCCCGGATCTGCTTCCCGATGGCGTCGTTGCCGAAGGCTGCACGCCAGCCCTTCGCGTCCCCGGCATCTCTGCGGTCGCGCATAGCCCCTCTCATCCTCGTCCTGCTCGTCCAAGCTCTCGGGGTGGCCGGGAGGAAATGGTCTCGATACTGCCGATGGGGGCAATCCCAAGGGCATTCCACCCGGATGTCCGGTCAAGGGCCCTGCCGCGGAGGTCGGTCGATGCCCTCGATCACCCTGCGCTCGATGTAGGGGTAGAACGGGTTCGACGAGATGCGCACCAGCGCGTCCAGCGAGACGATCAGGACGCCCCGCTCGCCACGGGGCGTCAGCGCGCCGAGATTGATGCCGAAGCGTTCCTCCGTGCCCGGTTGGGAGCCATAGAGCGGATCGGTGATCGGAAAAGGCAGGGCGACGTGGGAGAGCGAGAAGGCCGTGGGCGGGAACGACAGACCCATGTGCGTCACCGCCTCCGCCGTTGCGCCGCTCTCGACGGCCCGCTCGACAGCTTCCAGCGTGGACGGGTCGGCATTCGTGACAAGCGTCGTCCTGAATGCACGCGGGGCCGGCGGCAGCAGCCGTCCGACGATCGTGTCCATGGAGCGGTCGAGCAGGGGCCCGAGGCCGATCGCCCGGTTGAGGTCGAACAGCGTCAGCTCGCTGCCGTTCGCCGGGAGCCGCGCGTACAGGCTCGTGACGATCGCACGGGTGCTGACGGTGAAATCGGCCACGGACTGGTACGTATGGATCGGCGGAAGGGCAGCGATGCGGCCCTCGACAGCGGCCTGGTTGATGCGATCCTGGGCTGCCTGCGTAACCTGGTAGGCCTGCCGCGCCCCGTTCACAGGGAAGGAATTGTACTTGAACGGGTTGAACTCGGGCAGCACGTCGAGCCAGGCGGCTCGCGCGAAGGCCGGGAAGAAGGCGGGCAACCCGGCAAGGCCAGCATAGCGGGCGAATGCCGTGATCCCGATCATCGGCGAGAGCAGGACGAGGCGCTCGGGCCTTGGCAGGCCGTCGTCCAGAACGGCGTCGAGTGCATAGTTCATCGCCAGGGCGCCGCCGTTCGAGAAGCCGACGACATGGAGCCGCTTGCCCGGCCCAGCACGCCGGACGGCTTCCCGCACGGCCAGCCGGGTCGCCGCCATCCAGTCCTCCCATTCCACCTCGGCAAGGGCTGCGGGAACGGTGCCATGCCCGGGCAGGCGGATGCCGACGGCGACGAAGCCACGGTCGCGGTAGACGGCAGCGAGATGGCGGAGGCTGTAGGGGGCATCGGTGAGGCCGTGCAGGAACACGGCGGCTCCGACCGGCGTGTCCTCGGGCACCATGACGTAGGAGCGATTCCAGTCGCTCGCGAATGTCCCTGGGTCGACGGGGCTGCCGGTGACATACCGGCTGATCGGGATCGCCGCTCCGTCATCCGGAGCGCGGAAGACTTCCCGCCTCACGTCGGCAATGAGCCGCTCCTCCCTCCGGAGGTAAGCGGCCCAATCCATGGCGTCGATTGCGTCGGCGGCAGGCTCGTCGGGAACGTATGTGTGCCAAGCCTCGAGCGGAGGGGCACGAAGGGCGTCCCAGGCCCGGAACGCCAGGCCGGCAACGACGAGACACGCTGCCAGGGCCATGAGAAGGCCCAGGCCGACCGCGACCCGTTTCAGCCATACACCAATGGTCGTTCGCAAGGTCCCCTCCTGGCTGTGCCGACCCAAGCCCGGGCTCTGCCGCGAGCCGTGCCGGCGATGGGACGCAAGACCGATGCGCCCGGCCCGGAGGAGCCTCACCTGGGCAGTGTATCCTTGTGGATCCTACCGTCCTTCATGATGATGACCAAGTTCTTGGCCGGATCCGCCACGAGGCTGGCGTTCTCGAAGATACCTGACCTTGTGCGCCCACCACGTCGACACCCGCTCGCTCGCGGTCCTGCTTGACTCGTTGGACGGAAAGGGCACCCAAGGGTGCCCAGCGTCTCGGCCGGAGGATCGGGCACGGCTGTAGGCACCACTCGAATTTAATTGAGGCTCGGCCAGCTTGTTGCGGACCGCGTAGCGGACCAGGTCGGCAGACGTGTGCGCCTTGAGCTTTCGCATAGCCGTGGAACAGTAGGTTTTCGCCGTTTTGAGGTTGATGCCGAGGAGCTGGGCCGCCTCCTTGTTGGTTCGTCCTTCCGCGATGAGTTGCACCACACCCAGCTCGCGGGGCGTTAGGACATCGCCCGGAGGAGAGCCGAAGGCGAGGTAGGAACTCAGCAGGGTTTCCGAGACCTGTCCGGTGAAGAAGGGCTGGTGACGCGCCAGCGCGTCAACCGCCGCGATCAGGACGCGTCGGGCATCCGACTTGAGCACGTAGCCGCGCGCGCCCGCCTCGAGGAGTTCGCGAAGCAGCGGCTCGCCCTGGTGCATGGTGAAGATCAGCACCTCCGTCTGTGGGTGGAACGCCCGGATCTCCCGGGTCGCATCGATGCCGTTCATGAGCGGGAGCCGGTGGTCGAGGATCACGACATCCGGCTGGGTCTCGCCTGCGAGCTCGACCGCGCGCTTGCCGTCCGCGGCCACCGGGGTCGGCGCGATGCGGCCGAGATGCGAAAGAAGCTCGGACCAGGGTCGGCACAGGGTGGGCCGCGGATGCCGACAAGTTCCGCCATTGCCTCGTGTTCGGATATTGGGGGAAACCCTGAAATCCTCGGGCGAGAGGCTCTATCGGCCGTCCCGACCATCCCCTGGCAGACCGTCTCGGAAGCCCTTGGGAGTGGGACGGACTGTCGATTACGGAGAAAGTGGCCGCATGGCGGTCCGGCGTAGGCGGATTTTTGCGTGTGTCCTCAGGACAATTCCGGTCCCGGTTCGGGGTTTTGCCCGATGGTGTCGTGGCCCGTCCTCGGTACTCTCGTGCCGGGCCACGCTGTCGGCACGGAACGGCATGCCCTGGTGCACGGCCGGGCAAGGGATCCGTCGCTGTGAGCGCAGGTTGATCGTGACGGGAGCCAAGCATGCGCATCCGCATAGGGTTCAACATCTCGGCCCTTCTGCTGTATGGCCTGAGCTGGATCCTGCTCGGCGCCGCCGTACTGATGGTGATTCTCGCGATCGCGACGGCCCTGGGTGTGGCGAGCTTCCCGATGACGGTCTCCGCGGACCTGATCGGCAGCGTGGTCTGTGCCCTGCTCGCGCTCCTGTTCCGCTTTCTGGCGGGCAAACTGGACCAAGCCACTTGATCGGCGGGTTAGCCGCCCTGGTGATCGGTTGAAGAACATGATCGCCTGACCGAGCGCGAGGGCGTTTTTGGGTCCAGGAAGCCTGATCTTCCGACCGCACGTGACTGAGGGCCGTTGCGCCTGTCATGGATGCCTCAGTGGGTGAGCGGCCTGAAGATGTCTGGCGACATGGCACGGCATCGTCATGCCTCCGGTGTCGAGACGAGCAGGTCGAGGCCGAGGCGCTGCGAAAGGCAGTAGGCCCTCGGGGCGGGAGCCGGCGACCGCGACACCGGCTTGACCTTTCAGGGAGGTCCACCGCGGCACGGCGGTTATCCCCCGACGCCTGGCGGCTCCGTGATCAATGTGCGCTTTCCCGGTCTTTGACCTGAGCAACGTCACTTGCAGCCGTGGCGTTACGCTCCGGTAGCACCCTGGGACAGGGAGTCCGCCATGCGCCGCCTGATCGTCATGATCACGTCTGCCCCCTTCCGTTGAAGAACCGCCTCTAACGTGTGCTACATCGGCAGGACCCAAGGCACCATGATCACGCAAACGATAAGGACGAGGATGGAGAAAGGCACGCCAAGCCTTATGAAATCTCCGAACGAATAGCTCCCTGGGCCGACGACGAGGGTGTTCACCGGCGACGAGACAGGCGTCATGAAAGCGGTTGAGGCGGCCAAGGCGACGATCATGGCAAAGGGATACGGCGAAGCGTTCAGATCCTTGGCCACCGCAAGGGCGACCGGCGCCATCAGGACCGCTGTCGCGGTGTTGGAGATGAACATGCCGAGCAGCGCGGTGATGAGAAAGAGGGCTCCAAGGATCACACGGGGCCCGGCTTCGCTGATGAGTGCCATGAGGGCGTCGGCGGCCAAGTCCACTCCTCCGGTCCTCTGCAACGCGATCGAGAACGGCAGCATGCCGACGATGAGAACGATGGTTTTCCAGTCGATGGAGCGATAGGCGCTGGGAAGGTCGATGCACCCCAGCAGACCCATCAGCAGGCACCCGATCAACGCAGCGTGCACGTTCGGAATGACCCCGCTGACCATCAGCCCGACGACGAGCACCAGACAAGCAACCGCCTGAAGGGCCTTTCCGGGGACCGGGAGAACCTCGTCGAGTTCGGCGGGGAGCCGGATGATCGCCAGGTCTCCATCGTCCGACCGAAGTTGCTCGATATCGCTCCAGGTCCCGACGAGCAGGAGCATGTCGCCGACGTCGAGCCTTTCGTTGACGAGACTTCGGTCGTGCACGATACGGCCCCGCCTGAGGCCGATCGCCGAAAGTCCGAAGCGACTCCGGAAATGCGCTTCGATCACCGACCGTCCAACCAGATCCGACGATGGCGGCACGATGACTTCCGCCAATCCGATCTCCTGCGAACGATCGCTGAAATAGGTCCCCTCCAGCGGCAACTCCTCGAGGAGGAAATCGTCGCGAATGGACTGGATGCCCCTGCTATCCGAAAACAAGTCGATCAGCAGGACATCGCCGACCTCGATTTCCATTTTTGCGGTCGGCCGTAGCAGCTCCCTCGAGAAGTTGCGGCTTCTCTCTATGGCGATGATGTTTGCCCCGGACGAGCCCCGCAGGTCGAGTTCCTCCAAGGTCCTGCCGGCGAGCGGCGAGCGATCGGTCACGAGAAGACGGTATTCGCGGTCCGCGAGCCCATACTCGTCGACCCAGGTCGCGAATGTCGGCCGGTTGACGGTCCTCGCCCGATTTTCAGCCGGCAACCAGCGTCGCGCGAACGCCATGTAGATGATGCCCAGCACCAGGATGGGAACGCCGAACGGCGTGAAGCTGAAGAACGAAAAGCCCGCGATGCCGTGACGCTCGAGTTCGCTGTTGACCACGAGGTTCGGCGCCGTTGCGACCAGGGTCGTCATCCCGCTGATCAGGGCCGCGAAGCTGATCGGCATCATCAATCGGCCAGGCGGGATGCCCGTGCCTTGGGCGATCCGCAGCGCCACCGGGATGAAGATTGCCGTCACGGCCGTCGAACTCATGGTAGCTCCGAGCGCGCAGACGACCGTCATCAGGAGAGTTGTCAAGCGCAGTTCGTTCGCCCCGGCCTTTGCGGTCAGCCAATCGCCGAGCCCCTGGGCCACGCCCGTTCGCACCAATCCCTCTCCGATCACGAACAGGGCGGCAATCAGGACAATGTTGGGATCGCTGAAGCCTGCGAGCGCTTCCTGCATCGTGAGCACGCCTGTCAGGGGCAGCGCCGTGAGCATGATCAGCGCCACGGCGTCAAGGCGAGGCTTGTTGATGGCGAACATCACGATCGCGGCGGCAAGCAGGCCGAGGGTGACAGCAAGTTCAGGCATTCCAGGATTTCTTCGTACGGCCGATCGTTGCGCTGGTGAGCACCAGATTGGGTCGGCGCAGCGCTGGCGGCAACCAAATTCCCGGGCGGCGACGACTCAATGGGACGCTTGGCACGGTCGTGGGACATGGGGTCAAGCCATCAACCCTGCCCCCCTTCTCATTGCACGGTCCGGCATCACTCGGCCGCGCCATTCCGCCCAGCCGACGATGTCGTGCGGGACGCTGCATCGGTGCTCACGGCCAGCCCCCGGCCCATATCCCCGCGAGTCCGGTGCTCGTGACATAGATGACCAGGAAATAGAGCAGCACATGCAGGGCATAGGTCTGGCCGTTGCCGGAATAGACTCCTCGGGCCAAATTCGCGGCGGCAAGCGTGCCGTCCGCGATGCTCCGCCAGAAGACGATGGCAACAGGAGGCGATGCGAAGCCGATGACCGGACGATAGAAGGCGAAGAACCGACGAAGATCGACGACATTCCGCCGGTTGCCGGAATATGCGAGCCAGGCGATCAGTCCGAGGACCGCCGCGACCATCAAAGCGATAATCATGATCGGCGTCGGATTCCAGTAGCCATAGATCGTCTCCAGGGACATCCCCTCCCAGACCAGCGTCGAGGCAAATTGCGGGTCGATTGCAGCGGAAACGGGATCCATCAGCAACTTCGGGTAGAGTGAAAGAACGAGGATACCCGCGATCAGCACGAGTTGCGGAACGAGGAGAGTCATTGGCGCCTCGCTGACTTTCACCTGCTCGCTCCTATACGGCCCAAAGAAGAGGCCGCTGACGAGACGGATCATGTAGAGGAAGCCGAGGAAGGTCGCCACGAGCCCCGCGACGGCGAGAAAGTGCCAGCCTTTCTCCGTCATGGCGCTCAACAGCAACCACTTGCCACCGAAGCCCATCAGGGGCGGCAGACCCGACATCGAAATGACGGCGACGAGCACGGTGGCGAAGGTTACCGGCATTGCGCGGAGGAGCCCGCCCGCGTTCGGGAAGCTGCGCGAGCCCGTGCGCAGAATAATTCCGGCGACGGCGAGGAAGAGGATTCCTTTCACCATCATGTGGTTCGCGACGAGATAGAGCGCGGTGACCCAGCCGAGATGGCTCATCAGCGCGATTGCGGTGACGATGTAGCCGAGCTGGCTCATGCTGGAGAGCGCAAGGAGGCATTTGAAATCGGTCTGTCGGAGCGCCATCAAGGCTCCGGCAATCGTTGTCAGCATGCCGAGCCAGGCCATCGCATGCGCGAGCTCCAGCCCCACCTCGGACCGGATCGCGAGGTAGGTCCCCATAAGCAGACCGAAGACCGCAACCTTGCTGACAACGCCTGACACCATCGCGGTGAAGTCGTCATCTGCCTCGGAATAGGCTCCCGGCAGCCAGACATGCACGCCGATCGCACCCGCCTTGATCAGGAAGCCGACCGCGAGGAGCGCGAAAGCGACGCTGGCGTCCGGGCCGCTCGTCATCAGCGCGCCCAGGCTGGTCGAGCCGCTGATCGCGGCGATACCGGCGAAACCCGCCAGCACAAGAAAGGCGGACAGCAAAGAGAACAGCAGGAAGCTCAGCACATGCGGCCCCGCGCCCCGGCCCTTCGCGATCAGGAAGCAGGTCGAGAGAGTTACGATCTCCCAACTGAAGAAGAACTCCAGGCTCGTCGACGATCGAAGCAGCGCTTGGATGGACAGCAGGAGGATCGCCAGCATCGGATAGTAGCCGGGGCGTTCATCGTCCCTGTACAATCCCGCCGCGGCGATGACGAGGCTGCCAGCCAGGAGCAGGATCGCGAAGAGCCAGGCAATGCCCTGGGTGGCTTGCGCCAGGAGACCGCCGACGACAAGGACGACGGCAAGCATCAGCACATTCTTTGCCCGGCCCGGCATGCGGTCGAGCGCATAGAGGACGGTGCCGGCAAGGAGCGGGCCGAACATCCAGGGTTCGCCTGCTCCGGAGGCGCGTGCCGCGACATAGCCGGAGACGCACAGCAGGAGCGCGACGGCCACGATGGGGAACAACGCGGCGGCAGACGGCATCTCTGTCGGTCCGCTTTCCTGCGTGCAGAGGGCGCGGGTGAACCAGCGGAACATATACGCAGCTTCCAGCAGCGAACCGCAGAGGATCAGCGCGACCCAGGGCAGCTCGGCAGCGCCGGTCAGTTGCATGACCAGCTCCCATTTGGCCCAGAACCCGGGAAAGGGCGGCAGGCCGGCGATGGCCACGAGGAAGAGGGTCAGCAGCCCCGCGAGGAATGGGCGGCCGGCGAGGCCGACAGCCTTGTCGAGATCGCGCTGCCGGATCACTGCTGCGATCCAGAAGAGTCCGGCCTTGGCGAGAAGATGATTCAAGAACAGGCCACCCACCACCAGCGGTATCGATGCCAGAGCGCCGACCTGATGCAGAAGCGCCAACCCGAGGAGGAGCAGGCCCATTTGACCGATCGACGAATAGCCGAGGAGCCGCTGGATGTTGGACTGCTTCAAGCCGATCAGGTTGGAGAACAGGAACGTGGCTCCGCCCGAGACGGCGAGGATGGGGAGCTGGTCCTCGAAGAGGGGAAGCAGTTTCACGAGCGAGAAGAACACGCCGGCGGAAACACCGACGGAGATCATCGCGGCGACGCCGTTCGGCGCGGTCTCATAGACGTCGAGTCCCCAGCCATTGGCGGGGAAAGGCTTCAGTTCGATGACGAGGCAGGCAAGCAGGAGAAGCAGAGCAGCCGCGCCGATTGGACCGGTGATGTCGGACTTGGCGGCAACCAGGGTATCGATGCTGAGAGTGCCGGTGACATAATAGAGCAGACCGGTGCCGAGCATGAATAACGACGACGCGATGACTGTCGCCATGATGAACTTGAACGCCGCTCCCAACGCGGCCGGTGTTCGCTCAAGCCCGAGAAGTCCATAGGTCGCAATGGAGACGATCTCCAGGAAGACGAAGAGATTGAAGAGATCCCGGGTCATCACCATGCCGTTGATGCCCATGGTGAGGCCCAGATAGAGCAGCAACGCCGCGTAGTTGCCACGCAGCCGATCCCAAAGATGCAGCGCTCCCAGGATGGCAATGACATTGACGCTTGCGGCGACAAATCCTTCGGACGGGCCAAGGCGCAGACTGATCGAGACAGGCGGCAGCGATCCTGCCGTGAGGATATCGATGGGGGGCTCGCCGCCGAGAACGCGAAGCAGCGAAACGGCGCTGATGACCCCAATCCCGACGAGTGCGATGAAGAACCCCACTGAAAGCCACGCAGCACCGATCCGAACGAGCAGCGGAATGGCGAATCCGCCTGCCAGTCCAAGAACGAATATGTTCAGCGGATGGAACAGGCTCGCTACCATTTCGGCTCCGTGAAGGTACCGATGTCGAAGGTCTTCTTGGCCGAATGGAGACGGACTGCATAAGCGAGCATGATGGACGTCACGGCGAAGCCGATGACGATGGCCGTCACCACCAACGCGGAAGGGATGGGGTCGATCGCATGCCCTGCCTCGGCCGGGCCGAGCGCACGGTCGATGATCGGTGCTGTGCCGCCGGTTACATAGCCGGTTGCAACGATGACGATGTGGAGACCGGTGCCGAACAGGGCGAACCCGATGATGATGCGAAGCAGGTGGCGGTGCATCAGGATGCCGCAAAGGCCGATCAGGGAGAGCCCGAAGCCTGTGACCAGCAGGATGGAGGATACCGGTAGGATCGTTGCCATGGACTCGATCGCTCAACTTCGGAAGCGGTTGATGATGACACTGAGCTCTGCCCCGACCTTGATGCCGAGCAATGCCGAGACCAGCGGAATGGCGCCCGCGCTGATGAAGGCACCAACCTCGCCCGGCGGCAGGAACCGAGGGTCGAGGAAGCCCCCGGCCAGGACCAGTCCGATCATGCCGATCGCGACATACGCCATGCCGGCAAGGGATTCGATCACGCTCAACGCCGCGGCGTTGAGCCGTGCTCCCGGGTCGGCCAGGAGCAGCAGCATGACCCCGGAGGCGACGATGGCTCCGCCCTGGAACCCGCCACCGGCGGACAGGTGGCCGTTGACGATGACGTAGGCGCCGAAGGTGAGGATCACGGGCAGCAGGACCCGAGAGCCGGTCGTCACGATCTCGCTGGCGGGCCCGCGCCGACGTTCCTCCGGATCCCTCCGGCCGGCTTCGTCCTTCCTGAGCAGCAGGCCGACGCTGGCCGCGACCATGAAGAGCACGGCAACCTCACCCAGCGTATCGAAGCCGCGATAGGCGATGAGAATCCCGGTGACGATGTTCGCGACACCGAGTTCGACGGGGGCCTGCGACACGTAATGCTCCGCAAGGGGACGCAGGGTCGACCGTTCCGCATAGCTGCTGGCCAGACGGACGAAGATCAGTCCGAACAATGCGACGGTAAACAGCACGCCCGCACGATAGATCATGCCGCTCCCCCCGATCCGCCCGCCGTCTCATCGTCGGCAAGCGCGTCCGTCACGGTTGCCGAGGCCATCGGCGTGCGGATCCGATGTGCGGCGCGCGACAGGGCATGGGAGGAGACGGGATTCGTCAGCAGGACGAAGAAGATGACGAGGACCAGCTTGAGGGTCCATTCCGGATGATAGAAGGCAAGGCCGATCACGATCAATATGTTGCCCAGCGTCGTCGCCTTTGTTCCTGCCTGGATGCGGGTGTAGGCGTCCGGCATACGCACGAGGCCGAGGCCGGCCGAGAACAGGAATACGGCGCCGGACAGGATCAACAGGCTTCCGGTCAGCTCGATCATGGTTCATGTCCCCCCTGACCGGCATGGCGGAGGGCATAGATGAAGATGAAGGTGGTGAGGCCCGATCCGATCGCCGCCTCCGCCATCGCCACGTCCGGAGCCGCGAGCAGCAGGAACGACACCGACGCGAGCAGGCTGGCCAGGCCCGAGCTCACCATCGCGGCAATGAGGTTGTTCAGGCACACCGCAAGAAGCCCGCTGACAAGAATGCCGGCGCAGACCACCAGGATGAGAAGCTGGAGCATGCGCTAGAGTCCCTTCTCGAGAAAGCGCGCGAGCGCCAGCACCGCCAGGAAGCTCAGCAATCCATAGACGAGGGCGACATCGATATACACGAACCGTCCCGAAACATGGGCATACAGGACGATGAGCGAGATCGCGATGATCGTCAGCATATCGATCGCGACGATGCGGTCGATCAGAGTCGGGCCGAGCATCAGCCGAGTGATCCCAAGCAGGATGGCGCCGAGGATAAGGACAGCCGCGAGCTGAACGATGGTTTCAGCCAAAGACGTGCTCCAAATGCCTTTCGAAGGGGGTGACGATTGCATCGGTCGTCGCGTCGGCGTCGATGCCGTCGATATCGAGCAGGTGGATGAAGAGCGTGTCGCCCCTCAACTCCATCACGAGCGAGCCCGGCGTCAGCGCAATCGTATTGGCAAGGGCCAGGCGGCCGATCGGCGATTTGAGACGTGTGCGGACCTTGACGATGCCCGGCTTGATATCGATCCGCCGCGCATAGACGTAGCGCATCATGGTGATGTTGGCTTTGACGAGCTCGACGAGAAACGTCGCGCCGTAGAGCGAGAAGTGAAGGAGCCCGTCGGGAGTCCAGCGGATCCGGTTCCAGGGGCCGCCGGAGGAGGCGAAGATCCAGGCGATGGGCAGCGTGATCGCCGCGCCGAGCAGCACGACGACGACCGCCAGGGTGGAATTGGCAACCATCCACACGACGAAGAGCACGGCCCAGAGGCTGACCACTCCGTGTGACCGGAAGGGGGGCTTGGTATTGTCACGGTCCGAATCTGTGTCGCTCATTGGTGATCACCGGTTGGCCGATCAGAACCGCCAGATCAGCGGCACGAGGAAAACCGACACGACGAAGAACCAGAGGAGCAGCGGCAGGCCGAGCTTCCAGTAATCGCCGAACGCGTATCCTGCCGGCCCCATGACCATCAGGTTGGTCGGCGTCGCGATGGGGGTCAGGAAGGCACCGGCGGCGGCCACCGCGGTGCTCATGAGAACGGGGCGCGGCGAGATCCCCATGCTCGCCGCGGCCGCCATGCCGATGGGGATGACGATCAGCGCGGTCGCGGTGTTGCTGATCAACTGGCCCATGACGGCGGTGAGAAGGAAAAGGCCAGCGAGCAGGGCAACGGGCCCGGCGTCGCCGACGAGCCCGACCAGGCCTTCGGCCATGAGCTGCGCCGCTCCCGTTTGCACCATTGCCGTCGATAGCGGCATCAGCGCACCGACGAGGATCACCGTCGTCCAGTCGATGGCGCGGTAGGATTGCTCGACGGTCAGGATCCGGGACAGGACCATGGCGCCGGCGGCGAGAAGGCCGGCGACGGCGGGCGGCACGAGACCGGTCGCGAGCAGGAACACCATACCGATCAGCACGGCAATCGCCCGATAGGCGCCCGGTCCCATGGGCACGGCCTGGCGCCGCACGAGCTCGGGCGAGTTGACCACCAGCACGTCCGGATCGCTGAGGTGAACATCGAGGGCCTTCCAGGTTCCCTGGAGCAGCATGGTGTCGCCGGCGCGCAACGCGATGCCGCGACCGGAAACCTGGTTGGCGGCGCCGGCCTCGGCTCCGGCCCGTTGCACCGCGAGAACGACGAGGTCGCCGCTCTCGGTGACCATGCCCGGGAACACGGTCTGGCCGACGAGGCCCGAGCGTGGTGGGATCACCACCTCGGCCAGGCCTGACTGACGATTGAACAGGGTCTCTTCACCCTGGCCCGATGCGACATCCTCGCGGAACGAGAGATGCATCCGCGCGGCGAGGGAAGCGGCGGCTTCGGCATGCCCGCGCACGAGCATCTGATCGCCGTCCTCCACGGGACGGCGCAGCGGTGCGGCGCTCTCGCCCTCCTGGACGGCGACGAGCTGTACGCCCGGAAAGGACGAGAGATCGATGCCGGACGGAGAAAGACCGACATAGGGCGAGGTCGCGCGCACCTGCATCTGGAAGATGCCGTCGGCGAGACCGTATTGCTCCACCAGCGTCCTGGCATGGCGGCTGAGGTCGGCCGGCATCTTGGCGCCGTTGCGCTGGGGCAGGAGGCGCTCGCCGAAGAGGACGATGATCGCCATCGTGCCGGCGAGCAGCGGAATGCCGACGAGGGCGAACTCGAAGAAGCCGAACCCACCCACGCCGGCCTCGAGCCCTGCCTCGGAGACGAGGACGTTCACCGGCGTGCCGGTCAGCGCGAGCATCGATCCCGCATGGGCGGAGAAGACGAGCGGCATCAGAAGCTGCGACGACTTCCGTTTCAGGCGCACCGCCATGACGACCACGACCGGCAGCAGGGCAGCGACGGCGCCGTTGACGCTGATCAAGGCGGTCAGTACGGCCACGAGGCTCATGGTGAGAAGGAGGAGGCGCGTCCGGCTCTCCTTGCCGGCGCCGCGGATCAGAAGCTGCCCGGCCCATGCGGTGACCCCCGTCGTCTCGAGCCCGGCGCTGACGATGAAGAGGCAGGCGATGAAGATGACGGCCGGATCGCCGAAGCCGCCCAGCGCCTGACCCAGCGTGAGGACCTGCGTCGCCCACAAGGCGAGCGCGGTGCCCATGGCGACGACGACGACCGGCAGCCTGTTCCAGATGAACAGGACGACGGCAGCGGCGATAATGGCAGCGATGGAAGCGATGGGACTCAACCGCTCATCTCCCCGTGGGGCCGTTCGGACATGTCGTCGGCGAACAGCGAGAGGGGACGGCGTCGCAGCATGAGCCGACGACGGGGACCTGGATCAAACGGCGTGATGTCGCTGCCCACCTAGTCCTCGATCGTGGCCAGCAGCAACGCGAGGCGGCATCCGGTGGCGAATTCCGGCAAGTTGACGTATTCCTTGATCGTATGGATCTCCGCCTGCCCGGCGCCGATGGTGACGGTGGGGACACCGTGCTTGTCGAGCCAATTGGCATCGAGGCCGCCGTTCGAGAACAGGTAGTTTGGCTTGAGGCCAAGCGCGGTCATGGCCCTGGTCGCGCGCTGCACCACTGGCGCCGTCTCGTCCAGATTGAACGGCGGGTAGGACGGGGTATGGGTGAAGGCGACTTTCGCCGTTTCGCCTTCATCGTCCTTCACTTCCTCTTCGCCCTTCCGGAATGCCGCTTCGAAACCCTTCGCGATCGCCTCGGCGAAGGCGGAGGTCGGGCTTCGCGCCTCGCCCTTGATGAAGACGTAGTCGGTCACGACATTGGTCGCGTCCCCCGCGGCCTTGCCGTCCTTGCCGCCGAAGATCCCGACATTGCTGGTGCCGCGGCCGCCGGCCTTCGCCACCTTGCCGAACCACCCTTCGCGTTTAGCCTCGGCAAGGGCGACGGCGCCCACCAGCGTCGCGGAAATGCCCTTCTCGGGCGCGACGCCCGCATGCGAGGCCTTGCCGGTGATCTCGACCTGCCAGTTCTCCTGGCCGACCGCTCCGACGATCAGATCGTTCGGATCCTGGCCGTCGACGTTGATGCACATCGCGGCGCCGCCGAGATCGGCGGGATCGAGCTCGCGTGCGCCGTGCAGGCCGCTCTCCTCGCGGACCGTGAAGAGCAGCGTGATCGGCGGATGCGGCAGGTTGTGCTTCAGGAGCGTCTCCGCAAGGACGACGAGGATGGCGCAGCCGGTGCGGTTGTCGCCGCCGAGAGCCGTCGTGCCGTCCCCGACGATGCGGTCGCCCTCGCGCCGCGGCTTGGCGCCGGCGCAGAGCGGCACGGTGTCGAGATGGGTCGAGAACAGCAGCCGCGCTCCCGGCCGCGTTCCGGGCAGATCGACGATCAGGTTGCCGGTTTCCGTCGGCACGGGAATGCGCCTGTGCGCTTCGTCGAAGTGGATCGCGGAGGCCGGCACGCCGGCCGTCTTGAGCGTGTCGGAAACGGCCGCCGCGATGGCGGCCTCCTGTCCGGTCACGCCCTCGACCGAGAGGAACCGCATCAGGTGATCTTCCGCGGCGGCGACATCGAGGGGGATCGCAGAGCTGCTCATCGTTTCCATCCGTTGAATTCTGGCATCAGCTCATAGTCCCCATGGGAGCCCGAGCATCTTCCAGATGGCGAAGAGGGCGGTCCAGAGAATGAACATCCATATGACGTAGGGAAGCATCAGCGACACGACGGTGCCGACGCCCGCGGTCCGGTCGTATCTCTGCGTGAACCCGACCATGAGCGCAAAATAGGCGTTCAGGGGGGTGATCGCATTCATCGGCGAGTCACCGACGCGATAGGCTGCGAGCACCGCTTCCGGCTCGACCCCGAGCTTCATGAGCAGCGGCACGAAGACCGGGGCGAAGATCGCCCATTTGGCGATGGCGCCGGTCAGCAGCAGATCGATGATCGCGACGACGACGATGAAGCCGAGCAGCAGCGGCAGCGCGCCGATATTGGCGGCCTGGAGAGCACCCGACAGGCTGAGCGCCATCACCGTGCCCATGTTGGTGTAGGTGAAATAGGCGACGAACTGGCTCAGGACGAAGAACAGGAAGATCGTGCCGCCGAGATTCCTGATCGACTTCTCGATCGCCGCGATCACCTCGGGCAGCGTCTTCAGCGTGCCGGCGCCGATGCCGTAGGTCCAGCCCGTGACGAGGAACATCAGCATGATCAGCGCAATCAGCCCGTTCATGAACGGCGAGTTGCCGATGAGCTCCCCGGTGTCGGAATTGCGCAACGGTGCGCCCGAAGGAAGGGTCAGGAGGCAGAAGACCGCGATCAGCCCGAGCAGCCCGATGCCGGCGAACCGCAGGCCGCGGGACTCCTGTTCCGACAGTTCGGCGCCCTGCTCGGTCGTGGTTCCTTCCGCTGCCAGACTCGGATCGTATGTTCCCAGGCGGGGCGCGATCATCCGGTCGGTGATGAAGGCGACGACGACGGTGAGGAACAGCACAGAGGCGAACGAGAACCAGATATTCGAGGTAAGGCCTATGGAGCGGTTGGGATCGACGAGATGAGCCGCGTCGTTGGTGAACTCGACGAGCACGGCGTCGAGCGGCTTGATCAGCATGTTCACGGTAAAGGCCCCGGCCACGGCAGCGAAACCGAGCGCGAGGCCGGCAATGGGATGCCGTCCGACGGCGAGATAGGCGATGCCGGCGAGCGGAATCAGGACCAGATAGCCAGCATCGGCCGCGATGCTGGAGAGGATTCCGACGAAGGACAGAATGTAGGTGAGAGCCCAGGCCGGTGAGACGATGACGAGCTTGCGGATCAGTGCGGTGACCAGACCGGACTCCTCTGCCACTCCGGCGCCGATCATCGCGGCAATCATCAGCCCGACCGCGGTGAAGCTCATGAAGTTCGGGATCAGCGATGAATATAGGAATCGGATGCCGTCCGTGTTCAGCAGACTGCGGATCTCCGTGGTGGCGGTCTCGACCTGGTGCGTGTCCGGGTTGATTCGTTCGAAGGAGACGGCGGTGCCGAACAGGCTGAGCAGGGCCGAGAGGACGATGACGATACCGATGAGGATCAGGAAAATGACCACGGGGTGAGGAACCATGTTCCCCACCCGTTCGACGCCGTCGAGGAACCGCTGCATGACGGTCTTGGGCTGGGTGTCCAGGGACTTGGGCGCCGTGTGAATGATTGCCATCGCCATCGCCTCAAGTGGAATGACCGTCGCGCCGGGAACCGGCTTACCACAGCCGCATCGACGCAACGGTGCCCAGCGGTGACCCAAGTGAGCTTAGCGTGCCCGTTCGGTAATGCATCGGCGCAGTGTCCCAGGCTTAGACGGGCCGTCCCAATTTGTGGGATGAACCTCACAACGCGAGGGCCGTGATCCAAAAATGGGATGCATCGCGCAGGGTTGGGATGATGAGCTAATCTGCGCGAGCGGGACATTCTGATACCCTGTACCTAGGTGGGCGAGCGTGACAGGTCCTGACGATGGATTGCGAGGCGGACTCATCACGCAGGATGTAGGATATGATGCTCGATTCCGGCTCTCGTCCTCCGTTGCAAGTCGCCGTTCCGGTCGCCCTCGCGCTCTGGTGCGCCGCGTGCCAGGCCGAGGTCGAGGCGCCGGCACCGGTCCGACCCGCCCGTGTCATCGTGGTCGAGCCTGCCGTCAAGTCAGCGGATGTGGGTTTCGCGGGCCACATCGAGGCCCAGGACCAGGCATCCCTGGCGTTCCGGTTGGGCGGCCGGTTGGTCGAAAGGCCTGCCCGCGTCGGAGTGTCGGTGGGCGAGGGAGAGGTGGTCGCACGTCTCGACCCGGAGAACGAGCTCAACGAGCTGCGCTCCGCGCGGGCGGCGCTGACGGCGGCCCAGGGCGCCCTGGGGCAGGCGGACAACCAGTATCAAAGGCAGCGTCATCTTCTCGAACGCGGCATCACCACGCGAGCCGATTTCGAGGCCGCCGAGCAAGCGCGCACGGCGGCGCAGGCACAGGTGAACGGGGCCGAGGCCCGTGTCCGGACCGCCGAGGATGTCGTCGGGTTCACCACCCTGAAGGCGGATGCGCCCGGCGTCGTAACGGCAGTCGGCGCGGAGCCTGGTGAGGTGGTCGCAGCCGGCCGGATGATCGTGCAACTCGCCCGGCGGGACGGTCGCGATGCCGTTTTCGAGGTCCCGGCCGACCTGGCTCGGGCGGCAACGCCGGACGTCGAGGTCGTCGTCGGTTTGGCCAGCGACCCGAACGTCAAGGCCCACGGCCGGGTTCGGGAGATCGCTCCCCAGGCGGATCCCGTCACCCGAACGTTTGCCATCCGTGTCGGCCTCACCGATCCGCCGCAATCGTTCAGGCTTGGCACGGCCGTCTCGGGCACCCTCCGGAGGAGCGCGGATACGGCGCTGGCGATCCCCTCCACGGCACTGGTGCGGCGGGGGCAGGACATTGGCGTATGGGCGGTCGATCCGGGCACAAGCAAGGTCAATTGGCGCAGGCTCGATGTCATTAGCGCCGGTCCCTCGACGGCCCTCGTCGCGAAGGGCCTGGCAGCAGGGGACATCATCGTGACCGCCGGTGCCAGTCTTCTGCGCGAGGGCCAATCCGTAAGTCTGCCGGGAGCGCAACCGCAATGAACTTCAACCTGTCGGGATGGGCACTGAGGAACCGCTCCGTCGTGACCTATCTGATGATCGTGGCCGTTGCCGCCGGTCTCTTGGCATTCTTTCGCCTTGGCCGCAACGAGGATCCGTCCTTCGTCATCAAGACGATGGTCGTCGCTGCGGCCTGGCCCGGTGCGACCATGGAAGATACCCTGACGCAAGTCACGGAACGGCTCGAGCGTCAACTCGAGGAAACACCCGGCCTCGACTTCCTCCGAAGCTCGACCACACCGGGCATGACCACGATCTTCGTCAACCTGAAGCAGTCGATCCCGGGATCGGACGTGCAGGATACCTGGTATCAGGTCCGCAACCTGGTGACGGACATCCGCCACACGTTGCCGGCCGGCACGCTCGGGCCGTTCTTCAACGACCGGTTCGGCGACACGTTCGGCATCATCTATGGCTTCACCTCCGATGGGTTCACCCGTCGGGAGTTGCGGGATCACGTCGAGGACATCCGTTCCAGGCTCCTGCTCGTTCCCGACGTATCCAAGATCGAGATCATCGGCGCCCAGGACGAGCGGATCTTCGTCGAATTCTCGGTGAGGGAACTGGCCAATCTGGGCATCGACCGGACGGTTCTGCTGACGGCCTTGCAGAGCCAGAACATTGTGCGTCCGGCGGGTGCGCTCCAGACCCGGAATGAGACCATGGCCCTGCGCGTATCCGGGGCTTTCGAGACGGAAGCCGATCTTCTCGACGTGAACTTCCCGGTGGGGGACCGGATGGTTCGGTTGGCCGATATCGCAACGGTACAGCGCGGCCCGGCCGACCCGCCGCAGCCGATGTTTCGCGTCAACGGGCAGGAGGCGATCGGCCTCGGCATCGCCATGCGGGACGGCGGCGATATCCTGGCGCTCGGCGACAATGTCAGGAAGGCGATGGCGGGGATCACGGCCAACCTGCCGCTCGGCATCGAACCGCATCTGGTTGCCGACCAAGCCGTGACCGTCGATCACGCGATCGCCGACTTCATGACGTCGCTTTGGCAATCGGTCGCCATCATCCTCGTCGCGAGCTTCGTCAGTCTCGGGGTCCGGCCCGGACTGGTCGTCGCCCTGTCCATTCCGCTGACTCTCGCTGCCGTGCTCGCCATCATGGATGTCGTCGACATCGACATGCAGCGCATATCCCTGGGGGCGCTCATCATCGCGCTGGCCCTGCTTGTCGACGATGCCATGACGACCACGGACGCCATGGTGACCCGCCTCGCGGCGGGCGACGAAAAGGAGAAGGCCGCGACCTACGCCTTCGAGCGGTATGCCATGGCGATGCTGGCCGGAACGCTGGTGACGATCGCCGGGTTCGTCCCGATCGGCTTCGCCGCAAGCTCGGCGGGCGAGTATACGTTTTCGCTCTTTGCCGTCGTCAGCATCGCCCTGGTCATCTCCTGGCTTGTGGCGGTGGTGTTCGCGCCGGTGCTCGGCGTCGCAATGTTGTCCAAGCCGAAGACCTCTTCAGCCGATGCACCGCCCGGCCGCGCGGTCGTGCTCTTTCGGCGGCTCCTCTCCGGCGCCATCAGGGCCCGGTGGCTCACGATTGCCGTCAGCATCGGCCTGTTCGTCGCCTCGCTGTTGGCCCTTCCGCTGGTGCCGCGTCAGTTCTTCCCGGCGTCCGACCGCCCGGAGCTTCTGGTCGACCTGACAATGCCTCAAAATGCTTCGATCTTCGCGAGCGAGGAACTCGTCGGTCGATTCGACGCCGCCTTGAAGGACGATCCCGACGTCGAGCGGTGGAGCACTTACGTCGGGCGCGGCGCGATCCGCTTCTATCTTCCCCTGAATGTCCAGCTTCCGAACGATTTCTTCAGCCAGGCCGTGATCGTCGCAAGGGATGTGCCCGCCCGGGAAAGGCTTCAGGTGAAGCTGGAAGCGATGCTGGCCAGCGAGTTCCCGAATCTGGTCGGGCGGGTCTACCCCCTGGAACTCGGACCGCCCGTGGGCTGGCCGCTGCAATACCGCGTCACCGGCCCTGAAATCGGCGAGGTCCGCACCATCGCCATGAAACTGGCCCAGGTCGTCGCCTCGAACCCTCAGGCCAAGCAGGTCAACTTCGATTGGATCGAGCCAGCGCGCAAGCTTCAATTGCGGGTGGACCAGGATGAGGCGAGGCGCCTTGGCCTCAGCTCGGCGGCGCTCGCGACCATTCTCAACACGGTCGTGTCCGGAACGGTCGTTACCCAGGTGCGCGACAGCATCTATCTGGTCAATGTCGTCGCACGCGCAAGGGACGACGAGCGAGCCTCGATCGAGACTTTGAGGACCATGCAGGTCGCCCTGCCGGGCGGCCGATCCGTGCCGCTGTCGCAGTTCGTCACGTTCGACTATGGGCTCGATACACCCCTGGTCTGGCGCCGGGACCGGGTGCCGACGCTGACCGTTGCCGCCGATGTCGCGCCCGGTATCCTTCCTGAAACGGCCGTCTCCGCCCTAGCCCCGAAGATCGATGAGCTGAGGCGGACCTTGCCGTCCTCATACCGGATCGATGTCGGCGGGACCGTCGAGGAGAGCGCGAAGTCGCAGGCATCGGTGATCGCGGTGGTTCCGCTGATGCTCCTGATCATGTTGACGGTCCTCATGGCGCAGTTGCGCAGCTTCAAGCTGCTTGGCCTGGTCCTCTGCATCGCCCCCTTGGGCCTCGTCGGCGTCGTCGGGGCCCTGCTGATATCGGGTCGGCCGCTTGGCTTCGTCGCGCTGCTCGGCGTTCTCGCCCTGATCGGCATCATCACGAAGAATGCCGTCATCCTCATCGGGCAGATCGAGGCGGAGAGAGCCGGCGGCAAGGGCGTCGTGGACGCCGCGCTCGACGCCAGCACGACGCGGTTCCGCCCGATCATGCTGACGGCGATCTCCACCGTTCTCGGCATGATCCCGATCGCACCGACGGTCTTCTGGGGCCCGATGGCCTATGCGATCATGGGCGGGCTCCTGGTCGCCACGGTCCTCACCCTGATCCTGCTGCCCACGCTCTATGTCACCGTGTTCGACAGGCGTTCGTCCGCGGCGGCCCACATGGACGCCGTTCCGGCGGCTGCGGGAGCGTCTGGATCATGACCGCTATGACCGCCCCGACCTCACGATTGACTGCATGGCTCCGATCAGGCCCGGCGATGACCGCCGTCATCCTTTCCGGACTGGCCGCATGCGGTCAGGCTGAAACGCCTCCGCCGGGTGTGGGGCGCCCTGTCGATGTCGTCTCGGTGGAGGCGAGCAAGCTGGCGAACGATATCCAGCTCTCGGGCGAGATCCAGGCGGAGAACAACGTCGCGCTTGCGTTCCGCATCGGTGGCCGCGTCGTGGAGCGCCCCGTGAATGTCAGCGACCGGATCGCGGCCGGGCAGCTCATTGCCCGGCTGGACCCGCAAACCGAACAAAACGCCCTTACTGCCGCGAAGGCGGCCCTGTCGGCCGCGCGAGGCGAGGTAGGTACGGCCCGCAATGCCTTCGACCGCCAGGAACAGCTCATGGCGCAGGGTTTCACGACCCGGCCGCGCTTCGACCAGGCCTTGCAGGCCAGGAATGCCGCCGAATCCGGCCTCGAGGACGCCGAGGCACGTGTCGAACTGGCGCGCGATCGCCTCGGCTTCACGGAGCTTCGATCCAGCACTGCCGGCGTGGTGACGGCCCGAAGCGCCGAGCCCGGCGAAGTCGTGCAGCCGGGCCAGGCCATCGTGCGACTGGCCCGCGACGACGGACGCGATGCCGTCTTCAACGTCCCCGCGCGTTTCCTCGAGCAGCAGGACGAGGATCCGGTCATCCGCGTTGCCCTTGCCGATGACCGTTCCGTCGGCGCCGTCGGGCGCGTCCGCGAGATCGCCGCGCAGGCGGACCCTGTGACCCGCACGTTCCAGGTCCGGGTCAGCCTGCAAGATCCTCCGGAGGCCATGCGGCTGGGATCAACTGTCATCGGCACGATCGAACTGCTCTCTCCGGCGGTCATCGCGGTTCCGGCCAGCGCTCTCACACAGGCCGGGCAATCGCCGGCCATGTGGATCATCGATCCCGCGACGTCGACCGTTTCCCTGCGGAATGTCGACATCCTGCGCTTCGATGCCGACCGGGTGATCGTCTCGCAGGGGCTCGATCCGGACGATGTCGTCGTCACCGGCGGTGTCCAGGCCCTTCACCCGGGCCAGCGGGTGGCTCCCCTCAGGGCGCGGCCGGCGACTGCCCGTGAACAGAGAGCCGGCGCAATGTCCCGCTCCAATTGAGGCGGCAGCGTGGTCCGTTCTGAAGACAGGGGCAGCGTCCGACCTTGCTCCGGACCGATGGTGTGTATGTGATGACGATCGTCAAGCCTGCACATGTCGCGCGGACCCGTCGCACGATCAAGGCATGCTCCCGGCGTGATGTCGATGGTCACGGGTCTCGAGAGGATGATGGGCGGAAACCATCTCCCTGAATTTCGAGGGACTGCTGCCGTATCTCAGCTTGAACGCCCTGCTGAAGGTCGAGTGTTCGAGGAACCCGACCTCACCGGCCAGCGCCCTGATCGAGGTCCTGTCCCCGATGTCGGCGAGGCGTTGCCTGGCCGCGTCGAGGCGCTCGTCCTGGATGAACCGCGCGACGCCGCCAACCCCCTCGAAAATACGGTAAAGCTTGGATCGCGACATCGCGACAAGCCGTCTGAGCGCCTCCGGATCGAAATCCGGCGAGTTCATGTTCCGTCTGACGACGCAGCGGAGACGCTCGCGAAGTGCCGTGGCTCTCGACGTGTCGGTCCGTGCGGGATTGCCCGGCGCGGGAACGAGGCAGCTCTGAACCAGACAGCAGGTCACCGCACCCAGCATCGGCCAGTGCGCCTTCGGGATCGAGGGCAGCTCACGGGCCAACGAGAGGAGATGGTCCGCAAGAATGGCACCTTGCCACGAATTCAGGGCCACCATGGGCTCCCCGCCTCGCAATGGCACCGGTTTCCCGATCAGCGTGCACGGAACGAAAGCGGTCAGGAGGTGCTCGAAGGTCTCCTCGTCGAGTGAGGCGATAAGGATCCGGAAATTCAGCTCAGGCGGCGATCCCTGCTGCAAGTACGCTGACGCACCAGACCGGGAATCTCTCCCGCAAGGCCTGCCATCAGCCAGGGCAGTGAAGCGGTGATGCGTCCTTCCCGTTCTCCGGACCAGTGAAATCCGTTCCAACCGGATGACGCCCAAGTCCCAGGATCGATAATCGAGTTCCTTCGCGTGCGCCTCGCGATCGAGGGAGCCAGTGCGTCCCTCAAAGAACGTCGACGCCTGGCGGATCCTAATCTCCCGGCTATCGCTGGTCCGGGCCAACCTGGGTCGGGCTATTGCGGAAACGGCATTGCTCCTTGACGTCACTTCAGCCATGGGACGTACTCCTCGAAGGGAAGGTGGCCGACCTTGCTGACCCCTCAGGTTATCCCTCGCAAGCAACGGGTCTATCGGGGTTAACCCTGGGGCGGACCGGGAATTGGCCCGAGGTCGTGCCGAAAGATCCTTCCCGGTGCGGGGAATGGCGGGCCCCAACCGAAATGCGGTAACGTGCTCAATCCTGTCTCGGGGCATCGCGTCCGGCGCGGTCGGGGACCGAAGCCCTGCGGAAGCTCACGCCATCAAGTCCATGCCACCCGCGTACCTGATGTCGGCTCCCGCTCCATCCCGGCGGGTTGCGCAAAGGCGGCAGGATGCAGTCGGACGGGTCACCGTCCGACACGGCCTCACTCCGGGGGAGCCGTGGAAGTCCAGCCCGTCGCGTGGATGTGCGGCAGCAGGCTGAGCTCGCCGACGAGCCGTTCCACGAGGGTGTCCTCCTGGCGGGCCGTGTAGACGGTTGCCTCGACCTCGACCCGCGACGACCCTTCCACGGTGTGGCTCTCGAGGCCTTGCAGCCGCAGCCCGCGGGCGCTCACCGCCTGGAGGAGCTGGGTGCGCACGGTCGCCTCGTCCCTGGCCGCGCATGTGAGGTCGATCACGTAGAACCGCTCGGCTATCCCGGGTTCCGGCCGCAAGCGCTCGATCCAGGAGCCCGCACGTGAGAGCAGGAGGTTGGCTCCGATGATGAAGGCAGCGGTCTCCGCGGCTTCGATGCGCAGGCCATAGCCGGCCAGCACCCCGACGGCGCCGGTCGCCCAGACGGTGGCGGCCGTGCTGAGGCCGCGCACGCTGAGGCCATCGCGCATGATGAGCCCGGCACCGAGGAAGCCGATGCCCGTGACGACCTGGGCGCCCATGCGGGTCGCGTCCCCGACGGAGGGGAGCAGCCCCGGCACGGATGTGAACGCGGCCGCTCCGACTGCCACCAGGGCATGGGTGGCCAGCCCGGCGTGGCGTTGCCGCCACTGCCGCTCGAGACCGATCGACGCGCCGAGGACGAGGCCGAGCGCGAGGTTGAACGTGACCGACAGGATGGCGAGACTGCCGGCCATCAGATTGGGTTCCATGCGTCCTGCTTCCCTGGAGCCGCCGCGATGGCCTGAAGGCGATGGCCAGCGTCAGCAGGCGTCATGCGATGTTGAAGAGACAGAAAGGCAGGTAGAGCAGGGTGGGTACACCGACCACGGCTGCCATATGGGCGTCGCACGGGTTCCAGGGGACGAGCGGGGACGTGACGGTCCCGGCATCGGCGATGGTGTGCGACAGGCCCGTGGCCGAAGCCCGCGCCGCTCGAACCGCGATCGGACGGGAACCGATGGCGGAGCCATCCGTCGGTGTGATGGCCTGCATCGTCATGGCCGGCATCCTTCCGGTTGCGTCGAACCGCCATGCGCTGCCTTCAAGGGAGGCCTACAGCTCGACGAGCTTGTTGCGGATCGCGTAACGGACGACATCGGCGGTGCAGTGCGCGTTGACCTTGCGCATGGCGGCGGCGCGGTGGCTCTCGGCGGTCTTCAGGTTGATGGCGAGAAGCTGCGCCACTTCCTTGTTCGTGCGCCCTTCCGCGATGAGTTGCAACACGCTGCGTTCCCGGGGTGACAGCGCGTCGCCCGGCGGGGCTGCCTTCGCGAGGTACGCCGCCAGCAGGGCCTCCGAGACCCGGCCGGTGAAGAACGGCTGGTGTCGGGCGAGGGTCTCGACCGCCGGGAGGAGGAACCGCCGCGCGTCCGACTTGAGCAGGTAGCCTCGCGCCCCGGCCTCGAGCAGCTCCCGGATCAGCGGCTCGCTCCCGTGCATCGTGAAGATCAGCACCTCCGTCCGGGGCTGGAAGGCCCGGATCTGCCGGGTCACCTCGACGCCGTTCATGATGGGAAGCTGGTAATCGAGGATGGCGACGTCCGGCTGCGTCGCGGCCGCGAGCTCGACCGCCTGCCGGCCGTCCTCAGCCTCGGCGACCACCTCCCAGCCCGGCTGGTCGCCCAGGATGGCTTGGAGCCCGGAGCGGACGACGTCATGGTCATCGGCGATCAGGATGCGGGTCATGGCCGGAGGTGTCCTTCCGAGGACGCTTCACTCATGCCGCCGCGGCCGGCGCGACGCGGCCCGGGCGCGGAAGGAGCAGGGGCTGGCCGGCGGTCGACCTCGCCGGCCTTTCAGCGGCAGCGGAGATTGCCCCATCGGTCGCGGAAGGTCCCATAGGGGCAGCGGCTCCGCGGGGCCGTGGCGCTGCCGACGATGGCACCGCCGGCCGCACCGATCGCCCCTCCGGCCAGGGCCCCGCCGGCCCGGCCTGTCGCCGCTCCACCGATCGCGGCACCCGCGAGGCCGCCAATGGCGGCGCCGCCGACGGCCCGTTCGCCGGGGGTCTCGCAAGCCGCGACGGAGAGCATGAGCGCACCGGCGGCTATGGCTGTCATGATCTTTTGCATCGGATCATCCCTTCTGGGGTACGAATCGCATCCCCGCGGTCTGGCGGGGACAGGGCAGCTTCAGCCATCGCATCGCGTTCGGGTATTGGGGGAAACCCTCGAATCGAACGGGACATGTCCCGTCAGGGCCGGTTACGGCCATCCTCCGCGCCTGACCGATGCCGCCGTCCCGGATGCCGGGCGGGCTTCCGGGACGGCGGTTCATTGGATGCGCCCTCGGGACAATCCCCGCTGAGACTCAGGGTTACACCCAATTGCCTCACGGCTCGCGACCAATACTCTCATGCACGTGTTCGACCTGCATTGATTGTCCCACTCGAGGAGAGCATCCCATGGCTGAACTGCTGGTCGTCGGGTTCGACAACCTGACCGATGCGGACCGGGTCCTGACCGAACTGACCCGGATGCAAAAGGAATACCTGATCGATCTCGAGGACGCCGTGGTCGCCATCCGCAGCCAGGATGGCGCGGTCCGCATCAAGCAGAGCGTCAACCTGGTGAGCCTCGGCGCCGCCTCCGGGGGGTTGTCCGGCGCGCTGTGGGGCGGCCTGATCGGTCTCCTGTTCCTCAATCCGCTCGCCGGGTTTGCCATCGGCGGGGCCGTCGGGGCCGGCTCGGGCGCCCTGTCGGGGAACATGATCGACTACGGCATCAACGACGACTTCATTAAGTCGCTCGGCGATACGCTGAAGCCCGAAACCTCGGCACTGTTCCTGCTGATCCGCAAGTCCCAGCCCGAGAAGGTGCTGGCCGAGCTGAAGGAGTTCAAGGGACACGTGATCCGCTCCTCGCTGTCGCCGGAGCAGGAAGCCAAGCTCCAGGCCGCCCTGTCGCGGGCGCACCCGCCGAGCGCGAGCGAGGGTGTGGAAGCCGCGGGCACGATGGCCGCTCATCCAGCCTGACGCATTGAAGACAGCGGGAGAGATTGCGATGCTGTCACGACGATCCCTTCTGGCCGGATTACTCGGCGCGGTGCTGGCCATCCCGCTCGGCACCGTGGCATCGACGGACGCCGAAGCCCAGCCGCGGCCCGAACGTCGTCCTCAGAGGCCACGGCCCGGCCGACGTCCACCCGCGCCACGCCGACGGGTCGAGCGCCGTCCGCGGCCACGGCCTAGGTTCATCTGGGTGCCGGGCCATTGGGTCCGTCGTAGGGGCCGCTGGTAGGCGGTCGGATGCGGCCGGGACTGTTCTACGATTGCGAGAGGGAGGTGAGGTATGGAACTGCTGAACCCGATCGTGAGCCCCGGAACCTCATACATCTCGACCGGGCGGCTGCCGTCTGCAGAGTCCGTCAAGCGGCTGGTGATGGAAGCACACGAGCGATTCCGGTCCATTGACCAGGGACAGGTCTCGCAGGTCTATCCGGCGCTCGCCCGCGTGCCGAGCGACCTGTTCGGAATCTGCGTCGTGGGAACGGACGGTGGCGTGTTCTCGGTCGGAGACGCGGAGCACGAGTTCACCATCATGAGCGTCTCCAAGCCGTTCATGTTTGCGCTGATCTGCGACCTGATCGGCGCGACGGGAGCCCGCGAAAGGCTCGGCGTGAACGCCACGGGCCATTCGTTCAACTCGCTTGCGGGCATCGAACGAAATCCGGACGGTCGGACCAACCCGATGGTGAATGCGGGTGCGATCGCCACCACGAGCCTCGTGCCCGGCGAGAACATGGAAGCCAAGTGGCAGTTCATCCACGAGGGATTGTCCCGTTTCGCCGGACGCGAGCTGCCGCTCAACGAGGAGGTCTATGCGTCTGCCTCCGAGACGAACTTCCGCAACCGCAGTATCGCCTGGATGCTCGAGAGCCTCGGCTGCATCTACTGCGATCCCGCCGAGGCTGTCGATCTCTACACGAAGCAATGTTCGCTGAACGTGAGCGCCAGGGATCTTGCGATCATGGGAGCGACGCTCGCCGACGGCGGCTTCAATCCGGTCACCCGGGAGCAGTTGGTCGGTCCGGACGTCTGCCACTACGCCCTCGCCGTCATGCTGACGGCCGGGCTGTACGAGACCTCCGGCGACTGGCTCTACGAGATCGGCCTGCCGGGCAAGAGCGGCATCGGCGGCGGCATCGTCACGGTCTCCCCCGGCAAGGGCGGCCTGGGCACGTTCGCGCCACCGCTCGACGAGGCTGGCAACAGCGTCAGGGGGCAACTGGCGGCGCAGTTCCTGTCGCAGCGCCTGGGCCTGGATCTGCTCGTCTCGACGCCGGAGACATGATGTGGCGCCGCCATTTCGCCGAACACCATCAGGCCGCTCACCCACGGCGACACCCATACAGGTGCGACGACCCCCAATCACGTCCAGGCGGAGGAAAAGGCGTCATGGATCCTCATGATCGCCATCGCGTTCGGCCAGGCGATCATCGTCGGCCGTTCTCCCTGGCTCGCACGGTTCGGCCGGCACTCAGCGGCGGTCTGCCCGATTGACCGTCGTGGTGACCTGGACGGCGTGGGCAGGCACTCCCGGCGGGCTCGTGCTCCAGATACTTCCCGACAGTGCCCGCTCATAGCCATGCGCATAGATGCCGCGCATGTAGCCGGTATCGAAGCCCATGGACCCGCCGTCCGGGACGTCCTCCGGGATGAAGGCGAGATGAAACCCGATGCCGTTGCGGCGGGCGAAGGCATGGACGGCCTGGAGCGTCGCCCGCGACTGGACCTGCGTCATCGTCGAGATGGCCCGGCCGGCTATGTCCGTCGTGCGGTTGCGGACCACATCGAAGGACGGCTCGATCTTGCCGTTCATGATCACGTAGAAGTTGGCTTGGCGTCCCGCCAGCAGGCGCGGGCTCCGCAGCAGGATGTCCTGCGGCAGGATGAACACGTTCGCCGTCACGCCGCCGTCGACATGCATCTCGCTGAACACGTAGCCGTTGCTTTCCGCCGGGATCAGGGTCGGGGCAAACACGCCGGGGATGCTGGCCGAAGCGGTCATCACCGAGCGGAACATATCTGCCGCATCAGGCGAGCCGCTGGCCGCGATGGCGCCCATGTTCCAGATCACGGGGCGCTGTGCGTCGAGATTGGTGGTGAGCATGAGCAGACGGCGGCCCCTGCGATGCTCGTCCGCGATTTGCGCGACCACACGGTCCGTCACGAACTTCCGGACGAGGGAGCGCAGGCGATTGCCATCGAACACGCCCGATCCGAAGACGGCGTTGATCAGGCTTGGGGAGTCGATGAGGGTAATGCCGAAGCCACCCGTGTAGATCTCGCGCAAGGTTCCATCGTAGGCTGGCCCGAGGAAGGCAAACGGCGCCATGAGCGCGCCCGTGCTGACGCCGGACACGACCGTGAAGGCGGGCCGGCCGCCGGCCTGGGTCCAGCCGTTCAGCAATCCAGCCCCGAAGGCGCCGTCCCCGCCGCCGCCCGACAGGGCGAGATAGCTGAACTCGCCCGGTTGCTGCTGCGAGAAACGTGCCGCCTCGCGCGCCACGGTTTGGGAATCGGCCCAGAACCGCACATTCCGGAAGCCGGGAACATTAGCCTCCACCTGCTGTTCCGCCGTGAAGGGAACCCGCGGCGGGGTCCCGCAAGCGGCCAAGGCCATGCCGAGGGTTGCCGCGGCGATCGGGTGGCACGCCCGCCGCACCCACGCGAAGAGAACAGGGAGGAAGGTGCCGGGCCGACAGGCAGCAGGTCGGAGGAGGGTCATGCAAGTCCTCGTGTCGCGTCGCGACACTCTAGGACAGGGATCCGGCGGGTTCCAAATGGCGCCGTCGTGAACCGGGACGGCAGACCCGGTTCCTCAGCGCTCGCAGGGTCTGAGCCCAGGGTTCCACCCGATTGCCAATGGCCAGTCCATGGCTAGAATCCCGAATGCGATCAGGCTGCCGGCGCCTAGGTCCGCGGATCGAACGGGCACCGGATGGATGAACCTCGCCACGGGCGGCAACGGATGAGCGAGAGCGGCACGGCACGGCCACGCGCTGTCGGGAGGATCGAGCTGACGCTCCGGGACGGGGCCCAGCTCTTCAACACCTTGGATCCGTTTCCCTTTCATGAGAAGGACCTCTCGGCCGATGCCGAACGGTTCATCGTCGAATGGGCGCAGGAATTGGCGAAGGACCAGCCGATCGAGATCCTGATCGACCTGCCCTCCCGCGGCGGCAAGGGCAACACAGCGCAGGATCTCGCCGCGGCGATTGCCGGCTGGTTCACCGCACGGGCCCGCTCGGAGACCAGGGCGATGCAGGCGTTGTTCCGTGATGCCCGCCTGGCTTTCGCGATCGGCGTCGCGGTGCTAAGCGGCTGCCTCTTCGTCGCCTGGCGCCTGTCCGAGGCGTCCGGGGGGCCGTTCGGCCGCGTGCTCCAGGAGAGCTTCGTCATCGTCGGCTGGGTCGTGATCTGGCGACCCGCCGAGATGGTGCTCTACGACTGGCTGCCCATGGTGCGGCGCCGGACCCTCTACCGCCGCCTGGCGGCCGCGCGGGTCGTCGTGAACCGATCGGTGGAGTGAGCGTCAGCCGGCGGTCCTGGACCCGCTCGGTCTGGGGGCCAGTCGACCGTTCGTTACGGAAGAATGGAGGGCCTGCAATGCTTCGGTCGGATCCCGCTCCTGACGGTAACAGCGCGCAGACTGGTCGATTGTCCCAATTCTACCGGCTGCTCTGGCGTCAATCGAAACAGGCGCAACTCCTGCTGATCGGGCTCTCGCTCGCGATCGCCATGCTTGCTTCCGTGCCGCTCTACTTTCAGCAAACCCTGATCAACGGGCTGGCCTACGGCAGCATCTCGCTGCATCAGGTGCTGGCGCTCGGCGCCCAATACTCGGCGGCAAGCCTGCTCGCCGTGGCGCTCAAGCTCTATCTGCAATACCGCAGCGCGATGCTCGGCGAAACCATCGTGCGCCGCATCCGCGGCCGCCTCCTGGCCAATCATACCCGCAAGCGTGATGCCGGCGACCCGACCCGGACAGCGGACGGCACCGTGGTCAGCATGCTGACCGCCGAGGCCGAGAGCGTCGGCCTTTTCGTCGGCGAGGCGATCACGACGCCGCTCCTTGAGTTCGGGACCCTTCTGAGCGTGCTCACCTTCATCGCAATGAGCGAGCCGCTCCTGGGCGCGTTCATCGTGGCGGTCGCGATGCCGCAAGCCGTGATCGTGATCGCCGTCCAGGGACCGGTGAACACGTTGGTGAAGAAGCGCATGGAGCGTCTGCGCACGGCCGCGGATCGTGCCATCGATGCGGCGGACCCGTGGCCGGAGGCAACGATCCTGGAGGTGTTCGACGATGTCCTGAACCTCCGCCGGCGCATCCACATCCGCAAGCTGTCCTCGAAGGCGGCGCTCAATGCGCTGGCCGCCCTCGGCATCGTCGGCATCCTCATACTGGGAGGATGGCTCGTGCTCCGGGGCCAGACCGATGTCGGGACCGTGGTGGCCGCCCTGACCGGGATGACCCGCATCGATCGTCCCTGGAAGAACCTGATCAAGTTTTACCGCAGCTTGAGCATGGTCAGGGTGCGCTACGGGATGCTGGCGGACGCCCTCGCATGAAACGGCCCGTCTCCGATGCCTGTTGCTTCATGGAAGGGACTGGACGAACTTGTGATCTTCTCCAAGCATCGGCGCTCCCGATTGGGACGCACACGGAGGGTTCGCCTGATGCAGAGCGACAGCTTCCGGCCCTTCCTGCCGGCGGAGGCGGAGATCGTTGCCCGGCTCCTCAGCGGCGATCTCGATCGTCTCGGCGATGGCCTGCGCCCGGAGGTCGAGGATCCCAAACGGGTCATCCGCGCGGCCCTCCTGAGGTTCCTCCTGCTGGGCGGCGAGGAGGGATACAGGCTGCACGAGAAAGGCCTGCGGCTGAGCGGGGCCTACATCAAGGGTGTGCTCGACCTCGAGGCATGCCGGGTGCCGCGCGATATCGGGCTGAAGGACTGCCGGTTCGACGCTACTCCGGTCCTGAGCTCGGCCGTGATCGACCGCCTGTTCCTGGACGGCTCCTTCCTCCCCGGCCTCGCGGCCGAACGCCTTGAGACCCGCGGCGGGCTGTACCTGCGCGGCGCCCACGTCAGCGGGGGCATCCGCCTCGCCGACGCGCGTCTCGGCGGCAACCTTTCCTGTGACGGCGCGACCGTTCACGTAACCGACGGCATCGCCCTTGATGCCGGACGCCTCGAGGTCCGCAATGTCTACCTGAGGGGCGCGGACATCCGCGGCGGCGTGAACCTGTCGGGCGCGCGGCTCGAGGCCGATCTCGATTGCGCCGGGGCCGTCGTCTCCCGTCCGGACAAGGTCGCGGTCGCGGCGGATGCCATCAACGCGGGCGGCAGCGTCATCCTGCGCGCCGCCCGCGTCGATGGCGAGGTGCGGCTGCCGGGATCCCGCATCCGAGGGGACCTGGACTGCTCCGGCGCGGCCTTCGTCAATCCCGGTCACAATGCGCTCCAGTTGAGCCGCACCTTGATTGAAGGCGCGTTCTTCCTGCGCAACGGAGCCGAGGTCAAGGGTCTGCTCGACATGCAGGGGGCCTCGATCGACACCGTCCATGACGATCTCGCGTGCTGGCCCGGCAAGGGCGACGTCCGGTTGAACCGCTGCCGCTACGGCGCCTTCATCGACGGGCCGGTCGATGCCAGGGGCCGCCTCGATTGGCTCTCGTTACAGACGCCGGAGCGCTGGGGCGAGGATTTCTGGCCGCAACCTTTCGAGCAACTTGCGACGGTCTTTCGCGAGATGGGACACGATGAGGATGCGCGCGCCGTGCTCATCGCCAAGGAGCGCCTGCAAAGGCGGGCCCGCCGGAAGCGGGCGCGGTCGCGCTTGTGGCGGGGGATGATCGCCGTCAAGGACGGCATTCTCGAGGTTACGGTCGCCTACGGGCGCCAGCCGCTGCTGGCCTTCGTATGGCTCACGCTCTTCTGGCTTTTCGGCGTCATCATCTTCGGATACGCGGAGCGACAGGATGCCTTCAAGCCGAACAGCCCCGTGGTCCTGCGCTCGCCCGAGTGGACGCTGTGCGGGGTCGGCAAGTCTGAGCAGCGCTTTCTCGCATCGACGCAGCAGTCCGTGAGCGGACGTGCCGAGACGGGGCAGACGCAGTTGGCGTGTTTCCGCGAGCAGTGGGAGGCGTCGAGCTATCCTCGATTCAATGCCTGGATGTACTCCCTGGACACGCTGCTGCCGGTGCTCGAGATAGATCAGAAGGCATATTGGCGGCCGGATCCATCGAAGCGTTGGGGCACGTCTGCCCTGACCTACTTCTACTTTCAGTCCGTCGTGGGATGGGCCCTGAGCCTGCTGGCGGTCGCCGGGTTTTCCGGCCTCGTGAAGTCGCAATGATGGGAGGAGAAGATGCGTGGCATGATCTTGTTTCTGGCCTTGACGATCTCAGTAGCAGCTCAAGCTGACCAGGTTCAGCCGAGTGGGCCACCGGCGGACATCGGTGCACATGCCCGAGGCGTGGCCCTGCCTTCAGGCCTATCGTCGTCCCTGTTCGAATTTGCGCAGGCACGTCGTCCCTGGAGATGCACGTCCGTCAATTCGCGCGGCCAGGTCTTCACGGGTCGGGCATCGACCCGGGAACAGGCACGTCGCACCGCGATGAACCGCTGCACGGCCCGGTCGAACTCCTGTCGCCTGCGGGGATGCAGTTAGCATGCGGTGACGAACGGACCCTGGCGGCCGCGTCCCCGCAGGACGTTGTCCAGCGCGTGCGGGCGGCCGAGGGCTGGGCGAGATTGCGCGCCAGGAAGGGCCTGAACCTCCCGACATATCCATTCCACACATGGCGTTCCGCGAAATTCAACGTGGAGACTGGGAATGTCGCATATTGGCACTCCCCGGACGTGAGCCGTACATGTGCTCTGGATAGGAACAGCGGATATTCCTGTCAGTGAGCGAAGTTCACTGCCTCGGAGCAGACATTCCCCTGTGGCGATACCGACGGTGCGCTGTTCGCGCAGCAGGCGCTCACACCGGCCCAAGCTGACGCGCAAGAGTGCAGTTGATTGTAGCACGAAGTAGAACACTCGGGCCTGCAACCCAAGACCGCGCCAGCAAAGTGCGGCCGAGCACATGTCGAATTGTGATCGGGTGTACTCTGATGCTGTGAGCAGCAGACTAGATGTAGGCCAATTTCAGGAGGCAGCACGCTATGGCGGAACCAGTTCTGAAGAAGGGTTCAACTGATCCCGCTGTGCAGGACTTGCAGGAGGCCCTCAAGATCCTCGGACATGATCCAGGGCCGATCGACAGTGTCTTCGGGGCCAGCACTGAGCGCGCAGTCCGATCCTTTCAGCAGTCAAAGGGCATCGCTGCGGATGGGGTCGTCGGCCGGGTCACGTGGATCAATATCGATGAAGCCGACCAGAGCGAGCCAGTTCTCCGCCTTGGCTCAACCGGCCTGCCAGTCCGCCGCCTTCAGAGTCGGATGAGTGCGGTTGGTTTCGACACAGGCGGGGTCGATGGACGCTTCAGCCCGAAAACAGAAACGGCAGTGAGACAGCTTCAGCAACGGTTTGATCTCGCTGTGGACGGCGTCGTGGGCCCGAAAACCTGGGCGGTTGTTGCTGCACTGGAGAACGAAGGGCCGGCGAGCTGACTGAGGTGGATCATCGGGGGTGGCTGCACTCCGATCGCACATCATTTCGGATCGGGCGAAGCAGCGCAGGTTTGGTCGAGGAGAGCAGGTATGGCGAACGAGATCCAGCAACCCAAGCCGTTCGACTTGGTGGGCAATCCTGTCCTGATCGGAGGCATTGGCTCAGGGTTTGAAGCCATTCTTCAATATCGCGTCCATGACGGTCATGACGAGCGCACAGGCCACTTCACGGTCGGTGGCGGGACCGGTGAGCACGGACAGTTCCACCTGTCAATTGACGTATCTGGAGCCGTCTTCCAGTTGGACCGTCTGTTCGTCGAGGTGTTCGAGGAGAGCGCAGCAGACGGCTCAGAAATCAACAAAGTGATTGTCCCCGTTATCTTCGGGCCTAATATCGTACCCGGGTACGTAGGCTTCCGTCTTCATACGGTCCAGCGCGGCGACACACTTGCGAAGATCGCGCACGACCACTACAGCGATCCCCGCCGTTTCCAGGACATTGTCAGGGCAAATCCACTGGTCATCAGTGATCCGGATCGGATCTTCCCTGGTCAGGCACTTAAGATACCAATCGGCGCGTAATGAGCCTGCAAGCTAGGTTACAACAGGATGAGCCCGAGGCGTACGGCCTGCGCGACCGCGTCTGTTCTGCCTGTGGCGTCGAGCTTTGCCGCAATTGAAGCTACGTGAAACTTGGCAGTGTGGAAGGAGATTCCGAGCCTTCGGGCAATCAGCTTGTTGGAGGCGCCCTCTGCTAGCAACCGCAGGACATCGAGCTCCCGGGTCGTGAGCATGGGGTCCCGCTGGGTAGGAGAGGGTTTGTCCGAAGCGGGGTCTCGCGTGCTGTCCGGCCACTGGATGTCGCGAGGCAAGATCGCAAAGCCTTGGGCGACAGCATCGATGGCGAGCAGCAGATCCGAGAGAGTGGAACTACGCGGCAGCACTCCTCTGGCTCCAGCCTTCAGGATCTCAAGCGGATCCGCCGAGTCTTCAAGAACGATGATTGGTACCCCTTCGCAAACAGGCAGGTGATCGGCGATCACTACGTCGGGCTCTTTGGGGTCCAGAGCAATCCTGGCCGGCTCGCCGGCCAGCATCGTACTGATGAGGCCGAGCAGGTCTGGATCATCGATCTGGAGTGCGATGCGCTGCACTGCCTCACTCTTGAGGTTTGGGACGTTCTGCAATCACGATAGTGCAAGATATTTGCTCCCCCCCTCGCAGCATTCCAAGCGTGATGGATCGACCGACGCTCTCGGGCCCGAGGAGTGTGTAAACGCGACGGACTGAGTGCAGGGGATCGGTATCCCAACGGATGAGAATATCGCCCTGCTTGATCCCGGCTCTCTGCCCGGGGCCATTGGGATCCACACTGATGACGATGAGCCCCTTGGGCTCTGCAAGCCCTGCCGCGTCGGCGATGGTCCGATCGATCCGCACTGACTGGAGGCCGAGGCCCAGATAGCCGCGAGCGATCCGGCCATGGGTGAGCAATTGCTGTGCCACGCGCTCGAGCGTCTCGGACGGGATGACCAGAACCCGTCCCCGGGGGCCGAGCACTGTCATTCCGAGGATCTGCCCATTGGCGTCGAGCGCGACTCCTCCCTCCGATCGGGTGTCGAGTTTAACATCCAGATGGATTCTTCGATCGATATGGCCGCCGCGGAGGCTTCTCCATGGGCCGCCTGCAAGAGCCACAATGCCGAGAGCGGCGCACAATCCCTCGGATTGACGACCTGCCGCAAGCACAAGATGTCCGGCGCGGAGCCCGGACGTGTCTGCAAGGGGAACATTGGCGATGGGCTGCTCCTCCGTCCGCAGGAGGGCAATGTCTGTACTTGGATCACGACCGACGAGACTTGCGGCGACTTGGTTTCCGTCTGGACGAGTGATCAGAATATCCTCGTCTGCTTCCAGCGCTTCTTCTGCGGTGAGGACCAGTCCGGGACGCCAGATGATGCCTGTCGAGGACCTGCGTCGAGGGCCATGAACGACCACAAGCCTCGGCGCGATTCCGTCGCAAAGGTTGGCGATGCGATCTGAGATGGCGTCGAGCGACGAGGGGTTGGATGATGGGGTGGACATGATGCACCTCACTGAGGATCGCCGTTCATCCTGCTGGTAAATGCCTTTTCTGGGTACTGACCGGTTGGCTAGGTCGGTTCTTGGCACGAGGCAGACGAAAGCCGTACTTCCGCAGCTCATAGGGTAAGCTGACCTTCACAAGGCCACGCTCAACGGCTCAGTTTGACCCACTCCGGACCTTCCGGAGTTTGCACACAGTAAGGTCGATGCTCTGGTGGGAACTACATCGGCGCTCATAGGTCAGTGCCCGAGCCGCCATTGGTGCCGATACACATGCCAACGCGAGCCGGTGCCGTCCCATCCCGTCGCCGTTTAATCTATGTTAGACTGCCAAGCCAATCGGATGCGGATCGCCTAGCCAGACACATCGACGGCACCGCGACAATCTCCGTCGTCCGGTTGTTCCCTCGTCCTGGAGCTGCGCCATGGGTGACCTGTCCTCGCCGCGGACCGCATCGGAGAAACGGCAGCAGCGTGACCTGCGGGGCCGCATCAGAGCGGCGGAAGAGGTCGACCATGCAAACGAGCGGCTCAGGTCCGTCCTGGCCAGCGTCAGCGACTGTTATTTCACGTTGGACAGGTCTTACCGCATCACCGACCTCAACGAGGCGGCGAGGGACTGGGTGGGGCCGAAGCCGGACAGGGTTCTGGGCACGTGCCTCTGGGACCTGTGCAATCCTGATGCCGAGTGCAGCCGCTTGATCCGCGAGGGCATGGAGGGGCGCCGCCGCATCCGGCGTGGGGTGATGTCCGGCCTGCGGCCTGGCCGCTGTCTCGATCTGCTGGTCTGCCCCTCGACGGAGGGATTGAGCGTCTTCTTCACCGACGTCACGGAACAGCGTGCCGCCACGGCGGCCTTGGACGAACTCGCCGGGCGCTTCCTGACCCTCCAGGACGAGGAGCGGCAACGGATTGCCGAGGAGTTGCACGACTCGACCGCCCAGCATCTCGTGGCAGCCGACCTCCACCTCATGCGGCTGAAGCAGTACGTCGGCTCTGGGGACGGCCAGAAGGTGCTCGACGAGGCGGCGGACGCGGTGGAGGAAGCCGCCAGGGAGCTGCGCACCTTCACCTATCTGCTGCACCCGCCGGGCCTGGAGAATGGCGGCTTGGCTGGAACCGTGCAGGCTTTTGCGGCCGGCTTCGCGCGCCGGACAGGTCTGAACACGTCCGTCCGCATGCCCGACACGGCCGACAGCCTCCCCGTCGATGTCCAGCGTGCGCTGCTCCGGGTCATCCAGGAGGCGCTGACCAACACCTATCGGCATGCGGCCGCGTCCCGGCTGATCATCGACCTGCGGGTTGGGGCCGATACCCTGAAGCTGCGCGTCCTCGACGATGGCTGCGGGTTATCCTGCGGCGTCCGGAAGGCGGCTGAGGGCGGGCCCCTACTCGGGGTCGGCGTCACTGGCATGCGGGCCCGCATGCTGCGGTTCGGCGGCAACCTGCGGCTCCTGAGCCACGCCCGGGGTACGCTGGTCGTCGCCACCCTGCCGCTCGGGTTCGCGTCTGACCTCGGGAGCGGTCGGGAGCCTGCCGCCACGAGTCCATTCGCGGTGCACTGACATCCTTGCGGGATCGTTCGTCGCCCAAGACGACCAAAGAGCTTGGTCCGCTTCGGCGCTCATGAGCCGACGTTGGTCGAGCTGCCGGGAGGTGAAACATTGACCCAGAACTGACCTTTGTAGGCAGTAACATGGGACTTAGCTGAGGCTCTCATGGTAAGTCTTAATCGACGGGTGAGACGATCATGGCATGTGATGAGGACTTGATAAAACTAACAGCCTGTGCGGTCGTCGACCTTCTGAGACGAGGAGAGGTCACACCGTTCGATTGCCTCGACGCTCTCGAGGCCCGACTGGCTGCCGTGGACAGCGCCGTCAACGCGTTGCCAATCCTTTGTTTCGAGCGGGCTCGCGAACAGGCCCGTCGGCTGATGCAGCGCCCTCCGAACGAGCGAGGCCTGCTGGCGGGGCTGCCTGTGCCGATCAAGGACCTGACCGACGTAGCGGGCGTTCGTACCACCTACGGCTCGCCCATCTTCGCCGACTTCGTCCCCGAGGCCTCCGACATCCTGGTGAACACCATCGAAGCTGAAGGCGGCCTGATCTACGCCAAGTCCAACACGCCGGAGTTCGGCGCGGGCGGCAATACCTTCAACGAGGTCTTCGGCACCACGCGCAACCCATGGAACACGGCATTGTCCGCCGCGGGATCGTCGGGTGGGGCTGCGGTCGCACTCGCCACCGGAACGGCATGGGTGGCGCAGGGTTCCGACCTCGGCGGCAGCCTGCGCAATCCGGCCAGCTTCTGCGGTGTGGTCGGCCTGCGGCCGAGCCCCGGCCGCGTCGCCAGCACTCCTGGCGCGAAGACTGACCGGCTCCTCAGCGTGAACGGCCCCATGGGCCGGACCGTGGAGGACACCGCCCTGCTTCTCGATGCCATGACAGGGGAGAGCCCTGGCGATCCCTTGTCATTGCCCAGAACCGAAAACTTTCTGGCCGCGGCACGCTCCGGCTGGCGACCGACGCGGGTCGCCTTCTCGGCCGATCTGGGGATCACGCCGGTCGACCTCGAGGTGGCGGCCATCTGTCAGGCCGCGGCCGAACGGTTCGTGGAACTGGGTGCGATCGTCGAAGAGGCGCATCCCGACCTCTCAGAGGCCCATGATACGTTCCAGGTCCTGCGCGGGATGTCGTTCGCTGTCAGCTATGCCGGGCTCTTGCAGAACCACCGGGACAAGATGAAGCCGGAGGTGATCTGGAACATTGAGCAGGGCTTGAACTACACGATGGCCGATGTCGTGCGGGCGGAGAACCAGCGCGCCGCCCTGTTTCGGCGGATGAACGCCTTCTTCGACACCTACGACCTGCTTCTGTGTCCGGCGACGATTGTGGCTGCCTATCCAGCAGATGAACGCTATGTGAGCCAATGCGCAGGCCATACCTTCTCGAACTATGTCGAGTGGTTGGCGATTGCTTACGCGATCACCCTGACGGCATCACCGGCCCTCAGTCTGCCGTGTGGCTTCACCCGCGACGGCCGCCCCGTTGGTTTGCAGATTGTCGGCCGCCCGCGTGCGGAGGGACGCGTCCTTGCCGGAGCACGTGCCCTTGAGGAAATCCTCGGATTGCACGGGATCACACCTATCGATCCGCGTGCGTGACGCACGACGGGACATTCTTGACTTGATCGGCTGGAACTTCGGCAATTGGCACTCCCGAGACGTAAGCGTTTGGTCCGCTTCGGCGTTCAAGAGACGACGTTTATTGAGCCGCCGGAATGCGAATGTCTGACCCTGAGCAGACCTTAAGCCCTTGGGAGTAGCAGCTCCACTTCGTGCCCATGGGACAAGCAAACCTATTCAGTTACTCGAGCGGGAAGGCCTTACTCCCCAGCAAGCACCAGTTTGTGATGTTGCTGGGCGACCGAGTTTGGAACTGAGCCGATCATGGTGCTTTCCCATGGCAGTCCCTATCGGGAGGTTCCGCATGCGTCACGCTCCTGCTGCTTTCATGTCATGCCTGATCCTGTCCGCTTCTGAGTGAGAGAAGCCTTGCTGAGGTCTGTGCCACGTCTGCTGCGGTGATCAGGGTAGGGCAGGAGGCCGTTAGCTACCCGCTGGCATTCACGACAGCAGGGGAGGGCAGGTCAGGAGCGAAGAGCGGACCTTCTCACTGCCAAGCTGAAGGGCTGTCCGTGACCGAGGCCGTGCTCACGGCTTCTCGGCGGAACCGTAGACGATCGCATCCAGTTTACAGCCACGGCACCCGAGATAGGGACACGCTCGTCCCGAAGGACCGAGGATGCAGGGTGTCGGGCGATGGAGAGAGTAGCAGTGCGAGTCTTGCGGCCCGGTCATACATGCTGGCGTATCGAGCAGGCCGACCGCGTCGCCCTCATCGTCGATGCCGCTGACTACTTCCGGGCCGCTCGGTCAGCCATGCTCAAGGCGCAGCATTCCATCCTCATGATCGGGTGGGATTTCGATACCCGCATCGACCTCGACCCGACCGACGGGACGGGTGAATCCCCCAAGCGGTTGGGGGCGTTCCTGACGTGGCTTGTCGAAACCAGGCCGGGTCTTCACGTCAACATCCTGAAATGGGACCTCGGCATGGTGAAGGCCCTGTGGCGAGGCACAACCCTCTTCCGGGTGGCCCAATGGGCTTTGCATGAGCGCATCACCTTCAAGCTGGATGGCGCCCATCCTCCTGGCGCGGCGCACCACCACAAGATCGTCGTGATCGATGACGCCGTTGCCTTCTGCGGCGGCATCGACATGACAGGCGATCGTTGGGACACGTCGGAGCACCGCGATGCCGATCCCCGCCGTCGCCGCCCGTTTACGCGGCGTGCCTACGGGCCGTGGCATGATGCCACCACGGCCGTGAGCGGACCGGCGGCCAAGGCCCTGGGCGATCACGCCCGTGAGCGCTGGCAGCAGGCATCGGGAGAGGTTCTGGCACCACCGCCTGCTGGCTCGGACCCCTGGCCCGACGGCCTGCCCGTCGACATGGCCGACGTGGCGGTCGCGATCGCCCGGACCATCCCGGCCTACGACACCCGGATCGAGGTGCGCGAGGTCGAAGCGCTGTACGTTACCGCGATCGCGGCCGCTCGCAGGAGCGTTTACCTAGAGAGCCAGTACTTCGCCTCCCGTGCCGTTGCGGAAGCCATTGCCCGGCGCCTCGGAGAGCCGGACGGACCCGAGTTCGTGATCATCAACCCTGAATCGGCCGAGGGCTGGCTTGAGGAGGAGGCCATGGGCTCGGCCCGCGCGCGGCTTCTGGCCATGCTCAGGCGCCGCGACCGCTTCGGCCGCCTGCGGGTTTATACGCCCGTCACGGCGGGGGAGCAGCCGATCTATGTTCACGCCAAGATTATGATCGTGGACGACCGGCTGCTGCGGGTGGGGTCATCCAACCTGAACAACCGCTCGATGGGCTACGACACCGAATGCGACCTCGCGCTGGAGGCGGATGATGACACGCACGTCGCCGATGGGATCCGGAGCTTTCGCACGCGGCTTCTGGCTGAGCATCTTGGCACGTCGGCGGAGCAGGTCTCTGCCATCGTGGCAGAGCGTTGCTCGCTGATTGCGGCGATCGAGGTGCTCTCAGGGCCCGGGCGCTCTCTTCGGGCGTTCGATCCACCGAAGATCAACGATGCAGAGAAGGCACTGGCGGATCACGAGCTGCTTGATCCGGAGCGCCCGCGGTCCCTCTGGCATGCCCTGTCCCGGCCTCACCTGCCCATCTTCAGGTGATGTTGAGCGTCCTTTCGCCCCAGGGGACTGTCGCCTAATGGGATCGTCGGCCGTGCTCCTGCCGCGCTTGTTCGTAAGCTGTTGGGCTTCGGGCCACGTAAGGAGCACGTCCCATGTCACGGTCTTCTTCCTCTGCGGTTATCACCACCTTGGGCATCGATCTGGACAAGAACAGCTTCCACCTCGTCGGTCAGGATGAGCGCGGCGCCATCGCGGAAGGAGAACGCTGAGGACAGCGGTCACCTTATGGCTGGAGTTCGATCAGGGCTCATAATGAGGGCGCTGCCCGTCATCGACCAGGGGAGCATTCGGTAGCAAAGACCAGCAAGCCGCCCATAAGCAACTGACCGCAAAAACCCTCTGCCCCTGAAGATCCAGTTGACTGAGAAGGTGAGGCGATCGCAAGCACAGTGTCACCGCCCACGAGATCTGCCATGCACCAGAACCGTCCCGAATGGTACTGTATCACGCCAAGCGTTCTTGCTGGATATTCCAAATGTTCGGGATACGCTCTGGTGAACGGTACTGAATGATAGCAGGCCACTTCGAGCGTCGGTTGGGAGACCGCAGATGACCCTTGATGGTACTGGGATCGAGCCCTTCGCAATACTCGAAGCAGCATCAGAAAGCATTCTGGTAACCGATGCTGATCTGGAAAGGCCTGGTCCGATCATCGTCTATGCCAACCCCTCTTTTGAACGAATGACGGGGTGGAGCGCGCGCGACGTGATCGGCAAATCGCCCCGAATTCTTCAAGGTGTAAAGACTGACCTTTCCATTTTTCGGGGAATGCGGGAAACGCTCAAGAGCGGACGCCGTTGGGAAGGCCAAACGGTCAACTATCACAAGAACGGCAGTCAGTTCGTCATGGAGTGGTCAATCACCCCATTGAGAGACAAGGCCGGTCAGATTACCCACTTCGTTGCAGTCCAACGCGATGTCACCGCGCGGGTCGCGGCCGAACGGCGTCTCGCGCAAGCACAACAAGCTGCCCGTGAGGCAGACCGGAAGAAGGCCAACCTCGCGCGCTACTTCTCGCCTGCAATGGTCGAAACCTTGGCTCAAAGAGACCACCCTCTCGGCCCTGTGCGGCGGCAGGCGATAGCGGTTCTCTTTGTTGACATCGTCGGATTTGTTGCAATCAGTGAGAGCTTGCCGCCTGAGCGTGTCGTTGGACTGCTTCGGTCGTTCTACCGTCGGATGGCAAAGGTGATCTTCGCGCAACGGGGCTCCATCGAAAAGTTTTCGGGCGATGCGATAATGGCGCTCTTCGGCGTCCCCACCCCGACCGGAGGTGAGGCGACCGATGCACTGCACGCCGCGGTTAGCATCATCGATGAGGTGGAGCTTTGGAATGCGAAGCGGATGAGAGCTGGCCGTAGTCCGATTGATGTTGGCGTCAGCGCCAATTTCGGCGTGGTTGTTCTTGGCGATATCGGAACGCGCGAATCCATGAGCTTCACCGCCATCGGTGCTACGGTGAATACCGCGAGCAGGATGCAGGAGCTGTGCCGAGTGCTGCAATCGCCACTGGTTGTAAGTCAATCCTTGATTGCACGGGCATGTGAAGAGAGCGGCGATGAGTTGGTAGTATTACGGCGGCTTTCTGATGGGGGGCACCACTCTTTGCGCGGAGTCACTCTGCCCGTTAACGTGTGGACGTGTGTCTGACTGTCCGATGCCAGTGGTGATCTGTCGAGCGAGTCTCGCACTGAGGTTACGAGCGCTCGGCTCAGTCCAAACACGGAACTCGTGATGATCACAGACGCCCAAATTCAATTCTGCCGGAATGACGGCTCCTGGCACGTTCCGGAAGTACGCTGAATTTCTGCAAACTCACGATGAGTGGACCTTCACAAAATCCTGCCGGTTGCTCCCGAACGCCGCTCAATCTTCCCGGACTATTCTGCCAGATTGGTAAACGAAGATGGGTCGGACCTCATGAGGGGGCGCGAAGACCGTCCCATTCCTATCTTCCATGCACAAGAGCACGGATATTGTGTCCGATGCCCTGGAGCGCGTGGCGAAGCGAAACTCCAGCCATGACAGCTCACGGTGCTACGGCCATGGATAACTTGTAGGAGGGCGTTGGCGAAGGCAACGACCGTTGGGGCTATCAAGGCAAGAGATGAAAGGCACCACCCTCGCTGGTTGATAGCCATTGGATCGGCATGGCACTCATTGGGTGGGTTTCCGGCCGCATGCTTTGCTGATCGTGGTCAGCCCGGCTCGATGCAAATGCCCCAGGCTTGGAAGCCCGGGGCATGGTCTCATGGGGACAAAACGTCAGAGTGGGTCCATCAAGCGGCCCGGCTGACGCGCTGGAGCGCTTTCTCCGACTGAGCCGTTACGATCCGACTTGCCTCATCGGCGAGCTGACGCGTGAGGTCCGCCATCCGCCGACTGTTGTCGAGGGTCTGTTCCAGGTTGTCGCGGATGAGCGAGGTCTGGACCGCCATAAAGTCCGGAACCGACCGGCACTGTGCCAGACTGCTCAAGCCGTCAAGGTTCTTCAGAAGACGCTTCTGGCTCAACTCAAACCATTCGCGGGAAACGTCTTGGACACCACGGGCCAGAACCGTACCGGATTGCGCAAGGGCTTGCAGGTTCCGCGAGGTCTCGTCGCCAAGGCTCCGGGAGTCCCCTTTACGGGTATTGAAGAGCTGCATCGCCTGGTCTGTGGAGAGGCGGGCGAGCTCCGATGCCGTGCTGAGACTGGTCTGCACTGCTTCCTGCATGGTCCGCGCCATCGTTTGGGCTCCTTCCGCTCCAGCCTGCACCGTGCTGGTCACATCGTCCCCGACCTGCTGGACGATTTCGATCTGCTCGCGGGCCCGCTTGGCCTCGGCCCGTTTGGCCTCTTCGACACTCGCCATCTCATCCTGCACTTGCTCGGCCACCGCTTCAGCCTCCTCGTCGCTCAAGACCTTGAGCACCGCCGGAAGCAGCTCCTTCTTGTCGTCGCGAATATGCTGCTGGAACACTTTCCTCAACTCGGTCACCTTCTTGAGGAACTCACCATTATTTTTCGGCGTGCGGTCCAATTCCGCCAGGAGCGCAGTCGTTTCCTGGTTGTCCTGGATGGCCTCTTGAACCAGGTCCTGCATCCCGTGCTTGTTCAAGACGGGAAAGAGGTGCTGTTCCTGGAGATTAGCCAGGAGGTCGAGCTCCTCTGTCAGGTCAGAAAGCAGCCGCTCACGGGTTTTGGCTGCGTTATCGGAGGTGGCGAGGAGCTTCTCGAAGAGTTCGTTTGCCTTATCCGGCGGCGTTTGGCTGAAGGTTCTGGTGGTCATTTTGCCTCATAGGATGATAAACATAGGATAGAAAAAGATGTGGCTCGACGCTTTGAAGCGTAAACCACGCGCTGTGACGAAAATATGTCGAGCTGAATAAATAATATATAGTATTTTCATCTCATTGTTCAAGGATGAGATCCAATTTTATTATGGCATTGTCCATCAGACCCTCTCAGCACGGCGGGTGTGCCATGTGACAGAACACTAGGATGAGCCATTACTGCTATTCAATTGCAGAAATTGGCTCTCTTACGTTTGTCGTGCCGATCATTGCCGATCGTTGGGGTAAAAGGAAAACCCTGCTTAGAAGTCATGATAGTGAATTACGTTATGTTGAGTCAGGGCGCGACGGGGCGCACGATGCGATTGGAGGAACCGTTCCCGCCTGAGGTAGTTGCTCTAGTGCATTGCAGCAAATCGCTCGCAGTTGCGAGATAACCTTCCTAGTGCGTGAAGCACCGCTTCCGGAGTTCAAGTCGGTACTACCTGTCTCCAGTTCAACGGCACTTCCTTAACCCCATGCCTACAGCTCGCTTGCGACACCGGGAAGTGTGGCAACACCACCTTTGTATTGCGTCTGGTAATTACTTTTTTCACCGCCCATGAGGATCATATGACAACGAGCAGACAAATTAATCAGACAGCTCCTGCCAACGCTGATGAGAGTGCCAAGCAGATGGTCCAGAGTGCCGCAGAACGGACTCAGCGTATGGCGAGAGCTCCCATGAGCACCGGCTCGATCTTCTGGGATGCCATGTTTGACATGTGGAGCGCTCCGCTGGGTCGTTCCGTAGCTCGGCCCATTAACCTCCAACCATCCTCGCAGGCAGAGGAGATCATCCCGCTTGCGGAAGAGACCCTGATCGTGGGCAAGCAGACGGTGACCAGCGGCACCACCACCGTGCGCCGCGTTGTCGTGGAGACCCCGGTTCAACAGCAGGTGACGCTGTATGATGAGAAGGTCATCGTGGAACGGCGCAAGCCGGTCACCGATGCCGTGACGGGCGAGACCCTGACCGAAGTCACGATCGAGATGATCGAGACGTCCGAGCGGCCCGTGGTGGGCAAGAGCGTGAAGGTGCGGGAAGAGGTCGTCGTGCGCCGGGAGCGCACCCAACGGATCGAGACCGTGCGGGACACCGTCCGTCGCCACGAGATCGAGATCCAGCACTCCGACGAGAACCATCGCTCCGGCAGGACGCGACCCGCGATCGCCTCCAGCCGCAAGTAAGGTCACGAAAGCAAGACCTCACCTTGCACACAGGTCGCGGCTCGCGCCCGCGATCTGTGTGCTCACAACCCGAACAGGGATGCCGCCACTTCGGGACTGCACTGGATCGGGTTCCGTGACGGTCGATGGGCGAGCCCCCTGTCGAAGGAATAAGAGGCAGCCGAGGAACTGACGCGTTGTGTCCTCCAAAGCGCCCCCGTCAGCCGTCCGATGCCCGCGGGCTCAAGGTTGCGAACAGGGGCGTGGACCAGATCATGGGCGGCAACTTGGAACCAACCCTTTTGATCGCCGCTGTCATGGAGACCCACGGCGGCCAAATGGCTGACCTCAAAAAGGAAATGTCAGATGAAGGTCACGATGAACGTTGATTGCACACCGGAGGAAGCACGCACCTTCTTCGGCTTGCCGGATGTGCAGCCCATGCAGGAGCACTTGATGAGCGAGATGCAGGAGCGCCTGTCTGCCAACCTGAGGTCGATGGAGCCGGATGCGATGATCAGGGCCTGGCTGCCGACGGCCGTCAAAGGCTTCGAACAATGGCAGGAGATGCTTGCATCCCAGATGAGCTCGGCAAGGACGAAATAAGGTTCTGGGCGGCAGTCACCATCGTTCCATCACATTGGCGATTCAAACGAGCGCGGAGTCTCGGAATTGCGCAGGTCATCGCTGTGTTTGGCCAGCTCCAGATCACGGACTGCGCCTCGACTGCCAGCGGGGTGGCGTCGGTCGCCAGTTTCATCCAAAGCACCGGCATTCGTACCTTCAAGATCGAAGGGTGGGGGCATCATGCCAATGCGATGTCGAGGTTGATCGGGTTGTACAGGGTGTTGGCGACGGGGGACCATCGCACCGCGTGATCGAGGAGCGCCTTGAGGACGTCGCGGGGCGTGTCGGCCTCGATCCGCACGCTGACGCTGACCGTCTCGAATCCGGGACCCTTGAAGTCCAGGTCTCCCGTGCCCCACAGGGCCGCGAGGTCGATGTCGCCCTCGAGCTCGATCGCGAGCCGGCGGATTGGAATCGCCCGGGCAGCCGCGTTGGCCTGGATGCTGACCGACAGGCAGGAGCCCAGGGCCGCGAGGAGCGCCTCCGAGGGACTCGGCATTGTGTCGTCATTGAGTAGAGTGAGTGCTTCCACGTCGCTCCCGCCGCCGAACGGCGCCAGGTCGCGCACGTGATGCCTTTGGCTGAACCGCCCTGTGGCCTCGGTCCGGCATCGCAGCGTCCGGGTCGACGGCGACAGGGTCTTGCCTGTTGTCACCGGCAAATCCTCTCCGCCCTGCCCGAGAAGCCCGAGCGGCTGTCCGGACGTTGGCGTCCTGCGGTCGGTCACTGGGCGGCTCCTTGGATCGGTGGATGTCGAGGGTAACGCCTCCGCCCGCGTTCCGAGCCAAGCAAGATCGGTTACCGGGTAAGCGAAAACGCATGGAGCCTCGCTGGCTGGATGGGGACGACCTCCGTTCTTCCCCGGCATGGCCCGGCACGGCAGGTTGACTGCGGCCGAGTCCCCCTTGGGATGGGGGCCATGCATCTTCGCATAGCGGGTCACCGGATTTGCACCGGATCGCCCGACCGGGAGCGGCGTTGGGTTCAATATACAGGCCGCGTCCAGCCATTGCGCCTGCAATGCGGCCCTTCCTGCCCCCAACTACGGTGATCGTCGATGTCCTTGTGCTCTCAAGGTCGGCCATCCCCCGTCCCCACAGGAGATCACGATGACGTCTACCGCATACCCTGACACTCCACGCTCGCGGGGCAACACCGACGCCCCTCACATCAGTGGGGTCACACCCACCGAGGATGCCCGCACGATCCTGATCAACAAGGTCTCGTGGGGCGCCGTTCTGGCCGGCGTGGTCACAGGCCTCGTCGCACAGCTCGTCCTCAACATGATCGGGATCGGCATCGGCGCTTCGACGCTCGATCCCATGACCGGCGACAACCCAGCCGTCAGCAGCTTCTCGATCGGAGCCGGGATCTGGTGGGCGCTGTCAGGCATCGTTGCTGCCTTCATCGGCGGCTACGTCGCGAGCCGCCTGTCGGGTCAGCCAAAGGCATCGACCGGTGGCTGGCATGGCCTGACCACCTGGGCGATGACCACGCTGGTGATCTTCTATCTGCTGAGCACGGCAGTCGGCGGTCTCGTCGGCGGCGCGTTCAACACGGTCAGCGGTGCCCTGGGCGGTCTTGGTCGCACGGCGACATCAGTGGCCCAGACGGCCGCACCGGCGCTGGCTAATAGCACCGACCCGTTCGCCTCGATCGAGCAGTCGCTGCGCGGCTCGACCGGCAACGATCCGGCCGCCTTGCGGGATACGGCCATCGCCAGCATGCGTGCATTGGTGACCGGCAACCAGGCCCAAGCCAACGATGCCCGCGAGCAGGCCGCCCAGGCACTCGCCCGTTCGCAGAACATTCCGATCGAGGAGGCACGCACCCGCGTTGCAGGTTACGAAAAGCAGTATCGCGAGACGGCGGACCGGGCCAAGCAGCAGGCGACGCAGGCTGCCGACACGGCCGCCAAGGCCGTCTCTCGCGGAGCCCTTCTCGCCAGCCTCGCCCTTCTTCTCGGCGCCCTGGCAGCCTGGTTCGGCGGACGCCTCGGTGCGGTCGATCCGACTATCACGGCGCGGTTCCTGACCACGCGGAGCACCGGCTCCTCCACCAAGACGGCATGAGCCGACAGCCATCATTTCGATCAGTCGACACCGGTGTCGACTGATCGGGTCCACACAGATCACGGAGATACCACGATGACCCAACAGACCATGACAGCCCGGCAGACGATGACGGCCCTCTTCGACAATCGCAGCGATGCCATGAGAGCCATCGACGAACTCGTCAGCGCCGGCATTTCGCGCACCAGCATCACGCTGATGCCGGAGGACGACAGCGCCTCATCTCCGGCGACGGGCTCATCCTACGACACCGACCGCGATGAGAAGGGCTTTCTTGCCTCCCTCGCTGACTTCTTCCTGCCCGACGAGGATCGCTCCACCTATGCCGAAGCCATGCACCGCGGCAGCTCCATGGTGACCGTCATGGTTGATCCGGCCCAGGCCGAGCGCGCCGAGGACATTCTCGAGGAATACGGCACCGTCGACCTGGAGGAGCGCGAGAGCGCATGGCGCGCCGAAGGCTGGCAGGGCTATACGCCAGGAACCACTGCCATGAATGTTGCGACAACCAGGGAGGCGAACGTACCCACCACAAGCCGCGCGGCGGATGCTGGCGAGGAGGTCATCCCGGTGGTCGAGGAGCAGCTCCGCGTCGGCAAGCGGGATGTCAGCCGGGGCCGTGTCAAGGTGCGCAGCTACGTGGTCGAGACACCGGTGAGCGAGCAGGTCAGCCTGCGCACCGAGAGCGTCCACGTCGAGCGTCGCCCTGTTGATCGCGCCACGGCGGTCGGGGACGATGCGTTCCGCGAGCGCACAATCGAAGCTCGAGCAACTTCGGAAGAGGCCGTGGTCTCGAAGGAAGCTCGCGTCACCGGCGAGGTGGTGGTCAAGAAGGGCGTCGAACAGCGCACCGAGACCGTGTCGGACAAGGTCCGCTCGACCAAGGTCGATGTCGAGGACGATCGGGTCGCGACGGACAAGGCCACGTTGAATCGCTCGGTCTGAGCCTTGCGGGGCGGCCCCGATCGGGTCCGCCCCCATTCACCCGATACGGAGAACAACGGTGCAGTTCCTCGATGAGGCCGCCCGCGGCATTTACGGACCATCGGCGAGCAGCATCGATCCCTCCTCGCCGATCGCGGTCGCTGTCAGTGCTCTCCTGACATCACGAGGCGGCAAGGAGCATGGCGAAGGACTCCGCCAGCTCCTCGATCGCTTTATCCACTGCGGCCACGGCGCGATCGCTCAATCCTGGGTCGGCCTGGGTGAAAACGAGCCGGTCACGCCGAACCATCTCGAGGAGGCCCTCGGTCCGGCAACGATCCATGCCCTTGCGCGCCAGTCCGGCCTTCCAAGCCAGGAACTGCTCACGGAACTCTCCCAGCACCTGCCCGGTATCGTCGATAAGCTGACGCCGTTGGGTCAGGTGCCGGACGCACACAAGACGCATCAACCACCAGAACCATGAGGACATCATGCAAACGATCAAGGACCTGCTCATCGAAGAGATGAGAGACACCTACAGCTCCGAGACCCAGATTCTGGAAGGTCTCGGCGCCATGGCCGATGCCGCCACGTCCCCGAACCTCAAGCAGGCGTTCCAAACCCATCGCCAGGAGACAGCGAATCAGGTCGAGCGCCTCAAGCAGGCTTTCGAGCACCTGGGAGCCGATCCCGATGGCAACACCTGCGAAGCCACGCAAGGCCTGATCGCAGAGGCGGAAGAGGTGATGGAGGAGGGGCTTCCGAGCGAGCTGCTCGACGTGGCGCTCGTCATGGCAGCGCAGAAGGTCGAGCATTACGAGATCGCCAGCTACGGCTCATTGAAGACCATCGCGCAGGATTGCGGAGAGAGCGAGGTGGCGGCGCTGCTTGGACAGACCCTGGAGGAGGAGAAGGCGGCCGACGAGAAGCTGACGCGGCTCGCGGAGACCGAGATCAACAAGACGGCAATCGCCGCCTCCCCATCCGCTTGATCCAACGTTATTGAAAGCAGGCGCTTCCTCGCTTCGCAGCGACGCAAGCGCCTGCTCTTCTTGAGCGAGTAAAAGGTATTAAACCATGCGCGAGCCCACCTCCGGGAGTATCGAGATGAGTGAGACCGACAAGTCCGACACGCTCGTGATCCCGATCGTCGAGGAGGAAGCCAGGATCGCCAAGCGGCAGGTGGCGAGCGGCAGGGTCATCGTGAAGACCACCGTCGACACCGAGGAGCGCATCCTCAAGGAGATGCTGTCGCTGGAAACGGTCGAGGTCGAACGCATTCCCGTCAACCGCGTCGTCGATACCATTCCGCAGATCCGCACGGACGGTGACGTCACGATCGTTCCCGTGTTCGAGGAGCGCCTCGTCGTCGAGAAGCAACTCGTGCTGGTGGAGGAGGTCCGAATCCGCCGCACCGCATCGGTCGAGAACGTCGAGGTGCCCATAACGCTGCGCAAGGAGCGCGCGGCCGTCGAGCGTCTCGATGGCTCAGGGGAACCGATCATCGAATGAATTGAGCTGGACCTACCGCTCCGAAGCGGCGCACCGCAAGAAGGATCTGCCGTCGTTCGGACCGACAACCGAACCTTGAGCGTTTCTCGCCCGTTGGCAACGACCAGAGAGCAAGCCTTGACGGCTCGCATTCGAAGCGGATTCCCACATGAATGTCTCCGAGCCCAAGGGGGCTCAGTCCGAGGCTGCCGCGCCCCGGGCCACCCGACGATCCGCCGTGCGAGAGGGTCGACCAAATCCCCTGGGCGCAACCTGGAACAGTCTCGGTGTCGACTTCGCCCTGTTCGCCACTCATGCCACCAAGGTTGAGCTCTACCTCTTCGACGACAAGGGACAGGTAGAGCTCGAGCAGATCGAGCTGCCCGAGTACACCAACGAAGTCTGGCACGGCTATTTGCCTGACGCCGGGCCCAACACCATCTATGGCTATCGTGCACAGCCGCTACGAACCAGCCCAAGGTTATCGGTTCAATCCGAACAAGCTGAGCTCTGCATTCGATCCGTACCCGCAGGGTCTGCTAAGCCGCACCAAGCTACGCTTTTGCCCCTGATTCGTTACAGCTAAACAATTCATCCGCGAGGTTTGGACCATTGGCCAAGCCCAACTTCCACCTATGCCAACACGAGTTTGGAATGAGTTCTGCAATCCCGCCCACGCATCTGCATGATGATCATCATGATCACGACGATATCGTCTATCCGCAGACGATATCCTTCATCTTGGTTCACCTGGCGTGTTTTGCGGCGATCTGGTCCGGCGTGACCGGGGAGGCAGTCGTGCTCGGCATCGTCCTGTACTGGCTACGGATGTTCGGGATCACGGCCGGCTACCATCGCTACTTTTCGCATCGCTCCTATGTCACGAGTCGCGTGTTCCAGTTCATTCTCGCCTGTTTGGCCCAGAGTTCCGCCCAAAAGAGCGTGCTGTGGTGGGCCGCCAAGCACCGGCACCACCACCTGTTCTCCGATACCGGGCATGACGTCCATTCACCCCGGCACACCGGCTTTATCTTTGCCCATGTAGGCTGGATCTTCGCCCGCAAGCACGACACGGTCGATCTCGTCAAGGTCGGCGACCTCACCAAGTATCCGGAGCTGATGTGGCTCCATAAGTACGAGCTGCTGCCTGCGGTCGTGCTGGCCGTGATCACGTTCCTGATTGTGGGCTGGTCGGGCCTCATCGTCGGCTTCTTCTGGAGCACGGTGGCGGTTTATCATGCCACCTTCTGCATCAACTCGCTCGCCCACGTGCACGGCTCGAAGCGATACGTGACGGGTGACGACTCCCGCAACAACTGGCTGCTCGCCTTCTTCACCATGGGCGAGGGTTGGCACAACAACCATCATGCCTATCAGGCGAGCGTGCGCCAGGGCTTCCGCTGGTGGGAGATCGATCCGACCTTCTACATCATCAAGGTGCTCTCCTGGCTCGGCGTGGTGTGGGACCTCAAGAGCCCGCCCGAGGCGGTGCTCAGGAACGAGCAGAAGCTCGGCTCGCGGGTGATCGACCGCGCTGCGAAGGATGTCGTCGCCACGTTCAACGTCGAGGCGATCTCTTCCCGGCTGAACCAGGCGCTGCAAACCACGCCGGGTCTTGCCGACCTTCGGGCAAGGATCGCGGCGGCGCAGCACAGGGCCCACGAGGTGCTGGCCCATGTACATCTGCCGCACCTTCCGACCCGGGAGGAGATCGGCGCGCGGGCCTCAGGCATGTTCGTCAAGACACGCTCCCTGGACGAGATCGTCGAGCGGGCCCACCGCATGATCCTGGAGGCCGTCGGCGCCCGCTTGGGTGCCATTGCCCCATAGGCATCACGAAGGACCGCGTGACGCAGTCCTTGCGGCAGGATGCTTCAGCGCGGAGGAGACGAGGGTCTGCACATCGGCTTCGTCCTCACAGGTCGGGATCGGTGTCCTGGGTCGGCTTGGCGTCTGCCGGCGATGCGTCCTTCACCGTGATCCTGACGGTATGGGCCTCCACCTTGCCGCTGGCCGACCTGACCTCGTAGCTGACCTCGTCAGGACCCTTGTAGCTGGAGTTGGCCTTGTAGAAGATCCCTTGTGCCTTCGGCGCCAGCTTGGGGCAGCGGGTGATCCGGCCCACCTTCAGGGTTCCGCTGCGCACGTTCAACTCGCCATGCTTCGGCGGGGTCACCACACGCACGGTCGGCAGGGGACCGGGCGTGCAATCCTTTTGCACGTTGCCGTACACCCCCAGACGCTCGGACTTGCCCGCGACCGCGTCCGCGCTGCGATAGACACTGTTGCTCTGGGCCAAGGCAACGCCCGCCGGGATCGCAAGCGAGCCGGCGAGGACGACTGCCAGTGCCGGGAGATGGTTCAAGCGGATCATTCAGGAATTCCTTTCAATGGGAAAACATCGAAGCCAGGGACGACTGCCGTGTTTTCGGTTTCCGGTCGTGCGGCACCTTGCAAGCCCGCAGCGGCTGGTCGGTCCGGCAGTCGCTGACGCGCCAGACGCCCGAGGGAGGGGAGGTGTAAGGTTCGGGATTGCGGCGCTCGCGTAGGCGAATGTCAACGAAGGCCCGACCGAGATGGTAGAAGGACACATGACTGATCTCCTGCGACGCGGAGGTATTCAGCCCCTTGAGGTCGTACAGCTTGAAGGTCGATCGGATCCCGGTGTTCTGCCCTTGACCGTCGGCGATGGCCTCAATCGCGCCTTCCCCGCTACGGCGGTCGACATTTACCCGATACGGAAAGGTCTCGCCGGTGCGGCGGACTTTGATCTCGAACCGGAGATGGTCACCGTCGCCTGCGCTTTGCAGGACGAAGTGCTCCGCAGGGAATCGGGGCCGGAAGATCGCCTGCTCCAGCTTGGAGGCCGCTGCCTGTGCGCCGAGCGGGTAAAGGATTATCCCAACAATCGGAACAACGCGCTTGTGCATGATCAGGCCGCTTCCTGGGTCTCGATCCGGGAGGCCAGCACCTTGTCGATGCGCCTGCCGTCGAGGTCGACAACCTCGAAACGCCAGCCCAGGGTCTCGACGGCTTCGCCGGTGCTGGGAAGGTGCTGGAGCTCGCCGATCACTAGGCCGGCGACGGTTTCGTAGTCACGCCGTTCGGGCAGGGCGATCCCAAGCTGATCGGCCATTTCGTCCGCCGGCATCCAGCCCGCGAGCAACCAGGAGCCGTCCTCGCGCTGCATGGCTTCCGGCTCGGCTGTTCCCTCATCCGAGCGGAATGCCCCCGCGATGGCATCGAGGATGTCGGCCGGGGTGACGATGCCGTCGAAGTGGCCGTACTCATCGTGCACGAGCGCCATCGGCACCTCGGCCCGCCGCAGCACCTCCAGGGCATCGAGCGCGTCGAGGGTGTCGGGGATGATCGGGGCCTTGCGGATATGGGCCCGAATGTCGAGGGGCTCGTCGCGCAGCGAGGCGGCCAGGAGTTCCCGCGCCTGCACGACGCCCAGCATATTATCGGGGTGCCCCTGGGCCACCGGAAGACGGGAATGGGCGGTGGTGATCAGAACCTCGCGGATCTCGGCTGCTGTGTCGTCGACATCGATCCAGTCGACATCGGTGCGCGGCGTCATCACGCCACGCACTGCCCGGTCGCCCAGGCGCATGACACCCGCGATCATCTTGCGCTCGTCCGTCTCGATCACACCGGCGGTCTCCGCCTCGGCCATGATGGTCTTGATCTCTTCCTCGGTCACCATGCTGTCGGATGCCGTGCTCTGGCCGAAGAGGCGGAAGATCAGCTTGGTCGAGGCATCGAGCAGCCAGACCACGGGAGCCCCGATCCGGGAGATCAGCGCCATGAGCGGTGCGACCGTACAGGCGATCCCCTCGGCGTTCTTCAACGCCAGATGCTTGGGCACGAGCTCGCCCACCACGACCGAGAGATAGGTGATGAAGCCGATCACGAGGCCGTAGCCGAGTGGCTCGGCGGCGCGCTCGGGCATGCCCTGATCGAGCAGGATCTGGGTGAGGCGATCGCCAAGCGCCGCGCCGGAGAACGCGCCTGCCAGGATGCCGACGAGAGTGATGCCGATCTGGACCGTCGACAGGAACCGTCCGGGGTCCTCCGCCAGCCTGAGGGCTGTGGCGGCGCCCGCGCGACCGCTGTCAGCCATGTTCTTCAGGCGGGCCTTGCGGGCCGAGACAATGGACAGTTCGGACAGTGCAAAAAGGCCGTTCAGGCCGATCAGCAGGATGGCTATGCCGAGTTCGAGCAAGGGTCTTCCGGCGCGCGTGGCGCCGCTCCAAAGTTGTCAACGTTGCCGCCGCAGGGGTCCGGCCGGGTTAATCATCCAATGAGAACCCACAACTGTTCGAGAAAGGCGCGGATCCCGGCAATGATTGCAGACGAAATCGCGGCCAGGATCAGGACGCTGCCGATCGTCGCGAGCCAACCGATGATCGTGGCGAAGCCATCCCGCTCCAGGATCCCGAGCGCAAAAGCCGCGATGGCAAAGGCAGGCGGAATGTTGCCGAACGGGATCGGCAGGAAAAGGATGATCGCAAGGAGCAGGCAGGCCGCGCCGACGATCCGCTCCGGGACCGGATGGAGCAGCATGCTGATCCGAGGCTGAAGGAAACGCTCCGCCCGGTGCAGGATGGGGCTGAGCTTCGCCGTCAGCAGGGCGAAGAAGTCCCGCGAGATCGACCGCTCGCGGATGACGCGCGGCATCCACAAGGTGGCGCGCCCGAGCATGAGCTGGGCGGTGATGAAGAGGAGCGGCGCTCCCAGAAGCGCCGACATACCCGGCGGGAGCGGCAGCATGTTGGGGGCGGCGAAGAGAAGCATCAGGGCACCAAAGGCCCGGTCGCCAAAGGCATTCAGCACGTCACCAATACTGATGACGGGGACCGGCCGAGCTGCGAGGCCTCTCAGGACCTCGGAAAATCGTTGTCGCGGTTCGGCGTCGCCGTCGGCTAACGCGACGGTCGCGAGACTACTCGAAGGGTCGGGCATGGTCCTGTCTATTGGGTCACATGAAGCAATGCGAGTGGGGGATGGTCAAGAGTTCGTCGGCAGCCCTGCCAGCGGCGACTGTGAGTTGACTTACTGGGAACCGGTTGGCCGATGATCGCCAGAAGCGATCATCGGTTCAACAGCCTAAAGCTCCTTCAGGAAGCTTTTGACGGTCTTGAAACGGCGAGACGGTCTCGGGCAAGGAGCCTTACGATCCTTCTTTGATCTGCTCGATGGCTTCATTCATCAGGCCGGACAGGACACTAGCCAGCTCAGCATCGTTGGCAGTCTTGCCGGCGGCCTCGAAATCCTGGCGCACCTTGCGGATGACGTCGGCATCGCCGGCTTCCTCGAAATCCGCCACGACAACAGCCTTCGCATAGGCCTCGGCATCCGTACCGGTCTTGCCGAGCTGCTGGGCGGCCCAAAGACCGAACAGCTTGTTGCGACGGGCAGTCGCCCTGAACAGCAGCTCCTCGTCGTGAGCAAATTTCCTTTCGAAGGTATCCCTGCGATCGTCGAAACTGGCCATATCCGTCGTACTCCTCAGGTTCGTGGCTTCCGCGATAAAGGCGCCTCGCGGCGACGCCAGGAGCCCACCAGGTTTGAAGCAGGCCCTAAACCGCCGCAGAAGCTTAGGGGATCACTGCTGCGTCAGGCTAAGCTGTTAGGTAGCGTCGAGCTTACGGAAGGCGTTGGTGTCGTTGGTGAACGCCGTCATCCCATCGAGCTGCGCCACGTCCATGTTGCGCAGCGTCACCTTCTCGCCCTGCACTGCGACGTTCTCCACCGGATCGCAGTCCTCACAGTGCTGCTATGCCATATGGGCGGCGGAACCCAGCCCTGAGCCCCGCCGCCTGATTTGCGATCAAGGCTTAGGCTTCATCGAAGCCGAAGTCTTCGCCGGTATCACCGCTGTCTTCGGCCGCGGCCTGCTGCGGCTCGGCCTGACCGGCATCTGCCGCTTTCGCCTCGTCCCCGCCTGAGAAGGCGCCGGCGATCATGTTGCCGATGAGCACGCCACCGGCGACGCCCATGGCCGTCTGGGCTGCACCAGCCAGGAAGCCGCCGCCACGAGCGGGAGCCATGCCTCCCATACCAGGAACCATGCCGGGCGCCATGTGCGGGGGCAGGCCCTGCATCGGCTGCGGCTGGTAAGGCTGATGCGGCTGGGGACGGGTCTGGCCCCCGCCGAAGAGACCGGAGAGGAAGCCGCCTCCACTGGCCGGACGGCTGGCGAGTTCCTGCTCGAGTTGCTGGATGCGGCCATGAGCAACACTCAGCGCCTGCTCCTGCACCACGATGGTCTGGGCCATGTAGTACGGCGCATTCGGCTGCTGGCCGATCCGTGAGCGGATGAATTCCGCCGCCTGTGCATCCGGGGCTGCAGACTGGCTCTCGACCTGGGCCAGCTTGCCGAAGAGCTGTTCAATGGCCTGACGATCCTGATGGTCCATGAAGGGCAATCCTTACTATCAAATGTAGCTGTGGGGCAGGGAGTTACTCTTGCCGCTGCCCGGTGAGGCTGAGGAGGAGCTGGAAGATGTTGATGAAGTTCAGGTAGAGGGAGAGCGCGCCGAACACGGCCATCTTGTTGTTGGCCTCATGCCCGAAGCCTTCCGCATACTGTTCCTTGATGTTCTGCGTGTCGTAGGCGGTGAGGCCCGTGAACACGAGCACGCCGATGATCGAAATCGCGAACTGCAGCAGGCTGGAGCCGACGAAGATGTTGACCAGCGATGCGATGATGATGCCGATCAGGCCCATGATCAGGAACGAGCCGAACTTCGAGAGATCCCGCTTGGTCGTGTAGCCGTAGAGACTGGTGGCACCGAACATGGTGGCAGTGATGAAGAAGGTGCGCGCAATGCTCGCCCCGGTGAACACCAGGAACACAGAGGCCAGCGACAGGCCCATCACGGCGCAGAAGGCCCAAAAGGCCATCTGGGCGCTGGCCGCCGACATGGCGTGCATGCGAAACGAGAAGAAGAAGATAAAGGCGAGCGGCGCCAGCATCACGACCCATTTCAACGGCGTCTGGAAGATCGGCACGTAGAGGGCCGGGGTCGAGGCGACAAAGAAGGCGACCAGTCCCGTGAGGACGAGCCCGATGCCCATGTAGTTGTAGACCCGCAGCATGTGCTGTCGCAGGCCTTCATCGAAGATGGCGCCGCTCGGGCGAGCTGTGGCGGTCTGCCAGGCATAGGGAGTGTTCATGGATGTTTTCTCCTGAGGTTTACGGAAGCTGGCGCGACAGCCGCAGGGCTGCCCGCTCCAGTACTTTGTCGCCGCCGGTCCCAGTCAGTGCGCAGGCGACAGGGCCGGTCTGCCAGTAGACCGCCTTGGCCTTGTCGAAGCGTACCAAGGTTGGGGCTGGAGCCGCACCCGGCTTTCCTGGTCGGTGGAGCCGCTGTCTCGGCACCAGCAGCAGCCTGCTCCAGGCGACGGAACTCCGCCACGTGACGCCGTCGGTGATCGATGAAGGTGTTGTGCAGGATCGAGAGCAGCCAACCACGCAGATTGCCACCCGGGCGGAACGAGCTTCGCCGCTCATAGGCTCGAACAAGGGTGTCCTGCACCAAGTTCCCGGCTTGGCTCTCATCCCGTGCCAGCGAGTGAGCAATGCGCCGCAAGGGCCCGAGCAGTCCAATGACATCCATGCGCTTGGCGTCGTTCATGACGTTCATGACCCGTATACGGAGCTGATCGCCGAAGTAATCCAGCACGGATAAAATTTTTACCCCCCACCAGACGAGGAACTGAAAAGAAAAGGCGAGTGCGGTCGAAGCCGTCGCGTTCTCACCTTTGGTTTAACTCTGTAGCTGAGGAACCAGTCCTCCGTCGCTCTCCCGCGGCCGGCCACGGCCGGCGGTGGGAACAGCGGAGCCGCGGCTCGGAGTCACCGTGTCGCCGGTATCGCGCACGGGGGGCTGGCCGTCGAGGAGGTTGCGGATCTCCTCGCCCGACAGGGTCTCGTATTCCAGGAGGCCGCGGGCCAGGGCCTCGAGCTCGTGCTGCTTCTCGGTCAGAATGCGGCGGGCATCGTTGAGCCCGTCCTCGACCAGGCGGCGGACTTCCGAGTCGATCTTCTGGGCCGTCGCCTCGGACACATTCTGCTGGCGCCCCATGGACATGCCGAGGAAGACCTCTTCCTGGTTCTCGCCATAGGCCACCGTGCCGAGTTCGGGCGAGAAGCCCCAGCGGGTCACCATCATGCGGGCAAGACGCGTCGCCTGCTCGATGTCCGACTGGGCGCCGGAGGTCACCTTGTCGTGGCCGAAGATCATTTCCTCGGCGATGCGGCCGCCCATCATGATGGCAAGCCGCGAGGTCATCTGCTCGTAGGACATGGACAGCTTGTCGCGCTCAGGGAGCTGCATGACCATGCCGAGCGCGCGGCCGCGCGGAATGATCGTCGCCTTGTGGACCGGATCGGTCGCCGGGACGTTCAGGGCCACGACCGCATGGCCGGCCTCGTGATAGGCGGTCAGGCGCTTCTCGTCGTCGGTCATGACGAGAGTGCGGCGCTCGGCGCCCATCATCACCTTGTCCTTGGCGTCCTCGAACTCCTTCATCGTGACGATGCGCTTGCCGCGCCGGGCGGCGAGCAAAGCCGCCTCGTTGACGAGGTTCATCAGGTCCGCGCCCGAGAAGCCGGGAGTGCCGCGAGCGATGATCTTCAGGTCCACGTCGGGAGCCAAGGGCACCTTGCGCACATGGACGCGCAGGATCTTCTCGCGGCCGACCACGTCCGGGTTGGGAACGACGATCTGGCGGTCGAAGCGGCCCGGGCGCAGCAGCGCCGGATCGAGCACGTCGGGACGGTTGGTGGCGGCAATGATGATCACGCCCTCGTTGGCCTCGAAGCCGTCCATCTCGACCAGCAGCTGGTTGAGGGTCTGCTCGCGCTCGTCGTTGCCGCCGCCGAGGCCGGCGCCGCGATGGCGGCCGACCGCGTCGATCTCGTCGATGAAGATGATGCAGGGGGCGTTCTTCTTCGCCTGCTCGAACATGTCGCGCACGCGGGAGGCGCCGACGCCGACGAACATCTCGACGAAGTCCGAGCCCGAGATGGTGAAGAAGGGCACGTTGGCCTCGCCTGCGACCGCACGCGCCGTCAGGGTCTTGCCGGTGCCGGGAGGGCCGACGAGCAGCACGCCGCGCGGAATGCGGCCGCCGAGGCGCTGGAATTTCTGCGGATCGCGCAGGAACTCCACGACCTCCTGCAGGTCCTCCTTGGCCTCGTCGATGCCGGCCACCTCATCAAACGTCACGCGGCCATGCGCTTCGGTGAGGAGCTTCGCCTTGGACTTGCCGATGGACATCAGGCCGCCACCCTGCTTGTTCATGGCGTTACGGGACAGCCAGACGACGATGCCGATCATCAAGGCAAACGGCAGCAGCGACAGCAGCAGGCTACCAAGCAGGCTCGGCTGCGGCGGCGGCTCTGCTTTGATCACGACACTCTTTTGCTGCAGTTGAGCGATGAGGCCAGCACCTTGTGGAACATAGGTGGTGACGGTGCCGCCCGCGAAGCGCTCGGCGATCACCTCCTGCCCCTGGATGGTGACGGAACGGATCTCGCCCTGGTCGACTGCCGTGATGAACGCCGAGTAAGGGAGCTGATCAGGTTGCGGTCGCGTCGTGTTTTGGAAGTAGAACAGCGACAGCAGGGACATGACTGCGGCCACAATCGCAAGATTGCGAAAGTTGGGTGCGGTGTTCGGGTTGTTCATCTTGTTACTTTCTGAACGACACTGAAGCAGGCTGACGAGCGCCTGATCCGGCGCTCATCGCGGATGCTGTCAGCGTTGGAAGCGGTTCGGCACCGGATGCGCCTTGTCCAAATGCCTGCGGAGCAGATCCATGTTGCGCAGGTTCGAGCGGTAGAACACGTCGCCGACCCAGCCCACGAGTGGAATGGCGCTGATCACGAAGTCAACGCCGACATTGCCCATCATGCGCAGGAGCGTCGACATGGGTACGCCCAGGCGGCGCGCCTCCCAGATCAGGTAGGCCGACATGCCCTTTGAGGTTAGCGTGCCGACACCCGGGATCAAATTCAGGAGCGCGTCCGCGCCGAAGCGAATGTTGGTTCCCGGAACGCGGACAGCGCCGTCGAGAAACCGCGCCAGGGTATCGAGACGCACACGTGTTTCGTTAGCGCGAGAAAAGGCCTCATGGTGGGGTGATACGTAGGAATAAGACGTCACAGTCATCTCCCAAATGCGGAGCAGTTCCACTGCTCCTCAGGTGAGAGAGTCCGACATCGCAGTCTGGAGAAGACTGCCAGAGGGGCCCGGACCCCGGTAAGCGAATGTGGGGGTGGGAAGACCGGGTTCAAGGCCTGACTATCATCCCCTGGGGCACATTCATCCTTAGCGGTGTTCAATGACGGTATATTCCGCATCGATAACACCATCTTCGGGCTGCCTTCGTTGCGCCCGGCGCAGCCGACGCCGGAGATAGAAGGATAGGGCGATGCCGCCGATCAGCATGACGGGCAGTACAATGAAGAGCCCGACGAGCATGATGGTCAAAAGGACAGCTCCCGCCAAAAACAGGCCAGCGAGCCTCATCATCGGGGCCCATACCCGACCCGAGCCGATCGTAGCGCTCCGACCGGCATGGTCCATTTGCATCGTGGTCTCCTTTGCAGCCTGGGAGAGTCAATGGGACTGTAGCCCGTGAGCAGCTCCCAGTGTGTTCCCTGCACAGCATACGGAACGAGTGGGCATGATAATCCCGATCTTCGCTTGAAATGAGTCCGGCAGCATACTGCTCCAGGCGACAGGATCCCTGCGAGGCCGCCGAGCCCTGCTCCGGCCGCACTCGCATCCCCACCGGCACTAAGCCCGATCCATAGGAGGAGGATCAGGCGCTCAATCGTCGCGCGATTTCTCCACGCCCGCGGGGCAGGGAGCCTGTACCGGCGAACACTCCTGCTGCTCCCGCGGCGAGAATGCCAAGAACCAGAGGGAGAGCGAAGGGAAGTAGCCCCGGTTCCCACGGGATATGCATGGCCTCGGTTGTCAGCCACCAGCCGCCGATGAGGCCAGCCGTTCCTCCGACTGCGGCGGCAAGGATACCCACGGCTGCGATCTCCATCAGGCGCGCCATCGCCACCTCCCGGCGGGATGCCCCGACCAGGGAGAATACGAGGGCCTCGCGGGCCCGTGCATCCGTAGTCTGTCGCGACGTCGCTGTCCTGAACGAAAATACCCAAGACGTGGCCTTTTGCATCGGTGATCGGCTGATAGACGAAATTCACAAAGCGCTCCTCAAGGAGGCTGCCACTGAGCATTTTGGGATCAGACAGCCGGTTCAATGATTTCAGAGAGTTAGAGCATCGGACGGTTAAACGGACGCATATCCGGCAGCCTTAAGGTAGTTCCAGCACTCTTGTGGTTCGAACAGGTTGCAGATCTCACCGAGCGCTCGCCAGAGCGCGTCGAACGTTCGGGCCTCGGCCTTGCGCAAGTGCGCTTTGATCTTGGCAAAGGCCTGTTCAATTGGATTAAGATCAGGCGAATAAGCAGGTAAAAACAGGAACCAGGCTCCGCGTTGCTTCAGACACTGAGCGGCCTTCTCGCTCTTGTGGACAGCCAGGTTGTCGAGGATCACCACATCGCCTTTGCGCAGCGTCGGCGCGAGCTGCGTCTCAATGTAAGCCTCGAACGCCAACCGGGTGATCGGGCCATCGATGATCCACGGCGCGCACAACTCGTTGCACCGTAGCCCAGCCAGAAAGGTATGGGTTTTCCAGTGTCCAAAGGGAGCTTTCATGCGTAGGCGCTGGCCCCTGCGGCTCCGCCCGCGCAGGCGCGTCATCTTGGTGTTGACATACGTCTCGTCCAGGAACACCAGCCGGTGCGTCTCCTGGCGCATGCGCGGCTGGCGCTGGGCATGCCAGACCCGGCGCTCATCCCGCACATCGGCGCGTGCGCACTCCGCCGCCATCAGGCATTTTTTTATATGAGAAGCCGTGCCGGCACAGGAAGCGCGAGAGCATCGCGGGAGCCGCAACGATCCCATGCTCAGTCAGCAGCCTTGCGGCCAGCTCGGGCATGGTGATGGCCGGCTCGGCCTCGACCGTCTGGATCAAGAAGCTCTCATAGGGCACCAGCTTGCTGCGTCCGGGCGGACGGCCTTGCCGGGCCGGTGCCGGCGAGCCGAACCGCCGCTTCCGCTGCACCAGCTTGATGGCGAAACTCTCGCTGACGTCAAAGTGCTGGGCTGCCGCCCGGCAGGAATGACCTGCATCGACAAAGTCGGCGACGCGCACCCGCAGATCCAGGGAATAGCAATGACCCATAATCCACCTCCCAGTCCAGGCAGTGAATCACAGCTCGGCCTCGCACAGAAGCCAGGAGTCTCATTTCCGGTCCGAGGCTCTAACTGGTGCTTGGGCGCGGTGATAGTCCAAAGCTTTGTCTGCGCATCCTGAGCATGGGCCGCGTCGAGGCGGCCCGGTCCATTGAGCATACGATCAGTCAGTGCAGCCCCGACCATCGCTCAGTTTCTGGGTAAATGAATGCAGTCAGTCCCGCTCGATTTGCTGGCTTAGGTGTAGGTAGTCAGGATTGTATTGGCCTTCCTTCTGAAGGCGCTCCCAATCATTGATAACCACACTCTTTCCGCGTGAGGTGATCAACCCGTCGCCCCGGAGTTCTTGCAAGATGCGGTTGACGTGGACGGTCGTAAGCCCGAAGGCATCGCCCAACTCTTCTTGAGTGATCCGCAGGTCATAGCCGTGGTCCTTCGTCAGGCCCACGGCTTCGAGGCGGTCGTGCATCTCACACAGAAAGTGCGCCACCCGGTTGCGAGCATCCATTCGTCCGAGCGTCATGATCCATGTGCGATGCACCGCAGCGTCAATGAGTGTCGTGAGCCAGAGCACCCGAGTGAGGTAGGGATAGTTCTTCGTAATCTCGCGAAGATCACTGTGCGGGACGGCAGCCACCGTGCAGGGTGTGAGCGCACCAACACCGTCCTCCATCTTCTTGAGGAGGAAGCTGTGGAGGTCCATAAAATCGCCGGGGACGTGAAAAGCCGTGATCTGCCGTTTCCCACCAGCCAGATGCTGGTGACGGGCAGCAAAGCCCTTAAGAACGAGACTGCTGTGGGACTGGGTGCTGCCCTCGGGCACCACCTCCTCATGCGCCTTGTAGGTGGTCACCCGAGACGTGATCTGCTGGATCACTTGCTTCTCCTCATCGGAGAGGGGGCCATGTGGTTCGAGCTTGGCAAAATGAGTGGATGTGACACGCGCGTACCCCTGCTAAGTTCGAGGACCGGTGTTCTCTAATGATCTTAGAAGAGAATAAGAGCGCTACAAGGACGAAACTGGCTTTGGGACGCCATGTTGTCCCGCCTTCGTCCATTTCCTCTCGGCTCGGGTCTCTCCCGAGCTTGACCCTTGCCAGCCTCAGGCCGCTCCGCGCAGGCGTGGGGGCAGGGCCTCAATGAACGGAATCGTCATCAACTCCCGACCGGCCTTGTTGGTTATGACGATGGCATCGTCAAGCGGAACATCGTTCCCGCGTTTGATAGCTTCTGCCAGAATGTCTCGGATGCCTTCAAGGGCATCCGCCCGATCCGCGTCGAGGTCGGTAAGCTCAATCCCATCAGTGTCATGGATAAGCTGGTCGCCCTGTCGAATATGGCGGTAAAACCAAGGCATGCGCCTCAACTATTGAGATCATTTGATGTTCCTCGGTTCAGGAGTGATCTGCCTCCGTAAACCTCATCGGCCACTCTGGGGCACAGTCTGACGGCTCAATTATCCATGTCCCGCTGCAAACGACCAAGCCCAGCAATCAAGTAGCGGTCGGCACGGTCAAAAGCCGTGTCAACTGTGCTCGCTCAAAGCTGGCCTCCCTTCTGGACATCACTGGTGAGGCTGAACTTGGACCTGACAGTGTGACCAAAGCGGCGCTGGCTACGGGATAGACTGCCGCTTCAACCCTTAAAATGGTCAAGTCTGCTGGGTGAAGGTTTGGCGATTGCACAAACACCGCTGTTGGTGAAGACGCTCGCAAAAACTTGACCCTTGCGGCCTCCGGTGTAGATTGAGAACAATTCGAGAACATGAATCGGCAGGCCAAGGGGCGACTCCTGATGGAGGATCGTAATGCTTGGTGAAGTGAATTTTCACAGCAAGCCGCAATGGCACACATGGGCTGAGTACAGCGTCCTCGCTGCATCCCTCATCCTTGCGATCACGGTTGCTGCGAGTGTCTAAACCCTAGATGAAGACTGAGCCCAGTGTGGTGCAGGTCGGCCCACGTTACTGCTTTGGCTTCGGGCATGATCAATGCGAGCCAATGCAGCCTCAATCTTCGGCGGCAAAGGCTGGCAGATGATGTCGGCATAGAAGCTGCGAAGGTCCTCGCCGATGGTCCGCAGAAGTTCCTCATCAGACACCAGCGACACCCGACTTCCGCCCTCGCTGATGCTCCCCATCGTCGCCTCCAAATCACCGCCTCGGTAAAAGTAGCGAGGCGCTGAGAAACCGTTAACCACATTGTTAACCATATTCGCGAGTGGCTGTGGATAACGGGAAGAACGTCGGATTTTCACACATCAGGTACTTGCCTGTTCCCGACCGCGACGAAACCGGCGATTGCCAGTCCTGGCGCTGTAATCAGCCGTATCGCTGGATAAAGCCTTAGCCAGAGCAAGAAGATACGATGCTCGCATGGAACTCTCCTCGTCAGCAGCTATAACGTCGTGATGTTAGTCGTCTCGGATGGAACAGCGAATGGAACTCTCAGGTGAGTATAGGATTAGTTGAGCAGACGGACCCCTTATCCCCGCATTCCCCTTGTGCAGCGGGTCCACGACTTGCGAGAGATTGCTCGACCCGGCGCTCCTGAGAGCAGCCGGGTTCTTTTTTGTCATCAAGGCATAGCCGCTTGGTTCATGCCGCCGACCACTGCTGCTTCACCATAATCTCAATGGCCAAGTTTAGGGGTTCAGTTTAGATTCAAGGCAGATGGCCGTAGGCGGACCGCATGACTAAGCTCGCAGGCAGCAAGCCGCTTGTCCTCGTCTTGGAGGACGAGGCCCTCATTGCCTTCAATCTCCATGATGAGTTGCAGGATGCAGGCTATGCGGTGGCTGGTCCTTTCACGACCTGCTCTGCCGCCCTGGAGTGGCTTCAGACAGGCACACCTCAGACTGCCATTCTGGATGCGGCACTGAAGGATGGTTCGTGCCGCGAGATTGCCCTGGAACTAAGCCGCCATGGAGTGCCGTTCCTGATCTACTCGGGGCATCATGAGGACCGTCAGCTTCTGGCCGAGTTCCACCATGTCACCTGGATCGAAAAGCCGGTTCCGTCTGCTGTTCTGGTCCAAGCCTGTCAGCAGCTTCTGGTCGGCGGTCTCTAAATTGCCTGGGGAAATCAGTCGCTTCGCGTGAACGCTTGCACATCCAGCACGTTTTCATGGGTGGTCTCAGCGGTAAGTGGCGCGTAGTGGACAACAAAATGCAGTCTGTCTCGACGGAAGATGACCGGCTTGCAACCCTGCGCAGCTACCGGGTTCTCGACACGCCGCCAGAACCTGCGTTCGACGATCTGGTGCAGCTTGCCGCCCGTGCCTGTCAGACTCCCATTGCCCTGATCAGCCTCATCGACGAAGGCAGGCAGTGGTTCAAGGCCGAGGTGGGACTCGGGGTGCGTGAGACGCCTCTCGACCGCTCGATCTGCCTCAGCGCCATGCTTGAGCCGGAAATGACCATCGTTCCAGACCTAGCCGAGGACCCTCGCTTCGCTCACAACCCGCTGGTGACAGAGGAGCCGCACCTGCGCTTCTATGCCGGGGCGGTGCTGCGAACACCGGATGGGGTGCCTTTGGGAGCACTATGCGTGTTCGACCGCGTGGCCCGTGACCTTACGGAGGAGCAGGCTTCCACCCTCACGATGCTGGCGGGACAGGTGATGTCGCAACTGGAACTGCGCCGCGCCATCGCCGAGCGGGATGATGTGCTGGAGGCCAATCGCAGGTTTGAGCAGCGGCAATCTCTTCTCGTCAGAGAGCTTCATCACCGGGTGAAGAACACCTTGGCGACGGTTCAGGCGCTGGTCGGAGCCACGGGTCGGTCCAGCGGCAGCTTTGACGAGTTCTACCGCTCATTCTCGAACCGCATCGTTTCTTTGGCAAAGACCCACAACCTGCTGACCGAGGATTACTGGCAGACCGCACCGCTGCGGGGGATCGCTCTCACCGAACTCAAGCCGTTTGCCGAGGGCCGACAGCCTCGCTTCATGTTGATTGGTCCACCCGTGGAGCTATCGGCTGATCTGGCGGTGCCGGTTGGCATGGCACTCCATGAACTGACCGCTAATGCCATCTGCTATGGGGCTCTGTCGGTCCCAGGCGGACACGTCCAGGTTCGATGGAGTGTGACTCAGATCGAGGAGGTCAGGAAGCTTCATCTGGAATGGAGGGAGTTCGGCGGTCCTATTGTAAGCGAGCCGCAGCACCAAGGGTTTGGCACAACCCTCCTCCAGCGGATTCTGCCCATGCAGTGCAAGGCCGAGGTGGAGGTCCAGTATGACCCGCAGGGCTTGCGGTTTCGGATGGACGCGCCCTTGGTCGAACAGCGGCTGGTTCCAGCCTATTGATAGCCTGCAAGATCAAGAACCAGATGGAGCCAAGATCAGCCTTTGGTACTCCTTCTCGTCCCTGACGCCGCTTTCTTGGAAGACCGACCCTTGGTCGAGGGCCGAATCTTGGATCGCGTTGTCTCGTTCAACATTGCCTTCGGCTGTCGCTGCATCTCTGCCGTCCAAAAGCCACGGGCAGCGCCAGCCCACGTGTTTGCAGCAATCAGCCAGAGGCTCGGCAAAGGTTCTTCGTCATATCGAACTCAGCCTCCCGGAGCCTGTACGTGGATATGGTACGGAAGGGAGAAGCGCTTTTACGTGCTCTGAAGGAACGATCATCCATTGTGGATGGCTCAAGTCATCCTCACAGGTAGACATTTAGATGGCGTTGACCCTATTCGGGGAGACCCGCCAATCGCAATCCAGTCACGTATCGAGCAAGGTCGTTTGGGTTGGTGTATGGCGCTTGGGCGGCAAAGCGACTGATCGAGAACGCTGGGTTGATCTTTAACAGTTCCGCCACCGCATGTTTGGCATCTTCAAGCCGTCCAAGCTGGGCGTACGTAGCTGCGAAGAGGCGGTAGGCGGGTCCTGGCTGCGCCATCCGCTGGAGGTATCCTAGTGCCCCTTTGTAATCCCCGCAGAGATAGTAACCGGCTGCAACATTCCAAAGATATGTGTCTGGCTGATGGGGGTTCAGATGCAGGGCCAATTCGCCAACCTGAATGGCCTCCTGTGGTCGCCCAACATATGTAAGCGCATCACACATATCACCGAGAAGATCAGCATGGTTTGGGCTGAGGGACCGAGCCCGTTCATAACAGGCTATCGCCTCCTCAGGTTCTCTTCGCCAAAGATGGATTAGACCCAACGCCCAATGACACTCGGCGTCATTCGGGTCCAATGTTGTTGCTGTGACCGCAGCATCAAACGCTTCGGCAAGCACAGTGGCTGGGTCAGACGGTTCGTTCCACCGGAAGCTTAGGATTTTCGTCCGTGCCAGCCCGAGATATCCGCGTGAGTATTGAGGGTCCACCTCGATGGCTTTGACGAACATGCTGATGGCACGACGGCGATCAACTTGGGCCAAGCTCCGCTCAAGGTGGCGTCCGCGAAGGTAATAATCGTAAGCAGCCAAGTTTGCAGGCGGCTTGGTTAAGGCGAGATAGCGCTCATGCCCTTCAAGCTCAATCTTCAGGGCCGCTGGTATGCTCCGGGCCAGTTCATCTTGAACAGTGAAAATATCATCCAACTCGAAATCATACTTCTCAGCCCACACACCTTCCCCTGATGGGCCGGTCAGTTGAGCGGTCACGCGGCCATGATGGCCGGAACGACGGACACTTCCCTCCAGGAGGTAGGTTGCGCCTAGATCAGCCGCTGGATGTCCGATCCGTTGTGGGTCAGGGCGCGAACTGCTTGGGATGATCACAAGCCCGGAGAAGCGGAGGAGGGCGGCGATAAGGTCATCTCTTAGGCCCTCTGCGAAGTAAAGGTGTTCACGATCTTCGCTAAAATTCTTGAAGGGGAGAACAGTGAGAGATGGCTTATCGGAGAGAGTGGCAGGCGGCTTCGGCACAGTGGGTGAGCGTTCTGAGGAATCGGCTGGAAATGCGTACGCCCTGATAGGCTCCTCAATATTCTTCATCTGCTGAAGCCCAAGATCAGTGAACGACAACGAAAGTGTTTTGCGCACATAATCGTGCGCTGCTCCGGAAATGCAGATACCTCCTGGGTTAGCGAGCCCCTGAAGGCGCGCCGCTATGTTCACCCTGTCGCCGAGCAGATCACCGCCACGGACAATCACGTCACCGACGTGAATCCCGATCCGGAATTGCAGGTGGCATTCCTCGGGAGCGTCCTGGCTCGTTTGCGCGAGGGCGTTCTGGATATCTACAGCACATTGAACAGCATCCACCGCGCTTGGGAACTCGGCCAGAACACTATCGCCCGCCGTATTGGCGATCCGACCACCATATTCGGCAATCAGCCTGTCTGTGATCTCACGGTAGGTCGCTAGAGTCCGAAGAGTTCCGACCTCATCCTGGCTAATTAGACGCGAGTAACCTGCCACGTCGGCGGCGAAGATCGCCGCCAGCCGCCGCTCGACCCTGTGCTCCTGCCGATCCATGGGACCCTCGGTGCCGTTCCAGAGGGAATTCTGCTGCCGGTCGGGCAGGGTGTCCAGTCAGGGATGATTGTCTCATTCCCGCCCACGATGTCTACAGCCCCACCGGCCCCCGAGCGTCAGCCTTTCTCGCGCCAGAAATTAGTGACTTAAATCCGAGGCTCGACTTGGCTACTCGTTTTGCGGCGGCTGTGCGGGTGTAGCGGCTGGGTTGGGTTCCTCAAGTACGCTCGCTTCCGGCGTGAGCATAACGTCTTCCTTCGGTGGTCCCTCACCCGGAACCTCAACAGTCTTGCAATCCTTCAGAACCGCATTTTGCATTTCAAGGTTCGATGCCTGTTTCAAGCAATCGTCATAGCTTGAAAACAGCTTCTCCCAAGCCTGAGCGATATGTTGTTCGGTGGGGTTTGCGCTGCTGAGGATGAAGATCAAAACGTACTTCACGGCCATGGGTGCGACCCTCCGACCCTATGAAGGGTTAAACTCGCCAGCCGTGATGCCGTTCACAAAGCCGAGCTTACGGTTTCGACCGTTGTGAAGAGAATGAACTTCGAAGCCTTGATTGCAGCGGTCAGTTCAGATTGCCTCTCGTCCGAAGGCACCATTTGGTGTGTGCAGATGATCGAACTCTGCCAACAGCCAGAACTCTCTCAGCAGGCGCAGGCGCTTGAGCACTGGGCTGACTGTCGCGAGCGTGCTGTTGCGAGGCTGGAGCGTAAGGTCGAGCGCTTGCTTGATCAGAAGCGAGTGGAACAGGCTGCACGTCTTCGCTGCGCAGCCCATTACCTGCGCCAAGCTGCGCTCCGCGAGCGTCTCCACGCCGCCGCCTTGAGAGAACGGCTCAGCCATTAAGCTGCGACGTAGTTCCCCTCTTGCAGGCTTGCTTTGCTCACCGCTCAGAGAATTCACTTGAGATGCTGGGCAAGGTGCTTGTTCATCTCGAACATGCTCACCTTGTTCTTGCCGCCGAACACCGCCTGAAGCTTCTCGTCCGCCATGATCTCGCGCTTGTTCTGCGGGTTCTGGAGCCTGTGCGCCTTGATGTACTCCCAGACCTTGCTCACCACCTCCGGGCGCGGCAGGGGTGCCGAGCCGACAATGGCAGCCAATTCCTGCGAGGGCTGTAACGGCTTGAGGAAGTTAGAAGTCTGCTCCTGGGCCACACCCTTGGCTGATTTCGCCGGTTTCTTAGGTTCTGAAGTCGGCATGTGTTCCTCCACTCCGGGTGGAACTAAGGACGGTTTCACATGGAAGCTACGGCGTTCGAGTGTTGAAGGGCGGCTTGCATCAGCCGATCCGGTCCGAGATCGTGCCGGTTCTCCATCTGCAACATCGCGGCAAGCTGGGTGCGAGCCCGGTTCACCCGGCTCTTGATCGTGCCTTCCGCGACACCGCAGCGAGCCGCCACATCCGCATAGGTCTCGCCGTGCTCAGTCACCAGGAGGAGAGCCTCGCGCTGCTCCAGCGGCAAGCGCACCAATGCCCGTTGAACGTCGTCCAGAAACATCCTGAATTCCTGCTCGGGCTGCACCATCAGGCGTTGGGCGAAGCTGCTGTCCGGGTCCTCGACCTCCCGTCTGTACTTACGATGCTCTGAGTAGAAGCTGTTGCGCAGGATGGTGAACAGCCATGCTTCAAGATTGGTGTCGTGCTGGAAGTGATCCAGGTTTGCCCAAGCCCGCAGGAGGGTACTCTGCACGAGATCATCACTCCGGACCGGATCGCGGGTCAGAGACAGCGCAAAGGCTCGCAGGTGGGGGAGACAGGCGGGAAGGCGGTCGCGCATGTATTTTGAGCGACGGCCCGCGCAGACCTCCTCAACAAGGGCAAGATGCTGCGTATGTGAGGGCGGATGAATGTGCCGCAGCCGCGCCAGCTTGCGCCGTGCCGACCGGCTGCGCTCTGACTCCTTGAGCGCGGGATGGCTGTGTTGGCGGGCGGCGGTGATCATGGCCTCGCTCCACCTTCACCATACACCTACGGTTGCCTTTCAACCAGCCTATTCGGTCGCGAAACTGGCTTCTGCGGGCTGCTTGACCGCCTATCGACGCAAGCGCACCATGCCTGTCACCTAGCCTCGGCTTTTGGAGCCTGTCATGGCTGAACAAGATGGTGATGTCGCCTTGATCCGCCGCTGGTTCCAGAAGCTCCAACTCTGCATCCAGGCGGTGGATTTCGTCGGTTCCCGCCCACTCGTCGCCGACGACATCATCACCTTTGGGACCTTCGCAGCCTTCACTGTTGGGCGCGAGGCAACCGAGCAAGAGCAGTGGCGTCACGTCTGGAGCCATATCGACCAGTTCCGCCGGCGTCTGGATGATCTGCGGACCATCATCTCAGCCGACCGCCTCACGGCGGTCGGCATGGCGGTGTTCGAGTCCACCGGCTACACTGAGAGCGGCAAAGCGTTTGATCGGCCCGGACGGGCGACGATGGTGCTCGGGCGGCAGGCTGCGGGCGAGGAGTGGATCGCCCAGCACACGCACGTGTCGCTGTTCCCTGGCACCCCCTCACGCTCCTTCACCAAGCGGAAGCATCCGCCTGCTTTGTAGCGGAGACAGCGCAGCCAACCGGAGGAGCTTGGCGCTTCGGACCAAGGGGCTGAGGCGCAATGTCTGCCACGGGAAGGTCACCCATGACCGAGCGAAACTACAATGTTCTGTTCCTCTGCACCAGCAACTCTGCCCGCTCGGTCTTAGCCGAAGGCCTCCTGCGCAAGGACGGCGAGGGCCGCTTGAGAGCCTACTCGGCAGGCAGCGAGCCGAAGGGCGCGGTCAACCCGCTGCCCCTGAAGGTGCAGGGTGACCACGGCTATCCAACTAACGGAATCCGCTCGAAAAGCTGGGATGAGTTCGCGGCTCCGGAAGCGCCTGTGATGGATTTTGTGCTCACCGTCTGCGACAGCGCGGCAGGTGAGGCGTGTCCGGTCTGGCCAGGACACCCCTCAATCGCGCACTGGGCCATCGACGATCCCGTCGCTGTCGAAGGTTCCGACGCCGACAAGGAGCAAGCTTTTGTTCGCGCCTTCCATGCCGTGAAAAGCCGGATCGACACATTCCTCCATCTGCCGCTGGTCAGCCTTGATCGGTTCACGATGGGCACTCGGCTTCAGGCCATTGGTCATGTGGAAGCAGCAGGCTGACTCCATCAAGGGGAACTGACCTGCATTAGCGGTAGGCTGTGACCGAGAAGCGCAAGGCGACAACGTCAAACCGGTGTGCCTGGGTCGCTCTCTGAATCCTGGATTTCAGCCAGGATGGGCTCGGGCGTGAACGGCGAGCGCTCAACCAGCAGCACCTTGGCCATCGCGCCAAAGGCCCGCAACTCGTCGAGAACATGCTTCATCGGTTCCGACGCTGCGGCTTGCCGAGCCTCCTCCATGGTGCGGAATTCCAGCAGGGTGAACGTGTCAGGGCTGTTCTGATGAGCGGCGCGATAGGCCATGAAAGATATGGCCCCAGGCATTTTCAGAAGCTGGGTGATCCAGTCTTGAACGTGTCGGTTGTAGTTGTTCCAGTTCCGGGTGTCGGTCGGACGGTCATATTGAAACATCAGATAAGCCATGGGCCACCTCCGGGTCAGCGCATCTGAGATTCCGTCTCCGCTATCAGCGGCTCTCTCACTCCCCAGACTTGATCGCGAAAACGTAGATCAGAACAACAGCAGCCATCAGGAGCAGCGCGATCAAGGTTTGGGAGAGCATCACATGAAACCCATGATCACAGCCCCACAAAACAAGAATGCGAGACCAGCAACAATGAGCGCTTCGTTCTCAAAGGAAACGTAAGACTTGATTCTTCTGAACATCAGGCCCTCCGCATCTCATGGAAATATACGCTGTCCTCAGCGGCAAGGATATGTCCGTGTCAGCTTAAGATGCCTGGGAGCAAACGCCGCTTTGGTGCTGGAGAATCAGCAAGGGCCTCGCGACGACTCAGATCGTTCGAGGTTTGATTGACATCAAAAAGGCTGCTCACCGTCGTTTGATGCGAGCATGAGCAAGGCTCCGAAACGACCGGGCCAGCGTGACGATCTTAGACGATGGGACGACGAAGGCGGTGCGCCGCGCTCCGGGCATCCTTCCCACGAGCCGCATCCCGGGCCCACGCAGGCGACCCAACCGGCGTTGCACTACTTCAACATCGGGACCCGGAGCGGCGTTATTGAGGACTCAGAGGGTGAGACGCATCCCGGTCTCCAAGCCGCCCGTGCAGACGCACTCGCCAAGGCCCGCGACATGATCGCGAAAGGTGATCAAAAAGGCGAGGATCGGCACGATTGGAGTTTCGAGATCAGGGACCGTGCCAATCAACATGTCCTGACAGTCGCGCTTTCAGAAATCTCCAAGTCGAAGCTGACCAGCCAAGGCGGGAGACGCTAACTGCCAGCGCTCCGATAACGGACGGCAGATGGATATTGCTGTTGTCACGATCCTACTTCGATGAGGACCAGTAGAGGACGAGTTAGCGGAGTTCGATGATCGTTTCGACGACATGCTTTAGCGCGGGCTCATCGTCTGAAGTCAGGGTCATGCGAAGCCGCAGGCTCGCTCCTTTCATGGCTCCCTCACGTACAATCCGCTCGATCTCGCGCTGCGACGTTACTCCCACTTCCTTTAGGAACTTGCGGACGGCCATGTTGAAGTGGTCTTCATCCATAATGATCTCCTCTTTCGAGGCCACTAAATACCACAGTATCGCAGGAGCTTGGAGTGGGGCGACCGGCGGCGATTGAGAGCGTGGAGAACTTGAAGATCAGGCACTAACCTTGCAACCGAGCGAGCGGTCAGGGGCCTGCTCCCCGGCCAACAAGGGGTGATGCCGCACGAGATGCTTAACATCCTGTCCGCACAATTGCCACAAAATCTCGCTGCATTGCACAATAGCGACCCTGAACAAGGGCGAGAATATAGGGGCATTTACCGGCACCTCGGTGCCGTCAACAAGAGTGTCTCAATGCAAGCTCCGCCCTAGACCGATGCCCCGGCAATCACCCTGTCTCCTCCAGCCCCGCTACGCTGAATCAGTCGCTTGCCCCCAGTGACCTTAAATGGCTGGGGGAGCGACTACGGGCTGCCTACGATCCGGTCGAGACTCCCCTCTCAGCCCGATTGACAGAGCTTGTGGAGCGGCTCGCACGACGGGAGCAGATTGAGAATTAAGCTGCCGCTGGTCTGTATTGGGGGTTCGGCACCTATGAGGCACTTTTGCCGTCTACCTTAAATCACTCCGGTAAGACCAGCGTAGATGGCCGGTTGAAGGTTTGTGCCGAACTCGCGCCTTATTATTAAGCGCCCTGAGTACGCTTGGTGATATGCGCCCGGTACGCCGCTGCTGACTTCATCGTGATCGTGCCAGCCTCGGTCAGCTTCACGATCTCGGCTTTGGCCCGCCGTGCCGCCTGTGTGGTATAGGATGGTTTCAGCGTGACCTGAACGCGGCTGGCAATGTATCGCCGTTGGGCACTGGCCTGTCGCAGGTTGATGTTCCTCTTGGCGACAAGCTGATCCAGTTGTTTATAGGCCCGTTGGGATTCTGTGGGTGTGTAGCTCTGCTTCTTCTCAAACATAGGAATAACCTTTCGGCGATAAAGCGGCCCACATAGGTGCAGCCTCCGTATTTCCCAGAAGGGGTCGTATCTAAAGTAGGAAGACTATCGCCGTGGCGTCAATGAGAGGGTTCTATGCCTTTGAAGTATGTCATGCTGAGACTCGACGGCGGCGAGTTGCTCCCGCTGCTTTTTCCCGAGTTCATGCAGCACTCTCACATGGCCCACTCTGTTCCGGCCACGGTGGTGAGTGCCGGTCGCGTCTCTCTGGAAGCTGGAAAGCTCATTGCCGATGGCGCATCAAGCTCACTGAATGTCGCCTCACGCGAGGAGGATAGCGGGATCATCCAGGCGTATTTTGATGGGCAGAATGTCATCCAGCAGGAGCTATGAGCGTCAGCAGGCGTGGACGATCATGGAGCGTTGACCGTGAGGCTCAGGATACCACTCCGGTTTCCTCGCAGACGAGCCAATGATCAAAGCCTCAAAACCTGATCACTCTCGGTCCTTTATCCGATATCCGAGTTACCTCTGACCCGAATGCTGCTATGCTCCCCTTCATTCTGAGAAGAGGGAGGGTGTTCAATTCCGCGTACCTCTGTCGTGCGACAGGCTTCCGCCTCGGCGATGCAATGTCCCTGGTATCCCGCCGACCTACTGCCCCAGCTTCAGAGCACCCTGGCGGTTCTGGCGGATATCGAACTTCGCTACCAAAGTGACCAGGAGCAGCTTCAGGGAAGGGTAGGCCCCGAGGCCATCAAGACGCGGTTCGCTGCCCAACTTGCAGAGCGCTTCCAGCGCGAGCGTAATCCCTATGTTCAGAAGCTGACCGAGCTACAGCATCTGATGGATCGGATGATCTTCCATCATTAGCGTCGTGACCTTCCAATGCTCATTGGAGAGGAAGCCAAGGAGGAACCCATGCGCCATGTTCTACCTGCCTCGCTCGCCGGGACTATCCTGCTTGCACTCTCATCATCGTTGGCTTTGGCTCAGACATCCACCCCAGCAACGCCTCCTGGCGATGCGGCGACACCACCTGCGGGCGGGATCGCCACGTGGTGGTGGGTTCTTCTGCTGGCCATCGTGATCGCCGCTGCGGTTTGGTATTTTACCCGCAAGCGGACGACCCTCTAGGGAAGGCGAACCGATCATGAGCAAGATGCCGCTTAGCCCCATTCAGAGGGTTGTAAACTCGGTCTGGAAAGCCGTGCGGATGCTGGAAGACCGTCCCACATCGAGCGCGAAGGTCAAGCTCCACGGACGGCGCGGCTTTGGTGATGGCGATATTCCGGCACCGGACCGTACCCCTGACAGCGACTGATCCGAAGCCCATGCGCGAACACGGAGGGGCTGTGGATGCCCGAGAACACCACGAACACCATGCCCTGCTGTGTCACCGATATCGGCACGGGGCGTATCTGGTGGGAATGGCGTCAGGGTCATTGGAGCATCACTGCGAAGCCTGCCGCTGCGCCTGCACCGAAGCGGCACAAGGCGAACCGCCACGGGTAGCTGAGTTCACCCTCTCGAACGAGCACAAAGCGAGGCTCGGCGGAACTTGCCCGATCTGAGTTGGGTTGGTTCTATGGCCCATTCTGCGCAGGAGGGTTTGTCATGACCCAGGCAGCAGAATGAGCTTTGGCGGTTTCCTGGGGATCGGCTGCCAGGAGCACACAATTCCATGGGAGAAGCTCAAATACGACACCCAGCTTGGCGGCTTCCGCACTGACATCACGCCAGAGGAACTGACCAGGGCTCCCGTGGTCTCCGAGGATAAAAAGGACTGGCGGGACCGCAGGCGGGAGCAGGACCTGCATGACCATTGGAAAGTGCCGCCCTACTGGGGCTGGTGAGCAGCAAACCGAGCCGTCTCAGAGCAGCTTACCTGGATCACGCAGGTTGCCGTGATCACCAGCTTGGCTGAGACGGCTGTAACACGGCGGCGGTAAGCCATGGCACATCTGTCCAACACAGCGACGCATCGGGCGAACCGCCTCCTGGCGACGCTGGAGCCCAAGGACTTTGCTTACCTCTTACCGCACCTGGAGATCATAACTCTGCACCGAAGGCAGGTGCTCTACGAGGCAGGCGAAACCATCTGCTACACCTATTTCCCGCATGATGCTGTCGTGTCGCTGGTCAATGTGCTGGATGACGGCGGCTCGGTCGAGGTAGCGATCTTCGGGCGGGAGGGCGTGTTCGGTCTGATTAGCGCCCTGTTTACCCGCGAGTCCTTCGGGCGCTACATCGTGCAGATTCCCGGCACGGCCTCGCGGGTCGAGATCGAGTGGGTGCGCGAGGCGGTCAATGCCTCCCCGCGCATGCGCCTGCTGCTGTACCGCTTCACCGAGGCGCTGCTGGCGCAGACCTTCCAGATCGTCACCTGCAATGCGGTTCACAATGTCGAAGCCCGCTGCTGCCGCTGGCTCCTCAGCACGCATGATCGAGTCGAGCAGGACACGCTGCCGCTCACGCACGAGTTCTTGGCCGAGATGCTGGGGACGCAGCGCCCGAGCGTCAGCATCGTTCTGCGCACGCTCCAGAACGCGGGCCTGATCCGCCAGCGCAGGGGCGGCATTGTCATCACGGATCGGGCTGGTCTCGAAGAAGCGGCTTGCGAATGCTACGGCAAAATCCGCCGCAGCTACGAGCGTCTGCTGCCCCACACTTACCCTCCAGTCGATGAAGATGTTGGCTCAACCGTGGCATGAATAAGGCTATCGTGTGGTGTAGATATTAACATAGATCAATAAAAACTGCCCGTTCTGTTAGATTGCGAACAGACGAATCAAACACATCCCAACATCGTCCCTGCTCTGTACGTCAAGATACAGGGAGGAAAACAATGGCCGACAACAAACCTTACTCCGCACGATCTGCTCAGCCGAGGATGTATTCTTCTGATCTCCAGCCCTTGCTCCAGTCGCTCTTGGCGACTTTGGCTGATATCGACTTTGAACACGAGCGCGAGCGCGACAACGTCAATTGCCGCGCGATGGATATGAACCTCAAGATACGCCTGCTGGAGAAGCTCAAGCAGCACCATCACCAGCGGCGCGAGCCTTACCTTCAGCAACTTGCCATCCTGCAAGAGCGTATCCGCCAATTCTCGCAGTAGGCTGCTCCATCCGTCGCAGGGCCACGCACCATGACCGATGAGGAAATCGAAGTGGTTACCGAGGAGCTTGCCAAGAGGGATGGCTCGTCTTGGTATCCAGGGCGCATGCAGGCACCGCTCACGCGACTGGTAACAGACTGCTACCGTGACAAGCCCGTACGGCGATTGCGGCCCTGGATTATCTCAGGATCGGTAGTACCCCCTTTCAGTCTCCCGCCCTCGGAGGGAGAGATCGCCGAAAGCCGTCCATCGTGGCTCGGTCAACGATGTTTGATCCTGTGCAGCAATCATTTATCCCCGTCCAGGAGACCAACGGGCGAATCCATGCCGGATCGTGGAAACCCAGGGTGATCGCGCCTACTTGGCTTCCACCATATTCCCGGCGATGAGGTTCTGCTCTTCCCGTAAGCAAATCCCTGAGTGGAACATTGACGGTTGCTCTGGCGTTTCTCTTGTAGCTCGCCGGAAAAGGAGAGCCAGAATCGAAATTACCCTGCACAACGACATAGCCATTGCTGCGTGTACCGACAGGGATGGGTCGAAAAGAACCCTGGTTTGCTTTGAATGGCACCAGGGTTTTCTCATGGACGGACACAGTTGCTGCTCAGCTTGAGGAGCGCCGTCAACGGGACCGGGAGCCATATGTGCAGCGCCTTGCTAATCTCCATTGCTCGATGGTCAGGATCATGACGTTGGAAGACATTTGCTCAAATCCGTGAGGCTTTGAACGACCAGTTCACGCGGCTCATTGATGGGATGAATGCCGCTACAGGCTGGAGATCGTCGCTTGAACCTCTCTGGACTTTGAACAGACGCGCGTGGGCGATCTGCAAGAACTAAGTGGCCTGCTTGCCGCATGCCGTGTCATGAACGCTTTGATGCGCGGAGCGATCTCCAAACGGAAGCGAGAGCCGTTGAAGACGCCATAATGCCCGACCCCCGCTTGAAGATGGTGCTCCTTCTTCCCAGGCGACAGGTTCGACGAAAGATCGAGCGCTGCAACCGTCTGGCCGCGTCCGGTGATGTCGTCCTTCTCCCCCTCGATGGTCATGACAGCACAGCGGTGGATCGCCTTCAGGTCCACCGGTCGGCCCCGGTGCCGCATCAGCCCTCTGGGCAGCAGATGGTCGATGAACACTGTCTCCAGCGTCTGGAGGTAATATTCGGCAGACAAGTCCATGACGGCCAGATACTCATCATAGAACTCGCGGTGCTTTTCCGCCGAGTCACCGTCGCCTTCGACGAGGTGATTGAACATCTCCCAATGGGCTGAGAAATGGCGGTCCGGGTTCATCGCCATGAATCCGCAGAGTTGCATGAACCCTGGATAGACCAGCCGTCCCCGGCCCCGGAACCGGTCTGGCACAGGGTGGATGCAGTGACGCTTGAACCAAGGGATGTCGCGTGTCTGGGCGAAGCTATTGACTGCGGTAGGGGTCTTCCGGGTGTCGATAGGTCCACCCAGGAGTGTGACCGAGTGGGGCACCTGTGGATGCTCTTCAGCCTCCATAAGAGCTATCGCTGCCAGGACTGGCACAGCGGGTTGGCACACCGCCATCACGTGCAGGTCTGGTCCCAGCGTCGCGAACATGCTGATGCAGTAGTCCACGTAATCCGAGAGATCGAACTGGCCCTCGGACAAAGACACCTGCTTGGCATCATTCCAGTCGGTGATGAACACCTGATCGCTGTCGAGGAACGCCGCCACTGTGCCGCGCAGCAGCGTGGCGTTGTGGCCTGACATCGGAGCGACAATCAACACTTTGGGCTTGCTCGATGGTGGCCCGAAGGCGATCACCCGGCAGAAGGGCTGCTGCCACACAACTCGTTCCGACGCAGGAAGGTTGAAGGTGGGTTTAGGATAAGAGCGAGTGGCCCGCTCGAACAACTCACAAGAAGCCACCAGAGCGCGACCGCCTGGAGTGTAGGTCACTGGGTTGAGAGAATGAGTGCAGGTGAGCCTTGTGAGATCGGCGATCATCCGAGCGGGGGAGAACATAAACTGCGACGCTTCATGCAACAGGTACCACATGCGAACGTTCCTTGCGGTCCGTCTGCGCCCCACCGCTATTCTGAGCCGCCGATTACCGCCCCGGCACTGACGTGAATGCACGATGGTTCGGCTCAGTCTCCAGCCAATCTATCCGAACAATGGTTAATATTTCGAACCCAAAAGTGGAATGCACCTTTGGGACAACGCGTATGGTAGTGTCCTGCTTCTCAAACTACTTGCTGTCGGCGGTGAACCGCCTATTCGGTCTGCCCTCTACTTCAGATACGACCGAGTTATCAATTTGATCCTCCCCATGGCCCAAGAGACCATCGAGCATCGCGGGATGCCGACCCTCGACAACATGTAGGGCAGTCGATGGCGACTGAGGCCGAAGGTCCAGTGGGATCAGAAGGTTCTGAGACACGGCCAGTGATGTTTCAGCATCTCACACCCCTCGCGGTGTTGCCGCTGAATTCTCAGCAGCCATGACCGGCTGGGAGCGGCCCCCTTACACAAATTTCTGGCGCTGGTCATTGGGGTGCAGCGCTCCATCGTCAGCACTGTCATGGGAGCGCTCCACAAGAGAGGGCTGATTCAGCAAAGCCGAGGAGGCATCACCGTGACAGACCGGACTGGCCTCGAAGGAGCAGCCTGCGAGTGCTACGGCAAGATACGCCGCCGCTTCGAGCGACTTCGGCCTCATACCTTCACAAAAGGCTTTCCAGAGAGCAATCAAAGCTGATGTCGCATTGTCTCTTGTTAACGGGATTGAGCGATCAATCCAGCGCCGCCGATTCAACTAACAGATCGGCAAGCAGGAGCGCAGATGGATCGAGATCATCCAGAACTGGCATTGGAGCGGAGCGGCAGCGACTCCTCAACTATCCAGCATTTTGCAGTGACGCGATCTGATACGATTGCTGTGTCCGAGAGCAACGCTATTCCGGCTGAGCCAGCTTTCGATCCATCCCACTCGCATCGGGTCTGGCGCATGATGAATGCCTTGATCGACGCGAAGCCAGAATGGGCCGACCAAGATACGTTCGAAGCCGACCGGAAGAAGATGCTCCGGTACGGCCTCTCAGCCGGGATGTCTCTGGAGGAGCTTTTCAAACTCACTGACCCAGACGCTATTCTGGGCCTGTGGACGGCGGCTGAAGCTAAAAATGTAGAGGTTTAGAGGGTCCTCACACCCATAGAGCAGACCGCATACAAGTTGCGATGTGTGTTGCTGCTCAGCCAATCAACTCTCAGGGACCCCAGCCTTAGACAGACCCTCAGCGATGATTGCCCCAGTCGCATATTTTTTCAGTTGGCTTCGGACTAAGCTGACCGTGAGTGGTGGTGCCGGAAGGGAATTCCGGTGCGCTAATAGCATCTTCGTCTGGTCTCGGAGCCCAAGGTGGCCATAGCAGCTAATCAGTAAAGCGTAGTGAGAAGGGAAGTGGGGAAAGGCCACAATAGCCCTGCGAACATAGGGAAGAGCATCCTCAAAACGACGAGCAGCCAGGAGCGTAAAACCGTGGACGAACTCATAAAAGCTAAGGAATGTGTCCGCAGGGCTCAGGCGAAGAGCCGTCTGAGTCTCCACAACGGCATCATCGAACCTTCCAATTCGAGCGAGCGCCCATCCATAGATCGTATGGGCCAACGCAAAACTCGGGTTGATCCCCAGCGCAGCTTCAAGTTCCAACAAAGCGCGTTCGTGCTGACCATCGGTGCTGACACACAGGCCCAACATCATGCGAGCCCACGGCTCGCTTGCGTCAAGAGCAAGCGCCCGCTCCGCATGTCTCTGCGCCTCGGCAACACCGTCTTGCTCATCAGGAAGCCAGTAGTTATAGGCTGCCCACCACACGGCCCAGCTTAAAATTGCATGGGCCTTCGCATAGGTTGGCTCTATCGCAATTGCCCGTTCGAGAAGGGATCGCGCGTCGTCACTTTCCTGGCGTTCGAGCTTGCTGATCAATCCAATAGCGCGGACAACGAGGCCCCACGTGCCAATATGGTCAGGAGGTTGGCTGGCTATTCGAGCACCCTCCTCAGCATACAGGTGCGGCTCGATGGCAGCGAGGACACTTGTTGTGATCTCGTCCTGAACCGCAAAAACGTCATCAAGCTGCCTGTCGTAGCGTTCGGCCCAGATGTGCCTGCCGCTCGCGGCCTCGATCAACTGGCTGGAGATGCGAATGCGGCTGCCTGACACCCTGACACTACCTTCGAGCACATACCGAACGCCCAAGCCTTGAGCGACTTGCCGAACATCCACCGCCTTACCTTTGTAAGCAAACGTGGAATTGCGAGCGATGACGAACAGCCACTTTAAGTGCGAGAGACCTGTGATGATATCTTCGGTCATGCCGTCCGCGAAATACTCCTGCTCGGGATTCCCGCTCATGTTGGTGAAGGGTAGGACAGCAATGGATGGTTTGTCGGGAAGAGGGATAGGCCCACTCTGCTCGGCCATTCTGGTTGGCTGCAAAGGACCTTTGATGGTGTAGGCTCTGATCGGCTCATGGAGGTTCTTCACCGACTGGGGGCCAAGGTCAGTGAAGTCGAGTGGAAGGACTTTGCGAATGTAGCCGTAAGCGGCCTCAGAGACGCAGATGCCCCCTGGATTGGCCAATCCCTGAAGGCGCGCAGCCACATTGATCCCGTCACCCAGGAGATCGCCGCCTCGGGCCATCACGTCACCGACATGCACCCCGATACGGAAGTGCATGCTCAGGCCGCTTGAAACGGACGCGAATTGCTTCTGGACTTCCACTGCGCACCGGACCGCATCCACGGCGCTCGGGAACTCGGCCAGAACGCTGTCACCGGCTGTATTGGCGATGCGCCCGCTGTGCTCCGTAATGAGGCCGTCCATTATCGCGCGATGAGCGGTCAAGCTCCGAAGCGTCCTGACTTCGTCCTGCTCCATCATGCGCGAGTATCCCGCCACATCAGCCGCGAAGATGGCCGCCAGCCGTCGCTCGACCTTACCCTGTGGTGGGGGCATCGCGTTCCCCAGGTTCATTTGCAGTTATAATGATACGTCTCGCGTGGGGACATGTCGATGGTTTCTTGAGGGCGATCACCGAGGGGGCGCGACGGAGATTTAAAAGAGTCTTCTACTGTGTCTCCCTCATTCAGGTACACCGGCCTTTCTAAGCCCCTCTATGATCCGGTTCATGTGCTCATTATGAGAGATAATGTTCTGAAAATGCCGTGAGATCGTGAACTCTGGATAGCTGTGAAGCAAAAGCGTTGCTGACTGTCGAGCGTCTTCCATTCGGCCAGCATGAGCATAGGCAGGGGTCAGCAATCGGTAGGCCCAGACTGCACTGGGCCGCTCTTGCAGGCCCTTCTTGAGCCACTCGATTGCATCGTTGTAGCGAACAGCCGCGAAGTGAGCCATCCCCATGCCGATATACGAGTTGAAGTTGATCGGGTCGAAAGGGCTGATCCGGAGACCGTGCTTAAAATGGTCGAGAGCCAACTCGGGTTGATCCCTGTAGACATGAATCCACCCGCTTCGCTGCCACGCCCATGCTGAGTTGGGATCAAGCTGAAGGGCCTTCTCGATCAGTGTGGACGCGCGGTCCAACCTTCCAACGAGTGTGTAGGCTGCGCTTAGAGTGGTCAGCACCAGCGGGTCATTGCTGTCCAGTCGCGCGGCCTCCTCCGCCAGGGCAAGCGCCCGCTCTCGGTCCCGCTGCGGATCGGACGAGCGAAGATACATCGCCTGTTGAGCATGACACCAAGATGCCATTGACTTTGCCAGGGCGTAATCAGGGTCGAGGGCCATCGCCCGTTCCAGAAGCTCCAGGGCTTGTTTGGCTGTCTCCGGATCGTTGGACCAGACGGTTGGCATTGCTTTCATCACGCAGTCGTAGGCATCCAGGCTGTCGGGACGTTTGCGCCTTGCCCGCTCGATTTCGGTTGCCCGAATGTTTGGTAGGATGGCTCCTATGATCGCTTCGGTCAGTCGGTCTTGAAGGTCGAAGATGTCCTCGACTTGGCTGTCGTAACGATCTGCCCAGATGTGACCGCCATCAGAGCCATCGACCAACTCAGCCGTAACTCGAACGCGCGAACCAGACTTCCGAATGCTCCCCACCAGCACGTATCGGACACCGAGTTCCTGGGCGATCTGGCGTACATCCTTTTTGGTGCCCTTGTACGAGAGGCCCGAATTGCGCGCGATGACAAAGAGCGAGCGGATGCGGGACAGGGCAGCGGTGATTTCCTCCACCATACCGTCAGCGAGATACTCCTGCTCAGGATCACCGCTCATGTTGGTAAACGGCAGGACTGCTATCGACGGCTTGCTCGGCAGTGGGAGAAACTTGGTAGGATCGATCTGTACCGGATGTGGCGAGGGCTCTGAGAGAGCATACGCCCCGATTGGTTCCTCGATGTTCTTCACCTTCTGGGGTCCGAGATCAGAAAACATAAGAGGCACCACTTTACGCACGTATCCATAGGTGGCTTCCGAGATGCAGATACCGCCCGGATCAGCGATCCCTTCGAGCCGCGCCGCAATATTTACGCCGTCACCGAGGAGGTCGCCGCCGCGTATCATTACATCACCAACATGAATTCCAATCCGGAACTGAAGGCGCTCCCGCTCTGCGTCATCCTGATTAGCGGACGCGAGGGCCTCCTGCACGGCAATAGCACATTGGACGGCATCAACGGCACTCGGGAATTCGGCCAAGACACTGTCGCCAGCCGTGTTGGCGATCCGTCCCCTATGCTCGGCGATCAACCGGTCCATCACCTCGCGATGGGCCGTCAAGGTGCGGAGCGTCTCAACCTCGTTGTGGCTCATCAGTCGCGAGTAGCCTGCCACATCAGCGGCAAAGATCGCTGCCAGCCGTCGCTCGACCCTATGCTCCTGCCGATCCATGATAGCCTCGGTGCAGTTCGAGACGGAATTGTGCTGCGGGGCGGGTGAGGTGTCCAGCCTACAGCAAATTCTATTGCTAAGCTTTACCAGAGTATCCTGCGGGCATAGACGGTTGTGGGACTAAGGATACTTCCGCGAGATGATCCTCCGGTGTATTATACTCCCCAATTAGGGCGTTCCGCTGCCATAACCCGAGGTGTCGCAGACGCAGCCGAGACGGCAGCCCCTTGGCCATCTTTAAAGGCCAGCCTCCCACGTCGCGTCAGGTTTATCCGTTGGTTGTGTGGGCTCGTGCTTCCCAGTTGCTTAGCGAGAGAGCCACCATGGGTGTCTTCTTACAGCTTGCAGGCGCGATGGCTGTCATCCTTGTGTCAGGATTGGCAGCCGCTACCGAGGCACAGGTCCAAGTTGACGCCAACCTTGTCACCACTCTGGATACTTCGGCCTCGGTGGGGCGCTACGAAGAATGGCTTGAGAGAGAAGGCTTAGCCCAGGCCATGACCGACCCACGCTTCCTTGAGGCAGTCCGAACAGGGTCTCATAGGCGCGTCGGGTTTGCCGTGTTCACGTGGTCGAGCCACGGTCACGCGAAGACGCTTGTTCCCTGGACTATGGTCGCCACGCCCGAGGATGCCGCGTGGGTCTCTAAGCATCTGCGCTCAGTTCAACTTATCGAGGAAAGCCAGCTTCTCGACCGCGATATTCCGACAGATCATTACGAAGCCCCCAAAAAGCAGCATCAGACGGATATTGCCCTGGCGATCCGCACCGCATCGGCTCTCCTTAAGGCGGCACCATTCACAAGCCGTCGCTCAGTCATCAACGTCGTCGGCAACGGGCCAAGTAACAGTGGAATGGAGCCTGCCCTGGCACGTGACGCGGCGCTGGAGGCAGGGCAGATCATCAATGGCCTTGTCATCGGCTACGGCCTTGTCAGTGATGTCGGGTATTACCGCACACACGTGATTGGGGGTGCCGGTTCGTTCGTGATGCAGGTTTCCAACCTGGAAGAGATGACTGAAGCTTTCCTGGCAAAATTCCGATTGGATATGAGAACGGCGGTGCAAAATTTGACCACGGTAGCGGCGGGATAGACCCGCTGCGGGCGGCGCAAAAGTCGTCCACCTATTCCCTTTCTGCCGGTTGCAGGGAGGGCTGGGGGATTTTCACCGTGGAACTTTACCGGAAGGTTCGGCTGGCGTGCTCTGAAGGCATGAGCCAGCGCGAGGCGGCGAAGCATTTCAACATATCGCGCGACAGCGTTCGCAAGATGATGGCCTATGCGGAGCCGCCCGGCTATCGGCGTCATGCTCCTGTCCGGCGCCCGAAGCTGGAAACGTTCGTCCCGATCATCGATGCCTGGCTGGAGGGCGATCGGTCGGTTCACCGCAAGCAACGCCATACGGCGAAGCGGGTGTTTGACCGGCTCCGGGAGGAGCATGGGTTCACCGGCGGCTATACGACGATCAAAGACTACATCCGCGAGCGCGAGCGGCGATGCCAGGAGATGTTTGTGCCGCTGTCGCACCCACCCGGCCATGCGCAGGCCGACTTCGGGGAGGCGGTGGTCGTGATCGGCGGGGTGGAGCAGAAAGCGCATTTCTTCGTGCTTGATCTTCCGCACAGCGATGCGTGTTTCGTCCGGGCCTATCCCGCGGCTGTGTCTGAGGCCTGGGTGGACGGCCACATCCAGGCCTTTGCCTTCTTCGGTGCGGTGCCGCAGTCGGTGCTCTATGACAATGACCGCTGCCTGGTGGCAAAGATCCTGCCGGACGGGACGCGCAAGCGGGCGGCGTTGTTCAGTGGTTTCCTGTCGCACTACGTGATCCGGGATCGCTACGGTCGTCCGGGCAAGGGGAACGACAAAGGGAATGTGGAGGGCCTCGTCGGTTATTCCCGTCGCAACTTCATGGTGCCAATCCCGAACTTCCCGAGCTGGGAGACCTTCAACACCTGGCTGGAGGGGCAATGCCGCAAGCGGCAGGATGACAAGCTGCGGGGGCCGGCCGAGACGATCGGCCAGCGCCTGCAGCGGGATACCGCGGCCATGCGTCCCCTGCCGGCCTCGCCATTTGAGGCCTGCGATCAGGCCAGCGGGCGCGTCTCATCGCAGTCGCTCGTGCGCTACAAGACCAACGACTACTCGGTGCCCGTGGCCTGGGGCCATCAGGATGTCTGGATCCGGGGCTATGTCGACGAGGTGGTGATCGGCTGCCGCAGCGAGGTCATTGCGCGCCATCCCCGCAGCTACGAGCGGGAAGAGGTGATCTTTAATCCGCTACATTACCTCCCGTTGATCGAGAACAAGATCAACGCACTCGATCAGGCCGCTCCTTTGCAGGGATGGGACCTGCCCGAGGAGTTCGCGACCTTGCGCGGCTTGATGGAAGTCCGCATGAACAAGCAGGGCCGGCGCGAATATGTGCAGGTGCTGCGGCTGCTGGAACTCTTCAATCTCCCGGATCTCCATGCTGCGGTGAAGCAGGCCCTGCAGATGGGGGCGATCGGCTTCGATGCGGTCAAGCATCTGGTCCTGTGCCGGGTGGAGCGCAGACCGCCGCGGCTGGACCTCGATGTTTACCCCTATCTGCCGAAAGCCAGGGTCGAGAAGACATCGGCGGCGGCCTATATGTGCCTGATCTCGGAGGATGCCGCATGAGCGCTGAAGCTCCCGAGATTTTGCTCGCCCACCACCTCAAGGCGCTCAAACTGCCCACATTCCTGCGCGAGCACCAGAAGCTGGCCCGCCAATGCGCCACCGAGGGGCTTGACCATGTCCGCTTCTTGGCCCGGCTCGTGGAGATGGAGCTGATCGACCGCGAGCGGCGGATGGTCGAGCGGCGCATCAAGACCGCGAAGTTCCCGGCCGTCAAAAGCCTCGACAGCTTCGACTTCGCCGCCATCCCGAGACTGAACAAGATGCAGGTCCTAGAGCTGGCGCGTGGCGAGTGGATCGAGCGGCGCGAGAATGTCATTGCCCTCGGCCCCTCCGGCACCGGCAAGACCCATATCGCCCTGGGGCTCGGGCTGGCCGCCTGCCAAAGGGGACTGTCCGTCGGCTTCACCACAGCCTCTGCCCTGGTCAGCGAGATGATGGAGGCCCGTGACGAGCGCCGCCTGCTTCGTCTCCAGAGGCAGATGGCCGGATACAAGCTGCTGATCATCGACGAACTGGGCTTCGTGCCCCTCTCGAAGACCGGGGCGGAGCTGCTGTTCGAGCTGATCTCGCGACGCTACGAACGCGGCGCCACCCTCATAACCAGCAATCTGCCCTTTGACGAATGGACCGAGACCCTTGGCTCAGAACGCCTTACGGGCGCACTTCTCGACCGACTGACCCACCATGTCAGCATCCTCGAGATGAACGGCGAGAGCTACCGTCTTGCTCATAGCCGATCGCGCAAACGGCAAACATCGTCCTGAAATCAACCCGATGACAATTGGCCCAGGGGGCCAATGCGCCATGGCACGCGCCAGCTATGTGGTCAGCGCGCCCGCCACTGGCCCAGTTTTGCGCCGCCCCGTGGTCGACTTTTGAACCGCCGTTGACAGTTCACGCTCCAAGTCTGAGTGAGCGTCAGCCCGAGGCACTGCGACACGAACTCGGTGAGCGCTTTGCCGCAGCCGCAACCGCGCGAGGTCCCACCTGAGCATTTTCTCGGACGTGCCGAGGGTCTCGATTGAGATTGTGGGGTGCTGTTCGCGGCTCTTACCCGTGGTCCTCCTCTGGGGACAATCCCTCCTCCAGCAATGTCTTTATGTCGGCCAATCCGGTCATTCTCTCGGCATCTCTCGTCCGGACCTTCCTCAAGATCGACCTGATGTACTCCATCACGATTGGCTCAGCTAAACCCATTTCGGAGGAGATCGAGGTGATCTTGTCTCCCTCGCTGACACGCCGCAGGACTTCAGCTTCCACCTGAGAAAAGGCACAAGTATCGGCATTGAGCAGCTTGATGACGGTTCCTGTCATTGCGGTTGCGCAACCAGGGCCGCAAATTTCCGCACGTAGTTTTTCCGTCGTGTACGGTGGCGGGGCTTGAGCATCGACAACGCACGGTGATCCACGTTCGCTTGTGGCAAGGTTCTAATGAACCGGTCGCGCTTGCGCTCACAGCCATCGTTAATCCGTTCCAGATTGGACTGAGGGGATTGAACGAGTGGCTGAAGTTCCGAGGGGCCTCTGAAACTTGTTTCGGCCTCAAGGAAGGAAATTCTATCCAGTACCTGGACAGTCATGCTAAGTCCTATGCTCACCTTGGTGATGATTTAGCAGAAAAATAACATCTTTTCTGTCGGGGATACGACAGTCTTGCAGTAAAACGGCCTGGAGAACGACATTTAAGCTGTGCAGCTATCTTCATAGATGCGATATAGAAGGATAACAGCAAAGCTATTCATCCAAACTCAACTTCAGAGCGGATCGAATCCCGCTGCGGCAAGCTGACCTATACGAAAGAGTTATGATCTTTGTCGGGTTTCAGACAGACACAGGATGCCTCTTCCCGTATTTCCCAGCGCGCCTTCAGAAAACATTCAATCAGCACGGACTGAGACCCGCCTGAATTCTGACACAAGGGTGGTCAGGTGCCGTAGCATTGCCGAGGTGTGCTGAAGTCGAACAGTTTAGGGATGAACCGTTTCTTGAGAATGGGCACGTGCTGAGCTTAAGCACCTCAACAAAGGTGCGGCTCAGCACGACCCGTTGGGAGCCGCAATGCAGAACCAACAGCATGTCTCGTCTGCACTAAACCGCCTGATCGTCGGCGAGAACCAAAGCTTTGACTTGCATGGCTTGTGGCAGAACACATCGCGCACCCTGTCTAATCTCGACTTCGAGCACCAGCATGAGATGCAGCGCTTGGAGCGAAGCAGAACCGAACCGATGCTGAAGAAGCAGATTGTGGAGACCCTGACGCGAAGGCACCGCGAGCGCCGTCAGCCTTACCTGATGCTGATTGCCGAACTCCAGAAGCACCTCTCGTCAACCATGTCAGACGACCTTCAGGCAGCAGGCTAACTGATTTCCGAATTCACCGGCTCATCTGCCCCTACGGGCCGGAACCTCCAAGCGCCCTCAACGGGCGCTTTTTCTTGTTCGCTTCTAAGACTGGGGAGTACCTCAAGCAGCCTTATTCTCGCGGCAGCGCGGGGCTGCGCGACTTCAGCAGCAAATCGTCTCGCAACGCTGAACCATGCTCCGAGTTCGCGCAGAGGGTGAAGGTCAAAATGCTGCTGCATTGGTGCTCTACCTGGAACAGCGGTGTCTCAGACGAACATCAATGGAGACCAGTCCGATGCTGAAACCCTTCTCGCGATATCTGAAGGCTGTCGAGGAGCACCTTCCCTCCGAGCATCACCAGCTTCTGCGCAATAGCCTCTATTTGGCGCTCTTGGACTGGTACGCCGATGGGGTCGAGCCGAGAGATGCTGCGGCTCGGATCAGCGCTGCGGTCGCGGGATAGATTCGGCAACCGAGCACTGCGAGTATCATTCACCGGAGGGTGACACGCCTCATCGAGGTGGCCATGTCAGGCCCAAAGCAGCCTTAGGATAATGCCTGCGCCCGCTACAGCGGTGCCCCAGCGATGGCCCGAAGGATCGGCATGAGCCATTGGAGCGGAGCCGCAACAGCCCATCGGAACAGGTTCAGGTCAGTTCCCATCATTCGTCCAAGCATTGGCAGAAGGAAGATGATCCCGAGGAGGATGAGGAATCCGAAACGCTCCAGCTTTGCGTATTGCCACGCCAGAGCCTTGGGCAGAAGGCTCATGACGACGCGACTGCCGTCCAGAGGCGGGATGGGAAACATGTTGAAGATCGCGAGGATCAGATTCAGCAGGATCGACTGATAGAGGGTCTGTACAAACCACAGGGCCATGTCCTCTGGCAGCAACCCTGCAAGACGGATGAGAGCGGCTGACACCACAGCGAGCACGACATTCGTCAACGGACCAGCGATGGCGACAAGCGCCATATCGCGGCGCGGCTTACCGAGACGCTGGAATGCCACTGGGACAGGTTTGGCCCACCCGAAGAGAAAAGGAGCCTTGGTCAGGAAGAGCAGGGCAGGAAGCAGGATCGTTCCAAACGGGTCTACATGCTTGAGCGGATTGAAGGTGACGCGGCCAAGACGATGCGCCGTATCGTCCCCCAGCCTCCAGGCGGCAAACGCATGGGCCGCTTCGTGGAACGTGATGGCGATGAGGATCGGCACAATCCATGTTGAGGCCGTATAGATAGTGTCGGGCAAGTTCAAACAGCGATCCTCATTGTTGTGTCAGGCATAGACAATCAATTTCGTCCCAGCCGTGAAGGATTCGGCTGTCGAACCTTCATGGGATGAGAATCTACCTTGGGAATGCTGCGAAACACATCCCGAAGGATTGCTTTCATTCATGTAGCCTGTTGCCAATATAAATGATCGCCGGTCAGTTTATCAGAGCCGGTTCGGGAAATGATCTTGCAAAACTCTGTCGAAAGGCATAGGTGCGGCGCAGATCACAGGCGCTTATTGTGCTGCACGGGCCGTTCCTGCTGATCCTGTTAGAGTAACGTCTTGTTCAATTTTCGTCCCCATACCAGTTTCCGTGCAGCCAAGGACACGAAACCATGACTGAGAGCGCAACCGCTCCGAACTATATCGAACTGTCTGCTGACATCGTCTCGGCGTATGTCAGCAACAACTCGGTTCCCGCCGCTGATCTCCCCTCGCTGCTTCAGTCGGTCTACGCGGCCCTGACGAAGACCGTACAGGGCCAGCAAGAAGAGCCCAAGGCTGAGTTGGTGCCCGCTGTCTCGGTGCGGAAGTCCATCACTCCAGATGCTATCATCTGCCTGGAGGATGGAAAATCGTTTAAGTCGCTCAAGCGCCATCTGCGCACGACCTACGACATGACGCCCGAGCAGTACCGCACCAAGTGGAACCTGCCAGCCGATTACCCGATGGTTGCGCCGAACTACGCCAAGGCGCGCTCCGAGCTTGCTAAGACGATGGGGCTCGGCCAGCAGCGCAGGAAGGGCAAGGCTCCGGTCGAGGGTCCTGAAACTGCTGCTCCCGCAAAGGGCCGTCGCTCGAAAAAGGCTGCTTAACTGATCCTGCCATGATCAGGATCGACCATAGCCGGTCAAATAGAATCCTTGAACTCGGTGCTGCGAGGTGCCGAGTTTTCGTTAAGGCTTTCCGCCCCTATGTTGTTGCACGAGACGGCGTCGGCAACGTCGCGCATTGGGTGTGGAATGCCCCGCCAAGGCGGGGCATCGTATATGCAATGATCACCGGAATGTAGGCCAAGCTACTTCGCCGGAACAGGCTCTTTTGCTGGTGTAGATGCTGCCTTCTGAGCCGCTGCATCAGCTTCGTGCTTCAGCTTATCGACAGCCTGGGTGCGCTTAGCCTCAAGCTCCCGCTGGCGATCAGCCTCAGCCTTCGCCCTCTCCTCGGACACATACGATCCGCGATAGTGGCACATGGTGTTCTTCCTCTCTCAATTACCAGTCCGAATGATTGGAACGGCCCGACTCATTGGGATTTGCTCGGATCATCGGCTGGGTTGGCATACTTGATGACGAAGGGACCCTCCGAGTCGATCTGGACCACGGTTTCAGGACCCATGAAGGCAAAGTGGTTCATGTTGGCTGGAAGATCGACAAACCCGCCGCTGGCGAGCTTCTCGGCCTTAGCTTGATCCAGCTTGTCGCCCATGCCGAAATTGAACTCTCCAGAGATCACCGTAACGCGCTCAGCCGTAGGATGGCTGTGAGCGGGAATCTTGTAATCCGCAGGTGCTTTCAACCGGATCGTGAATGGGCCGGTCTTGCTGGGATCACCCGACAAAACGGCAAGCTGTGCGCCTTTGGGCAACACGGATGGAGCCGCTCCCCACTGAAGTTGGTCAGCCCTCATGGCGTGACCTGCCTTGGGGTCTTGGGCCATCAGGGTGCCCGTGGTGGCAAGAAGCAGAGAAGTTGTAAGCATGAATGGCCGCATGGCAAACCTTCCTCTCCGAACATGCTGAACCGAATTGGCCCTCGACCTGGGCCAACCATCAAGGCCGGGAAAGGCTAAGCAGAGCCATGCCTTGCCGATGCGGCTCCTGAAGCCGCTCCCGGTCTGCCGTTCGTGGAGTAAACCGCTACGCTGAAGCCCGTCCGGGTGCCGCAGCGGTCATCACGGCCAAGTTCGGAGGTGGCTCCATGCTGAACCTCCTTTCCGGGGAATGTACCGATCTTCACGGGACCGGTACGCTGCCAAGAGCAGCGGAAAATGCTCTGCCTGTCAGAACGTGCTGTCAAGAACGACAATGCAATGACAGCTTGCCGGTCGCGGGTCCTCTGGACGGAGCTACTTGTTGGTGTTCCAGATGTCGGTGGCAAGTTTCCAGTCGGCTCCAACCTTCTCCCACACCACCACATACTTGCCGGTGACTTGCTGCGATTGTGCCCCTTTGGTCCGGAGAGCGAAGGTCCCAATCTCGCGGGCGGCGTTGTTTCCGAGTGGCTTCACATCGACCGCTGTCAGCTTGATGTCGCCAATCTGGTCAGCAGCAGATTTCCAGAATGTCAGGATCGCGTTCCGGCCCAGTACCATCTCGGCTCCGGGCGGCAGGACAAACGCATCTTCGGTGTAGTGGGCCGCGACGGCCGCTGCATCGCCGGTATTGAACGCCTTCGCGAACTGATCGTTCAGAGTTTGAATGCTTGCCCTGTCCTGTGCCAGGGCAGAAACCGGCAGGCACAGACAGGTGGCTGTAAGGAGGGCATGGGCGCGCATGATGTCGCTCCGCGCAATCAGGAAAGATCATGATATCACTGCTGGCATGCGCTGCCATCTGAGCCCGAACTACCCACTCGGGATGAGGTGCTTCCCTTCGGGTTGATATGGTTTCATGCTCCGGTCGCTGAAAAGGGAGGAACCCGATGGCCGGTAGGGCTCGCATGAGACCGTCATTCAAGAAGCACACCCGCCGCTACAAGGAGATGATTGCCCCGGCGAAGATACTCGAAGGCAGAAGAACCTCGCCAAGAAGCGTCGTTACGCCAACCGCCACGGTTAGCTCCGAAGTTATTTCTCTTGGAGAAGACCTCACCGAGCGTCTTTGAATTCGGTAGTGCTCTGCTCCAGTCCCAGCGCACAATACGGGGCTCTGATGGTCCCGTAGCTATCATAATCGCGAGGCGACATGGGCTCGATGTATCAAGGTGACATTGAGATCATAGAGGCTGATACCCGCCTCCGATATGCTCAGTGCGTTCAAATCAGGACGCGCGTCTTTGTCATTGGCCAGAATGTCCCGGCTGAGCGGGAGATTGATCAACACGAGGATGTCTGCCTGCACTATGTGGCGCTTGCAGGTGCAGTTCCTGTGGGCACTGTCCGATGGCGCACCTATGCTCCTGACACCGCCAAGATTGAGAGACTTGCAGTGCTCGACGGAGCCAGAGGAAGAGGCATAGGGTCAGGCTTGATGGCTTACCTCCTGGACGAGATTCCTCGGCATCCAGAGTTCTCGTATGTCAAGCTTGCTTCCCAGGATCACGCCATACCCTTCTACACGGCTATGGGCTTTGAGGTGATTGGAGATGCCTTCGACGACGGTGGACTTCCCCATCACGATATGATTCTGAAGCTGAGAGTGTGCTCTAATGGAGGTAAATAGCCTGTTTCGTCAGCTTCATTGCTCCTGGTCAGCTTTAGCGTTCAAAGCCTGAGCCTGCTTGAGACTCTCAAGCGTAGCCTTCAGGGCTCCCCGATAGCCGTTGGCCTGGATAAGCAGAGTCATGAACATTGGCTTGGGCAGATCAGGATGACGGAATCCGTTGAGGAGGCTCTAATCCTTCGTGAACCCGTTTCGCTCCATCGCGGCTACAAATTGCTTCTCGGTTAAATCGCGCATTTTCAATTCAGTTTTTTGAGAGCAGTCGTTGAGGTAACGCAGCAACGAGAAGCCGGAATAAACAGGCCGAACGGTATGTGAGAAAGGCCAAAAGGGTGCAGGCCCTATTTGATAAAGGGCATGACACCAGGAGAACCGGTTACCGCCGTTTCCATGGCCACGCGGGATCAGCTTTCTCGCGGAACAGTCGGAGCGCTTCTGAGGACAGACTGAGCAGAGGCTTGGACGTAGTCGGCTGGGCCAGCCTGGGACTACGCCGCTCCTCGCGTTTGTACACGCGCAATGCCTCTGCCGAGAGCTTCGGCAATCCCCCAGTGGCTATCAGGTGACGCAACTCCTGCAAGGTCTTGTCAGGGTCGTCGGGCATGGCTGATCCCGCAGCCGAAGAGCACGGAATCGATATCAGCGCAGAAGGACAAGGAAGGTTCCGTGTTGTGCCCTCCTCAAAAATAGGGGTGATGTGCTGGATTAAATTGTGGGAGTGGCCTCAGCGTCTTGCGCAGCCAAGCTCACCTATCCACATCTCGGCCAAAAGCACCCGGAGGTTGTTCATGCGGCAGAGAGCGCGCGGCTGGATCATGCCCAAGACTGACATCGTTTCGCTGTTGAGGCTAATCGACGAGAGGGTAAGCTCGCCCAGGCTCGGGGTCCGACATCGCGACATCCTGATCCGGCGCTGTGACATCCTGGAAGACGACCTGAACCGTAATCGGCATGATAGGTTGCTCAAACAGCAGGAGACGAAACAAGGGGACGCAGCGTAAAGGAGCTTGGCGATGGACCCCAAGGAGCGGCAAGCACACTGGGAGAATGTCTACCAGACCAAGGCCGAGACTGAAGTCAGTTGGTTTGAGGAGACTCCGGTACTCTCGCTGGATATCATCCACACCGCCGGTGTCGGGAAAGACGCCGCTATCATCGATATCGGCGGTGGGGAGTCCAGGCTGGTCGATGCCCTGCTCAACGAGGGTTATACCGCTCTTTCTGTCCTGGATATTTCGCAAAAGGCTGTTGCTGAGACCCATGCCCGTCTTGGCCAACGCGCGTCACACGTCACGTGGATTGTAGCCGATGTGACCGCTTGGGAGTCTGAGAGGACTTACGACCTATGGCATGATCGGGCAGCGTTCCATTTCCTGACCGAACCTGCCGACCAAGACGCCTATGTGGCGCAACTGGTGAGGGCTCTTCGCCCCGATGGCCACCTGATCATCGGTACATTTGCGCTCGACGGGCCTGAACGGTGCAGTGGCCTGCCTGTGGTTCGCTACGATGCCCGATCTCTGCGCCAAAGGCTTGGGCCATTATTCGAGTTAGTGGAAAGCCGAAATCATGAGCACCACACCCCAGCGGGCCATGTTCAGCGGTTCCAGTTTAGTTGGTTCCATCGTGCGGGTCTGGGTCGGCCACCCAGAGATTGAAGCCGAGTACCGATTCCACCAAGTAGCACTTCGAGCAGTTCCTGCTTCGGCATTGCTACGTCTTCCGATCCGGTCGTTCTCTCGACATCTCGCATCCGGACCTTTCTCAAGAGTGACCTGATGTACTCCTTCACGATTGGCTCAGCTAACCCGAGTTCAGTGGAGATCGAGTTGATCGTGCTTCCTTCGCTGACACGCCGCAGGACCTCAGCTTCCACCTGAGAAAAGGCACAAGTGTCGGCATTAAGCAGCTTGATAACGGTTCCTGTCATTGTGGTTGCCCAACCAGGGCCGCAAGTTCCCGCACATCGTTGTCGCGCCGGTCCTGGTGACGGGATTTGAGCATGGCCAGCGCACGATCCTTCACGCACGTGTCTGGCAAGGTTTGGCTGGGCCTGTTGCGCTCTCGCTCGTACTCATCGTCGATTTGCTTCAGAACAGACTGAAGGGATTGCACGAGTGGCTGAAGCTGGGAAGGTTCTCTAAAGGTGGGATCAGCCTCCCGGTGGGAGGCTCTATCCAGAGTTTGGGTGGTCATGCTGCCCCCTGAAATCCATCTTGATTGATGGATAATTGTCTACCAGCGGAAATCGAATCTTTTCTGTCGGGAAAACGACAGTACAGCAATAAAACTGCTTGAAGCGTTACATTTTAGCAATATAGCTACTTTCATAGGCGCGAAGTGGACTGAAAGTTAGCACTATGCCCCGCCGAAGCAGGCCGCTTACGAATATTATGCAACGCTATCCATAATATTTGCGGTAATCTTCCATGCAGAGAGGCGGTTGCCTTCGGGTTGATTAGCGTGAGCATCCCAGAACGAGAGCACTCGGTCGATCTGCTCCGCTGTCCCCCATTCCCCGATGAGGCACATCACAGGACAGGGCAAATAGCCCAGCCATGTGGCATCAGCCCAAAGGGTGCGTCCGCCGCTCAGACCAGGATCGTACCCTGCGGCCCAGCGGAGGAATGCCTGATGCTGGCCGTACATCTGACCTTCTGGATCAAGCGCCGTTCCGAAACGTGCCCGTTGGCGGCTCTGAAGCCGAGCCAGCCTGATCTTGGTCGGCACATACAGGAACACCACAAGGTCAAAGCTCGGGATCAGAGCATCACCCCAGCCTGCAACGGACCCGGACAGCACCCGTTTGCAGGAGGATTTCGTCGCCTCTAACAAAAGGTGCAGGCGCTCAGGCGTGGTTCGCCTCCTCTGGAAAGGTGGCGTAGTGGGAAGCCAGTAGATATCGTCGCTGTCGAGGTGCTGACACGCCAGCCGTCGCGCGAGCGCCCATCCCAGGGTGGACGACCCGCAACCGGCTGCACCGAAGATGCGAACGCGCTCCAATGGTCGCATCGCTCACCTGAGTAAGCCCAGGCACTGGCGGCACACCGCAGTGATGGCCTGCACGACTTCAGCATCTGATCCTCACGTAGTGCAGGAACGCGCCTGAAGTTTGGCGAGAGGATGGAAGTCAAAATGCTGCTGCATTGGTGCTCTATCTGGAAGAGCGGTGTTTCAGGCGAACATCAATGGAGGCTGCTCCGACGCTGAAACCCTTCTCGCGATATCTGAAGGCCGTTGAGGAGCATCTTCCTGCTGAGCACCACCCACTTCTACGAAATGGCCTCTATTTGGCGATCTTGGACTGGTACACCGATGGGGTCGAGCCGAGGGAGGCCGCTTCTCGAATTAGCGCTGCGGTCGCGGGATAGGTTGCTCCAGCCCATCAGGGCTGTTGGAGGCTTGGTGGGGATGCGCCGTTGGTCGATCCGCTGTGCCGTGCCCAGAGCCGACATCCTGCTCGTTGTTCTCAAGGGCTGATGAGAGGTTCGTCGCGGCTCGCAGGAGAAACTCTTGCAACTGTTTCTGCTCGGCTGAGCTAACGTCTTTCAACAGATCGCGCTCGACCTCGTCCCACAGCCCCTGAAGGCGAGTGAGAGCCATCCGGCCCTTCCGGGTGAGCCTGACCCTGACCGTGCGAGCATCCTTTCGACCCACATCGCGCTGAACGAAGCCCAGCACAGCAAGCCGTGTCACCATCTTGGAAGCAGTCGGAGCGCGCACCCGCAGCATGACGGCAAGTTCGCTCATGGTCAGAGCACCATGGCTGTCGAGAGCCTCAAGCACCTGCTCCTGGCCAGCAAACAGGCCCAGACCGGCGAGCTTCGTGTTCAGGTGAGTGCGGTGCAGCCTCGCAGCTTGCGTGAGAACCCAGCCGATGGTGCGGTCACCAGGATGCTTCAGATCGTTCAAGGTGCTCATGCGATAGGTGCTCAGAGCTTCTCACGAGTTGGAAAACTGGGTTCATCGGAGTTCGTCTTCGGAAGAACTCCAGCGTCACGCAAGGCCAGAGGTTAGCTCGGCAGTCGGGAAAACATACTTTGGTGGCAAACCGCGTATTTATTCAGGGCGATCTACTTGCAAACTTCGAAGAGGCTCGGCTAAGACAGGGCACCCTAAGAAAGAAAAAGGCCACCCTTGCGAGCGGCCCGAAGTTTAGGGAGGAAACGCCCAAGAAGGGCTGCAACGCGGCGACGCCAATCGCCGTGTTGCACTGCAATAATTACGCCGCATCGCACAAGACGCAAGCTCAAAAGGGCGGCATGGCTGCTCCTTTTTGCGGCTGCTGACATGCCTTACCTGCATGCCTCGTGTTAGTGACGTTGAGCTATGTGAGCGCGAGGCTCACGCTCCAATGCTTCAGGCGCTCTCGCCGTCACTGGAATTAATGCCAACATTCATATCGTCTTTCAGAGCCCTTCTCAGCATGGGTCGTTCACCTCTTACTGACACCTGATACGTCGGCAGCTTGGCCATTTACGGGACAACCTATCCGGTGATCACGATTACCTTGTTGTATGGCTGCTGATTTGCTTGCGAAGCGTGACCTTGTCTGACAGTTTCCTGTGGTTTGACAACCAAAGGATTGCCTTATGAAATCGCCAGCTATGGGAGTGTGGACCTCGCGCTTACAGGAAGCCTCAGTTCGGGTGAGAGGTGCCTCGGGGCGCGTGAAGGTATGGGCGCAAGAGAGATCAGCGCGCAGGGCGCATGAGGCACCCACGGCGGCGGAATCAACCAATCCAGTTTACATTCTTGCCGCCATCACGCTTGGCATTCCGGCGTTGCTGCTGATCCCGCTGGTTGGGATGAACCCAGGAGTACAGGACGGCACCTTCACCACCGTGGTGACCTTCCTCGTAGCCTCGGCGTTCGTTACGGCGGCGGTGTTCGAGATCAAGAGGCTGGCTGATCAACGTTCTGATGCAGACAAGCATTAGGGTAGGAGGGGAGCGTTCAAGTCCTACAAGTGGATGCCACGACCGGCATTGGGTGTCACACATCCAGGTGGGGAGGGTCGCCATGACGCAAACCGGTCTGCAAGGCAAAAGTAAAGGGCACCGTCGCCACTTGATTCCGTGCCTCGTCCTGGATGTCCACGGACCAAGCCGCCCAGCGGTGAGGATCGTGTTTCTCGCTCATGAGGCTCAGAGCGGCCAGAAGAGCATATTGGATTGCTTCGGTGGAGTCGGCGCAGTCCTCCCCGCGAGCATCACAGGCTGACAAATGACCCCGGCGCAGATTGAAGAAATACCGGGGCATGAACCTTCAGCCCCTCAGGTCACGCCTGCTCGTGCAGGGCAGCGAGTTGCTGAACAAGGGGCTGTCGCCGTTGCTGATGCTGCTCGCGCAGCCGCTTCAGGCTCTGTGACTTTGCCAGAGCGCCCAAGGAGCTTTGGCTGACGGCTTTGCACTCGCACTCATAAGCCACGTCAATGTCGATCAAGGTGTCAATGACTGCCAGGAGCGAAGCCTTGGGATTGGAGCCACTCCGACGAGAAGAGAGCGGTTCGCCTTCGGGACGAGCGGTACGCGGCACAGGATTGGACACCCTATTGGCCCTGCCTTGCAGTGGGAAAGAACATAGCCATAGCGGGACAACAATCCTGCGTCTGTCGGATTTCCGACCGAGCGGTCTTGCTTGTGCGCGTTTACCGCGCCTTTACCATGAACCACTCGACGAGTGCTCTTACAGCCAAGCTGACTCGTTATTGCCACGATTGACCGGAGAATTGTCCCCAAACAAGGGGCTTTCATGATTTCTCGTCTTATTCTCGGCTGCGCTCTGCTGGCCTGCGCCTTACCGGCGGCTGCATCCGACCGTGCCTCTCTCGACGCGCTTGTGGCACAGCATGCTCAAGCCAACGGGATTCCTGAAGCCCTGGTGCATCGGATTATTCAGCGCGAGAGCGGCTACAACTCCCGCGCTTCAAACCGGGGCAACCTCGGCCTGATGCAAATCCGCTATGGAACGGCGCGAGCCATGGGCTACACCGGCCCCGCGTCGGGTCTCCTCGATGCGAACACCAATCTCGCCTATGCGGTCCCATATCTGGCCAATGCCTACAAGGTGGCCGGGGGCAATCCGAACCGCACCGTGTCTTTGTACTCCGGAGGCTACTACTACGCGGCCAAGCGCAAAGGTCTGCTGCGGGAGCTTCGCACCGGTCCCAACGAGCCGGTCACGACAGGTTCTGTGTCGGCTCCCTCTCCGTCGCTCGCCTCGTTGATCTCTTCAGTGTTCACACCCTCTGGGACCCGTTAGCTCCTGACGGGTCTGAACCACCCATCCACATACGCCGGAATCTGACCAAGTGCGGGAATCAGGACGTGCTGGACCAACTTGTAAGGGTGCGGCGCAGTATCTTGCACAGCCAAGCTCGGACCTCCAAATCTCGGGCAGAATCACCTGGAGGTCATTCATGCGGCAGAGTCCGCGCGGCTGGATCATGCCTGAAGCTGACATTCTTTTGCTGTTGAGGCTGATCGACGAGAGGATAAGCTCGCCCAAGACCGAGGTCCGACACCGCGACACCCTGATCCGGCTCCGAGACATCCTGGAAGGCGACCTGAACCGTTATCGGCAGGATGGGTTGCCTAAAGAGCAGGAAACTCAATCAGGGAAGGCGGCTTAAGGGAAGCTGAGTGACAATTGCCGGTCAGCGAAGATAAAGGTTTGGGAGCCAGTTAGGGGAGGGGCTGGCGGTGCGAAAGAGAGTGATGATCGAATGGGTGATAATAGAACAATTGGTCTTTCGCACCTTGACCTAAGTTCTTGTCTTTTTTAGTAAGTGCTATTCCGCCCCTGGGCACCACTCCTTTTCATTTCCCTCGCTTTCACAGCTACTTAGAGTATCTGCTGCCAAACCTTTAGCCTCGCTGGTTCGAAAGGTTTGGCAAAAACGGTCATGATCCGTTCCTGAGGCGACCGTGAAGATCAAAGCGGCGACGTTCAAAATGAGAAAGCCGCCCCTTAAGGGACGGCTCTCCGTTAGGCCCGATTCTCAGGCCGCCTGCTCGTACTTCTTGATCCATTTGTCGAGGACCGCTTCTGCACGTTGCTGGCGGGCGTACTCGCGGGAGTAGCGGTCGATCTCTTTCAGGGTCCTGTGTCCAGTGACTGCCATGATGTCGTGCGGGGTGTAGTCCTCACTGACCAGATGGACCACACAGGCTTTACGCAGCCCGTGGGCTGAGCACCCAGTCAGTCCAATCCTGTCGCATACGTCCCGAAACCAGTTCCCGAAGCTCTCCTTCGTATACGGCTGGCCGTTTTCCTGGACGAACCAGACTGTGCCTCCGAGGACGCCTTTAGCCCTGCTGGCATCGAGCACCGCTTGGAGCGGCGGCAGAATCGGAATATAGGCGGTCGCCTCCTTTTCCGTGCCCCGGTTCTTTTCCTGGACAACTGTCAGGAGACCATTGCGCAGTTTGTGCCAGCCGAGGTCCACGAAATCGCCACGGCGTTGGCCTGTGTAGAACAGGATTTCGAACGCAAGCCGCTCCTTCGTGCCGATTTCGTATTCGGACCGAAAAAGGTCGATTTCGTCCAATGTCCAAGTGTGCAGCCCTTTGCTGGAGCCCCTGTAGTAGGGCACGTCCTTGGCCCAGTTCGTAGGCACGAGATGAGGATAGGCGACTTTGGCGTATGCTAAGAGGCCACGCAGGTACTTTACGCGACTGTTGCCTGCCTCAGGCGTGAGAGGCTTCTCGATCAGGTCGCCCTTCCCATCTTCAACCTTCTGCCATTTGGCAGCCCGCTTGTGGAGAATTTCGACCGACTTGGTATTGAAGCTTGTTAGGGGGCAATCCCCAAAAGTGAACTTCGAACCTGGGCTAATCGGCTCACACCAGATGCTCTCGAATACAAGGCGGCGAGCCCGCTTGCCATCTTTCTTGAGCATTTTCCACTCGGTGCAGTTCGCAAAGTAGTCCTCGCAGAGCCAGCGCAAAGTGTGTTCAGTTGTGAGCTTCTGCTCTTCCTCTGGTCGGACCTTGTTTTGAACTTGGACCCGGTGCTTGGGCGGCGGCTGCCCTTCAAGACACGTGGCATAATCGGCAAAGAACTGTGCCCGCTCGGTGTACAAATCTGAGAACATACGAAAGGGCTTGGTGCCTGTGACCCCCTTCTTCCGGAAGTACACCATTGGCTTGCCATGCCTTGAGGCCCACGCCGAGCAGTGATCCGGGAGATCGGCGTTGAGCCTATCCAAGTGCGCCTGGAGAGCCCTCGGGCTCATCTTCGCAGATTTTCGTGTCAACGGCGGTTCAAAAGTCGACCACGGGGCGGCGCAAAACTGGGCCAGTGGCGGGCGCGCTGACCACATAGCTGGCGCGTGCCATGGCGCATTGGCCCCCTGGGCCAATTGTCATCGGGTTGATTTCAGGACGATGTTTGCCGTTTGCGCGATCGGCTATGAGCAAGACGGTAGCTCTCGCCGTTCATCTCGAGGATGCTGACATGGTGGGTCAGTCGGTCGAGAAGTGCGCCCGTAAGGCGTTCTGAGCCAAGGGTCTCGGTCCATTCGTCAAAGGGCAGATTGCTGGTTATGAGGGTGGCGCCGCGTTCGTAGCGTCGCGAGATCAGCTCGAACAGCAGCTCCGCCCCGGTCTTCGAGAGGGGCACGAAGCCCAGTTCGTCGATGATCAGCAGCTTGTATCCGGCCATCTGCCTCTGGAGACGAAGCAGGCGGCGCTCGTCACGGGCCTCCATCATCTCGCTGACCAGGGCAGAGGCTGTGGTGAAGCCGACGGACAGTCCCCTTTGGCAGGCGGCCAGCCCGAGCCCCAGGGCGATATGGGTCTTGCCGGTGCCGGAGGGGCCGAGGGCAATGACATTCTCGCGCCGCTCGATCCACTCGCCACGCGCCAGCTCTAGGACCTGCATCTTGTTCAGTCTCGGGATGGCGGCGAAGTCGAAGCTGTCGAGGCTTTTGACGGCCGGGAACTTCGCGGTCTTGATGCGCCGCTCGACCATCCGCCGCTCGCGGTCGATCAGCTCCATCTCCACGAGCCGGGCCAAGAAGCGGACATGGTCAAGCCCCTCGGTGGCGCATTGGCGGGCCAGCTTCTGGTGCTCGCGCAGGAATGTGGGCAGTTTGAGCGCCTTGAGGTGGTGGGCGAGCAAAATCTCGGGAGCTTCAGCGCTCATGCGGCATCCTCCGAGATCAGGCACATATAGGCCGCCGCCGATGTCTTCTCGACCCTGGCTTTCGGCAGATAGGGGTAAACATCGAGGTCCAGCCGCGGCGGTCTGCGCTCCACCCGGCACAGGACCAGATGCTTGACCGCATCGAAGCCGATCGCCCCCATCTGCAGGGCCTGCTTCACCGCAGCATGGAGATCCGGGAGATTGAAGAGTTCCAGCAGCCGCAGCACCTGCACATATTCGCGCCGGCCCTGCTTGTTCATGCGGACTTCCATCAAGCCGCGCAAGGTCGCGAACTCCTCGGGCAGGTCCCATCCCTGCAAAGGAGCGGCCTGATCGAGTGCGTTGATCTTGTTCTCGATCAACGGGAGGTAATGTAGCGGATTAAAGATCACCTCTTCCCGCTCGTAGCTGCGGGGATGGCGCGCAATGACCTCGCTGCGGCAGCCGATCACCACCTCGTCGACATAGCCCCGGATCCAGACATCCTGATGGCCCCAGGCCACGGGCACCGAGTAGTCGTTGGTCTTGTAGCGCACGAGCGACTGCGATGAGACGCGCCCGCTGGCCTGATCGCAGGCCTCAAATGGCGAGGCCGGCAGGGGACGCATGGCCGCGGTATCCCGCTGCAGGCGCTGGCCGATCGTCTCGGCCGGCCCCCGCAGCTTGTCATCCTGCCGCTTGCGGCATTGCCCCTCCAGCCAGGTGTTGAAGGTCTCCCAGCTCGGGAAGTTCGGGATTGGCACCATGAAGTTGCGACGGGAATAACCGACGAGGCCCTCCACATTCCCTTTGTCGTTCCCCTTGCCCGGACGACCGTAGCGATCCCGGATCACGTAGTGCGACAGGAAACCACTGAACAACGCCGCCCGCTTGCGCGTCCCGTCCGGCAGGATCTTTGCCACCAGGCAGCGGTCATTGTCATAGAGCACCGACTGCGGCACCGCACCGAAGAAGGCAAAGGCCTGGATGTGGCCGTCCACCCAGGCCTCAGACACAGCCGCGGGATAGGCCCGGACGAAACACGCATCGCTGTGCGGAAGATCAAGCACGAAGAAATGCGCTTTCTGCTCCACCCCGCCGATCACGACCACCGCCTCCCCGAAGTCGGCCTGCGCATGGCCGGGTGGGTGCGACAGCGGCACAAACATCTCCTGGCATCGCCGCTCGCGCTCGCGGATGTAGTCTTTGATCGTCGTATAGCCGCCGGTGAACCCATGCTCCTCCCGGAGCCGGTCAAACACCCGCTTCGCCGTATGGCGTTGCTTGCGGTGAACCGACCGATCGCCCTCCAGCCAGGCATCGATGATCGGGACGAACGTTTCCAGCTTCGGGCGCCGGACAGGAGCATGACGCCGATAGCCGGGCGGCTCCGCATAGGCCATCATCTTGCGAACGCTGTCGCGCGATATGTTGAAATGCTTCGCCGCCTCGCGCTGGCTCATGCCTTCAGAGCACGCCAGCCGAACCTTCCGGTAAAGTTCCACGGTGAAAATCCCCCAGCCCTCCCTGCAACCGGCAGAAAGGGAATAGGTGGACGACTTTTGCGCCGCCCGCAGCGGGTCTATCCCGCCGCTACCGTGGTCAAATTTTGCACCGCCGTTCTCACCTGCTTGTCGCGGCCCTTTTCCTGCCCTCCGGCTTCAACAAACTTATGACCTTTTCGGCCTTCGCGTCCTCACTCGCGGCCAAGGGCCTGCCGTATCCAGAAGTCGTTGCCGGGCTGCTGGTGGCGGTGGAGGTTCTCGGCCCCCTAGCTCTGATCGTTGGCCTGTGGCCGCGCCGGACGGCCGTGGTTCTGATCGGATTTACCGCGTTGACCCTTTGGATGACCTACGGCCAATCAGCGGTAGTATTGATCTTCCGCCCCCGGCAGAATGTGGATTTCTTCCAGGGCCTTGCCATCATCGGAGGGTTGCTATTCTACTTCGCCAGCGGGCCAGGAGGATGGAGCCGGACCTGCTTGCGGTGACGAGAGGCGACGGCGGCTAGGCGTCCGTCGCACCAGTCCCTCCATCCTTCTCCAGGCAGGATCGAAGAAAGGGGCGTAGCCGAGCGGGATAGAGGTCCAATGAAACCTTGGAGCTATCGCCAAACCACTCAATCAGATTGTCAGCAACCTCCGGCTTCCAAAGCCTTTCGATGGCTTCTTGAACGAGGTCATCTGAGATTGCGGGATCGTCCCAGGTGACCCCACCGTCCTCCTGCTGAACCATCTCCCATTCAAAATCCTGAGACAACCCCTCACATTTGTCGCGAGAGGGCCACGTAAGACGTATTGTCCATGTCTCTATATGAACCTCGCTCTTCAACCCTATTGCAGGAAGATCATCGCTGCCATCCAGAAGCATTTTGCTTTCGCATATAACTACAAGCGATGTTTCCGTTTGCTCTGCAATCTCCACTGTTCGCGATAACGGGGTGTCTTGGTAGAGCGTTAGCTCGTCAACCAGCTTGTCAACGAGATCATGTACGGCAGCCTCGTATTCGGGGCTAAACGATAATTGGTTGCTTTCAGGGCTCATTAGTGTGCTTCTCCAGAGATATGCAATTGCCGATCTGGCCGAAGTTGTGGGACGCCGACCGTGTGAGTGGAAGAAGGTCTAAGCTGCATCAACTCTTTGCAGTACTAGGAAGTTCTCGTGCCTGTCCAGCCATGTTTTTCGACTCTCTCAGTCCGGCAGGATCGCGCCGTCCGAGTTCCAGAACTCTAGGTCATGATTACGATGCCGGAGATGGCAGAGTTCGTGGACAACCGCGAACTCCAAGACCGTTTTCGGCGCGAAAATCAACTGCCAGTTCAGGTTGACAATCCGGTCGCGCCCACAACTTCCCCATAGATGTTTCTGGTCCCTGAGATCGACACGCATCGGCTTGTGACTTAGCAGGTAGGAAAGCCTCTGAAGAATGTACGTCTCAGGAGATAGCCGACAGGATAGCGCCCCGGACGGCGGGGATGAGCATCATGACAAGGATCGCCAAATGGGCACCTGCGATCATGTAAAGATTCGTACGAAAGGGTTCCTTGCGGGTCTTGTGTCGCATCCAGTGCTGAGTGGTAATGGCACCAACAATCCCGCCAATTGCTGCGATGGTGAGAAGGGTGCTCTCCTGTATCCGCCAGCGGTTAGTCCTGGCGCGGTGTTTGTCCCATGCGAATGCGGTGAACGCCACGACATTGATCGTCATGAAATATGCGACGACTAGGACTATGACATGTCCACCCACTGTGCTGAGGTCTCCTGCGCCCTTCACGCCGCTGGTTCGAACAACACTGCCAGCCTGAAGTTAAGTTTTTACCTCCGCAGCGCCGCCGCATCGCAGCGTTCTGATGTATGGGGCGCAGCAGGTGTCATCCGGATAGTAGCTCCCGATCAGTGTGGATTAAGCAATAGTTCTTTCAGCCACGTACCTGACGATGACCTCCATCTCGGGGGAAATCATGGCTGACAGGGCCGTACTGATTGGGCGACGGGTTGGATACCGGTGGCTACGGCGGAACAAAAATCCACGACTAGCGGTGAGTCTCGCAGTCGCCTCTGGTCTTCTGATTGTCTTTCTCGGTCTTCCACTGCCTGCCGTCGCCGACGAGTTCGATCCTCGTGCTACTCTGAAGGGAGCCGCTCCCCTTAACGACCGCTGGCAAGCCCGCGCCGCCGCGAATGTGAGGCCAGCGCGGATGTCCTTCCATTGCGTCTCAAGCTGTGGCTGCACCGGGCCTTTGCCCTGGCGGATGAGGTCGTAACGCTTGCCGCCTCGACCCTTGCCCACAAGCGCCACGCTCTGAAGCGCAGTCTGGAGGCGATCCTGGCCGCGCCGACAGCCTGCGATCTGGCCCGCGACCTCAGAACAAGTTCCGGTGAGCCCGCGATCAGCTTTTGACTTCGCCTATAGGCCCGGCATGGTTGACGCGACGAACAACGCCTGCGAACGCGCGCTCAGACCCGCCGTCATTCAGCGCAAGGTGACCAACGGTTATCGGGCCTTGTGGGCTGCCAAGGGGGGAGCGGACATAGGCAGGGTCGTTGACACGGCTCGTCTCGGCTCGGGAACCAACGCGGTCAAGACAATCCTTCAGACTGTTTCCGCCCGAACCTCAATTCGGAAAGGGGCGTGGACAATTACTCAAAAACTCAAAGATTTGTCTTCTTATCACAAGATTTTGTCTTCCTTTCACAAGTCAGATGAAAGGGGCCTGTATATTGTACAGTCAAACGCGGGCGCGTTCGAATATCACCGCGTTCAAGCATTCGAGCCAAAAGTATAAAAGAGTACTACCCGTATAACGAGGGTTCGATCTTCAGACTGTGTCCGCCCCAACCTCCGTGCGGACGGGGTGCCTGCGTAATTACACAGTAAAGCGCCCGCCAAAAGAATGATAACCGAACCTTGTTGACCTCAAACGGTAGTGGCTTTGACGAGGACCACGTTTTAACGAGCTTGGCCGTCGCACAGACGTGCCTATTAGTTACTTTGTTGCTTTGGGGGACTAAATGACATATCAGGATACGCAAACCAGCACTGCCGGTGGCGATACTTTGGTCGGAGGCGCAGGGGACACCCTCTTTGTTGTCGATCATCAGAATGTAGCGATTGCCGATGCAGGCGGAAACGATACGGTCCGAACATCGCTGAGCACCTATACCCTACCATGGAGTGGGTATTATCCGCCGAGCCCGACACAAATGCCGGGTCCGACAACGCTGGAAAATCTTGAATACTCCGGTAGCGGGAACTTCAACGGCACCGGCAATGATTTGAATAACAGCATCACGGGCGGTGATGGCAACGACACTCTTCAGGGTGGTAACGCCATGTCTCCCGGCGTCGTCGGTGGCGGCGACACACTGATCGGTGGCAATGGCGATGATCTTCTCTTCGGAGGGACGTACACTCCCGCCAGCCAGTCTATGCCGGAAAGCTTCTACGATCAGGACGAGGGTGACCGGCTCGAAGGCGGCGCTGGCAACGACACCTACGTGATCGGCAAGGGTGATGTGGTTGTTGAGGGTGCCGATGGTGGCAATGACACCGTCATCTATCGCCAGACCAATTACTACAACCCATCCAATCCAAACCCGGTAAACACCTATGTCCTCACTGACAACGTCGAGAACCTGATGGTTTATCCATCAGGTGGCAGCTACTCTCTTGTCGGCAACGGTCTCAACAACGTGATCAAGATCGCCGTTGGCGATCAGTCAGGATACTATTCGGAGGCAACGCTCGATGGTGGTGATGGCGCTGACACGCTGATTGGTGGCAATGGTTCCGACACCTATCACGTGAACAGCACCGACGATGTCGTGCAAGATTTCGGCAGCGGCGGCAACGATACGATTGTCACGACTCTGAACGAATACACCCTCGGCAACGACTTCGAAACCCTTGTATTCTCTGGTACGGGTAACTTCGTCGGTTACGGAAACGAGAACGATAACACCATCGTTGGTGGCAATGGCGACGATACCATCTACGGTGGCGGCGGTTGGGATCAACTTTCTGGTGGGCTTGGTGACGACTACTACGTCATTGATGGCAACAGCGAGGTTATGATTGAAGAATCCGTCAATGGTGGCACGGACACCGCCGAATATCATGGCGGTGGCTGGTTCGTTCTCGCAGACAATGTTGAGAATGCCGTTTGGGCGGAGATGGGCAGCGTCGAGATCACGGGCAATGCCAGCAACAATTCCATCTCAACGGGTGACGGTAATGACACCCTCAGTGGTGGCAACGGTGACGATGGGTCTGACACCTTGTCGGGGGGCGGCGGCGATGACACCTACATCGTCAGCGAAGGAGACGTTGTAATCGAGGGTAATGGCGGTGGATTTGACAGGGTGGTATCGTTCACCACGAGCTATACCTTGGGAGCCAATTTCGAGAACCTATCCCTTGAAACCGGCAGCAACGGAACCGGCAACGAACTCGCAAACGTGGTCGAGGGCAACGGCGGCTTCAACATCCTGAAGGGTGAACTTGGCGCTGATACCATCAGCGGCTATGACGGCAGGGACACCATTGATGGCGGTGACGACAACGACTGGCTGTTCGGCGGCAACGGCAACGATTTGGTCGGTGGTGGCGAAGGTAGCGACGCAATTTTTGGCGATGCTGGAGATGACACGCTGAACGGCGGAGCCGGAAATGACACCATTGTCAGCGGTAGTGGCAACGACTCCGTCAATGGTGGTGATGGCTACGACTATCTCGACATCAGCGGTGCACGGACGGATTTCTCCTTCAAGGTGAACGCTGATGGCTCTGTCACACTGACCGATACATGGATGTTTGACGGCAACCTCGGCACTGAAACGATCATCGGGGTTGAAGGTATTCACTTCAGCGATGGCCTGCTGAGCGTAGCAGACCTTCTGAAGATGCCTGAGGGCCAGATCACGTTCCCTCAGGGGCCAAAGGGCGACCCAGGACCTCAAGGACCAACTGGACCTCAGGGACCGACCGGGCCGCAAGGTCCTCAAGGACCGACTGTAACGGTGACAGTGACTCCAGCGATTCAGGGAGATACGACACCAGCCAATGATCGTATCACCGGCACTGATGGTAATGATTCAATCCGTGGCATGGGCGGCAATGACTCAATCATTGGCGGCGGCGGAGATGACTGGCTCTTCGGCGGAACCGGTAAGGACACCCTGACCGGCGGCGCTGGTAAAGATGTCTTCTTCTTCGATACCAAACCAAACAAGTCGTCCAACATCGATAAGATCACGGACTTTAATGTGAAGGACGACTCAATCTACTTGGAGAACTCCATCTTCAAGGCGATTGGGAAGGGCTCAGCAACAAAGCCTGGAGCGCTTAAGAGCGGCTACTTCTATGTGGGTACCAAGGCTCACGATAAGGATGATCACCTGATCTACAACAAGAAGACTGGAGCAGTGTACTACGACGCTGACGGCACAGGCTCCCAGGCTCAGGTGCAGATTGCAACGCTCTCGAAGAACCTTAAAATGACGTACAAGGATTTCTTCGTAATCTGACTCAAACAGAGCCACCTGGAAATCCAGGTGGCTCTTCCACTCACAGGACGCTCCTTCATAGGTCTCACTCGCATTTCGCAAGAATGCCCCAGTAGTCAGCCCGAACGTTTGAATTACCTAACTCCAGGAAGTGGGCTCCACAATCCGGATCATTCATTCTTGCCATTAGGCCTCTACCCGGCACCATCCTGCGACCAAAGTTGCTGACTGAATCTGTTGCCGAATAACTGCGTTTAGTTATGCCCGCGTCGGGCTCATGGATGTCCAAGGACAATAAATGTGGCGAACTTTTCTATCTCAAATCTCGCAGGCCAGGGCCTGGATATGCGTTACGCGGCCTTCGGCCTTTCATACCAGGGTGAAAGCTCGTTCTGGATCGACGATCACTATGATCAGATCACAAGCTACGGTACCGCCCTGTTCGGGATGAACTTCAATCCAGTCATCAATCAGTACGATATCCATTACAAGCAACTCGGCCCGGACTATTTCGCGGTCGATATGATCCGCGCAGGCAAGAACGGTGTCACCCTTTTCGAGGGTAAGAACCTCAACCTTGTTGGCTCGTCGTCAGCAGTGATCGGCCTTAACGTTTCCTATGATGTAGTCATGGCCGAGAGTGATTCTATCGACGGCAATGATTACGCCGACTATGTGTTTGCCGGAAATGGCAACGATTATGTATTCACCTACGCCGGGAACGACGAGATTAACGGCGACGCAGGAAACGACTACATCAATGCTGGCGTGGGCACCGACCTGATCTATTACAATGGGCTCAGCTATAACTTTGTTTTCTCAAGGAACTATGACGGGTCGATCCAGATCACCGATCTGACTGGGACGTTCGGTTCCGACACAGTCTATAACGCTGAATTGGTGAGCTTCTCGAACGGCGTGTTCGATATCTCTGCGTTGCTTCCTGCCGTCACGCCGCCGGTCGTCCTGCTGCCTCCGACCCCGCCTTCTCCGGAAGATACCTACGCCGGGCACGACAGCCTCTCCGGCACGGGTGGTGCGGACCATCTCAAGGGTTACGCTGGAAACGACGTTTTGAAGGGCGGCGCAGGCAACGACTTCCTTTATGGCGGTACTGGCAACGACAAGCTTTACGGCGGCGCAGGCAAAGATACCTTCGTGTTCGACACCATGCCACATAAGAGCACGAACAAGGATGCCATCCTGGACTTCAAGGTTGTGGATGACACGATCCGCCTGGACCACGCCGTCTTCACGAAGGTGGGCTCCAACGGCACCCTGAAATCGTCGGCCTTCTGGACCAATAATACCGGCAAGGCTCACGATAAGGACGACCGGATCATCTACGACAAAGACAGCGGCGTTCTCTACTATGACGCGGATGGATCGGGGAAGGGAGCGTCCGTGGCATTCGCGACGATTAGCAAAAACCTCGCACTGACGAACAAAGATTTCGTCATCATTTGACGAGATGGGCCTCAGTTAAAGACAAAAGCCCCAGATCGCTCTGGGGTTTTTACGATCTCTAAAACAAGAACGGGCGACTCTGAGATAGCCCGCTTCATTTGTTACGTTCTTCCTGATCAGCAAGATCGTAGCCTTCGTCTGCATAAGGCCTGCCACAGTTCTGATCAAAACCTCGCCGTCTGAGCCCTACCGCGCGAGCCTATCGTATGACGAATAGTAGCTCTCTACTGGCGTAGGCGAAGCAACGGTTCTTTAAGTTCCTCGCCAGACGATGATCCCCATGCCGGAGGGAGCGTCATGGCTTACAGGACAATGCCGTCTGTGCGGCAGGCCATGTTTCTGTGGCGACGGCAGAAGCGGCCTCTCCGGCTCAATCGGAATCTTGTAGCCGCTGTCTTCCTTTTGACCGTCCTTGGACCTTTACGACCTACGCTTGCCGACGAGTTCGACCTGCTTGCTGCGATCAAGGGTGCGGCTCCACTCAATGATCTCTGGCAGGCCTGCGCCGCCGCATATGTGAAACCACGGATCGAATCCAGGCAATCCTCAGTGGCAGTTGTCGGAAATGCCCTCCGGAAATGTCGGACGGAGGAAGGAAGATTGCGGCGTTTTCTGGTAGGGAAAGTCGGTCGAAAATCGGCAGGGACTGTGATCAGTCAGCTTAGGGAGAAGTACCGGTCAGACCTGATTACGATCATCGATGCGCGCCGGAAAGGCGATTAGTCCTGGTACGGGATCGAAAACGTCATTTCTAGTAGAGCTATGCGGTTTCCGGGACACTAGCGGTGGAGCAAGCATCCTCCAGCCTGTTCATGCTGAAAAGCGACAGATCAAGTTGGCTGGTTCCCTTGGTCGCGAGAGCAGCCACCTACTCAGACATAGGCCCGCCGCGCCGGACCTCGCGCGATAGGAATGCCGTATAAGCCCACCCTTCAACACCATTGTATTGAACGAAAACCCAGTTGCCTTCTCGTTCACCAGTTTTCGCAATGCCGGTACCGTCGGGTGGGATCACGCCGACAATCCGGCTCTGGTTCGTCGGGAACTCCCGAATGTTGAGAACATCGTTCTTGCGAACTCCCATGACGCGGAGCGTGGTCTGTGCCAAGGCAGGCACAGACGCAAATAGGAACAGGGACAGGGCACCAGCAGCTATATACTTGAACATGTTTTCTCCACGGATTGAGGGGTAGGGCCGCAGATTACTCTGCGGCAACCTGTCTGATCTGGCCCCAACGGCTGTCGAAAGCCCAGGCGTCTTCTTCGTTCACGAAGGCAATCGCCACTTCCTTCTCGCCTTCCCGCACTTGGGACAGAGGCGTGTTCTCCTTCAACCAGGACCGGACCTTGGGATGAAGAATGACGCGGTCGTAGTCGATGGAGGAGGGGAAGGTCACGAGGGGATCGGACCAGCCGAGTTCGGCGACGAATGACCCGTTTTCGTGCTTACGGATGTACATAGGCTAGTTTCCTATTTGCAGACCACCATCACACTGACCTTCTTTGCCCGCTCTGCGATATCCTCCGGCTTCATGGGATTCGTGTTAGAGGACGCCACAGCATACTGGACCCCTTTACTTTCGAGGAAATTCGCCGCCACGCTCGTCTTAATCGCGAAGTTGATGTTCTGAGGCAGGGTGTCAGTCACTTCGAGCATGCGCTTGGCATCCATCATGGCCACCACAACTCCGATCACATTTCCACTTGCGTCGAGCAGCGGACCACCACTGTTGCCGCTCTGGACAGGGGCCTGGATTTGAAGGTGACGGGTATCGTCCCGTAGACCGGCTAAGGCTGTGACGCTACCTTGTGTGAAGTTGCCTGAACTGGCGAGGACTTCCGACAGGGGATAGCCGAACACGGCTACCGATTCACCAAGACGGGTATTTAACCGTAAAGCTGCGATAGTGCCGGGGACGATGTCGGCCTGAAGCAGGGCTAGGTCATTGGTCGGATCGGTTCCAACAATCCTGGCCGGAGTCGGTTGGTAGTCGTCGGAACCCACTGCCACGTTGGAGCAGCCCTTGATCACGTGGTTGTTGGTGAGGATGAAGCCAGTGTTCGTGACGAAGAAGCCTGTGCCAGATTTGATGCCTTCCCCGTCCTTGTCTTCCTTGGGCACATGGGTCGGCGGCTGGATACGCTGGGTTGGAGGATTAGCCGCTTCCTGAACGATCTTGGGCGGCGTGACGAATGGGGAGCCGTTGGCCACTGCCCATAAGGACGAGGACACGAGGGTTACAATACGGTCGCCGTAGATTTTCGCGCCGTCTTCGTTCCAAGCAAAGATGAAGCCGAGCATCCCATTCCGGTCCTCATGATAGCGCATGTAGCGGGTGATGCCGTTCTTAAAGACAGCCACCACAAAGAAGTCCTTGCGCAGAACCTTGTACTGAACCGTCTCGCCTTCGGCGGCAGCCTGTTTCAGCAGGTAATCGTAGACCTGCTGGAGGCCGACATCGGGCAGGTATTTGTAGGCTAGGAAGACCCGCTTGAGCGGATCGTTGAACTCATAGCCTTCCCGGATGCGGTTCTGGGACAGGCCTAGACCCATCGGAACCCAGATCGGGACGCCTCGGTCGGGATGCTGGACCTCTTGCAGTCCCCACATACGCAGGATCGGCTCAGCCTCCTTCATCAGGACGCCGACCTGTTCGTCAGTCAGTATACCGGCGACGGGAAAACCATGGTCGCTCTGGAATTTTGCCATGGCATCGTACAGCCGGTTACCAAAGTCTTGGTTCGGCACACCGCTCCAATAACCATCTGCCGTCAAATAGACCTGAAGACGAACCCGCTGGTAGGGATCGAGTTCTTTCCAGTCGAGCGCGGCGTCATGAAAATAGGGTCGATCTCTGCTCGTCTGCGCGAGGGCTGGGAATGTCAGCAAAGCAGCGGTAATGGCGGTAGCGAACACGCTCTTCACGACCCGCACCTTCTGCATAGGGAAGTCATATTCTGCCCAGAAGGATTTCCAAACTGACATGTTCAAGTTCCTTCCAATCACCATCGGCATTGTTGCATGGTGCGGGGTCAAAGGACCTTGCGCTGGACCGGGTCCATCCGCAGGCGCTCGTTGACCACCGGCACGGCTTGCTTCGGTTGCGATTGCGACTGCGGAGCCTGTTCGGCCCGCAGGGTTTTGGGCGCGAATTCCTTCAGGCACCATTCCTGGATCGTGGCCGGATAGGTCGCCCGGCACCAGTTCTGCCAGTCAGAGTAGCTCGCTCCTGCCGGGGGCTTGGCCATGGTCGAGGGAGCGAATGGCTGCGGGGTGGCCGGAGCGGAAGGCGCGGGCAGAAGCTGGTCCTCGCCCGGCGTGATCGCCGTGGTCCGGGTCGAGGAGCCGTCAAACCAGCGGCATTCCTGGGCCGCCGCGTAGCGGTCGATGGTCGGGGAACTGCTATTCGGGATCAGTTTTCCGTCCTCGGCCAGATCGATGATCGTGTCAGAGAACGCCCCCGCAGGCCGGTAGTAACAATACTGGGAGTAGGGCCGCTCCTCGGTGTTGTCGTGGTATTTCCAGCCCGTCGTCACCTTCCCATCGGCGAAGGGCCGGTTGGCAAAGCGAGTGAACTCGACCACGAGCCTGCCGTCCTTATCCTGCGCGTAGGGCGCGGCCGCCTGCATCTGAGCCGTAGACGGAGCCGACAGAATGGGAGATGCGGATGCGCTCGGCGAGGTTAGGGCGCTGCTCCGCCCCAAACTACCATCCACCTTCACGGTGCCACCCTCGACACGCACCGTGCCGCCCGGCTGGACGCCAACCGTTTCTCCATCGGCGTCCAATTTCACGGTGCCCCCATCGGCCAATTTGACCTCGCCGGTCGTCTGGACATTCACCCTCTCCAGGACCGTCTTGAGGGTATCGGCCAAATGCTCCGCCGTATTGGTCACGTCGGCCACCTTCGAATAGCCCCAGAGACCAGCCCCGATTCCGATACCTAAGAGGGCCAGGAAGAGACCTGCGCCACCAAGCCACCACAGAGCGGCCTTGCCGGTGGTGAGCCGGGTTTCGGCGCGAAGGCGGTTGTGCACCTGTTCCGCAGCATAGGCCTTCTGCTCAGAAGTGCCTTCGAAAATGTAGTTTGGAGCATCCGACATGGTGGTCCTCACGCGACTTTGAGACTCGGGGTCGCTTGAGGCGAGGTCTCGGGCTTCTTCATGCCATCAACTACGGTATCGATGGCCTTCTCCACTACTGTCTTATGGAATGGATCGAGGACATACCGGCCACCCTCAACCGGAACGACCTTCTGGCTCGCAACCGCTTTGAACTTCTTCGGCTTGATCCGGGTGACCGATCCCATCGCCAGCAGCGTCGAGGCCAGCGAGGCGCAGATCGCCGGGATGAAGACGAAGAGGCGCAGGAAGTTCGAAAGCTCGCCTTCCGTGACCTGCGCCGGGTCCTTGGCGAAGAACATGCCGGTGAAGGCATGAAGCTGGGAGTGGGCGATGGCGTCGTCATAGACCTTTCTGGTTGCAACCACATTGGCCTCGACCTCTTCAGCCGTACCGAGAGTGCGCAGAGCCTTATTGGCTTCATCCACCTTCTCGCGGGCTGCCGTCACCGTTCCGCGCTGATCGGTCATCGTCGCGCGGATTTCCTTGGAGGCAGCGGACTCAGGGCAGGGGGCAGTGCGGGTACCGCGCTGGGTCTTACCGTTGCGATCCCGGTAGGTATAAGTTATCGGGCACATCTGGGGCTTGCCCGTCTCTTTGAGTGCATCGACCTGCTTGGACGACAACTCATTGGCCGAGGTCAGCGATGCGTTGGCCTGATCGAGCACAGCCTTACGGGCGGCATACTCGCCCTGGAATGCATCACGCTTGCCCTTGGCCTCTTCGAAGTCATGGCGAGCCTTGTTCACATCCATCATACGGGGCCGAAACATCATCTCACCCAACTGCGACAGGCTCTTGGTCGTCACGGCGCTGGCGCAGAGGATGCCAACGAAGAACAGCAGCTTTAAAAGGTAGTTAGGCTGGGTCCTGACGAGGATCGCCAGAGGCACACGGGTCAGTTCGACGACCGCGTAGCCAATGGGGGCTAGGAACATAAAGCCCATGAGAATCCAGTCCTGATGGCCATACTGAATGGCGAACAGGACGGCTCCAAGCAGGGAAAGAATGATCACCAGTCCCTCGCTGACGAAGGCGATGGACAAGTACTTCATGTTAATGCGGTAGCCACGGGCTTCGTCGCGAGCTTGGCGAGCTTGTTCTACTTGCTCACGAGCACTCAATTGTATTGTCGGCGTAACCATGAAGTCTCTTTTCTTTTTGACGAGAAAATATGACTTATGGAGGCACCTTTGTCATGGACCGCGAGGGATTGGTTTCATAACCCTTTGGCGGATATCGAAAGAGGTAGTCGCGCCTCGTTGTAATCACGTACTCCATCTTCGAAAGATGTCAGCTAACTCCAACGCTGCGCTATTCGCAGACGATTAAAGCATCCGTCACAATGAGCATATTGTTGGGTTCTAGCTCCAAGGATCGCCCAACAGCATACCCTGGTACGTCACGGGGATAATGATCGATTCTACGCCCCTTGCGCCACTCCGAGGGCAAAACGAAGTTGCCAGTCCATATTCCTGCCCGGACACGCCGAGCGGTAAGCTCATCCGGTACATAGTCCTGGCTGTACTCTCGGTAAGCGACGGCCCATCCCTGCTGGATCATCCATTGGTTCATATCCTTCCCTCGGACACGGCAGACCGCGACGACCCGGCCATACCGGTCGGTGTCGCGCCGCTCACAGGAAACGGTCGCCCGACCGATCCAGTCGGCCAATGCAAATGCTGATTTCTGCCCGCAACGATAATCCCGTCCTCCGGCATCCTGACATATCTGGCTACTTTCGGGCGCATCGATCCCATGCAGCCGAAAGCGAGTTCCGGCAATCTCGATAGTATCTCCGTCAATGACGCTTGCCTGACCGGCAAACTGTTGGGCCTCAGCAGAGAAAGAAAAGAGAAGCACGGGCAGAAGAAAAAGTCGCAAGGGGTATGACTCCAAAGAACCAATCAATCGTACAGTCGGGAAGCAAAAAGCAATTGCCAAAATGCGGACACGTGAGAGTCTTCTCTCATCCGAGGCAATTACGGAGCCTGCGATTGGTACGATCTCCTGCGAGCCAACACCTTCGACCTCGCTCCTTTTCCGGCTGGCCCCTGAGCCTTGCTATCGAATTGGACACCAGTTCTCCCAACTTCATTTCATTCACCTTCCGAGCGTCTACCCTTAGGCGGCAGGCCATCTTCGCGGCCCTGGCCGTCCTGACCCGAGACGGTCCTGAAAGCCTTGCCTCTAGCCTCCAATCCCTTGTCCCCGCCGAATGTCATGCCTACAAGAGCCCGCACGAGCGCATTGCTCGTGCCGTGATGGCCTCTCCTCGGGCAAAGGAGATTGTCCGGAGCGTCTTCGGAGCAGTCCCAGAAGGTCTTCTCGGTGTTCTCAACCGGGTCGGCGGCGATCCGCTGCCCGATCCGAGCCTCTACTTTTCACTGTTCGAGACCTTTACCGATCCGCAGCATAGGGTAAGGCGAGATGTACTGCATCAGCAGTCTGGCCCGGTCAGCGCGATCCAGATCAAGATCATCCAACATCTCCATCCCGTCCTGGTTCATAATCATATTCTGACGCGCCTCCATAGTGTCTCTGAGGCGAAGGATGCAAATGCTGCCTTCACTCTTATCCGAAACGCCGTTTCGTCGGCGACTGAGGAGGCATTCCGGCAGTCCGTCGAGAATTTGGGCGACAAAACTGATCTTGCGACTTTCTTCTCGCGGTGGATTCAGAAGATAGATTGCCCTCCGACCCTTCCGATGATCCCCGAGAATGACCCGGATATCGTGGTGATGACCTCCGGCCATGAGATCGCAGCCCTTGGTCGGCGCTTCAGGAACTGTTCTTCCACCCGTGTTGTCCATGCAGCTATCGGCTATGAGACACTCCTCGAATGGAAGCCGTCACCTGGGCTTGTCGCTCAATGCCGACGCCTGACTGACGGTCAATGGATTCTTACCGACATTCACGCCAAGGGAAATGGGCAGGTCGAGCCATCTGCGGCAGCCGCATTCCGCCGCAAGCTTCAAGAATTGGGGATTCCTGCGCTGTCCCCCGGCGACCTGTTCCCTCGCGCCCGAGGCGTCCTCTCGATGATCGGTGTCTGGCATGGGTTGGGAAACAACCTCGGCTTCGAGGATGAAGACGTTGTCGATGACGAGGATTTTGCGGAAGTCGGGAATGCCGCGTGAAGTCCTGCGCGACCCGGCTGGCCGGGTCATCGGATCGTATGAAGACAATGCCGTTTCGGGCCGGATCACGGCCCGAGACGCCTCGGGGCGTTGGCTGGGCTACTATGACACCCGCCGAGATGAAACGCGGGATGCGGCTGGTCGGTTTCTTGCCAAGGGCAATGTCCTTGCGAGCTTGATCTTCGGTTGCGAGGGCCGCCGATGAGCATCCATCCGAATGCCCCACCGAAGCCAGAGATCGACGATCCCGAGGAGTATTTGGCGATGCTTCTCAGCAGAGAACCGCGCCCTCGAAGAAAAAGTGCGGAAAAGGACGTTTTAAAGCGCTTCCCATGGTGGAACCGGTGGAAGCCATGGTGGCGACCCGACGGCTTTTCTTCATCGAAGCCAGAGGAGAAGATCAAGGAGGGGCCGTAGTCCAGGACCAATACCCGGCAGCGGGAACATCAGCACCGCTGTGACGACGCCGGATACCAGCAACGACAGGAACGCGTGGAACAGGGACAGGCTCGCTGGGAGCAGCAAGAAATGAACAATGGTCCGAACATCGACACGAGCCGGATTGATGAGCTTTTCGCGGTTGGAGATCGGGCCGTACTAAAATGGACGGTATCCTGCACAGACTACGCCCAGTTCTGCGTGGATGACGATGCCACTAACGAAGAAGTTGCCCATTCGTTGTTTGCTGCGCTGACAGCCATGAAGCAAGAGCGGGATCGGGCTATCGATCTCGTGAATCTTCTGGTCCAGGAGCGGAAGGAGATGCGCTCATATATGGTCGCGCGGGGCCGTTCTTCGCATGAAGCCAGGGAAGGCAAGCGGACAAGGACCCCACATCAATCGGTTGGGACTGATGAGCATTGTCCCCCCTTCGTCCTCAAGGCAGCAAGGAAAGCATGGAGAATCCATAATCATCCGGACAATTCTCCTCCAGGCAAAGGGCGGAGGCTGAAGAGCGCTTCAAGCAAGTGGAGGCCATCTTCGACGAGATTGAACGGCTGCGAGATTCCTCACGGAGATCATGATCAGAGGGGGCAGCCGACATAGGAACCGGACGATAAATACCTCGTATACACAAATGGGGTTCCTAAAAAATGCGTTATTATCAGTTTGCCCGGCCCAAAGACCCATTCAACTGGGTTTTAAAATTATCGGCTTCAGCCGGTTCCAAGCTCTGCTTTGTCGATGATGCCCGTCGCGCCGCGACACCCTACGTCGTCGATTGTCATGATCTTGCCCGAGAACAGATCGGCGACAGGAATTTCGAAAGGCAGTTTTGCAAACGCAGGAGTTGGTGCGAGTCGCATTGCCCCGACAATCACGAAATCGAGCCGATCCGGGATCATCGGGGTTGTTTAACGGGCCGTCGGTTCCGGTTCGCCTGTGCGGGCGACGCCACGCTCTTTAAGACCTTCTTCGGTTGAAACGTCCTTTTAGAGAATCAGGCAAACCGGTGCAGTCTGTGAATGCAACGGTATCCAGGAGAAATGAAATCGCCACCATTCGTGCAATAGGAGAGAGATGTTCGCTTGTAAGAGGGGAAGGGCACCCATCCCTGGATGTGCTCGCCAAATTAGCCCGCCGTTCCATAACGCTCGGAGAAGACGCTCCCTGCCTGGGACGACGAACTCCGAGAGAAGATCGAGATCGCCAAGGGCACCGCTCTTACCTTCGGTGAATTTTACGCGGACATCCATCCGCCGCACGATGACATCACCCACTGTTATGTCTGGCACCACGGGCGAAAGCTCACTGGGGTCGCCCTCGACGAAATCCGTGAGCCCTGAAGGCTTTCAGTTTCGCCGGAGAAACGTGTCCTTCAGGTCACACTGATAGTTCCGGAGAGCCTCTGTCCGCTCGGGCCGGAACACCGGGCGCATCAACTCGTCGTCCCAGCGATTCAAACCGTCCATCGGGCACCCGCGCTCCCGCAATTTCGCCTTCAGCTTGCGCTCCCATTCATGGAGTGTCTTCACGGGAGCTTCCTTCATGTCTCCACCGTCGGGGAAAGTTAATACGCGCATACACTTCTCGCGGCTCGCCCTGCTCGCGCTGACTATCTCTGTGTTGTCCTACGCCATCGAGGACTTTCTGATCTTCCGGGTGGACATATGGGGGACGTGGTTCGGTGACCGTCGGGTGACGTTCGTGGTCTACATGATCGTGCTCATGCCCCTGGTCGAGGAGATCGTGCGTGTCCTGCTGGTCCGGGTGGCTGAAAAACGTCGTTGGCTGGAGCAGCCAGTCTCCCTTCAAACCGCAATCTTCCTGGGCGCGCTCATTGGTACGTTTGAGTGGGTCGCCAAGTCCATCTGGCTGGAGCCTGCATTAACCCGGAAGACTATCCTGGGGCTCATAACCCATTTCTCCTCCTTTCCAATCCACATCGCCTAATCGTGTGCCTTCTTCAGCTTTAGGAGCGAGCGATTCGTGAAGACTGCGGCGCTCCACATCCTGACCAACCTCACCATCATCATTGTGGCTGTGACCCTGACCGCTCAAGGCTGGGACGGCGCTTCTCTGGTCTATGTGCTGGCGATGTTGGCTACGGTCATCTTCGTATCCGCTCTAGTGGTCTGGAGGCCGGTCCGGGTTCTCCGCCGATCATCAGACTTATGAACGCAACCGGTCAGCGCAGCTTCGACGCTGTATTGCAGACTCACCGATGGTCTCACAAATGAGGAGGCCAAGACTCGATTTGACCGACGGTCGAATGATGAGCGCTGCAACGAGCTTTACCGGAACAAGCCATGAGCCCGAAGCTCGGCGGAGGCCCTCCTGGGAAGAAACCCATTAAGAAGTGGGTAATTCCAGCTTGTGGTAAGGATCACGATCTCTTCGGCATAGTGCCTGTCAAGGAAGAGAAGGATGAGGAAGGTTGGGATTGAGCGGGAGGCCGCGCGCCGACCATCCAGAGACACCGATTCCGACTGGCCTGTCCGACGACGAGGTCATCGCGTGGTGCAAAGCACGTATGGGCGTGGGTAACTTGATGCCTCCCAACAAGCCCAGCAGCGTTTGCGAAAGGTCTTCCCATCTGCCGTCCTGGTGGATGGAGAGCCGGTAAAGGCGGGAGAGTTCGAAAGTCACGAGCTTCCAAACAAGATCGCCGCTGCTCTCGCTGCGGCGGGAAACGCGACTTAAACCCACGTGATTTTGTATCGGCTGGTCTGACGGAGTGGGAAGTGCGACTTAAACCCACCTAACTCCTTACGAGTTGCAATGGCGCGGCGCATTCACCGGATTTTTGCTCAAGACCTAGCTCAAGGGCATTCCAAACTTCCATACTCAGCGCATTCAGATGAATTTAAGTAGGTGATGCCTGAGCAAAAGGGGCGGGAAACGCGACTTAAACCTACGTGATTCTGTAGCAATCAGGATGGCACGTCAGGGAAATGGGTGCGAACCGCGACTTAAACCTACGTGATTATGTTTCGCGAAGCGGTAGGTTTCCAGAACCTACCGTCTGTTGGAACCTTAATGACGATCCTGGGCGAAAATTTACTTCGTGAACGTCAAACAGTATGGAGAACTAAGGGGTATCACCTTGGAGCCCAGAGCGCCGTGGAAGCCCGAGAACCGTCCTCAACAGTTTCCCGTAACGAAAAATTCTGACGACACGGCCCTACTGCCAAATTGGAAAATTCATCCTAGCCCACCCTATTCATAAGACATGTTGATGACTGCCGTTCTGGACTGCGATCGCGGGGGCTCGTTGCGTCTGTTTCATCGCGATGAGGTCTGGAACATGGGGAACGCGTTGGCAGGAGTTGGATGGACTGATGGGGGCGATCGTGGCCCCGCCGTTCATGGCGACGCCGTCCGCGGCCGAGGTGCGAGAGCCCAAGCAAGACGGCGGAAGAGGTCGGCTTCGGGACAGCAGGACGCATAGGCCAAGCGGATGCGGCTGGTGGTTTCCTGCACCCTCACGGCGATCTTGAGCAGGCGCAACCGCAGTGTTGCAAACTCCGCCCGGGCGAGATCGCGAGCGGCCGGGATGGCCTCGCGCACGGACAGCATCAGCCAGTAGGCCGCCGTGTGCAGCACGAGACGAACCTGATTGGCCACAGCGCGCCGGCACGACGTCCGGTCGGAGGCGAGTTGCGCCTTGTGGAACTTGATCCAGTTCTCGGCCTGGCCTCGGGCACAATACAGGCTCTCGTAGACGACGCGCGGGCTGGTGCCGGTCAGGTTGGTGACGACAAAGCGGATGTCGAGCCCCAGGCGCGTGGCTTCGATGCGGGCCACCGCGCGACGCTCGCACGACCAACTCTTGGCCCGGTGTGTCGTCTCGGCAAAGTCTCGCACGACGTCACGATCCTCGACAGCCCTTTGGGTGCGCACCGCATCGGCCATATCTTGAACTTTGGCCATGAGTGGTCGGGTGCCGGTCAGCCCGAAGAGATAGCTGAGGCCGTTCTGCTCGCAGAAGTCCATGGCTTCGGGACGGGCATAGTGACTGTCGCCCCGGATGGTGATGCGGGTGAGAGGCCAACGCATGCGGATGCGCCGCACGAGCCGGCGTAAATGAGCCCGCACCTCGATACCGGAGGGCGTCTTGCCCGGCCGCAGCACGACGGCGACCGGGCGGCCTGTCGCGCTGTCATAGACATGGATGGGGAGAAAGCAGCGCTCGTCGTAATGGGCGTTGAACAGCGACAACTGCTGATGGCCGTGCACGACATCGCAGGTGTCGTCGATGTCCAGCACCACTCCATCCGGCGCGGTGGCATAGCTTTCCATCCACTGATCCACCAGAGCATAGGTCAGACGGATGGCATCGCGCAGACTCGGGGCGTTCTCCAGGCGCGAGAGGGTCGGCTGCGAGGCCAGATCCGCCCCGGTTTCCGGCAAGTGCCCGCAGGCGAGCTTGAACGCCGGATCAGCGCGCAGCGGGCCGAAGTCGTTGCAGTCCTCATAGCCGCAGGCGATGGCGAAGATGCGAGCGCGGATCATGTCGGTGATCGCGTGCTTCACACGGCCGGGATCGCGCCGATCCGGGATGAAGCGCGCCAGCCGCTCGGCGATCCCGAGCCGGCGCTCGGCCTGGGCCAGGAACATGACGCCGCCGTCGGACGACAAGCGTCCACCATCGAAAGCGGCGGTGATCTTCTTGCGGCTAACGGCTGGAAATGGGAACGTCGCAGTTGTATCGTCCGTCACGGCGGGTGTGGCACAGTGCAATCGTGGCAGGGGTTGGTCTCAGCAACCAAATCCTACGCTGCTTCAAGTGCTTAAGCTACATCCGCCAGCCCTCTCCAGACGCCTCGTGCATAAGAGCGGCTAGCAAAGAGTAGGGTAAGGCGTGTCCGTCATTGTGCCCAGTCATGCGAGGCATACACCTTTGGCGACTTCCAAAAATTTGCGACCAGCAACGCTTCGCAATATCCTATCTTAGGAATACAGGAGCGCTCACATGGCTAATTGGCTTCGCCTTTCGATAACTTGCAGCATGGCGGTGATGCCAAGTATCGTGCATGCGGAGTTGTTGAATTTCCAATGTAGCTTTTACAATGAGGTCCCAATTGGCGTAACGGTTGATGATCAAGCGAGGACGGTTTCAACAAAGGAAGGGTACAGTTACGATCTTGGTGGTGGGGCTTTTAAGGTTCTCAAGATTACAAAGGAAGCCATATGGTTTATTGCGCATGAAAAGGATGCCGACGACGCAAGTTTGAAGATCACTGTGCTTGAGCGTTCAAATTCCGGCAATCGTAGAAAAGGCGGATCATTGAGCACAGCAGTAGTCGGTGGCGGACAGGAGCCCTTCTCTAGTGCCCCGCCCGGTGGCGTATGCTGGGAGCTACCGCAGAAGCAACCATGAACCATCAACGCCTTAACTGCACCGTTCTGGAACCTTCACTAAGGGTACTTATTTCGTTCCCATAGTGGCTGGATGGTAACCGTCGAGCGACTTTCCAAACCTTCATAGTTGATCGTGAGCGTTTGTTACTTCATTGCCGGAACACGTCGTGTTGGTTTCACCGATGTTCCGCCAATCTCATTTGCACGGGGTCTGGAGTAAGACGAACGCCTTGATTGATACAAAGCCAGTTGATCCCGCGCATGTAGAGGGCCGGATCGGGTGGGGAGGGAACACGCGGCTAAGTAGAGGTCTCCGCCTGAGTGACCGGGAGGAGGGCGAAGAGCATCAGCCGTTACCAATCAAATCCCGGCAATTCATTAGCCCCTTGACCGCATACCCCTTCCCTCGGGATGATTGAAGAACTGCCGACGGAGGGTCGTAATGTATCGTGCTGCTGCATGCGTGATGATGGGTGCCGTCTTGCTTTCCTCGACCAAGCCTGCTTCCGCGTTCATTCTGACGTTCCGAGATGTCAGTGATGCCCTCGACACCTGCGCAGGTGGGAAAACCCCGAAAACTGAAGCCGTCAAGGGCGAGGTCTTCGCCTTCATCAATTCGTCCATCGCGGCGGGCTCCGGCAATCTCATGACGCTGCGCCGAAACTTCAATCTCACCAAAGGATCGTTCGGCGAAGACGACGCCTACGAGCCGTTCACCCAGTGCGCGACTGAGAAGGCGACCGACATCCTCAAGCAGGCAGGTGCGCGGCTTGTGCGCAAAATTCCCGACCTCGATCCGGAATATAAGAATAGGAGCTTCGCGTTCTTTCCAACTCTACTCGGACAATCGATTTCCGCTTACCAACTGGTGCGGGTTCGCAAAGATTACAAAACTATCATCAACATCGACAATATCACCTGCGATGCGACGTTTTCAGTCGCGTATGTGGTCTACCCCGAAGACTCCCTTCAGCCGGGTTTAGAGCCCTCGGTCGCGGTTCAGCAGCCCGTCAAGGCTCGTTTCCAGATCGAACTGACTCGTGCCTCAAAGGAAGTGGCTCAGGCGATCCAGGAGACGGCCGATGCGATCAAGTCCGCTCAGTGGATCACCGATAAGGCGTCCTACAACGCCGAGTTGGAAAACTTTGTCCAGACACATTCTGACGAGCTTTGGCTTTGGGTCAACCTGATGAGCAAGGACAAGACATGCTCGGCATTGGTGTCGGTGCGCGAGGAAAGGAGCCCGCACTGGACCAGTCACCACACCCGATACGAGCCGCGACCTGTCAGTTGGCGCGGCCTCGTGCCAAGGTCCTTAATGAACTTGCGCACTGCTTCAAGTCCTGCGAGGCCCATCGTGCATTTCAGGAATGCAGGCTGCCACGCAGACATCAACGATTTGCCGCTCTCGCCGCGCAAGCATCAGGCCTGGATATCCTCGTTAGCCTTGGGCGGGCAGTAGGGCTGCTGCCGGTAACGACCTCGAATGAGTTAGGACCGAGGACCTCCAACTTTTGGCCAAGTGGCTCGGTCACCACAAGAGCAAGGAGGGCGAGATCAAGCGGCGCGGATGTGGTGCGCATCTTCCCCAATAACCGGGCGGTGATCTGTCTCGCAGGAGCCCTTAGCCGGTGAGTGTGTTGGGAGCAAGTATCTCAGAGGCAGCCATAAGCCATCATCACTTCAACTGCGCTGTGCCAAAATCTTCTCTTCCACAGGTGATCGTTCATATCGGTTGCCCCTTTTTCCCCTCACCGCAAGGAGCAGTATAGGCTGATTGGCTAGGCCAAGAGTTTTAGTCGCAAGAGACTGTAGCTCAGAAAAAAACTGGGGGAGTAGGTACGGAAACATGCGGGGAAATGCGAGATGAAAGCCGTACCCCAGGTTTACCTAAATGCTTGAATATATTCGATCCTTCGCGCCCTCTCCGAACACAGAAAAGCAGGCCCTATACGATCCTCCAAGAGAACAGCCTGATAGAATCGGGATGGCGATGGTCTATCGGAGCGGTGATCTCTTATGCAGCTACGAAAGGGCGTCGGTGGCTTGTCCCCTTGCCTCACGCACACAGGTACGACGTAGCTCTTGGATGAGTGGCTTTTGAGGATTCTTCCAGCCTGTCAGATTCAGCGGAGGCTCCAGCGATCTGATCAGGTCAGCCTCTTCTGCTTCGACCCGTTCGGTAAGAGCTACATGAGCGTAACGAAGATTATCCCGCATCCATTCGGTTAATCGGGCCTCACATGCCTCGTCGAACCGGAAGTTCTGAGTGTTGGATAGTGACAGACCAGAGGACCGAGGCCGAGCGTTGAGATCGAGGGTCTGCTCGAGGATAGCGCCGAGCGACTGGCGAAACGTCGAGAAGCCACTATGCGAATGGTTGAAGTGGCACCTTGAATCCAAACTACTCGCAGTCATCCCGACGTAGAGCATGCCATTGGGATCGATCTTGATCGTCGGAAGCGCAATCTGGCTGATGGAGAAAGTAGGCGTAAGCTCCCGGTCCGTCCACTAAGGGAAGCTCGTTCCAACGGTATTGCTGCTCAAACATGCTCGTCCTTCTATCACACCGCCTCGAAGGGCCGTTCCCAGCATTCAATACCTTTGACAGGGATGGCCTGCTCTGATGCAGTGTCTCTCCATCAGGAACAGTGCAATGCCAACACAGAAGACCTCAAGCCTTCAAGACAAGTTCCTGAAGTATCTCCGCGACAAGAGGAGTGAGGTAACCATCTTTCTGGCGAACGGGATTCGGCTACAGGGCCAGATCAGATCGTTTGACAACTTCACAATCCAGCTTGTTCGCGGCAACGGTACACAGATTGTCTACAAGCATGCTATCTCGACAATCCTCCCAGCAGAACCCATCCAACTGGCAGACTCAGCTTCATTCGAGTGATGAAGCCTTCGTCCAAAGTTATCGAGATGGACATATTACTGATCGAGCGGCGGCTCGTCCCATTTTTTGATCAGACTCATTCCGCAATCCCACGGAGTTTAAGGCTCCCTTGGAAAATGCTCCTGTGGGCTTGAAGTTTGACGCCGAAACCGAAGGATGGGAACAATTCGAGAACATGAATCGGCAGCGCAAATCGGACGAGCCTTGATGGAGGATTGGAATGTTTGGCGAAGTGAACTTTCACAGCAAGTCGCAATATTGCCCATGGGCTGAATACAGCGTCCTTGCTGCCTCCCTTGTCGTCGCTATTGCCTTTCTCGCAAATGCTTAGAACGCGAGTGGAGCCTTGGCCCAGTGCAGTGCCGGTCGGCTCAGGTTGCCACTCAGACTTTGTGCACGATCAATGCGGGTCAGAGCAGCTTCAATCTTCGCGGGTAAGGGCTGTCGGATGATATCCGCGTAGAGGGTGCGGAGGTCCTGACCAATCGTTCGCAGAAGCTCCTCATCAGACATCATGGAAACCCGTCTACCACCTTCGACGCTGCTTCCCATAGCCGCCTCCAAATCTCCGCATTAGTAGAAATAGAGGCGGGTTGAGGAAGCGTTAACCAACTTTTTATAAGGCTGTGGATAGCGGGCAGGAACCCGCGATTTTTGACATTCGGGACTTGCTTTCAATCTTCATCTTCAATTGGCATCGACTCGATATCCCTCACGCCCAGGCACGGTGGCCTGATCGCAGTTCCAGTGCCGCGACCTGTTGCAGAAGCTGGGTTGTGAGTATTGCCTCGCGCCGAAAACCCTCATCACCGAAGTCCCTTCCGAGGCGCAGGTGCATGTCACGCGCTCTTGCTTCCAATGCTCGTCTGAGAGCGCCCAACCCGTCTTTTGTCCAGTTCAAGCAACATCATAACTCACGAATTTGTGACGGCCGTGCGGAGATACTACTCTCAGCCTTTCGTATCGACTGCATTGCCAGCCAAGCTTAGGCGCGAAACAATGATCGGATCAGGTCTCCCCAAGGAGTGCGATCCTCGCGCATGCGGCAGGAGCGAACAGCGACAGACCATCGAACCAACTGCCTTCTGGCGGCTCTTGAACCTGAAGACTTCGCGTATCTGGAGCCGCATCTGTAAGGCGTGATCCTGCCTAAGGGTACGATTCTCTACGAGACGGACGAGACTATCCGTTACATCTACTTTCCTCATGACATCATCGTATCGCTCGTCGATGTGATGGAGGACGGCGGCAGTGCCGAGATGACCGTGTTCGGTTGCGAAGCTGTGATTGGCTTCATCAGTGCGGTTGTCACCCGTGAGTCGGTCGGTCGCTACATTGTTCAAGTCCCCGGTACTGCATCCCGAATTGCCACCGATAAAATGCATGAGGCGATCTCGACCCGTCCGAAGCTTCGACGCCTGATCCTCCACTACACCGAAGCCCTGATCGCCCAGCTTGTGTCAACGGCGGTTCAAAAGTCGACCACGGGGCGGCGCAAAACTGGGTGAGGATACCGACGAAGCCGTCCACTTCGTCCAATCTGAAGCCGTCCAGGCATTCCGATTTCAAGCCGTCCGTGGTTCCGAGGTGAAGTCGTCCACCTGAGCGCCGCTCTTCGGGTCGTTGATGGATGGTGGTTGAGGCGGTGGCGCTGGTCAAGCGTCGGCTTGCGCGTGGCGGGTCTTGCGCAGGCTCTCGCCGGTGAGAGTGATCCGGTAGGCGTTGTGCACGACCCGATCGAGAATGGCGTCAGCCAGAGTTGGAAGGCTGCCGATCATCGCGTACCAGTTCTCGACCGGCACTTGGCTGGTGATCAGCAACGAACCGGCATCATAGCGGTCCTCGACGATCTCCAGCAGATCGCGCTGCTGCTCGCCGGTGAGCGCCTCAGGACCCCAGTCGTCGAGCACCAGCAGCTTGGCCCGGGCGAGTGTGCGTAACAGGCGAGAGTAGCGGCCATCGCTGCGGGCGAGATCGAGCGCTGCAAACAGCCGCGGCACACGATGGTAGAGCACCGACAGATCCTCCCGGCAGGCGCGGTGTCCAAGGGCGCAGGCGAGCCAGCTCTTTCCGACGCCGCACGGGCCGGTGATCAACAGATTGCGCCGCTCGCGGATCCAGTCGCAGGACGCCAGCTTGAGAAACAGTGCCCGGTCGAGGCCGCGCGCGGCCCGGAAGTCGACATCCTCGACGCTGGCAGGATGGCGCAGTTTGGCTGTCTTGGCCCGGGTCTCGAAGCGCTTCTGCTGGCGCGTCGTCACTTCATGATCGAGGATCAGGCCGAGCCATTCGGCATGGCCGAGCGCGTCAGCCTCGGGATTGGCGCCGAGCGCCTTGAAGCCCTTGGCCATGCCGTGCAGGCCCAGCGCGTGGAGCTGGTCGAGGGTGGGATGGGTCAACATGGTCGGTCTCCGTTCAGTGGAAATACCCCGGTCCGCGGACGTTGGGGTGGGTGATCACGGGCGTGTCGGCCGCCGGGGCGGGAGCACGCTCGTGGTAGGTGTCGAGTAGCGACACGATGCTCTTGTAGGTCAGCGCCCGGATCGCCAGGGCTTTGGCCGCGACCGCCTCGACACGCTCCTTCGGGATGCCGCGCATGTGCTGCAAAACCCCGATGCAGGTGCGAAAGCCCTGCTCGGGATGGCGGCGCGCCGACAGGATGGCGGCAATCAGTCCCTCGGTGTGGGGGCCGATCACCGCCGCCCAGGAGCGGAAGCGCTCGGGCGACCAGGCGGCATAGCGGCGATGAGAGCTCGGCATGTGCTCGGCCTGCGTGCCGTGCGCCCGTCCCGCGAAACGCCGCGCGTGGGCAGCCACGCGCCCGCCCTTGTGGAAGGCCTCGATCGTGCGTTGGGTGACGCGCACCTCGACCTGCTGGCCGATGAGGCCAAACGGCACCGAGTAGAAGAAGCCCTCGACCTCGATGTGATAGTCGAGCCCAACCCGGGCGAACTGCCAGTGCGCGAAGACGTAGTCCTGCGCCGGCAATGGTGCGAGGGCCGGCTTCTCGATGGTCTCGAACACCTGGCGCCGGCTGACGCCGAGCCGGCGCATGGGCACACTGTTCATGCGCGTGACGGCCTCGGCGATGGCCGCATTGGCCTCCTGGAGCGAGAAGAAGGTGCGGTGGCGCAGGCGGCCGAGAATGTAGAATTGGGCGAAGCGCACGCCGGACTCGACTTTTGCCTTATCCTTCGGGCGACGCGGTCGGGCCGGAAGAATGCCGACCTCGTAGTGGGCCGCCATCTTGCCGTAGCTGCGGTTGATCTCGGGATCGTAGAACGAGGCCTTGTGGACGCCGCTCTTCAGGTTGTCCGGGACAACGAGCTTGGTCACGCCGCCATGGAAGCGGAACATGCGCACATGGGCTTCGATCCAATCCGGCAGGGTCTGGGTCCAGGTCGCTTCGGCATAGGTCAGGTTGGAGGCGCCGAGTACGGCCACGAAGATCTCGGCGTGGCGGATCTCGCCGGTGAGCGGATCGACGATCGGCAGCTTCTTGCCGGAATAATCGACGAAGACCTTGTCGCCGGCGACGTGATGCTGGCGCATGGTCGGCGTCAGGCGGCGCTCGAAGGAGCGAAACAGATCGCAGAAGCGCGAATAGCCGTATCCGTCCGGATGATCCGCGAGATATTCCTCGTGCAGGATGGCGATGCTGACGCCAGGCCGCTTGAGCTCCTGGACCAGGTGGGCCCAATCCGGCTCCGGCCGGCGGCGCGTTCCGATCCGGGCGCCCGCCCGGGCGAACAGCTTCTCCTCGAGGGCGGTATCGCTCAGGTCCTCCGGCAGGGGCCAGATCAGCCCGGCCGCCTTGGCCCGCTGGATGGCGTCCCGCACGGTCGAGCGCGCCGCGCCGACAATCCGGCCGATTGCGCGGTCGCTGGTTCCACTCGCGTGGAGCCGTAGCACTTGCCGCATCTGTCGCATGGTCATCTCTCTGTTTGCCGGCATCGCGTCCCTCTCTGGTGGAGAGGTCGAAATGCCCCAATTGGATGACCCGGTGCAGCACGGTTCTTCCGCCTGAGCCCTGGACGGGATCAAATCGGAAGGATGGACGGCTTCAGTTCGGAAGGGTGGACGGCATCAAATCGGAACCATGGACGACTTCAAGTCGGTACACATGGACGGATTGCGTCGGTATCCGCACTGGGCCAGTGGCGGGCGCGCTGACCACATAGCTGGCGCGTGCCATGGCGCATTGGCCCCCTGGGCCAATTGTCATCGGGTTGATTTCAGGACGATGTTTGCCGTTTGCGCGATCGGCTATGAGCAAGACGGTAGCTCTCGCCGTTCATCTCGAGGATGCTGACATGGTGGGTCAGTCGGTCGAGAAGTGCGCCCGTAAGGCGTTCTGAGCCAAGGGTCTCGGTCCATTCGTCAAAGGGCAGATTGCTGGTTATGAGGGTGGCGCCGCGTTCGTAGCGTCGCGAGATCAGCTCGAACAGCAGCTCCGCCCCGGTCTTCGAGAGGGGCACGAAGCCCAGTTCGTCGATGATCAGCAGCTTGTATCCGGCCATCTGCCTCTGGAGACGAAGCAGGCGGCGCTCGTCACGGGCCTCCATCATCTCGCTGACCAGGGCAGAGGCTGTGGTGAAGCCGACGGACAGTCCCCTTTGGCAGGCGGCCAGCCCGAGCCCCAGGGCGATATGGGTCTTGCCGGTGCCGGAGGGGCCGAGGGCAATGACATTCTCGCGCCGCTCGATCCACTCGCCACGCGCCAGCTCTAGGACCTGCATCTTGTTCAGTCTCGGGATGGCGGCGAAGTCGAAGCTGTCGAGGCTTTTGACGGCCGGGAACTTCGCGGTCTTGATGCGCCGCTCGACCATCCGCCGCTCGCGGTCGATCAGCTCCATCTCCACGAGCCGGGCCAAGAAGCGGACATGGTCAAGCCCCTCGGTGGCGCATTGGCGGGCCAGCTTCTGGTGCTCGCGCAGGAATGTGGGCAGTTTGAGCGCCTTGAGGTGGTGGGCGAGCAAAATCTCGGGAGCTTCAGCGCTCATGCGGCATCCTCCGAGATCAGGCACATATAGGCCGCCGCCGATGTCTTCTCGACCCTGGCTTTCGGCAGATAGGGGTAAACATCGAGGTCCAGCCGCGGCGGTCTGCGCTCCACCCGGCACAGGACCAGATGCTTGACCGCATCGAAGCCGATCGCCCCCATCTGCAGGGCCTGCTTCACCGCAGCATGGAGATCCGGGAGATTGAAGAGTTCCAGCAGCCGCAGCACCTGCACATATTCGCGCCGGCCCTGCTTGTTCATGCGGACTTCCATCAAGCCGCGCAAGGTCGCGAACTCCTCGGGCAGGTCCCATCCCTGCAAAGGAGCGGCCTGATCGAGTGCGTTGATCTTGTTCTCGATCAACGGGAGGTAATGTAGCGGATTAAAGATCACCTCTTCCCGCTCGTAGCTGCGGGGATGGCGCGCAATGACCTCGCTGCGGCAGCCGATCACCACCTCGTCGACATAGCCCCGGATCCAGACATCCTGATGGCCCCAGGCCACGGGCACCGAGTAGTCGTTGGTCTTGTAGCGCACGAGCGACTGCGATGAGACGCGCCCGCTGGCCTGATCGCAGGCCTCAAATGGCGAGGCCGGCAGGGGACGCATGGCCGCGGTATCCCGCTGCAGGCGCTGGCCGATCGTCTCGGCCGGCCCCCGCAGCTTGTCATCCTGCCGCTTGCGACATTGCCCCTCCAGCCAGGTGTTGAAGGTCTCCCAGCTCGGGAAGTTCGGGATTGGCACCATGAAGTTGCGACGGGAATAACCGACGAGGCCCTCCACATTCCCTTTGTCGTTCCCCTTGCCCGGACGACCGTAGCGATCCCGGATCACGTAGTGCGACAGGAAACCACTGAACAACGCCGCCCGCTTGCGCGTCCCGTCCGGCAGGATCTTTGCCACCAGGCAGCGGTCATTGTCATAGAGCACCGACTGCGGCACCGCACCGAAGAAGGCAAAGGCCTGGATGTGGCCGTCCACCCAGGCCTCAGACACAGCCGCGGGATAGGCCCGGACGAAACACGCATCGCTGTGCGGAAGATCAAGCACGAAGAAATGCGCTTTCTGCTCCACCCCGCCGATCACGACCACCGCCTCCCCGAAGTCGGCCTGCGCATGGCCGGGTGGGTGCGACAGCGGCACAAACATCTCCTGGCATCGCCGCTCGCGCTCGCGGATGTAGTCTTTGATCGTCGTATAGCCGCCGGTGAACCCATGCTCCTCCCGGAGCCGGTCAAACACCCGCTTCGCCGTATGGCGTTGCTTGCGGTGAACCGACCGATCGCCCTCCAGCCAGGCATCGATGATCGGGACGAACGTTTCCAGCTTCGGGCGCCGGACAGGAGCATGACGCCGATAGCCGGGCGGCTCCGCATAGGCCATCATCTTGCGAACGCTGTCGCGCGATATGTTGAAATGCTTCGCCGCCTCGCGCTGGCTCATGCCTTCAGAGCACGCCAGCCGAACCTTCCGGTAAAGTTCCACGGTGAAAATCCCCCAGCCCTCCCTGCAACCGGCAGAAAGGGAATAGGTGGACGACTTTTACGCCGCCCGCAGCGGGTCTATCCCGCCGCTACCGTGGTCAAATTTTGCACCGCCGTTCTCACAGCGCGCTGCGCTCGGATTGTCCCAGGTCTCCTCCACGTTCGAGATGAACCCCGGCACGATCACGAGATCGACGGAGCCAGCGCCAAAGACCTGATAGGCGATGTGAAGATCGCCACTTCTCGCATAGCGAGTCTCGGGCTGCATTGCAACATCCTACCAACATGGGTACGTTAGAACCGTTGCCGAGAATAGCTGACTGGCTCAAACAGCCGAGATTCCAAGGGGTTTTCCAGAACGGCGATGTGGACCACAACCACTCGGCGGCAGTATAGCTGCGATCTCCTCTGCGACAAAGGCGATCTGATGGATGCCAATGGGCGCTTGATCGAACCGATTTGCCAATCCCGATCAGGCAGGCGCGGTTGGTCGTGGGCGAGTTGGAGTGGGAGAGTGTCACAGGGGTAAGCCGGCCATCCGCAGACCCTCGAAAAGGAGTTCCCGCTTCTCAGGGTTGCGATAGCACGACCGGTGCAAGTGGACACGCATTGCTTCCCAGCGAGTGGATTTCAACAAGTGCCCAACTTCCGTTGCCTCAGCCAGCCTCCCCATTTGCGCGAGCGCCGCCGTCAGATAGCGAAGCGAGATAGGATGACCGGGGTTCATCTCCAGGGCTCGCCGCGTGAACTGTTCCGCCTCCTTGAACCGTCTCTCCAGGAAGTGCGCAGCCCCCATGCCATTCAGAGTGATGTAGCCTCGTGGGTCCAGCGGATTCAGCCGATGTGCCTTCTCCAGGCAGGCCAGGGCTCGCTCGCTCTCATCGTTGTAGACGAGCACCCACCCGCAGTTCGTCAGCACATTCGATGAGTTCGGCTGAAGATACAGAGCGCGCTCGCAAAACGTGATGGCTTGGTCCAGCACGCCTGACAGCGAGGTCAACGACCATGCTGCTACGGAGAGAACCACTCCATTGTCTGGATCGCACTGAACCGCTTGCAGAGCGGCCTCCCGGTTACGGGCCGCATCCGCATCCCAGTCGTTGGTCCAACCTCCGACCATCAGGCGGCCTCGGCAATCGGCGAGCGCACCCCAGGCGTCAGCAAAGCCAGGATCACGTTCAACGGCTTGTCGCAAGAGCGCCTCGGCCCTATGAAAGCCCGGTTCGGTAAAGGCGTAGAACTCGGGTAGGGCGCGAAGGTAGAGATCATACGCCTCCAGATTGTCGGTTGCCTTTGCCCTGGCTCGCTCAATCTCAGCCGCTCGCAAGTTGGGCTCGATGGCTGACACGACGCTCTCTGTGATCTCATCTTGTAATGCAAAGATGTCCGTCAGGTCGCGGTCGAAGCGTCCAGCCCAGATGTCGGTACCCATAACAGCCTCAACCAATTGGGCCGTGATGCGCACGCGATTGCCTGCCTTGCGGATGGAGCCCTCCAGCACGTACCGGACGCCAAGCTGGTGGCTGACTTCCTTCATGTCCAGGGCTCGGCCCTTGAGTGCAAAGCTGGAGTTGCGGGCGATAACGAAGAGCCAGCGACAGCGGGAGAGCGCCGCGATCAGGTCCTCCGTAATTCCGTCTGCAAAATACTCCTGCTTGGGGTCGCCGCTCATGTTCGTGAAGGGCAGGACGGCAATGAAAGGCTTATCAGGAAGGGAGAATCTTGGCACGATTTTCGAGACCGGATTGGTTCCACGCAGTGCGTAGACCCTGATAGGGCGGGCGATGTTCTTGAGATGCTGTTCGCCCCTGTCCTCAAACGAAAGGCCGAGCTTCCCCTGTAGCTCGTCATAGACTTTGCCCGAAATGCAGATGCCCCCAGGATCGGCGATGCTTTCCAGGCGAACGGCCACGTTCACGCTGTCTCCGAAGATGTCACCATCTTCGCTGATGAGAATATCGCCCAGGTTGACGCCCATTCGTAGCTGGACAACCTGATCTCCGGGTTGGTGCTCGGCCCGGTCGGCGATCCCAGCCTGGACCTCCACTGCGCACAGGACAGCTTCAACTGGGCTTGCGAACTCCAGGAGCACTCCGTCGCCCATGGTCTTCACAATGCGCCCTCGATACCGAGAGGCGGTGGGTTCGATGATCTCGGACAGGATTGCCCGAATGGCTGACAGCGTGCCTTCCTCGTCGGCTTCCATGAGGTGCGACGAGCCTACAACATCAGCAGCGAGGATGGCTGCGAGCCTTCGCTGCGACTTTGGGTGCGGATCGGCCATGGTCACGCTCACATGCCCACAAGGGTAGTTTGCGCTGATCCATGGTCGAGGTCCACTCACCTCTCTGCGCTTGTAGATTGGAAGCGCCCGGTGTGTGGTAAGATATCTCTGCGGGGCTTAGCCTTGCCGTGAGCATGTCCTTGTTCCCGTAGAGATCGCCTGCCAACACTTGGTGGAGGCTGCCATGAGAATTCTCCTTGCCACCGTGGCCGTGATCGCCGCCCTTAGCCCAGCAACGGCTCAGACGGGACAATCACACAGCACCGCTTCTGATCATGCGATTTACCTGAACTTTCAGGACATGAAGTGGGACAAGACCGTCCCCGAGCTTGGGGCTGGCTCTCCGGAGATCACGATCCTGCACGTTGATCAGAAGACCGGTGCGACCAAGCTCATGATTCGGGTGCCGCAGAACTTCCATGTGCCAAAGCACTGGCACACTGCCAATGAGACTCACACCGTCGTCTCTGGCACCTTCATCATGGCTCATGATGGAAACCGGGAGGAACTTGGGCCAGGGTCGTTCAACTATGTCCCGAGTAAGCTGGTCCATGAGGCATGGACCAAACCTGATGAGGGAACCCTGCTCTTCATCACTGTCGATGGACCGTGGGACGTGCATTGGGTCGAGGGGCCACCGAAGGGGCCAAGCAACTAGAAGAAAGCCGTGGCCCGCCGCTGCGTCTATGCCCCAGTGTCGGAGGTCTCTGCGGAACAAAGTGACGATGCTCGCCCTGCCAAGGCGGCTTGCAATTTGGAAGTGCACGATGACTGACACGACAGTCACAAAGGTAAGCAGCGCCCACTCACTGACTGGCGAACAAGGCGAGGTCTACCTCGCGTCCGGCAAACGGGTGTCCATCCGGCTCTGGCGGGATGAGCCCCGACTCAAGATAAACCTAGCCGCAAGCACGAGTATGAGGTGGCTGGCTACGTGATTTCCGGACGGGCGGAACTAGAGATCGAGGGGCAGACTGTGCGGCTGGAGCCCGGCGACTCCTGGGTGGTGCCTGCTGGAGCCGAGCATACCTACCGCATTCTGGAGACATTTACCGCAGTCGAGGCGATGGCTCCTCCTGCTCAGGTGCATGCGCGGGAGCAGACTTAACGGCTCGGGCGAGGTGGTGTTAGGTCAGTGGAAGTCCAGTGAAAGTGAACTGGACCTCCCTAATTCAACCCTTCCTGCCCTGGATGGTCCTAAGCTTACTCATCATCGGCGGGAGGTCTGGGGGAGGGCGGCTGGCTGCCTTAGGTTGGCGATTCGAGTATTGCCCTCACCCCTGCGCAATGGCAGGGCAACTATAGGGTTTGGCAAGCCGAACGGGAGAATACGAGATTCTGCGGGGTAGCCGACAAAGGTTTGGCAACGTAAATGGTTGGGGTTGTTGCGCTATTTCGAAAATAGCACTCCGCCCCTGGGCACCAATCATCTCCTTGAAATATATTTCATACTCGCTGTCCCCTATTGCGGCTGTGCCGGCTGCTGAGCCTCTGCAGGGCTGGGACTGCATGCCTTCTTTGAAATGAGGCCACTCCACACAGTTGCGGTTCGCGGGTGATCTCCTTCCCACCGCAACAGGGATGCAATCGCTGTAGAGCGGGAAGTCTCGACGATCTCTCAGATGCGTCTGGTCAATGCAGCCTGCGATGATCGGCGACCGGTAGAAATCGGAGAACTTCCGGAATCTTAGCTCATGGCAGGCTCTTCGGATCGAGATCTGGAACATACCTCGCAGACCATCCACCGGAAGCCGCACCTCTTGCGCGATCGACGTCAGGTCTGATGCGAGATCCCGGGCGCTCAGGTCGTCATCGATCTGCTTGAGGAGACCGGCGATCTGCCGCTCCGAAAATTTGGGCAACTCTTGGTCCATTGCCGTTGTCCCGTCGGGAGAGATGACTGGAACATTCCCACTTTCGCTGATCCAGTGTCCGGGGCGAAGGTCAGCGGGGCGTCGCTCCCTTAAGACGTACCACAATTGGTAGCCTTGTGCGGTCGTTCGGAACCCAAATAGAAATTAGCTTCGAGCCGACGTGCATATGCTCTGCTTGCAGGATCTACTTTCTTACCGATGAGGGTGGGGTGGATTGACTGGTTACAACTGGATTGTTGCAAGTCGACAGACGCAACAAGATCTCATACCCGCATTCGAGTGAGGCTCGATGAAGAGTAGGTCACGGACCGGCCACACAGGCGTAAAATAACGACGCCTCTTAAGACCGAGGGCTGTGTGAATAGAATGAATGGTTCCGAGTTTTCTGCATTTCATCGCCTGCTAAGTCAGATTCAAAGAAAATGCAGGTTCCGTACTGCAGCCAACAAGAAACGGCACCGGGGGGAAGAGGCAGGCAGACATGTGCGGCATATTCGGCGAGTTCGGATCTCCCCAGTCTTCAACAAACGCTGACATATACTCCGGATTGCTGAACGTCCTGGAGCACCGAGGTCCAGACGACTACGGACTCGAACGCGGCAACAATTGGATGCTCGGCTTTCGACGGCTTGCAATCCTGGATCTGAGTCCTGCAGGCCACCAGCCCATGTGCACACCTGACGGGCGTCACTGGTTGGTCTTCAACGGTGAGATTTACAACTATCTGGAGCTTCGCCGCGCCCTTGAACATGACGGTGTGACGTTTCGGAGCGAATCCGACACCGAAGTGCTCTTGCAGCTCCTCTTACGCTGTGGCCCTTCTGCGTTGTCGCGCTTGAACGGCATGTTCGCATTTGCCTTTGTCGATTTGACGAAAAGAACTTTTCTTCTTGCGCGCGATCGCCTTGGGGTGAAGCCTCTCTATTGGTACAATCAGGGAGGAAAACTCCGCTTCGCGTCCGAACTGAAAGGTCTCCTTGCTTGGCCGGACGCCACGAGAACGATCAATCGGAAGGCCGTTCTGGAGTTCCTCTCACTTGGTTACATCCCGGCCAGTTCATGCATCTTGGAAGGTTACGGGAAGCTGGAAGCCGGCACGTATGCTGTGGGCTCCCTGGACAGACCGACCCTCAATCCCACACGCTATTGGTCCATCGATATCGCTCCAGGTTCCAACTCGGGTCCCCTCACGACGGACCAGTTGTCCGAGTTCCATGAGCTCCTGGCCGACGCCGCCAAAATTCGCCTCCGAAGCGACGTGCCCGTCGGCATATTTCTGTCCGGGGGAATCGATAGCGGGCTCGTAGCATCGTTCGCGGCTGAGTCTAGCGCCCCACCTCTCGCTCTGACTGTCGGCTTTGCTGAAGAGTCGTTTGACGAAACGTCGATCGCCCAGGAAACGGCGGCGCATCTTGGATTGAAGCTGAAGGTTCTGCAGCAACGCGCGGCGAGCATCGATGATGTCGATAGTCTTTCATGGACGTTCGACGAGCCCTTTGGCGATGCATCGGCTCTGCCGACCATGCTTCTTTGCTCTGCAGCCTCCGAGCACGCGACCGTCTTCCTGTCGGGAGACGGCGGAGACGAGGCGTTCGGTGGGTATCGGCGCTATCTCGAAGCAGCGCGACATGGCTGGATAAGTCGAGTTCCGAGTGCTGCCAAAGCAGCTGGATATGCGCTATCGCAAGCGATGCCGCTCCAATCGGCCCTCCGCTATCGCTTGGCCAAAGCAACGCTTCCTAGAGATCAGATGGCTGCGGTTTTCGATGGGCAGGGCCTGACACGCGATCCCGCGCTTCGTTCAATCCTGCCGCGGGATCTCCTTGCTCAGGCCGGCGATGTGCTCGACCCTGTGCGTGTGGCTTGGGAGAACGGGTCAGCACTCGATCCCCTCTAACGTCAAAGGGCTTTGGATTATCAGTTATATCTGCCGGACGATGTGCTGGTTAAAGTCGATCGTGCTTCCATGGCCAGCTCCATCGAGGTTAGATCGCCGTTCTTGGACTACCGAGTGGTCGAATGGGCTGCGAAGCTGCCCCCTGCGGCATTGACGAACGGCAGAGAGGGAAAGCTGCCGCTTCGTCAACTCGCTCAACTGAGGCTGCCCGCCAGAACGGCGCAGGCCCGGAAGAGCGGATTCGGAGTTCCGATCGGCACATGGATGCGGCAGGCTCAATGGAGGTCGATGATCACTGACCGCCTGGTGAGTGGCGCATCCCGTCAGGGCGATCTCTGGGACGTGGCTGGAGCGAGCCGTCTGCTCGACCTGCACAACCGCGGCAACCGTGACTTCTCCGAGTATCTTTGGCGGCTTCTCGTCCTCGACTCATGGAAGCGCCAGCATCTCGACGATCATTCTTATCGACATCGATGCAACAATAGCGCGCTTCAATCCGATACCAGTCGAATATCCGCAAGTGCGTAATGTCGGAATGATCTTATGCGATACCGTAGGATCGCCCAGCAACCTCACACACCCAGAAGCCGCCATCGGTACCATTGGATTCTAGATTGCCTCGACACCGCTGATGACAACACGTGAATCGATATGACTCGCTCAAATGTCGGGTAAACCCAAGTGACGAGTGAACGCATCCGGATCCTGTTCTTCCTGCCAACCTTGGTTGCCGGAGGAGCTGAACGGGTTGTGTTAACGATAATTCGAAATCTCTCGAGAGAGAAATTCGACATTTCGCTTGCGGTGCTCAACCGTCAGGGTGACGCGCTCTCACAGGATCTGCCTGCCGACATAGACCTGATCGACCTTAAGCAGAAACGTGTCAGATCGTCCTTGCCAAGCATCGCGCGATTCGTTCGCAGTCACAAACCCGATATCGTTTTCTCGACGTTGGACTACTTCAGCCTGGCATTGGCCATCACACGTCGCTTCTGGCCATCCCACACAAAATTCGTCGCCCGACCGACAATCTTGCTGAGCGCGGCGGTGGCAGGACGCCGCATTCCTCGTCTCTGGCAGGGAGCCACCAAAGCGGCTTTGTCGACAACCGATCAGATCGTGTTCCAGTCTCCGGAGATGCAAGATGATTATACGACCTGTCTCAGATGGCGGCGAAAATCCGGAGTTGTGATCCGAAACCCGATTGATCTTTTCCACCTGCGAAAGTGCGCAGCCGATCCTTCTGATGAGGCAGAACTGGCACCTGCGGCATTCAATCTCGTCTCAGCGGGTCGGTTGGAGGCGCAAAAGGGCTTTGACGTCGCGATCGAAGCGATCAAGCTCGCAAAGCATCGAGAGATCAACCTCACCATCTTGGGTGCAGGCCAACTCCGTATGGAATTGGAGCAACATGCCTGCAGGATGCAAGTGCAGCATCGGGTGCATTTTGCCGGGCACAGATCGAACGTCTACACTTTTTTTCGCAGGCCGACGGGTTCCTGTTGTCTTCGCGCTTCGAGGGTTTCCCGAACGTCGTCATAGAGGCGCTCGCCTTTGGAACCCCGGTCGTCGCAACTCCTGTTCCTGGCCTTGAAAGCCTGTTCGCGCAGCTTCCTCAATGCCGATTGGCTAGAGATTTCACTGCGGTAGCTCTTGCCGATGCTATCGATCAATTCGCCCAGGCAGGGCGTAGGCGCGTGTCACCAGACGCTGTCGGGGCCTTCGAGCTTCAGACCATCATCGCTCAATACGAACGAATGTTCATCGACACTCACTTGGGAAAGCTAAGAGACCCTTCAGGTTAGCCAGCGAATTTATTGCTCTGTGAGATGGCCCGATCATGGACAGACACTGCTCCTTTGGAGCAATGCCTCCGTGATCTCGATAAAGTGTCATCAAACTGTCATAGAAACTTCACTGTTTTTGATGCGCCAACGCTGCTAACCGAGAGCGCCCGCAACGAAGAGAGAGCTTTATGGCAAAGAAGTCCTGTGTCGTCGGCAATGAACTCGTCCTCACTGCAAAAGCGATCCGGCGTGGCGAGAAGCTCGAACGCACGCTCACCAAGCTCACCGTCATTCAAGAGGCAGGATCGCCTGCGGAGGCTTTCCTGAAGACCGTGCAGAAGGGGTTGGCGCAGCTTCGCAAGGAAGATGTCTCCACCGATCGCGAACGCGCCGAGAAGAAGAAAGCCCCGGCGGGCGAGGCAGAAACCACGGGTCGCAAGGCGCAACGAATGCCAACTCCACGCAAGTCAATCCGCAAGTCGAAGGTGCCGGCCGAGAAAGCGGCCGAGAACGCTTCCCCCACCACGCAAGCAAGCGCACCATCAACCGAAAGCTGAGACCCGGCGGCATCGCGACCGGTCACTGCATCGTTTCACTTCGCAGGATGCGGAATGGTGCGTCTCGTTACTTCTTCGCGCAGATCGCCCGCGCTTTCATGCCGTTCGGGCTCTCGCTGGTGGAAAAGCAATAGACGCCGGCTTCGTCCATGTCGAAGCGGTCGCCGCGGTTGCAGGTGCCGTTGACGGGATATTCGTCCTCGTCGCAGCGGGCCATGCACCGCGCCTGCGCGGCGCATTCCTTTACCAGGACCCGCAGGATCGTTCCTGCCGATCCGGCCTTTCCTTCCGGACCCGCCTTTCCTTCCGGACCGACGGGTCCGATTGGACCGATAGGGCCTGTCAGTCCTGCGGGGCCGATAGGCCCGATAGGGCCCGGAGGGCCGATCGGTCCGATCTCTCCGGCGCTGCCCTGCGGTCCGGGAGGCCCCACAGGACCCACGGCTCCGGCAAGGCCGATCGGACCCGCCGGACCGACAGAACCGGGAGGTCCGGCCGGGCCGGGTTCACCGCGCGGACCGGGAAGCCCCTGAGGCCCTTGCGGACCCTGGTGGCCGGCGAGACCCTGCGGTCCTTGCGGGCCTGCGGGTCCGGGCGGCCCGTCGGGGCCGGTAGGACCGATTGGGCCGACAGGACCCGGCTGACCATCCGAGGTCACGCGCGCTTCGGCCGTTCCGGCAGAGCCCGGAGGTCCAGCAGGGCCTGCGGGTCCCTGTGGGCCGACGAGACCGGCGGGACCTTGGGGGCCTTCGCTGCCGCGCTCCCCTTGCGGACCCGGAGGCCCGACGAGACCCTGCGGACCCGGCTCACCTTTCGCGCCCGCGGGCCCCGCAGGTCCCGGCGCGCCGTCGCGGCCCGGCTCGCCTTGCAGGCCCGGGGGGCCGGAGGGGATCGATGTCGCAGCGGCCTTCAAAGCCTCGTCGGATGCGGCCGGGCCCTGTTGCCCGCAAAATCCGACCACGACCTGCCGCTGCTCCTCTTCCGCCTGGATCGTCACGATGCAGGTGGCGGGATGATACATGATGCGAAAGGCGAACCGTCCGTTCGCCTCCGATCGCGTCTGATACTGCTCGTCGAGCGAGACAGGCGCCTGACGCGGCCTGCTCAACCGGCCAAGAACACGCAATTCGCCACCGGCGATCATGGCCTGGTCGATAACGATATCGGCCAGGGCCGGGGCGCTGCCGGCGAGAACGACAGCTCCGGCAAACAGGTACTTCAGCATCGGGCCCACCCAGCATCAGAGACGAAAAAGCGTCACCCGAGCGAGGCGGCGGGTCAATTCACCCTGAAGGATATCACGGACGCTATAATTCGTGCGCCTTATGGATATGCAATCAACTCAATGCACGCCTTCCGCCTGCATGGCCTCGACGCGGATCTCCTCGGTGAGCTGTGCCTTCAGGGCGGAGAATTCCGGTGTCGTCTTCATGGTGTAGTGGCGGGGATGTGGCAGGTCGACCGGGATGTCGGCCTTGATGCGGCCGGGGCGGGCCGACATGACGATGACGCGGGAGGCGAGGAAGATCGCTTCCTCGATGTCGTGGGTGACGAAGAGAACCGTCTTGCGCTCGCGCTCCCAGATGCCGAGGAGCAGCTCCTGCATCAGGCCGCGGGTCTGGTTGTCGAGGGCGCCGAAGGGCTCGTCGAGGAGCAGGATCTCCGGGTCGTTGGCGAGCGCGCGGGCGATGGCCGTGCGCTGCTGCATGCCGCCGGAGAGCTGCTTCGGATAATGGTTCTCGAAGCCGCGCAGGCCGACCTTTTCGGTGTAGGAGGCGACGATCTCCCGGCGCTGCGCTTTCGGCACGCCCTTCTCGCGCAGGCCGTAGGCGATGTTGTCCGCGATCGTCAGCCAAGGGAACAGAGTGTAGGACTGGAACACCATGCCGCGATCTGCGCCGGGGCCTTTGATCTCGCGGCCGTTGAGCAGCACGCGCCCATTGCTCGGGCGGTCGAGGCCGGCGACGATGCGAAGCAGCGTGGATTTTCCGCAGCCGGAGGGGCCGAGGATCGTGATGAAATCGTTCTGCGCCACCTGCAGGTTCGTGGGCTCGAGCGCACGCACGGGCGCGCCGCCGCGCACGCCCGGAAAGACCCGCGAGACGTTGTCGATCTGGAGGATCGTGCCGGTCATGCGAGCCTCCACGGAAAGAGCTTGCGATTGGCGGCCTTGAACAGGAAGTCGGAGATCAGCCCGATGATGCCGATGACGATGATGCCGAAGATCATCTGGCCCGTCGCGAGAAGCGCCTGGCTGTCGATGATCATGTGCCCGATGCCGGAGGACGAGCCGATGAGTTCGGCGACGATCACATAGGTCCAGGCCCAGCCGAGCACGAGGCGCAGGATCTCCGCGATCTCCGGCGCATTGGCCGGAATGAGCACGCGCTTGACGACGCCCTGATCGCTGGACCCGAGCGTATAGGCGGCCTCGACGAGATCGCGGCGCGTGTTGCCGACAGCCACAGCCACCATCAGGATGATCTGGAAGACCGATCCGATGAAGATGACGAGCAGCTTCTGCATCTCGCCGATGCCGGCCCACAGGATAAGCAGCGGCACGAAGGCGGAGGCTGGCAGGTAGCGGGCGAAGGACACGAAGGGCTCTAGAAACGCTTCAAAGGACTTGTACGCGCCCATCATGATGCCGAGCGGCACGGCGACCATGGCCGCGATGATGAAGCCGCCGACGACGCGCCAGACCGTGATGCCGATATCGCCCATGAAACCGAAACGGGTGAGCAGCAGCCAGCCGTCCTGCACCATGGTGATCGGATCGGCAAGGAAGGTGCGCGAGACGAAGCCGCCCAGGGTCGCGAAGGCCCAGGCTGCGACGAACAGGACGAAGAAGGAGATGCCGAGCGTGACGCGCGTGCCCTGGCTGACGGGTTCGAGAGGACGAGGCATGAAGAATCCGCTCTGCCGTCCGGATCTGCTGTTCCGAATGGCCTCGGTGGAAAAGGATCAGGCGATGGCCCGCATGGAAGCGGGCCATCGCCGCGATATGGAAGGCTTTACTGGATGAAGCTGGTGTCGGCCAGCGCTTCCATGTCCGGCTTCTGCTTGATGATGCCGGTTTCGAGAAGCAGGTCGGCCGCTTCCGCCGAGAAGGTCTTGAACTCGCCGGCGAAGAACTTCTTGTTGGCTTCGCGGTCCTGCCAGCGCAGGAACTGGGCCGACTTGCCGAAGGCCTCGCCCGTCTGCTTCACATCCGCGCCCATGATCTCGTAGGCCTTGGCCTGATCCTTGGCGATCATCTCGAGCGCCTCGAAATAGCTGTCGGCGAAAGCCTTCGCGGCCTTCGGTTTGTCGGCCAGGAATTTCGGCGTGCAGCCGAAGGTGTCCATCACCATTGGGTAGTCGAGCGTGGTGGCGATGATCTTGCCGGATTGCGGCGCGGCACGAACGGAGGAGAGATAAGGCTCGTAGGTCATCGCCGCATCGTTCTGCCCGGCGATGAAGGCCTGGGCGGCCGGGCCCGGCTCCATGTTGACGACCGTCACGTCCTTCACCGAGAGCCCGTTCTTCTTCAGCATCCATGAGAGCGCGAAATAGGGCGACGTACCCGGCGCGGAGGCCGCCACCTGCTTGCCCTTGATGTCCTTGATCGAGGCGATGTCGTTCTTCACCACCATGCCGTCGGCGCCGTAACTCTTGTCGAGCTGGAAGATCTGCTTGGTGGGCACGCCGTTGGCGTTCCAGACGATCCAGGTCTCGACCGTGGTCGCGGCGCATTGGATGTCGCCGGACTGGATCGCAAGGTGGCGGCTCGCCTGCGGCACCTTCTTGATCGTCACGTCGAGGCCGTTCTTCTTGAAGATCCCGGCTTCCTTCGCGAGCGTCAGGGGCGCAAAGCCCGTCCAGCCCGAGATGCCCACCGCCACCTTCGTCTCCTGCGCCGAGGCGGAACCGACCGCCAAGGCCAACACGGCCAATCCACCCAATACCGCCTTCATCGCAGCCTCCGTTCTCTTAAAATTCCTGTCTTGCTCCGCCGACCGCACCCTCTGGAAGGTTCTGCGTGTTTCGTCGGGCCTGTTTTCGAGCGGGCGAATGGCACCATGACGGAGCGGCAATGTCAAATGTATAGACATTTTCGCCTGCCATTGTTTTAGGCGTCGTCCGCCGAAAATTGCGCTCCTCGCCGTCTGGCCGCCGGTAATGCTCTCCTGGGCCCTCATCCTGAGGAGCAGCCGTCAGGCTGCGTCTCGAAGGAGGCTCCAGAGAGCACTGGATCCTCCTTCGAGACGCCTGCTGCGCAGGCTCCTCAGGATGAGGTGGAGATTGATGCCAGACACTCAGGATGAAGTGGGAGAGTCATGATCCAGACTTTCAGGGTCGTCGGGCGCGATCTCGATGAGGATCGCCCGGCCGGTCCCGGACAGTGGGATCAGGTCCTGCGTTGCGTCCAGCATCAGCGTGTCGAGCACATCGAGCGAATGGATCGTCGAATCGAAGGTGACGTCGAAGGGACCGTCTAGAGCGACGATGAAGGCGGCACTCGTGTCTTCCGACAGCAGCGCCACGCCCGATTCCACGAAGCGCGTCCGGTGCCGGAACGGCCCGCGCCGGGTCATGACGTTGAGATCGCGGATCGGGCCCGAGAGCAGCCGCCCGGTCGTGATATCGTCGCCGGAAAACGACAGCTTGGGATTGGCCGCGTCGAGCGGGTAGACGATGCCCTCGACATCGAGCTCGATGCCGTCGCCCTCGACCACGATCAGGGTGCGGTCGATGCCCGGGAAGGCCGAGAACGGTCCGTTCGAGGCGACATCCGCCATGCTGATGCGCCATCCGAAGGTCTCGAAAGTCGAGCCTTCCGGAAAAGCGGCGACCTCCGCGGTGGTGCCGCCGCCGTTCTTCCAGGGAACGCGGACGAGGTCCGCGTTGCGGATGACACGCGCCGTCATCGGTGCAGGCTCGGCAGGTTGAGTCCGTGCTCGCGGGCGCAATCGACGGCGATGTCGTAGCCCGCATCCGCATGGCGCATCACGCCGGTCGCCGGATCGTTCCAGAGCACGCGCTCGACGCGCTTGGCCGCTTCCGGCGTGCCGTCGCAGACGATCACCATCCCCGAATGCTGCGAGAAGCCCATGCCAACGCCGCCGCCGTGATGCAGCGACACCCAGGTCGCGCCGGAAGCGCAGTTGAGCAGGGCGTTGAGGAGCGGCCAGTCGGAAACCGCGTCCGAGCCGTCCTTCATGGCTTCCGTCTCGCGGTTCGGGCTGGCGACCGAGCCGGAATCGAGATGGTCGCGGCCGATCACGATGGGCGCCTTCAGCTCGCCCTTGGCCACCATCTCGTTGAAGGCGAGGCCGAGGCGATGGCGGTCGCCTAAGCCCACCCAGCAGATGCGCGCCGGCAGGCCCTGGAACTGAATGCGCTCCTTCGCCATGTCGAGCCAGTTGTGCAGGTGCTTGTTGTCGGGCAGCAGCTCCTTCACCTTGGCGTCGGTCTTGTAAATGTCCTCGGGATCGCCGGAGAGCGCGGCCCAGCGGAACGGGCCGATGCCGCGGCAGAAGAGCGGGCGGATATAGGCCGGCACGAAGCCGGGGAAATCGAAGGCGTTGTCGACGCCTTCCTCCTTCGCCATCTGGCGGATGTTGTTGCCGTAATCGAGGGTTGGCACGCCCGCCTTGTGGAAGTCGAGCATGGCGCGCACGTGCTCGGCCATGGATTGCTTCGCAGCGTGCTCCACGGCTTTCGGATCGCTCTCGCGCTTGGAATCCCACTCGCTAAGCGTCCAGCCCTTCGGCAGGTAACCGTTGATCGGATCGTGCGCGGAGGTCTGGTCGGTGACCGCATCGGGACGGATGCCGCGCCGATAGATCTCCGGAAAGATCTCGGCGGCGTTGCCGAGGAGACCGACCGAGACCGGCTTCCTGTCGCGGCAGGATTGCTCGATGATCGCCAGCGCCTCGTCGAGCGTGTCGGCGCGCCTGTCGACATAGCCCGTGCGCAGTCGCATCTCGATGCGGCTCGGCTGGCATTCCACCGCAAGGCAGGAGGCTCCCGCCATGGTGGCGGCAAGCGGCTGCGCGCCGCCCATGCCGCCGAGGCCGCCGGTGAGAATCCAGCGGCCGGAAAGGTCGCCGTTGTAGTGCTGGCGGCCCACTTCCACGAAGGTCTCGTAGGTGCCCTGGACGATGCCTTGAGTGCCGATATAGATCCAGGAGCCGGCCGTCATCTGGCCGTACATCATGAGCCCCTTGCGGTCGAGTTCGTGGAACTTGTCCCAGGTGGCCCAGTGCGGCACGAGGTTGGAATTGGCGATCAGCACGCGCGGCGCATCCGGGTGCGTGCGGAACACGCCGACGGGCTTGCCCGACTGCACGAGCAGCGTCTCGTCATCATTGAGGTTCTTCAGCGCAGCGACAATGCGGTCGAAGCTGTCCCAATCGCGCGCGGCGCGGCCGATGCCGCCGTAGACGACGAGCTCGCCCGGCTTCTCGGCGACGTCGGGGTCGAGGTTGTTCATCAGCATGCGCAGGGGCGCTTCCGTCAGCCAGCTCTTGGCCGACAATTCGGTGCCGTGGGGAGCGCGGATCACGCGGGCGTTGTCGATGCGAGTCATGGAACGGATCCTCAAGCTTTGGAACGGGCGAACGTGAGACAGGTTTGGAGAATGGGGGTGAGCGCCGCGCGCATGGGCGCTGCATAATCCTCGTCGTATGGCGTCGGCCACTCGTCTTCGGCCACCGGGCCGAGTGGCTCTTTCATGTAGCCGCGGCAGGCGAGCTCCATCTGAACGGCGTGGACGCCTGCTTCAGGATGCCCAAGGCTGCGCGTGATGTAGCCGCCCTTGAAGCGACCGTCGACCACATGGCTGAAGCCGCTGCCGATGCAGATCGTCTCGATGGCATCGCTCAACTCAGGGGCGCAAGCGGTACCACCATTGGTGCCGATGTTGAAATGGGGCAGGGTGCCCTCGAACAGGCGCGGAATGACCGAGCGGATCGAGTGGCAATCGTAGACCACGATGTTGCTGTGCTGCGCCCGAAGCCGCTCGATCTCCGTCCTGAGCGCCGCGTGATACGGATCAAAAAAGCGGGCGCGACGCTCGGCGATCTGCTCCGCACTCGGCTCGGTGCCGGGCTCATAGAGCGACTCGCCGTCGAAGGTGGTGGTGGGGCTGAGTTCCGTCGTCGCCTGGCCCGGATAGAGCGAGATTCCGGACGGTTCGCGGTTCACGTCGATCACCGTGCGGGAGATCGCCGTGCGGATCGCCGTGGCTCCGAGACCGACAGCGAAATCGTAGAGCCGCTCGATCCACCAATCCGCATCCTTGCGCGCGAGCCATGGCGAGACGAGACCGTTTTCATATTCGGCCGGGATGTCCGTGCCCGTATGCGGCAGGCTCACCACGAGGGGTGCGCCACCGCGGACGATGGCGAGCCAGTCGGGATGTTGGCTCATGCCCGAACCTCATCCATTACGCTGGGCAGCACGTCGCCACCGGCAGCATCGGCCAATGTACCGGATACGACAAGAGACGTGGCTCGCTCCATGTCGGGCGCCATGTGTCTGTCGTCGTCGAGATGCGCCACCTTCGCGCGCAGCAGCGCGCGGGCGCGCTCGAGGCGTTCGCTCGATTGCATCGGGGCATGGAAATCGCAGCTCTGGACGGCGGCGAGCAATTCGATGCCGATGACGTTGGCGACATTCGCCGCCATGGGCATGAGCCTGCGCGCGCCATGGGTGGCCATGGACACGTGATCCTCCTGGTTGGCGGAGGTCGGGATGGAGTCGACGCTGGCCGGATAGGCGCGCTGCTTGTTCTCGGAGACGAGAGCGGCCGCCGTCACCTGCGGGATCATGAAGCCTGAGTTGAGCCCCGGCTTCGGCGTGAGGAAGGCGGGCAGGCCGGAAAGCGCAGGGTCGACCAGCATGGCGATACGCCGCTCGGCAAGCGATCCGATCTCGCACAGGGCCATGGCGATCATGTCGGCGGCAAAGGCGACCGGCTCGGCATGGAAATTGCCGCCGGAAATGACCTCGCCCGTCTCCGAGAAGACGAGCGGGTTGTCGGAGACGCCGTTCGCCTCCGTGCCGAGGGTCTCGGCCGCCTGTCGAAGCAGGTCGAGCACGGCGCCCATCACCTGCGGCTGGCAGCGCAGGCAATAGGGATCCTGCACGCGGTCGTCGTTGGTGAGATGCGAAGCGCGGATGGCGCTGCCCTGCATCAGGGCGCGCAAGGAAGCGGCCACCTCGATCTGTCCGCGATGGCGCCGCAGCTTCTGGATGCGTTCGTCGAACGGCCCGTCGGAACCCTTGGCCGCATCGGTCGCGAGCGCGCCGGTGACGAGAGCCGCCTGGAACACGCGCTCGGCTTCGAACAGGCCGGCCAGTGCCAGCGCGGTCGAGACCTGCGTGCCGTTGAGAAGCGCCAGACCCTCCTTCGGGCCGAGAACGAGCGGCGTAAGGCCGGCTTTTGCGAGAGCCGACTCCGCAGGAACGCGCGCGCTATCGACGAAGAATTCGCCGACCCCCATGAGGGCCGCCGTCATGTGAGAGAGGGGCGCGAGATCGCCGGACGCGCCGACCGACCCCTGACCGGGAATGACCGGGATCAGGTTCGCTTTCAGGCACGCCGTAAGGTGCTCGATGGTGGACCAGCGCACGCCCGATGCGCCCTGCGCCAGGCTCGCGAGCTTGAGCGCCATCACGAGCCGCACGACGGAAGCGGGAAGGGGCTCGCCGACGCCGGCGGCATGGGAGAGCACGATGTTGCGCTGGAGCGTCGCGAGATCGGCGGTGCCGATGCGCACGCTCGCGAGCTTTCCGAAGCCGGTGTTGATGCCATAGACCGGCTCGCCCTTGGCGACGATGGCCTCGATGGTTTTGGCGCCGGCTTCGATGGCGGCGCGGCAATCCTGATCGAGTGCAATCTGTGCGCCGAAATAGACCCGGGCCCAGTCGGCCAGAGCCACGGAGCCGGGATGAAGCGTTACGGTTTGTGTCACTGTCCTCTCCAGATGCGGGCGTGAAGCGGGTTGAATCCGATGCGGTAGACGAGCTCCGCCGGGCGCTCGATATTCCAGATCGCAAGATCGCAGGACTTGCCGGTTTCCAGCGTGCCGATCTCGTCGAGTTGACCCAGCGCACGCGCGGCCTCACGCGTGACGCCGGCGATGCACTCCTCGACCGTCATCCTGAACAGCGTCGCGCCCATGTTCATGGTGAGCAGCAGCGAGGTCAGCGGCGAGGTGCCGGGATTGCAATCGGTCGCGAGGGCCATATGCGTGCCGGCTTTGCGGAAGGCGGCGATGGGCGGCAGCTTGGTTTCGCGCAGCATGTAGAAGGCGCCAGGCAGCAGCACGGCGACGGTGCCGGCCTTCGCCATGGCGACAGCGCCGTCCTCGTCCGTGTATTCGAGATGATCGGCCGAGAGAGCGCCGTAATCGGCGGCAAGTTTTGCGCCGTGCAGGTTCGAGAGCTGATCGGCATGGAGCTTGATGTGCAGGCCGTGCGCCTTCGCAGCATCGAACACGCGCGCCGTCTGCTCGGGAGAAAAGGCGATGCCCTCGCAGAAGGCGTCGACCGCATTGGCCAGACCTTCGCGGGCAAGTGCGGGCAGCATCTCGCGGCAGATCTTGTCGATGAAGGCATCTTTGTCGCCTTTCGCCTCCGGCGGCAGGGCATGGGCGCCGAGGAAGGTGGTGGTGACGGAGACGGGACGCTCGCTGCCTAAGCGGCGCGCGGCGCGCAAGGATCGGGCCTCGGTGTCAAGGTCGAGGCCGTAGCCCGACTTGATCTCGATAGAGGTGCAGCCCTCGGCGATGAGATGGTCGAGGCGGGGCAGGGCACTTGCCACGAGTTCATCCTCGCTCGCCGCGCGGGTGGCCTTGACGGTGGAGACGATGCCGCCGCCGGCGCGGGCGATCTCCTCGTAGCTCGCGCCTTTCAGGCGCAGCTCGAACTCGTGCGCCCGTTCGCCGCCATAGACGACGTGGGTGTGGCAATCGACGAGACCGGGGGTGATCCAGCGGCCCTCGCAGTCGATTCGCTCGCCCGCATCCCAGCCGCCGGGCAGGTCCTTTTCCGGTCCGGCAAAGGCAATCCGGCCATCCTTGGCAGCAATGGCCCCGTTCTCGACGATCCCGAGGCCGTCATCTTGAAGCGTAGCAAGGCGAGCGTTGAGCCAGACCCTATCGAAGCGCATGTTCCTGCTCCGGTGTAGTCGCGATAATGTCTATACATAATCGCGAAAGATCGATATTGTCTAGACTTATTCGATCGGCTTTGATGGTCCTGCGTCGGAATGGCTTTTTGGCGGCCTTCGATGCCCAGGCCGGTCCGCAGCAGAGGTAACGGCGATGCGCAGGCTCATTCTCGATCATGCCCTCCTTGCCCATGGCTGGGCCAGGAATGTCGGTCTCGATATCGGGGACGGCACGATTGCCGCGGTCCATCCGAATGCCTCCGCCGAAGACCGCGAGCGCGTCGCCGGCATCGCGCTGCCGGGCCTGCCGAACCTGCACAGCCATACCTTCCAGCGCGGCATGGCGGGGCTTGCCGAAACGCGCGGGCCGCAAGGGGACAGCTTCTGGACCTGGCGGCAGGTGATGTACCGCTTCCTCGGATCCCTCATGCCGGACGATGTCGAGGCCATCGCGGCCTTCGCGATGATGGAGATGCTGGAAGGCGGCTTCACCGCGCTCGCCGAGTTCCACTACCTGCATCACGATGCCGACGGTCGTCCTCATGCCGACATCGCGGAACTCTCCCATCGCATCGCGGCCGCAGCGCACGAGACTGGCATGGGCCTGACGCTGCTGCCGGTCTTCTATGCCCAGGGCGGCTTCGGCGGCGCGGCGCCTGCGGAGGGGCAGCGGCGGTTCATCAACGATATCGAGAGCTACGCCCGCCTGCTCGAAGGCGCCCGCAAGGCGGTGGCGGATCTCGACGATGCCGTTGTCGGAATCGCGCCGCACAGCCTGCGCGCGGTGACATCCGAGAGCCTTCGCGATGTCGTCGCGATGGCCGGCGAGGGGCCGATCCATATCCACATCGCCGAGCAGGTGAAGGAGGTCGAGGATTGCCTCGCCTGGTCGGGCCAGTGCCCGGTCGCGTGGCTGCTCGATCATGCGCCTGTGGATCAACGCTGGTGCCTGATCCATGCCACGCATCTCGACGCGCGGGAGGTCAAGGGTATCGCCGACAGTGGCGCAGTGGCGGGTTTGTGCCCGATCACCGAGGCCAATCTCGGCGACGGGATTTTCGAGGGCGTCGACTATCTCGCCGCGGGCGGCCGCTTCGGCGTCGGGTCCGATTCCAACATCGAGATTTCGGCGCCGGGAGAGCTCAAGCTTTTCGAATACAGCCAGCGCCTCAAGCACCGCGCCCGCAACGTGCTCGCCGAGCGCGAAGGACAATCGACGGGGCGCAGCCTCTACCAGAAGGCGCTGGCCGGCGGAGCGCAGGCTCTCGGACGGCGCGTGGGCGGAATCGCAGAGGGGAAGCGCGCCGATTTCGTGGTGCTCGACGGCAGCCACCCGGATCTTGCTGCCATTTCCGGCGATCGCTGGATCGATTCTTACGTGTTCGTGGCGGGCAAGGCCGTCATCGATACGGTGTTCGTCGCGGGCAAGCCTGTGGTAAGAAACGGCCGGCACATCCATGGCGAAGCGATCCGCGCCCGCTATTCACGCGCCTTGGCTCGCATCCTGGCATGAAGACTGAAGGCAGCATGAAACATCTGCACCAGCGCATCCGCGACGATATCGAGGCCAGGATCATGTCCGGCGATTGGGCGCCAGGCTACCGCATCCCGTTCGAGCACGAGCTGATGGCCGAATACGGCTGCTCGCGCATGACGGTGAACAAGGTGCTTTCGACGCTCGCGGCCAACGGCCTTATCACGCGCCGGCGCCGGGCGGGCTCGGTGGTGGCGGAGCCGAGCAACCAGCAGGCCGTGCTGCAGATCCAGGATTTCGCCCTCGAGGCGGCGCGCGCCGGCATCGAGTACCGCTTCAGGATCCTCCATCGCGCCATCGAGCCGATCGATGCGGCGGCCGCGCAGCGCACGGGCCAGCCGGCTGGCATGAAGATGCTCTGCATTTCCACCCTTCACGTGATGGACGACGTGCCGCAGGCCTTCGAGCAGCGCCTGATCAACCTCGCCACCGTGCCGGAGGCGAAGGCCGAGCCGTTCAAGGACGATCCGCCCGGCACGTGGCTGTTGCGGCGCGTGCCGTGGACGGATGCGGAGCACATCCTGCGTGCCGTCAATGCCGACAGCGCCATGGCCAAGCGACTTCAGGTTCAGACAGGCGCCGCCTGCCTCGTGCTGGAGCGGCGCACCTGGCAGGCCGGCGCGTTCGTCACCGAGGCGCGGATCACCTATCCCGGCGACAGGCATCAGCTCGTCGGGCGCTTCTCACCGGTCGCTTGAGGGCGTGTCATCTCCGGCTACCGTTGTCATTCCGGGGCGGCCAGAGGCCGAGCCCGGAATCCATACCCGCTAACATTGCAGAACGAAGTGGACACGGCTCGCTCGTTCCGGAGAGGTCGTGTTTATGGATTCCGGGCTCCGCTGCGCGGCCCCGGAATGACAGCCGGAATGACAGCGTTGTGCGCTCCACACGTCATGGCCGGCTTGTCCCGGTAATGACGCCCCTATCAATCGCGGCACTTTTCGGGTTGGGATCACCGGCACAAGGCCGGTGATGACGTGAAGTCAATTGTACCGGCTCTCACGCCAAAGCCGAGCGCAGGTCCTGGATCAGGTCGTCCGCATCCTCGATGCCGACCGATAGGCGGACGAGCCCGTCGTCGATGCCGAGTTCGGCCCGAACCTCTCCCGGTACCGAAGCATGGGTCATGATGCCCGGATGCTCGATCAGGCTCTCGACGCCGCCTAGGCTCTCCGCGAGCGTGAACAGCTGGCAGCGTTCCAGGAAGCGCGTCGCGCCCTCGAGCCCGCCCTTGATGCGACCGGTGACGATGCCGCCGAAGCCGCGCATCTGGCGCTTGGCGAGTTCATGCTGCGGATGCGAGGCGAGGCCCGGATAGATCACGCCGTCCACGCCCGGATGGGATTCGAGGAACTGGGCGATCTTCAAGGCCGAGGTGCAGTGCCGTTCCATGCGCAGCGACAATGTCTTGAGACCGCGCAGGGCGAGGAAGCTGTCGAAGGGGCTGGAGACGGAGCCGACCGCATTCTGCAGGAACGCGATCTTCTCGCGGACCTCGTCGTTACTCCCGACCACCACCGTGCCGCCGACCATGTCGGAATGGCCGTTGAGATATTTGGTGGTCGAATGCACGATGATGTCGAAGCCGAATTCGAGCGGGCGCTGTACCCAGGGGCTGGCGAAAGTGTTGTCGGCGACGAGCCATGTGCCATGCCCGCGCGTGGCCGCGGCAATGGCTTCGAGATCGGCGAGCTTCAGAAGTGGATTGGTCGGCGTCTCGACCCAGACGAGCTTGGTGTTGGGGCGAAGCGCCGCCTTCACCGCGTCGACATCGCCCAGATTCACGTAAGTGATCTCGAGCCCGGCCGACTTCCTGCGCACGCGCTCGAACAGGCGGCGCGTGCCGCCATAGAGATCGTCCGAGGCGATCATGTGCGATCCCTGTTCCAGCATGTCGAGCACGGTCGCGCTCGCTGCGAGACCGGAGGAGAAGGCGAAACCCGCCGTGCCGCCCTCGAGATCCGCGATGCAGCGCTCGAAGGCCATGCGGGTCGGGTTCTGCGAGCGGGCATAATCGTAGCCCTTGTGAACGCCGGGGCTCTCCTGCGCATAGGTCGAGGTGGCGTAGATCGGCATCATCACCGCACCCGTGGTGGGATCCGGCGACTGGCCTGCATGGATGCAGCGGGTGGCGAAATCGAGCTGGTTGCGGGCGTTCATTGAGCCTGGATCCGGAAGTAGTTGATGAGGTCGATGCGGGTAGCGAGGCCCACGAAGGCATCGCCGTCCATGATCACCGGCACGAGACCGGCGGCGAAGAGGGGCAGAAGCTCCTTGACCGGAGCATCGGCGGAAATGGTTTGCAGGCGTGTCACCATCACGTCGCGCACGGGCTTGTCGAACACGCTCTGCGGAGCGTGCTCGTTGGCAACCAGCGCGTCGAGGATGTCGCTCTCGTCGATCAGGCCGACCACGCGGCCATCCTCGATCACCGGCAGCTGCGAGATGTCGGAGGAGCGCATGCGGGCGAAGGCCGAGCGCAGGGTCTCGCTCGGCGACACGAAGATGGTCGCTCCCTCGCCGAAGGGGTTGATGACCACGTCGCGCGCCGTGCCGGTCGTCTTGCGGTCGAGCCAGCCTTCCTGCGCGATGAAGGCATCGTTGAACACCTTCGACAGATATTTGGCGCCCGTGTCGCAGACGAGGGTGACGACGCGCTTTGGCTCGGTCTGCTCGCGGCAGTAGCGCAGCGCGGCAGCCAGCAGCGTGCCGGTTGAGGAGCCGGCGAGGATGCCCTCCTTGCGCAGCAATTCGCGCGCCGTGGAAAAACTCTCCTTGTCGCCGATGGAATAGGCCTTCTTCACCAGGGAGAGGTCGCAGTTAGGCGGCACGAAATCCTCGCCGATGCCTTCGACGGCCCAGGAGCCGGCTTCGGTCATCCGACCCGTCTCGACGAGCGGCGCGAGGATCGACCCGGCGGGATCGGCCAGCACCATCACGGTCTTGGGCGAGGCCTTCTTGAGATAGCGCCCGATGCCGGTGAGCGTGCCGCCCGAGCCGACGCCGACCACGACGGCATCCACGTCGCCCTCCATCCCGTCCAGGATCTCGGGGCCGGTGCTCGCCTCGTGGGCGGCCGGGTTTGCGGGGTTCTCGAACTGGTTGATGTAGACGGCGCCTGGCGTCCTGCCGGTGATCGCCTGGGCCAGATCCTGGTAATAATCCGGATGGCCCTTGCCGACGTCGGAGCGGGTGATGACGACCTCTGCACCCAGGGCCTTGGCATGGAGCACCTTCTCGCGGGACATCTTGTCCGGCACCACGAGAAGGGTGCGATAGCCCTTGCTGGCCCCGACCAGCGCCAACCCGACGCCGGTATTGCCCGCCGTTGCCTCGACGATGGTGCCGCCGGGCTTCAGGCGGCCGTCGGCCTCCGCGGCCTCGATCATGGCCCGCGCCGGGCGATCCTTGATGGATCCGCTGGGATTGGCGCTCTCCAGCTTGAGGAAGAGCTTGCAGGGACCGGTGTCGAGACTCGTCACCTCGACGAGGGGGGTCCGTCCGATCAGTTCCAGGGCGCCATGGGCTGGCATATTTCGCAGCTTTCAGATGTTGAATATTTTATTTGTTTCTTTTTTATGTGAAACGTGACCGTCAGTACAGTCAGGAATGTGGATTGTCACCTGCGGTTCCGATCACTAAATTTCGATCCGTCGGTGCTGGTCTGCCTGCGGATCATGTCCATCGGCCGGTTATCAAAGCGAATTGCCGTTTGCCGACAGGCGTTCCCTCAAAAATCCCTGAAAGAGAAAATTCTTCTTTTTGTTCGCTAAAAAGAACATTTGTATTGACATGCCGGATTGTGGGGACAACCCTGCCTCCGCTCGCGGGCCACAAAACCTGTCGATGCCGCGGTGATTTGGTGAGCAACTTGCGCTGCGTGATCAAACGCTAAGATGCCGCGAAGCGTCCTCCGCCTCGTGGTCCAGCAGAGGAACGCCAGTCATGAGAGCCCTAGCTCGTCCACCCGCTTTCATCGCAATCCGTCGCCGCTCCCGGCCCTGAGAGCTAGGAAGTCCAGCGGCCGCCCGGCACGAATGTCTCACTTGCCTGAAAGGGGCTCTTCATGACGTACCCTCGCATCGTCGGCATTGCCGGCAGCTTTCGCCGTCCCTCCAAGACCCGCTCTCTCGTCGAAGCCATCGGGGCGGAGGTCGGACGGGCGACGCCCATCGATTTCGTCGTTCATGACCTGGTGGAAATCGGGCAGGGGCTCGGCGCCGCCTTCTCCCGCACGCAGCTGACGCCGGATGCCGCGCGCGTCCTGCGCGATATCGAGACCGCCGATGCGCTGATCGTCGGGACGCCCGTCTTCAAGGGGTCCTACACGGGCCTGTTCAAGCACCTCTTCGATCTCGTCGACCCCGATGCCCTGCGCGACGTGCCTGTGCTGCTGACGGCCACCGGCGGAGGGCTGCGCCATGCCCTCGTCGTCGAGCATCATCTTCGTCCGCTCTTCGGCTTCTTCGAGGCCTTCACAATTCCGACCGCGGTCTATGCCAGCGAGAGCAACTTCATCGACGGCACGCTCGTCGATTCAGCCGTCCGCGCACGGGCCTCGGCGGCTGCCGCGCAGCTCGCTTCCGTGCTCGGCCAGCGCGCCGTGCAGGCGCCGAGTGCGACGCCGGTTCGCCTCGCTGCGGCGCGCTGAAGATCAGACACAGCATTCATCGAGAGACAAGAGACATCATGACGAAGCAGATCCGGCTCAACGCCTTCGACATGAATTGCGTCGGGCACATCCAGCACGGCATGTGGGCGCATCCCCGCGACCGCTCGATGGCCTACAACACGCTGGAGTACTGGCAGGATCTGGCGCGCATTGCGGAACGGGGAAAGTTCGACGGAATCTTTCTCGCCGACATCGTCGGCGTCTATGACGTCTATAAGGACAGCCCGGATCCGTCCATCGCCCATGCGGTCCAGGTGCCGGTCAACGACCCTCTGCTCGTGATCCCGGCCATGGCGGCGGTCACGAAGCATATCGGCTTCGGCGTGACCGCCAATCTCACCTACGAGCCGCCCTATCTCTTCGCCCGCCGCATGTCGACGCTGGACCATCTCACCCGCGGGCGGATCGGCTGGAACATCGTCACCGGCTATCTCGACAGCGCGGCGCGCGGGATGGGTCTGACGAAGCAGATCAAGCACGACGAGCGCTACGACGCTGCCGAGGAATATATGGAGGTGGTGTACAAGCTCTGGGAAGGCAGCTGGGAGGACGACGCGGTTCTGCGCGACCGTGCGCGCGGTCTTTATGCCGATCCGAGCAAGGTGCATCGGGTCAGGCACGAGGGAAAGCATTACCGCGTGGACGCTCTGCACCTCGCGGAGCCGTCGCCGCAGCGCACGCCCGTGCTCTACCAGGCAGGCGCCTCGTCCCGCGGCAAGGATTTCGGCGCGAAGCACGCCGAATGCATCTTCCTGGCCGGACCGAACAAGGAGAGCACCCGCGCCACCGTGGCCGATATCCGCCGGCGTGCGGTGGGGCAGGGGCGCGATCCTTCCGATATCGTGGTGTTTCTCGGGCGCGCCGTCGTCGTGGGGCGCACCCGCAAGGAGGCCGAGGAGAAATACGAAGAGTACCATCGCTATGCGAGCACCGAGGGCGCGCTGGCGCATTTCTCGAGCTCGACCGGCATCGACTTCTCCCGCTACGATCCCGACGAACCGCTGCGCTACGAGGAAAACGACGCGATGAACTCGGTGCTGCGGGATTTCACGATCGACAGCAGCGAGACATGGACCCTGCGCAAGATCTTCGGTCGCAAGGGCCTCGGCAGCCGCAACGCGCCGCTCGTGGGCTCGGCGGAGGAGATCGCGGACGAGCTGCAGAGCTGGGTCGAGGATACGGATATCGACGGCTTCAATCTCAGCCGCGTCGTCACGCCCGAAGGTCTGGAGGATTTCGTCGACCTCGTGGTGCCGATCCTGCAGGAGCGCGGCGTGTACAAGCGCGACTACGCCGATGGCACCCTGCGCGAGAAGCTCTTCGGTTCCGGCCGCTCGCGGCTTGCCAAAAGCCATCCGGCCGCCTCGTATCGGTTGCTCCGCCAAGGGCGTTCGAGCGGCTTGCAGGATATCGCGCCGGCCGCCGAGTAATGGCATTCGAGGAAGTGCTTCTACTCCGAATGAGTTGAGGCCTATCCAAGCGGTTATCGATGCTCATCGGCGCTGTATGACACTCGGAGCAATCAAAACATTGTTCTCGGTGCATTATGTCGAAATCCGAATACCTGAAGCTGGCCGACGCCATCGCTGCGGAAATCGCGGATGGCGCCCTCAAGCCCGGCGACCGCCTGCCTCCCCAGCGCAGCTTCGCCTACGAGCGCAAGATCGCGGTCTCGACCGCGAGCCGCGTCTATGCGGAGCTGTTGCGGCGCGGCCACGTGGTCGGGGAGGTCGGCAGGGGTACTTTCATCGCGGGCGAGGCCAGGCGCGGCGTGGCGGCGCCAGGCGAACCGCGCGGCATCCGGATCGATCTCGAGTTCAATTATCCATTGCTCCCAGATCAGACGGCGCTCATCGCCAAAAGCCTGGAGGGCCTGGAGAAATCCGAGGCGCTCGATGCCGCCTTGCGACAGGCGACCAGCGTCGGGACGCCGGCGGTCAGGAGCGTCGCCGCCGAACACCTGTCGCAGGGCGCATGGTCCGTCTCCCCGGAGCAACTCGTCTTCACCGGCAACGGCCGGCAGAGCATTGCCGCCGCGCTGGCCGCAGTCGTTCCCGCGGGCGGCCGCTGCGGCGTGGAGGCCTTGACCTACCCCTTCATCAAGGGGATCGCCGCCCGGCTCGGGATTGCGCTGGTGCCGCTGGCGATGGACAAGGACGGTGTCCAGCCGGACGCGGTGCAAAAGGCGCATCGTGAGGCCCATCTCTCGGCCATCTATGTTCAGCCGGCGGTCCACAATCCCCTGGGGATGACGATGCCCCCGACGCGCAGGACCGATCTCGTGCGCGTCGTCGAAAAGCTCGACCTTCCGATCATCGAGGACAATGTCTACGGCTTCCTCGACAGCGAGCCGCCGCTTGCCGCGATCGCGCCTGAATCCTGCATCGCCATCGACAGCCTCTCCAAGAAGGTCGCTCCCGGTCTGGCGCTTGGCTTCATCGTGCCGCCGCAGCGGCTGCGTGAAAGCGTGAGGACGTCGGTGCGTTCGGGGGGATGGACTGCCTCAGGATTTGCGTTGGCCGCGGCTGAGCGGCTGATGAACGAGGGCGTCGTTGCCGAGCTTTCGCGATTGAAGCGCCTCGATGCCCGCGCGCGTCAGAAACTGGCGGCCGATCGTCTTTCGGCTTTCGAGATCCAGGCGAACGAGAAATCCTATCATCTTTGGCTGACGCTGCCGGCCCATTGGCGTTCGCAGACCTTTGTCGCGGCCGCGGCCCGGCGCGACATCGCGTTGACGCCGTCCACGACCTTCGCCGTCACGCCGGGCCATGCCCCGAACGCCGTCAGGCTGGCGTTGGCATCTCCGGCAATGGATCAGCTCGATACCGGCCTGCGTACCCTGGCCGCCATGCTCAACGCCAGGGAAGACGACTTCGATTGGACTGAATGAGCGAGTGAACGGATCATGCCGTTTCTTCCCGCTCACTGGGCTGTCTGCTCGGGGGCAGGGTGGGCGGCGGGATCAGACCTCCCGATCTCCCGCAGGCTTTCCTCAAGCGCGAGTCGATCGATGGATCCGATCGGGATCGCCAGCAGGAGCTCGATCCGGCGCCGCAGCATGCGATAGGCCTCATCGAAGGCAACGGCGATCTCCGCCTCGGTTCCCGTAGCGGCCTTCGGATCGGGAACGCCCCAGTGCGCCATTGTCGGATGGCCCGGCCAGACCGGGCAGGCTTCGTTGACTGCGCTGTCACACACGGTGAACACGAGATCCATGTGCGGTGCGCCGGACCCGGCGAACTCATCCAAGCTCTTGGATCGCAAGACTGCGGTGTCATGGCCCATGTTGCGCACGAGGTTGAGCGCGTAGCGATTGATGGCGCCGAGCGGCTGGCTTCCGGCACTGGAGGCATGGAACCGGCTCTTGCCGAGTTCGTTCAGGATGGCCTCGGCCAGGATCGAGCGGGCCGCGTTGGCCGTGCAGAGAAACAGGACGTTGTGGACGCGGTCAGCCGTGGACGGGTTCCTTCGGGATCGGCGGGCCGTGAGGGCGGTTTCCCGGTGTCCCAGCGCCCGTTGGCGCCTGGGGCTCGGTTGCACACCAAAGGTATAGGACTCGCGGTCGCGATGTCCCTTCGCTTGTCACCTCGGCTGAGAGGCGTATCCTGGTGGCCTGCGTTGAAATCGTGCGCCGGACCCAGGCCCCCACTGGGCCGCTTCCGGTCACCGATCTTTGTAGGCGTCGCACCTGTAACGCGTGGTTTGTTTCGACCGCCAGCGAGAATGACGATGTCCTTTCTGACGCCCCCCGCTGCAATGCTCCTCGGCACGTCAGCAATCATGCTCGCCGTCGGCTGGCCTCCGATGTCCCCGGCCGCGCAGCCCGCTCCGGCCGGCACGGTGAGCCAGGACACAACGATTCGACCGTTCCAGGCCGGCATACCGGACGAACAACTGGTCGACCTCCGCCGCCGCATTGCGGCGACGCGCTGGCCCGACAGGGAGACGGTCAACGACCAGTCGCAGGGCATCCAGCTCGCGAAGATCAAGCCACTCGTCGAGTACTGGGGCAGCGGCTACGACTGGCGCAAGGCGGAATCGAAGCTGAATGCCTACCCGCAATTCATGACCAGGATCGATGGCGTCGACATTCACTTCATCCATGTCCGCTCAAGGCAGCCCAATGCCCTGCCCGTGATCATCACCCATGGCTGGCCGAGCTCGGTCTTCGAGCAGCTCAAGGTCATCGGCCCGCTTACGAATCCGACGGCGCATGGCGGCCGCGCGGAGGATGCGTTCGACGTGGTGATCCCGTCGATGCCGGGCTACGGCTTCTCCGGCAAGCCCACGGACACCGGATGGGGTCCCGACCGCATCGCACGAACCTGGGCGGAGCTGATGAAGCGCCTCGGCTACACCCGCTATGTCGCCCAGGGCGGCGACTGGGGCTCCCCGGTCTCGAGCGCGTTGGCGCGCCTGGCGCCGGCCGGCCTGCTCGGCATCCATATCAACCTGCCGGCGATCGTCCCGCCGGAGGCGGCTGCGGCGCTCGTCACCGGCGGGCCCGCGCCGGCAGGGCTGTCCGATAAGGAACGCGTAACCTTCAACGAGCTCAGCGCCGCGGCAAAAATGGGGAACCGGTCCTATGCGACCATGATGGGCACGCGGCCGCAGACGATCGGCTACGCCATCACGGACTCTCCCGCCGGCCTTGCGGCCTGGATGCTCGGGCATCCAGGCTTCACGAAATGGACCTATGACAGCACTGACCCCGAGAAGTCGCCGGACGAGGTCCTGGACGAAGTCTCGCTGTACTGGCTGACGAACACCGCGACCTCGGCCGGGCGGCTGTACTGGGAGACGGGCGGAGGCAGCCCTGCCATTGCGGCGGGACAGAGGACGGACGAGATCTCGTTGCCGGTCGCGATTACGGTCTTTCCGGGAGAGGGCTATCGCGCCCCTGAGACATGGGCCCGGCGCGCGTATCGCAACCTGATCTACTTCCACGAGGTCGATCGGGGCGGCCACTTCGCCGCCTGGGAACAGCCTGAGCTCTTCAGCGCCGAGCTCCGAGGAGCGTTCAGACCGCTCCGCCAATCGAACTGAAGGCTTCGACACCGACAGGGCGAGAACTTGATGATCAATCCGCGGGAGGTTCTGAATGACGAGACCAACCTACGCCCATGCAATCCTGACCACTGCCGAGTTGATCGCGTCACTGCATGCCGAGCCGACCGAGGTTGGCTGAGTCGTTCACCCGAGCCCGTTACCAGCGAAGTCCAGGCAGCATTCAGATCCTTGCGCTGAGGGAAGGAAGCCAATGTCCGAAGGGGTCAATCATGAGCGTCGCCGCTTCCTGAGCTTGGCGGCCCTTACCGCTGCGGCTACCGCCACCTTCAAGACGAGATCGGTACAGGCTCAGGCGAACGGGGCACGTGGGCCGGGCACAAATATGCCGCACGGGCCGCCGAAGCAGATCGATGCCGGCGAACTAAATGTCGGATATGCGGAAGCGGGGCCTGCCGACGGTCCTGTGGTCCTTCTTCTGCACGGCTGGCCCTACGACATTCACAGCTTTGTGGGTGTTACTCCGATATTGGCATCGGCGGGCTACCGGGTGATCGTCCCGTATCTGCGTGGTTATGGCTCGACCCGCTTTCTGTCCGATGAAACGTTCCGCAACGGGCAGCCGTCGGCGCTCGCCGTCGATGTCATCGCGCTGATGGATGCGCTCAGAATCGAGAAGGCAACGCTCGCCGGTTTCGACTGGGGCGGCCGCACGGCCAACATCGTCGCGGCGATCTGGCCGGAGCGGTGCAGGGCAATGGTATCCGTGAGCGGCTATCTGATCGGCAGCCAGGACGCCGGCGGGATGCCGTTGCCGCCCAAGGCCGAGCTCGAATGGTGGTACCAGTTCTATTTCGCCACCGAACGCGGCCGCGCCGGCTATGACAAGTACCGGCATGACTTCGCGAGGCTCATCTGGCAGCTCGCTTCACCGAAATGGGCCTTCGACGACGCCACCTTCGAGCGCAGCGCTTCCTCGTTCGACAATCCGGATCACGTGGCCATCGTGATCCACAACTACCGCTGGCGGCTCGGATTGGTCGAGGGCGATCCGAAGCTTGACGACCTGGAAAGGCGACTGGCGGCCTTCCCGGTCATCACCGTGCCGACTATCACGATGGAGGGCGATGCCAATGGTGCTCCCCATCCGGACCCGGCCGCCTATGCCAGGAAGTTCTCCGGCAAGTACGAACATCGGCTGATCACCGGTGGCATCGGTCACAACCTGCCGCAGGAGGCGCCGCAGGCCTTCGCCGAGGCCGTGATCGACGTCGATCGCTCGTGATCGGGCCCCATAGCGATTGCCGTTTGCAGGGTTCTCAAACCGAAGGAGGCTGACATGACCGATACGCAGGTGCGCGGAACGACAACGGCCAACATCCCTGGTGCGCGGGCGGTCGACCTGAAGCTTGAGGTGGTCGTCATCGCCGTTGCGGATGTCGACCGGGCCAAGGGCTTTTACGGCGGATTGGGATGGCGGCTCGACGCCGACTTCGTCAAGGGCGATGCGTTTCGTGTCGTCCAGTTCACGCCCCCAGGCTCGCCATGCTCGATCCACTTCGGCAAGGGTGTGACCTCGGCCGCGCCGGGTTCTGCACAAGGACTTTATCTCGTCGTCTCCGATATCGAGGCGGCCCGCGCCGGGCTCGTCGCTCACGGTGTCGAAGTGAGCGAGGTGTTCCACCGGGCGGCGATCGGGGAGGGCCCTGTAAGCGGACCGGATCCGGAGCGGCGCAGCTACAACTCGTTCGCCACCTTCCGCGATCCGGACGGCAATGGCTGGCTGTTGCAGGAGGTCACCGCGCGCCTGCCCGGCCGCGTGGACGCTGACAGCACCACATTCATCTCGGTGACCGACCTTGCAGCCGCACTGCGCCGCGCTGCGACCGCGCATGGGGAACACGAGAAGCGCAACGGCGGGCGGCACGACGAGAACTGGCCGAATTGGTACGCCGAGTACATCGTCCAGGAGCAGTCTGGTAAGCCACTGCCCTCGTGAGCAGTGTTCGGGTGGCCAAGCAGTTTTTGGCGAGCGCATTCCAAGCGATCCATAGTCGGATTACGGAACGGGGTAAAACCATCATCTCATCTGTCTATCCTTGGCATGAGAATCATGGAGGGGCCTCGGGATGGCGTATGAAGTGCAAAGCGGGGTAAGCCCTGCACTCGCGAAATAAGCGAACATCAGGTGTCGAGACCCGACTTCCAGCAACGCGGACGATTTACGAAGCAGTCACCGTTGGCACAGCAAAAGTGGCAACAAGGCACCGCATTGAGCCGGTTCCCACAATCAGCATTCCCCATTGGGCATCGGGGCAATTTCCGGTCGAGGCCTCAAAGCTGCGGTCCGACAAGGTGCACCTTGTGCTCGGCACTGAAGATATTGCTGTACAATTGCGCAATCCACTTCTTGCCGCTGACTGTCACGTTCAGGTAGCGGATGGCTGGAGTGAGATGGTCTGACACGTGCGTCCAGAAGAAGTCCGGGTAGCGCTCAACCAGGTCAGCCGGCGAACTATAGCCGAGCCTCTGGGCGATGCCGATCTCCGCAAATTCGTGAAACAGGGCATTGGCCTTGCGCAGGTAATGGGGGTCGCCGAGCTGGCCGATCAGGTCCGCGGCACGGACGAGACCCGCCTCGGCGTCGATCTCGGCATGGTCGCGTTCCGGCGGCACGGGAAAGCGGGTGAACTCGATGGCTCGGGCGATGCGCACGGCATCGAGGCTGGCCGAGGCTCCGAGACGCTCCATGACGAAGAGCTTGGAGCGGTCGACGTGATAGGGAGCAAGAGCCGCATCCGATGCCCCGCGTGGAAGCACGACCCTGCGCCCCTCCGTGTCTACCGTGAACTGGTTTCCATCATCGCCGCGAATGATACTCCTGACATAGCCGATGTCGTGCATGAGGCAGGCGATCAGGAAATGAGCCCAGTCACTCGGGGTCGTCGGTTCCGTCAGTGCCCGGCCGCGCAGGATGTCTCGCCCGACGAGCGTCACCAGCATCGTGTGCTCAAGATTGTGGTAGAGGGCATCGCTATTGCTGATGCATTCGAGCGCAACCTGGGCTGTCGCGTCGATCTCATGCGCCAAGTGCGCCTCGGATGATCCGAAGGTTCGCTTGAAGTCTTCAGCTAGAAAAGCGCCGAGCGCGTTTCCGGCCAGTTCGGCGGTCGTCATCATGGGCAGTCCCTCCAAGCTTGCCAAAACATCGGGCTCAATCGTGAAACGTCCATGACGGATGCCAGCGGTCCGTGGTCGCTACTCACCGCGGGTGCTGCGCTTTCTCGCGCCTCCCGCCTTCCTGGCCTTCGCCTTATCCGCAGAAGCCTTCGTCGGCTTGTCCTTCGCCTTCTCGCTGCCCCTTCTCTCTTTGGCACGTCGTCAGAGGAGAAGATCGAGAGGACTGCTTCGGTGAGGACGCTGCCCAGCGTTCCAGCCGCCGCTTGAACGGCGCCGGCCGTTGCCGTCACGGCGCGTTGACCCGAGTCCAGCGCTGCTTCGCCGGCCAGGGCCACTTGAGCTTCGCTCGGCCGATGCTGCACCAAGGCGGCTGCGGCGGCCCCTGCTGCGGCAACCAGAACGTCGGCGAGGATCCTGCGGCCGAGATCGTTATTCAGGAACTGGGTGATCACACCTGATTTACGCAGGCTCTTCGGGATTTTCCACCCAGCCAGCGACTTCGGCACCTTGCCTCGCTCTTTGCCACTCGCTCCCGCCTGTGGTGTGCTCGTTTCAACACGAGAGAAAGCCGCAGCCTCACGCCTGGTTCCTAGAGAGCAGGGTCACGGGATAGCAAGGCTTCGGATCGCGCAATTCCGATGCCTGGGCAGGATGTGAGGCCAGCGTGCTGACGTGCCTTTGAAAGCCGAAGGTCCGGATCTGGGATGCCTGAGACCAAATCCTTGCTTGGTTGAGTCAATCCCCAGGGCGTATCCATTCAACCCGCAAACTAGATAACGCAATAAATCGTGCGGTAATTGACGTTCTGCAATTATCATTGTAATTCCTTCATTGAAGGAAGGTGCGTAGCAAACTGGCGACAGGAGGGGACGGATTGGGGCGCAGGCGGCGGGTGCCACATGCGGCATTGCCGCTGTCACAATGAGCCACTCTGGCGGCCTCCCTCAATCCTGAATCTATTGGAATCCTTTCTGTGCGCGGTCCTGAAATCTAGGCTGAAAGGAGACGAAGTCTATGCGCCAGATTGGCATCGGAGTCATTGGAACCGGCTTTATGGGCAAGGCGCATGCCTTTGCCTACCGGGCCGTGTCGAGCACCTTCCCGGGGCTGAGGCCTGAACTAGAGATCGTCGCGGACGTCAACGAGGCCGCTGCTGAGCGTGCGGCCACCCAGCTCGGCTTCCGGCGCTATACGGACAATTGGCAGGATCTTGTCGCTGACCCGGCGATTGGTATCGTTTCAATCACAACACCCAACATCTTTCATCGTGAGATGGCCTTGGCTGCAATCGCTGCTGGAAAGCACATTCATTGTGAAAAGCCGCTTGCCCCGTCCACGGCAGAGGCCCGTGACATGATGGAGGCTTCCGAAGCAGCTGGTGTGGTCACCCAGGTTGGCTACAACTACATCAAGAACCCTCTGCTCGGCCTCGCCCGTGAAATGATCGCGAGCGGTGAACTCGGAGAAATCACCGGCTTCCGCGGCATCCATGCCGAAGACTATATGGCCAATCCGGATGAGCCTTACAGTTGGCGTGTTGATCCAACGGGGGGTGCAGGCGCCATTGCTGATATCGGCAGCCACATTATCGGCATGGCACGTTTTCTCCTCGGTCCCATTGACGAGGTCATTGCCGATCTCGAAACCGTTGTTAAGAGCAGACCTATCGCCCCCGGAGCCAGCGAGCGACGCACGGTCGAGGTCGACGATATTGCCCGCCTGACGGTCCGCTTTGCGCGGGGCTGCCGTGGCACGATTGAAGCGAATTGGGTCGCGACCGGCCGTAAGATGCAACTCGGGTTTGAGATTAACGGCACAAAAGGTACGCTGGTCTTCAATCAGGAACGTTTAAATGAGCTGCACTTCTACCAGGCCGGCCGCGACCGTCGTCACGAAGGCTTCCTGAAGATCGAAGCCGGCCCTCAACATCATCCTTATGGCCTCTTCTGCGTCGCGCCTGGTCACCAGCTCGGCTTCAACGATCTGAAAACAATCGAAGTTGCGGATTTCCTGACAGCCATTGATGGCGGCGAACATCATGGACCGGACTTCCGTGAAGCTTATGAGATTCAGAAGATCGTCGATACGGCCGTCGAGTCATCGCGTGAGCGCCAGTGGAAAGCCGTGTCTTAGAGCAAAAGGCGTAGACGGGTCGGATGAGGTCCAGTGCATCGAGTGACTGCAGTGGACCGTACACTTGCGTCTGGCTGAATCTTTGATCACGCTTTCGAATGGAAGTGTGTAGTGATAGCTTCATGCGCACTTGAAGCTCCCGTCACCGGAATAGCAAAGCGCCTCTGTCCCATTCCTGTCCGCTAAAGTTCCCATGCTTCATGAGGTTCTTGCAACCGTGCTACCGAATCCTGGACCCAGTCCCGCCGAGTAGATACTCCAAGCAAAAAAGGGCCCTGCCAGATTGGAGAATTCCAGCAGGGCAGGCGGAGGATCACAGAGTTGTCAGAGAGGGGCAGCTGGTCTCGGGGCTGCATCATATGCCCCCCAGATCGATTGATCGTAATTGATCACGGAACCGGTCATCAGGCCTGACTCGTCACTTGACAGAAACGCCACGGCACGAGCCACCTCCTTTGGGTCGATCAGGCGTCCAAAGGGCTGCCGCGCGGCTGCCTCGGCAAGCCAGTTTGGATTGGCGTCATGGTACTGCTTCTGAGTGCGATCCTCGCCCTCGCTGGCCATCCAGCCAATGTTGAGGGCATTGACGCGGATGCGGTTCATGAGAAGGGCGTAAGCTGTGTTCTCGGTGAGGGTTGCAAGGGCCCCTTTGGAGGCGCAATACGCCGCGATGAAAGGCTGCCCGGCCTTTGCCGACATCGAGCAGATATTCACGATCGTGCCCTCAACGTGATCCCGGCGCATGAGCTTGATCGCGTCCTGCATCAGAAAGAAGGGAGCTCGCACGTTGACCGCAAACATGGTGTCGAAGAGATCCGGTGACGTATCGATGATCGTGCCGCGGTCCGTGATTGCCGCAGCATTGACAAGTGCGTCGACGCGTCCGAACTCGGCGTCCACTTTGGCAATGACCGCCCGGCAATCATCAACCCTGCTCAAATCGGCGGGCACAAACACGACGCGGGCATCGGTTTCTTCCTGAATGGCACGTGCCTTCGCTTCTCCCTTCTCGCGCGACCGGCCGCAGATGACGATGCCTGATGCCCCGCGTTTCGCGAACAGTTCAGCAATGGAAGCTCCAAGGCCTTGCGTCCCGCCGGTCACAACAGCGATCTTTCCTTCCATCTGAGTCATACTGGTGCTTCCTCGATGCGGTAACCGGCTTTGGTGAGCGCCGCGGTCAGGGCGCGGTAGCCGATCTTTGCGTACTCTGCAGGTGGGGCTTTGGCAGGATCCTGCTCGGCCTCGACGACGAACCAGCCTTCATATCCCACATCGGCGAGGCGCTGGATCACAGCTGCGAAATCAATCGCCCCATCACCGGGAACCGTAAACGCACCTTCCAGCACCGCATCCAGGAAAGATTGGCGGTTGCGATCAAGGCCTTCAATGACAGGGCCACGGACATCCTTCGCGTGGACGTGAATGATCCGGCTCCCGTGCTTGTCGATGACGCGAAGAACATCGCCGCCGGCAAAGCGCATGTGCCCGGCATCAAACAGCAGACCCACGGCCTCGCCGGTGTGCTTCATCAGCCAGTCAAGGTCCTGCTCCGTCTCAATGGCCGTTGCCATATGATGGTGGAAGCCCAGCGGCACGCCAGCATCGGCGCAATGCTCGGCAAAGCGCGTCAAACGTCGTCCATAGACCTTGATCTCGTCTTCAGAGAGCCGGCGCCGGGTGGCCAATGGAGCATTGCGCTTGTTTTGAATGGTTCCGGCCGTCTCACCGTAGGCCAGACAGGCGGCGCCGAGAGAGCGAAACAGCTCAAGCTGCGACGCCACCTTGTCCTTTTCCTCGGCGAGATCGTCGGGCGCATCAAGAACAGTGCCGGAGTACCAGCCGGATGCGAGTTCAAGGCCGAACGTCTCAAGCTCAGGGCGCAACTCGGCGGCGGATTTCGGGAACTTGCCTCCTGTCTCCACACCTGTGAAGCCGGCCTCTCTGCTTTCTCTTAGACAGGTCTGAAGGCTGGTGTCTCCACCCAGCTCCGGCAGGTCATCATTGGACCAGGCGATGGGCGCTATTCCCAACTTGGCTCTCATCGTTGTCTCCGGAGGCTGCAGTCAAATCTTGGCCTAGATGTGGAGTCAGACGCCGACACGCTGGCGCTTGCGACCATCCAACTGTGCTTTGGATGCCTCGATCACCTCGTCTCGGCTGCTGACCTGCGGCACACCGACATCCCACCACGCGTCACCAGGGGTCCAGGTAAAGGCGTCCGAGACAATGGTGATGACGGTCGTCCGGTCGGTGGTTTGTGCCCAATCCACAGCTTGGCCGAGATCCGCCAAACTCTCGACGCGTCGCGTCAAGGCGCCCATCGCTTCCGCATGCTTTGCAAAGTCCACCGGGAAGGGCTCCTTCACGCGACAGTCTCGGATCAGATTATTGAACGATGCGCCGCCTTTGGCATTCTGCAGGCGGTTGATGACCGCATAGCCGCCATTGTCACACACGATGATAATCATCTTGTGACCAGCCAAGACTGACGAGTAGATATCGGAGTTCATCATCATGTAGGTGCCGTCACCGATCATCACGATCGGCGTGCGGGTCGGATCCGCCATGGCAGCGCCCCATCCGGCAGCTATCTCGTACCCCATACACGAGAAGCCAAACTCACAGTCAAAGGTATTGGGCTCCTTGACGCGCCAGTTCTTCATCACCTCGCCCGGAAGCCCGCCTGCAGCGGCGATGAGGAGATCCCGTTCGCCTGCCTTGGAATTAACGATGCCCACAACCTGGGCGTAGGTCGGAATTGGATCGTTGGTCGGACGCTGGAAGCCGTCGAGCATCGAGTTCCATCTTGCGAACTCGACGCGGCCCCGTTCCGTCCAGGCCGCATCAGCCTTCCAGTCCTGCACGGCTTCCCCAAGTTCCAGGATCGCTTCGCGTGCGTCGGCGACAACGGCTAGGGCACGGTGCTTGGTCGCATCGTAACGGGCCGCATTGATGGAGATGAACCGCGCGTCAGGCGAGAAACAGGTCCACGAGCCCGTGGTGAAATCCATGAGCCGGGTTCCCACTGCAAGGATCACGTCGGCCTCAGCGGCCAGAGCATTGGCGGACGTCGATCCAACGATGCCGATCGGCCCAACATGGGCTGGATGATCGTGCGTGACGGCGCCCTTGCCGGCGATCGTCTCCGCAAGCGGAATGCCATGTTCTTCAGCAAAGCGTCCCAGCACAGCTTCGGCGCCGGAATAGCGCACTCCGCCACCGGAAATAATCAAGGGACGCTTGGCCGACTTGAGCAGTCGGATGGCTTCGGCGAGCCGTTCCCGGTCCGCCCGGGGGCGCGGGATCGTGTGGACGGTCGGCTCGAAGAACGCGGTCGGATAATCCCAGGCAATCTCCTGCACGTCCTGGGGCAGACCGATAAAAGCCGGACCGCAATCGGCCGGGTCAAGCAGGGTCGCGACCGCCTGCGGCAGGGACGAGATGAGTTGTTCGGGGTGAACGATCCGATCCCAGTAGCGCGTGACGGCCTTGAACGCGTCGTTGACGTTGATTGTCGGATCGCCGAAATGCTCAACCTGCTGCATGACGGGGTCAGGCCGGCGGTTGACGAAGGTGTCGCCGGCGAGAAGCAGAACCGGGAGCCGGTTGGAATGGGCCACACCGGCCGCCGTTACCATGTTGAGAGCGCCCGGTCCGATCGACGTAGCGGCTACCATGATCTGGCGTCGCCGCTTGGCCTTCGCAAAGCCGATAGCGGCGAGCGCCATCGATTGTTCGTTCTGTCCACGCCACGTCGGCAGGGTGTCCTGGACCGCTTCCAAAGCCTCCGAGAGGCAGGTAACGTTGCCATGTCCGAAGATTGCGAAGACACCGGGAAACAGTGGAACCTGCTCGCCATCGACGATGGTGAACTGGTTGCACAGATAGCGAACCAAAGCCTGGGCCATGGTGCAGCGAACGGTCGACATGCAATCTCCTCCCAATCAGCAGGCGCTTTTATGGCAGCGCATCCGGTTTCGGAAAAGATTATTGCAGATTAATAAAATCTGCAAGATAAATTGCTAAAATTGCTGCGCTGCCTGATTACGGCTTGGCCGGAGCCTTTCCGCGCCGCTTGGGTTCCGTGCTTCTGTCACGGGCTATTCCGGTGACGGTTGGAATGCGCGGGGCCTCGTCGCGACTGGGCTGGAGGAGCGCTGCCGTTGCCACCGCAATGCACTGGACAAGGCACATGGGAGCAGCCAGTGAGCGCGAGAACGTGTACTCGTCCTCCGGGACCGTAAACAACACCCGAGCATCCTTCGCCAGGGGCGACAACTGACTATCGGTGATGGCGATGATCGGAGCCCCGCTGCCCACCGCCACGTCGGAAATCGCCACAACCTCCTTTGCATAATGTCGGAAGGCGATCGCAACGAGCACATCGCGCTCGGATATGGTTGCAGCCATTTCCTGAGCTAAGCCGCCGGCTGGATCAAGGAGGACGACCCGCCGACGCAACATTGTCAGAACATAGCGAAGAAACGATGCAATCGGCTCTGACCGGAGTTGCCCAGCGATATAGATCGTTTCCGCTTTTGCCAGCAGCTGCGCTGTAGCCGCGAGTTCTTCCTCGGCGACTCCTTCGAGAAGGTCTTGGAGGGCCGCAATGTCGCGCACGACCAGTTGCCGCAAGTAGCCAAGGTTGCCGCGCTCCTCATTGCGAGACAACTCGCTCTCAAGCGCGCTCAAGCGCTCGCGAAAGCCTGGAGCAGCGGTCGCCAGACGGGTCTGAAATACCGCCTGAAGCTCCTTGAAACCTGAGTAGCCAAAGTTCTGGGCAAAACGAACGAGACTCGAGGGGTGAGTGCCGCATTGGGCCGCAATGGCATTAATCGACTCAAGCGCAATGACGTTCGGGTTTTGGGTGAAGAACCGCGCAATCTGCTGGAACCCTTGGGACAGGTTCGGGTATTCCTGGGCAATCAGATTGACGATCCCCTCATAGTTTTTCGGGGTCGGGTCTGTCTGCCGGTTGTCCTTTCCTGGCATTTTGGCTCCGCTCTTCTTTCTTGTCTGTGGCGCCACTGGTTCTCGATCCTTCCTGCTGCTCAGCCTGACTTGCGGCTCGGATGCCGGGCAGGTCTTGCCCGATGGTCTCTCACAGACTGTCCTCATCTGCCCAAGCGGAGCCGTCAATGCCTGGGCCTTGTGCTCTTGACATACAATTTTTATTGCGCAAAATATCAATAAGCAATAATAATTGCAAAAGACGTTGGTACAAGCGCTGTGCGCAACGATGACAGGGAGAGGATCTTGCTGAACCAGCAAAGCCCAGCTGCCCGAGCCCAAAACCGACATGGTGGTCCTTTGCTCATCACCGCGCTCAGATGAGCACCTGGTCCTATGGTTAGCATGCTTACGCCAGCAATCTCCTCAGCGTCTGTTGCAACGATTGTTGCAGCAAACATCATAGCCAAGCAAGGGATCGCGTCTGATGTATGAAAATTTCGGCCTGTTCATCGACGGCGACTGGCGTGCTCGCGGCGGGCACGGCGCCCTGGACATCGTGGATCCGGCCACCGGGGAGACCCTCGGGGAGGTTCCCGCCGCCGCCGAGGCCGATGTGGATGACGCCATTGCGGCGGCCGACCGAGCCCTGAAGCGCTGGCGGTCAACCCCGGCCTGGACGCGGGCGGATCTTTTGCACGCCGCGGCCGATCGCATGCAGGAGCGAACAGAAGAGGCGGCACGCCAAATCACCCTCGAGGCGGGCAAGCCCCTGGCTCAGGCCAAGCGGGAATGGGCCCTCTCCGTCGACCAGTTCCGCTGGAATGCGGAAGAAGCGCGCCGGATCTATGGCCGCATCGTTGAAAGCCGGGCGCCCGGCGGGCGCATCGAGGTGCTGCATGAGCCCGTGGGCGTTGTCGCTGCATTCACGGCCTGGAACTTCCCTGCCGTTCTCATTGCGCGCAAGGTCGCTCCTGCCTTAGCGGCAGGATGTTCCGTCATCGTACGCCCGTCGAGTGAAGTTCCTGGGGCCGCAATGATCATGGTGGATTGCCTGAGGCAAGCGGGTGTGCCCCAGGGAGTGGTAAATCTCGTCATCGGACCGACGGCGACAACCTATACGCGCCTTATGGCGTCGCCCGTGGTGCGTAAGATAACGCTTACCGGATCCACGGCAGTCGGGCAGCAGATGATCCGGGATGCTGCCGCGACAATGAAGCGGGTCAGCATGGAACTCGGTGGTAATGCACCGATGATCGTGTTCGACGATGCCCACGTCGACACGGTGCTTGATCTGGCGGTTCCAACCAAATTCGCAAATGCCGGACAGGTCTGTGTCACACCAGATCGCTTCTATATTCATGAGTCTCTGCACGACGCGTTTGTATCCGGATTCACGAAACGGGCGAGTTCCCTCAAATTGGGACATGGCCTCGATGAGGCATCCCAAATGGGACCTCTGATCAACCAGCGCCGCATTGACGCGATCGAGGGGATCGTTGCCGATGCAAAGAAGCGCGGTGGACGCATTGAGACTGGAGGCGGGCGACCGCAGGGCCAAAATAAGGGCTTCTTCTTCGAACCGACAGTGATCTCCGGCCTTCCCGATGAGGCTATGGCTCTCGCGCAGGAGAATTTCGGGCCCGTCGCGGCGATCACTCCCTTCTCGGACAAGGACGAGGTGTTCCAGCGGGCCAATGCGGGCGATTTCGGCTTGTCTGCGTACGTCTTCACCCGTGATCCGGCCCGCATGCGAGAGGCGGTGTCGCGGATTGAGTCCGGCATGGTGGGTGTCAACAGCTTCGCTCTTGCCGCAGCCGAAGCGCCCTTTGGCGGGATCAAGTTGAGCGGGATGGGGCGCGAAGGCGGATCGGAAGGAATTCTCGATTTCCTCAACGTCAAACTATCCCAGATTGTGGTCTAACGCGGCGAGGCAACATGCTACCCAACGGAATTCGCGCGCAGTGGAGCGCGGGCAAGCCAGTGATCAACGGATGGTTGTCCATTGCGTGTCCCTTCACGGCCGAGATCATGGCCGCGCAGGGTTACGACTCGATCACGATCGATCTTCAACACGGGCTCGTTGGCTACGAGGTCGCCACCACCATGCTTCAAGCGATGCGGGCGAGTGCCGTCACCCCGCTTGTCAGGGTGCCTTGGCTCGATCCGGCGGCAATCATGAAATCCTTGGATGCCGGTGCCTACGGCGTGATCTGCCCGATGATCAACACACGCGAGGAGGCCGAGCGTCTGGTCTCTTACGTCCGCTATCCTCCCCATGGCGTGCGGAGCTTCGGTCCAACACGGGCCAATTTCTCGGCAGGCGCCGATTATGGTCAGCACGCGGACGCCGAGGTTCTGTGCTTCGCCATGATTGAGACGGCCGATGCTGTCGCCAATCTTGATGACATCGTGTCAACGCCTGGTCTCGATGGTGTCTATATTGGGCCCGCCGATCTGACGCTAAGTTTGACGGGACGACGCTACCCGACCGGGTTTGACCGTGAGGAGCCCGAGGTCGTCGAGGTCATTCAGACCATTCTGCACAAGGCCCATAAGGCCGGAATCCGCGCTTGCCTCCACAATGGCACCCCGACCTATGCCGCGAAAGCTATTGGCTGGGGATTCGATCTTGTCACCATCTCAAATGACGTGCGGCTGTTAGCCGGCGCGGCTCAGGCAAGTGTTGCCACGGCTCGCAAGCTGATCGCCGACCAGGAATCGTCGCCTGCCGCAACCGCCACGGGAGGATACTGACATGCCCCATGTACTCGTCGCCGGGCGCATCCACGATGCGGGTCTGGCCCTCCTGCGGTCGGCGTCCGGCGTGACGTTCGATCTGGTTGAGGAGGTCTCAACCGAGTCCTATTCCCCTCTTGTTGAGCATGCGGATGCCGTACTCATCCGGACCCAGCCAATGCCGGCGGCCGTGATCAATGCAGCGCCCCGTTTGAAGATCGTATCACGGCACGGCGTTGGATTCGACGCGGTGGACATTGCGGCCTTGAACAAGCGTGGAATCCCGCTGGCCGTTGTCGGTGATGTTAACTCCCAATCCGTGGCCGAGCATACGATGATGCTCATTCTGTCCCTTGCCAAGCGGACGCTCACTTATGACGCCAAGACACGGCGGTCCGAGTGGAACTATCGTAACAGTTTCGATGCCACGGAGTTGGCTGGCAAGACGCTTCTTTTAGTCGGGTTCGGCCGTATCGGGCGCTCTGTTGCCAAGCTTGCTGAGGCCTTTGGCATGGAGGTTCTGGTTCACGATCCCTTTGTTGATGAGACAACGATCAGAAGTACTGGCGCCATTCCCGCTCCGGACATGAATTCAGCGCTTGCGCAGGCAGATGTGATCTCCGTGCACATCCCATTATCCGCAGGTGGCGCCTTGATTGGGGCTCCGGAGCTTGCCAAGCTGAAGCCGACGGCCGTGGTGGTGAACACCGCCCGTGGCGGTCTCATTGACGAAGAGGCCCTCGCCACCGCTCTTGAGGAGGGTCGGTTGGCCGGCGCTGGGCTCGACGTGTTCACGGCAGAGCCGCCTCAGCGCGATCACCGGCTGTTTGGGAATGATCGCGTGATCCTCAGTCCCCATTCGGCCGGCCTGACACTGGAGAGCGCTATCCGCATGTCGGAGTCCGCCGTCCAGAACATCCTGGATTTCTTTGCCGGAAGCCTCGATCCGAAGCTTGTGGTGAACGCAGCGAGTGTGTCGCCGTCGGCTAAGGAACTGCTGAGAGCATAACGATTCCTGTGGCCACTAGGCTACGACACCGACAGGAGCTTTACCGATGTTGCGCGTTGCAGTGCTCGGTGCCGGACGGATCGGCAAAATCCACGCCGCCAATGTGGCGATGAACCGAAACGCGAGGCTGGTCGCCGTGGCCGATCCGTTCGGCAGCGCCGCATGTTCTCTCGCAGATCTTCTCTCGTGCGAAGCCTCACTGGACCCAATTTCGCTCATTGAGCGCGAAGATGTCGATGCCGTCGTGATCGGTACGCCGACGGATACCCATGTGAGCCTCATGCTCCATGCCGTCAGGCTGGGAAAAGCCGTTCTGTGTGAAAAGCCGATCGATCTCGATATCGCCAAAGACGATGAGGCGCTGACGGAGATCGAGCGCCAGAATGGTCGTGTCATGCTGGCCTTCAATCGCCGCTTCGATCCAAGTGCCCAGCGACTTCGCCGCGCCATCGATTCTGGGGAGATCGGGGACGTCCGGCAGGTCATTATCACCAGCCGTGACCCGGGGTTGCCCTCGCGCGAGTATCTCAAGCATTCCGGGGGCATTTTTCGGGACATGGTCATCCATGATTTCGACATGGCCCGCTGGTTGCTGGGCGAAGAGCCCACTGACGTGCTGGCCACCGCGAGCCGCCTAGTCGATCCGGCACTGGCGGAGGTTGACGATTTCGACACCGTGATGGTGCAGATGCGAACCGCATCGGGGCGTCAATGCCATATCAATTGCTGCCGCGAGGCTGTGTACGGTTACGATCAGCGTTTCGAGATCTTCGGATCGGCAGGGATGCTGCAGAATGAGAACTTGCGGCCAACGACAATCCGCCGCTGGACCCGCCATGAAACCGAGGCAGCTGAGCCACTTCTGAACTTCTTTTTGGAGCGCTACGCTGATGCGTATCGTCACGAACTCGACGCTTTCATTTCCGCGGTTCGAGCGGGCTCGCCCATGCCGGTCACTCCCTTCGACGGCCGCCAAGCGCTGCGGCTTGCGGATTGCGCCTTGGAGTCGGCTTTGAGCGGCCGATCTGTCAGCGTTTGAATCACGAAGTGAGACGCCACATCGACGAGCCAAAACTCGTCGACACGATGAACCTGTGGCGAAAGGTCCTGTCAAGAACCGCACTGTCTACAAGCGCTCCGACAAGAGAGCGATTGACATTAGCAACGTTCGTTGCAAATATCGAATATAAGCAACATAAATTGCGAACGTGGGACCCTGAGAGTGGATCCTGAACATCCGCCGCACGAGGAGGACGCCGATGAAACGCACCACTGGTCCGTTCGTATCTGAAGCCCGTCACCTGGCTGCAGCTGAAGCCTGAATCATCGATCCATGGCGAGGCGGACATCATGTACTCAACCACAATCCCGCACAGGATCGGGCGAACGACACCAGCATTGGCGCAGGGCGCGGCACAAGTGGGGCGCCAGGGCATGACGCTGCTCCGCACGAACAGTATCCGTAAAAGCTTCGGGCCGGTTGAGGTGCTGAAGGAGATCGATTTTGCTGTGTCGCCCGGTGAGGTGACAGCGCTGGTCGGTGAGAACGGCGCTGGCAAGTCAACGCTCATGAAGATCATTGCGGGTTATGAGAAGCCTTCGTCCGGCCATCTGCTCGTCGACGGGTCTGATGTCTTCTTTGAGACCAATGTGGATGCTGAAGCATCCGGCATCGTCCTGGTTCACCAGGAGTTTTGCCTCATCCCGCATCTCACCGTCGCCGAGAACATCTTTCTCGGTTACGAGCCGACCCGCCGCCGCGCCCTCGACTACGCTGCGATGGAGCAACGTGCCGCCATCTTGCTGGAGGAACTCGGATCCACGATTCATCCGCGGACGCTTCTGTCGAAGCTCGCCGTGTCGGACTGGCAGATGATCGAAATCGCCAAGGCTCTGTCCCGCCGGCCACGCCTCTTGATTATGGACGAGCCGACGGCCGTTCTCGGCCATCACGAGACGGATCACCTGTTCGAGCGCGTGGATCGGTTCAGGCAGGATGGGGGAGCCGTTATTTTCACGTCGCACAAGCTCGACGAGGTGAAGCGGCTCGCGGACCAGACGGCCATTCTTCGCGACGGCCGGATAGTGATCGTTGCTCCGACGAGTTCGCTTACCGAGGACGAAATGGCGAGTCTGATGGTCGGGCGCCCACTGTCCGACCTTTACCCGACCAAGCACCCGAAGCCTGACCAAACGGCTGTTCTGTCGGTGCGCGAGCTTGAAGTGCCGGGTTACGTGGAGCGCGCGAGCTTTGACCTCAAGAAGGGAGAGATCCTTGGTTTCTCAGGTCTGGTCGGTTCGGGCCGTACGGAACTCTTCGAAGGGCTCTTCGGCCTACGACCTGCGCACTGCAAGACCTTTGCTTACCAAGGGCGGGGGCGCCATCTTCCGACGCCGCGGGAAGCCTACCAGATGGGAATGGCGTATCTCACAGAGGACCGCAAAGGACACGGGCTCCTGTTGGAGAAGTCCCTGGGCGAGAACCTGACGCTCCTCAAGGGGGCATTAGTAGGCGGTACGGTCATCGATCTCAAGGCCGAACGGGCTGAACTGGATCGTGCGATCACAACATACGAGATCAAGGCACCCAAGCCGTCAGCCCGTGTGGGCACGCTCAGCGGGGGCAACCAGCAAAAGCTTCTGATCGCAAAAACCCTGCTCGCAGAGCCCGACGTGATTGTCTTCGATGAGCCGACCCGCGGCATCGATATCGGGACCAAGCAGCAAATCTACCGTCTGATTCAATCGCTTGCTGCTGCAGGGAAAGCCTGCGTGGTGATCTCGTCAGAGATGCAGGAAATCATCGGTCTTAGCCACAGGGTGATGATCATGCGTCAGGGCCGCATCGTCGGCGAGGTGGCAGGCGACGCAATGAACGAGGACGAAATCGTCCGGTATGCCGTGGGCCTGAAGGAGGCACCGATCCATGTCTGATACGATTGCCGTTCCAAACAAGCTTCCTGCCACAAGCGGCCGGTACAGGATCAGTGATCATCTGACATCCTTTGGCCCGTTGATCGCGTTGGCCGCATTGCTGCTCATCGGCGGACTCATCAATGAATCATTCCTGAGTTCGGCAAATATCAGCAATGTGCTGACACGCAGCGCGCTCATTGGCATCATTGCGATCGGAACGACGTTCGTGATCACGGCCGGCGGTCTCGACCTGTCCGTCGGCGCCATGTCGGCGCTCGTTGCAGGCCTCATGATCATGTTCATGAACGCTGTTGCCCCGACGCTCGGCACAGGTTGGGTCACCGTGCTGGCCGGCATTCTGTTCGCGCTGCTCCTGGGAACGATGGCAGGGCTCGTCAATGGCGTGTTGATCACCCGGTGGCGCATTGAAGCCTTCATTGTCACGCTCGGCACGATGGGGATCTTTCGTTCCCTTTTGACCTACCTTTCAAATGGCGGCGCGATCTCCCTGGAATCGGGTCTTCGTTCGACGGCAAGACCGATCTACTACGGAACCCTGTTCGGGATCGCCTATCCGATCATTGCCTTGGCCATCCTGGCCATCGTTGGTGAGTTCGTTCTCTGGCGCACCCGCTTTGGCCGCCACTGTGCCGCCATCGGTTCCAATGCCGCGGTCGCCAAGTATTCGGCCATCAATGTAAGCCGAGTCCGGATTGCAACCTACATTCTCCAAGGGCTGTGCGTGGCCGTGGCGACTCTTATTTACGTGCCACGTCTTGGCGCGGCGACGCCATCCACCGGTGTCCTTTGGGAGCTCGAAGCCATCGCGGCCGTCATCATCGGTGGAACGGTTCTGTCGGGGGGCTATGGGAGGATTTGGGGAACCATCGTCGGCGTCCTCATCCTCGGCCTAATCCAGAACATTCTCAATCTCACGTCTTGGTTCAGTCCGCATCTGAACGGCTCCATCCAGGGCGCGATCATTATTCTGGCTGTTCTCATGCAGAAGGGACGAGCGGCCCGATAACAAGGCTCAGCAGTTTACCCGAAGAGAGGAAGATATGTTATCAAGCCTACGTTCATTTCTAGGTATCGGCGCCATGGCCCTAGCGACGGTCGCGGCTTCATCATCCATAGCACTGGCAGAGAAGGCGAAGATCGGCGTCTCCATTCCGGCCGCAACTCACGGCTGGACAGGTGGCTTGAATTACCACACCAAGCGCACTGTGGACGCCCTGAGGAAGGCCTATCCCGACCTCGAGTTCGTGATCACGACGGCTGACAGCGCAACGAAGCAGGTGAACGACATCGAGGATCTCGTTGCGGTTCAAAAAATCAATGCTCTTGTCGTTCTCCCCTTCGAATCCGATCCGTTAACGGAGCCGGTCAAGGAGGCGAAGAAGCAGGGCGTCTTCGTGACAACTGTTGACCGTGGCCTGTCGGAGGAAGGGATCGAGGACCTGTATGTCGGCGGCAACAATCCCGAGTACGGGCGCATTGCCGCCGAGTATTTCAAGACGAAGCTGAAGGGCAAAGGCAAGGTCGTCGTCATGCGCGGCATTCCCACCGCGATCGACAACATCCGCATTGATGCATTCAAAAAAGCCCTGGATGGCACGGGCGTTCAGGTTCTGGACATGCAGTATGCGAACTGGAATCCGGACAAGGGCTTCGAGGTGATGCAGGACTATCTCCAGCGCTTCCCCCAAATCGATGGCGTGTGGGCGGGCGATGACGATGCCGCCCTCGGCGCCATCGAGGCCATCAGCCAAGCCGGCCGCGATAAGGGCATGATCGTGCTTGGTGGATCTGGCATGAACAAGGTTTTCAAGCGCATTATGGATGGCGATAAGCTGATCGACGCGGACATCTTTTACCCGCCGACCTTGATCATTCCCGCTATCGGAGCAACCGCCATGAAGTTTGCCACCGGCGCTCCCGTCAGCGGCCGGTGGGTTCTGGGAAGCCCGCTGATCACCAAAGAGAATGCCGAGCAGTACTACTTCCCCGAGTCGCCGTACTAGCAACAACTCAGCCTCCGTGCAGACAAGCGATGAAGGCGAGGGCAAGTCCTCGCCTTCATTTTTGCGTCTTGAGATGTACTCCCTCGTCGGTCGCTGTTTGATAACCCCCGTCGTTACTACCCACGGGCTCCACGTCCCGGTTTGGGCATCTACAGCGAACATCCACGGCATATAGGAGGATACCAGTTCCGCCCATTCCCTGCGTGCGACGAGACAAGCGGTATTGCCAAAAATCACTTTCGCAATATTCGTTGCAGTGTTTGACATAGCGCAAATAAACTTGTAGGATTTTGCGAATAGGCCACAAAAATCGGCTGCAATGGGAGGAATGGATGGTGCATACGACGCAACAGTTCCCTTACCACTTTGAGCACCGGCAGCCTTTGGCGTCCGGTCGTCAGCGACCAGAGGCTCGGCTGGCCACGCCGCCGCTGCTTCCGTATCGGCCACGCTTGGGGCGCGTCTCACCTGAATCTCAATAGTGTTCCGGCCACCTGGAAGGGCCGGCTTGGTGATGAGCCTTCGGCATCCTCGCGGCCCAGCGGAGAGTGCCATGAGCCAGTTGGGCAGAAGATCATCATCGGTGCCGAGGACATAAGAAAATCGGGAGAAGGTCCATGCCGTGGAGCAGTGCGCCGTTTCGCAAACACTCCTTATCCATCAGCACCGGACGGCGCATCACACCGCAAGGGAGCCCGGCGCGTCCAACGTGACTGGTGCGTGGCTGCCAAAGGCATGGCCTAGACAAAGGAGAGAGCCGTCAATGCCACTCTTGGAACTCAATGGAATTGCTAAACACTTCGGTGCAATCGAGGCCCTTAAGGGTGTCGATCTAACGATTGAGCCCGGTGAGGCCGTTGGCCTGATGGGAGACAACGGCGCCGGCAAATCCACGCTCGTCAGAGTAATTGCGGGCAACTTCCGTCCCTCAGAGGGGGAGATCCGCATCAACGGCCAGGTGCAGCACTTTCACAAGCCCGTTGACGCCCGGGTGGCTGGGGTCGAAGTTGTCTATCAAGACCTTGCCTTGTGCGACAATCTCACGGCAGCGGCGAACGTTTTTCTTGGCCGCGAGCTCAAGCGCCAGATCGGTCCGCTCAAGATCCTGGATTACCCAGCCATGTACGCCAAGGCTGCTGAATTGTTCAAGGAACTCAAGTCGGAGACCCGTCCCCGTGATCTCGTGAAGCAAATGTCCGGTGGTCAGCGGCAAGCCGTCGCGATCGCCCGGACCCGGCTTGCTGACGCCAAACTCGTTCTCATGGATGAGCCGACAGCCGCGATCAGCGTGCGTCAGGTGGCCGAGGTGCTGGATCTCATTCACCGCCTCAAGGACCGAGGCATTGCTGTCGTGCTGATCAGCCACCGTATGCCGGACGTATTCGCGGTTTGCGACCGCGTCGTTGTGATGCGCCGCGGTCGAAAGGTCGCTGACAAAGCCATTACCTCTAGTTCGCCCGAAGAAGTGACCGGACTCATCACCGGTGCGATCCACGTTGCCTGACGGTTGCATAGGAGCGTTCCATGTCAACAACCCAACTCCCGACCACACCGAGCAGCGTCGAGATAGAGGACATCACTGGGCTCAAGGAGCGCAGCCTCTCGCACAAGCTCTTCGCAAGCCAGCCGTTCTGGGTCACGGTCGCCCTGGTCGTCATGTGTGCCGTGATGACTTGGGATCAGCCCGACGCTTTTGCCTCCGCCGATAACTTTTACAACATCACGCGCAACTTTGCCTTCGTGGGCATCATGGCCATCGGAATGACCGCCGTTATTCTCACCGGCGGCATTGACCTGTCGGTCGGCTCGATCATGGGACTTGTCGGCGTCATTTGCGGTCTTGTGCTCCAGGCTGAAGGGCATTGGGGAATTGCGGTCCTCGCCGGACTGGCAGCAGGTGCTCTTGCAGGGGCCGTGAACGGCGTCCTGGTGGCCTATGTCGGGCTTCCGGCGTTCGTTGTGACCCTCGGCATGTTGTCGATCGCCCGCTCGCTGGCGATCGTTTTGTCTGAGAACAAGATGATCTACGAGTTCGGTCCTTATGGCGATACGTTCATTGCGATTGGCGGCGGAGCGATCCTGGGCGTGGCCAATCCAGTTTGGGTGCTGATGATCCTCGCCCTGATCTTTGGATTCATCCTGAACTTCACGAGCTGGGGCAACTACTTGTACGCCATCGGCAGCAACGAGAATGCCGCCCGCCTCACAGGCGTGCCCACCCGTCGTATCAAACTCCAGGCGTACATCGTTTCAGGCCTCACGGCGGCTCTGGCATCTGTGCTCATCGTCGGCTGGCAAGGATCCGCCATCAATGCTCTCGGCCAAGGCTACGAGCTGCGGGTAATCGCCTCAACCGTCATCGGAGGCGCCGATCTGATGGGAGGGCACGGCAGTGCTTATGGGGCTGTCATCGGCGCTGCCTTGATCGAAGTCATCCGAAACTCGCTGCTCATGGCCGGCGTCGATGCAAACTGGCAGGGCGCCTTTGTCGGCCTGTTCATCGTGTTAGCGGTTCTGCTGCAGCGGATCCGCGGCAAGCGTTCGGCTTGAGGGAAGCCGGACATCACAAGGAGGAAGCCCAATGAAAGTTCTAGCTTACAGTGTCGCCGCGGTAGCCTTGCTTGCGACTGCAGCCGGCGCCCAAGCCCAGGGCAAGAAATATACACTCGCTCTGGTTCCCAAGAACATGAATAACCCGTTCTTCGATCAAGCGCGGGATGGTTGCAAGAAGGCGGAGAAGGAGCTCAACGGTGCGATTGAGTGCCTGTATATCGGACCCGGTGAGCACGGAGGTGGCGAAGAGCAGGTCCAGGTGATCAATGACCTGATCGCCAAAAAGGTTGATGGCATCGCCGTTTCGCCGGCCAACGCCGCCGCTGTCGGCAAGGCGCTTGAAGGCGCAAAGAAGGCCGGCATCCCAGTCCTCACCTGGGACTCTGATCTTCTGGAGAAGGATAAAGGCCTTCGCGCCGCCTATGTCGGAACCTACAACTATGACATTGGCGTCAATCTTGCCAAGCTCGCACAGCAGATCAAGCCAAAGGGTGGGACTTTGTGCATCCAATCGGGGGGAGCCGCCGCCGCAAACCACAACGAGCGGATGCAGGGTATTCGCGATACTCTCTCCGGTGCGAAGTCAACGGCGGCTCCTGGAACAAAGCTGACCGGTCAGAACGGCTGGACGGAGGTAGCCGGCTGTCCACTGTACACCAACGACGATTTCCCGCTCGCCGTGCAACAGATGGAGGATACACTCGGGAAGAACCCGAAGCTGGATGCGTTCATTCCAACCGGCGGCTTCCCACAGTTCATCCCACAGGCTTACCGGAAGGTTGCGGAGAAGTATAAGGCCCGTATCGATGACGGTTCTTTAGCTCTTGTCGTCGCTGATACCTTGCCGGCCCAGATGGACCTTCTCAAAGCCGGCCTGTCCAAGGGGCAGGTGGGACAGCGTCCCTTCGAGATGGGCTACAAGTCTATGATGTTCCTAAAGGACATGAAGGACGGAAAGCCCGCTCCTAAGGATCCAACCTATACCGGTTTGGATGTCTGCACTCCGCAGAATGCGACAAGCTGCGTGGGATCGGGCACCTAGACGAGTAGAGCTAGGCTCGCGGCCAAGTCCATTAAGGGGAACAGGGGCATGCGATCCAGAGGAGAGCATGCCCTTTCACCTAGCTCCGGAATGGTGTTCGGCCAGCCCGGAGCACACCATGCCCGGTTCACGAAGAGGGGTGGAGATCTGAGAGGTTGACCGGGACACCTTGAGGATTCTCGCTTCCCTTGCGGTAGCGATGAACGCTTGTGCCTGTCGCAAGCACTGAGCCGTTGAGGTCGAGGATCTCGGATTGGGCAAAGTAGATGTTACGCCCTCCGGCCGTTCGCCGGCCTGTAGCCACGATACTTCCACTTCTCGATTGACCTACGAAGTTGCATGTGAGGGAGAGAGTGACGCAAAAGCGTGCGTGAGCGGGGGTGGTACAGTACAACCCAGAAAAGCTGCCAACGTGATCGAGAAGCGTTGTCAGAATGCCGCCATGGACCACACCTGAACGATTTTGATGATCCGGACGGAGGTCAAGGCGGGTGCGAATATAACCGTCTTCCCAGTGTTCATGCTGAACACCCAACAGATCGATGAACGGGTTGTTGATGAGGGATTCTGACATAGCAACCTATCCGCTGAGTTTGATCAGCAAAGCTCGGGTGACGGTGTCGGGTTCGTCCGTAACAATGCCATACCATTCACGCAGACTATAGATTGATCACAGGAATTGGTCCGGAAGGAATAACGATATGGTCGCAACCTACAGTGATCTGAAGAACAAGGTTGTGCTGGTCACCGGTGGAGGATCAGGCATCGGTGAAGCGATCGTTCGACGCTTTGCCGACCAAGGATGCAAGGTCGCGTTCATTGATATCGCGACCGAACCATCCGTGAAGCTTGCCGGCGAATTATCAGAACGCGGTCTTAGCGTACGGTTTGAACACGCGGATCTCACTGATATCAGCGCCTTACAGTCTGCCGTTGCCCGGGTCCGGGAAAGCCTCGGGCCAGTCGAGATTCTCATCAACAACGCCGCTCATGATGAGCGGCATCCGACACCGGATGTCACATCGGAATACTGGGACGACCGCTTTGCGGTAAACCTTAAGCACCAGTTCTTTGCTGCGCAAGCGGTGCTGCCTGACATGCAAGCCGCGAGTGCTGGCGTGATCATCAACTTCGGATCATTTTCGTGGATGATCGGTCAAGGAGGCATGGCGGCCTACACGGCGGCAAAGTCTGCCATTCTCGGGCTGACCCGCTCTCTCGCACGCGACTATGGCCTGTACAATATTCGCGTCAATGCGATCGCGCCCGGTTGGATCATGACTCAGCGCCAACTGGAGAAGTGGCTCACCCCGGAGGCGGAACGAGAACTGATGCAGCGTCAGTGCCTGAAGCGGAAGCTCGTGCCTGACGAGATTGCGCGGTTCACCGTCTTTCTCGCGTCCGACGAGGCGTCGGCTTGCACCAATCAGCAGTATGTCGTGGATGGAGGCTGGTCCTAACCGATACTCACTGACGACGCACGGTGTTGATGGGAACCGCACGCGAATCGGCACCGGCTTTTTAGGGAATGTGAGATCCGGGATCGAAAGCCGGCGCGTCGTTGACGCCAAACCGAAGCCAGACTTAGTACTGCCAGCAATCCACGTCAGTTCCCAAGGAGTCAGCGTGCCTGCACTGCTGGGACTTTGATAGTGGAAGAAACTGAATTTGACGGTCTGAGACGGGTGGCAAGGGTGATCCTCGCCACTCTCCATATCTGGAATAAAAGTTGACGATTTGGCAGTGGCTGCAATAATTATTGCATTGTCCAAAGGCAATGGACCTCAATGGTCAAGCAAGTTGTGCCCTTAGGGGCGAGCGGCTCATCATCGGGAGATCGGCGTCGGCATCCGATTGCCCTCGACGCCGAGGCAATCTCGGCCTCAATCAAAGCACACGCCACCTGTATTGCCCTATAGGGAGGGAGCATTGAAAAAGGTTCGTTATGCCGTCGTTGGGGCAGGTTGGATCTCACAAGAGGCCTTCATGCCCAGTGTCGACCAAACCGGAAACTCGGTCATAACGGCTATTGTGACCGGAAGCAGGGCCAATGCACTCAAGCTGGCTGACTTTTATGGCATAGAGCATGTCTTTGGCTACGATCAGTACGAGGAGATGCTCGGCACAGGGGTAGTGGACGCTGTCTATATTGCGCTCCCAAACTCGATGCATGCTGACTACGCGATCAGAGCTGCTAATGCAGGCGTACACGTCTTGGTCGAAAAGCCCTTGGCGACGTCAGTCGCGGAGTGCGAGGCCATGATCGCCGCTGCCGATCGGTCGGGGGCCAAATTGATGACCGCATACCGCCTTCATTACGAACCGGGGACTGTTGAAGCCTTGGAGGCGATCCGCCGTGGTGACATCGGCGACCCACGGGTGTTCATCTCCGTGTTCAGCTTCCAATCAGCCGAGTCGAACCACCGCTTGAAAGGCGAACATTGGGGAGGCCCATTGCAGGACATTGGCGTCTATTGCCTCAATGCTGCCCGCCATGTCTTCAACAGCGAACCTTGTGAGGCGGTCGCTATCGGAGGGCACGGCGACAAGGATCTGCGGTTCGCCGAGGTGGAAGAGACGATCTGTGCCACGCTCAGATTCCCCGGAGACCGGATCGCCACGTTCGTTGCAAGTTTCGGTGCGGCCCCTCTCGATATGTACCGCGTCATCGGCTCAAAAGGGGAACTCGAAATGTCGCCGGGTTTCAAATTCGAAACTGCGACGCGGATGAGGCTGACCAGGGACGGCCAGGTTACGGAGAGATCCTTTCCGCAGGTTGATCACTTCAGTGGCCAAGTCGCATACTTCTCTGATTGCATTCTTCAGGACAAACCGCCTGAAGCGGATGGTCAAGAAGGGTTGGCAGACGTTCGAGCTCTTCTGGCGATCGAGGCTGCGGCTCGAACAGGACAGTCACAGCGGATTGAGTCACCGCCGAGCCTCTCACAAGTGGTACAAAGCGCGGTTCGCGCATTTCCGCCGGTGGAACGAAGGCTCGTTTTATGAACAGGGCGGCGTCTCGGCGTCTTGAGGTCAGCACAGGATATCGTGCCGCTATGCATCCAATATGAAGGCCGGTTTGACCGTTTCAGGAAGGGTCAGTTGACGAAAGTCGGCATTGGACCTGAACCATAGGCACTGGCCAGCAAACTGTATGTGGAAGGACATGCTATGAGTATTGGGGTTGGAGTCATTGGTGCTGGCGTGATGGGTTCGGATCACGCCCGCCTTATCCGCAGCCATGTATCCGGGGCACATCTCGTGGCCGTGGCAGATGCCGATCCAGCTCGGGCCAGGGAAGCCGCAGGCGACGCACTGGTTGAGACTGATCCACTTAAGTTGATCGACAGTTCAGACATTCAGGCTGTCATCATTGCCTCGCCTGATCATACGCACGGCGATTTTGTTCTCGCGGCTATCCATGCTGGAAAGCACGTCCTTTGCGAAAAGCCCCTCGCTGCAACGTCCGAAGATTGTCTTCGCATCGTCGATGCTGAGCGCGCTGCTGGTCGGAAGCTCGTTCACACCGGCTATATGCGTCGGTATGACCCGACCTACAGAGAACTAAAAGCTACTCTGCAGGCGGGAGCCCTTGGCAAGATCCGCATCCTTCACAATCAGCATCGCAATCGGGCCGCGCCGGACTGGTTTACCGCAGACATGGCGGTCACAAATTCATTCGTGCATGAAATCGACATCAGCCGCTGGTTGCTCGGCACGGAGTTCAAGGCTGTAACTGTTGTGGCGTTCACCAGCGACCGGTCCGAGGCTGCTGCCGACCCGCTCCTGATTACATTGGAGGCCGAGAATGGCGCGATTGTCTCGACAGAAGTCTTCTTGAATGCGGGCTACGGCTACCACGTCCATGCAGAAGCGGTGTGCGAACGGGGAGGGGCCCGCATGGGCCAACCCGCCCTGACGTCCGTCCTCTACGAGGGATCTGATAGGGCAGCCTTCCCAGCGAACTGGATACCCCGTTTCGCGGATGCGTATCGCCTGCAGGATCAGGCGTGGGTCAATGCTATTCATGCCGGTTCCCTCGACGACAACGCATCGTCGTCTTGGGACGGCTATATGGCGAGCTACATTGCTGAGAAGACTTTGGAGGCATTGAAGACCGGTCGGCGTACCGAGCTGCAGGTGCCTCAGCAGTCAGGATAGGGGCCTATGATAAAGACGTCTCCAAGAATTTCTATCCATTTACCCGTGAGCCTTTGAAAGGTCAGCGTGATCGATGGTTTGAGCTTGGAAGGTATCCCGTTGGCACATGAGCGAAGTAGAGACCGAATGTCCGCATCAGGCGGGAGGACCGGACGTTCCGGACGGACCGGATTCATCCTTTCCTGACCGAGAGTGTGTCAAAACGCGAACGGGTCGGTCCGTAGAGCAATTTAATTTCTTGCAAGCCTCGATAGACAGTGAAGTCTCCGGTACACGGGGGCGAAGTTGTACAAATACTTCGTCGAAGTGGGACTTGTTCGAGTTTTGACACAGCCTCGACCCTATGCAGCCCTTCGAGGGCTGGAAGTAGTTGGGCAGAATTGAACAGCGGCTACATACCGCAAATTCTCAGGCTGAGAGGTGGAAAACAAGGATGCCCTCAAGACCACCCTCGGCCGCTCCCACGAGCCGGGCGCCCGTCCGGCGATGGTCCTCGTTGTTCTGGTAGGCCTCCAGGGCGGCCGACCATCGAACTCTACGATGAACCCGTGTCGGAATCCCTTCTCGAATTTCTCGAGCTCAAGGCTTTGTCCGAAGACAACCCGGAGCATGCCCGGGACGCGCGGCTGGAGAGCTTCGATTTCGCCGAACAGGGCCGCGATCTGGTGCTCATCGACCTCTTTCCGAAACTGGACGAGTACGATGTGTCGGATCATGGGTTGAAGTCCGGACCTGCGATCTTGCGGGGAATGCTATGCGGTCAGTCGGGTGATCGTCTCCCGGATTGCCTCGGTCACAAGGCGATGGTCTTCGAGTTGGGGAAGGCCACTGACGACGACCGCACCGATACAACCGGTCTCCCCGACGAATATGGGGAACCCACCGCCTGCTGCCGCATACTCCTGCTCGGACAGCCCGTAACGCTGCAAGAACGGGCGCCCCTTCACCTCTGCCTCGACGGACATGTAGAGGGAGCTGTGGTGGAAGCGTTGTACGACCGCCCGTTTCCGGCGAATCCACTCGGCATTGTCCGGCGTTGCTCCAGGCAGTGCTGCAAAGAACAGTTGCTGGCCATTCCTCGAAACCTCGATTGCGATCGGAAGGGAGGCGGCTTTCGCACGCTGGTAGATGTGGCTGCCGAGTGTCCAGGCGACATCGGCGCTGAAAGACGGAAACTGTAACTCCTGTTCCTCTGCCAGGAGAGCATCAAGACTATTGCTGTCGTTCATCGTAGGTCTCCAAGCCCCTGAGGCCGATCGTTCTTGCCCTCGAATGCAATCACCTGATCAAGATGGCACGAAAGTCGTTGACGTTGGTCAAGGCGGGTCCGGTCATGACGAGTTGGTCGAGCCTCGAAAAGTACCCGCAGGCATCATTGTTTGCCAGGAACGCGGAGGCGTCTAGGGTCGGGACGGCGGGAGATGGACTGCTATGGTCGAGCTGACGAAATACCGGGGCTGACGCAGATCCATTGATATGTTTAGTCAATCGTAAAACCTAGAACAATATATTGGACCCAGGTAAATTCGGCAATGTATGCACTGGTGGCAGGCCACATGGATGCGGAGACCAGAATGTTGCTGCAACCTAACCGCTTGATGCTGACCGGCATTCTGCCGATGGGCTATCGCAGCGAGGTCACATTAAACGAAGAGCTTGAGGCCCGGTCGGTCCGCACGATCACTCACATTGTCAACCGATCGCGGACAGCGCCGTGGGTTCGCGCGGTGGCAGCGGCCACAAGCCATTGAGGCGAAGGAACACCTGCCATGAACATTCAAGTCCAACCACATCTAGCGGCCGCCAACCGACACCTCCCGTTCGAATGCGTCGCATTGGTGTTGCAGGGTGGCGGTGCGCTCGGGGCCTATCAGGCCGGCGTCTACGAAGCTCTCGCGGAGGCCGGGATCGATCCCGACTGGGTCGCCGGCGTCTCGATCGGCGCCATCAACTCTGCAATCATCGCGGGAAACGAGCCGACCGAGCGTGTCGCCAAGCTGCGCACATTTTGGCAGGAGATCTCTGCCAACCCGCTGCTCGACTGGTCCAGCGCCCTCCATACCATCACCCCCAAAGGTGACCTCGCGCGCGCCCTCTTCAACCAGGTGAGCGCGACCTGTGCCCTCGTCAGTGGGGCTGCGAGCTTTTTCACGCCCCGGCTGCCGGTTCCCTGGCTGCACCCGGATGGTGTCCCCGAGGCGACGAGCTTCTACGAGACCAAACACCTGAAAAGCACGTTGGAGCGCGTTGTCGACTTCGACCGGATCAATGCGGGCGCGATGCGCTTCAGCGTCGGGGCTGTGAATGTGCGCACCGGCAATTTCGTCTATTTCGATAACACCACGCACACAATCCGACCTGAGCATGTGATGGCGAGCGGATCGCTGCCGCCCGGCTTCCCAGCAGTGGAGATCGACGGCGAATACTATTGGGACGGCGGGCTCATCTCGAACACGCCGCTCGACTGGGTGGTCGATGCGGGCCGGCGGCAGGATACGCTCGCGTTCCAGGTCGACCTGTGGAATGCCCACGGCGAACTGCCCCGCAACTTGGCCGAGGTCGGGACGCGGCACAAGGAGATCCAGTATTCCAGCCGGACGCGCGCCAGCACCGACCAGTTCAAGCGCGTACAGCATCTGCGCAATGCGCTCGCAAGCCTCCTGTCGAATCTGCCGGACGATCTGCGAACCAGCGACGAGGCAAAGCTACTCAGCCCGGAGGCGGACCGCAAAGCGTACAACATCATCCAGCTGATTTACCGGTCGAAACACTACGAAGGCCACTCAAAGGACTACGAGTTTTCCCGGTTATCGATGGAGGAGCACTGGCGCGCCGGTTATCATGATGCGGTGCGCACGTTACGCCATCCCGAGGTGTTGCGGCGCCCCGACGATCAGGAGGGGGTTCGCACATTCGATCTCGTTAAGGATGGGCGGGAGTAGCGCGCAACGAGAGTATCGAGCGCTGGGAACATCCTGCGCCGAAAGTGTCAAGCGCGGCTGATCTGCGCACCAACCTCTGTGGTCTGCGAGTCGGTCTGCCGCACTCGCGACCCGCTCAATCGAACACAGATGAGTTTAGCTATGCACGAAGACATTGTTCGGACCAGAGCATTCGCAATGCCCCTGACCAGCCCGGCCTACCCGATCGGACCCTATCGCTTTCGCAGTCGGGAGTATCTGATCATCACCTACCGGACCGACCCAAAGAAGCTTCGGGTGCTCGTCCCGGAACCGCTCCAGATCGACGAGCCGCTGGTGAAGTTCGAGTTCATCCGCATGCCGGACTCGAATGGCTTCGGCGATTACACCGAGAGCGGACAGGTCATTCCCGTCTCGTTCCGCGGCCGCAAAGGTAGTTACACCCATTGCATGTTTCTCAACGACCATTCGCCCATTGCTGGGGGGCGTGAGCTGTGGGGTTTCCCCAAGAAGCTTGCCAATCCCACCCTGCGCACGGAGGTCGATGCCCTGGTCGGCACGCTCGACTACGGTCCGGTTCGCATCGCGACCGCTACAATGGGCTATAAGCACCAGGCTGCCGATTTCGCAAGCGTCATGACCTCGCTTCGCGAGCCTAACTTCCTGCTTAAGATCATTCCCCATGTCGATGGCACCACGCGCATCTGCGAACTCGTTGAGTATTACCTGGAGGACGTCAACTTGAAAGAGGCCTGGACCGGTCCGGCATCCCTGAACCTGTGGTCGCATGCCTTGGCGCCGATCGCGGAGCTGCCGATCCTGGAGGTGGTCTCGGCGACCCACATCCTGGCCGATCTGACGCTCGGACTCGGCAAGGTCGCGCATGACTATCTGGCGCCATCCGAGCCGTCTCACTGGAAACAGAGACGCTACGAACCTGCGGAATGAAGTTTCCCCCAGTGCAGCCATCATCACCAGTGGCTCGCATACGATGCAGGACAGCAAGTATGCATCCCGGAACTGAGACGGAAAGCGAAAAAGGGTGCGCTGATGGGCGAAAGAGTCCTCGGCGTATTCCGGAGAGCACCATGAGCGCGGTTAAACCTCAACGGATCCTCATTGCCGACGACAACCCGATTATGCGGGAGACACTCGCGCAGTGGCTGAGCGCCCAAGCCCATGAAGTCATTACGGCGGATACGGGCGAGAGGGCCTTTCTGGCCTTGCGCGACTGGAGCCACCCCATCGGCTGGCTGTACACACGTGCCGTGCTGCCCGGCCTGGTCGACGGCTGGATTCTCGCTGACCAGTACCATGAGGTGCACGAGAACAGGGTCGTGATTTTGGCTGGCGCGGAGCAGGAAGTGTCTTCACGCGGCGATCTTGTCTTGAAACAGCCGACCGCGGTTGCGGTATTCAACGCCATTCAACAGGCCCTTGTGGCCGCGAAGACGGCGACTTTCACAACGGACGTGGCCGAGGCAAGCCAGGCGGCCTGAGAAGCCGTGTCGCTAGCGCCGGTCCAAGACCGAGATTTCACTGCGTGATGGCTCACAAGGTGGCCAACGCGTTCAGGAAGGCATGGCATGACAGGCAACACAGTGTCATTTGCCTTGGGGCTGTTGCCCCGCTCGCATTGGTTGGGTGGGTGTTGTTCTTCCACTGATAATGTCCTGCAAGGGCTTGGTACGATGCCGAAGATGAAATGTCGTTCCGTCATCAGGACCCGCGAGACATGCGGAGTGAACGCATACGAGCAATGGTCGAACGCCAGCTCGTACAAGGTGCCACAGTCGATGGGTTGAGGATCGTAGGGAGATTCCTACTCAAGGCGAGTGCTTCAGACTGAACGATTGGATACAGCAACAAGGAGGCTTCATTGATGTTTTGCTTCAAATCCGCTGTTGTGACCGGCTCGACCAGCGGCATCGGCCATGCCATCGCCCTTGCCTTCGCAAAGGAGGGGGCGAATGTCGTCCTCAACGGCTTCGGCGATGCGGGCGAGATCGAGAAGATCCGCGCCGGGATCGAGAGCGAGTTCGGGGTCAAGGCGATCTATTCGCCGGCCGACATGACCAAGCCGCAGGAAATCGAGGAGATGGTGCGTCTCGGCGAAAAGACCTTCGGCAGCGTCGATATCCTCGTCAACAATGCCGGCATCCAGTTCGTCTCGCCGATCGAGGACTTTCCGGTCGAGAAGTGGGACCAGGTCATCGCCATCAACCTGTCCTCCGCCTTCCATGCGACCCGCGCGGCGGTGGCGGGCATGAAGGCGCGCGGATGGGGCCGCATCATCAACACGGCCTCGGCCCATTCCCTCGTCGCCTCGCCCTTCAAGTCGGCCTACGTGGCCGCAAAGCACGGCATCGCGGGCCTGACCAAGACCGTGGCGCTCGAGATCGCGACCGACGGCATCACGGTCAACTGCATCAGTCCCGGTTACGTCTGGACGCCCCTGGTCGAGAAGCAGATCCCCGACACCATGATGGCACGCAACATGACAAGGGAGCAGGTCATCAATGACGTCCTGCTCAAGGCACAACCGACGAAGCAGTTCGTGACGGTCGATCAGGTCGCGGCGCTCGCCGTTTTCCTGTGCTCGGACGCGGCAAGCCAGATCACGGGCACCAATCTGTCCATGGATGGCGGTTGGACGGCGGAGTGACAGGGCGAGCCAGGAAGCCGAATGGGGTGCCCTGCCGCCTCGCAGGGCTGCGGGCAGATTGAAAGGAATTTTCTGCCCGAGGCCACAACCCGCAACACTGAGGAACCATGATCCAGGCCTGAATGGGAACGCTCCGTCGGCGAACCTTGACGTATCTTTGGTTTTTCCTGAGGGATCACGTGCCTCGGTGTCGCTTTCCTTTGGTATCATGCTGATCCGGCTGGACGATCTCCAGGAAGTTGACCACGGCTGGATCGTCAGCGTCCCGGCGGAACACGACGTCGGTTCCGACCTGCGTCGTGTTGCCAGAGATGGGCCTGTAGACGACGTGCTCGCCGATGCTGACCGAGCTGACCGACGACGGAACGATGGCCACTCCCAACCCGGCTCCGACAAGGCTCACGATAGAAAACCCGCTCCGCACTTCATATGCGACACGCGGCATGAACCCGATCACCATCTGGATCAACGAGCGGTCCTGTTCAATGTCTGATCCGACGTAGACAATGAACGGTTCGTCCGCGAGTGCCTCTCGCGGAATTCGGCTCCGCTTCGCAAGAGGATGGTCCGCTGGAAGCGCCACCCTCAGCGGCCATTCCGCCAAGCGGATCGCATCCAGTTCTGGCGGCAGCTTCCCGGTAGGGCTGTCAACAAAGTTGGCTATGAACCCGATATGGATACGACCTTCCAGGAGCTGTGCGATCTGTGTGCTCGGATGGAGTTCGTGGAGCCCGAGTTCGACGTCGGGAACCCGTCGCTTGTACTGCCGCAGGACTCCTGACAGTACCCCGGAATAAGACGTGTCTGCGGAGTAGCCGATTTCGATGCGACCGATCTCGCCGCGTCCGGCCCGACGGGCCACGACGGCGGCATGCTGCGCCTGTTCAAGGGTGCGGCGGGCCTCCTTGAGGAAAAGGCGGCCCGCCTCTGTCAGGGTCACCACCCGGTTGGTCCGGCTGAGGAGCTGGACACCCAGCATGTCCTCCAGGGCCTTGATCTGGATGCTCAAGGCCGGCTGCGCGATGTGGACCCGCTCCGCAGCCCGGCCAAAATGCAGTTCCTCCGCGGTCGCGACGAAGTACCGGAGCTGGCGCAGATCCATTGATAGGTTTCTCTAATCGTAAAGCTAAGAATAATATATTAGATCTGGGCCATACGGGCAACTAATCCCTATCCATGCCTTCGCACAGGATAGATTGATGCCCATGATCTCCCGCCCGCGCACCGTCGACAACAAGCTCGTCGGACTACCGGCTAAAGAAAGGTTGACCGGCCGGAGCGTCATCGACACCTCAAAGCTCGATGACCGGACAGGGATGCTCACTTCCGATCCGGGCTTCACATCGACTGCAGCAACGGAAGAGAAGATCGCCCATATCGACGGCCAGACAAGCATTCTGCTCTCTCGTGACAGCCCGATCACCCAGCTCCGGAAGCACGGCGACTTCCTTGAGGAAAGCGAGGCTCGTTTCCGTACCCTTGCCAACATGATCCCAACCATCGTCTGGATCGCGGCTCCCGACGGCACGATTACCTTCGTCAACGATCAATGGTTCAGCTTCTGTGGCATCACACCCGAACAGAATGTCCGCTGCTGGCCCGAGTTGGTGCTCCATCCCGATGATCAGGCCTGCTGCATGGAGGCATGGACCGCCGCGCTGCGGAGCGGATGCAACTTCGAAATTGAGACCCGCATCCGTCGCAATGACGGTGAGTATCGCTGGTTCCTTACCCGGGCCATTCCGGTTCGGAATGCCGAAGGAGCCATCACAGCTTGGTTTGGGACAAGCACCGACATCCATGACCGCAAGCTCGTCGAAGAGGCCCTGCGTGCCAGCGAGGCGCGGTTCCGCACCATTGTCGAGACCGCCAATGATGGGATCTGGTTGATCGGCGTGGATGCTCGGACGCAGTTCGTGAATGCCCGCATGGCGGCCATGCTGGGCTGTACCCCGGACGAGATGATCGGGCGTTCGGCGCTGGAGTTCACCTTCCCCGAGGATGAGCCGAACCACCGCGAGCGGGTTGGCCGCAATCTTGCAGGCGAATTCGAGCAGTTCGAGATCCGCTTTCGGCGTAAGGACGGTGCGGCCATTCCCGTCTTGGCCGCCACCAGCGCCCTGCGTGACGAGTTGGGGCAGGTCTCGGGTGCATTGGGCATGTTCTCTGACATGAGCGAGAAGAAGCGTCTGGAGGAGCAGCAGGCCTTGCTCATGCGCGAGCTCCATCACCGGGTGAAGAACACACTAAGCACGGTGCAGGCCTTGGTGAACTCCACGGCCCGCAACGCGCCCTCGATTCAGAACTTCAGGGATTCCTTGACCCAGAGGATCATGTCCCTCGCACAGACCCACACACTCTTGTTCGACAACGAAATGGCGGGCGTGCAGCTACGGGATATTCTGCGCAGTGAGCTCGAGCCTTATGACGATCAGACCGGCACACGCGGCATCCTGACCGGGCCGGACCTGGACATGCCTTCCCACCTCACTCTGGCTGTTGGGATGGCGGTACATGAGCTGACGACAAACGCGGCGAAATATGGAGCACTTTCCAGTCCGCAGGGACGCGTTCATGTCACATGGAGCTTGCCTGCCGCGGACGTCGAGAAGAGCAAGATCCGGTTCGAATGGATGGAGCAAGGCGGCCCCCCCGTGGCCGTGCCGGACCGCAAGGGCTTCGGAACAACGCTGCTGGAGCGAGTGCTCAGCCGTCAGCTCGGCGGGGAGGTTGAGGTAGCCTTCGCACCAGAAGGATTGCGCGTGCGGGTTGAGGCGGCCTTCGTGGATGCGGCGCGGTCATGATTGCCCGCACAGGGTGAGGCATAACCCCTGTCGCTGTCGCCTTTGGACAACCAATCCAGCGGGCGCGCGAGTCCCGGAGCTAACCCAGATCCATTAATATATTTTTCCAATCGAAATTCCAAAAACAATATATTGGACCGACCAACATAATAAATCTATCCCGACCTCATGGGCAGTCGTTCCTGACCACACCAGCGGAAGGGTATGCGATGCAATATGATAGTCGATGGCGCAGTTCGGTCCTGTGGACGGCAATGCTTGCCGTGACGGGTTTGACGGCCTGTCAGCAACAGACCAGCCGCCCGGAGAATCCTCCGATCATGATTCAGGTCGAGACGGCTCGGCTGAGCGACTATGCACCAACGGTGCGGCTGACCGGCGAAGTCCGCGCACAGGTCGAGAGCGACCTGTCCTTTCAGGTGGGCGGTCGCATCACCGAGCGCCTGGTCAACGTTGGCGACCGCGTGACTGCCGATCAAGTGCTGGCCCGACTCGACCCGCAGCAGCAACAGGCGACGGTGACCGCCGCCGCTGCCGCCGTCCAGTCCGCCGAGGCCATTCTCCGCCAGGCGACCTCCAGCTACGAACGCCAGAAGGCGCTGCTCGCCCAGGGCTACACAACAAAGCGGGAGCACGATCAAGCTCAGGAAGCGTTCCGTATGGCGCAGGCCGCACTCGACACCGCACGGGCCCAGTTCGGCACCGCCCGCGACCATCTTTCCGACACGGTGCTGAGAGCAGGCGCCCCTGGGGTCGTCACGGCCCGCAATGCTGAGGCTGGGCAGGTCGTGCAGGTGGCGCAGACCGTCTTCTCGATCGCCCAGGACGGGCCGCGCGACGCGGTCTTCAACGTCTACGAGTCGATCTTCACTCGCGAGCTCGGCAATCCCACCATTGCGCTGACGCTGGTGTCCGATCCGGCCGTGATGGCCAAGGGCACCGTGCGTGAGATCTCCCCGACCGTGGACAGGGCAACCGGAACCGTCAGGGCCAAGGTCGCCATCGAGCATCCGCCGGCAGCGATGACACTCGGGGCCGCCGTGGTCGGCGAGGGCCGGTTCCAGACCCGCAAGCTCGTGATGGTGCCGTGGAGCGCTCTCTCGAGTGGAAACGGCCAGCCGGCCTTTTGGATCGTCGACCCTCGGACCAAGACAGTGTCGCTGAGGCCGATCACGGTTGAAGGCTATGAGACCGGAAAGGTCATCGTGCGGGAGGGGCTCCAGCCCGGTGAGATCGTCGTCACCGCGGGGGTGCAGTTGCTGCGGCCCAACCAGGTTGTTGCCTTCACCGAGGGAGCGACCTCATGAACCCTATCCGGACATCCCTGACTGCTCTGAGTATGATCGGCCTGCTCGCCGCCTGCCAGGAAGAGCATCATGCCGAGACGACGGCGCCCCGACCCGTTCTCACCGTTTTCGCTGCCCCGCAGACGGCGCGGACCGTGGGTTTCGCCGGAATCGTCGAGCCCCGGTACAAGTCCGATCTCGGCTTTCGGGTGCTCGGGCGCGTCATCAGCCGTGACGTCAATGTGAGCGACGTCGTCAGGAAGGGGCAGCGCCTGGCCACGCTCGACCCGCTCACCTATCAGCTGGCGGTGCGGTCGGCGCAGGCCGACCTGGCCAGCGCGACCGCCCGCCTCGAGAATGCCGCTTCGACCGAGGCCCGCCAGCGCACGCTGCTGCAGCAGAACATCACCACCCAGGCGCAGTACGATGCTGCCAAGCAAGCCCGCGAGTCCGCGGAGGCCGGCGTCACGAGCGCCAGGGCAAACCTCGACAAGGCCGAGGAGCAGCTCGGCTACGCCGAGCTTCGCGCCGATTCCGACGGGGTGGTCACCGCCACCGCGGCGGAACTCGGGCAGGTGGTCCAGCCGGGGCAGGCGGTCGTCTCGGTCGCTCGCCCGGACATCCGGGAGGCGGTCGTCGACCTGCCCGAGAGCATTGGGCGGGATCTCAGGCCGGGAGCCCGCTTCGACATCGCCCTGCAAGTAGATCCCTCGGTGCGGGCTGCCGGGTCCGTGCGGGAGATCGCGCCACAGGCGGATCCCGCCACCCGCACGCTGCGGGTGCGGATCACCCTCGACAGCCCACCCGAGAGTTTTCGGCTCGGAACGACGATCACCGCCTCGGTCACGAGACAGGCTGCCTCCCGCATCGAGCTGCCGGCCTCGGCCCTGCTGGAACGCGACGGCAGGACGATGGTCTGGGTCGTCGATCCGGCCACCCGGACGGTGTCGACCCGGGACGTGACGATTGTCGCCCGGGACGGATCCTCCGTCTGGGTTCTGAACGGACTTACCCGCGGCACGCGCGTGGTTACCGCCGGCGCGAACAGCCTGACCCCCAATCAAACAGTCAAGATCGCAGACGAGTCCTCCCAATGAACAGCCGCTTCAACCTGTCCGACTGGGCGCTCGAGCACCGCTCCCTCGTCTGGTACTTCATGATCGTGTTCGGCATCGCCGGCATCTTCGCCTACATCAACTTGGGGCGTGAGGAAGATCCTTCCTTCACCATCAAGACGATGGTGATTGCGGCCCAGTGGCCCGGTGCGACCGTCGAGGAAACCTCGCTCCAGGTCACCGATCGGATCGAGAAGAAGCTCGAGGAGCTCGACTCCCTCGACTACACCCGCAGCCAGACCACGCCGGGCCAGACCGTGATTTATGTCAACCTGAAGGACACAGTCAAAAGCCGCGACGTGCCGGGTGTCTGGGTAAGAGTCCGGAACATGATCAACGACGTCAAACGGGAGTTTCCCCAAGGCGTCGTAGGTCCCGGCTTCAACGACGACTTCGGCGACGTGTATGGCAACGTCTACGCGTTCACCGCGGATGGGCTGACGCAGCGGCAGATGCGCGACTATGTCGAGGGCGTGCGGGCCAAGGTTCTCACGGTGCCGAATGTCGGCAAGGTCAACCTGATCGGCGCCCAGGACGAGGCGATCTTCCTGGAATTCTCGACGCGCGAGATGGCGGCCCTCGGTATCAGCCAGCAGGACGTCATCCAGACGCTCCAGGCCCAGAATGCGATCACCCCGTCCGGCGTCATCCAGGCCGGTCCTGAGCGCATCAGCGTCCGGGTGACCGGGCAGTTCACCTCGGAGGAGAGCCTGCGCGACCTCAATCTGCGCATCAACGACCGTTTCTTCCGCCTCAGCGATGTCGCCGCCATCAGCCGCGGCTACGTCGACCCGCCGCAGGCCTTGTTTCGGTTCAAGGGCCAGCCTGCCATCGGCCTGGCCATCGGCATGAAGACAGGCGCCAACCTGCTGCACTTCGGCGAGGCGTTGCAGGAGCAGATGGACAAGATCATCGCCGAATTGCCCATCGGCGTCGGCGTGCATCTCGTGGCCGATCAGCCCATCGTGGTCGAGGAGGCAGTCGGCGGCTTCACCAAGGCCTTGTTCGAGGCCGTCGCAATCGTGCTGGTGGTCAGCTTCCTGAGCCTGGGCATGCGAGCCGGGTTCGTGGTCGCGCTGTCGATCCCGCTCGTGCTGGCCATGACCTTCGTGGTCATGCAGTATACCGGCATCTCGCTGCAGCGCATTTCGCTTGGCGCTCTCATCATCGCGCTCGGCCTCCTAGTCGACGATGCTATGATCGCCGTCGAGATGATGGTGGCGCGGCTGGAGGCCGGCGACACGCTGCGCAAGGCTGCCACCGCCGTCTACACCTCGACCGCGTTCCCAATGCTCACCGGCACGCTCGTCACCGTTGCAAGCTTCATCCCGGTCGGTCTCAACAGCAGCAACGCGGGCGAGTTCACCTTCACGCTGTTCGTGGTGATCGCGGCCTCGCTGTTGCTGTCGTGGATCGTCGCGGTGGTGTTCACGCCCCTGCTCGGCGTGACGCTGCTGCCGAAGACGATGAAGAAGCATCACGACAAGCCGAGCCGCCTCATGACGGCGTTCTCGCGCGTCCTCGTCGGCGCCATGCGCTGGCGCTGGCTAACCATCGGCGTGACGGTGGCGATGTTCGGCGTCTCCCTCTACGGCATGAAGTTCGTCGAGCAGCAGTTCTTTCCGTCTTCAGATCGCAACGAACTCCTCGTCGACTTCACGCTGCCGCAGAACGCCGCGATTACCGACACGAAGGCACAGATGGACCGCTTCGAGGCCAAGCTCGCGGGCGATCCTGACATCGATCACTGGTCGTCCTATGTCGGCCAGAGCGCTGTGCGGTTCATTCTCGCCTTCGACCCGCAGCCGTCGAACCCCAACTACGGCCAGATGGTCATTGTGACCAAAAGCATCGAGGCCCGCGAGCGCCTCCGGGCCAAGATCAAGACCTGGGCCCGACAGGAATTTGCCGGCCTGGATGTGTACACGGATCTTCTGGCGGTGGGGCCGCCGGCCGGACGCCCGGTGCAGTACCGGCTCAGTGGGCCGGACGTCCAGAAAGTGCGCGACCTGGCGCAGCAACTCGCAGCTCTCGTGGGCGAGCACCCCCGGGTCACCAACATCGGCTTCAACTGGAATGAGCCTGCCCGGGTGGTGAAGGTCGACGTGCTCCAGGATAAGGCCCGCCAGCTCGGCGTGACCTCGCAGGACATCGCAGGTGCCCTCAACAGCGTCGTCGGCGGCACGAGCATCACCCAGGTCCGCGACGCGATCTATCTGGTCGACGTGGTGGGCCGGGCGCGCGCCGCCGAGCGGCAATCCATCGAGACGCTCCAGAACCTGCAATTGCCGGGCAAGAATGGCCAGTCCGTGCCGCTGGCGGCGGTCGCGACCTTCCATTATGAGCTCGAGCAGCCTGTCATCTGGCGGCGCAGCCGCCTGCCGGCGATCACGATCCGGGGCAGCATCGTCGATGCAACCCAGCCGGCGACGATCGTCCAGCAGCTTGAGCCGAAGGTGCAGGAGTTCGTTCGCACGCTTCCGGCTGGCTACGGGGTGGCGGTGGCTGGCCCCGTGGAGGAGAGCGCCAAGTCCCAGGGGCCGATCACGGCGGTGGTCCCGCTCATGCTGTTCGTCATGGCAACGATCCTGATGCTTCAGTTGCAGAGCTTCTCGCGGCTGTTTCTGGTGGTGGCGGTGGCTCCGCTCGGGCTGATCGGCGTGGTGGCGGCGATGCTGCCGAGCGGGGCTCCCATGGGCTTCGTGGCCATCCTGGGGGTACTGGCGCTGGTCGGCATCCTGATCCGCAACTCGGTGATCCTGGTCGTGCAGATCGAGGATCTGCGGCGGGAGGGCCGGGCCCCGTGGGAGGCCGTGGTCGAGGCCACCATGCACCGGACGCGGCCGATCCTGCTGACCGCGGCGGCTGCGAGCCTGGCGCTGATCCCGATCTCACGCGAGGTGTTCTGGGGGCCGATGGCCTACGCCATGATGGGCGGGATCATCGTGGGCACGGCGTTGACCCTCGTGTTTCTGCCGGCGTTGTACGTAGCCTGGTTCCGGATCAAGGCGCCCTCCCAGTCCAAGGCGGAACCGCCAACCACAGAAGCGGTGCATGAACCAGAGAAGACGCATGAGCCGGCGTAGACCGCGCTGACCCGATTGGCAGGCGTTCCGGACCGTGGCCCTGCGCCCCCCGCGCCTTGGTCCGCGCGAACGTCCGCCCAAGCCCCGGCGGCCGCAAGCCGCCGGGGCCACACCCCCTGCATGCAAAAGAGGAGCGAATCCCATGCCCAGCAACAATCCGCCTCACAGCGACAGGCGCCCTCATGATCTCAGGAGCACGCTCACGAAGAGTAAGATCCTGGACGGCGCCCGTCAGGTCTTCCTTCTGAACGGCTATGCTGCCGCAAGCATCGACCAGATCATCAATCAGTCCGGCGTCTCGAAGGGGGCGATCTATCACCACTTCGAAAGCAAGGATGTCCTGTTCAACTCGCTGGTTGCCGCAGAAGCGGAGAGGATCGCGCAGGTGCTGCCGAGCATCGATCCGGACGATCCCAACCCGTGCTCCGCCTTGCAGCAGATAGGGATGGCCATGCTCGACACCCTGAACAATCCGGCCACCATCTCCACCTTGCGCCTGATCATCGGAGCGCTTGGCCGATTTCCTCAACTGGGAGAGGAGTTCCTCCGGAAAAGTCTAGGCCAAACCGTGGAAGGGATCGCTGCTTATCTCGACGTCAACTCGGCTTCCAACGGTATTCAGATCATCAACAGCTATGCCGCGGCGGAGGAGTTCGCGAGGCGATGCCTGACGCATGTGATCGAGCGTGTTCTGGTGCCGCACCAGCCTTTCATGACGGAAGCTGAATGCACGGCCGTGATCAAGGATACTCTCCGCAACTGCGGCATTCGGTGGCGGAATGCCGTTCCGAACGACGAGAGCGCGCGTATCATATCTCCCTATGACTGGGAAGCATGATGTCCCGGTGGTTCCCGCTCATCATCACAATGTCGATCTCCTGCGGCACGCTTTACGTCGCGTTGTTCCGCTAGCCAAACGCTGAAATCTCAGCTGACAGAACAACTGGAAGCTCATACCACGGATCAGAACGATGGATCTCAACCCACAGTGGATCACTCTCATCTCGGCCTCCACCGCGATGATCGCTTCGATTGCCGGACCGTTTGTCAACACGCGGATCGCCAAGTTCGAGTTCAAGACGAACGTTCTGTCGGTCAACCGCCAGAAGTGGATCGATACCATGCGCGACCTCGTGGCGAGCCTCAACTCCCAACTCTTGATCGCGGCCGCGCTCCGTCAGACCATGAACGAACCGTCCGGCATCCTCATTGCCCGAGATCCCGAGCTTTCCAGGCGTGTGGAGAACCTGCTGCGGACCGTCTCCAAAATTGAGCTCATGCTCAACCCCTTGAAACAGGATCATCAGCAACTCAATGTCCTGATGAAGGAAGCGATCGACCATCTTCGCTCTCCTTTGCTGGAGGATCGCGTTGAGGACCGCATCGAGGTCATCAGCCATGACATCATCCAAGTCTTGCAAGGAATCCTCAAGCGCGAGTGGGCTCGGGTCAAACGGGGCGAGTAGCGGCTGGGACTGCGGGCTGCTTTCACCGCAAATTCCGTCAGCGGGAGGGGAGCTTAAAGCATGCCGACGATGCAGCAGCGGATTATTCATTATTGCTCACTCACCGTATGGCCGAGAGGAGCACGGGTAGGGTTATCGGAATGCAATTGTTTATGATGCGGCATCGCGAGGACATTAGTCCATACGTCGGTCCTCCCAAGACAGGCTGGCGCGTTGCGCTTCTCGTCTGCCCCATGCTCGCCTCACTGGTTGCAGGGCCTGCTGTCTTTGCCGATGAGTTCGATGCTCTCGTCGTCTATGAGGAGGCAAAGGTTCTGAACGACCAATGGCAGGCTTGCGCCGCCTCGTTCGTAAGGGGAAGGATCCATTCGCGTCAGGATCCAGAGATCCTTGCAAAAGAGGCTTTCGAGCAATGCAAGGCACGCGAAGATGGGCTGAGTAGCTTCCTGGTTGCGAGAGTAGGGGGAACAGGAGCGGGCAACGTGATGGCACTGTTGCTTGAGAAGTACCGCTCGGGTCTGCCCGCTGCCATCGTGGAACTGCGTACACGCCACTAGATCATCGAACACAATAATGGGTTTCACTTTTGGGACTAAGCCGATCCCGTGAATCTATCGGCCCAGTTCGTGGCGAGAGAGAACGATCACCGGGGTTGAACAGTGAGGCTCGTAGCACTTCCTACGGTTTGCGCGGCTCCCGCCGCCACGGCTTCCAATCGGTCGCGAACGCTGGTTTTGTTCCCCGAAATCGTCTGCCCTGCCATGAGGCGCTCGCCGAGCAGCCTGACCACCTCAGGGCATTCCGCGAACTTGCCATGATTGAGCGGATCGCCGCTCTTGAGCGCCGTCAGGTCGAGAACCGTCACCCCGGCCGTCTCCAGTTCGGCTGATAGGGCTCGGCACCTGGGTTGATCTGGCCCAGCCGGTCGACATCGCCGCCGATAAGGCGCGACACGCTAAGGGCCTGATCGTCCTGGGAGACGAAAAGCGTAAGCTTCGGACGGGACGGGCCCAGTTCCTGCGACTGCCGGCGAAAGACATCAATGTCGAGATCCGGGGATGCCAGAATGACGTTCCTGATCTTCGGCGCAACACCACCATCGCGGATCGCCATCTGACGCAGGGCCTCGGTACCGCAATCGACGCTGCCGTCATGACATCCCATTTCGCGAAATCCAAGACAGCGCATCGAGGCCCCGGCATGTTGGTGAGCCCATTAACGGACTTTCGACAGGGCTACACCCGGTGCGTTCAGCTGCCTGTTTTGCACCCAAAGTACGATTGCTCGTCGAGGGTCAAGGCATGTCTGAAGTCTGCCCTGCAAAAGGTAAAGCAGCCGGCTGCTCATAGGCCGCAGTTACCGGTGCCGGCTTCGTGGGTTGCGGGCACAGGCCTGCCACCTGGATCAGGCCGAACCCGTACGTCGGATCCCACCCGGGCTTCCCAAGGTCGCGGGTGCGCGCTTCCAGGCCGGACTGAACCACTTTAGGGTCCAACGTGGGGTTGGACGCGAGCAACAGGCTTGTTGCGGCGGACACGAAGGGGACAGCATAGGATGTGCCTGACTTCAGGGTGCCACTGCCCTTCGACGATGCTGTCCAGATATTCACCCCGGGTGCAGCAAGGTCAACATATCCGCCCTGCGTGGCGCGCCGGTACACATTCAGTTCCTGATCCACTGCGGTGACCGCGATGACTCCAGGATAGGCGGCTGGATATGACGGTTCGGCGCCGGGGCCATTGTTGCCCGCGGCCGCAACGATCACGATGCCCTTGGCCTGGGCGGCCTCGATGGCGTTCTGGAGGACCTCATTCGGCGGACCTGACAGGCTCAGGTTCATGACCTGCACACCACGCTCGGCCAATGCCTCAACGCCGGCCACAAGGGACATCACGTCCGTCCGATCAGCAGTGCCGCCGTCGCGGTAGAAGGCATCCACCGCGACGAGCTTCGCGTCCGGCAGGAGACCAGGCGTTTGGCTCCCCCGCCGTCCGACAAGGAGGGCCGCAATCGCGGTGCCATGATCCTGCAACGAGGCATCAGCATGGGATGCAGGAGCTGGCAATACCTCGATCGCCTGGTCCTTCAAGGCTTCGTGCTCGAGGTTGATGCCCGTGTCGATCATGCCAATGAGAGGCGTCGGACCGCACTGAGCTGCGTTGGACGCTGACCAGTTCACGAGAGCAGTTGCCCTGCAATCAGGACCAGTGCACGTACCTGCGCCTTCATCGAGATAGTAGTAGTGATCGAAATCCGCTGAAGCCTGGGCATCGACGAGACGGACTTTCTGCCGCGCCTGCGTCAGGGAGGCGCCTTGGGGAATGCGCAGCCTGACCACCTGTGGGGTGATCCGGCCTTGCGTCCGGGTTTCGACGTGAAAGCCTTGAGCGGTCAGCTTGGTCAAGTCGTCCCGCGACAGGCCTGATGCCAGGATGAAGCTGGTGGATTGCCGCGGCTTGGGGCGGGGGTCGACAGCATCGGCCACACTCGCGGAGGCACTGGCGGTTTGCACGGACTCTGCCTGGGTCGATGCCCGTGAGGGAGCCTGCGCTGAAGCGGCTGCCTTAGAGGCTGCCTGAGCCGGGCTCGAAGTCTGCTGGTCCGATGCGGCGGCCACACCTTGGCTCGTCGGCGTTGGACTGGTGCTCGCCGCTGCCGGCGAGGGAGCTGGCGCCGGGCTCCCGATGGGCTCGGAGGATGCAGGGGCTGTGCTCTGGCTCGTCGGCGTTGGGCTGGTGGAGATAGCTTCTTGTGCAGTCTCTGTCTGGGGTGAAACGTCAGATGCTGCCGGTGCCGGTGAGGGGGCTTCGGTCGGGCTTGATGTTTGCTGGTCGGGTGCGGGAGCTGCGCTCTCGCTCGTTGAGGCCGGGCTGGCCGGAGCATCCGCTTGCACAGACCCTGTCTCTGAACCTTGGGATGCCGAAGATACTTGAGGGACGGCTTGAGGTTGGTCCGCTGTTGGCTGGTCGGGTGCTGTGGCCGTGACCTCGCTCGTGGGGGCTGGGGAGGCCTCCGGAGTTGGGCTCGATGCTGCTTGATCAGGCGTGGGAACTGAGGCCTGGCTCGTCGGGGTGGCGCTGGCGGGGGCATCTGTTTGCACAGCCTCCGCTTCGGCTGGTTCCTGTGAACTCGTCTGGGCCGGCGCGGGTGCTGGGGCAGGGCTCGTCGTTTGCTCGTCAGGTGTAGCCGCCATGTCCTGGCTCGGCAGGGTCGGACTGGAATTCACCGGGGCTGGAGAGATTGCGGAGGGCTGTGTCCCTGTCGGCAGGTCAGGTCCGGGGACCGTATCCTGGCTCGTCGGAGCAGCGCTGGTGGGCGCCTCTGCCTGTACGGTCTGTGTCTCGCTTGACGGCAGAGATGTTTCCTGCGCCGGGGTGGCGGGTGCCTGGTTCGTCGGTGTCGGGCTGGCGCTCGCCGATGTTAGAGAGGCCGTGGGGGTCTCTCCCACTGCCTGCTCGGTTGTGGGGGCTGAGCTCTGGCTTGTCGGCGCGGCGTTGTTGGGGACACCTGCCTGTGAGGCCTGCATCTGGTTTGAAGCTTGTGAAGTCGCAGGCGTCGGGGCGGCTGTTTGATCGATCGTGGGGGCCGGGCCCGCCGTTGACTGGTCGGGCGCCGTGGTGGTGGCCCTGCTCGTCGGCGTTGAGCCAAGGGGGGCACCTACTTCAGCCTTCGCCTGAGTTGAAGCCTTTGATGTTGCTGCTGGTTGAGAGGCAGCTTTCGTCCGGCCGGTCGTTTGCTGGTCCGATGCGGCGGCCTTGCCCTGGCTCGACTGGGTTGGGCTGGCGTTCGCCTGCGCCTTCGCGCTCCCGCGTAGGCTTTCGCTGTTACCTGCCTTACTTGTCTCAGCGGAGCTTCCCGTACTGCTCGCAGAGGTAGCCCTGTCCCCAGCCTTCTGGGCACCGTTGGCTCTCTGCGCCCCAGCCTTATCCTTGCTGGCGCGTGCGCTGGCGGTGCTGCCGGCTACGCTGCTGCGTTCACTCGTCCTCGTGCTGCTGTTCCCGCCCGCACTATTGCCTTTGCCTCCGGCTTTGCCGCTGCTGCCTTCAGCATTGCTGCTGCCCTGACCCGTGCCGAGGCCGCCACCGACACCGCCAGGACTGCCTTTCGAGTTCCCTTTGGTGGCGCCGTTGCCTTTACTGTTCCCCAGGCCGGATCTCGCTTCGGCCGAGCCGGTTCCCTTGCTATCTCGGGCACTCCTGTTCCCGCCCCGTGCGTTGTCAGCCTTGCCTGGCCCTTTGCCGCCTCGTCCCTTGCCGTTCCCGTTGTTGCCTGACTTTCCGTCACCGGAGCCTGCGGACGAATTGCCATCCGCGTTGCCTCCTTTGCCCTGGCCCTGGGAGTTGCCTCCGGCGCTGCCGTTACCGGCACTCGCCCCAGGGCTGGTGCCTCCTCCGGCACCACCGCCTGGACCTCCGGAGGGGCCGCCGCTTGGACCGCCCCGGCCAGGGTCGCCTTTGCCCCCGCCTTGACCGTTACCGCGCTCTCCGCCTTGGTTGCCCGCGCCTGGGCCGCCTGCGCCTGCATTGCCTCCGCCCGGATTGCCCCCAGCTTGGTTGCCTCCAGGCGAGCCGCCCTTGCTGCCTCCGGCATTCCCGTTCCCGCCGCCTGCTCCTCCAGCGTCGCCCGACCTGCCATCGCTGCCTTTTCCGCCGCGGTTTCCATCGGCACCACCTTTGCCACCCCCGGCGCCTTTCCCGCCTCCATTGCCCTCGCCGCCGCGGCCTCCACCCCCATCGCCCCCGGAGCGATCACCGCCCTTGGCGAAGGCTGCCCCATCGAGGACGGGCAAGCTGGAGCTATGGCCGAGGTCAAGCTGAACCCGAAGGGGGAGAGCGGCAGCGGTGCTTGCTACCGCAATCAGGATATGTCGCCAGCAACGTGCCATGATCACCTCATGACGGCTTCAATGCTCAGCTTCGCAAATTGCAGCGCGGCGAGGTAATGAACAGAGGCCGGCTCGCTGATGCGCAGCATAGAGCGCTGAAAATGCGACCTCTACCATATCCGAGATGAACGAGAGCGATCTAATCACTTATTGTGTCAGGCGATAAGCTAAGCAGTAACTCCGCTGTGCTTTAAGTAGTTGGGGCAGGTGCCTTCGCTGTCCTGCGCTAACGACAGCTAACTGGCATATCCCGGAAGTAAGTCGAATGTCCGTTATAGCAGGTAATATCTGACGTTCGTGACCGGCGGGGTATTTCCTGGATTGAACTGAGACGCTGTGCAAAGCCCTGCGTCATGTCCTTGCGATGCGGTAGGTGCTGCCGAGGATGTCGAACATGTCCATCAGGCGGGCGACGTAGGGATCGTGAGCCACAAATTCGTCATCTTCGCGCTCGGCCTCCCACTGCTTCTCTACGGCGTCGATAAGCCTTTGCAGCCGACGATGATGGAGCTCCAACCCGCGAAGGCGGACGCAATCGACGTAGCCGCCACGAGCCCTCCGGTCACGCCCCGACCAGTACGGGGAGACCGCAGCAGGAAAGATGCCGTGGCATTGTCTGTCTAGCTTTGCGCCTGTGAGGCAGTTGAGCCCCGTTGCTTCGTCGCAATCCAGATAGTGTGTCTTGCGCCACCACGTGCTCCATTGGCGCGCGCACCTACCTCATCCACACCAAACCCCACCTTACGCAGGCGCTGGGTGAAAGCTTTATTCGGTGCCGATGACCACACTGCCAGGACGCCACCAGGTGTCAGCGCCGTCCGGGCGGAGCTAAGCCCTGGCAAGTCGTAGAGGCTGTCATTGGCCTTGCGTGTCAGGCCCTCGGGTCCGTTGTCGACGTCGAGCAGAATAGCGTCGTAAGCAGACCGGCCAGACCTGATCAGACGCCCAACATCGCCTTCGAAAATGCTGACGCGCGGATCCTTAAGACTACCGCCGAATACTTCGGCCATGGGACCTCGCGCCCATGCCACAACAGCGGGCAGAAGTTCAGCCACGGTAACCTGAGCCTCAGAGCCGAGTTCAGCAAGCGCAGCGCGAAGCGTGAAGCCCATCCCCAAGCCACCGATAAGGATTTTTGGTCGCTCGCGGCCCCGAAGTCTCAGGCAAGACAGTTTGGCGAGAGCCTCCTCGGAACCACTAAGGCGGCTATTCATCAGTTCGTTGCTGCCCAACATGATGGAGAACTCGGCACCGCGCTTCTTGAGACGCAGTTCGCCCCCGTCACCAGGGATTTTTGCCGTGTCGAGCAAGATCCAGGGGATCATGAATAGCTCTTAGGACAGTATTACCTATTTCGCGCAGGATCATGCACGGTTGAATGTACCTGTTAGGAAGGACCGGTCAATTGACGGACGTTCATGAATGCGTTCGGCCAACGCAGCGTATTCTCTTGCATGATCGTGTTCAAACAATGCATCGAGCGGGGCCGTTCGCAGGTCGATGCGCCAGGACGCTATCGCTTGCCACTGGATGGCTTCGCCGGGGTGCTTGCCTTGATGCGCGAAGGGTGAGGTCGGGATCGCTTCCTTTGGCTTTTCCTTCTTCGGCTTCTTCGCTTCGCGGACGCTTGCCTACGCTGAACACGTGTGCATAGATTTCTTTCGTCAGTTTCGAGGCATCCCAACATCGGCCATCGGACGCACGCAGAGCATCAATGGACGCGGAGCAACCCCCCTTAGACGTGTCTTCAGATCGTGAAGACCATCTGAAACGTGAGCGCACAGCGCGAAGCTTCGTCACGTCCGAGGACGTCGCCCGGCTCGCCGGCGTCTCACGCTCGGCCGTTTCGCGCACCTTCACGCCCGGCGCCAGCGTCTCGGCCGATGTGAGGCACCGCGTCCAGGAGGCGGCCAGGACTCTTGGCTACCGTGTCAATCGCCTGGCCCGGAGCCTGATCAGCGATCAGTCCAACCTGGTCGGGGTCGTCGGCGCCAACCTGTCTCTGCCCTTCATGGCACGCCAGCTCGACGAGTTGAGCCGTGCGCTTCTCAGGCGCGGCATGCAATGTCTGCTCCTGAACGCCGCCGAGGCGGAGCAGGGGATCACACCGCTGATCGAACTCATCCTGGAATTCCGCGTCCGGGCCATCGTGGTGATGTCCGGTTCGCCACCCTCGTCGATCATCGACGAGTGCATGGCCAACGGCGTGCGGGTGATTCTGGTCAATCGACAGGCGGACGACACCGAGGCTGATACGATCATCAGCGATGATCTCAGTGGAGCCCGCATTGCGGCCGAGCGCCTCCTCCGAGCCGGCTGCTGGCGGATCGGCGTCGTCGGCAGTGGGGCTCAGACACCCACCCAGATCCGCCGCCGGGGCGCCTTCGTGGACTGCGTCAAGGAAGCCGGGATCGAACCGGTCGTTTGGGCTTCGGGCGAGACGACCTACGAGACTGGAATGGACGCGGCGAGAGGCTTGCTTTCCGCTCACGATCTCGATGGCGTCTTCTGCGTCACCGACCTCATGGCGCTGGGCTTTCTCGACGGCGCCCGCGCGATGGGACGGCGCGTTCCCGAGGATCTATCGGTCATCGGCTTCGACGATATCCTGCAGTCTGAATGGGCTGCCTATCGCCTGACCACCGTCAGGCAGTCGATGAGCGATCTCACCGAATCCGTGCTGGCGGCGATCGAACGGGAAATGACGGGGGAGAGGGGGGGCCTCGCGCATGAGGTTCTTCCCGTCGAGCTCGTCGAGCGAGCGACTGTCCGCACCGTCGCCTAATTCAAGGCCTGTTTTTCTTACTCAGAAGACCTCTTGCAACCGTTGCACACGTGTGCAAATCTTTCGAAGCCTCACCCACGGCGGGGCGAGGCTCAGCGAACTGACTGCCCTTTCGGCCCGGCCGGATGAGAGCATCCAGACGTCAGACGCAGGGGAAATGCTTTTGGACCGGTCTCCGGCTCCGGGAAGGACATGGCGGAATGACAAGTTCGGCGGCATCAGCACAGACCCCATCGAACGCATCCTCGGCAGGGGCCGTCGCGGGCCGCCTCTGGCATTCCTTCACCCAGCCCGAACGCCTCCTGGGCGTCCTCCTCGCCATCGTGCTGGGGGCGCTGGTGCTCGTGCCGCTGTTCGAGCTGATCCGCGAGACCCTCACCGTTCAGCCCTACGATCGGGCCTATCTGCCGAAGGCGCAGCCGGGTGAGTTCACGCTTTTTCACTACGAGCGGGTCTTCGCCGGGCGTCTCTCCTGGGCAATCTTCTACAAGCCGTTCTTCAACTCGCTGGTCACGGCCTTCGCCGCCACGATCATCTGTCTTGCTTTCGGGGCAGGCTTCGCCTGGCTGATCGTGCGCACGAACATCCCGTTTCGGAGTTTCCTGCACACGCTGGTGATGATCCCCTACATGCTTCCATCGTGGGTGATGGCGCTCGCCTGGATCACGTTCTTCAAGAACGACCGCATCGGCGGAGCGTCGGGCGCCTTCGCGTACTTCTTCGGCGTGCAGCCGCCGGACTGGATCGCCTATGGACCGATCCCGATCATCGTCTGCCTGTCTCTGCACTACTACGTCTACTCCTACCTCTCGGTGTCGAGCTCGATCACGAGCGTCGACAGCCAGCTTGAGGAGGCCGGGGCGATGGCCGGTCTCTCGCGCCTCAAGCAGTTCCTGTGGATCACCGCTCCGCTGCTGCTGCCCGCCATCGGCTCCGCGGTGGTAATGACCTTCATCCGCGTGGTCGGATCATTCGGCACGCCCGCCGTGCTCGGCATGCCGGTGCGCTATTACGTGCTGCCGACACAGATCTATGCCGCCATGGGCACGCGCAATGCGGGCGACGGCTTCCTGCTGGCGTTGGTGCTCGTCGTCCTTGCCTGCCTATTCATCTTCATCAACCAGCGTCTCATCGGCGTCCGCAAGGGCTTCGTGACACTGTCCGGCAAGGGTTTCCGCAGCAAGGAAATCGACCTTGGACCGTGGCGCTGGCCGCTTTTCATCCTCGTCATGCTGCTCATGACGGCGGCGGTTGCATTCCCGCTCGTCCTCCTGGTTCTGCAGTCGCTGGTCAAGACGGCCGGCAATTACAGTCTCAGCAACCTGACCCTGCATTATTGGATCGGCGGAGGAGGCGAGGGCGTCGATCAGCTGCAGGCGGCCCTCGTCGACAACAGCAATATCATCGATGCCACCTGGAACAGCCTCAAGCTCGCGTTCCTCACGGCCATGACGACTGGCATCTTCGGCTTCCTTATCGGCTATGTCGTGGTCAGGACCCGCGGCTCGCTCACTTCGCGGGCGCTTGAGATGGTGGCCTTCCTGCCATACATCTTCCCGGCTCTGGCCTTCGGTGCGATCTATATCGGCATGTTCGCCCGGCCGTTCGGGCCGATCCCGGCTCTCTACGGCACCTTCGCCCTTCTCGTGCTGATCTGCTCGGTCAAGACACTGCCCTTCACCTCGCGCACCGGCATCGCGGCCCTGCTGCAGATCGACAAGTCGCTCGAGGAGGCCGCCCGTGTCCAAGGCATAGGCTGGGTTCGGCGCATGATGCGGATCATCGTGCCCATTGCGGCCGGCGGGCTTCTCTCCGGCATGCTTCTGAGCTTCATCAGCATCATGCGCGAGCTGTCGCTCATCATTCTGCTTGTTACGCCTTCGACCAACGTGCTCGCCGGCGTCATCTACAACTACCAGAACCAGGATATGCCTCAGCTCGTCGGCGTCGCGACCGTGCTGCTCGTCGCCATCGTGATTGCGGTCAACCTGGTCGTCCGTGCCTTGTCAACGAAGGCGAGGGTCGGAGCGGCCTGACCGCTCCGTCCAGATCGACATAACGAGAAGCGAAGGAGGAAGCCCATCATGACATCGACATTTCGCAGCGCAAAGGCCTGGCTCGCGGCTGGCGCCCTGACTCTCGCATTGGCGGCGCCGGCCCTGGCGCAGCAATCGGACCCCAAGTGGGACGCCTGGCTGCAGAAGAGTCAGCTCGGACCCTACCAGAAGAGCGAGAAATGGGACGAGGTTGTCGCCAATGCGAAGAAGGAGGGTGAGGTCGTCGTCTACTCTTCCTCCGGCACGATGCTGAAGGTGGCCGAGGATTTTGCGAAATTCTATCCGGAGATCAAGGTCAAGGCTTACGATCTCGGTTCCGAGAAGACCATCGAGAAGGTCGTGCGCGAGCACCAGGCCGGCATTTATGCGGCCGACGTGGTCTATTCGGGCGGTACCGAGCAGATGGTGTTTGACCTGCTTCCCAACCACCGTGTTGTCAACTACGTGCCGTCCTACCTGACGGACAAGATCCCGGCCGAGCACCGTGAGCCGCTTCTGACGCACGTGATTGAGGCCTATGGCGTCTTCTACAACGCGGAGGCGCATCCGCAGCCGCCGATCAAGACCATCTGGGAGCTGACAGAGCCGCAGTGGAAGGGTCGCTTCTCCATGAAGTCGCCCGCCGGTTCGCTCACCACCCTGATGATGCTGGCTGCCATCGTCGAGCACTCGGACGAGATGCAGAAGGCCTATGAGCAGCATTACGGCAAGAAGCTCCAGCTCTCGTCGGGCGTCGAGAACGCGGGCTACGAATTCCTGCACCGGCTGGTCGGCAATGACATCGTCATCTCGGACAACAGCTCGAAGATCGCGACCGCTGTTGGCCTGCGGGGCCAGGCCAAGCCTCCGATGGCATTTTCGGTCATCCACTATCTGACCAAGAACCAAAGTGACAACTACGCGAACGCGGTTCCCTACGATCTGACGCCCTCGGCGCTGTTCTCCTATCCGACCTATGTAACGGTTGCCGGGCAGGCGCCGCATCCGAATGCGGCGAAGCTCTTCGTGGCGTTCCTGATGGGTAGCAAGGATCTGAACAGCAATTCGGACCTCAAGGCGCCGTTCCGGTCCGGGAAATCCCTCGAGCTTCTGCAGGGCATGGCGGCCTTCTATCAGGTCGGCACGTTCTCGCCGCGCACCGACGTTCCGGCGCCGCCCTACAGCGAGATGTGGCCCAAGGCCAAGAAGCTCACCGCATCGCCTGAATTCGTAAAGGACAACATTGCGAAGATCAGCGACTTCTGGATGGCCGAGACGAGCCGATAACCTGACCTGAATGGCTTCCGCACGAGAGAGTGCCTATGTCTGAAATCACCCTCAGAAACATCACCAAGTCGTACGGAAGCCATCTGGCCCTTCCGAGCCTCGACCTCGACATCCCGAAGGGAAGCTTCGTGACCCTTCTCGGGCCGTCGGGCTGCGGCAAGACCACGACCTTGCGCGTCATCGCTGGCCTCGAGCAGGCGACGACGGGCGAGGTCGTGCTCGGCGGAAAGGCGGTCTATTCCAGCCGAACCGGCGTCTTCGTCCCGCCCGAGCGGCGCGGCCTTGGCTTCATCTTCCAGAGCTATGCGCTTTGGCCCAACATGAAGGTCGACCGGAACATCACCCTGGCGCTCTCGGAGGCGAAGCAGCCTGCGCAGGTGGTCAAGGATCGGCTCGCCGAAGCGCTCGCGAAAGTCCAGCTGACCGGGCTTGCCGACCGCTACCCGTCCGAACTGTCTGGCGGACAGCAGCAGCGGGTGGCCGTGGCCCGCCTGATCGCAGCACGCAACTCGATCCTGCTCATGGACGAGCCCCTGTCGAACCTCGACGCGAAGCTCAGGACGGAGATGCGGACGGAACTGAAGCGCATGCATCGCGAGTTGCAGGCGACCACGGTCTATGTCACGCACGATCAGGTCGAAGCGCTGACCATGTCGGATATCATCGTAGTGATGAAGGACGGGGTCATCCAGCAGCAGGGCTCACCCTATGAGATCTATCACAATCCCGCCAATCTCTTCGTCGCCGAGTTCATCGGCGATCCTAGAATCAACCTCTTTGACGGGATTCTGAGCACGATCGGAAGCGAGCGGTTTGTACGCTTCGAAAACATGGACATTCCCGCTCCTGCGGGTTTGCAGGCTTCGGACGGTCCGGTGACATTTGCCATCCGTCCGGAGAACATCGCGCTTGTCGAGCGGCAGGGCCCCTACAGCCTTCCGGCCGAGGTCGACATCGTTCAGCCCACCGGATCTCAGACGATCATTTCGCTCTCGGTCAAAGGGCACCGTGTTACAGCGCTCATCCCGCGCTTCGAAACCTCCCTGCCGAAGAAGAACATTTGGATCGAGTTTCCCGCCGACCAGCTCACCTTCTTCGACAAAGGCAGCGGAAACCGCATCCCGTTGGAGCAGCCTGCTCTCGGAGCTTCCCACGCGGCCTGAAGGCACCCAAGACGAAGGTCGCGCGGAAACACAAGAAAACCCTGCGGCTCGCCGGTAGGCGCGTCGCAGCTGTACGATGACGAATTCAGGATCTGAGATTTTATGGCAACACAGTTCAACTTCCCACGCCCCCCGATGAGCCTGATCGTCGACGACCTTCCATCATTCGGCGTCAAGCTCTTCGTCGGTGATGCGAATGCGGCATCGGACAAGGAACTGCTCGAGAGCAACGACATCGCCATCGTGGTGAATTGCGCTGTCAATCTCGACATCGATTACACGGCTGGCGTTGGAGCCTCAGACATCGCCTCGCCGCACGGACCGGTGCGGAACTACAAGCTGGGTCTTATCGACGATGCGGGTAACCCCGATACCATGCTGCTCGCGGGCTACTACCTGCTCGACGGCGCCCTGCATCAGCAGCTGCCCGACCGCTTCACCTACCCACATCGCCGCCGCGGCAATGTCCTGCTGCACTGCCGCGGAGGGCGCAGCCGATCCGTGATCCTCGCCGCCCTGTACATCCACATCCAGTTGCCCGACCGATTCCCGACCCTCGATGCGGCCATCGATCATCTGCGCGTCAAGCGCGAGCTCCATCCTGACGAATGGATGGAGACGCCAAAGCCGATGCTGATCGAGGCCGCACGCCACGCGGCTGCATGGATCCGGCGGATCGAGCATGAGAAGCACCCAGCACCACAGCCCGTTTCATCAAACCAGTAAGCAGGATCAAGCGTCATGCCTGTCTCCACCATCGCCAGGGCCGCGGACCCCGCCTCTTTGCCCGCGGCCGAGAAATCCGACCTCAGACTCTCCGTTGCATGCGCGGTGGCGCGCGAGGCGGGCGCCTTAGCCCGCCGCCGGTTCGATGGGCGACCCGGCACGACGGGCATCAACCTCAAGGGCAATCAGGACTATCTCTCGGCTGTCGATGCCGAGGTGGAAGGCCTGTTGCGCAGACGGCTGCTCGAGAGCTTTCCGGACGATTCCTTTTTCGGTGAGGAGGGTGGGGGATCGTTCGACAACGACGTCTGGGTGGTGGATCCGATCGATGGCACGGCAAACTTCGTGCGCGGGATCTCGCAGTTCTGCATCTCCATTGCCTATGTCCGCGGCGGCCAAACGCAGATCGGGATCATCTATGATCCGATGCACGAGGAACTCTTCGCAGCGGAGCGTGGCAAGGGGGCGACTCTTAACGGTGAGCCGATCCGAGTCAGCGGGCTGAGCGACATGCAGTCCGCCACCATTGAGGCCGGCTGGTCGACCAGGCTGCCGCTCAGCCAATATGTCGAGCTGGTGGACAGGATCCTGGCGGATGGAGCAGGCATCCGCCGTGGCGGATCGGGCGCTCTCGCCCTGGCCTATGTGGCCGTCGGGCGGATCGACGGCTATTGCGAGTTGCATATGAACTCGTGGGACGCCTTGGCGGGGCTGCTGTTGATCGAGGAGGCGGGCGGCTGGGTGAACGACTTTCTCGCCCAATCGGGACTACGGGAGGGCAACATCGTGCTCGGCTGCACGCCCGATCTGAAGAACACTCTCGTTCGATTGACGGGAATAGACTAACGCCACTCGCGCGCATGTTTGAAAGCGATCCCATATGCTGCTCTCGACCCGCGATGTCCAAGCCGTGGACCAGATTCTCCAAGAGGCTGCGAGAGTCGAGATCATGCCTCGGTTCCGAAACCTCGCAGCCCATGAGGTTCGGCAGAAATCCTCGGCCATGGATCTCGTGACGGACGCCGATGAGGCTGCCGAACGGCTGATCGCCAAGAGACTGAGGCAGATCTTCCCGCATGCTGTCGTGATCGGTGAGGAGGCCACGGAGCGTGACCCGACGCTGCTGAACGCGCTCGCGGACGCAGACCTCGCCTTCCTGATCGACCCGGTGGACGGCACCAAGAATTTTGCCTCGGGTCTCCCCTTGTTCGGGGTGATGGTAGCGGCTGTGAGGCGAGGTGAGGTTGTTGCCGGCTGGATCCATGATCCGATTGGAAACGATACGGCGGTGGCCGTTCGCGGAGAGGGGGCCTGGATCGAACGGGCCAGCGGCAGCCCGGTCGAACTTCAGGTCGCGACCCCGGTTTCTGTCGCGGAGATGTCGGGGTGCGCCTCCTGGCATCATTTGCCCCAGCCTATGAGATCCACGGTCGCGGCGAACCTCGCGGGTTTCGGGGCTGTTGCATGCTACCGCTGCGCGGCGCACGAGTACCGTATGGCGGCCGCCGGGCATTGTCACTTCCTTGTCGCCTCAAAGCTGATGCCGTGGGATCACGCGGCTGGCTGGTTGCTCCATCGGGAAGCCGGCGGTTACTCCGCACGTTTTGACGGATCGGCCTATCAGCCAACTCTCCGCGAGGGAGGCATTATTTGCGCGCCGGACGCAGAAAGCTGGAGGATCATACGCGAGACGCTGTTCTGACCTTCAGGGATTTTATCCCTCGGCGCCGCGTCGGAACAACGATGCGTGCGCTAAAGCGATTTTGATATGGGCTTGAATCCGGCCAGGTGGGCTACGCGTTGACCTAGCATGCGGTCCAGGAGGCCCCCATGTCCCAGCCCTATTCCGCCGCTTCCGGGTCTGCCCCGCCACCATCTCCATCTGGCGCCGCCAAGCCCGCGAGGAGGGGTGGAGAACGCCCAAGCCGCACAGCGGCGGCGTGCAGCCGCGTCTCAATGCACGCGCTCTTCAGGTGCCGCGCCAACTCGTAGCCGAAGACAATGACGCGATGCTGCGCGAGTACCGTGAGCGCTTGACCGAGCGCACCGGCGTGACATGGTGTCTGGCGGTAATCTGCGGGGCGCTCAAGCACCTCAAGCTGCGTCGAAAAGACCCTTCGGGCGGCCGAGTGGATCCCTGAAAATGGCTGCCGCCGTGTACCTGCCGGCTACCAAGCGGGCTCGATCAGGAAACCGAACAGGATGCGATGGAGGCAGTATGGGGGATGCCTCTTTCCAGCAGGACACGCCCGTTTCCGGCAAGAACGGTGGCTGGGTTCCTTTATCGGGGCGCTTCGATCCTTTATCGCGGCTGTACCTGCCCTAGTTAGTTTCCGTCCATAAACGTGCGCATTTCGGAGCATTTACAATAGGTTGTGCCGAGTTTGAGCGGCTTTGACGAGGATAGGCAGGGTGAAGAGCGCTGAGTGTCGACAAAAATGGTGTCGTGGGCGCGGTTAGGCGCACGTCCCGAGGGCCGACTGTGGCCGGCGTGACGCAATCGCGATGCCTGCTCGGTTCAGGTCGCTTTGAGGCGGGTGAAGAGAACGAGGTTATAGGCCACGACCGAGGACCAGACATAAGCCTTGAAATGATCGAGGCCGCGCCAGGTACAACGCGCCAAGCCGTAGGCGCGTTTGAGGCATGAGATGCCGGCTTCGATGCCGGCGCGGAAGTTGCGCAGCTTGCGATAAACCCACTTGCTTCTGACCATGTCCTCGATCCTGAGGCCGGCTTTCTTGTGGAAGGCCATGTCGCAGACGCCCCACGCCTTCGCTGTGGCCAGGTTGTTGCGCGTGGCGAAGCCGCCATCGGCTGCCGCCTGCCGCGGCGCTTGGCCATAGAAGGCGACGTGGCGCGCCAGCATCGGCAGCAAGCGGTCGCTGTCGGCCGGGTTGCCGGCTTCGATCACCAGATCGAGGATCATGCCACTCCTGCCGGTGGTCAGGTTGAGTTTGTGACCATACTCAGTGTCGCGACTGCCTTTGACGATGATATCAGCATGCTCTTCGAACAGGCTCACCACCTTCTCGTCGGCGGGGACCGGCTCGCCGGCCAACACCCGCCGCTCGCTCTGCCTGATGATGCGTTCGACCAACGCCCGATAGTGACGAACCTGGACCTGCCACAGGGCGATGAGCGGCGTGCTTGCCACGGCCAAACGCTCGCTCGCCTGCTCCAGATCGGCCAAGGTCGCGCGCGTGATGGCGATCAGCTCGCGGTAGAGCCGGACCCGATTGGGTCGACCGCGCGTGAACTGGATCTTGTGAGCGCGCTTCTTGGCTGCGCGGCAATGATTGCGCCATGAGCCGGCGCCGCCGACCAAGGAATCGGCCCGCTTCAGAAGGCGCACCATGATCCGCACAGCATCCCACAGCAGGCTGCTGTCGCTCGGCTCGTGCATGAGCGCCGAGGTCACCGTGCTGTCCAGCCGAACCGCCGCACCGTCTTCGAGCTTCGCCTGCCGAGCGACCGACAGCAGGGCCCGATTGATCTGCTCCCAGGTCTCGGGCCGGATCGCGCTGATCGTCTTCTGCAGCACCGACTTCTGCGGGCTCCACGACCACGGCAGTCGGGCAAAGGCGCGAAATGAAGCGGAGTCCTCGAGGTGGAAGGCCAGCTCCTGGTAGCTCAGTTGCCGGTACTGCTTGAGGATCGCGCAGCGCAATACGGCTTCGGCTGGCAGACCTTGCCGTCCGGTCGCCTTGATGCCGCCCCGACACAGGTCTCGCGCCACCACGGCAAACAGATCGCAATGCTCATCCAGCCATTGCGACATCGCCTTCAACTCGCAGCCGATCTCGTGCGTGGCGAAAAGATCGAATATGCTGGCTTGGACGGTGCGTTCTTGGCGCATTGTCGGCTCCGGCGGTGGCAGGGCTTTGGACTCAGTGGCATGATCCAAGATACCTGAAACCGCCGGGCCTTGCTCGCGCAAAGATATGATTCACGTAATGAAATCAAACGTTTGCCGTTTGTGGACGGAAACTAGTTAGCAAGCCTTCACCCGATCAACACGTCACCAACACATCATGGACAGTCCTACCACTGCCGTTCGATCGGCTCCCTTCGAGGATGTCCCTCGTCATCGCCAGCGACAGCCCCGGAGGGCGCCGGTGCCTGGAGCTGACACTTGTGCCCTACAAGACATAAGATAGTGGAACGGGCACAGAAGAGGACACTTCACGTGAGCGGACGCGATGCACGGCGGGCCTAAACCAAGCAACAGGCTGGACTTCCTTTCGGGCGGCGGGGAAATGGGAACCCTTATGCGCGCGCGCAATTGGTCTGCCACGCCGCTCGGACCGCCGGAACTCTGGCAAGAGGGCCTCAGGACTCTCGTGGGAGTCATGCTGGGATCGAATCAGCCGATGTTTATCGCCTGGGGACCGGAACGGACGCTGCTCTACAACGACGCCTACGCCGAGATCCTCGCCCGCAAGCACCCGGCCGCGCTCGGCCGACCGTTCCTCGACGTGTGGTCCGAGATCCGCAACGACCTCCTGCCTATCGTCGAGCGGGCCTATGCAGGCGAACCCGTTCACATGGATCATATCACCCTCGTCATGGAGCGGCGGGGGTATCCGGAGGAGGCGCACTTCTCCTTCTCCTATACCCCTGTGCGTGACGGGACCGGAGCCGTCGCCGGCTTCTTCTGTCCCTGCACGGAGATCACGGGCCAGGTTCTGGCCGAGCGCCGGGTCGCGACTGAGACCGAGCGGCAGCGGCGCCTGTTCGAACGGGCACCGGGTTTCATCACGATTCTGAGCGGTCCCGAGCATGTCTTCGAGTTCGTCAACGATGCCTATGCCGGGCTGTTCGGCCGGCGCGACTTCGTGGGCAAGACCGCTCGTGCGGCATTCCCGGAACTTGAGGGTCAAGGCTTCTTCGAGCTGCTCGATCAGGTCTACAAGACCGGCCAGCGCTTCATTGCTCACCACATCCCGATCCGCCTCCAAGCGACGCCAGACGCCACGATTGAGGAGCGATTTCTCGACTTCATCTACGAACCCGTAATCGACGACACCGGTCAGGTCACCGGTATCTTCTGCGAAGGCCATGATGTCACGGAGGCACACCTCGCGCAGGAGGCTTTGCGGTTGAGCGAGCAGGAATTGCTGCTGCTCACCGATGCGCTTCCGGTGCTCGTCTCCTACATGGACGCGGAGGTGCGCTACCGGTTCGTGAATAAGATCTATGAAGAGTGGTTTCCGCGGCCGCGCTCGGAACTGATCGGAAAGCGTGTGCGGGACGTCGTTGGCGAAGAGGCCTACTCGAACGTCAAGCACTGGATCGACGCGGCACTGGCGGGCCAGCGTGTAACGTTCGAGCAGTTCATGCCCTACAAGGAAGGACAGGCACGCCATATCCGCGTCGAGTACGTGCCTAGAACTGACGAGAGCGGACAAGTCGAGGGCTTCTACTCACTTGTCGAGGACGTGACCGATCAGAGGGCTACTGAAGCGGCACTGCGCGAGAGTGAGGCACGTCTGCGCGAACTGAACGCCGACCTGGAGCGTCAGGTGATCGAGCGTACGCAGGCGCGGGGCCTGACATGGCAGGTCAGCCCGGATCTGATGGGTGCGCTCAACTCACAGGGCTACTTCGAAACCTCCAACCCCGCATGGCAGACCATACTCGGCTGGTCGGAGGATGAGGTCGCCAGCATGTCGATCTTCGAAATGCTCCATCCGGACGATGTCGAGCGCACGCGGGGTGGGTTCGAATTGACCCAGCAGAACCAACCGGCGATCCGGTTCCCGAACCGCTACCGGTGCAAGGACGGATCCTACCGCTGGATCTCCTGGGTCGGCGTTCCGGAAGAGGGCATGGTCTACTGCACGGGGCGGGACATCACCGAGGAAATGGCGCAAGTCGCTGAGCTGGCGAAGCGGACCGCCGAGCGCGATCAGCTCTGGACACTCTCCGAGGACATGCTCGCGCGCGCCGGTTACGACGGGCGGATGTCCGCCGTCAGCCCGGCCTGGACCCGCGTCCTTGGGTTTACCGAATCCGAGTTGTTAACAAAGCCTTACGCCGACTTCATGCATCCGGACGATGTCGGAGCAACGGTGGCCGGGCTTGCCCGTATTGGGGAGACTGGAAAGCCAACCCGTTTCGAGAACCGGATTCTGACCGCAAGCGGCGAGTGGAAACCGATCGAGTGGACGGTCGCCCCTGAACCGGATGGGGTGAATTTCATCGCGATCGGCCGCGATATCACGGCGGAGAAGGAAGCAGCCGTCGAGCTGGAGCGCGCGCAGGAGGCGCTGCGCCAGGCGCAGAAGATGGAGGCGGTGGGCCAACTCACCGGTGGCATCGCGCACGACTTCAACAACCTGCTCGCCGGCATCGTCGGCTCGCTCGATCTCATGCAGACCCGCATCGCTCAGGGCCGGATGGAGAACATCGAGCGCTATGCCAAGGCCGCCATGAACTCAGCCCAACGCGCTGCCGCCCTAACCCACCGACTGCTCGCCTTCTCGCGCCGCCAACCGCTCGATCCGAAGCCGGTGAACGCCAACCAGCTCGTCGCCTCCATGGAGGACCTGCTGCGCCGGACCATCGGCCCGTTGCACGCCTTGGAGATCGTCACGGCAGACGGGCTCTGGACAACCCTGTGCGACCCCAACCAACTCGAGAGTGCAATCCTCAACCTCGCGATCAATGCCCGCGACGCCATGCCGGACGGCGGCAAGCTCGTCATCGAGACGGCAAATGCCCATCTCGACAATGCCTATGCGGCCAGCCAGCGCGATGTCGTTCCGGGGCAGTACGTGGCGATCTGCATCACCGACACCGGAATGGGCATGCCACCCGACGTGATCGAGCGCGCGTTCGAGCCGTTCTTCACCACCAAGCCCCTGGGGCAGGGCACCGGTCTTGGCCTGTCGATGGTCTACGGCTTCGCCAAACAAAGCGAGGGCCATCTCAGGATCTACTCCAAGGTGGGGCAGGGCACGACGATCAAGATTTACCTGCCGCGGCATCGCGGCGCCCCCTTGGAGGACCAGCCTGCCGATCTGGCGCTTGAGGCGCCGCGTGCGGAAGCGGGCGAGACGGTGCTGGTCGTTGAGGACGAACCGGTCATTCGGGACCTGATTGTCGAAGTTCTTCGGGAATTGGGTTACCGCGCGCTGGAGGCTGCCGATGGAACTGCGGGCCTCAAGGTCCTGCAATCGCGCAAGCGCATTGACCTGCTTGTCACAGATGTCGGGTTGCCCGGAGTCAACGGGCGCCAGCTTGCAGATCAGGCGCGGGTCACGCGTCCGGACCTGAAGGTACTGTTCATCACAGGCTACGCCGAGAATGCAACTCTGCCGAATGGCTTCCTCGACCCCGGCATGGAGATGATCACCAAGCCCTTCGCGATTGAAGCGCTGGCGACTAGGATCCGGAATATGATCCAGGGCAGTTAGGTAGGTAAAATCTTTCGGCGCGGTGCTGTTTGCTGCCGCTGTCGAACTGCGAAATTGGAACCAGAGGTCATCCCGGGCGAACCGTCACTGGTAACGAGCATCTGCTCCGGCCCATCAGGCCGCAACTAAGCAGGTTTCAGCGGGGTGGCCAACGGATGCTGTCTGTGATTCCATCTCATAGTTTGGTTCGGGATGCGGATCATGGCGGGCAAATCCCCTGTTGTCGCAAGCGCCGCGCAGCGGCGTGAGCTCATGGCTCTCAGCCACTCGCGCGATCGGGGCGAGGCGGATCGGGCGCGGGCGCTCCTGCTGACCCTGGCGGGCTGGACGAGCCCGCGGATCGCCGAGGCCTTCGGCGTGCGCGAGGATACCGTGCGGCTCTGGCGCAGCGCTTTCATGACGGGTGGGGTCGACGCGCTGCGGCGATCCGTTGCCCCGGGACCGGCACCGGTCAAGGCCGAGCGGGCGCTCGCGGTGGCCGAGGCGGTTCTGGCGGGATCGGTCGCAAATCGCCCCAACTGGACCTTGCCGCGGCTGGCCGACGAGATCGAGAAGCGCTCCGGCGTGCGCATCTCGCGCTCACGGCTCTCGGTCGTGTTGCGCCAAAAGGGGATTTCCGCTGGCGCCGGCCGCGCCATACCCTGAAGGGCCGCCAGGATGCAGACGCCGTGGACCGCGCCGGCCTGCGCCGCAAGCTCCTGAAGGCGCAGGCCGAGGCGGGCGATATCGTGCTCTTGTTCGGGGATGAATCCGAAGCGCTCACCCACCCCTATCTCGCCCATGCTTGGGCCAAGAAGGGCGCGGATCTGCGCATTCCAGCGCCCGGCCAAGCCGCCAAGGTGGCGATGCTCGGTCTGCTCGACTGGGCCCCGCGGGACCTGATCGTGCGCACCAGCCGGAGCAAGCGCAGTGCCGATTTCATCGCGCTGCTGGACCAGATCGACACGCAGTATGGCCCAACGTCCGCTCGTGCGACGAAGCCGATCGTGCTCGTCCTCGATAATGGCCCGATCCACACCAGCAAGGCGACGCGCGCCGCCCTCGCCGAGCGGGCGCCCTGGCTCACGGTCGAATGGCTGCCAAAGTACGCTCCCGAACTCAACGCCATCGAAGAGCTCTGGCGCGATCTGAAGCAGCATCATCTTGCTCACCAGACTTTCGCGGGTCCAGAGAACCTCGATGATGCCATCCACGAGGCGGTCGCGATGCTCAATTGCGAGCGAAGTCGCCATCCGTTGGCCAACCACCGAATCGCTGCTTAGCGTTTTAACCCGGCATCAGCCAACTCGGACATCCAAGCTCTGTCGCTTCTCGGTCGCATGTCCGCACGAACAGCCAGTGTGTCTTCGGCCGCGGTCCCCCCGGCCCGCCGGTTTCGGGCGCGCCGTCGACCCGGTCGTCACGTCGAAGGAATCCTCGCGTCGGTATCCGCGTCATGGTCGGACAAGTCCTCCTGTCCCGGTCGGTCAAGTCATTGTCCTGTTCTGTCAAGCTGGGCGCCCGCTTTCGTGCGAAGCTGCTGGCGTCGGAGTCATTCCTGTCGCGATCACGGGCCACCAGGAGAGAAGCAATGCAATTCCCATCGATACTGACGCTTGGCGTGATCAGCCTTGCCCTGGCCGCGTGCCAGACCCCGCAACAGGCGGTCCAGAGCAAGGAGAACCTGCTGGCGGCAGCCGGGTTCACGCTTCAGCCGGCCAACTCGCCCGCGCGGATGGCCGCCATGAAGAAGCTCCCGCCGAACAAGTTCGTCCGTCAGACCTCGGGCGGGACCGTGGTCTATGTCTACGCCGATCCTGCCGGCTGTCAGTGCGTCTATTTCGGCAACCAGACGGCATGGTCGAATTATCGTGCCGCCGTCTTTGCCAAGCAACTGGCCGATGAGCAGCAGATGACCGCGATGATGAACCAGGACGCCTTCGACTTCGGACCGTGGGGTCCTGGCTTCTGGTAGGTACCCCGCGCTCCGATGCGCTGAAGTCTCACCTGCTGCGAGGAACAGGGCTGTCGCGCCACAGACGATCAGCAAGCCCAAGTCATATAGTGCGTTTCCTTGATCCGGTCGCTTATTGGTCACTTATTTAGGTGTATAGCGATGATGTATTGAAGGAGGGTGTGATGGCCGTCAGACCTATCTTGGTTCTGGTCCTGGTCTGCGGAGCCGGGCTCATAGGCTCGATCGTTCGACCGGCCGACGCCGCAGCTTTCATCTGCCCGGACACCATGACGTCGGATGCGCCAAGGAATGCTCCTCCCCTGAGTGATCTTTACTCGGGAGCAAATAATCTCGCTGGAGGCAACCGTGTTGGCGAGCTCGTGGCTGATCTCCGCAAGAGCGGGATGAAGCCCGCTCTCATCGTCGACCACCTGGTTGGCGCCTATTGCCCGCTTGTCGCAAACGACGGCAGCCTCTCGGACAAGCAGAAGGCCGACCATGTTCGGCGGTTCGCGCGGCAGGTGACGGGATTGGCCTACGGATCGTCAGACCAGGGCGAGTTGGATGTTCTCGTCGACGTGCCCTTGATGCCAACGCTGCTTGGCCAGGTGGACCAAGCGGCGGCCGGCGCCGGGATGTCACGGGACGCCTGGATCGAGCGGGCGATCAAGCAGCAGTTGACGGTGCCGTAATGCAGTGGCCTCGATTTCGACCTCGTGCCGACGCCATGGCCAAGCGGGCCTGAGGCGCCTGCATCGCAGCACTCTGAGCCGCGGCATCTGCATGGGCCGACTCAGTCCGGCCAGCGACGTCCTCGATCGCAGGAACGGGCTTGATCATGGACCGGATCGTAGGATCAGGGATCGCCCTCGTGACGATGCTCCTTCTCTTGGCTGGCGTATCGTTCGGCGCGGCCCTCTGGGTCCGCACGATGCGCTAGCAATCCGAGCAGATCCCCTTATCGACCTCACGGTCGATCCGACGATTCTGCCGTTCCATCTGTCGGATCGCGGTCGCATCGTTCGTCGAAAAGTCGTTCCGCGGTTGCGTCACCGCATCCCGCTCGAGGGTTTGCTCCGTCGGGATGACGATCTCACCATCGCGGACGGGAGGCCTGGGATCCTGAGCCCAGCCCGGCGTGGCGGTCGCAAGTATCCCGAGTGCGGCGAGCAATATGAAGCGTTGCATTGCCGTCCCTCCTGTCCTGGAAGCCGTTGCACAGCCAGTTTGCCACCAGCAGCAGGGAGCCGCTTGACAGAAGTAGACAGGGGCTTGACCCGTGTCGACTTGCCGGTCTTTTGCCGACAGTGCATCGCCCGCGATCAGAACCGGGCGCTGACGCCGAGGATCGGTCCATGCTGGAGCATGTCGAACTCGTAGCGCTGCCGGCCCTCGCCCTGGACATAGTCGACATAGAGCGCCCGATAGCCGATCACGCCCGAGAATTTGATTCCATTGTAGGTGCCGAACTCGAAGCCGTAGGCGCCGATGGCCTGCCAGGAGAAATCGCTGCCGACGCCGAAGCCGCCGATGTCGCCGCGCAGGAGGAGTTCATGGCCCGGCGCCACAGTATAGCGCATCCGGGCGCCGATCACGGGATCGAGCCAGTCGACGGATCCGGGTTTGTCCGTGAATGCTGATTTGCCGATATGATGATCGGAACGCGGGCAGTCGCCGTCAGCGCGAGCGAGGGACCGTTCGCTTCCTGGGGAGCTTCCGGCTCCGGGCATGGCTCACCCGCCAGGCCGAGGGAGGCTGCCCCGACCAGCGCCGGAAGGCCCGCGTGAAGGCGCTCGGTTCCGAGTACCTCAGCATGACCGAGATCTGGTCCAGGGCGATGTCGGTGTTGGCCAGCAGGTCACGGGCGATCGCGAACCGGACCTCGTCGGCGATCTGCTGGAACGTGACTCCCTCGCGGGCCAGATGCCGGCTCAAGGTGCGGTGGTGCATCGAGAACTGGCGCGCGATCTCAATTGAGGTGCAGGGCCCCTTCAGCAGTTCGGTCTCGAGCACCCGGCGCAGGTCCTCGCTGAAGCGGCTCGAAGCGTTGCCTGTCCGTGACACGGCGTCCACATCGCGTCTTGAGGTCATCGCCGTCGGCCGAGGCCGGCGAGCCCCCATCGTAGCCGCGCCGCGCCCGTGCGCTTGATCGATCAGGACGTTCCGTTGACAGATCCGGACATCCGGCTCCGACGGCCGCACTTCGAGCGCGGGCATGATGGGATCGGCACCCCGCTCGCGGCGTCGGTGGATGCGATCCGGCGGAGGCGGCATCCGGGAGGGCTGTCTGGAAGTGTCAAGTCGGTGTCCGGCCCGGTCAAGCAGGCCTTCCTCCACACGCCTAGGATGACCGTCGTATTGCCGCGAAGATTTCTTGCGTGCCGCGTTGGTCGTCAAACCTGCGCCATCCGTCGCCCGCCGGGTTCGGCTCCGCTCCCGGTGCGGTCATGGGCATGGCTGCCATGGAGATCCCCATGAGACAAAAGTTGCTCACGCTTTGCCTGTCGTCGGCCTTGCTCGCGGGTTCGGCCCTTGCCGCCTCCGCCCAGGCCCCGCCCAACCAGGCCCCCGGCAAGCGGCCGAACGTCGTCATTCTGATGACCGACGACACCGGCTGGAACGATTTCGGGGCCTATTCCGGAGGCGGCGCGGCTCTCGGCCATCCGACCCCGAACATCGACCGTATCGGGCGGGAAGGCGCAGTCTTCACGAACTGGTACGGCCAGGCGAGCTGCACGGCCGGACGCGCTTCATTCATCACGGGACGCATCCCGATCCGCTCGGCGCTCTCGATCGTGGTCGCCCCCGGCGACGAGAATGCGCTGCGCAAGGAGACGCCGACGATTGCCGAATTCTTCAAGCGGAACGGCTACTCGACCTACTTCTCGGGCAAGTGGCATCTCGGCGACAAGCCGGAATCGTATCCGATCGAGCACGGCTTCGACGAGATGAAGGCGTTCGCGGCCTACTATCCCGGCGTCTATACCTACAGCGATACGTCGAAGTGGTTCCACCCGTGGTTCCCCTCCTACAACGCGGAATTCTCGCGGGGCTACTTCGACGTGGTGAACATGTTCGAATGGGAGGGCGTGGCGGGCCAGCCGGCGACCAAGGTCGCGACCATCAGCTATGACTACCTCGCCGAGTTCGACGTCCGGCAGACCGACTATGCGGTCGACTACATCAAGGCGCATGCCAACGACGACAAGCCGTTCTTCATGGACGTCAACTTCATGAAGATGCACAACCCGACGAACGCCTCCGCGAAGTTCGCCGGCCGGTCGCGGCTGGGCGACTATTCCGACTCGGTGATGGAACTCGATGACGACATCGGCCGCATCATGGACGCGATCCGGGCGGAGGCGCCGAACACGATCGTCGTGCTGACCGCCGACAATGGCGCCTGGCAGGACGCCTATCCCGATGCCGGGACCACGCCGTTCCGCGGCGAGAAAGGCAGCGCGTTCGAGGGCGGCTGGCGCACGCCGGGCCTGATGTGGTGGCCAGGCCACATCCCGGCCGGCGCGAACTACCACGAGATGATGTCACACATCGACTGCTGGTCGACGCTCGCGGCAATGACCGGGCTCACGCCTCCGCCGCACGGAGCCTGGACCGGCGACGACGGCAAGCCGATCTACTTCGACAGCATCGACAACAGCGCCTACATCCTCGGGCAGGCCCCCCATTCGGCGCGCCGGTCATGGATCTACATCGACGGCGAGAGCTTCATGGGAGCGCGCGCGGACGTGGCCGGCGATCCGGCCAATCCAGATCTCAACATCGCATGGAAGTACCTGTGGACGGCCAAGGACACCTGGCTCGGGCCCGAGCAGAACCTGGGCGCGATCGGCTCGGTCTACAATCTGACCATGGACCCGTTCGAGAAGTACGACATGACGTTCAACGGCGCGATGTCGTCACGGATGGCGACGTCCTCGCCGGGCAAATATGCCGGGCAGGACAACGGCTGGGTGCTGGCCCTGATCTACCCGGTCCTGATCGATTTCGACAAGTCGATCATCGAGTATCCGAGCATCAAGCGGTACCCGGGCGGAGCCTCGAACGATCTCAGGCCCGATCTCCAGCGTCCGGACAATCCGGTCCCGTTCCTCGATCTGAGGAACCCGCCTCGTGTGAAGTCCGGCGGTGGCTAGCTTCCTTCCGTGGCAATCGGGCGGGGCGCGCATCACATGCGTCCCACCTCGGTCAGCCTGATGCGGCCACCGACAGGATGGCTTGTTAGGGGTTAACCAGCCTGTCGGTGGCAAGCACACCAGCTCCTCGGAAGGGAATGAGAGGCTGACATCCAACCGATCGCCGACGGGTTACGCCTTCGGCTGGGCTCCGATTTCGACGGTCACCGTCCGCTCCTGGCCCTGGCGGAAGAGCGTGAGCGACACGGACTTGCCCGGGGCCACGTTCGCGATCTTCCGCGCCACGTCCTTGGCATCGCCGATCCGTTCCCCGTCCACGGCGACGATGGTGTCGCCGATCCGGACGCCCGCCTTGGCCGCAGGGCTGTCCTTCTGGGCCTCGGCCACGAGGACGCCCTTGGGCTCTTTGAGGCCGATGGCCTCGGCGAGCTCCTTGGTCATCGGCTGCATCTGCACGCCGATGAAGCCGCGGGCCACCTGGCCGCCGTTCTTGAGCGAGGTCACGATCGTGTCGACCGTGCTGGCCGGGATGGCGAAGGCGATGCCGACATTGCCGCCCGACGGCGAGAAGATCGCCGTGTTCACGCCGACCACTTCGCCCGCGAGATTGAAGGTCGGACCGCCCGAGTTGCCCTTGTTCACGGGAGCGTCGATCTGGATGTAGTCATCATAGGGGCCGCTGCCGATATCGCGGTGCTGGGCCGAGACGATGCCGGCCGTCACCGTGCCGCCGAGGCCGAATGGATTGCCGATCGCCATCACCCAATCACCGACCCGTGCCTTCTGGGGCGCGAGGCGAACATAGGGGAAGTCGTTGCCCTCGACCTTCAGCAGAGCAAGATCGGTCTTGGGATCTGTGCCGATCACCTTGGCGTCGTAGGACTTGCCGTCATCCAGGGTGACCTCGACTGCCGACCAATTCTCGATGACGTGGTTGTTCGTCACCACGTAGCCGTCGGCCGAGATGAAGAAACCGGAGCCCATGGACTGGCCGAACTGCTTCGGCTGCTGGCTCGGGCCCTGCTGGCCGTCGCGGAAGAAGCGCTCCATCGGGTGACCCTTGGGCAGGTCGGGGGTCGAGAGCCCCGGGCCGTCTTGATCGCCGTCGCGGCTGGCCACGTTCTGGACCTTCACCTTGACGGACACCACCGCGGGCTTCACCCGCTCGATCACGTCGGCGAACGATGGGGCGCCCTGCACGGGCTGCGCCATGGACCGCAGTTCCGCATGAGCCTCGTTCGGAGCGATGAGCCCGGTCTGGACCGCGCCGCCGGCAATGAGGGCAGCCACGGCGGCGGCGCCGAGCCACTTGGCGGTGCGCTTGTGGGCGCGACTGGAATTCACGTTTGGCATCTGGTCTTCCTCCTTGAACCCCTCGGGTTCGTCATGAGACCTGGATGCCAGAGCCGCCGTTACGGCGTCCTGACGCAGACATGAAGACTTCGTAAGACTGGAGTGGTGTCGCCCGAGCAACGCGCTGTCTTGCGATTCGGCCATTGGAACAATGTCCACATAAACCGGTGGGGTGCGCAAAGGCTTGTCGAACACAAAATTCACCGAATTCGCTTCGGTTGCCGATGCGTGTCTCGATATGTCAAGCCGATGGCTCGGAAGGTCAAGCAGATGGTGTAGGCTGATAGTACCGAATTCTTTCGACCACGCCGTAGGCACGTTGATCGTCTATTGGACCGCGTTGAATAGAACAGCAAGAGACGACAACGAAACCCGCAATAGCCGATCCCTCACAATTGACGACCAACCCCGTGAACATGGAACGCCTGTTATGATCCTTGCAAATAAACTGAACATTGCCGCGCTTGCCCTGAGTGCCGCCTTCCTCGCGTCGGCGGCACCCGCTCTTGCGCAATCCTCCGTCAGAGTCGGGACGCTCGCCTGCGATGTCTCGGCCGGTATCGGCCTGTTCGTCGTCCAGAAGCAGACCCTTCGCTGCACCTTCACACCGAACGGAGGCGGACTCGTCGATGCTTATACCGGCAAGATCGACGAGTTCGGTGTTGCCCTTGGCGAAGTCGCGGCGGGACATCTTGTCTGGGGCGTCATCGCCGCAGCGCCGGGACTGCCCAAAGGTGCACTGGCAGGAACCTATGCCGGCCTCGGCGCTGAGGCCACGCTTGGCGTCGGGCTCGGCGCAAATGTGCTCACCGGCGGCACGGGGCGTGCGTTCTCGCTACAGCCCATTTCAGTCGAGGGGCAAACCGGTCTCAACATCGCCGGTGGTGTGACGACCGTGACGCTCGTGGCGGCCAATCTGTAAATCGTTGAGGACGACCCACTGGTGCGCCTCGCTGGATGAACCACACGGTTGGCGGAGATGTTGTTAATACCGCGCAGCGCCCGGAGCAGATCGGCAAGGACAAGTCATCGGCACAGCGTCCTTTCTGCCATGGTTTCAGCGTCCATCCGGGCCATCGCCGAGACCAGGGGCCGGGGGAAGGTCCACTTCATCGCGCATAGCCGCGGCACGGACGTGCTGGGCCCGGCGCTCCAGCAGCTCGGCATCAAGTCCTACATTGCGCGGACTTCGGCGTCCGAGCGCCTGTGGATTGCCAGCGTCGTCCTGTTCGCGCCTGACATCGACCTTGACGTGGCCTCGTCCAAGATCTTCAGCGCGGTCTTCGACCCGACCTGTCCTACGGCTCGATGCGGCGGCCCTTCTGAGCCTTCCCGCCGGGGAACCTGCACGTGACCGTCTATTTGTCGCCGGGCGACAAGGCGTTCGGCCTGTCGGACCTGCTGTTCGGAAGCGTACTCCGCCTCGGACAACTCGCCCCGGCACAGTAGGCTCCCGTATTCCATATGCTGATCGCTCCCGGCGTAAGAACCGCTTATGGCACGGGGCTGACCTTAGCCGTACTTCCGCACTGCTGGGATGAGCAGACCTTCGTTCAGGCCTGCGGTACTACCGAGCTTGACCCGCTGCGGACCTTGGCGCTGTCCATCGCATCGGCCGGAACGGCTCCTTCAGGGCAGCGTTGCCGCTGAGAGGAGAGCATCATGCCGACGAGACTGCCTAACGAGACACCGCTGCGCACACCTGGATCAATGGAGCTCGACCCATCAGGCGAGGGCGTGGCCATTGAGGAGACGCGGCGCCTGATCGCCTCCAGCAAGGTTGAGGGTACGCCCGTGTTCAACCGGGCAGGCGAGCAGCTCGGGACCGTGTACAATTTCATGGTCGACAAGATCTCAGGCCAGGTCGCCTATGTGGTGATGAGCTTTGGGGGCTTTCTCGGCATTGGTGAGAGCTATCATCCGCTACCGTGGCGGGCACTGACCTACGACATCCGGCTCGGCGGCTATGTGGTCGACATCGACAAGGATCGGCTCGCCGACGCTCCCCGCTACGACGCCAACGAAGATCCGTTCAGGGATGATGAGTATGGCGCACGGGTGGATGCCTACTACAGGATCACGCCTACGTCCTGAACGCTCTAGCGCTCCCGGGGTCAGATCGACGTGCGCAGCGATGTGGGCGTGACGGTGACGATGTCGATCCCGGAGGCGTCCCAATAGGCGGCAGAACACAGTTCAGATGACGCAATAGGTGGTGCCGCGGATTGAGGCCGTGGGTCGCACCAGTCGATTAACATCGTGGCCTTAGGAACGAACGGGATCGATCCCCCATTCCATTTGGCATGCTTGAGAAAAAACCCGACATTCGCGCGCTCATTCTCGTTGTCGAGGACGAAGCTCTTGTCCGCATGATGCTGGCGGATGTGCTGGATGACGCTGGCTTCAAGGTCATGGAGGCAGCTCACGCGGATGAGGCGCTTCATATTCTCGCCGCCGTTCCTGACGTCCAGGTGGTCGTGACGGACGTGGAAATGCCACGCGGGAGCATCAATGGCTTCGAGCTGGCCCGCAGGGTGCGTGATGATCGACAGGATATCGGTGTTGTGATCGCATCCGGGCGCGTTGCCCCCGCACCCAGGGAGTTGCCGGACGGGGCCTATTTCGTCGAAAAGCCCGTGCGTCCCGAAAAACTGCTTGAGCTGATCCGAGCATTGCTCCTTCAGGACTGAGAGCGCCACGAACGAGCGGTCATGGCGCTGAGGCATGGGCGAGAGCCTGTACTCGGTTACGGGCGACCTGCAAAGAGCGCATCGTTCCGGGTGCGCCATGCGTCATCCGACAGCCACTTGTAATCCTGATCAGGCATGTGCGGGATGGCCCTTACCTTCGCCTCCGGCATGGGAAGAAAGAAGCTGTCGCGCTCCTGAGAGACCTTGAGGGACCGTATCGGCACGACGATGCTGTCCTTGCCGGGGGTGAAGAACCCTCCTGACGCCACGATCGCATAGTCGCGGCGGTCCTTCGTGCCGAACACGACGTTCCGAACTTCTCCCACGATTTTGTCGTCGGCACTTCGCACCTCAGCACCGATGATCTGGTCCGCCCGCAGGCCCGGAGCAAGCTCGTCAATGTGGATGAGCGGCTTGGCGTCCTTGTCAGCACGGCGCCCTTGAACGGCGCCCCGTTGGACCTTCGGCTCGCGCGCGCTCATCTGGGTGTCTGCATCCTCCTCGTCGTTGCCGCCCAAGGAGTTTATTGGAGGGCCGGCGAGAAGTTCGCGGATGTTGCCCAGGAGGCGCTCGCAATCGTCATGACGCCCGTAGGACCAGAGCGTGATCGCTGCGTCGCGCAAGTTGCGCAAGTCACGAACCGTCTGACGGTTAGCCTTCCCGCGAAGTTCGGGCTTTTGCAGGATAGCTTCTTCGAGTTTGGCGTCCGCGATCTGGCAGTCGGCGATCGCTTGCGTAATACCGAGCACGCTGAGGAGAGTAACCGCGAGGAGAATTCGTGCCGATTTCATCATTGGTCCGATCTGTAGGAAAGGCTGGTTGCCAAGCAGAAGCCGCCCTCTGGCGCCAGCCATACATGTCCGGAGCTCTAAGCTGCATCGCGGCGTCGGCAGAGTTTATATTGTCACTCCACGAGTGATGCTGCGCCAATGCGAGCATTGTGCTCAAGAAAGCCAATTTATAGAAGAAGCTTTATCTATGTATCATACATACTTTCGGTACCAATGATATCTAAAAATACTTTAATTATATTTATAATACTTCCTATCTGCCATCGATAAGCCATCGTGCGGATCGTATCCTTCTGGAGGGGAACGAAGGAAGGACAGTGATATGGAACAGCATGCCGATGAGACACAGGACCGGGTAAGACAGCGCGCCTACGAGCTTTGGGAGCAACACGGCAGCCGCGAGGGCCATGAGACAGAATTTTGGCACCAAGCCGAGCGTGAGCTGAGGGGCGAGGCGAGCCGTAGCGACACCAGCAGAGGCGTCAGCGCGAATTCTCCTTCGGCGAGGAGCGGTTCCGGATCGGATGGTCCAGGCAAGGTGTAATGACCGAAAGCGCGCAGAGGTTCATGTTGGGCGAAATGGTCCGCAACATTCCTCCGCGTCATCGTTGCGACTGGTCCACGCGCCACGCGTTTTCTGGCTTATGATCCCGACAAGTCGTCGGGCCCTGGCGTGCCCGCCCCGATGTGACAAAACCTCCGATTCCTGGCCACCGCTCCTGAACCGCGCGGGCCAGTGCAAGGCCATTCATCGAGCTGGGGCATCCCAGTGTCCGTGACGACAGCCTGCACATTCGGGTGGGCCTGAAGGACGGTCACAGCCTCGAAGACCTTGAACCCGGTCTCGTCAAGGAAATCGGACACAAACATGCGCACCAGGGTCTGGTCCTCGACGAGGATCCCCATGCGAGGCTCGGAATTTGGCATTAGGGTGAGTTCTATTTGCAGCGGCACACGACAGCAACGGGAGGCGGCTGAACTTCGTTCCTTATCCTTCTGAGTTGACGCGGTTCTCTAAATACGCCCTGCCTCCTAAGTCCTGGGAGCCCACTTCCATAAAGGGTATCACGCGAAATTCGCGGCCTTTATTCCTAACGCGCGCGGGGGCTGCGGCGGCGGCTCCAGAGCCCAGAAGGTCTCTTAATCGCACTTCTCGGAAGTTGACCCGACCCGAACCTTGGTGGGCTGTCTTGAGCCATGAACACGGGCTCCAAGGCCCGTGAGGGCTCGCTTGATGCCGAGTGGCTGATGTAATATTCCGTGTGTTGAAAATGGGAGTAGGCACACCTAAGTAGGCCGGCTGAATCGCAAAGCTTGCGGCCGGTCACTTGACGAAACAACCCTACCGACGGTCTTTGGAATTCCATGGAGTACCCATGTCTGCCGTTCTGACCCGACACAATGTTAAGGTTCTGGGCCAGGGCGAGCAGCCCATGATCTTTGCCCATGGCTACGGTTGTGATCAGAACATGTGGCGCTTCATCACCCCTGCTTTCCAGGATCGTTACAGGATCATCCTCTTCGACCATATCGGGCATGGGCAGTCCGACGCGACGGCGTTCGATAGGACAACATACGCCTCGCTCAAGGGCTATGCCGACGACGTCCTGGCGATCTGCCGCGAGTTGAACCTCGAGAACGCCATCTTCGTCGGCCACTCGGTCAGTGCCATGATCGGGGTTCTGGCCGCCATCGAGGACCCCGAGAGGTTCGACCGCCTCGTTTTGATCGGCCCCTCACCACATTACATCAACGATGGCGACTACGTCGGTGGGTTCAAGCAGGAGGACATCGAAGGCCTGCTGGACTTCCTCGACAGCAATCATCTCGGCTGGTCGAGCACGATGGCTCCGGTGATCATGAGCAATCCAGACCGCCCTGAACTCGGCGAGGAACTCACCAACAGCTTCTGTCGCACGAATCCCGAGATTGCCAAGCACTTCGCGCGCGTGACCTTTCTCTCGGACAATCGGGCTGATCTTCCCAACGTAAAGACGAGGGCGCTCATCCTCCAGTGCTCGCAGGATGTGATTGCTCCCGAGGTGGTCGGGCGCTACGTGCATCAGAGCCTCCCGGGCAGCGAGTTCGTCCTGATGAAGGCTACAGGCCATTGTCCGAACCTGAGTGCACCTGAGGAGACGATTGCCGCCATGGACGCCTTTCTGCGCGGTTCAGCCTCCAACTAGACGGCGACCGAGTGAGCATAGACCCAAAGGCGTTGACCGAAAGCCCGGAGGAACTCTACGAGAGCGCCCCCTGCGGCTATCTCTCGACCCTGCCGGATGGCACCATCATCAGAGCCAACCAAACCTGCCTCACCTGGATCGGCATGGAGCGACAGGACCTCGTCGGCCACAAGTGCTTCCAAGACCTTCTGAGCATCGGCGGCAGGATCTTCTACGACACCCATTTCGCGCCGCTCCTGCGGATGCAGGGCTTTGTGAATGAGATCGCCTTCGATCTGATCTGCGCCGATGGCCGCTCCTTGCCGGTTCTCGCCAATGCTGTCCAGAAGCGGGACGCAGACGAGAATCCTGTCGTCAACCGCATCACCCTGTTCACTGCCACCGACCGGCGAAAGTACGAGCGAGAGTTGCTTCGCGCCCGCCGGCAGGCCGAGCAGGGCGCCGAGGAACTCAAGCGCCTGAACGAGACCCTAGAAGAGAGGGTGACGCACGAGGTCGCCGAGCGGCTGAAGGCCGAGGAGGCGATGCGCCAGTCCCAGAAGATGGAGGCGGTGGGCCAGCTCACGGGGGGCGTAGCGCACGACTTCAACAACCTGCTCACGGTCATCAAATCGTCGACTGATCTCCTCAAGAGACCGAACCTGTCGGAGGAGCGGCGTGCCCGCTATGTCGGCGCCATCTCCGATACCGTGGACCGCGCCGCCAAGCTCACGGGCCAGCTTCTCGCCTTTGCCCGGCGCCAAGCCCTCAAGCCTGAGACGTTCGATGCGGGGCAGGCCGTTTGCATGCTCAGCGACATGGTCAGCACGCTGACGGGGGCACGTATCCGGATCATCACACACCTGCCCGACGAGCCTTGTTTCATCAGCGCCGATCCAAGCCAGTTCGACACGGCGCTGATCAACATCGTGGTCAACGCGCGCGACGCGATGAACAGTGAGGGCCGGATCACGATTACGGTGCGGCCAATCGAGGAAATGCCCGCCATCAGGAGGCATGCGGCGGTCATGGCCCCTTACGTGGCACTTTCGATCGCCGACACCGGCTCAGGCATCCCTGCGGATCAGATTGATCGGATCTTCGAGCCATTTTTCACCACAAAGAGCGTTGGCCAGGGCACCGGCCTCGGACTGTCCCAGGTATTCGGGTTCGTCAAGCAGTCAGGGGGACAGGTGATTGTCGAGAGCGAGGTCGGCCAGGGCACCACGTTCACGCTGTACCTGCCCCGTGCCACAGCGCCGCTCGGAGTGGCGGCTACAGAGGAAGAGCCTGTCGAAGACGGGTACGGCACCTGCGTGCTGGTAGTCGAGGACAACCGGGACGTCGGCACGTTCGTGACGCAGACGCTGGCGGAGTTGGGCTACCGCACGACGTGGGTCGAGAGTGCACAAGCCGCGCTGGACGAGCTAGGGATGTCTCCGGGCGCCCATGAAATCGTGTTCTCGGACGTGGTGATGCCGGGCATGAACGGTGTGGAGTTGGCCCGCCACGTGCGACGGCTCTATCCCGATCTGCCGCTGGTGCTGACAAGCGGGTACAGCCAAGTGCTTGCTGAGGGCGGGCACGGGTTCGAGCTGTTGCAGAAGCCCTATTCCGTTGAGGCGCTGTCACGCGCGCTTCGTAAGGCGTCACAAAAGTTGCGCAAGCAGTTACAGGCCAAATAGCTCAATCCTCTGGGGGCTATTCGAAAAGCTTGAGGTCTGGCTTCGGCTCACTATCCAATTCCTTATGCTCCAACCTCTGCCCCAGTCCGATGCTTACGGCCCGACGCTCGTAGTTATGAATGCTATACTTTGACCATGCTTCGGCGGGGAAAAGCATCAAGGCAAGCAATCAGCATGAAAGTTGTGTGATGGCTCTAATAGGGGACGAGGGACACGTGGCTTTGTCTCTCTAGTGGTTAAATTCAAGGCTTGGTACCAGCGGCCAGTTCCGACGCTTTGGGTGGAGGCGGACATCCCCTTATTCTCTATGTACGATCGGATCTTGCCCCAAGACCTCCAGATCGAGACCCCTCTCATGACCTTGCGAGAGAAGAATGGTCCTATCGGCGATCACTGAACAGCATGACTGGAGACGACGCCGTGCAGGCGCGGTTCCACCCCTAACCTCTGATCAGATTTCTAGTTCTGGTACGAAGCTTCCGTTTGCACCTTCCGTTCTGCATTTAAGCAGGGCATCGCGGATTGGGTGCCAGGTGTTAGATTCTAACCACTACGGTGAGCCTGCGGGAAGGTTAGCTACCTTGTTTGGTCGCAATCCAAATAGTGTGTCTTGCGTCCCCACGTGTTCCGTTGGCGCGAACACCTACCTCATCCACACCAAATCCCGCCTTGCGCAGTTGCCGGGTGAAGGCTTTATTCGATGTTGATGACCACACAGCGAAGATGCCACCAGGCGTCAGCGCTGTCCGAGCTGAGCTAAGTCCCGACAAGTCGTAGAGGCTATCATTTGCCTTGCGTGCCAGCCCCTCGGGTCCATTGTCAACATCCAGCAGGATCACGTCGTACGCGGACCGGCTCGATCTTATCAGACCGCGGACGTCCCCTGCGAAGATGCTGACGCGCGGATCGGTGAGACTGTCGCCGAATACTTCGGCCATGGGACCTCGGGCCCATGCCACGACGGCGGGCACCAGCTCAGCCACCGTGACCTGAGCATCGGGTCCGAGTTCAGCCACCGCAGCGCGAAGCGTAAAGCCCATCCCCAACCCACCGATAAGGATCTGTGGTCGTTGGCGGCCCTGAAGTCTCAGACAAGACAATCTGGCGAGCGCCTCCTCGGAACCACTGAGGCGGCTATTCATCAGCTCGTTGCTGCCCAACATGATGGAGAACTCGGCCCCACGTTTCTTGAGGCGCAACTCGCCGCTGCCGTTCGGGACTTTTGCCGTGTCAAGTAAGACCCAGGGAATCATGAAAAGCTCTTCAGGCGGCATTACCCATTTTGCAGGACCATACACGGTAGAATGCACTTGTCGGGGAGGCCGATCAATGGACACACGCTTATCCATCCCTCTGGCGAGCGCGTCACATTCTCTTGCTCATGATCTTGTCCAATCAATGCGTCGAGCAGGGCCGTTCACAGGGCGATGCGAGAGAGTTCTATCGCTTGCCGCCGGATAGTTTCGCGGGCGCCCCGCCTTTGCCCTGGATTGCGAAGGGCGAGGTCGGGATTGCATCCTTCGGCTTGTCCTTCTTCGGCTTCTTTGCCTCGCGGTTGCCGCGTTGTTCGCCTCTAGCCATGGCTGGTCTCCATTGCCTGTCAGTTCGTGGGTGAGATCATCTCAATCGTGAGCCGACTTGTCGAGCAAATGGTCGAAGTCGGCCAGCACGCGGTCGATCAGCTTGCGGCGGCGTAGATCGCTTGCATCCAAGCTCTGCGCGAAGAGGCCAAGCAGATAGCGTGCCTTCTCGACCGCCTCTGCCCAGTCGGCGGCGGGTGCGCCTGCCAGCAGGTCTTCGAGTTCGACCTGTCTCGTGCGCAGTGCTTCCTGGTCGGCTTCGACCTCGGACCGGAGACGGCGAAGGTCAGTTGCCTTCTGAGCCGCCATGCCTCGATGAGCATCGAGATTGGTCGGTTGATCGGCCATCGTCTGGTTCCTCCGTGTCCGGTACCCGCGCGTCCACTGGTAAGTCGACCACCTAAGCGCGTTCGATCAGCCGGCGGGCCAGCGTCTTGACCAACCGCTCATTCCGTCCAACGGATTCAGGCGTCACATGTTGCCATTGATGTGCTCGAAGCGACCAGCCGATGTCCGAGAGGCTCTTACGGCCAAGCAGGCTCGCCCGTAGGCGTCAGGATCATAAACTGCCGTGAAGCCTTCATGCCGACGCGGGCGACGTACAGGATCCCTCATCTCGTCGAAGCAGTGCGACCGGATCGTAAATCTGGGATCCGCGGAAGAAGTGCGCACCGCTGGTCAAATAGCCGATGCCTTGGCTGCGATCTCGCTTTCACGCACGGCGCGCTCGCCGAAGCCGGACGACTTGACGCGGTACGAGACTTCACCCGTCTGGTCGGCCGGCATGAGACGCGTCACCTCGTAGATGCCGCTGGCACTTGCACGCTTATCCGAAATACGCGGATGGGTGATGCGGACCAACTGATGAACCTGATACTTATGGGACATTCATTCCTCCTGGAGCTTAACTGTCATGGGGCAGGGTAACGTGGGTAACCGCTGCTGGCTGTTAGCCGGTACAAACGAAAAAACCGCCCCACGGGGGAGCGGCTTCAAGGCTTAGCGGCGCAGGTCTGTATCCTGCGTCAACCATCGGCGATTACGCCATCTCGATGTTGTTCACGGCGATCTTGCCGGAGCGGCGGTCTTCGGCCGTATCGAAGGAAACCTTCTGGCCTTCGACGAGGCCGCGCATGCCGGCGCGCTCAAGAGCGGTGGCGTGAATGAACACGTCTTTGCTGCCATCATTCGGCTGAATGAAGCCGAAGCCCTTCATGTCGTTGTAGAATTTAACGGTGCCCATAACCATTGGGGTAGCCTTTCGCGATTGCTGTAGATGCACGTGAGCGAAGGCGCGCAAAAGCGCGGCTTCAACTCGGTTCGTCGATGTAATGGTAAGAAAGTTCGAACGTGCGCCTGGCAATGCCGAAAGCGAAACGACCCGATTGTCCGGCCAAAATCCGATAAAGATGTTATAGGTGGTTTCTTTAACAATAGCAAGCGCTGCCCAATATTTCATTTGACTTAGACAGAAATTGATAGCGTTCGACGCGATCGAGAGACAAAACTTTCTTGGCCGGGACCGCGGCTGCTGGGTATTATTAAGCCCATCCCAAGGCTCTGTCTCACCTTAGGTCACTGGAGGTGCCACTTTGTGCAATCAAAGGCATTCCAACTTGGATGCTACACCTACTGCGAACCGGGAATGTCGCTTTCTGGCACGACGCGGAAGTAGACTGAATGTCCGCTCAAGCAGGGAGCACCGGACCTTCATGCCGAGCAGTGAATTTCCTCGGATGACCCATTCCGGACCATCCTGTGGTTAGGGCACATTGATCCCATTGGCACGAAGGTTCATAAGTCCGTTCCGCGACGCCGCTTCCCTTGCCGTCCTCTGTGGAACCGCCCCGTCGCGTGGGAAAATGCTTCGCCTGAGATACGATGGTTGCCCTGCAAGAGGACCGTGCGGAGGCAGCTATGATGTCTTGGCTTGCGTCTGGAGCATCGCCCCCTGCTGCTCCCCAACCAGGCGGGGAGAGATCGAGAAAACGTGCTCATCTCGGCCTCTCCCTCGCCGAGCATTCGCGCGTATTTACGCGCTGGCTGAAGCCAGCTTCGAAGCGAATTTACTGATAGTCGGCGCGGCCTACCTCAAAGCCGCAGGAAGACTTCCCGAACACTTCAAAACGGGATCCATACCACCGGTTATGCGAAATTGCGTAGACGGTCCTCCCGCGCAAGGGTCTATTCAATGACCTCATCAGCGCTGGCGAGGACCGCGACTGGGATCGCGAGACCGAGGGCCCTCGCAGTCATCAGATTGACGACCGTGATGAACGTGCTCGGCCGCTCAATCGGAAGGTCCTCAACTCGGGCTCCCTTGAGGATCTTGTCCACATAGGCTGCACCCCGCGCAGCAAGAGCTGGAACGGATGGCCCCATGGCGAACAGGGCGCCGTCCCGAGCGTAGTTCTGGTGTGAGGATGTCACCGGCTTCCGGTTCGCCATTGCAAAGCGCAGCACCCGCTGTCGAACAGGAGGGTCAACCGCGATCCGCGGATCATCAGCGACAAACAGCGCATCAACGTTCTCCGACAGCGCTTGTGCAAGAGCTATGTCGATATCCGCAAGTCCACCTGCTTCCAGCCGAACCAGCGTAGCATCCAGTCTTCCCACCCTGGTGAGGGCTGCTGGATACTCCCGTTGCCCGGGGTTCCGGGGATTGACTAAGATTCCGATACGTCGCACCGCAGGAGCGATCTCAATCAGCACCGAAAGACACTTGGCGTCAATTTCAGGTGAAGTCAGCACAACTCCAGTGACGTTCGTGCGTGGCTGCGCCAGGGTTCCTCCTGCCAGTTCGTACAGGACGAACTCACCGGCAGGGCCGACGACGACGGGAATGGTTCGCGTGGCTGCGGCAGCGGCTACGGCCCCCGCGTTGGTGTTTGTGAAGAGAACACGGGGCTCCAAGCTGACAAGTTCAGCGGCCAATGTCGGCAGACGTCGCTCATCGCCATCGGCAAACCGCTCGGCTAGTTCGATGTTACGCCCGGGCGAATACCCGAGATCGGTCAGGGCCCGTTTGAACGGCTGGTTGACCAAGCTGCTCTCGGCGCCATGCTGGGACGCGGGCGACAGGACGCCCACGAGCGGAGCTCTTTCTTGCGCATGAGTAGGTCCTATGAGGGAAGAGATGGCCAGCCCGAATACGACCTCCCGCCGCCTCATGTGATCGCCTCCGCATCGGATCACCTAAGGCTAATCTTAGCCCCTCCCAAGCAATGTGGCGAGGCCGGTTCCATAAACGACTTATCGGAAATTCGCGGCCGTGAAAGCCGAAAGCCCCGGATCTCTCCAGGGCTTAGGCTGTGGGCGGTACCTTACACCCGACTTGCACCGGGCCAGATCCCTCTCTCCACGCAGGCCGTCACGATGCGCCTGTCGTTAGCCGGCGTCAATTCACGCCCGCGCGACTATGGCCCAGGTGCTCCCACAGCTTTTGTTGGAATGCTTCGCCGACAACGAAACGCCCTGGCCAAGGAGAGTCGTGAACCCTCAGCCAGGGCGCCTTCCACGCTTCGGGGCGATGGAGCCTGATCGGGCTTATCCGCAGCACGCCCGGTGCAGGCATCATGGAACGGCCAAGGTAAAAATTCCGTAGCAGCAAGCGCCTTCCATACTGACGATTATGCGAAATTCCCGGCGAGTTTCTCACGTGTGGGCAAGAGCCAGAGCGCTCAAGAAAAGGGTCGCGCCCAGTCTTGTGACCGTGTTCGCGACCCTTGAGCCCGTATTTGCCCCTACGGGTCGGCTCCTGGAGCGCTCCTCGGAAGAGTGAGCGCTTTCTTTTTGTCGGATTAGATTTTCAGGAAAATTAGCCCCGCGCCTCGACCTATCCCATCCTGGAGTTTATGCGAAATGGCGAGCTAACAGCCGCCCCGCACCGCGACCACCTCACGGCCCTTCTCGGTCAGGATCGCCACGTTCCGGTTACCAGGGCTGAGCATGGCATATCCGCTGCTGAACAGCCTGTGCAGCGTTGGGGTGAGCGCAATGCGGGAATCCTCATGCGTCCAGGTATAGTCATCGGCTCGCTGTGAACGGTAAACGCGATGAGCGGCTTGCTGGTCAAGAAGCCTGAGCGTGCGCAGTTGCGCCTCACTGATGGTCATTCGTACTGCCCCTGGCCTAGTATTGGTTTTGTTGAAGACTCTTAAAACGCTATACCCAATGTACGAGGAGGGTCCTGCGAGGAAAGAAAAAGCCGTGCTCAGGGTCGATCCCCGAGTTCACGGCCTTGATCCCACATCTGCCCCCGCTGAATAGGAAGTTAAACTTCTAATATATTTGTTTTCTTGCCGCAATTGATTGATCAATGCTTGTGATCGTATGGCGATTCGGAGTTAATCAAAAGGTAGTAATTAGGCTTAAGCCCTTTGGCCTAGAAGGCGCGTTCAGGCCCAAGGTCCCTCGTCGCAAAAGTTCATCCTTGCAACCAAGGTGGCACGAGCGGGTCGCTGCCTATCACAGGCCCAATTCTGCCCCACGGGTCAGCACCTTCGAAGCGCCCCTTATGGGACGCTATTTCTTTAGCCGCCTCGCGCGAACAATGCTTCTCGAGTGAATGCTTTATGTGCTGGCTCGCGTCGCCAAGCGCGAGCAACCGCTCTGTGGCATGGCAAGTTGCCCCCACTACAAAGAAGGCGGCAAATGATCATGCGATAGGATGAAAATCAATACAGGAATCATGCGGCGCACAAGCGCATGAATCCTGGGTTTATACTGCCAGGCTTAAGGCGCCAGGATTTCCGCAGCCCGATCCGCTCCATAGGCCTGCTCTGCCGCTGCACGAGGCTCGGTCAGAACTCATCCGATGAGGTGAAAAGCTGGACGGCCTTGCGAGCCGATCCCGGCCCGCCGATGTGAAGAGGAATTCCGGGCGAGCCAGAGGCGGGCTAACATCTGTCCAGATCGTGATTCTGAAGGGGCAGATGGTGACAGCACTGCACGACAAGGAGATCGAGGCTAAGGCCCGCTCCATGCTGCGCGAGACGATCGAGCGCTCGGGCTGGTACCCGGCTCTGCATGGTCCGAAGCGCAAGCAGCTTATCGAGCGTGATGTGGAGCAACACTGGCACCTGATGACGACCGATGCGAGAAAGTGCTTGGAGCAGTGCCGGAAGAGCCCGTGAGCCTCCGCGATGTCAATTGAGGCTGTGCTTTTCCGAGAACCCAGGCCATGCTTAGGCTAAAGGAGCACTATGGAGCGCCTGCCTGATCCGCTACTCTAGGTCTGCGGCCTCTCATGGCTGGTTCTTAGGACCGCCCCGATCGCGAGGCCCGAACACCAGCCAATGTGGGATCTGCCTAGCTACGCCGGCGTCCCTGTTCAGCTGTATACTACCATCATGGGTTTGGTTGGAGGCCGTAGGCCATGCAGCAGCATTCCCATCATGACCAAGTGGCGGAGTATCGCCGGCAGGCGCAAGAGATCCGGACCATGGTTCAGAAGCTCTCGATCGACGAGGCACGCGAGCAGCTCCTTGAGACAGCCGAGCGCCTTGAGAGGCTGGCGGAGGAAGAGGAGCATAAGGTTCAGGCGAACAACTCCCGGCCAAAGCGTCAACCAGAAGCATAGTTTCAGTAGCCAGTCTGTGAAAGCCGCTGCCTCAACCGCAAAAAATCGAGCAGCGGGCTGCCAGTTTCCGACAACCCCTGATAGAATTATGGTGGTTGTATGTTCGGTAACGGCGTATAACAGGCTATCGCCGGCTTGAATGATCCGGGCTCCGACGGCTGGGAGATGCGTGTGCTTCCGCCGGCAAGGCTTAGGAGGTTCCTATGCCCCATTTTTATGACACCTGCGCAGGACACATTGAGGGTCTCTATCTGCCTCCCGTCGCCTGGGAGGTGCTGCGGAGAGAGAATATCCAAACCCTTGACCAGCTCAGGGCGAATGCCGACCAGCTTGAGCAGTTCGATGGCATTTCGGTCAGGATCGCGCAGGTGATCAGACTAGCGCTCGCCTATGTCGCCCCCTTCGAAGAGCAGACAGCGAGCACAACGCATTATGACTCGTGGAGCGCGTAGTTCCGATCTGTATTCTCGTTCACGATTGCGACCATAGGGTCTGTAGCTCCTCGCTGATGTCGGGAATGTCTGCCAGGGCGGTGTTCTGCGCCCTCTTCGCGGCCCAGTAATCCTTCCAGGCCTGGTGTCTCTACGGGTGGGATCGTTTGGCTGTATCGGCCGCCCTTCCATGCCCCATTACGCTCGCCAGCTGGCGCACCGCTGCCAGGCGCACCACCATGGAGACGGCACTGGCCTTGCCTGGAGCCGGAGAACGCCTGCACGGCTCTCCTGAGCGGGTTTTTGCGCCACATTGGCGGGTTCCGGGGTCATTCATGGGGTTGGCATGGGGTTGGTCCGATACAAATTCTGAAATTTGCGGCGTCGCGTGTTTTTGGATGGGCGCCGGTCCGGAGCTTGAAGTATCCTGACCTTCGAGGCCGCCCCCTCGGGTGAGGACATGCATCATGCGACAGCCCACGATGCAGGAGATCAAGTGCCGGAAGTATCATTCAGCTAATGACAACTGGGCGGGAGCGAGAGCAGGGCCTGCCGCTCGAACGCCACGTCGCCGCTCAAGATCTGCAAGTCTTCCTTTAAGGCAAGGCCATCAAGGGGTTCTGTATCAATGATGCCCATAAGCTGGGGCAAGTCATCGAGCATTTGGCGGGATGCCTTGGTCCAGTGTGCAATGACCCGGGCCGGCACGTTGTCCAGTTCGAACTTCATGTCGGACTCGGGCATCAAAGCCGTTTCAGCCACAGTCGCAGCGCTACTTCGCCTCTCATTTCATTGGTCTCAACGCGGAATGCGTTGTCTCAGTTGTACTCCCTCAGCTCTGGCACTCGGTGCACCTACCCATCTGCAGTGCTGAACCCTCGGCGTGACCTCGTTCTCGTTGAAGGCCCCAGAGGATTGGACCCAGCGCCAGCTCAATGATCAGTTCAGGAAGCGCGAGAGCCAGGTGACAAACTTTTCGCGCGGCGCTGCCACTTTACGGGCTGAGGTGCCAAACTCAGCCCGTCTTCACACAGAGGTCCCAACGCGGAATAACTAAGAGCACCCGGTCGTCCCACCGCAGTAATAATAGGGGGTCAGGCATATTCGTGTGTATGTAGAATGGCTTAGCTCTCCGCATATTCCGTAAGTCTTATTCCAACCAGTTTAACACGGAGTAGGGAACTCGATGGATTGTAACCCCCTGATAAGCCAGAGGTTTTGTTGATTTAGATCGTCAAACGACAGTCGCAGATGTCGAGAGTTTAACCAGTCATGCAGCCTGTGAAGGCGACTCCCGTGGCTTCAGGGATCGATCTGAATGAACTCAGGCCATAATGTAGAATGGGCAGCCATCCGAGGTCGCCTTTGTCAACAAGCTGTTGGCAAATTTATCCTCGATGCTGTGCCGCCTTCTCAGAAGACGTGAAACGCTCTGGTGGCCTATCGCCAGCCGATTTGAAGCGGCAATATGGACGTTCAAGAAGAATTGGGGAGGCACGGCTTGTCCCCGTAGCTACCGCCACGATCGATCTTCAGGGCCATACGAGTTCTCCGCGGAAAGCTGACCTAGAGGGACGCAGGGAACGGCTAGACGCCCCCGGCATCCTCTTAGGCAAGGCAGCCATTGAGCGGCGTCCGAAGCCGGAAGGAGATACTTTTGTGGTCCGCGTAGTGGCATTAAGCCTTTTACCAATCGATCAGCCGCCCACTCGGTTACCGGGCACAGCACTTGGTCAACTCGAAAGCTAAAGCTTTCGAACGGTGCGCTCAGGGCTCATCAGAGGTCAGGAGAAACTCTCGCGCAGGCACAGTACCGGCGGCTCGCTTAGGATCGCACCAATTGTGAACCTGCCAGCCGGCTCACAGGTTACATTTGAGACACGTAGTTGTAGTTCTCTATCTCATTCGAGATACGTCTCACTGCTTAGCTCCGTTCGTCGCAGACTTTAAGTAAAATCGTCAATCACATTTCAGACATGTGCCAATATTTTCTATGCTGTTGGTTGCATCGCATCACTTTTTAACTGTCATCGCGGCCCATTTTTTGATTTAGAACGTTGTCCACAGAGGATAAGTCGTTCACGCTGGCGTAGTGTTTACGATTCATTTTAAGGAGAGCTGGGGTTCTTATTCTAACTGTTGAGATCAAGGGCAATTATTTGCTCGTGGTGAGCTAGGAGTTTGACGGTGAAGTCGCTGTTGAAGGGTATGGATGGTCTTGAGGCGCCCCGGCAAACTGAGGCTACAATGCCGCTCAACATAGCGGCCGCGAAGATCAAGGTGCGGCCAGGCACCCTGCGTACGCTCCTCGCGAACGAAGGCAAAATCAGGCCCGAGAAGCGAAAAGGGGTTTATGTTCCGGTCCGATATGATGACGCGGAGCGGCTCGCGACAGATTATGCTGACTCGGTGGCTTTCGCCGGGATCGAACCTATCCTTGGAGTGGGCCGCAAGATTGCTATGAGCCTCCGCGATGCCGGTAAGCTGCCCGTTTGGATTCCAGGTGGAAAGATGGGCGACAAGCACCGGTACATCTTTCGTCGGAAGGATATCGAAGGATGGGTCGACGGCTTAATGGGCGATGTCGTTGAACTGGATGCCGTGCCCGAAGGATGCATTGCCCTCGCTGAGACCCCACTCAAAATCAAGGTACCTACCGAAGTGCTGGTTGACGCAATTAAAGAGGGAAAGGTGACACCCGTAGGTCGACTGCGAGGAAAACCGAAGTTTGGTGGGACCATTATCAAGAGGACTGATGCATTTGCAATTCGCCCCGAGGAAATCACCCGCAAGCTCAGTGAAAAGCGCGGGGGCGCACGGGGACCGTATAAAAAGCGCGAAAGGAAGGAGGGCTAAACGACCCTCCTGACCTCTATTTCTTTCTCACGGTTCAAATTTTATCGGCTGCCACCGAACCACGTCTTGGCAATGTTCCGCTGCTGATAGCACTTGGAGTGGTTGGGTGATCGTGTCAGGACTCCCCACAATGACGACCTGCTTCCCGGTCTTCGTCTCCACCGTATAGAGCCATCACGGATCGAGGAGGCGGGACAGGGCTAATGGGATGATAGGATGTAACGCTCTTCTATAGCGAGTTCAAATCAAAAACTATTCCCTTTTTATAGGAGGGGAGGGCTGAGAGATGTTAGACGGTATCAGTCCCAAGTGACGTGCCTTATCCAACTGCCGCTTTACGGACGACGCGGACCATCTGCTTCCGCCCCGTGGCGTCCGCTCTCGCATCCGTTCCAGCCGGGCACCTATATCTCGGAGTGCAAGATCGGGATCTGTCATCGCAATACCCGCGATCAGAACTGGCAGCCGGTCGTCCGCATTCCGGCGTGGAGCGGGTTTGAGCACGCTCGAATCTGCCATGCGCTCTGACACCATTTTGCCGACCGCTCGGCGTAGCCGCTCTACGGTCCAATCTTGACCTTTGGCGTTGAGAACACGGACAACATCATGCCACGTGTGTAAAGGCCGCATCTGCCGCACAGTTGGTATCCATCTGTCGGCCGATGAGAGGAGCTTGTTTAGATACCCGTTCTGGTGAGCCGCAGAGAGCTTCCGGAGTGTCTCGGGATCGCGATTCACAATGCGGGGGTTCCCTAGTGACTTGCCCTTAGCTTTGGCTGCTCTAAGGCCCGCTTTCGTGCGTTCGGAAATCAAGGATCGCTCCAGCTGCGCTACGGCACCGAGGACTTGAAGCGAGAACATGCCCTGAGGTGTTGAAGTGTCGATCGGATCCTGAAGAGACTTGAAATGGGCCCCTTATATGGGCCGATACGTCAGTCAAGTGCTGGTCGCAGATGTTGCCGTGATCTCCGAGGTTGAGCCCGATGGCGCTCATGCGAACCGGTCGTCCGCATCACCTTATATCCGGTTGGGCCATAGCCCTGACCATGATCCCGCATGCGACGGGCACGGGCTCCAAGGTGAGCGCGACCATTCTTTTTTGCGGCATTCTTCCAGCCAGGGGGCGAAAGCGGTCGCGCTCCCCTCAGACATCACGCGCTGACAATCCAGCGCCAGCGCGCAACGAGGTTCAGGGCTTCACGACAACATCGGCCGGAAGGGCGCCTGTTTCGACATAGCGCCACAGCAGGATCAGCAGCTTGCGGGCGAGCGCCACAATCGCAATGCGTCGGACCCGACCGGTGGCTGAACCCACACGGCTGCGGAACCAGCCCGCGAGCGCACTGTCAGGTTGGTTGCGCACCCACAGCCAGGCGAGTTCGATCAGCGCCTTGCGGGCGCGGGCATTCCCGGCCTTGGTGATGCCCTGCTCGCGTGACCTGCGGCCGCTCGCAAACGGACTGGGGGTCAGCCCTACATAGGAGGCCACGTGGCGCCGGCTGGCAAAGCATCGGTAGAACACCTCCTTGGCGAGGACAGTTGCAAGCTCAGGCCCAATGCTCTTCACGTGCAGCAAGGCCCCGAGCTTGGATGAGGTCGCTGCTTTCGCCGCCGCCGCTTCGGCATCGCGCCTCGTCTCGACCTCTGCCAGCTGCCGCAGCACGAGTTCGAGCCAGTCGAGCTGATGGGCGATCTCCTCCGACAGTCGCGGTGGCAGGGGCCGACCATCCCCCGTGATTAGCTGCGGCAGGCGCCGACGGCGATCCGGCCGCAGCGGCTCGTAGTCGGCGATCCCCTGCGTGGCGCACAGCCCCTGGATCCGGTTGACGAGGCGGATGCGCTCCTGCAGCAGCGTGGCGCGCTCGCGGCTCGGACGACGCGCATCCTCCTCATCCGGCGACGGCGGGCGGACCATGGAGCAGACCTTCGGCTCGCCGCGGGACCAGGCCATCAGCGCCCGCAGCAGAGCCTGGGCATCCAGGCGGTCTGTCTTCGCCCGCCGCGCACGGCGGTCAACCTGCAGAGAACTTGGGTCCATGACATGGCTGCTGACGCCGTGCGCCTCGAGAAGGCGGTGCAGCCAGAACCCGTCGCGGCCGGCCTCGTAGCAGCATGACACGTGCGGGCTTGCGCTGGTGCGTCGTTCCACACGGGTTTGGATGCGGGCGAGCAGGTCGAGCACCGCCTGTCCGTCACCGGCGGGGAGCCGATGCAACTCGATCTTGGCGGCATCGGGCGCATGTAGCGCCACAAGCCAGGAGCGGCGGCTGAGTTCGAGAGCCAGAAAGATCGTGTGGGTGCTGTCCGAGAATGAAGCGTCGGCTGATGGAGAGTGGAACATGAGCGACCTCCAGAGGTGAGGTGACCGCCTTACTTCACCAATCTGGCGGTCCCTGGCCCATGAGATCTTTTTTCTCCAGCGCCTCAATGACCTCGAGTAAGTGGCTAACTGATCGCGCTAAGCGATCAAGGCGCACGACCACCAAAACGTCCGTTGGTCGTATCTCTTTGACAAGCTGCGATAAGACGGGCCGAGCCCGAGAGGCACCAGAGCCGTGTTCCTGGTGGATGATCTCACAGCCGGCTGCCCTCAGTTCAATGAGCTGAGCATCCGTTATCTGATCCTCGGTGGACACGCGGGCATAACCGATGAGGCGTTGTTTAGGGTCATGCGAGGACACTGCAGATCCAATTCGGTGCGCGATAGGGGATTGACATGCGAGACTACCCAGCTTGGCACGGGTTTGTACAGATGCGTTTGATGCTAATAAACGACCGTTTCTTCGCGTGGTTGGAGGCCTCCGGAGCTATAACATAACCTACACTTCTGACGCCCTCCGTAGGGAGAATGGCCTACGGGAGGCCTTCCAGGGCCTCAAAATGCGGATTCCGGCCTGTCTGGACCCTTGGGGCGGCAGGAGGGGCTTTAAGGGGCAAAACAGGTCGCTGGAGTGTCTAACGGAAGACCGTAATAAAGCTTTCATTCCTTTGTCCTAATCGTCATGTTAGCATATAAATCAACCGGTTAGGCAGGGAAGAAAAGCGATGTCGAACGGTAAGTGGGGTAGATTGGGGGGCATGGGACTCCTGCAGACCGGCCTTCGTGATTCAATCTATGGATGACCGTGCCGACTGGTAATTCCGACCCTCCACCTGTGCAGACGGGAACCCTCCCGACCCTGACTTTTCCCCATACCCGTAAGCGATCATCACAAACAGCACTGCGGCCAGGGCAACTACCAGCCCCATGAAGATGAGGACCATCGCAGTGCGGGTGTTGGGACTGTCCTCGTGCATGGTGTGTCTCCGTGGCAGGCTGATGAGCGGATAACGCCTGAACGTCAGCAGAGCAGATTGCAGGCGGCGGGCCTCAGGCTGCTTGGATGACAAGGTCGGCGAGCGGCGGAATCCTCGGCTGACCCGTGTTCAATCCGAGCCGGTCCCCGAGATAGGTGAAGAAGGACAGGCCGAGCTTACGGCAGGTCTTCGAAAGCCCCAGCATCACATCGCGCGCCACGCGGCCATCCGCGCTCATCGTGCCGCCGGAGATCTTGCGCTTGATCACGCAGGCCCGCAGGTCGTTCTCCGACGCGTTGGTGTGCAGCGGGATTTCCGGCCGCTCGAGCACCCGCAACAATTCGTTCTTCCTCCGCGCCAGGCGGGCCAACAATTCGTCAAGCTCCTTGTAGCCCGTGCGCTGGCCAAAGATTCGGTTGAACTGGCGCCGGAATAACGCCTCAGCGCCCGGTGAGGGGCTTTGCTTCCACAGCTTCAGACCGCGGTAAAAGCACCAGATGGTCTCACGGACCAATTCCACCGCCTGGGCCTGCTTGGGCGAGGCCGGCATCAGCTTCTGCAGGTGCCGCTCGGCGTGAACCCAGCACAGGGCGTGCTGGGCAACCCGGAACTGGCCAGCATCGTCGGACACAACGACGGTGGTCTCCATCAGCCCGTGATGCCGGAGCGCACCCCACGTGGCGGCTTCGTTCAGCAGCTGAAGCAGAGGCCGGTCGAAGATGTTGATCGAACACCGCGCCACGTGCTCCAGCCAGTCCATCTGCGAGCGGAACACGTGGCCCTGGAGCGTCGTCAACCGGGCGATCACGGCGGCCTCGACCGGCTGCCGGCGCAGGTAGTCCAGCGCAGCCGCGTTGACGACGTAGTCCTCGCAGCCACCCCGCAGCAGCGACAGGAAGTTCAGGCGCGATTTCGATCGACTGGTGCGGAAGACGCAAAAGCGCTCGCCGCCAATCTGCGTGGTCACCCCAGGGCGGCGGGCATGCCGTGCGCCGGTATCATCGACGGTGATGTAAGGGGAGGAAGCGAGGCCTGCTTCCAGGATCGCGTGGTCTTCCTGCGCGAATGGCTCAAGATCGGTGGTGAGCAGGCGCACCACCTCTCGCTTCGAGATCGACAGGCCGATGCCGTTCAACAGATCGGTCAGGCGCTCGGTGGTCACCTGGCCTTGTGTGTGCAGGGCGAGGCAGAACCGCCGCACGCCGGGTCCGTAGCCGCCCGCGATCCCCTCCGGCAGCGGCGCGATGATGGTCTGGCCCTGCGGTGTGAGCCAGCGCTCCCGCTTGTAGCGCACGACCTCGGCGACGATGACGAGATCCCGCCGCACCACTGTCTTGTAGCCTTTGAAGCGCGAGCCTGCCGGCACCTCGGCCCGGATCGTGACCTCGCGGGTGACCCGATCTCGTTTGGCACCGCGGCCTGGACGCCGTCCCGGACCGGCAGGGCGCGGCTGGGTGGCCTTGTCCATGCCGGAGGGTTTGAACGGCGGGCGCGGCGGCAGGTTCTTGAGCCTTGCGATCTCATCCTTCAAGGCTTGGTTGTCGAGGCGCAGGTTGCTGTTGTCGAGGCGCAACTGCTCGACCTCTTGCTCCAGTCGATCGATCTTGCCGGCCAGATCCGAGACCAGCTCGCGCAGGACCGTCGAGGACAGCGGCTTGTTGGAACCACCAGGCGAGGTCATGCCGGGATTGAATCATGAATGCCCGAAGGGAGGAATCCCTCGCCCCCTAAAATGCCCCGGTTACTGTCGAACGCGCACTTCGGACCGCGGTTCTCAATTCCCGACGAGGAGACGGGAAAGGTCTTTCCGCTCCCGGAAATTCCGTGGGAGAAGATCGTCGGCCGGCTGGAGAAGATCGCGCTCGAAGTTAAATCCTTCGACGCCCGGCTTGAGGTCTCAGGATTATCCGCCGGCTGGCAATCCCGGTGCGACATGAACGAAGCGGTGAGATCCCTTCTGCTGGACGGTCATCTGGTCGATATCGGCGACCTGGTGCTGCATGACGCTGGCATGGATGTGCGGAGCCCTACTCACGAGCTCACCAGGGCTGCATCGGCTCTTCGGGCGCGACGGGCTGCAATGGTCAGAAAGGCGCCCTGGCCAATTTCATACGACGGCTTGGCGGCTCTGCGAGGAATTGGGCCGGTGAAACCCGATGAGCCGAAGGCCAAGGGCAAAAGGAAGGTCGATCCGGACGATGAGGAGGCCTATCCAGCCTTCGCCAACGATGCCGATCCGTGGGAAGCGCACTTTGCGGAAATCGACGCCCTGCTCGATCGGACGGACAAGGTTCTGGCCGGCGAAACCCCGCTGCCTAAGAGCCGATCGCATTTGGTCTACGATCCGGACGTGGACGAGGCCGAGAATGAAGACGCCTGGCTTGATGTAGTAAAGAGGACTTCGCACTGGCCGGCAGCAGCCGCGGCCGCCGTCGCGTGGGACGCTTGGCTCGATCTGAACCTCTATACCCGGCAACCATGGCTCGGATTAATCATGGCCGCGTCGATCCTCCGGGCTCGAGGACTGACAAGTCGTCTCCTGCCGTTGGCCGCTGGGTTCAAGCAATCGAAATTCCGGCCGCAGGGGAGGGAAGGAATCCTCGAAAAGCTACAGGGCTTCTGCCAGGTGCTCGAAGAAGCCGTTGAAATCGCGAACAAGGATCTTGAGAGACTGATCCTTGCCCGGGAGCTGATGAACCGGGTGGCCGATAAATGCCGCAGCAATTCCAGCCTGCCCGAGCTCGTGAACCTGTTCCTGTCGCGCCCTCTTGTGACGGTGCCACTGGGCGCGAAACTGCTCAAAGTGACACCCAAGGCCGTGGACCTGATGCTCGTGCAGCTGGGAGGGGCGCTGCCGAGGGAGTTGACCGGCCGGAGGCGTTATCGGGCTTGGGGAATCGTCTAACTCCTGCTTGTAAGCCAAATTATCCAATTCTGGCTTACCTGATCCGACTGCAGCAAATGCTGTCACCGCGTGCGACCTGAGTTCAAGAGCAGCTTTCCTCGGAGAACCGGACATTCCGGAAAGTCCGCAAATTTCGCCACCTGACCCACTGCGGACAGTACGGGAACCGGCGAAGCTATCGCAACGACCTTGCGACCGAGAGGCGCACGAAACCCGCGCCTCCTATGAGACCCGTTTCACGCCGGGCGGCTGCCATGTGCCTTCGCCCGCTGGCAAGATCGAAGGCGGCGTCGGCTTCGGCCAATAGAGGCGCATCACGAGATAGATCGTGTCATTGGGCGCCGGAAGCCAATTGGCTTCCTTGTCCGCACCGGGGCTGTCCTTTTGAAGGTACAGCGTCAGCGAGCCGTCCGCGTCCTTCTTCATCGCCGACACCATCGGCGAGTTGATGAGGTAGCGATTGATCGGGTTCTTGACCAGGAACTGGCTCTTGCCGTCGTACATCGTCACCGACCAGAACGCGTTCACCGGCGGCAACTGACCAGGCGGGAAGGTGATGGTGTACTTGTGCTTGCTGCCGTCGAGCCGCTCACCGGTCGCGTCGGTTCGGGTATACGGATACATGGCTTCGACGGCATCGTTGCCCAGGAGACCGCCCTTGGCGGCGCCGGCCCGCATCACCCAATCGCCGTTGTAGAAGGCCTCGTCGCCAAAGAACGCGCCGACGTTCCAGCCGTTGATGTCTTTGTTGCCGCTGGCCAGCCACTTGTCGACCTTGTCGTCACCCTGCTTCATGGCGACCAGGATTGCGGCTTTGTGTTCGAGCGATAGATCCTTGAAGTCAAAGGTCCTGCCGGGGCCGATGCCAATCTTCGCAAGTCTCGCGCGGATCGCCTTGTCCCGTGGCGTCTCAGGGACGTATTGCAGGGCTGCATCGAGATACTGGAAGAAGTTATCCTTGATCCCGGCAGTGGTGGCAGGAACGAACTCGATCTTCGGCGCGGCGGGCGGGGCCGGGTGTTTGAGGAAGGCAGAAAGCGGTTGCCCCTTGTACCCGGCCTGGATCCTCTCGACGTTCGGCATATCATCGGGATTGAAGAGCTGGGTGCGGATAAGAGCGAGCGGGAACGGTGTCGTCGATCGGAAGACTTGCTTGATCCCGGTGGGCGCATCGCCTTTCCAGTCGGGACCGACCACGAGATAGTCGCCCGCCTCGGTTCCCGTGGCGCGTGTGCCGATATAGCCGAAATTGTAGGTGTTGCCGTCGATCAACTGCACCGAGTAATAGCGGTCCCTTTCGATCGTCGGCACCGAGATCACCATCGGTTCGGCGCGCACATCCAGCCAGATGAACGAGTAAGGGGTGTCGCTGTTCGGCGTGATGACGGCCGTGTCCGCCGGGGTTGCGACGTGGTGCTGGTTGTTGATCTCGTTGAACGGTGCCTTGAACTGCCCCGAGTTCCTGTCCACGGCGAACTCCTGCATGACCGCATAAAACATCACGAGCGGCAGGCCGTAGATGAAGCCTTCCTCGGCGATGTCCTTGGCCTCCAAGAGGTTGGGCCATTCGGCCCTGGTCTGCGCCATGGCCGGGGTGGGCTTCGCCATCGTAGCGGCGAGTGCGGCCATCGCAGCCGAGCAAAGCAGATCGCGTTTCGTCAGCATCGGAACACGTCCTTCGGGGTCACGGGTTCCGGTCGAAGAGGATAGGGCTGTGATGATGGGTGGCATCGAGATGATCATGATGACCTTTGTTCCAGATAAACGTGCCTTCCCGGGCACGTCGCGTTGGGACCGCCAGTGCCCGGGCGGCCAGCCCCCCGACGAGCTGGGCAGACGAAATCGTCCCCGGTTGAGGCGAGCGACTTCTCAGGTGCCCAAGGGATATCAGTTCGCGGGAACGTGCTTGATAGAAGCGGACATTGGCTTGACAATAAAGGACAGGTGCCTGCGTCTAATTCCAAAGAGCTCCCGGTTCAGCGTCTCGGGCGTGACGGGCCGGATCTCTGTTCCCTTCGGCAATGCCACTTGCCGGAGTTCTGGCCTTAGCCTGACCAGAGGACGCACATCACAACCGTGTTGAATGCAGTGGGAAGGGCCGCTTGTGGCACATCTGCGACCTAGGGCTAAGGGCAGCTAACCAGGCTGAAGCGGACCATTGAATGGGACCGAGGAGGATGTCGCTTGTCCCAACCAGACGTTCTCCGACGCGCTGCGGTCCAAGTGCCTGCGGCGGCACCCGCACCTAGAGCGATCACGATAGCTCGCTGCCCAATCACAGTTCAGGACTGGGCCCACGTTCTAAAAACGTCGATAGCGCAATGTAGCTTCGAGTGGCCTCCACCCCTTCGATGCTCTCTATGCGTGCCAATAGCTCTTCTAAACCTTCAGTATCACGAGGGCGCACTTTGAGCATGACTGCGCTATCGCCCGCTACTGTATGAATTTCCTCAACTTCCGGCAGCGAGGACAGAGCGAGGAGCCGCTTAGTGCTTGCGACCCCATTCGTGGTGACAAGCACGAACGTCAGCAACGTGCGCCCGACTTTGCAGCCATCAAGCTTGGCTTGAGTGGCTACGATAACTCGATCGCGCTTGAGCCGCTTAACCCTCTCATGAACGGCGGGCGGTGAAAGGTTCAATAGATTCCCTAGTTCAACGTAGCTTCGCGAGCTGTCCTCAGCCAACAAGCTTAATAGCTTTCGGTCTGTGGCATCCAAAGCCACAGGACCGGACGATATGGGTTGAACCGCATTCGTTTTTTTCGCCATCACGCACTCGCCTCGTGTGACCTGAACCGTATTCAATATAATAGTCTTCGCGCTGAATATCACAATGCTTGCGCAGCGAGGAAAATAACTCCGCCCCAATCCCCCTTGTTTATTTTGCTTAGGAGAAGTTGATCTGGCTCCTGCGAATGTACATGTCGGCTGCAATTCGCGCTCAATAAAGCAGCTATGGCAGATGAGTGCTTGGCCTGTTGGATGGTAATCTATTTTTAAGCTCGAAATGACGCGTAGTAACAAGTTATGAACTTACATATTTTTGCTCATAACCCGTGAATTCCGGCCTGCGCCCGCCTCTGAATGCGCCTTTGTCGCAACCTCCTCATGTTGACGCAATCCGAAATTGGTGCAGAATATGCACATTGTTCATATAACGCACATGACAAACGGCAGGGAGGAAACCAGCCATGGTTCTCGGTGCAGCTAAATGGACGGAGCGCAACCTTATGAAGAGCGTATCGGAAGCCCTCGCGTGCTTCGCGCTGTCGAACGCTCCGAGGCACTGCATCGAACCCGAGCTGAGGGACGAAGTTATCCTCTCGAAGGTGGGTGTGGTCCGATGACACCGTTCACCTATAACGCCAACCCTGCCCGGGTGATTTTCGGCTTCGGCACGCTTGAGCAACTGCCCGCTGAAGTCGAGCGACTTGGCCTCCAGCGCGTCCTCGTCCTTGCAACCCCGCAGCAGGAAGCCGATGCTCAAGCGACGGCCTCCCGATTAGGTGCACGATCCGCCGGCGTATTCGCAGGGGCAACGATGCACACGCCCGTCCATGTGACGGACGAGGCGATGAGAGTCGTGGCCGAGCGGCACGTCGATGGCCTCGTGGCAGTTGGTGGCGGTTCGACAACTGGCTTGGCAAAGGCGATTGCACTACGCACCGATCTGCCTCAGATCGTCGCTCCAACGACCTATGCCGGTTCGGAAATGACGCCGATCCTTGGCGAGACCCGGGATGGTGCGAAGGTCACGCAGTCGAGTCCAAAAGTGCTGCCGGAGGTGGTGATCTACGACGTTGATCTCACTCTCACACTCCCGCCCGCGCTATCAGGTACCAGCGGTATCAATGCTATCGCGCATGCAGTCGAAGCCCTCTATGCCAGGGACCGCAATCCCGTGATCAGCCTCATGGCGAAGGAAGCGATCCGAGCTCTTGCTCGTGCCTTGCCCATCATCGTCGAGAGCCCCCAGGATCGCGAAGCCCGCTCCGACGCGCTCTATGGCGCATGGCTGTGCGGGACATGCCTGGGCGCAGTCGGCATGTCTATCCACCACAAACTGTGCCACACGCTCGGGGGCTCGTTCGACCTGCCGCATGCTGAGACCCATACCGTTGTCCTGCCCCACGCCCTGGCATACAACGCCCCCAACATCCCAGGTGTCGTGGATGAATTGGCTGGCATTCTGGGAACGCATGATGCCGCCCGCGGGCTTTATGACCTCGCGGGACGTGTCGGGGCCCGCAGAGCCCTGAAGGACCTCGGGATGCCAGAGAGCGGCATCGATGAGGCCACTGACCGCGCATTGTCCAATCCGTATTGGAACCCGCGCCCGTTGGAGCGTGAGGCAATCCGCGAACTGATTGCACGTGCCTACGTCGGCGATCCGCCCGACTCGATCGCGGCGTAATCCAGCGATCAGCGCCGGTACGAGACGACCAAGCGGCTACCAATAACACGAGTCGGGGGCGCCGAACGATTGGGCGCGGCAACCGATCGGTAACTGATGAAGTGAGGAAGCGCCATGGATGAGATCAGAGGCGGCCGGTCCGCCAAGAAGTACCCATACTTTGAGGAAGAAACTTCCGTCGAGGTGGTCAACGCCCGCATGGGAGCCGATATCGACCCGCGCCTGCGGGAGATCATGGGAGTCATCGTCAAGCACCTGCACGCGGCGGTCAAAGAGATTGAGCCAACCCATGAGGAATGGCTCAAGGCCATCCAGTTCCTCACCGAGGTGGGTCAGACATGCACAGAGTGGCGTCAGGAGTTCATCCTGCTCTCCGATACGCTCGGTGTCTCGATGCTGGTCGATGCTATCAATCACCGACGTCCGAGCGGTGCCACCGAGAACACGATTCTCGGTCCATTCTATGTGCCGGAGGCACCCCGCTACGAGCATGGAACCAACATCTGCCTTGACCACAAGGGCGAGCCCACGGTGGTGCGCGGGCGGGTGCTCGACACGGCCGGTAATCCAGTCGCCGGGGCCTTGATCGACGTCTGGCAAACCAACGACGACGGGTTCTACGACATCCAGCAGAAAGGCGTGCAACCGGACTGGAACCTGCGCGGTGTGTTTACGTCCGACCAAGAGGGAGCCTACTGGTTCCGGTCGGTGAAGCCCCGCTACTATCCGATTCCTGACGACGGGCCTGTGGGCAAGATGCTGGCCGCGCTGGGCCGCCATCCCAACCGGCCGGCCCATATCCACTTCATCGTGACGGCACCAGGCTATGATCCGGTCATCACGCACATCTTCACGCCGGATTGCGAGTACCTGTCGGAAGACGCGGTGTTCGGCGTCAAGGAAACCCTGATCGCCGATCTTCAAAAGATTGAGGATCCCAAGGAGGTCTCCCGCTTAGGGATGACCGCCCCGTGCTGGCTGATCAATTGGGACTTCACCCTCTCCGCAAAGGCTCCATCCGCCTGAAGGATGAAACACGCGGTCTGATGCGGGATCGCTCCGATGCCAACAACCAAGAGGAATCTGTCATGGCGAATAACATCGAACTCCTTGCTGCCTACTTCACCATTGCCGGGGATGTTTATCCACTTGGGCCAACCGAACTAAGCCCTTTCCCGTTCCGCGATCGGATCGAAGCTGCCGCTCGCGCCGGCTACCGCGGTGTGGGTCTCATCCATGAAGATGTGATGGCCACTGCCGGCAAGATCGGCCTGCCCGAGATGAAACGCATCTTGGACGACAATGGCATCAAGTACGTCGAAATGGAGTTCCTGCTCGATTGGTTCGCCGACGGCGAGCGCCGCAGGGAATCCGATAAGATCCGTGCGGAGATGCTTGAGGCCGCTGCTGCCTTGGGCATGCGCGATCTCAAGGTTGGACCTGGCTTCCACGACCCTGTCGCCGACATTCCCCGGATGAGGGATGAGTTTGCTCAGCTCTGCCGCGAGGCCGCCGACCATGGAACATCGATCGTGCTGGAGATCATGCCGTGGAGCAATGTCAGAACAATCGACACCGCTCTTGGCATCGTTGAAGGCGCAGCGCAGCCCAATGGTGGAATCCTGGTCGACATCTGGCACCTCGCTCGTGGGGGCATTGACTACAATGAGGTCTCCAAGATTCCCGCCCAGTACATTGGTGCTGTCGAACTCGACGATGCCCCCAAGAACGTCGTAGGCGCGGACCTGTGGGAAGATACCATTCATCATCGTCGCCTCGCGGGAGAGGGCGATTTGAATCCGCCGGCCTTCATCAAGGCGGTGCAAGCTGCTGGGTATAAAGGACCCTACGGTGTCGAAATCCTCTCGGCAGAATTTCGGAAGCTGCCCCTTGAGGAAATGGCACGGCGATCCTTTGAAACGACGATGCGGCAGTTTGAAAAGCTGGCTGTGGCAGCCTAGTCGACACGGATAAATCAAACCAAACACCGTCAACAGAACACCAAGCACCGGCACGGCCCACACTGTGGGCCGGCCCATAGAACAAAGAACCAGGCTAACAGCCGGCGTGTGTTGACGGGAGGAAGCGATCCTTAAGGAGGCTTTTATGAAGGCCGTACGTTTCTATGGCAAACACGATGTCCGCATTGATGACGTCGACGAGCCAAGCACGATAGCAGACGACGAAGTCCTGGTACGCTCGACCTATTGCGGCATCTGCGGAACCGATCTCCACGAATACACGGAAGGACCGATCTGGACCTCCGCGACGCCGAATAGTTTCAGCGGCTCGGCCTTGCCTCAGATCCTCGGTCACGAGTTTGCCGGACGGGTCGAGGCGGTCGGCCGGAGCGTAACGACCCTCCGACCTGGCGACCGCGTCTCGATCCAGCCGCAGCTCGGCCCTCGGGACGGCTACTTCGGCAGCCGCAACTTGGCCTTCCTCAGTGGCCGTGGCGCCACCATCGGGCTCAGCTGGCCCTGGGGTGGAATGGGCGAGTTTGCGGTTGTCAAAGATTACAATGCAATCAAGCTGCCGGACGACGTGACCGATCAACAGGGCGCATTGATTGAGCCCGCAGCCGTAGCAGTTCACGCGATCGACCGGAGCGGCCTCAAGCCGGGAGGCACCATCCTGATCACAGGAGCCGGCCCGATTGGAGCTCTCGCGGTCTTGGCAGCCCGCGCCGCTGGGGCCGGGCGAATCTTCGTAAGCGAGCCGAACCCTAATCGTCGGTCACGCATCGAACAGCTCGGCGTCGGCGCGGTGCTCCTCGACCCTACGACGGAGTCGGTTGTAGACCGAATCCGCCAGGAAACCGATGAAGGCATCGGGGTCGATGCAGCGGTGGAATGCGCCGGCAACGGGCGTGCGCTCGATGCGTGCATCGACGCGGTTAGGGCCCAAGGAGTCGTTGTCGTCGTCGGTTTGATGCAAGGCAAAACGCCGGTCGAGCCCTTCAAGTGGATTATCAAGGATATCACGATCCAGGGTTCGCTCTGCTATCCGCTCACGATCTGGCCGCGTGTCATCGACATGATCCGAAGTGGACTGTTCCCGGTCGAAACCATGATCGACGACGAGATCGAATTGACTGACATCCTTGAGAAGGGTTTCAAGCCTCTGCTCGATCCAACGGGCGCAATGATGAAGGTTTTGGTTCGCGTTTAGAGAAGCGACCCGTCTCTAGAATGCTCATCACAGGGTCTTTGCCTAGGGAGGAAACCTATGTCGATTAAGAAGTGGCTTCTCGGAAGTACGTTTGCCGTCGCTAGCCTTGCCTCGGCTTCGTCGGCTTTTGCCGCGGGAGAAACGATTGCGGTCAACTTCGTCAGCCTCACCATTCCCTTCTACCAGTTTATGCGACAGGAGGTTCTGGATGAGGCCAAGAAGCTGGATGTCAAACTCCTCATTCAGGATGCGCAAAACAGCACCCCTAAACAGGGCTCCGATCTCGAGAATGCGCTGAACCAAGGCGTTGACGGAATCATCGTCGCACCAACGGACATCAAGGCGACGGCGCCGGCGATCAACGTCGTCCTCAAAGAGAAGATTCCAATCGTCGCGGTCGACCGTCATGTCGAGGGCACGTCATCGCCCGTACCGTCGGTCAGGGCTGACAATGTTGCGGGCGGCCGCTTGCAGGGGGAATGGGTTCTCAAGAACATGCCGAACGGCGCCCGGGTAGCCGTCATCGCCGGACAGTCGGGATCGAGCACCTCGATTGATCGAGTCCAAGGTATCCACGAGGCGCTCAAAGAGGGCGGCGAGAAGTACAAGATCGTTGCGGAACAGCCGGGCGACTGGGACCGGGCGAAATCACTCACCGTTGCTCAAAACATTCTCACATCCCTCACGGGTAACCCTCCCGACGTCATGTTGGTCGTTAACGATGACATGGCTCTCGGTGCCTTGGAGGCCATCCGCGGGATGGGACTGAGCGGTAAGGTGAAGCTCGTAAGCTATGACGCTTATCCAGAGGCCCTCAAGGCCGTGAAAGCCGGCGAGATGATCGGCACTGTCGATCAAGGCCCCAGCAAGCAGGTCAGAACTGCGTTGCAGTCGATCGTGAACAACATCCGGAACAAGACGGAGCTGAAGACAACTCTGATCACGCCGACCCTGATCACAAAAGACAATCTCGAACAGGCCGAACGCTACAACGAGATCAAGTAGCCGCACGATTGCAACCGGGAGCGAGGGCGTCTGTCCTCGCCCCCTCATGATGGAACCCGTCGTCAGTTGCCGAGAGAGGCCAGCAATGCAAGACGCTCTGCTTCGCATACGAGACATCAGGAAGACGTTTCCGGGTGTCGTTGCTCTAAATGGAGTTCAGCTTGAGGTCGGGCGAGGCGAGGTGCACGCGCTGCTCGGCGAAAACGGCGCAGGCAAATCCACCGTCCTCAAGATTCTGGCGGGTGCACAGCCACCGGATTCCGGTCAGGGTACGATGGAATTCGACGGCCGGCCGCTCGATCCTGCCGATACCCCGATGCGACGTCAGCAGGTCGGCATAGTAACCATCTACCAGGAGTTTAACTTACTGCCCGCGATGTCGGTCGCCGAGAACATGTATCTCGGACGTGAGCCACTGCGCAATGAGTTGATCGACTGGGGACGCATGTACCGCGACGCCCAAGCGATCATCGATGGCCTCGGACTTGAGCTGAGTGCCCGAGCTCTCGTGCGTTCTTTGAGCGTGGCTGAGCAGCAGATGGTCGAGATCGCGAAAGCTCTGACGATGAACGCGAAGCTCATCATCATGGACGAGCCGACTGCCGCATTGAGCGGCCGCGAGGTCGACAAGCTTCACGAGATCATTTGCGACCTGAAGGCGAAAAGGATCAGCATCATCTACGTGTCGCACAAGCTGAATGAGGTGAAGGCCTGCTGTGACACCTACACCATCTTTCGTGACGGTCGGTACATTACGAATGGAAATGTCGCGGATGTCACGGTCAGCGACATCGTACGACTGATGGTCGGGCGTGCCGTCGAGTTCGTCAGGAAGCCTCTGACGGGCGTGCCCGGAGAGGTTGTGCTTAAGGTACAAGGCGTGTCCCGGGCAGCAAACGTCAATGACCCGCACGCAACAGTCCTCCGCGATATGTCACTCGAAGTCAGAGCTGGAGAAATCGTCGGCTTTGCGGGGCTGGTTGGCGCGGGGCGTACAGAACTTGCTCGTGTCATCTTTGGCGCCGACCCGTGTGATGAGGGAATCGTCTATGTCAACGGTCATCAGGTCTCGCCACTCCGCTCACCTAAAGAGGGAATTCGGGCCGGTATCGCGCTTGTCCCCGAAGATCGCAAGCAGCAAGCCTGTTTCCTCAGCCATTCCATCCGCCGGAATATGAGCTTGCCGAGCTTGGGAACCCTGTCGAAATGGCGGTACTTCGTCGACGACAAGGCCGAGACCAAGCTGATCGATGAGTACCACAAGAAATTGCAGATAAAGATGGCTCACGATCAGGTTGCCATTGGAACATTGTCCGGCGGCAACCAGCAGAAGGTCATTCTCGCCCGCTGCATGGCGCTGAAGCCCAAGGTTCTCATCGTCGATGAGCCCACACGCGGTATCGACATCGGTGCAAAAGCTGAAGTGCATCAAGTCCTGTTCGATATGGCGCGTGCCGGCGTCGCCGTGATCGTGATCTCCTCTGAGTTACCTGAGGTCATGGCGATCAGTGATCATATCGTCACCTTCCGCGAGGGACAGATTACCGGAATATTGTCGGCTTCAGACGCGACCGAAGAGAAGCTGATGACGCGTATGGCATTGGGCGCTGGCGATCATCACGTGCATGCAGAGGCGGTGTAACTCACCGACTTGCCCCACCACAGGGAGGAATAGAAAATGGCTAACGCAACACTCGATAGTAACTTGGTACCGCCAGGGAAAAGTTTCAATCTGATTGGTTTTCTGGAGAAATATGGCGTCCTAGTCTTTCTCCTGCTCCTCATCGTCGTGTTTGCGGCGTATAACCCGCGTTTCTTGTCGACGCGTAACATCACCAATATTTTGACGGAGGTGTCGATCTACGGGATCATCGGCGTTGGCATGACCTATGTCATCCTTGCGGCCGGGATCGACCTGTCGGTTGGCTCACTTCTTGCGTTGTCGACTATGTGCGGCGCCTTTGTTGTCCGCGCCCTCGGAGGCGACTTCGCTCTGAGCTGGCTTGTCGCCTTGCTGGTATCGTGCGCGGTTGGCACCGCGGCCGGGTATATTCAGGGTAAGATCACAACCAAATTCAGCGTGCCCGCCTTCATCGTGACCCTCGGCGGAATGACGGTATGGCGTGGTGCGACACTGATCATCAACGATGGCGCTCCGATCAGCGGCTTCGATGAGGGTTACCGCTTTTGGGGCCGTGGCGATATTCTCGGTGTTCCTGTGCCGGTCATCGTCTTCTTTATTGTGGCCGCTGCAGGTCACATCGTACTCCGCTACACCCGCTATGGTCGTCAGGTCTACGCCGTCGGCGGCAACGCAGAAGCTGCCCGCCTCTCTGGCGTAAACGTAAGGCTCGTGGTGTCGAGCGTCTACGTCATCACGGGGCTCCTGACGGGGTTAGCCGGCTTCTTGCTGTCCGCCCGTCTTGGTTCTGCTGAGGCGGTCGCGGGGACTGGCTACGAGCTGCGGATTATTGCATCTGTTGTCATCGGCGGAACAAGTCTGTTCGGCGGGATGGGGGGTGTCGGAGGCACGATTATTGGTGCGTTGTTGATCGGCGTCCTGCTCAACGGTCTCGTGATCATGAATGTGTCCCCGTACTACCAACAGGTCATCATCGGCTGCATCATCATCCTGGCAGTTGGCTTTGATACTTACGCCAAGTCGCGGGGCGGCGGTAGGAAATAGGCGCGCTCGTAACAAAGGTGGCCGACCACCAGCAGGATTTCTAGATACAGGGAGGAACCCGCATGCTCCAGGCTGTGACAAGACTCGTCATCAGTGTCGCCATGGTGACGTCCCTCATGGCGATGGCGTCAGCACAGGCTCAGGACAAGACGATCCTGATCAGTTTTCCGAAGGCATCCTATCCGTTCTTCCAAGCCGTGCGAGCGCATGCCGAGGACGAGGCGCGACAGCTAGGTATTCGCCTGCTGGTCGAGGATGGCAAGGGAGACTCGATCGATCAGGCCTCCGATATTGAGAACGCCCTCGCCACTGGTGGTGTTGACGGCATCCTTGTCGCGCCAAACGATGTCTATGCCTTGGTCCCGACGATGAATTACGTGCAACAACGTGGCATTCCAGTCGTCACGTTTGACACCCACGTCTATGGCGCGACAAGGGAAGTGCCTCATGTTGGGATTGATAACGTTGATGGCGGGCGGCTCCTGGGGAACTGGGTCGTCAGGCACTTTCCGGCTGGGGCCAAGGTCCTGCACCTGACGGGCCTGTCAGGAAGCAGTTCGGGCATTGAGCGGGCGAGGGGTGTGCGTGAGGGCCTGAACACGGGCGGCAGTCAGTACCGGATCGTGGCGGAGGCGAGTGCCAATTGGTCCCGCACCGAGGGTATGATGGTGACGGAGGGCCAATTGACGTTCCTTCCCGAGTTGCCGGATGCGATCGTCGCGGATAATGATGATATGGCGATTGGCGCGGTGGAAGCCCTTCGGCAAACCGGTCATAGTCAGCAAGGTGTGCAAGTGATTGGATTCGACGCACTTCCATTCGCACTGCAAGCTATTCGGGACGGGGTCATGGCTGCCACAGTCGATCAGAAACCGGGTGCCCAGATCCGTACGGCCCTGCGAATGATGAACGAGCATTTACGCAGCCAAGCGCCGCTTCGGTCGATCAAGATCGAGCCCGTTCTGATTGAGAAGAGTAATCTGCAGGATGCAGAGATCACACCATCGCAGTAGTTGCCGCTAAGTACATGGCGAGGCTCTGAACAGGTCTCACATGTCTGAGAGTCCGTCCCGTAATTCATGAGTGTCGTCCCAAGCGGCGGACGAGGAGCATGACGGAGGCGGCATAGAGGAAAGCCCGCGCTGAGGTGAGTGTCGCCTCCGGGTCTTTCCAGAGCCTGCGATTGCGGCTGATCCACGCGAAGAATCTCTCAATGGTCTAATCACAAATGACAAGTTCTGCCTGACGCACATGGGGCAGCTCCAGCTCAGCTGGCCGCGGGCGCGCCATCGGCTCCGGAGGGCTGTGGCGCCCCAACTCCCCGGTGAGGTCACTCACCAGGGAGGACAGCATGCGGGATCAGTGGCACCACGCCTGGCAGGTTCGGCGCACCAGCGTGTCGACGCCCACGACCCAGCGCACGTGTTCCGCGACGACGGCTACAGCGGCGCGATCCTCGCCCGCCCGGGGCTGGACCGCTTGCGCGATGCCGTGAAGGGCCGCGAGATTGACCGCGTGCTCGTCACCGCCCCCGACCGCCTCGCCCGCAACTATGTGCACCAGATGGTCCTGCTCGAGGAATGGGCGCAGGCCGGATGTGCCGCCGAATTCCTCGACCGCCCCATGAGCGACGATCCGCATGACCACCTGCTGCTGCAGATCCGGGGCGCTGTTGCGGAGTACGAGCGCACGCTGATTGCCGAGCGCATGCGCCGGGGCCGGCTCGCCAAGCTGCGCGCCGGGTTGCTGCTGCCCTGGACCCGTGCGCCCTATGGCTACCACATGAGCCCCGACCGGCCCCGCGACCCGCGCGGCGTCACCACTGATCCGGCGGAGGCGGCCGTCGTCGCCGAGCTGTTTGCCCTCTATCGCGAGCCAGGCACTTCGCTCCTGCAGCTGGCCCAGCACCTGGATGCCCGCGGCGTCCCCACTCCGTCGGGCACACCGCGCTGGTCAAGCCCGACGATCCGCGGCATCCTGCGCAACCCGACCTATACGGGGCAGGTCTATGCCCAACGCACGCGCTATCGCGCCCCCACCCACCGCCGCTCGGCCACGCACCCGATCGGCCGGCCTCATGGCTCGGCCGTGCCGCAGCCGGCCGACAGCTGGATCCCGGTCGGGCCGGTGCCTGCCATGGTGAGCCGGGTGCACTTCGATGAGGTGCAGGCGAAGCTGGCGACCAACCGCTCCTTCGCGCGGCGCAACAACACCGCCCATCGGTATCTCTTGCGTGCGCTGGTGAGCTGCGGTTGCTGCGGTCTTGCCTGCACGGCGCGGGCCATCAACGGGCGGAATTTCTACTATCTGTGCAGCGGCAAGGGGCACAGCACCTTCTCGCACCGCGCCACATGCTGCCCGGCGCGCCACACCCCCGCCAATCAGCTCGACGCGCTGGTCTGGAATGATCTGTGCAGCCTGCTGGGCTCGCCCGAGCCGTTGGCTGCGGCCGTGGCGCGGGCCCATGGCGGAGCCTGGCTGCCGCAGGAATTGCTCGCCCGTCGCGAGACGCTGCGCCGGGCCCAGGCCCATCTCTCGCAGCAGATCGAGCGGCTGACCGATGCTTATCTGCGGGCGGTCCTGCCGCTCGATGAGTATGAACGGCGCCGCCGCGACCTGGAGCACCGCATGCAAGCGCTGGCTGACCAGGAGGAGCTTCTGCACAACGATGCCCAACGCCAGCAACACCTCGCCGGTGTAGTGACCTCACTGGAGGCCTTTCGTGAGCGGGTGCAGCACGGGCTGGCGAATGCCACCTTCGAGCAGCGCCGACAGCTCGTGCTGTTGCTGGTTGACCGAGTTGTCGTCACGAACGACGAGGTCGAAATCCGGTACGTGCTGCCCACCAGCCCGGAGAGTGAGCACGTCCGCTTTTGCCTATTGCGTAAAGACTACTTCAACCACCCAGCGGCGAGGATGCACCGCAAAGCCCACCTGATCAGGCGGCTTTCTAACAATCTCGATGGTGATGGAGGTGGCCTGGACCGGAGCCTCTCCGGCATAGCCACTGTCAGCGAATGCTGTGACGATGAACGGGAACGAGGCCCGCGACAGGCGTAGGACTATAGGAGCGCCGTCCCGGTCCTGAATGTCCGCGGGCTGCGGCTCCAGGATCAAGCCACGCCCGTCAGTGTCGACCATCACCTGACGCTTGCGGCCCTTGACCTTCTTGCCGGCATCATAGCCTCTGGGGCCGCCGCTCTCCGTCGTCTTCACGCTCTGACTGTCGAGCACCGCTGCAGTAGGCGAAGCATCCCGTCCCACCCGCTCGCGATCGGCCATGACGAGCAGGTGGTTGATGGTCTCAAACAGACCGGTGTCGCGCCAGAGACGGAACCAGCGAAAGACGGTGCTCTTGGGCGGCAGATCAGAAGGCAAAAGTCGCCAGGCAATACCGCCACGCAAGACATAGAAGATCGCGTTCAGGATCTCCCGGACAGGCCAGCGCCGCGGGCGGCCTCGGGCGTGGGGCTCGGGCAGGAGCGGCTCAATCACAGCCCATTCGGGATCGGTCAAATCAGTTTCGTAGCGCAAGCCGTCGCGGCTATACTGCCGCCGGGTGGTCGGGGTCCACATTGCGGTTCCAGATCAGGCTTCAGCACCCTCTTGGAATCATAGCGGCCTCGGCCACTCAACCCTTTTCGGGACGGGCTCTGAGACCAAACCAGCTCCGCCCTCACGCTTGAGCTGTCGTAGCATCGGATAGAAACCATGACTTATAGACATGCGTCGGCGATGACCCAGTCTCAGCCTGATATATACCGCGATTTATCGCCTGTTCATCCAGCCGTATCGATACGGTGAACATCCTCGGGTTAAATCACTGTATATCGATAACCTGCCGGAGCTCAGCTTGCGCCTTGAGCAGCCTCGGCAGAAACTCGTTCTTGAGGTCCTCAACGCTCACTCGCGACGTTTGTGCCCCGACATTAAGCGCAGCGACGACCTCGCCGCGTTTGTTGTAAACCGGAACGGCAACCGATCGAATACCGACTTCGATTTCTTCATCAATGATTGCGTAGTTCTGCTCTCTGATGCGGGCGAACTCGGCTATGAGAGCATCGACGTCGGTAACCGTCTTGGGCGTCAAAGGCTTGCGATCCGACGCCAACAGAATTTCCCGGGCTTTTTCTGGCGGGAGTGCAGCCAAGAGTACGTGTCCCATGGTCGAGCAATAGGCAGGAAGGCGACTTCCAACCCCTATATTGATCGAGACAATCCTCTGCTTGGTTGCACGGGCTATGAAGAGGATATCGGTCCCGTCCAACACTGCGGCTGAGCAACTCTCCTCGGTGTTTTTAGCAACCTGTTCGAGGTAGGGCTGAATGAAACGGGGCAATGGTGCGGACCGCAGGTATGCAAATCCAAGCCGCAGAATCCGCGGGGCCAGTTGGAAGAACTTGCCGTCGAATTCAGCATAGCCGGCACTCACCAAAGTCAAGAGCAGGCGTCTGCTTGCGGCCCGATCCAGTCCGGTCTCTTTCGCGACGTCGGAGATGGACAGACGTGAATGGCCACCATCGAAGGCCTCAATAACGGCGAGGCCTTTAAGGAATCCCCCCACGAGATTAGGACCCTTCGTGAGGCCGTTCAGAGGGTTTCGATCGAGTTGGTCGGACAAAGGAACCTGCTCAGGTTGAGAGGGTGACATTCTGTTCACATACCGCACGAAATTGTTTCCCGATACCATAATTTACATCGGGCCATGTCAATCGGAGATTGCTAAGCTTTGAAGACGATTTGGCTGCTCATAGGCCTTTCTCGCCTTGTAGGTACAACAAGGGTTTGCATTACGCCAAGCTCCGGCTAATAATGCACAAAGTTCACAGTTTGAACAGCGGTGTTGCAACTCGTCGGGTTTTCAAAGGCAAAATCCCCGAACGAAGGCCAGTTACAACATTCGGTTTATGCTAGCGGCAGAAGACGCGGTTGAGGCCGGCGTCGATCTGGAGGTGTCCACCCATCTGTCATGGGTCGCAGTGGCAAGCCGGACCTTCCCATCGCTGCCACATTGAGAGGCACAAAGGAGAAGTCCTATGCGGATCGTCGTACACTGCATGGATAAGCCGGACGCATTGCCCGTCCGGCTCGCGAACTATGAGGCCCATAAGGCCTACCTTGCTTCTGGCAAGGTCGCGACTGTGATCTCCGGACCCTTGCTCGCCGACGACCTTGAGACGATGATTGGCTCGATGTTCATCTTCGAGGCCGACACGATCGATGACGTGGTAGCCTTCAATCGGGAGGACCCATTCGCCAAGGCAGGCGTTTGGGAAACAGTCTCGATCCGTCCTTTCCTCATGCGCGTTGATAACCGCGGTTAATGGCCGAAAAGGTCGGCATGCTGCGTCTGCAACAATGATGAGGCCGCTCGTCAAGACGACAGGACGGATGAACTGTCGGGTCGATCTGCCAGCGCGCCTACGGCTGAACCGCGCGATCTGCAATCCATCCTGTCCCGAGGAACGCGGATGCCGGGATCGCCGGATAGATCCAGTTGACGACGACCTCCGCGTTAGGGAAGAACACGGCTGATGCTCGCCGCGGTTTGCTGCATTGGAGGCAGGAACTCATTGATCATGCGTTCTACTGCGACTCGCGCGGACTGAGTTCCCACGTTCATGGCGGCGACAACCTCGTTCCGCATGTTCCTGATCGGCACTGCTATGGACCGCAGGCCAAGTTCCAGTTCCTCGTCGACCAAGGCGTAACCTTGGCGACGAACCTGGTCCAATTCGGCCATGATGTCGCGGACGCCGATGCGGGTTTTCGGAGTAACGCGTGGACGATCCGCAGCTGACAGCGTTTGGCGGGCCGTCTCTGACTCCAGTGAAGCGAGGAGCACGCGTCCCATTGAGGAGCAGTACGCCGGGACCTTGCTGCCGACGCCGAGATTGATCGACATTACGCGCCTCTGTGACGCTCGGGCGATGTAGACGATATGGTCGCCTTCAAGAATTGCGCCCGAACAGCTCTCTTCTATCTCGCGCGAGAGCTTTTCGACGAACGGCTGAACGGTATTCGGGAGCGAAGCCGACCGAATGTAGGCATAGCCCAAGCGGAGAACGCTCGGCGCCAGCGAGAAGAACTTTCCATCGAATTGAGCATAGCCTGCGTGAACCAGCGTGAGCAGGAGACGACGACATGTTGCGCGATCGAGGCCTGTGGCTTTCGACACGTCGGCGATTGCCAGCCGTGATGTGTCAGAATCGAAGGCCTCAATAACGCTAAGGCCCTTCAGGAACCCTCCTACGAGGTTCGGATCGCGCTCAATGTCCACGGCTGGGTCACTCATGCTTTGCTGATTATGTGCGTTATTTGAACTCTGTTCACTATTGACAAAGAATAGCACCTCTGATGTGATGAGCGCTATAAGAATTTTGTGCACATACAGCACAACACTGGGAAGCGCTCTGAGGTTCTGACGCCATCAACGGCGATCCCAAACTCGACGATGCTGGCTTGCCATGTGGCCGGAAGCCGAGCCTGGCCGAAACCGCACCGGACAAGCCTGACTATGAAGCTGCGGCCTTTGCGTTGGACCGCTGGCGCGCAGCCGACCGCCAACAAGGCTCGTGGCTGGCCCGACCGGCTGGAGCAGCGACTGAGGCGCTCAGATTGACACGGCTAGAGAAGGGATCGAAATGGACGACGCCCAAGTTACCTACGCCAAACCTGTCGTGCTCAGCGCACGCAACCTTAGCAAGAGCTATGGCGGGATCCATGCTCTCGAAGACGTCGGACTTGACCTGAAAGCAGGCGAGATCCATGGCCTGTGCGGGGAGAATGGCGCAGGCAAGAGCACATTTATCAAGATCCTTGGCGGTTTCGTCCGGCCGAACACTGGGGAGATCCTGGTCAACAACACGCCCCTCTCGCTCGGGCACCCGACCGATCCTAAACTGGTCTCGATCGTCCACCAGGAACTGGCGATCGTTCCCACCCTTCCCGTCTTGGACAACATTCTGCTGGGCACCAAAGAATACGGTGAGCTCTACCTGCGGAACCGCTTCAAAGAGGTTGTCCGTGCCCAATTGGACGCTTCAAAGAGGTTGTCCGTGCCCAATTGGACAAAGTGGGATTGAGGCATATTCCCCTCGACATCCCCGCCGGTCGATTGAGCCTCGCAGAGCGGCAATTGGTCGAGATCGCCCGCGGCGTCTACCGGCAAGCAAAGGTTCTTCTGCTTGACGAGCCAACCGCGACCCTCTCGGATGCCGAAATCACACGGGTTTTTGAGACCGCGCGCTACCTGCGCGACCAAGGTACGGCGCTGGTGTTTGTCAGTCACCGCCTCGATGAGGTCTTTGCACTCACAGACCGCGTAACAGTTCTCCGCAACGGCCGTCATATCCTAACATCATCCACTCCCGAGCTTTCGGCCAAGGACCTGGTCAGAGCCATGATTGGGCGCGATGTGGCTCACGGCAATCATCGCCCGGCTCCGGCCGAGGCAGGTGCCGTCCCAAGGCTCCAAGTCTCCCGACTGTCGATCCCAGGCCAGCTCCGTCCAACGGATCTCTCCCTGGCGAAAGGCGAGATCCTCGCCATTGTCGGGCAACTCGGATCAGGCGCCGATGCGATTATGGACGAACTGGCAGGCCTGAACGGGAAGGTTTCGGCTGAGGTTCGGATTGACGGCAAGACCGTTCAGGTCAACGGCGTGCGTGAGGCCATGCAGCACGGGATCGCCTATGTTGCTGAGGACCGCGCCGGCAAGGGCGTGTTTCTTGATGCCACAATTGCTACGAACCTCACGTCTTCCGTCATGGCACAGTTCTCGCGTCGCGGCATAATGCAGGACCGCAACGAGGATGTGCGGTCGCAGGAGCTGGCGGCACAGTTCCAAATTGATGCCCGCCGTCTTCGCAGCGAGGTCTCGACACTGAGTGGCGGCAACCAACAGAAGGTCTCCCTCGGAAAAGCCGTCGCCCTTAAGCCGAAGGTTCTTCTCCTCAACGAGCCGACACGCGGTGTGGACATTGGTGCTCGCAGCGAGATTTACACCACCTTGCGCAAGATGGCTGATCAGGGCCTGTCGATCCTCTTCTATTCAACAGACCTTGAGGAGATCCTGGAGCTCGCAGACCGTGTGACCACGGTGTTCCGCGGCACCGTTGTGCGTTCCACCCGTCGGGAAAGCCTCACCGGCGATGACATTCTCCACGACATCATCAGCGGTCATTCCGCATCCGCAGCTGCGTAGGAGGCTCCGATGCATCCCACCGTTACTCCCCATTCTCCATCGCTAGAGCCGCGCCGGAGCTGGCTGCGTCATGGCGCCACGATCATGTCTTCATCGAGTCTTCATGCCACGTCCATTCGGGCAGCGACTCTCATTCTCGTCCTTGTTGCAAGCCTGTTCGTCCCACACTTCACGGACTTCGGAAACATCCAAGCGATCCTGTACTCCATTGCGCCTATTGCGATCGGCGCCATCGGCATGGCGATGATCACCTTGAACGGCAACCTCTTCATGCTCTCCATGGGTGCAACCGCGGCGCTCTCGACCGTCGCATTCGCGTCTCTTCTTCACCTTGGACTGTGGCCAGCATTGCTTTTGGTTATCATGATGGGCATCGGCATCGGGCTATCCCAAGGAGTCCTGATCGGAATAACCGGCGCGAACCCCATCATCACGACCATTGCGGCATCATCGATCATCGCCGGAGCCGGGGTCCTTTGGACAGGGGGTCTCACCGTTATCGGGTCCGGAGACGCGTCATCGCTCGGATCGGGGAGTTTGATGGCTCTCATCCCCAACCAGATCCTCGTAATGCTGTTGTTTGCGGCGACGACCAGCTTCGTGCTCGAACGCACCCGAATTGGCCGAGAGATCCGTCTGATGGGGATGCAGCGGAACGTCGCCCGCGTTGCCGGGCTGCGTCTTACCGCCGCGACGTTGGTGTCCTACGCGTTCGCCGGAGCCGCGGCGGCGCTCGCCGGAGGACTCATCGCTTCGTCCGCCGCCCGCGGCAACCTGACTTATGGCAGCGATCTCGACTTCAATGCGATCGCCGCAGTCCTTGTGGGTGGGATTTCGATCCAAGGAGGTCGAGGCCATGTCTCGGACGCGGTCGTCGGCGCGGTATTCCTCGGCGTGATCGGAAACATCCTCCTGGTGAGCGGTGTCAGCTACGAGCTCCAGCTGATTGTCAAAGGGCTCGTCGTCCTTGGTGCTGTGATCTTTGGCGTGGTTGCGGCTCGGTCCACGCTTCTGACTTTCCTGAAACCGTGAGGAGATCGCCATGGAACAGAACTCTCCTGAACGACTGAAGCTCGCTCTGCGCATCCTGTTGATCCTCGGAATGCCGATTGGCTTTGCTCTCGCCGCCGACCATTTCGTCTCGCAAGCAAACCTCTATGCGATGATGCAGTCCTTTGCCTTTCTCGGCCTCCTGACCCTCGGCCTCTCGGTTACGATGATCGCAGGAGAGTTCGACCTGAGCGTGGCGGCCGTCGCAACAGTCGCAGGTCTCATCACTGTCAAACTCGGCGGCGACAGTGCATTAATCGGGATCGGAGGTGCCGTCGCGTTTGGCATTGCTGTTGGTGTTGCCAATGCGGCCCTCTTACCCTGGCTTCAGGTGTCATCGCTGGTGACAACGGTAGGATCGATGATCCTCCTGACCGGGGTTGCCTTCTGGCTCGCCGGGGGCCGGGTTCTGAGTTACGACAACTTCGACGTCAGTGACTTTCTCGACCAGAACGTTGCCGGCATCTTTTCGATCCGTAGCCTGATCACGCTGGGGTGCTATATCCTGGTAGCGGGACTTCTACACTTCACGCGGATCGGGCGGGAGATCTATGCGGCTGGCGGGCATCGCAAGGCTGCCATCCAGAGCGGAGCCCGCGTCGGTCCTGCGTTAACAGTCTCCTTCATGATCTCAGGAGGGCTCTCGGCCCTCGGTGGATCTCTACTGTCTCTGAGCCTCGCGACTGCATCGGCAACGCTGAGTGGAAATGTTCTCCTGCAGGCAGCCTCGGCGGCCATCGTTGGCGGAGTGGCGCTTAGCGGTGGCATCGGAACGCCCATTGGCGTCGCCATCGGGGTCATGATCCTCACTATCCTGAACAACGGCCTGGGCCTTCTCAGTGCCTCATCGACGCAGATCCTTCTGGTGAATGGCGCAATTCTGTTGCTCGTAGTCCTGCTCGACGGGCGGCTCGGAATATCCTTGGCGAGGGTCTTGAGACTGAGGGAGCGCCAAGTCCTCACCCCTAGCTGACAGATTGCCGCTTCAAGCCCGGCGCCTGAAGCGACGAGCAGGACCCTGGCACCCTGCAATATCCGAAGTGCCACCTTGGAGCCAGGACGCAGATGGCGGTGAGCCAGCGACCTGAATCAACCAGGACTGACAAGACAACGAGGGAGAAACGACATGCCGACCATGACCAAATTGACTACTGCGGCCTTGACCATTGCGGGCTCACTGATCCTGGCACCGACCGTCACCAGCACGACAGCCGAGGCGGCAGCGAAAGGATCCAAGGTTATTCTCCTAACTGTATCCGAGTCGTGCGAGTATTGCGCCCTGCATCAGCGTGCCTTCACGAAGGCCGTGCGCGAAGCCGGGATCAATCTCGACGTCAAGATCAATGCCTTCAACGCCGCCGAACAAGCAAGCCAGGTGGATCAGGCAATTGCTCAGCGTCCGGATGCGCTTGTGGTTTGGCCGGCCGACGCAACGGCGATCGTGCCATCGCTGCGCAAGATCAAACAAGCCAACATCCCTCTGATCCTCACCAATTCCAAACCGGATCCGAAGTTTGAAAGCCTCTGGGTCACCTTCACCGGTCCAGACGATGTCGGTAACGGGCAAACCGCGGCAACCGTCATGAAGCAGGGGTTCCAAGAAAAGGGATTTGGCTCGGCCGGAAGTGTGTTTGTCATCCTGGGAGTGCTTGGGACGCCGCCTCAAATCCAGCGCCTTGACGGCTTTACGAAGGAGCTTGGCAAATCGGCCCCGGACATCAAGATCGTCGGGAGCCAGCCGGGCGACTGGGACCAGACAAAGGCGACTGACGCAGCCGCGGCGCTGTTTACCCAATACGGGGACAGCGTGAAGGGTGTCTATGCTGAAGCGGACAATATGCTGGCTGGCGTGATCGTTGCCGCACAGCGCGCCGGAAAGGATCCGAGCAAACTCGTCCTTGTTGGCAGCAACTGCAGCATTGAGGGCGTGAAAGCCATTGAGGCCGGGCAGCAGTATGGAACAGTGCTGCAGTCCCCCGTTGATGACGGACTCTACGCAGCGAAGGCGGTTGTCGACTTCCTTGACGGCAAGACGCTTGAGAAGAACCATCTCCTTCCTCATCCGGCCATCACGAAGACAAACGTCGCCGAGTGCAACGCCGCAGTTGGTCGCTGAGGGAAAGAGGATTAAGCAATGACTGATCGTGCAGCCCTCACTTTCAAACTTCCTGACGTGGTCGCCGTATCCGGTGCATCGTCGGGCCTCGGCCACGAACTGTGCCGGCTCCTGATCGGAGTCGGCGTGCAGGTCATCGGGGTTGACATTGCGAAAGCGCAACAAGATCTGGCGCCGCTGGACGGCTACAGCCATGTGACTGGAAGTGTCTCATCAGAAAACACATGGGCGGAGGTTGTCACATCGATTAAGGACAAAAGTCCCGAGTCGGTGGGTCTCGTGACCTCCGCGGCCATCCTCGATGTCGGAACCATCCTGGACGTTACACCCGCTGATATGACACGTGCGTTCGATGTCAACGTCGTCGGCACGGCTTTAGCAATCAAGGCGATCATGCCGCTTATGATTGAGAGAAGCGGAGGACCCATCGTGGCAGTGGCGAGTGTCGACGCCACGTTCGCGGAGCAGCAGCTATCCGTTTACGCGGCCTCCAAAGCCGCTGTGCGGCAACTTGCTCGCACGATTGCGATGGATCACGCCCGCCAAGGCATTCGTGTCAATGTCCTCAGTCCTGGGCCTATGCTCGCCGGCTTGTTCAAGCGGCATCTCGAATCTGCGGCAGACAGTGAGCGCTTCCTGGCGACTCGTTCGGCACGTCAGCCCGGTGGACGCATTCTTGAAGCGAGAGAAGTGGCACAGGCTGCGATGTTCCTGCTTTCAGACGGTGCCTCAGCCTTGAATGGTGCGGATCTGATCGCCGATGGCGGTCTGACGACGAGCTTCGACTTCCGCACCGGTGCAGAAGGTGCATCGGTCTAAGACGCGAGCTGATCGATCAGGCGAGCGATCAGACGAAGCGGTGACCGCAGGTTTCAAGAGTTCCAGGTTCAACGAAACGTGAGTAGGGAGAGAATACCATGGATATGGGATTAGCTGGAAAGATCATCCTGATCACCGGCGCTGCCAAAGGGATTGGGCAGGCCACTGCCCTCGCTTTCGCACGCGAAGGCGCAAGACTGGGCCTCCTCGATATTGACAGCGAAGGCCTTGAGGCCCTGAAAGGCGAAGTCAAGGCTCTTGGCAGCGAGGTGGTCACCGCGACTGCGGACCTTTCGACAGGCGGTGGTGTCTCGGAGGGTATCGACAACCTTCTGAAGGCGTATGACGGCCAAGTTGACGTCCTGGTCAACAACGTCGGGTCGGGCGCCATCAGGACGTTCGACCAGCTCAGTGATGAAGAGTGGGATCTGACGTTTCAGCTCAATTTCATGAGTTACGTGCGGTCATGCCGCAAAGTTCTGCCCATTCTCCGGCAGCGTGAGGGGGGCGTTATCATTAACAATGCCTCGGATCTGGCCCGTCAGCCTGAGCCGGTGCCGATCGACTACTCGGCGTCCAAGGCCGCGGTCCTGGCGCTCACGAAGGGGCTTGCCCGATCGGAAGGGCCGAAAATCAGGGTCAATGCCGTTGCCCCCGGCCCGGTTTGGACCCCGTTCTGGACCAAGCCAGGCGGCTTTGCCGAAACCATGGGCCAGTTTCACAAGATGCCGCCGCAAGAGGCGGTCGAGCATGAGATGAAGCTACGCCAATTGCCGCTTGCAAGGGTCGGTACGCCCGAGGAGGTCGCGAATGTCATCGTCTTCATGGCGTCAGATCGTGCGTCGTTCGTGACATCTGCCGTTTGGGGCGTTGACGGAGGCAGTATCCGCAACATCGCATGATCCATGCTCGCGCGAGCGTTGAAGCCAACATTCGCGCGGGCCAAGTACATTTCGCTTGCGGTGCAGATCACCCGTAGGCGGCTTCTCCAGAGGTTAAGATGGCTCCCGTCATTATTGCAGTCGCAATCACTGGTTCGGTACCACGCAAGAAGGATAATCCCGCGGTCCCGATTACTGTTGCGGAGCAGATCGAGTCGACACGCGAAGCCTACGAGGCCGGCGCTAGCCTGGTCCACATTCATGTCCGCAACGATGACGAGAGCTCTTCGTCCGATCCGGAACGCTTCGCCGCAGTCCAAGCGGGAATCCGGGAGCACTGCCCGGGTATGATCGTGCAGTTCTCGACGGGCGGCCGTGGGCGCGACCCGAGCGCACGGGGCTCCTCATTGTTTTTGAAGCCGGATATGGCGTCCTTGTCCACTGGCTCAGTGAACTTCCCGACCATCATCTACGAGAACCATACGACGCTCGTTGTTGATCTCGCTACCAAGATGAAAACCCACGGCATCCGCCCAGAGATCGAAATTTTCGATTTGTCGCACCTTCACCGTGCCTGGCGCCTGATCGACCAGGGATTGATCGACGAGCGGCCTCACGTGCAGTTCGTGATGGGCGTTCAAAATGCCATGCCCGCCGACGAGCATCTTCTTGATGTTCTCCTTGGCGAACTCAAGCGAATCCTGCCGAAGGCAACCTGGACCGCCGCCGGGATCGGCCGTCACCAAGCCGAGGTCATGGAGTGGGCTCTGGCCCGCGGCGCGGATGCCGTTCGGACCGGCTTGGAGGATAATATCCGAATTACGAAGGACCGGCTGGCGAGAAGCAACGCGGAACTGGTCGAGCACGCTGTTCGTGCCATTGAACGGCGGGGCCGGCGGTCGGCGACGCCGGAGGAGGCGCGGGCCATCTTAGGTTTACAACCTGCAACAGGGCCCGAGGTCGCAGCTCTCTCGACAAGCTCACCGGTCAAGAGCCGCCCGATCTAACAGCCATCCCAAACTGAAGATGGTCAGAGAACGAATCCAAACCATGGGAAGGGTGAACAGTGGACAAAGTCTATAAAGATGCAGCGTCGGCGATCGCCGACTTGGTCAAGGATGGCATGACCATCATGGCCGGGGGCTTCGGCCTTTGCGGCATTCCGGAGGCGCTGATCGAAGCAATTCGCGATTCGGGGGCGAAGGACCTCACCTTCATCTCCAACAATGCCGGCGTGGACGGGATCGGCCTCGGCCGGCTGCTGGAGACTCGCCAGATCCGCAAGATGATCAGTTCCTACGTGGGCGAGAACAAGCTCTTCGCCCAACAGTACCTCTCGGGCGAGCTGGAGCTCGAGTTCAACCCTCAAGGCACGCTGGCCGAGCGTATCCGCGCCGGCGGGGCGGGCATCCCGGCCTTCTACACCAAGACCGGCGTGGGCACCCTCATTGCCGAGGGCAAGGAGGTGCGTGAGTTCAATGGTGAGAAATACGTCATGGAGACGGGCCTTTTCGCCGACATTTCCATCGTCCATGCCTGGAAGGGCGACACGGAAGGCAACCTCGTCTACCGCAAGACCGCCCGCAACTTTAACCCGATGATGGCCACCGCCTCGCGGCTGACCATCGCCGAGGTGGAGCACCTGGTGCCGGCGGGCGAAATCGACCCGGACTGCATCCACACCGCAGGCATCTTCGTCAAGCGCATGGTGCATGTGCCGAACCCCGTCAAACACATCGAGCAACGCACGACCCGCAAGCGCGCTGAAGCCGCGCCCGCGGCCGCAGGGGAGGAAGTCTGATGGCCTGGACCCGTGAACAGATGGCTGAGCGCGCCGCCAAGGAACTGCGCGACGGCTTCTACGTGAATCTCGGCATCGGTATCCCGACGCTCGTGTCCAACTTCATCCCCAAGGGCATGCGCGTGCAGCTTCAGTCGGAGAACGGCATGCTGGGCATGGGCCCGTTCCCCTTCGAGGGCGAGGAGGACCCGGACTTGATCAATGCCGGCAAGCAGACGATCACCGAGCTGCCGACCACGAGCTATTTCTCAAGCGCGGATTCCTTCGGCATGATCCGCGGCGGCCATATCGACCTGTCGATCCTCGGCGCCATGCAGGTGGCCCAGAACGGCGATCTCGCCAACTGGATGATCCCGGGCAAGATGGTGAAGGGCATGGGCGGCGCTATGGACCTCGTGGCTGGCGTCAAGCGCGTGGTGGTGGTGATGGAGCACGTGGCCAAGGCCAAGGACGGCTCAGAGGACCCGAAGCTTCTGAAGGAGTGCAACCTGCCGCTGACCGGCACCGGCGTGGTGGATCTGGTGATCACGGATCTCGGCGTCTTCTCCATCGACAAAAAGGGTGGCTCCGGCATGACCCTGATCGAGCTGGCAGACGGCGTGACAGTCGAGGAGATCAAGGCCAAGACCCAGGCTGAGTTCACGGTCGCGTTAGAGACCCGCATTGAGCATTTGAATTTTAAGACGGCATAGGCCGGCCGGGACAAATCTAGATGCTGGTGAGTGGAGGAGATTGAGCAATGACACGTCTCAACGGAAAGGTCATCTTGGTGACCGGTGCAGCGCAAGGAATTGGCCTTGCCATCGCTAGCCTGTTTTCTAGGGAAGGTGGAACAGTCGTCGCCGGAGATGTGAAGGATTTTACCGGCAACAATGACTTCGAGACCGTTCATCTGGATGTATCATCAGAGGACGACTAGACAAGCGTGGTCCAGGGTATTCTCGACAAATATGGACGGATTGATGTCTTGGTCAACAATGCTGGGATTGTTGCCTGTTATGAGCCGGTCCTTGGAACCGACCGCGCAAGTTGGGACCGCGTGATTGCGGTGAACCTCACGGGAAGTTTCCTTGGTATGCAAGCTGTTCTTCCGAGCATGCGAAAGGCAGGCAAGGGCTCCATCATCAACTTCTCATCCATCTGGGGAAACGTGGGCGTTGGCGGAGCGGCCGCCTACAATGCAGCCAAGGGGGGCGTTCGAAATATGACGAAGAACGCTGCCGTTACCTATGCCGCAGAGAATATTCGCGTGAACTCCGTACATCCAGGTCTCATTCGCACGCCTCTTGTTGAAGGGCAGTCCAACGAGATGAATGCCGGAATTATCGCTCAGACTCCCATGCGTCGTATGGGGACACCCGAAGAGGTCGCCTATGGCTGTCTGTTTCTCGCAAGCGATGAGTCGTCGTTCGTAACAGGCAGCGAGCTGATCATTGATGGGGGCTACCTCGCTCAATAACTCTAACGTCGATCAGGTGGACCGGTGTGCTACCGGAAGTCGAACCTTCCGATAGCCTCTGTGATAGCGAGAACCTTTGTCATCGATCATGCCGAGTAGGTTCGTCGGACATGTACCAGTCTCGCAAGCGGCTATGACCTAAAACCCAGCGAGGGGATAACGTGATCAAACATATTGTTATGTGGGATGTCCGAGGTGAGACGTCGGAGCAGAAGCAGGAGGCAGCATCGCTCGTAAAGGCGAGCTTCGAACAGCTACGCGGCCAAGTACCCGGATTGGTCCACCTGGAGGTCGGTATTGATTTCAGCAACGAGTCGCACGCATGTGATGTGGTTCTATACTCGGAATTCAAAGATCGGGCCTCGCTGGATGCATACGCCCGTGATCCTGCTCACCTCAAAGTCCGCAGAGAGTTGGAAGGTGTACGGATCGCTCGTCACCAGGTCGATTATGTTCATGAAAAATGAGTCTGATAAATCTGAAGACTTGCGGGTGTTCGACGCTCCCCATTCCGGTCCGCTCTTACGACTCGCAGTTCCAGCAGCTGCCGTAAGGACGACTTCGGCGTCGTTGCAAGAGAACGCCGTTCTTTTTTACCCGCCCGCTCTTTTGGCAACAAGCCGTGCCAGACGAAGGCCCTATTCGCTGGAATCGCATGCGGCGTCCTGCACCACGTCTGCTACGTAGTTACAGATTTTTGGCCCAAACCCATTTACAGCCTTGCTGGGCCACTTTCTGCTGCAGGTAGGGAAGCATCAGGCGAGCTTAAATTGGGCCTGTCCTGACGGCTCTAACGCGGTCGGTCTTTTGCCAACCCGATTCTCATTTGGGGTGGGAACAAGAACAGCAGTTCTTGTTCCCACCCCTGGCCTCAGCTCATGTACCAGCCGCCATTCACGTTGATGGTCTGGTCGGTCACGTAGCCGTTGCGGGCCAGCATGACCGCCACCTGGGCGACCTCGTCGACGGCCCCAAACCGGCCCACCGGGATCAGGTCCGGGCGAACGTTCGGGTTGTCGCGGATCATGCCGTCTCGACCAGGGCTGGAGCAATGGCGTTGGCCGTGATGCCTTCCTTCGCGAACCGGGATGCATACGAGTGGGTGAGCCCGATCAACCCGGCCTTCGAGGCGGCATAATGCGGGCCGGCCACACCGCCGGTCTGAGCCGCGACGGAGGACAGATTGACGATCCGGCCCCAGCCCGCCGACCGCATCCGCGCAGCACGGCCTGCGTGACCAGAAAGGCGGAGGTGAGGTTGGCGAGCAGGATGTCGTTCCAGTCCGTCTCGGTGACGTCCTCGGTGGCTTGCGGCCGGGTGATCCCGGCGTTGTTGACCAGGATGGCGATGGGACCGAGAGCAGAGGAGCCTTGCTCGATGAGGTGGGTGACCTCTGGGGCCCGGGTCACGTCGGCCCGGATGGCCAGGGCCCGTCGCCCAAGTCCTTCAATCTCGGCGACCACGGCGGTGGCTTCGGCAGCGCTGGCCCGGTAGTTCATCACGACGTTAGAGTTTGACCCCAACCGGACCTTCCGGGATCAGTTCTCCCATTCAAGTCTATGGTCCATAACGTCCTATTATCCGTTTACACGCCTCGCGCACGCATGCGCCAATCAAGCAGCCGCCTGAGATGTCGGGCCGCCTGCGCCGCCGCGCAGTCGCTTGATATGCTCTAAGACCATGGCTTGGTCATAGGCTTTGCGAGATGAGGGCCTTCCTCGCAGAGGTCGCCTGCGGTTCACGCGCTTGTGAATCTGAAGCGGCCAGCCCATATGCCCCTGCGGAACAGGGGTTATCTCGGGTTCCTCCACGTATGTGGACAGGTGGCAGACCGGCGAGAAATTGCCTGCGGGTTTCAAAGGACAAGATTGTTATGAGCAAACAAATCACGACTATTGCTCGGCTCAAAGCTAAGCCGGGAGCCGAAGCGCGGCTTGAAGAAGTGTTAAAAAGCTTGATTGAGCCGACCAGAGCGGAAAGCGGCTGCATTGACTACACCATGCACCGCGATTTGGAAGAGCCGGGCGTTTATTACTTTTATGATAATTGGCACTCACAGGAGGATTTGGATGCACATTTTGAAATGCCGCACATGAAGCGCGTAATTGAAATCGCGCCCGACGTTTTAGCCGAACCGCTCAAACTTATTCGCCTCGAAAAGCTCGGTTAAACTGATCGTCGAAGAATGGGCATAACGACCTGACGTTCAGCTTCCGTTAGATATGTCCGCTATCATATCCCGCTCTGATTAGAAAAAGCCGCTCCCGCAAGGTTGAGCGGCTTTTTCATTTCCGCCCGTAGGCAATCTACGCGACGACCGATATCGGATCGTCGTTCGCGGCCCGCTGCTTCCACTTGTTCCGGTCGCGCTTGGGGACAAAGCCCACGTCGTTCCTTGCGGTGCGTCCAATGGAGGGGCTGACACTTGCCCGCCTGCCCCAGATACGCGTATTATCAGACTAACGCCCTCGCGTTCACAAGAATTCGCTCCCGTCACGCGAGCCATCTCGCATAGGCTTTAACATCGATCATTGCCACAGTGGCTGTCGCTTGGAGTCGGGCAATTAGCTCGCGCAAGAACGCGGTTGCGGGCTCGCCTTCATTCGTGAAGCTGTATTGCTTTCCATCCAAGGCGTAATGCCCGTGCGCTGCCACCTCGTATGCACGGAACGTCTGAAAATGGCACATCTCGGAAGATGCGCTTTGGTCTGCTCATTAGGCGGTGAGCGGACCTTTATTTCAATTGCTGTTCGTTACTCTTTGACCCAAAGGAGACCATCATCGAGGCTATATGAGCCATCATCGCGTCTGATAATGCCTCAGGTTTGAATTCCTCTCGCCCTTGGTGATGGCATGCACTAACCTCGGCATTCGATCACAGGGGCGAGGGGGCGACCCATGAAGCGAGGTCTGGCAGCTCTGGCGGCTCTGGCCCTGTCAGTCCGGGGGCGGAAGTCCAATTCGCGTTGTCCAATAATCCCGACCACGTCTACACGTCGACGGCCAGCGGCATCGTCAGCGGTGTTGGAGAAGGGCAGATTGTGTCTGGCGGAACTCTCACGAGTGTGACGGCGCTGCCGATGATGACGGAGTACCAGCGCTCATCAACACACCGGGAGATATGGATGCGGCTGCCTTGCGTCCCGGCATGTCGGGGACCGCGTCTGCCTATGCTCCAAATTCCGCGCCGTTCGATTTCTTCGGCTGGGTGCTGCTCTACGGAGGGCGCTCGCGCTTTATCTGTAACTCTGAAATCGCAGGAGAAGACCGATGAGAACGTCCTTGAGACCACCCATGGCTGTCGTGATTGCGACCGTGGCAGCTCAATTCGTGGGGTTCGACATGGCTCATGCGCAGCAGTACAAGACCGACATTCCGCCGGCCATCACCATCCCCGACAGCGTCGACACCCGGCTCGGAACGCTGAACTTCAAGGACGGCTTTCCGGACGACACCACGGCCCAGAAGGTCTACGACAATCTCGACTTCCAGCACGGCGTGCAGGCGTTCCTGACGGCGATGCCGGCGGCGTCGCTGGCTGCGCAACGCAAGGCCATACGCGCCTTCGGCCCCGACAACCAGACGGTCCTGATTTTCGAGAAGCTGATGGATTCGCGGTCGCTGTTCCTGACCGCCAACACCGAGAGCATCTACGCCCTCGCCTGGCTCGATCTGAGAAAAGGCCCGGTCGTTGTCGAAAGTCCGCCGAATACGTTGGGACTGGTCGACGACTTCTGGTTTCACTACGTCACCGATCTCGGCAACGCCGGACCGGACAAGGGCAAGGGCGGCAAGTTCCTCTTCCTGCCGCCGGACTATGCGGGGGCGGTGCCCGAGGGCTACCACGTCTTCAAATCGGCCACGTACGGCAATCTCCTGGGGACGCGCGGTTTCCAGGTGAACGGCGATCCGAAACCCGGGGTCGACAACATCAAGCAAAAACTGCGCATTTACCCGTTGGCCGAGGCGTCAAATCCGCCGGCGACACACTTCGTGGATGTCTCCGGCAAGAGCTTCAACACCATCCATGCGATGGACTTCTCCTACTTCGAGGAGGTCAACGAGGTCGTGCAGGAGGAGCCGGGCGCGGCGATCGATCCGGAGACGCTGGGCTTGCTCGCCTCCATCGGCATCGTCAAGGGAAAGCCTTTTGCGCCTGACGCGCGGATGAAGGCGATCCTGACCGAGGCGGCCTCGGTCGGCAACGCGACAGCGCGGACCCTGGCGTACAGGTCCCGCATCCAGGAGGCGCGTCTTTACCCGGACAGCGCCTGGGAGACGCCGTTCATCGGCGGCAGCTACGAATTCCTGAGCGGGGGCGCCAGGCTGCTCGACGCACGCTCGTTCTTCTTCTTCGTGGCCACCGGCATCACGCCGGCGATGTCCATCAAGATGGTCGGCGCGGGTTCGCAATATGCGGCTGCCTTCGCCGATTCCAAGAATCAGCGGCTCGACGGCGGCAAGACGTACCGGCTGCGGCTGCCGCCCAACATCCCGATCAAGGATTTCTGGTCGCTGGTGCTCTACGACAACCAGACCCGTTCGATGCTCCAGACCGACCAGCAGTTCCCGAGCATCGGCAGCCAGAAGAAGGGGGTCGTGGTCAATGCCGATACATCGGTGGACGTGTATTTCGGACCCAAGGCGCCCTCCGGCAAGGAGGCCAACTGGGTGCAGACCTGGCCCGGCAAAGGTTGGTTCGTGATCCTGCGCCTCTACGGCGCATTGGAGCCGTTCTTCGACAAGACCTGGAAGCCCGGCGAGATCGAGGAGGTCAATTGAGCGATCGACTTCCGCGCAGGGAGCAAACTGTTCTGGGGTCAACGCCTTCCGGCGATGGTCGAGTCAGCCCGCATCGGCCTGGTGCAGCAGTCATCGTGCGGTCGCCGGACGGTTACAGCGTCGTCGTTAGGCAGGACTTCAGCGATCTTGAAACCGGCTTCGTCGAGGAGGTCGGCCATTCCGCACACGGCCTTCTGCGCAATTTCGCTCATGTTCTGGGAACGTCTTCAAATGTGATGGGTTTCGGATGCCGGCCACCACAGACGCAGGCATGTGCACCGGGGCCGGCGTCCGAAAGCCTCCAGGGAACGAACCCGCGGGATGACGATCGCAGGTTCCGGGACTATGGGGATTTGACGGCTCCGCCTGGCCCGCTGTGGCCGGATAAACGCGTTTGGCGAGATGGACGTAAGTCTTCGGCCGGTGGCCAGGGCGCGTGAAGCCCGCGCCGTTTGCGATGCGGCCGTCGAAGGCCGGATGATTTCAGCGTTGCGACCTGTAGGACCGCGGTCCGCAGGCTCTGTTGCACGGAGCGATCGGGCTGCCGATGGTGGGCGCCTTCGGTAGCGGTGCAATCCGGTTTGTGGTTCGAGGTCATGGCGTTTGTGTCCAGGGCGGTGCGCGGGCATCGGGGCCGCGCGCGAATGTCTCGAGGACGATCATGCGGCCGCCGCAGCAGGGGCATCGCAACCTCGTGTCCATGGGTGCGGCGGGGCCGGCCTTGTCTGTGTCAGCGCAGTCCGTCTCAGGCTCCGGCACGGTGAGCAGTGCGCGGGCGCGCCTGATGTTCGCCTTGCGGCCGGCGCTGGCGAGAAGCCCGTAATGGCGAATGCGATGGAAGCCCTTGGGCAGCACGTGGAGCAGAAAACGCCGGATGAACTCGCCCGCATCGAGCGTCATGACCTGGTATCGGTCGGCGCCGTTGCGGCGATAGTCCTTGCAGCGGAAGGTGACACCCCTGTCGTCGAGCGAGATCAGCCGAGAGTTGGAGATGGCGACGCGGTGGGTATAGCGCGAGAGGTAGACCAGCACAGCCTCGGGTCCTGCGAAGGGAGGCTTGGCGTAGACGAACCAGTTCTTCCGGCGCAGGGGCGCCAGAACGGCGGCAAAGGCGCGCCGGTCGCTGAGGCCTTCCTGATCGCCGAAGAACTGGAGATGCCCGGCCGCATGGGCGTCGGCGAGCTTTGACAGGAACAGCCGCCGAAACAGCCGCGAGAGAACGCGCACGGGCAGGAGGAAGCCGGGCCGGCACGCCACCCATCGCTTGCCATCAAGCGAGAGGCCGCCACCGGGTACGATCATGTGGACATGCGGGTGGTGGGTCATGGCCGAGCCCCACGTATGGAGCACGGCGGTGAGGCCGATGCGGGCGCCGAGATGGCGCGGATCGGCGGCGATGGTCAGCATCGTCTCGGAGGCGGCGCGCAAGAGCAGATCATAGATCACCGCCTTGTTCTGCCAGGCGATGGCGGCCATCCGGGCCGGCAGCGTGAACACGACGTGGAAATAGCCCACCGGCAGCAGGTCGGCTTGGCGCGCGGCGAGCCAGTCCCGTGCCGCGGCGCCCTGACACTTGGGGCAGTGCCGATTGCGACAGGAATTGTAGGCGATGCGGACCTGGCCGCAATCCTCACAGGCCTCGACATGGCCGCCGAGGGCTGCGGTGCGGCAGGTCTCGATCGCCGCCATCACCTTGAGTTGGCCGAGACTGAGATGGCCGGCATGGGCCGCACGCCAGGCGGCGCCATGACGATGGAAGATATCGGCGACCTCCAGCGACGGACGGCTCACCGCCACCGTGTCACCCGTCCGGCCGCGCCTCGTCCTCCGGCACAAGCCAGATCCGGTCGAGGGGGCTCATGACAGTGCGGATCGTCGTGATGGCGACGCGGGCATAGAGCGCGGTGGTCTCGAGCTTGGCATGGCCGAGCAGGACCTGGATGACGCGAATGTCGATGTCCTGCTCCAGCAGATGCGTGGCGAAGCTGTGGCGCAGCGTGTGCGGCGTCACCCGCTTGCGGATCCCGGCGACTTGGGCCGCGGCGTGGACGGCGCGGTTCATCTGACGGGTGGATAACGGCATGACCGGATTGCGGCCCGGGAACAGCCAGCCCTGCGGCAGCATCAGGCCGCGGCGGCTCCCCTCGCGCCACCAGGCGCGCAGGAGCCCGAGCAGGTGCGGGGACAGCATGGCGTGGCGGTCCTTGCGGCCCTTTCCCTGCTCGACCCGGATCAGCATGCGGGTGCTGTCGATGTCGCTCACCTTGAGCGACACGATCTCGGAAACGCGCAGTCCGGCGCCGTAGGCCGTGCTCAGCGCGGCCCTGTACTTCGGACCCGGCGCCGCTTCGAGCAGCCGCGTCACCTCCTCGACACTCAGCACCAGCGGCAGTTTGCGCAGTTGGCGGACGAGCGCGAGACGGCGGGCGAGATCGGGCCGGTCCAGCGTCACGGTGAAGAAGAAGCGCAGCGCCGCGACGGCGCTGTTGATGCCCGGAGGCTGTAGACCCATCTGCGTCTGATGCAACTGGAACCGGCGCAGGTCCTCGGCTGTGGCCCTGTCGGGGGAGCGGCCGAGGAAGGCGGCGAAGGTCCTCACGTACCGGATGTAGTCGTGCTGCGTCTTCTCGGTGAAGCCGCGCACGGTCATGTCCTCGATCATGCGCTGGCGCAAGGCGCTGCCGGCCGGAGACGACGGGTGGACGATCATGGGGCGCTCCTCTCGAGCTGAAGGTTGACCCTTCATGCTCGGAGGCGGAGCAGCGTCCGTCACCTCTGATCGCTCACAGCCTCACTGACGCCAGAGGCTCAGCTTCAACCTTCAAACGCGCGCCCGCTCGCGCGAGCGGGTTCGTTCTCTGGCACGGGGCGGACCTAAGCCGAACTTCTGCAAAGGGAGAGTGAAGCAGACCTTCACAGGGCTGCGCTTAAAGACTGTACCTGACCCAGGCTGTGTCAAAACGCGGTTGGTGGTAGGATTACCCGCTCTGTTTGGGGGATCCGATGAGACGCTTTGTCGAAGGCGTGGATCGCGGCCAGACCACGCTGTTTCCCGAAAGCCTAGAGGACTGGGTCAGCGACGCTAACCCGGTCCGCGTCATCGATGCGTTTGTCGACGCGCTCGATCTGAGAGGCCTCGGCTTTGACGGTATTATACCCGAAGCCACAGGACGCCCGTCGTACCATCCCGCCATCCTGCTCAAGCTCTACATCTACGGCTACCTCAACCGGGTGCAGTCGAGCCGCAGATTGGAGCGCGAGGCTGGCCGCAATGTCGAGCTGATGTGGCTCACCGGACGCTTGGCTCCCGATCACAAGACCATCGCCAACTTTCGCAAGGATAGCGGTCGGGCCATCCGCCAAGTCTGTGCCCGGTTCGTTACCCTCTGCCGCAAGCTGGGCCTGCTGAATACCGCCAGCGTGGCGATTGACGGCTCCAAGTTCAAAGCCGTGAACAACCGCGATCGCAACTTCACGCGCGCCAAGGTCGAGCGCCGCCGCGCTCAGATTGAGGAGAGCGTGGCACGTTATCTCCAGCAACTCGACACGGCCGACCGGCACGAACCGACAGAGGCGCTCTCCGCCAGGACGACCCGGCTCAAGGAGAAGATCGCCCGGCTCGAACAGGAGATGCAGCGTCTGGCGGAATTGGAAGCCCAGATGCTGGCGTCTCCCGACCAGCAGATCTCGCTCACCGATCCGGATGCGCGCTCAATGGCGACCAGCGGGCGCGGCTCCGGGGTAGTGGGCTACAACGTGCAGGTGGCGGTCGAGACCAAACATCACCTCATCGTGGCGCATGAGGTCACCAACGATGGCTGCGACCTCGCCCAGCTTTCCGCCATGGGCAAGGAGGCGAACGCGGTTCTGGAGGTAGAGGAGCTCGAGGCGGTGGCTGATCGCGGCTACTGGGATAGTGAGGAAATCTTCGCCTGCGGCCAGGCGGGGATTACGGTGACTCTGCCCAAGCCGATGACGTCGAGTGCCAAATCCAAGGGCCGGTTCGGCAAGCAGGACTTCGTCTATCTGCCTGAAGAGGACGCCTATCGCTGCCCGGCCGGCGAGAAGCTCAGGTACTACTACAGCAACGTCGAGCGGGGGCTGACACTACGGCGCTACTGGACCACCGCCTGTCACACCTGCCCGCTGAGGAGCCGCTGCACGACTGCCAAGGAGCGGCGGATCACGCGCTGGGAGCACGAGGATGTGCTGGAGGCGGTGCAGCGCCGGCTTGATCTGAACCCGGGGGCCATGCGTCAGCGGCGCGAGGTGGTCGAGCATCCCTTCGGCACGATCAAGATGCGCATGGGTGCGGTCCACTTCCTGATGAAGCAGCTGCCGAAGGTGAGGGGCGAGATGGCGCTGCACGTGCTCGCCTACAATCTCACCCGGGTGCTGAACATCCTCGGGATCCAGCCCCTCATGGCGGTCCTCCGGGCGTAGGAGCGGGGCTTTGCCCGCGTCATCCACCCTATAAGCGTCGGACACACCGTCTACAGGGTTGAGAGCCTCGTTGTGTCAACAATCAGCCACTATGCGCTCGCCGATGATGGTGAAGGGCTTTGAAGTGTGGAAAGTCGCACTTCGACTTCTGCCGAAGCGTTTTGACACGACCAAGACCCGAAGGCGACCCTCCTGAAGCGCTGACCGAATAGCAGCTTTGCGCCCATCTCAGTCATCCCGATGACCGATCGCTATCACCAAAACCATCCTGTCAGCTCAGTGGAAGATGGTGGGAGGCATTAGGCAGTCGGCACCGGCTGATACGGGAGAGCGGCTAAGGTCGCGGTCTCCCGCTATCCCGCTTTGCTTATGCCGCGTTCCTGAAGATGACGTCGCTGACCATTTCCGCACCGAGGAAAGAAATCAGCATGTTCGAATTCGCGAGATCCTCGTTCCTTAGGGCTCCGATCGCCTGACCAACCACCACCTCCCAAGGCTTCTTGCACTCGAGCACGGCACAGACAAGTTGACGGATTTTTTTGATCTTCTTGTGCCGCAGCCGATCGTCCGATCCGGCAAGTTCCGTAATGAGGGTTCTGTCCGGGTGCTCCGGATTTTCCCCGACCCATTTCATTGCCGCAGCGACAAAACCCTCCCAAGTCGTGCCCATCACAGCAAGGCAGGGATCAGTCAGAAGGACATTTTCGATTGCATAGCATTGCAGGCGGTATCGCTTGATAGGTTGGCGATGTTCGAGCGGCTGATCGACCACGCCGTCGCCGTCACGAAGGGAAAATGCGACCGGGTTGTCGTAGAGCGTACCGAGCAGATCGACGCAGAAGGTCTCTAGTTCGCCCTGCTGGTCTACGCTGCCGGCCAGCACAGGAAAGACCTTGATCCGGCCCTGCGATGTTCGCGCAGCCTGCTGCCAAACGCGTTCGTCGTCCTCGCCTTCGAGGATTAGCGCCGCGTCTTCGCTCAGTGAAAGTGAAAGAGGGTGGCCGAAGAACGGGGCAACCTTGCGAAGCTCTGCGCTGGTCGGTTTGAGTTCAACCGTTTCGACCGCGAAGCTCTTGGTGCCGATCGACACATACTGCGAGTCCGCGAGAGAACAGACCAGCGGGCTGCTATGTGTAGAGAGGCATACAGCGATTCTGTCCGCGAGGTTCTTAAACTCATCGAGCATAGCGATGATCAGCTTACCGAGCCGTGCCTGAAGGTCGGGGTGAAGGTGCACGTCCGGCTCGTCAAGGAGCAGTATGTTGAACTTCGCCGGCTCAATTGTGTCGAAGAAATAGAGAATCTCGCTAGCCAGAGCCACGGCTTCTGATTCGCCGCTGCTGATAGCGTCCGGGCTCAGTGTCTGGCCGTCGGCGAGTGAGCGGAACACGAAATCGGCATTGCCCATCTCTAGCGAAATATTGGTGAGCAACTGATTGACCTTGCTCAGCCGGTCCGTCTCGAAGTTGCGAGTCGGGTCCATCCGGATTTCAGGCGTGCTGGCGAGTCGACGCAGGTAAAGTGTTTCGGCTTCGCGGAATAGCATCGCTGATGCGGCTTTGAAGTTGCTGGCCTGATTGACCGCGCGAGTTTGTCGAAGCCAGTCGGGGTTATCACTCATATTTGTGAGGACGTTACCATCGCGCTTGAACGACCCGGCCCGCTCGGGGCTTACGTACCGGACATAAAAGAGTTGTTTGCTCCGGCTGGCCATTTCCTCGATGTCACGAAGAAAACGGCTCTTTCCCGCGCCGTTGCGGCCCATGTTTATGTTGATGTTGTTCAGGTTGGTGAGGTGGGCGGTTTGCCCCTTCAGTTCGGTTACTTTCAACGTCGCCCCCGTTTTCATCGCCTATATGATATCGGACGCGGCAATGGAATAGGGCAGGCCAGTGGGAGCGGCGTAAACGCCTCTTATGAGGTCGCTCCCGAATTAAGCATCTAGCTGAACGAAGGTCCGCTAACCTAGCTTTGCTGCGTTAAAGTTGTCAGGCCGCTAGCGGCCCCAACTCGGTCGTTCAATGAGACGCGTTCCGATGGCCGCTCATGGCACGGGGCTGACCTTAGCGGTACTTCCGTACTGCGTGGATGAGCGGACTTTTGTTCGAACCCGTGCTCCTACAGAGTTTCACCCGAAGGCGACCTTTGATGTGCTCCGGCAGGCGGAAAGGTATGCTCTCTCTTGCTTGTCTGGGTGTGCAGCGATCAGCGCCCTGGCAGAGCAGCATCCTCAGACCAGGATGCCGATGGCGGCGGATCCGGAGCGACGCGACACCAAGCGCGGCGTTTCGAATGACGAGATCAAGAGCCCCATCCGGCCAGTGGATCACGTCGTCCCGCAACGGCGATACATCGAGATCAGCCCGGGGCATCTGGTCCGGGACGGCGAATGAGCAGCCAAGGCGGCAACCTCTGACGAGGATTCGGCGGGATAAATCCGACGAGGCCTCGCGGCTATCGCGACCTATGGAAGGGGAATGCTGTCATGGCCCGTGTCGCTGTCGTGGGGGCCGGTGTCGTCGGCGTCGCCTCGGCCTACCTGCTCAGCAGGGCCGGGCATGACGTCACGCTGGTGGGCCGCAATGCCGGCCCGGCCATTGGTGCGAGCCCCGCCAAATGTCCTCACCTTCTCAGCTTGGCAGCGCATGGCTTCGGTCAAGCATGCGATCGGCGGAACCGCCCTTGAACAATTCCTGCACTTACCTGTTAGTTTTAACATCGGCTGAGTTTGGCTCATTCGAAGGCAGCGCAAACTGCGTTTCATCTGTATCGGAGACGACAATGCTTGTCCTTTCCTGTCGCCGCACAGTCCTAAGAGGAGAGTCCTGCATCGCCGCCACGCTTGTAAGCTGCCTTGCCTTAGCGGCTCCAGCCTTGGGCCAGTATGATCCGCAAAAGGCCTATAAGGAGAGCGATGCCGTCGCAGCGCGGTATCCTGATCCGGCCGTCGAGTACAAGACCCCGGCTTTCACATTCGGCAAAGCCGATTTCACCGCTCATGCTGAGATGATGAGTTTTCTTACGGCTCTTGACCAGCGCTCCAATACAATGCGCCTGCGCATTGCCGGACAGTCGCAGGAAGGCCGCGACATCCCAGCTCTCCTCTTGACGGCCTCAGGCGGCGATGCCGAATTCAAGGATGCAGCTCGTCCAACCGTGCTTCTGATTGGGCAGCAGCATGGTGATGAGCCTGCTGGGGGTGAAGCGATGCTTGCCCTCGCGCAGCGGTTGGCAGAGGGAGACTTGGCTTATCTTCTTGAAAAGATCAACGTTGTCATCGTGCCCAGGGCCAATCCCGATGGAGCTGAGGCCTTCAAGCGAACCACAAAGAGCGGCATCGACGTGAACCGCGACCATACGCTTCAACGGACCCCGGAAGGGCAGGCACTGGGGGTGCTGTTCCGCGAATATGAACCTAACGTCGTCTTCGATGCTCATGAATTCTCGGTTGCGGGACGCTGGGTGACCGCCTTTGGCGGCTTGCAGCGGATCGACGCCATGATCCAATATGCCACTACAGCCAACATTCCCTCCGACCTGACCGGTCTTCAGGAAGACACATTCCGCCAGCCGCTCACCAAGGCTCTTGATGCCGCTGGCTTGATGCATGACTGGTACTACACCACAGATGCGAGCGGAAAGAGCAAGACCATTTCGATGGGCGGGATCGGCGCCGACACCGGACGCAACGTCGCCAGTCTGCGCAATGCAGTCAGTTTCCTTATGGAAACACGTGGTGTCGGGATGGGCCGACAGCACCTGAAAAGGCGGGTTCACACGCATGTTGTCGCCATTGAAGCGGTTCTGCGCTCCGCCGCCGATCATGCCCCTGAGGTGGTGCAAAGGACGGATGCCTTTGGCAAAATGATCGCCTCAATCCCCGCCGGATCGCCCTTTACAATCCTCTCGGCCCAGACACCTGAGAAGCGTCAGATTACATTCGTTGAACCGAACACAGGTGCGGATGTCGTGGTGGATGCCGATTGGCGCTCCGCGCTGACCATCGCGCCTGAGCTGACACGCCCCCGCCCCGCAGCCTATATACTCCCTCCCAGCGAAGCAGGGATTGCACAACGCCTTCGCGATCTGGGTGTTGAGGTTATCCAGACGACGGCTCAGGCCTCCATTCCTGTCGAGACCTATAAGGTTGTCGCTCTCAAGGAGGAAGCGAAGGCCGATGTGCGTGGTACGGATGAAGGCGCAGGCGACATCCTCAAGGGCCAGTATGCCCTCGAGGTCACCGAGGCAGATATTCCGCTCGGCAGCTATGTCGTACCCCTCGGCCAACCCTTGGCAAACTTGGCAGGGATTGTCATGGAGCCTGAGAGCACGGTCGGTTATATCGCAAACCGACTCATGGCCATTCCTCCATCAGGAGTTCTGCCGATCCTTCGGGTTCGCAACTCAGGAGATATTGCAAAGCTCAAAACGTGATACCGTCCCCTAGACCGTCGTTGGCTCCATTTCGATCGCACGTCCCGTCCGGCGTCCGGTTCCTGGATCCGAGGACCATGGAGCGATCGACTTCCTCGTTCGGCTGCGTTGAACAACGAAGAACACCCGGGGCATGCGCAACAGGACCTTTCCTTCAGTCTGAGCCGGATATGCTTTCGTGAGCGCTGCCTGGTAACGGCTCAAGAACTCCGGTCTTTCCTTGTCAGTGAGGAGTTTCAGGTAGCGCCGCAGATCCGAACCCTTGAACCAATCGACGATGGCACCGGGACCGGCGAGAGGATGAACGTAAGTGGTTTCCCAAAGATCGAATGTACAGCCCGTCTGTTGCAGGCAGGCGTAGTACTCGTCGATCGTTCCGGAGCTGTGCTTGCCAACGGATGCAGCCGACAACTTCCCTGCCCAGGGGCCATCGCTTGCCACCTGTTCCATCAACCGATGGGATGGCTCGTCGACGGTGTTGGGAACCTGAACGGCAAGGCAACCGCCATCATGAAGAAACGAGACAAGACAGGTCAAGATCCGCTGTTGGTCCGGCAGCCATTGCAGGACACCGCTCGCGAAGATCAGGTTGAAGCGCTCGTCCGGCCACCATGTTGTCAGGTCGGTTTCCTCGAAGGTCAGTCCTCCCAACCGTTCCCGCGCCTTGGACAGCATACCAGGAGAGCTGTCGAGGCCGGTGACAATGGCTTCCGGGAAGCGACCGAGGACGAGCTCGGTGCTGTTTCCCGGCCCGCATCCGATGTCGATGCATCGCCGTGCCTCGGTCAACGGCACACGCGCCAGGAGATCAGCCGATGGGCGTGTGCGCTCGGTTTCGAACTTCAGGTATTGATCGGCGTCCCATTCGGACAACGGGATGTCTTCGTTCATTGTGCTGCTGCTTTTCGCCGCCTCGATCACCGCAGCAATCAGGGACCGAGGGCCTCCCCAGGACGACTGACGTGCGCCCACGGCGTGGTGTAATGGCTTTCCCTCGGGTTCATCCGGTCGGCAATGGACGGGGCCGTGACCCGCTGTCGATGGCCACGAACGTGAAGACCGCTTCGGTCACCTTGATCCGCTCGTCTCCGTCGCGAGAGCGGCGCCAGGACTCGACCCGGAACTTCATCGATGTCCGCCCTGTCGAGATTAGCTCGGCATGGACCGAGACCTCATCCCCGACGTGGACAGGGCTGTGAAAGGTCATGCCGTCGACCGCAACGGTCACGCAGCGCCCGCGGGCACGCCGGGCCGCGGCGTTACCGGCGGCCAAGTCCATCTGCGCCATCAGCCATCCGCCGAAAATGTCGCCTGCCGGGTTGGTATCCGACGGCATTGCGATCGTGCGGATAACCGCCTCACGCAGCTCCATCTTACCGGTTTCCATGGTGCTCCCTCACGGCAGTATTGGCCAGACTTCCAACGCCCCGCGGTAGATCATCTCGACGGCCACGTAGAGAATGACGGCGAGGCCCACATAGGCGATCCAGTGGTGCTTCTGGAGCAGCCGGGCGATGAAGCTGGCAGCAATGCCCATCAGGGCGATCGATAGGCCAAGGCCGAAGACAAGGATGACCGGGTGGTCCTGCGCGGCGCCCGCCACGGCCAACACGTTGTCCAGCGACATCGACACGTCGGCGACCACGATCTGCCAGGCCGCCTGGGCGAAGGTCTTGCGCGGGGCATGTTCGGCGATCAGCCCGTCCCCGTCGAGGTCACGATCCTCCAAGGCCTCCTCGGCTTCGAGGTCCTTCTCGGCATGGCCCGCCCGCAGCTCGCGCCACATCTTCCAGCACACCCACAGCAGCAGGATGCCGCCGGCGAGGAGCAGACCAACGATCTGGAGAAGCTGGGTGGTGAGGAGCGCGAACACGATGCGCAACACCGTGGCGGCGATGATGCCGATCAGGATCGCCTTGTTGCGTTGCTCCTTCGGCAGTCCGGCCGCCGCGAGGCCGATCACGACGGCGTTGTCGCCGGCCAGCACCAGGTCGATCATGATCACCTGGAGAAAGGCCGAGAGGGCCTCGGTGGTCAGAAGCTCACTCATCCCGGGGCCTCCCTGTCATCCGCTCAGCTCTGGTCAGGATACGTACTGGCACTTGGACGCTGCCGTCCGCGTATCCATGTTGCGACCCCGGTTGAGGTGGTCGTCGATCTCGGATGCGCATCCGAGCATCCGGGCATAGAGGAAGATCGTGAACGCGCTCGTCTCGAGAGCCTCCTTCGTCAGATCGCCGTCCCGGTAGGGTTGCCACAGCATCTTGAGGAGCAGGGCTGCGATCACCGCATCGATATTAACGCAGTAGACGGTGCGCGAGACGCCGGTCTCGTACAGCGCTCTCACGAGTTCCTGGTAGTACTCATGGAAGACGTTGTATTCCTCGCGGCGCCCGAACAACTCGCGCACGAAGACCTCACGCGGGTCATGGTTCACGGGCTTGTCCTTGAAGACCGGATGGTTCACGCCCGGGATCTTCCGGATGTCCAGGCTGCCGGTTGTCTTCCTGTCAGCCTTGTAGGTCGCGTATTCGGCCGCATATCGGTGGGCGAGGGCCGAGAGGTCGATGCCATGATCCGGATCACCCGGATCGGCCAGATCGATGTCCTGGAACTGCTCGATCAGGAAGGCGATGCCTTCGTAGCCGTTGCCGCCATGGGCGTAACCGGAATGGGTCAGGAAGCCGACCAGCGCCTTGTTGAGCTGCACCCGCTCGGGCGTCTCAGGGCCGTCGGCCGAGACGGCGCCCTTGGCGCCCTGAGCCGAGATTGTGCCCGGTCCGTTCGAGAGCAGCAGGCCCACGAGGGTCTGGAACGCAAACAGGTTGTCTGGAGTGGGTTCGGTGCCGATCAGGGCGGCGAAGGCAATCTCAGTCAGGGACCGCGAGCTGACAATCTCCTCCTTGGGGATGCCGCAGAAGGCATCCTCCTGGTGCCGGCCGGCATCGGCCGATGCGCCGATCAGCACCCCAAAGAGACGAAGCCACCAGGGCAAGGTCTCCACCGTCAGCAATGAGATGCGCTTGCGCATCAGGGGCTCCCACGCCAGTGTCGCCGCCGCCGCGGCCAGGACGGCATCGGCGGTCGGGTGGCCGTTGAGGGTGCGCAGATAGCGCACGAATACCGACTTCACGCCCCGGGTCTGCAATCCGTGCAACAGGGCTTCCGCCTTCGCGTCAGGCCGATCGGACACGAACAGGCTTGCGGTGCCGTCGAACTGCACCAGGCTCAGGTCGAACTCCTCATCAACGGCGCTCCGCAATCCGGCTGCCGTAAAGCCTTCCACGAGTGACCGCACGGCCTGGCGTGCCTGCTGCGCATATCGTGGACCCAGGATGCTGCACGCCGCCGCCAGAACCGTGTTGGGCGCATTGCCGCCCTCCCGCGCCGCCTGGGCCGCCGCCAGGGCCGGCGTGCCGAACAGGTTGATCTCCGCCCCGACGGCGGCATTGATCAGCCTCCGGTCGTTCTCGCTGCCTGGTCCCCGCAGCAGCGACAGACAGATGTTCGACTCCAGCGGGAACTGCGCCGCATCGAGCATGGATGTGCCATGCAGGGCTGTGATCTGGGTCTTGGCATCCATCTGCGAGGCACCCGACGCATCCTTCATCGCCTGACGCGGAAACACCGCCCCGATCTGCCGGTTCAGGTGCTCGATCTGCCTGTCGTACGGGTTGGCAGCAGCGACCACCGGCAGGTCGAGTTCGGGCGGAAGCACGATGCCCTGGCTCGAGCCGAACCAGGGCTTGAGGGCAAGGTTCCCTTCGGGCTCGAAGTCCGGACGGGCCGCATTGGCCTGCATCACCGCGGTGAGGGCCTGCGGGATATGGGCGATGTTGGCGACCACAGCACCCCGGGGCGAGAAGACCGGGTTTTCCGGCGTGAAGATATCGTCAACCCCGAACTTGGCCATGAACCACTGTTCCTTGGCCTCGGCATCGTCGTTGCCGCCGGCCATCGCGCCGGCGTGACCGACCGCGCGGGTCAGCTTCGACTTCCAGCGCCCGACCACGCAGGCCACCACCGGCTTGGTGAAGGTGGCATCGAGCTCGTAGAAACCGCCAGGCTCAGCATAGAGGACGGCGGCCTTGGTGCGGGCGTCATTGGCGAGCGCGAAGGCGAACTCGGGGGCGGCGTAGTGGATGTAGACGTCCTTGCCGCTCGAGATCAGCGTGGTCGTGCCCCAGCCGGCCATGCGGAGATACGTGGCAATGGTCGTGGTGAAGTTGCCGGAGTTCGAGAAGATCGCGATCGAGCCCTTGCGCAGGGCCTCGGCCGGACTATCACCGCCAAGAGCTCCGCCGATGCGGACCTGGTTCCAGGCGTCGGCCACACCGAGGCTGTTGCCGCCGAAGATGTCGATCCCGTTCTGCTGCCCCAGGGCGCGGATCTCGCGCGAGTCGTGCACGGACAGCTTCTCGGTGACGATGAAGATCTTCCTGAGATCGGGATTGACCCGGATCAGCTCGGCGACGCCGTCCCGGGCGCCGGACGGCGGCAGGTAGATCACACCACAGTTGAAGCGGTGCCCCGCCTCGAGGCCCTCTCGGACATTGTTGTAGACCGGGACAGTGCCTACCGGCGTTTCCAGGACCTGGCCACTGCGGCCTGGCGAGGTGCCGAACACCACGTTGCCGCCAGAGTAGGCGTGCCCGACGGGAGTGACGTCACTCGACTCGCCGCCCAGGATGTTGAGAACACAGACCCGATCATCGCGGGTGGCGATCTGGTCGAGCGAGCTGATGCCCACGTGGTACTTGAAACTGCCGACGCCCTGCTTGAACATTGTGTCTTCTCCAATTTCTTCGTGCGTGGGCCGGGTCAGGCGGCAGCCGCCACCGGAATGCGCAGCTTCGCCGCGACCTCGTCGCGACCGCCGGCTTTCATCCAGGCATCTGCGGCACGGGCGTAGTTGATGACCTCGCTCATGTCGGAGTCGAAGCCGAAGAGACGGTACGGCAGGCCGAGCGCCTCGACGGTGTCGCGCAGGGCACCCATGCCGCGCACCAGGTTGGGGCCGCCGCGGCCGGCCACGACATAGAGCGGCGAGGGGCCATGCTGGCCGAAATGCTCCCGCAGGGCATCGGCCATCGCCCGGAAGGTCTCGAAGATGTCGGTGTTGTTGGACTTGCCGCCGATGATGAACAGGACGTTCGACTGCTTGAGCCAATGCTTGAAGCAGATCTGGGCGACCTTCTTCATCTTCTCGTACGGCGGGTTGCCGCCGAAGTCAGACGAGATGATTGCATCGTCGCCCAACATCTGGGTGACGAGGGAGTTGGCGCCGCCACCGAAGGTGGGCGCCAGGATGGTGCCCTGCGGGTTGATGACGTAAACGTCGCTCTGGCCCTGGTAGGTGCGAAGCTGGTTGATCTCCAGCTCGAAGTCCGAATAGTCGACGGCGAACAGGTGGTTGGGCAGGTTGAGCCGCTCCCAGCGGGGGTCGTCACGGTCGAAGCCGCACTTGAAGTCACACGCCACCGGGGTCAGGCGCCCGTTCCGGTCCGGCCGCATGCGGATCGGGTTGAGCTCCAGGGTGGTCATGCCGAAGTTGTGGTAGAGCTCCCACAGCTTGGGCAACTGCTGGACGAGGGGCGAGATGATCTGCTTGGGGGCGTTGAGCTCCGACAGCGCATTGGCGACCACGAAGGCCTTGAGGCCGGTCAGCGCATCGAAGGGAATCTGGGCCACGAGGCTCTTGTCGAGCTCCTCGATGTCCACGCCGCCATGGTGGGTCAGGGTCATGGTCGGGGCCCTGAAGCGGGTCGAGTCGGCAATCGAGAAGTAGACCTCGTGTTCGGCCGGCACGGCGCCCTCGAAGGTGACCCCGTTGGCCTTGGCCGCGGTCGGGCCGACCCGATGCTCGACGAAATAGAGCCGCTCCTTCTCCTTCAGCGCCGTCTTCAGGTCGGAGGCCCGACCGAGGAGGCCGGCCTTGCCCTTCTTGCCGACGCCGCCCTTGAACACCGGCTTGATGAACACGCTGCCATGGCGGTCGATGAGCGCCCGGATCTCCTCCTCGCTGGCGTCGGGGCCAAGGACTTCCGACGTCGGGAAACCGGCGAACTGAAGCAACTTGGCTCCATGAAGCATACCCGTGATCTGCATCTGTATCCTCCCTTTGACAATCGCTCTCGCTGACGGCAGGTGGTCGCAGTTCGACCGCCTCCCTCGTCATCCTGCGACAGCCATGCGTAATGGCTCTTCGTGCGAGCCGCTCAGGAGGCCTGTCGGGTGGAACTCGAACATTCCCTTGGCGGCCTCATGGGAGTTGCGTACCCTGCGAACCTGTCATCAACCTGACAGCGGCCTGTTGATGAGAGGCGGAGGATGCGGATCCTGCTCGTCGAGGACACCGTGGACGTCGGAGAGGCAATCGTCGCCCGGTTCGAGCGGATCGGCCACACGGTCGACTGGGAGAAGGATGGCGGCGTCGCCGACGAGGTCCTGGAGGTCCAGAGCTACGATCTCCTGATCCTCGACGTGAACCTGCCGGCCCTTGACGGCTTTTCCATCCTCAAGCGGCTCAGGCAGCGGAAATCGAAGACCCCCGTCCTCATTCTCACGGCGCGGTCGCAGATCGACGACCGCGTCGACGCACTCGATCTCGGAGCGGACGATTACCTGGTGAAGCCGTTCGATTACCGTGAGCTGGAGGCGCGGGCCCGGGCGCTTCTCCGGCGCAGCGCCGGGGAGTCGACCAACCAACTGGTCTGCGGGCAGGTGACCATTGACCGGGGCTCGCGAGCCGTCGCCGTCAACGGGATCCCGATCGACCTGACCCGGCGGGAACTGACACTGCTCGAGATCCTGACGGCACGGCCAGGGCGGATCTTCGGCAAGGACGAGCTGGTCGACCAGTTGTTCGGGTTCGATGACGAGCCCAGTGCGAACGCCGTGGAACAGTATGTCGCCCGCTTGCGAAAGAAGCTGGCCGGCTCCGGCGCGGAAATCCGAACGCTCCGGGGGCTTGGTTACCAGATCGTGTGCCAATGATCAGGGCGGGTCGCTCCCTCTACTCACGGATTATTCTGATCATCGCTGTCGTCTTCGCCACAGGGTCCGTCGTGCTGGGAATGGCAGCATGGTTCTATGCCCGGGTCGCAGCGGATGATGCCTATGATCGTCTCCTGGTCGGAGCCGCCCTCCAGATCGCGGAGAGCATCTATGCCCAGGAAGGGACGATCTCCGTCGACCCTCCGGTCTCTGCATTCGAGACCCTTTCGCTGTCGACCAACGACCGCATCTTCTACAAGGTTGTCGACCCGCGCGGGGCCGTCCTCACGGGATACGACGACCTGGCCGCTGGCAGGCCGGTTGCCGGAACGCACGCACCACTCATCTCCGACGGCGAGTACCGCGGTTTTCCCGTCAGGATGGCCATCGTCGAACGCCTCGTCTCGGATCCGGTGGCACCGGGATGGGCCCAGGTCGTCGTTGCGCAGACCCGGGAGGCCCGCGTCAGCCTGGCACGGGATCTGACGCTCAAGGCTCTGCTGCTGGTGTTCGCTATGACCAGCCTTGCCTTCATGGCTGTCCTGTTCGCTGTCCGACGGGCTCTGGCTCCCCTGACACGTGTGGAGCGTGAACTGCGGTCACGGGATCCCAAGGACCTGACCCCGCTCGACCTCGAGATCCCTCGCGAGATCCAGATGCTCGTCACCACCATCAATCGCTTCATGGATCGCCTCTCCGGACGCATTGCCCTGATGCAACGGTTCATTGCCGATGCCGCTCACCAGATCCGGACGCCTCTGGCAGGACTGGCATCCCAGGTCGATCTCCTCACGGAGGAGTCAAGGCAAGAGCGGCGGGAGCAACAACTCACCCGGGTCAAGGAGCGAACTGCCGAGTTGGGGCGCCTGACGAACCAGCTTCTCAACCACGCCATGATCATTCATCGTGCGGAGGTTGCGGAGTTCGACACCGTCGATCTGGCTGCCCTTGCCCGCCAGACCCTGATCAGCGCCGTCCCGCTCTCGCTGGATCGCGCCGTGGACATCTCCTTCAGTGATCCACAGGAACCGGTGCTCATGAAGGGGGACGCAGTCAGCTTGCGGGAAGCGCTATCGAACCTGATTCACAACGCCTTGAAGCATGGCGCCGAGACACGTCTGGAGGTTCGGGTTCTTGCGGATGGGGATGCCGCGGTCGTCGAAGTCGTCGACGACGGGCCGGGGGTCCCGGTTTCGGAATGGCAGCGCGTCCGGGAGCCATTCCATACGCAAAGTGCGAGCGGCTCCGGCTTGGGCCTCTCGATCGCAGGGGATGTCGTCCGGGCACACGGAGGCGAGTTTCGCTTCCGCGAGCGGTCCGATGATGGATTTGCGGTCATCATGCGCTTCAAGAGACACCATGAGGCTTCCGTGCCGATCGATGGCGGAGACGCATCGTGATCAGGGGATTCAAGGCGGCGATCGCCGTCGTCGGCTTCCTGGCCGGGCTTGCCATCCACACGGTGACAGCCGCCGAGAGGATCGCATTCCCTGCTCCAGGTGGTCAGCAGACAGTCCTGTCGGTTCATGGTGCGACCGACCTTTCCGCCATGGAACCCTTGATCCGCGACTTCCAGGTGGTCGCACCGAATGTGACGATCGAATACAGTGAGTATGTCACCAACGACCTGTTCGATGAGGCGTCAAGGCAATGCAATGAGAAGCAAGGGACCATGGATCTGGTCCTCTCATCGTCCGTCGATCAATTGGTCAAACTCGTCAATGATGGCTGTGGCACGAGTTATCGCTCCCCCTTGACCCTTCAGCTCCCGTCCTGGACACGCTGGCGCGACGAGATCTTCGGCTTCACGTTCGAACCGGCCGTCATCGTGTTCAACCGTGACCTCGTTCCTCCGGAAGACGTGCCGCGCACACGGGCAGAACTTCTCAACCTCCTGCGATCCAAGCCGGAGAAATACGATGGCAGGATCGGATCCTACGATATTGCCCAGTCGGGGATCGGCTACCTCTTTGCCTCCTATGATGCTCGAGGAACAGCTATCTTCGGGCGCCTTCTTGAGGCATTCGGACGAGCCGACCTGGTTGTGCGGTGCTGTAGCAGCGATCTCCTGACTGATCTCTCCACCGGACGCCTGGCCATCGGTTACAATCTGATCGGGTCCTATGCCGTTGGCGCCCAGAGACGTGGAGCGCGTATCGGGATCGTCATCCCGCGGGACTACACCGTTGTCCTCAGTCGTGCGGCCTTCATCCCGCGCTCGTCCCGGAACACGGCTACTGCCTTTCGGTTCCTGGATTACCTGCTCTCCGAGCGGGGCCAGAAGAAAAGCCGTGAGGCCTCGTTCTTCTTCAGCTTTGAGGGGACGCTTCCCGAGGAGGTGGACGGACCGCTCTGGTTGGGCACATCCGGGCTTCTGCGGCCGATCCCCATCGGGCCGGAACTGCTGGCCGTCCAGGATCGCGCCAAGCGCCAGCGTCTTCTGGGTGAATGGCGCCGTTCGATCCAGCCCGAAGGCAACGTGCCGTAAATCGCCTCTGGCAGGTCTCATTGAGTCGGCGGGACAGGACGTGACGGGAGCCGCTGTCGATCGCCACAAAGAGACCTTCCGCATTTCGATGGAGCGGCGGATGGCTCCGATCGTGCCACGGCCCACACGATATCCCCGGCTCCTTAACGGGGCCGGGGCAACTTTCACATCAATCCTCAGACGCCTTGAAGCGCCCGAGCCCCTTGAGGACGAAGGGGGCCACGAGGGCGATCAGCGCGATGACGAGGAGCGTTGCCGAGATCGGGCTCTGCAGCAGCACCATCGGATCGCCGAGGCTGATCGAGAGTGCACGCCTGAGTTGGCTCTCGGCCACAGGACCCAGAATGAGGCCCACGACCACCGGCGCGATCGGGAAGTCGAACCGCCGCATCAGGAAGCCGAGCACGCCGAAGATCGTCAGCATGACGAGTTCGACCGGCGACGGATTGGCCGCGATGGTGCCCATGGTGGCGAAGACCAGGATGCCGGCATAGAGCCAGGGCTGCGGGATCGCCAGGAGCTTCACCCACAGACCGACCAGCGGCAGGTTGAGCACCAGCAGCATGACATTGGCGATGAACAAGCTGGCGATCAGGCCCCACACCAGGTCCGGCTTTTCGGCAAACAGCAGCGGTCCGGGATTGAGACCGTACTGCTGGAAGCCTGCCAGCATCATGGCGGCCGTGGCCGAGGTCGGCAGGCCGAGCGTCAGCAGGGGAACGAGGGTGCCGGCAGCGGACGCATTGTTGGCAGCTTCGGGACCGGCGACGCCTTCGATGGCGCCCTTGCCGAATTCCTCCGGATACTTGGTCAAGCGCTTCTCGGTCGCGTAGGACAGGAAGGTCGGGATCTCCGCGCCGCCGGCGGGCAGCGCGCCGATGGGGAACCCGAAGGCCGTTCCGCGCAGCCAGGGCTTCCAGGAACGCTTCCAGTCCTCCTTGGTCATCCACAATGAACCGCGGACGGACTCGAGCTTCTCCTCATGGATATGGCGGCGGGAGGCGACGTAGAGCGCCTCGCCGACCGCGAAGAGTCCGACGGCGAGCGTCGTCACCTCGATGTTGTCGTAGAGCTCCGGCACGCCGAAGCTCAGGCGGGATTGCCCGGAGAGGATGTCGATGCCCACGAGGCCGAGCAGAAGGCCGATGAACAGGCTGGTGAGGCCGCGCACGGGGGAATCGCCGAAGGTGGCCGAGACGGTCACGAAGGCCACGACCATCAGGGCGAAGTAATCCTCGGGACCGAAGCTCACGGCGATGTCGACGAGATAGGGGGCGAGCAGCGCCAGACCCAACGTCGCGAAGGTACCGGCGACGAAGGAGCCGATGGCAGCGGTTGCCAGCGCCGGGCCGCCGCGGCCGGCCTTCGCCATCTTGTTGCCTTCGAGCGCCGTCGCCATGGAAGCGCTTTCGCCCGGAGTGTTGATCAGGATCGCGGTGGTCGAGCCGCCATACATGCCGCCGTAATAGATGCCGGCGAACATGATGATCGAGCCTGCTGGATCGAGCTTGAAGGTGATCGGCAGGAGCAGGGCCACGGTGAGCGCCGGGCCGATGCCGGGCAGGACGCCGACGGCGGTGCCGAGCAGGACGCCGATGAGGGCGAAGAGCAGGTTCATCGGCTGGATCGCGACGGACAGGCCGCCGGCCAGTGACAGGAAGGCTTCCATGACAGGCCTCACAACAGGTTTTCAAGCGGCCCAGCCGGCAGGGACAGGGCCAGGAGCTTGGCGAAGAGCAGGTAGACGACGACGGCGATGACCGCGCCGATCAGAAGATCAGTGAAGAATGCCCGGCGTCCGAAGGCTGCCGATGTGGTCGCGAACAGAATGGCCGTGCCGATCATGAAGCCGCCGCCGACGGCGATCAGGGCAATGAGGCAGGCGAGACCGCCGAGGATCAGGATGATCGGCCGCCAGTCGAGGCTGTCGCGGGCGGGGAGATCACCCCGGAAGGCGCTGATCCCGTTGCCGACCGCCAGGAGGGCAAGACCGGCCGAGACGATCACGGGCATGGCTTTCGGGCCGACATCATAGGGGGACAGAAGCTGGAGCTTGGTCATGTCCCACCAGACCAGACCGGCCAGGGCTAGCAGAATAAGAGCGATGGCGAGGCCCGCGATGTCGATGTGCATGCGGGGGTGTACTCTAGGCATCGGCATCTGTTGAACGTTTGACATTGGGATCTCCCTGGCATCATGAGACCGGCGCGAAGACGCGCGCGGGTTGCTGGCGATCAGGACTGTGCCGAGCCCATGGAAGAGGGAATCTCGCGGACCCAGGCCTTCTCTGCCTTCGGAAAGGCTGCGGGTTCATCACCCGGCGCCGCCAGGGCTATGAGTTCCGGTTCGGATTGAGCAAAGGTTGAGGTGGCGAATAGGGCTGTCGTAGCAACGATCGATGCCGGTGGCAGGCTCGGGCGGAAGTGTAACATGGGTCATCCTCCCAGGATGGCTAAGGTGCTCTCCGGCTGCTTTATGCAGTCGCAGGAAATGGCCTATGGGATGAACCTGACAGCAACCTGACTAACTTGCGGGACAGCCTTGGCTGGAAAATGTAGGAAATAAGCAGGCTTGGCAGGACTCTCCTGATGCGAGAGCCGGATCTGTCTTCGCAGGAGGAGCGCGATCACGCGGCGAAGCCGTCCACTGCGCCCTGATCCCTACACGGATCTATCCGCGCAGGTGAATGCGGCCGATGATATGGACGAGGGACTTTATGCCGAGGGCTCTCTTCAGGAAAAGCCAAGGGCTTCCAAGAACCTGTGCAGGCCCTTGGCCATGCCTGAGCGGCCGGGCCTTGATGGACCGTCTTCCACTGTGTTCTGACGGCTTGTCGTCTCCTCGAGCCTTGCAGCGGCGATCGAGTCAAGGAAGCGTTGGATTGGGGCTGCCGTAGTCCGCCTGATGTGGGCGAGGGCCTCGTCCGCCTCGTCGGTCTGTTTCATCGGTTCCCCTGACGATCCTGGATCTAGAAGGGTGCCCGAGCGCTTCCTTGAACGTATGACCCGCGTTTCGGGTTCTCTTGCTGGATAACAAGGCTCAAACCGGACATTGAAGGCTCGGTGACCGGACCCTCAACTGTCTTGAAGCTACGACATATGTGACCTGTCGCCGAAGACAAGCCTGGAAAGGTTGCGTCCATGCATGGCTCACATGCAAGATTCCGTTGTTTTTGTCAGGTTCATGTCAGGTGAAGCGTCTATAGGCTCATTGCATGACGATGACGGTCGTCAGATCCGACAGGCCGGCTGCTGAACCTTTGACGGAGAGCTTCGATGAATGTGACAGGCACAAAGACTTCCAATCAGAACTTGTCATCCTGGTGTCTCGACAATGACACCCGTGACAGCGTGATCGCGCGTCGGAACGTTCTCGCCGGCCTTTGGGCCGGCCGCCTCCTTGGCTTGTCGAACGCCGATCTTTCCTCCTATGCCACCGAGGTCCACCGGGCCGACTTCGAGGTCGACGGCGACGAGGACATCGTCGGAAAGATCACCCGTGATCTTTCGGTTCGCGGCTTGCCGTTTTCCGAACGGCAGGTCCGGGACAAACTCCGCACCTATCACCGTGAAGCCTTTCGTCAGGTGGCAGTGACCGATTGAGTCTCAGGTGCGATCCACGACCAACCAACGTGACGTGTCGAAGAAGAACCATGGGAGACAGGAAATGACCTTAGATCGCCGCAGCTTCAACAAGGCCCTCCTTGCCGCCGCCTCGGCCAGCCTTCTGCCGGCGGTGCCGGCATGGGCGCAAGAGCTCAAGAGCCTCAAGATCGTCGCGCCGGCCGGCCCTGGAGGCGGATACGATCAACTCGCCCGCGCGGTGCAGGATGTGCTGATGAAGGAAAAGATCGCCACCAGCGTGCAGGTTCAGAATGTTCCAGGCGCCGGCGGCACCATCGGCTTGGCCCAGTTCATCAACTCCAAGGATCGTGACCCGTCGCTGATGGTCGCTGGTTTCGGCCTTGTGGGCGCACCCGTCATTAACAAGTCACCGGTGACTCTTGAGCAGACCACCCCGCTCGCCCGTCTCCAGGGCGAGTACCAGCCGCTGTTCGTTGCCGCTGAATCGCCCATCAAGACCGTCACGGATCTGGTCAACAAGTTCAAGCAGGACCCCGGATCGGTCACCTGGGGTGGCTTTGCGCATGGCTCGCCCGACCACGTCCTCTGCGGCCTGGTCGCCAAGGCCGGCGGTGGTGACGTCAAGAAGATGAACTACATTCCCGTCGGAACCGGTGGCGAGATGCTGCCGCTGGTGATGAACGGCAAGATCACCGTTGCAACCGGGGGTCTCAACGAGGTCACGAGCCAATTCAAGGTGGGCAAGCTTCGGCCCATCGGCATCTCATCGCCGGAGCGCCTGCCCGGCATCGACATTTCGACCTTCCGGGAGCAGGGTGTCGATGCGACGCTGGTGAACTGGCGCGGATTGATGGCTCCTCCCAATGTCAGTGCTGAGGACAAGCAAGCGCTCGAAGCGGCGGTCGCCAAGCTGATGCAAAGCGCCTCTTGGAAGCAGCTGCTCCAGGAACGGGAATGGGTCGACCTCTACATGCCGTCCGCCCAGTTCGGGACGTTCATCAAGGAGGAGCAGGCTCGTATCACGGCAATCCTGAAAGAGCTTGGCCTCGGTTAGTCATTGGGTTGAAGCGAACTCATCCAATTGACCAACCAATCACCTCGGACGATGCGACCAGGGTTTGAGGCCACTTGCTGGCCTCATTCCCTTAAGGCCGGTGTCTTCCGCGCTGCTGGTGCCTTTGCCGCGTATGTCCAGGCCCGTCATCCTGCATGCTGACCACTTGGAAACGGCAGTTGCGGACTTTTTCAACGGCATCGACCAGTGTGGACTTTCCAGGTGCTACTTTCCTGGGTTGGGCTTCCATGGCAGTAGCGACCTCAGCCTGCATTGCTGACGTCGGCGCCGACCGCTCTCGTTTCGCCACAGAGGATGACTGGCATGGAATCCTTGGACGCTCTCGACCACATCGCCATCAACGATGTCCTCTGCCGTTTCTTCCTCGCCTTCGACGAGCGGGATTGGACAGCCATGGAAGACTGTCTCGCGACTGAAGTGTTTATTGACTATTCCTCGTCTGGTCGCGAGCAGCCCAGCGTCATGAGTAGTACCGAGTTCGTCAAGCGTCGGCAGGATGCAGTCGATACCCTGGCCAAACATCACAGTTTCTCCAACCTGCTGTTGTCGACGGGGGCGGATGGTGTGCGAGGACGCTGCAACTACCTGATCCTAAGGTTCGACCGTGCGTTCACGGGTGAGGGTGAGGACTTCTATCACTCGTGCAGGGCCTACGAGTTCCTGTTCGGCAGGGCCGAAGGCGCATGGAAGATCACAAACATCACGCAACGGGCGCTCCAGAGTTGGGGCAATCGGCAACTGCACGCCGGCACGCGCAAGCCCGAAGCCCAACACATTAAGGCCTGATGCCAACCTCGTGCGGCGCAACTGGCCGAATGGCTGCAGGAAGCGATGCTCCACGTCGAAGCGGCATGCCCGCCGCAGACGCGCGATGGAAAAGCCGCTTGGATCACTGACGAGGCGCCACCGAGTGCGAGATCGTCCATCAAAGCCTTTCGACCGGCACGGCAGGAGCACGATCTTCCGGCTGGCCTGGAGTTCTTGCGGCGGAGCTAATTCGCCTTCGCCTATTTTCGCGAACGAACCGAACGGCGACGCCGTCATTGTCATCGCGGAGGAACGCTGTTCCTCGGTACGGCCGGCTTGCGGCCCCAGCAGATGAAAGAATGACAATGGCTCGAATAAAAAAGGACGACACCTCCCAACCCAGCAGGAGCCGGAATACGCCGGAGAAGTCCGCGTCGACCTCCGCCTCCCGGTCTGCCACGAAGAAGCAGACTGGCGCCTCCAAGCGTGCCCAGCCTAAAGCGATGGCCGGCTCCCGGTCTGCAACGAAGTCCCAGGCTGTTCCCGCGAAGTCCCGGTCCTCCGCAGGATCGCGCACGGCAGCACGTTCGACCTCCGGCACATCGCGATCGCTTTCCACGACGCAGGCCCGCTCCCGGGCGCAGGGCAGCCTGCTGAACCCGATGGCCTGGCTCTCGACACTTGAGACAACGCTCACCTCCCCACAGGCCCGCACGGTGATGGCAGAAGCCCTCAGGGCGATTGCAAACGTGCTCGAGAAGCCGCAGGGCGGTGAGCAGGGACAGGGCAGCGCAACCCAGGAAGGCAGGGCCGCCGTCTCAGCCGTGGGAAGCCTTGGGGCGGAGATCGTTGCGGCTCCGCTCGAGGTTGCAGCGGCTGCCATCGGAGCCGCAGGGGAGGTCGTGATGGGCGCCCTCAGCGGCTCGTCGGGCGAGGACCGCGGCAACGGCGACAGCCGCAAGGGCGGCAGGCGGTCCTCAGCGCGAAAGAAATCATCGGCCGTCGGTGACTAGCGTATCGTGCGGAAGAGGAGGGCCGCACCGAGCAATGCGCTCGTGAAGATGACCATCGGACTCAGAAGTCGTTCCACTTTTGGGTCCGATGGTCTAGCGTCCTGGCTCGTGTTGGATAGGCACCGTCAATTTAACCCGGAGGTGACGGGATCCTGACATATGTGAGGGATGAAGAAGACCCGTCATCCCCGTTATGCTCGCCACCGCTACCCGGCTGAAGTGATCAGTCATGCCGTCTGGTTGTACTTTCGGTTTCCACTCAGCCTGCGCATGGTTGAGGAGAGGCTAGCGGCCCGAGGCATCCTAGTCAGCCATGAGACGGTCCAGCAATGGGCGCTGAAGTTCGGTCACGGCTTCGCGAACCAGATCCGTCGGCGTGTTCCGGCAGCCGAAGACAAATGGCACTTAGATGAGATGGTGATCAGCATCGGCGGCCGGAAGCACTGGCTCTGGCGAGCCGTGGATCAACATGGGGTCGTGCTGGACATCTTGGTTCAGATCCGCCGGAATGCGCAGGCTGCCAAGCGGCTGCTGCGCAAGTTGCTCAAGAAGCAGGGCAGGGCACCGCGCGTGCTGATCACAGACAAGCTGGCCAGCTATGCTGTCGCGAAAAGAGCGGTGATGCCCGGAGTTGAACACCGACAACATCGGGGCTTGAACAACCGAGCAGAAAACAGCCATCAGCCGACCCGACGACGCGAGCGGATCATGAAGCGCTTCAAGTCAGCTGGGCAGGCGCAATACTTCCTCTCAGTCCACGAGCAGGTTGCCAACCTCTTCCGCCGTCCCGCCAACATCAACGCCGCTGAGCATCGCACGTCTTGGGCTTAAGCCTTTCGGGTTTGGAACGAAGTGACTGGCGTCGCCGCTGGCCTCTGATCCGATGACCGGTGGTAGACCAACCTATCCCGCCTCGTTAAGTTGACGGCGCCCCAGCGCCACCGTCTTGGTCAGACCCGCGATGCCGTGCTTGGCGGCGACATAGGCCGATTTGAATGGTGAGGCCACGAGCGAATGGGCGGAGGCCGTGTTGATGATGCGGCCCCATTTGCGTGCCTTCATGCCCGGCACCGCGGCGCAGATCGCATGGAAGGCGGATGACAGGTTGATGGCGATGATCTGGTCCCATTTCTCGACCGGGAAATTCTCCACCGGCGAGACGAATTGGATGTCCGCATTGTTGACGAGAATGTCGACGCTGCCGAATGTCTTTTCGGCAAGGCGGATCATTTCCTCAATCTCGTGCGGCTTCGACGTGTCGGCCGGCGAATAGATCGCCTTGACGCCCAATTCGCTCTCGATGCCGGCACGCGTCTTCTCGATCTCACCCGCATCGCCGAAGCCGTTGATGACCACATTGGCCCCTTCCTTGGCGAGAGCCCGGGCGATGGCGAGGCCGATGCCCCTGGTCGAGCCTGTCATGACGGCTGTTTTGGAACGAAGCGTCACTGAAGCCTCCATGTCACCGCACGGGCATGCGCATTAGACTTGCAAGGTGGTGTATTGCAGGTAGCTGATCACCCTGGGAGATCTGACAGGAGCGGGGTTGCCTATCCTGGACACAGGCGTCCCTCATCCGGAGACGAGCTTCAATGGCAGGTCCGAATATCCGTTCCTCAATTGCTTTCCGGCACGGGCACGTCGAAGCCGTTCAGGGTCACTGAGACCAAGCAGTAGAGCCCGACCAGATAGATTAGTTCCGCGGTACCATCCTGGCCGAAGGTCGCCATTGCCTGACGATAGAACAGCTCGGCAAGGACGCGCTGCCCGACACCAGCGCCGAAGCAACGTCATATGCGACCGTCTCCTCCCGAGTGAGATCTATCGGGCGCTGCCCAGCCACGACGGTCGCGATCTTTTCGTCTGATAGCCCACGCGCCTCCGCGAGAAGAACGTGGGCGTAAAGCTCGTAGGCTGAGTGGAAATGAGCCCCGGTGACGAGGACGGCGACTTCACGAACCGGTTGCGGCAATGTCGGCGAAGTGGAGAGAGCTTTGACGAGATGCCATATTGGGCGGCCGAACTTCGGAAAATGCGGCCATGGATTCCAAGGACCGATCAATGCGCCCTCGCTGTTGATGGCCTGAAAGCCCTTGAAGTTGTTCTCGATGCCATTTCGCATGTCATCATAGAGTTCGTGCTGTTGAGAGCCGAGATCGGAAGGCGACAGTAGGGCCAGACGCATGGCAGGTTCCTCAAGCTTCGGGTTATCAGGGAGTAGTCTAATAGTGTCCTGTTTCTTTCAAAGCAGTTGTTGTCGTTCTGGCCGTCGCTCCAGTGGAGGTCTATGGCCGCATGGCAGGTCGATGAGACATCAAGCGTCGGCACGCTCCTTACTTTCCGGTTGTGCGCTGCCAAGGGCACAAGCACAGTTTCCTGCCCGCCATTCGCTTCGCCCACGTCGTGCCCATCTGTCGCGGGCATGACAGGCAAAATGCACTGTGGCGCCTCGGGTTCTGCGAAATCTTCTCGCCACGTCAATGATACGCGCGCGGTCCGGGGCCACCATGGCAATAGAGATTGCCGCTGCAAGTGCACTGCTGCACTGCGCCTGATCAGGACCTGTTGCAAACTTGCTTTCCACTTACATGTCGCAACTGCGCTGTGCAGGCGCGCGGCTGGGAAATCAAGCATTCGGCGAGTATGGCGCGGCGCCAAAACAGTATCTGTAGTGGCTATACTTCACATTTGCAACAGGCGGAACTCTGTTAGGCCACTTCCTGGAATAAATAGAAACCGTTGAGGGGGATCACGAGCTTCGCAGCGGCTTTGTCAAATCCGGTTAACACCGGCGACTCTTCGGTATTGATCCCACCCATGAAGTCCCAGATTGTCGCGCTGAGGAAGCCGGGGGTCGGGGAGTGTGCCGGCACCACACAGCAGAGCGCACTATAGCCCTTGCGCCGGAACAAGTTATAGGTATCCATTGCCTTCCCCACTGCTCCCCTGCCAATGAACTGATTTGGCGCTCCTTTTCGAGCGCCCTAGATCTCGTGCATTCCCCTGGTGACGGACGCAACCGCAAGCCGCAAACCTTGCTGACTTCACCCTCACAACCTAGACCAGACGAGCACGCCGATCCCCTGTCAGATCTCGCAGGCTGACGCTCCGGTCGGAAGCACCAAACTGACTTGTCGTGTCTGCGCATACCGCAGACGCAAACTGTTGAGGGCAATATGTTTGCAAAGCAGCAGCCTTTAGATCGAGCCTTTCACCTCCCAATCGATTTTTTATGCGGCCCTGGCCATGTCTGATCTGAAAGGTCAGGAACCGATTGTTGTCCGAGGGGCACCGGTTGTCCGGCCTGGTTCTGACCTGTGTGGATAGCCAAGATGTGGCCGAAACAAAACCTGGAGCGCGATCTCCGCTCGCTTCTGAGGCGGATCGAGACGACCTGCCAGCCGACGGGCAGCCTCGTGGCGGATGTGCTGCAATACGCCTGTCCCCGGCTCAAGTCGGGCATCCAGCCCCACGATCTCGTGCAGCGCCTGATCGGGGCGGAGGCCTGGGTCGACCTGGGCTTCTGGCTGATCGGCTGGGAACTGCCGGACTGGGTGATCCACCGCCTGTCCTGCGATGACAGTCGCTGGAACTGCGCAATCTGCGTCCGCGGGCTGGCGATCAACTGGGTTGAGGACGTGGCCGAGTTCCAGCACGACAACCCGGCGCTCGCGATCTTTGGTGCCCTCGTCCAGGCCCAGCTCCAGAAGGCCCAGGGCCGGGCTCCAAGCAACGTGACGGCGTTCAGGCGGAGGAACAGATCCGGAGCGGCCTCGATGACCCATGGTGTGGAGAGATAAATGACCGCAGCCGCTTCCAGCCAGCCCCGTCCCGCGGAGCCGGCAGTTCAACCGGCCGCTCCACACACGGGCTTTTGGACCCTGACGCTCGGTACACTCGGTGTCGTCTATGGCGACATTGGCACGAGCCCGCTCTATGCCCTCAAGGAGTCGCTCTCGGCAGCCGCGGCGGGCGGTACGGTTACGCGCGAGATGGTGTTCGGAATCGTATCGCTGATCCTGTGGGCCCTGATCTTCATTGTGACGGTCAAGTACGTGCTGTTCATCCTGCGGGCCGACAACAACGGCGAAGGCGGTACGCTCACGCTGATGGCGCTCACCCAGAAGGTCATGGGCCACAACATCCTCGTGATCGCCCTGCTCGGCATGGTCGGCGCCGCCCTGTTCTATGGCGACGCCATCATTACGCCAGCGATCTCGGTGCTCTCGGCCATTGAGGGCCTGACGCTCGTCACGCCTGCCTTCGACCATTACGTCCTGCCGCTCAGCGGCGTTATCATGATTGGCCTGTTTATGGTACAGAGCCATGGCACGGCCCGCGTCGCGGCCTGGTTTGGTCCGATCATGGTGCTGTGGTTCGCCCTCATGGCTCTCGGCGGCCTGCTTCACATTGCCGATGAGCCGAGCATCCTGGCCGCGATCAGCCCCACCTACGGCATCGCGTTTCTCGCCTCCCACGGCACGGCGGGCCTGTTCGCCCTCGGGGCCGTGTTCCTCGCCGTCACTGGAGCCGAGGCTTTGTATGCCGATATGGGCCACTTCGGACGACGCCCGATCCAACTCGCCTGGCTCAGCTTTGTCCTGCCCTGCCTCGCCCTGAACTACTTTGGTCAAGGTGCGCTGCTGCTCGATGATCCCGGCAAGATCGAGAACCCCTTCTTCCTGCTCTATCCCGATTGGGCCCTCCTGCCAATGGTCGGCATGGCGACCGTCGCCACCATCATTGCGAGCCAAGCGGTGATCACAGGAGCGTTCTCCCTGACCCAGCAGGCGATCCAGCTGGGCCTGCTGCCGCGGTTGGAGATCCGCTGGACGTCCGAGACCGAGAAGGGCCAGATCTACGTGCCGAAGGTCAACATTCTGCTCCTGGCGGCCGTGCTGCTCTTGATCATCGCCTTCAAGAGTTCGAGCGCCCTGGCCCACGCCTACGGCATTGCCGTGACCGGCACGATGGTGGTGACGGCCATCATGGCCTTCTTCGTGGTCTGGCGGTGCTGGAAGTGGCCGCTGTGGCTCGCCACGGCGGTCGTGGCGCCCTTCCTGCTTGTCGACGCGATCTTCCTGACGGCGAACGCTCTCAAGATCCCCCAAGGTGGCTGGATGCCGCTGCTGGTTGGCGGCCTGCTGGTTTTGCTCATGATGACGTGGCGGCGCGGCACGCACATCCTGTTTGACAAGACCCGGAAAGTGGACGTGCCGCTGATCGAACTCGTCGGCATCCTGGAGAAGAGCCAGCCGCACCGGGTCAAGGGCACGGCCGTGTTCCTGACGAGCGATCCCGAGACTGCTCCGGCTGCACTGCTGCACAACCTCAAGCACAACAAGATCCTGCACGAGCAGAACGTGGTGCTGACCGTCAGGACTGCGGACACCCCACGGGTCGGGGACGACGAGCGTGTTCGGATCGAGCACCTCGGCGACTCGTTCTGGCGCGTGACCATGACCTTCGGCTACATGGAGGCGCCGAACATCCCGGGTGGACTGGTCCTCCTGCGCAAGCAGGGATTCAAATTCGACATCATGGCGACCTCGTTCTTCGTCTCGCGGCGTTCGATCCGACCCTCGGTCCATGGCGGGATGTCGTTCTGGCAGGACAAGCTGTTCATCAGCCTTGTCAAGTCGGCGAGCGATGCCACGGACTTCTTCCAGATCCCCACCGGTCGCGTCGTTGAGGTCGGCACGCAGGTGACGGTGTGAGTCCGGTAACAAGGAAACCGGATCGGTCCGCCTCCGGTGGATCGGGGACTGGAAGCCAATGGAGTGGCTCCAGCACGACCTCGCATCGATGTAGGCCAGCCATTTACCCCAGAACCGGACGCTGGTGTGCTAGCCACCCTGACCAGCGCTGACGCCTGGTACATGTCAGATAATTACGCAGAGGCGCTGAAACTCAGCCGCCAAGCGCTCACCCGACGCCTCTATTTGCTGGGAGGTGTTGACCAGACCCCTTGCATTACTTTGGCGTGACAGCAGCCGCGCTAAGTGACCGGATTTCCAGCGCCCGGTCGCTGGGCTTCGAGTGCCGTTAACGAGTAAAAAGAGACCTGATCACTCTTGGAAGAGGAGGCATCGCATGATCTTGCGTGTGATCCAATTCTTGGCGTTCCTGCTGACCGCTCTCGTCCTGATCCCGGCCGGGGCTCATCTGTTCGCGTTGCCGAATACGATCGGCCTGTCACATGACGCCTAGTTTACCGTTCAGGGGGTTCGATAGAGGTCGGCGATCGGCACCACGTCGAGAGCTCTCAGCACCCCGAAGGTCTCATCCGGAAAGCTCCAATCATACCGGTTGGGGCTAAGCCACACATGGTGGATCGGCGGTCCGTAACGCAGATAGCGGAAACCAAGTTCCTGCAGGAGATCGAAGTCTTTCCGCCAATGTTCGTAATGTCCGCACTTCTCCATCTCGTCCACACGGACGCTGCCACTCTTGATGGTCGGGTAGCTATTCTCGATACCCTTCGCGAACATGTACCACTATACTGTCATTGCGTGTCTCCGGGCTGGACCAGAACAGCAGCCTGAATGCGAGTCTCGGTGCCGGCCACGATGGTGAGATCGAAGGCCGCGAAGCACATCCTCCGTCGACCTCACGTCACAGGTCGGAGCAGCCAATCCCAGCGCACCGTCCAGGGCAAATCCCAGACCTTCCAGGCGGCGGCATCGTCATCGATCGAGAAGATGATGATTTCGGCGCGACCAACGAGATTCTCGAACGGCACATAGCCGACGTTCGACAGGTCGCGAGAGTCGTCCGAGTTGTCCCGGTTGTCGCCCATCATGAAGATGTGTTCGTCTGGCACAGTGTAGACGAGCGTATTGTCCCATACCCCGTGGCCGCCCTCTATTTCGATGATCCGGTGCTTCACACCATTGGGCAGCATCTCGATGTATTGAGGAACAGCCACGGGGCGGCCATAGAAATCTCTGGTCTTGTAATCCTCGATCCGCTCCCGCTGAAGGACTGGCCGTTGATATGCAAAACGCCGCCGATCATCTGGATCCGGTCGCCCAGCAGGCCGATAACCCGTTTGATGTAGTCGGTGGAGTTGTCCTTGGGCAGCTTGAAGACCACGACATCGCCCCGCTTCGGCTCGGCGCCCCAGATCCGGCCCGGAAAAATAGGTAGACCGAAGGGCACGGAATAGCCGGAAAAGCCGTAGGCATATTTCGAGACGAACAGGTAATCGTCAACAAGCAGTGACGGAGTCAGCGAACCTGAGGGGATGTTGAAGGGCTGAAACAGAAGGGTGCGGATCACAAGTGCGATCAGCAGTGCCCGGAGGACGACTTGAATGGTCTCCCAGAAGCCGCCGTTCCTCTCCGCCTTCTGCTGGCACACTTGATCCATTCACGCAACTCCGTCATGGGGGTACTGCCGCCGGCGATTGCCGAGGTTTCGAGCGGCAAGGTGGCACGCCGCGCCTGTACGTGCAGGCTGACCTTAACCCACTGGCCGGAGCCGGGCTCCCGTAGGATCTCACAGGCAAACGTCGTGGCGTGACCTCGCATCCAACGCCCAGTCATTTGCCATACGAACGGATTGAAGCCCAGATCAAAAGCGCTTTGGCGGAGAACCCATAGGATGATCTCCGCCGTGGATTACCGACCCTTAAACGGGCATTCTTACTCGCTTCTTCGTCAACCCCTCTCAACACCCGCTTGTCGTGGTACCGAGGAAGGGAGCTTCGATGCTTCAGATGATTGCGCTCTAGATTGTTGAGCATCTGCACGAGGCTCCAGTATCGCAGGATCCCACGCACGCGCTGCTTCGATGCGGTGATGCTTGCTGTCGATCGACTTCTCGTCCAAGCCCGCCGCGAGCACCACTGCGCAAGCAATTAGCATTACAAAAAGATCGATAATCCACCAGTCGGAACGGATCACGTGGTCCTGCCAACGGTATTGTTCTGTGTCCATCTTCTAGCCCACAACTAGTGACCATTGCGGAACGATGCGCAAGCGAGAATCAGGCGCTCAGCCGCAAACAGCATCAGAGCCTTCGCCAGGGTCACCATTGCGCTCCCTTGTAGTAGCGAACAGTGTGCGTCAAGACAGAATATAGGATCTATCAACCATGTCAGCCTGTCAGGTCTGCCAGTGGCACTACGGCAACCTGTCTGTCACAGCACCATCATCCTTGAGGCTTTCGACTGAATCCTTCTACCACTCAAGCGCGTCGCTCTTATGTAGTTTGCGGATCACAACAGCAAGTCGTGCACTCGCCATTGCGACGGCCCTGCATTTTAGCTGCGAGCCGCGCAATCCCGACTTCCCCCGAGCCTTTCCGCGGTGCCGTGAGGAACTCCGCTACCATTAGCAGCTAGAAGGGTCACCGCGCCAGATCCCGGTGTGTTAGCTCTTCCGTGCGTTCCGATCGCCCCCGTCGCAACGGGCCAGGCGAGCTGACTGCCTAGGCAGGCGGCCCCGCAGCACTCCAGGAGAGTTTGCCCAGCGGCCGAAACCCGACGGCGCCTGCCTGCGGTACCTTCTTTACCTTCGCGCCGGTGGTGGGTACTGCGCTCTCGACCCTTCTCCAGTGACTGTTGCGTACGGGACCACCGCCACAGGACTGAGCGCACGGATTGGCTGTGGAGCGCGCAGAGCTCACCTCGCGGCCTTGTTTGGGCGCGCGGAAGGACTTCATGCGTCCAAGCTCGTGCATGTTGTTCAAGGCATGAGCTGCTATAGCGGCCTCAGTCGCGCGATACCGTTCCACCCACCAGTGCAACTCGTGATCCATCACACGTTTCCATCAGCTAACAGCCGCCTCCAGCTGGGCTCGTGGAGAGTACCCGGACCTCTTGTGCAAGCCCATGCATCCATGCTCCGCAACGTTTTGGAGAAGTTTGTCGCGCCGGGTCGAAGTGGTCGCCACATCATCACTCGGCGTTGCCGTCAATCGGGGTGGAACGATCACGTGAGCATCCGGATGGCGCTTTGCGATGGTGACGTAGAAGCTAGCTTGCTTGTAGGCTCCATCGCCGACGAATGAGGCGAGTGGAGCCAGGATCTGATCGGGCACCGGCTAACTTGGGAGCCATCATCGATCCCATTGCAGGGCAACTCTGATGCGAGGATCTACCTGGTCCCGGCGTCGACGCAGCGGTGTAATATCCGCTAGGACCCACGCCCTCAGGTGCCGAGATTCACGATTACCACTTCGCCAGGTCCGCACGTCAATGAGCTGGAGGGTGACCGGCCGGGCACTTGCTGCTAGCATCCGGATGTGGACCACGGCCGCTTGAGCTGTTTAAGGCGCAACGGTATCGCTGGCTTGCGGATGATGGCGAGCGCCTCGTAGACGTTGAGACATTGAACGCAGTCCTCTGTGAATTATGCCGCCACAGACGCGGAGCGAACGTGAGCCGCTCCTGTGTTGTTGGGCTTAGTGTCAAAGATTCAGCAGCCAGTGGGCTCTGATATCACGAGACATTCGGGACTGATCGCGCTTCGTGCCGTTACAAGTGCTTGCTCGCAGCTATTCTTGTTTCCGATTCGGTTAGCCTCTCGCGCACGCCCCAGCGCCGCAAGCGCTCTCTCGATGGCAGTTCCCTCACCTAAGCGCCCTTCCGCTTGCGCGATCGAACGAGGCGTCGGCTGTCTGTGCAGCCGTGCGGCTGCGCTTTCAGATGCTGCCGGACCTGCACCAGCGACGGCATCAGCCTTAGCGTCTATCTGACTCTGCACTTGCTCTATCTGGGCTTTGCAAGAGGCGGCGTGCCCCGGCGTGATCGACACCCACAAGAGAGTGATGCAGAAGATCCACGTTTAGATATTGGAACCAGATGCAAGCTTCGACATATGGATCTATCCTCTTCTGGCGAACTACTGCTGCTTCTGAAGATTCTCTTTGCAATTCTGGGTACTATCCTCGCAGGTTCAACCTCTCATAACTGACAGGGCAAATGCGCGGGGGGTGTTGCACCCGCCTGTCAAACCACAGGATGCATTAGCGGCCGTCTGAGGCAAGCACGCTCGTAATTGTGCCCCTTGAGGTTACTGCAACATGTGCGGGCGCCCCTTATGGTGCAAGTGGAATCTTCAGATTTGATGCAGCGCGTGATCAATACGGCCATGTATGTAGCCTTTCACACGCCGCGGACCCAGATGGTAGTACGCGGATCGGGACCAAATCAGAACCATATGCTTGCGACAACTGTCGCGAAGCTGGCTTTTCTGATCCCGCCTTAATGACCCCTGCGTCATTCCACTCCTTCGACCTTACTGCTCGCACCAGCCTCACCGACACGACCGCTTACGCTGCCGCGGGTGGAGCCCGATGAGTCCCGCTTCTGATCGAGTTGATGACCGCAGCCGACAAGCCAAAAAGGGTACGGGCACAATGTGCGAGGTAACAGATTGATGCACCGTTGTTGCTCCTCTCAGCGTAGGGGCTGACTCGGAGGCGCTGGCAATGCCAAGATAGAATAACGGGGTCGAAGTACTGGCGGGACAAACTGGCACGCAAGTACTGGAAGAACCCATATTCGGCCGGCGACGCTTTCGCCACGATTGTTGCGGACGAGCACGCCCGCACGCGAACCTTTGATCGCAGCAGCTCCCGTCGAAATGTAAGTTTCAGTTTACATCAACTGCGGAGGTGCAGCACCCTAGGAGTAGCAATCCTTTTCACATTCGCCGGTAGGGCTTAGCGCACGCTCACTCGTTCCTGTTATCCCACCGAGCCCGTCAGACCTGCGTTCTACGTTTCGACGGGACTGCGGTGCGGCATCGGACCCTGTGAGATGTCACAGGTGGCGCAGGCGCCCGCAATAACAATCTCTCTGGCAGAAACCGAACTGTGAAGGCGGTCTCTCCATCAAGGCGGTTTTCCGGTGAAAGGAAAGATTCATGATCAGGCGCGGTGCATTCGTGGCGACAGTGGCGGTCGGCCTCGCAAACCCGGCTCTGGCGCAAGACTTCGGTGCGGCGAGCGGCGGCTCCACAGCGCACGAGGCGGCACAGCGCGTTCTGCCTGTCTCATCTGCGGCCATCGCGCGCTACTTTGTTGAAGCAAAGGGTTGCGATAAGGCGGTACCCGTCTCAGTGGCGGCACGTGGCCGAGAGGGAATGGGCGTGCCGACGCTCGATGTCACTTCCAGCTGCCGTGCGGCCACAAACCTCCATTTGACCGACGGCCAGGACTACAACACCTGTATGCAGGATGAGCAGCAAGCGCGCAATCAGATTCGCAAGGGTTGGTCGAGCTACTCACCTGCAATCCGCGCACGGTGTACAGGGGAAGCGACAACTGGGGGCAGCCCGAGCTATGTCGACCTGTTCGAGTGCATGGATATGGCCAAGGACGCGGCCCACCTCGAGGCGACTGGCAACGGCCTTGACATGACCACGTCTACGGAAACGACGGGTTCAATCACAGGGCAAGGTTCCGAGGCCCGGGAAAGTGCAAGGATAAAGCAAAATGCTCGGTCAGTCGCGCGGACTATTCGCATTCCAAGCGAGAGTGATTTGGATCACGCCCAGGCGATTGATCCCAACATCTTGCGCGGGGTCTGCCAAGGGTGTTAACGAGTAACCGCGGGTTCTTATACCGGACAAGCGCGGCTTGGCCAGTCATCCGTTGCGCTTCGTGGGAGAGTTTTCCAGCATCGGCACGGTGACAGGAGCGCTACCATTTCAACTGCGCCCGTTGCGAGCCCGCGGAGCACTCGGTCTTTCTCAACAAAGGTGCCGCCTTGTCTCAAAGGGCACTCCTGGGAGCAGGGGTCGTCCACTCCTTCATTTGTGGAATATCGCGGAACCAGAAGATTCTACCACCATCGCCACATCAGGAGCAAGGCGCAAAAATGGGCGCAATCGAAACCGCGACCGATGTCAGGACATACAACAGGGCCGCTCCGGGTTATCCCCGCTTAGGACTCAGACCTGCTACGATGCGACCTTTGCTTTCCCATCATCGAATGTTCAGCACCCAGCCTTGTGGCTGATGTGGGCATTCGGCTTTTGCTTGGATCGAGCGAGGCTCGCGTGATCCACTTACCGTACAAGTGAGAACTGATACCCCTCGGTTTGCGACGATCCGGACCGGAAGTAGCCTATGGCTTTGGGGTTGCTTGAGGTGCGTTAAGCTCATCTTGGAGCACCGTGACATAGGGTGATGTGTCAATGGCTGCAGGGCCCATAGCCCGAATGAAGTAGAGCGCAAGCCCGGTGTAGTCCCATTGGTCGAGAGCGTCGCGACGCCTTCATAGCTCATCTGCTGACCGCCATAAGGTAGACGACCGTGAAGAGGGCAACCCAGATACTATCGAGCACGTGCCAGAACAGGCTGAGGCAAAGGAAGCGCCTGAAGATGTCGCCCGGAATCCCGTTACGCGGATCTACGCCATCATCGTCAGCAGCCACAGCAGGCCCGCGGTCACATGGAGGCGTGGCACCCCACCAGCATGAAGACGGCTGAGAGGAATGCGCTACGAGTCGGCCCTGCCCCGCGGGCGACAAGTTCCGCGAAATCACGCACCTCAAGCAGGATGAACACGGCGCCGATGCAAAATATGCGGAATGACACGTTCGCGAAGAATCTCGTGGTCACACATCTTAACACCCTTGAGGGCAGTCCCGGCGCTGGCCCAGACGAGCCAGCCGGCAGGCTCGGCCGTACCAGCTTCAGGGCAGATGAGCATGTGCAATTGGATGATCGAGGAGTAACCAGAGCAATGGCGGACCTCCAAGCTCAAGGGCTTGGATGTGTACAACCAGAATAATGAGAAGATTGGAGATATCAGAGAGCTGATTGCGGCAGCAGCGGCAAGATCCAGTCCGCGGTTGTTGGCGTCAATGGCGTCCTCGGCATGGATCAGCACGATATGGCGATCCCCATCAACGAGCTTACGTTTATAAACGAACCGCATTCTCCGGCATCGACAGCGAAGCCGAATGCTCCCGCCACCACGGGATCAGCGACGACAAACCGGACCGCCAACGCGGTGAACCGTTCGGCTCCTGATCACGCCGTGCTTACAGTGAATTTGACCAAGGAGCAGGTGAAGGCAGCTCCCGAACAAATTTGCCCGGTGAGATGATCGGCCGTGACGGAAGGGACCGCACAGCCCCTTTCGCGCAGTGTCAGGCAGGAAGCACAGCTGGTGCCGAGCCTACGACCAGGCGAACTGAATGCCTCTCTCATGCGACGGTACCAGCGCGGACGTGGCTAACCCCTCTGCACTAAGCTTCGTCCGCCGCACCGTCTCTCCCTGATCGCCTTTTGTCCATGTAACGGTCCTCTCCCGCTCCTGCCCACCATCGGCGCACTTCGGCATGCGGCTCTTAATGGCCGGTCTAAAGCCTTGGGCTTCCGTTCTGCAGACGTGCCCAAATCGCCTCCGCGGCTTTGGTGTAGTCTCCATCGAAATGGTGCCCGCCCTCAAGGGCGATTCGCTGCGCCTGGCCGAGTTCGGGAGCTGTACACGAGGTCTCGTTGTCCTCCGCGTCCTCCTTGCCGTAGATACACTGTGTCCGGTCAAGCGGCAGCTGACGAAGTAACGGACGCAGAGGTCGGCTTTCGGCTGAGACCGTGCCGATGAAACCTTCCACAGTCACCTCGAAGTCGGCGTTGGTACCCAACGCAAGCAGCGAGACGACGGCCACACGGTCCTTGACGGGCTTCGGCAATTGCGGCCAGACATCCGGCATGATGTCCGAGCCGAATGAGTAGCCAATGATTGCATAGTGGTCCGTGCGGAGTTCAGCGCCATAGTGGTCGAATAACAGGGCGAGATCGGCGGCGACCTCCCCGGGGCTTCTCTTTGACCAGAAGTAGCGCAGCGAGTCCATTCCGACAACAGCGACCCCGTGCTCGGCTAACCATTCGCCGATTGATTTATCGATGTCGCGCCAGCCGCCGTCGCCCGACATGATAATCGCGAGCCCCTTCACCGGGCCGTCCGGCTTGATGACCGACACGGGCAGTTGCGAATAACCGTGCTCGCCGGTCCGGCTGAGCAGGTTCGCGCTCTCGACCAGGGCTTGCCGCGTTAAGCCATCGTCCTGCGCTGGCACGAATTCCGCGTCGTTCTCGGATTCCTGAAAGGCCTCTATCCGCTGACGCTCGCTTTCGGGCGCGATGACGCGCCAGGGCCCCGGCAGGTTTGCCTCGCTGCGAAGGGCGAAGAGGCCATCTCCGGCAGGATCCAGTGGCGGTTCGAAGCAATAGGTTCGGTCGGACCGCAGGACTGGCTGGAAGCCGATGCTGATCGCACCGCCCAAAGTGTTCGCGGGAGCCTGAGCCAGGGCGGCATACGCGAAGGCTGCGCCGTCGCCTCGTCCGGCGATGACCGGAAAGAAGTAGCGTTGGAGGCCGAGCTTGCGCTGCACGGCCTGGGCGAGATCCTTCATGTCATCGGCGATGTAATGGCACTCATCCGAAGGAGGAGACTTGGCGAGCTCTGCACGGAACTTCTCGAAATCGAACGAGACCGCGATCAGCCCGCTCTTCGCGAGGGCGAGCGCATCCTGCTGGCGCGTCTGCGCATGGGACGCATCCTCCGCCAGGATGATAAGACCTAGGGCTGGGCGGTCGGACCGCACCACATCGACGGCGCCGAACTCGTCAACCTCGAGGGAGGTGGTGGAGACGCTCGGCCCCGTCACGGCCGACCGGGCAGTGCGACCCAGCAGAACACTTCCGAGTGTGAGAGCAACCAGCGCCGCCGCGATGATGAGCCCGCGGAATGTGCTTATTGCCTTCATAACCTTACTTCCTTGCTGACGGTTCCGATCGGGCCGCCGGAGATAAGGTTCGTGACGTCGAGCAGGATCTGCGGCAGCGCCCATCCACCCGGGCAGGCGAGATAGCGCGGCTCCCAGACAGGACCGAACTTTTCCTTGTAGGCCCGCAGACCCTTGAAGCCATAGAAGCGCTCGCCGTTGCGGGCCACGAAGGCAGCGACCTTGTGCCAGCTCGGAGCAAGACGATGGTCCGACAGGCCCGAAAGCGGAGCCATGCCAAGATTGAACCAGCGATAGCCGCGTGCCATTCCCTCCTGCATCAGGCTGACGAACAGAAAATCCATAAGGCCGGAGATATGGGGCACGTGGCGCATGAGATCGACCGCGATCTCGCCGCCCGCCTGTCCGTACCAGATGTTGGCGAAGGCGAGGATTCGACCCTTGCGCCGAACCACGGCGACATCGAAGCGGCACAGATACGTCTCAGACCAGAAGCCAATGGAAAATCCCTTCTCCCCAGCGCCTTGCTTCGTAAGCCATGCATCCGACACAGCCTTGAGCTCGGAAAGATGTGTTGGCACCTCGGCAGCCGGAATGATGGTGAATTCAAGGTTCTCGCGCTTGGCGCGGTTGAGGGCGGCACGCCAGTCCTTGCCGGCCTTGCCCTCCGTGGTGAACGTGGTGAGATCGACACGCGCCTCTTCTCCGAGTTTGACGAGAGACAGGCCGCCATCAAGGTAGAGCGGCAGATGGCTCGGGCTCACCTGATAGAACACCGGCCAGCCGTCATGTCGGTCGATCTCCTCCAGGAAACGCCACATGAGGTCGGCCGCGCGCTCGGGATTGCCGACAGGGTCGCCCATGGCAATCCAGCTCTTGCCGCGCACGGCGTACATGAGAAAGGCGTCGCCGGCCTCATGAAAGAAGAAGCGCTTGTCCTCAAGCAGAGCGAGTTGGGCGTCTGCCCGGTCGGCACAGGCCAAGGCAGGCGCGAGGGCATTGAGCTTGAGCGGTTCGGCTTTTTGGGTAGAGGGAGAGCGATGGATCATCGCATAGAGCGACAGGGCAGCGCCGACGATGACCGCGACAAGGCTGCTGCGCAGGAATCGCGATGCATCGTCATGCCAGCTGAATTGCCACCAGAGATCATGGCTGTAGTCGAGATCCTGGAATGCCGTGAGGCCGAGCCAGATGGTGCAGCCGACAACGAACGCGATGGCGATGAGCCAGCGCGGCTCGAGAGGCTCCGCGAAGATGCCGGCCTTGCGGTAGAACGCCCCGCGATAAGCCAGGAGAAGGATCAACACCGAGCTTAGAATCAACGCCTCCTCCCAATCGAAGCCCTTGGCGAGTGACACGATTGCCCCAGCGCCGATGACGACCACGGCGAGGATCCAGGCGCTCGAGAGACGGCGCATCAGGCCACGAGAGAGAATGAGAAGCACCACGCCGGCCGTGCTGCCGACGAGGTGTGACACCTCGGCGAAGGGCAGCGGCACGAGATGCCTCAGCGCCCGGATGCGCGAGTAGTCGTTGGGCAGCGCACCGGAGGTGAGGAGGACGAGACCACCCAGGAATGTCAAAGTGGCGAGCGCTATCGGCACGAAGGGCAGCATCAGCCGCCGGAGGCGTCGGGCCGCCTGGGCCAGCTTCGTGTCTCGATACCGCAACTCGTGCGTGACGACGAGTACTAGGGCGAGCAGGAAGGGGATCAGCGTATAGGTGAGCCGCCAGACGAGAACCGCTGAGAGCAGGTCGGCTGTGGGAACATTCGGAAACGCCAGCAGGATCGCCGCCTCGAACGCTCCAAGACCCGCCGGGACATGGCTGACGACGGCCAACAGGATGGCGCCCGCGAAGACCGTCGCAAAGGCAGGAAAGCCGATGGTGACCTCATGGGGCAGGAGAACCCAGAGAGCCGTGGCAGCGGCGGACACATCGAGGAGGCCAAGACCCATTTGCAGAAGAACGGCTTTGCCGCCCGGGAGGCGAACCCGCACATCCCCCCGGCCGATCTCTTGGCCGCCCTGGCGGTTCCACAGCAGCCAGAGAGCGAGGGCGGCCAGAAGGGCGACGCCAAGGCCCTGGTTGAGGCGGACAGACAGTTGGTCGAGCGCGGCGAGCGCCTGCGGCTCGAGCGCGGCGCTGAGGCCCACAACGGCAGCCATGCCGATCCAGAGCGTGAAGCCCGCGACGGCTGTCAGCCTCGCCACCTCGGCAAGCGACAGGCCGGCCGTGCCATAGACACGCCAGCGCACGGCGCCCGCCGTCATCAGGGGAAAGCCGAGGGTGTGGCCGATGGCATAGCTCGTAAAGGAGCCCATCGCGATCGTTGTGAAGTGAACCCGCTTGTCGGTTATTACTCTCAGTGCCAGGGCATCGTAGCCGATAAGGGCGAGATAGCTGATCGCGCTGAAGAGAAGCGACAGGCCAATCAGCGGGAGCGGCATCTGCGCGGCGCTTGCGGTTACGGCTGCGAAGTCGAGGCCGGAAAGGAGTTCGGCGAGCAGCGCCGTGATGGAGGCAATGACGCCCAAGACGAGCACAGGAGCAGCCCACCTCATGATAGGACGGAGGAGTTCATGCGGCTCTGCCGAAGTGGCCTCGGCCTTGAGGCGGGAGGACTGCAATGTGCTGTCAACCTGATCAGCCGTCGCGGCCTGAAGGACGTGGGGCGACATAAGGGCGATCTCGCAACGTCTTGGAATTGGAATGAATCGGCGTGGATCCGTCGCAAATGCTTCTTACTTATCGAGAGTGGCTTAGTCCCGCGTTCTGCGGACTGTAAAATCGACGCCTTAGGCGCATGAAGGCAAGGTCAATGCGGCGTGTAGAACGCTGTGCTTCAACTGCGCCACGGATCCTTCTCGCGCCATCCATGTCGTGATCCTCGGAAACTCACTGACAGAAGGGCCGCGACCCGTCCTCGACAAGATAGGTCCCGGTCGCTGGATCGAAGGAGCGAGAGCGCTGTGAGCAGTAGGCGAGCCGATAAGGATCTGCTGTGTGAGCAGCCGGGTAGACCGGCACGGCATACAAGGGTGCGGCCTCTTCGGATGCAATTGCCCCGCCGAATAATGGCGCCCGTCGCCAGACCGCCAACCGTCCCAGGATACCAGCCGTCGTGCCACCGGCCGACATAGGGACGGCCATGCAAGTATGAGGAGTGGTCAAAGGAGTGCCAAGCTCCCGGGCCGCCGAGGTGCGTACCAACGTATCGCGCCTGAGCGGATGTCGGCCAAACGCTCGACCCCCTGGTGAGCGCAGCCAGCAGATGGGCTTGTTGCAGTACGAGATGATGAACATCCAAACCTCCTGTCGCTAGCGAACGATGATCTTCGCTCCTCGTTGCTGATGCCTGCCGTCCAAGAAATGGGCACTGTCGACATGGTGTCAGCCTGCGAGATCTGACAGGATCTTGGTTGCGCCTATAGGGTTAGGACTGACTTGAGTGATTAAAACTCGACGTGAAACAACAGTTTGGATACGTAAGCGGCCTATGCGGGAGAACAGCGGGATCCCATGCCGCCCGGGCCCGCAACATCATCTACAAGCATCCAATTCAACTGGCGATCGGGTCTCCTGCCAGATCTTGCAGGCTGACGCACAGCCGACAATTGACCATTTCAATCGAAGGACATGAATGGCGAAGGGTGGCCTGCCCCGAGTGGGTGATCCGGGTGTGATGTTAATTCAGCGTTGATCTGAAGCGCATGGGTTTGGCGGCCCAGGCTAAAGGCCCGGGCCATGAACTTGGCCCGACGGCGCGGTTTGCAAAAGGCAATCGTGGCTCTGGCGCGTCGCTTGGCCGTAATCATGCCCGGCCTCTGAAGCGATGGCGCCGAATTCCGCTGGACGAAGGTGAGTGCCATGGCGGCCGCCGGATCACTCACCGGAACAGCCTGTCACCCGAATAGGAGGAGATCCGAGATCCGCCAGTCGGTGGAGAGACGTCCCTCGCGGGACGATGATGAGGTAAGTTCGCGCGGGCTCTGGTGTCGGTCGCCTCTGGCACGGCCAGAACGCGCAACAGATTGGGCTGCCTCATTCTTCTGATCCTATGCTGGGAGCGCCCAAAAGCTGATCCGAAGAGAAACAAGGGCCCGCGAGTGACATCAAACATCGGGAAGATGGAAGGCCTGAAGGCGCTTGACCTCAAACCGCAGAATAGAGAAGAGCCGTGGGCATCGCCTAATCGTACTCAGATCTGCGACTCAGCCGCCCATTATCCGAAAGGAGGATCGCCACTCACGCGCTGCTGAATGTAGCCTCGGTTGACTTCAACTGCTTTGGAAGACTCGATGAAGACCATCAACCTTGATGCCGTTCGCAACGCGGAACGGTCCAGCGAGCCGTATGATTACGTCCTCGCCTCGAACCTCCTGAAGCAGGACGCCATCGACGAGTTGCGGCGGGACTTTCCCGCCATCATCAAGCCGGGCTATCTGACCGTGGACGAGGTCAAGCTTCAGGGCTGCTTCAAGCAGCTCATCGACGAGCTCGAAGGCCCCGAGCTAACCGAGGAGCTGTCGAAGAAGTTCGGTTTGGATCTCCACCAATATCCGCGCCTGACCACCATCATGAAGCAGTCGCAGCCCAAATATGGCGCGATCCACACGGACGGCCCGTCCAAGGTCATGACCATGCTGGTCTATATGAACGACGAGTGGCAGCAGGACGAGGGTGGACGCCTGCGTGTGCTCTACGACCAGAAGAACTACGACCGTTACAAGCTCGAAGTGCCGCCGGTCATGGGCACCATGTTCGCCTTCCTGCGCTCAGACCATTCCTGGCACGGCCATCTACCCTTCGCCGGCGAGCGCCGCGTGGTGCAGATCGCCTGGGTGAAGAGCCAGGCCGACATCGACCGCAAGAAGAAGCACAACAAGCTGGCTCAGGTCCTCAAGGGCATCTTCGGGCGGTAGGCGGGATCTGGCCCCTCCGAGGGCTGGTCAAGTGATGCAAGTCCAAACCCGTCAGCACCTGGGCCTTCCTGAAGCTCGGTCTGCTGGTCATGCCATCCGCGCTCCTCCTTGCGCTCGCGGCCTTGTTGTCGACCTCCGGATCCTGACTGGGGGAAGGCCATGGCCGATGCCGTCATCCATCCTGAACTGAGCAACGCAGCGCAGACCAGCGCTGAGCGACACGGCGGCGATGCTGGATCGATCCATGACAAGGCCGATGAAGCGGGCATGACGCGGGCGGTCGAGGCCGGGTTCAAGCCACTGTCGCACGACGCGATCAACCTGCTGCTCGCCGATGTCCGCGGTGCGCTCGGGCCCGATCTCAACGTGTTCCTGGTGACCGACCAGCATTAGAGCCAATCCGAGGTTGGATTGATAACCATGGTTGGTGGCATCTTCGGGCTGATGATACCGGCGCTCGCGGTGCTCGGCGTGAGTGGGATCGTGTTGGCTGCATTCCCGGCATTCTGGCCGGTGATGGTGGCCAACACGCTGATAGCCATGGTCAGCGACGTGTTCGGTCCGGCCGTCGCGGCGCTGACGCTCGGGCTCTACGCCCACCGCGCGCTTGCCCGCCGCATGGGCCGCAACGCCGCCTTCGATCACGCGGGCAACGTCGCCATTGCCGTCGTGGCGGGTGCGGTGGGCTGGGCGTTCTCGCAGCGCGCCGTGTTGCTGCCGGTGCCTCTGTCTGCGGTTCTGGCAGCAATCGCAAACCTGTTCATTCCGGCACAAGCCATCGACTATGAGAGTGCCCGCGGGGCGACGGAAGAAGCCTCCCGGGAAGGTCACGGAGGACTGAAGAGGCTCAAGGTACTGGTCTCATGCCGGCCCCTACTCGTTTTCGCCTTGTGTGTGCTGCTGTGTCACGTTGCCAACGCGCCCCTGCTGCCGCTGGTCGGTCCGAAGCTTGCCCAGGCCAACAGGGAATGGGCGGCCACCCTGATGTGGCCCGCATCGTGGCGGCTCAACTGGTCATGCTGCCGCTCGCGGTGCTGATTGCCAGAGCTGACACAGCAAGTCCGACGTAAGCACGCAGAAGCCACTTTCGTCAAGATCTTCTGCATCACGACCGCTTATTGCCGGCGACTGAGAGAAATGTCTTCTTGAATGAGACGGTGAGGAAGAGGCGCGTTTACTATTATGCGCCGCAGGTTGAAGTGCTGGCATTGAAGCGTTGAGGAACCCGTGGGCCGTTCTCAGTCCTCAAGCTGTAAAATTTGACAGGCTGACACCGCGGGCATGCGACCTCACCTTTACCCAGTGGTCATGAAACAACCGAGAGCAGAGGTTGGAATACTGCAATCATGCTGTCGCGGATGTGACCTCATCGAAGATAGCCTGCATGATCAGTCACACATCCTGTCACGCAGGTAGGCATCTACTGTTCCAGGAGGATATCATGGACAAAGACCGGATCAAAGGTTCCGCCACCCGAACTGGAGGCAAGATCAAGCAAGCCGCAGGCCACCTGACCGGCGACACCAAGATGCAGACTGAGGGCAAGATGGATCAGGCCAAGGGCAAGGCCCAGAATGCCGTAGGCAGCATCAAGGACGCGCTCAAGAAGTAAAAACCTCAAGAGGGGCCAATCGGCCCCTCTCTGATGATTTGCGGCAGAGCCGGGGCGCATACCCGAACCAGAGAGTGTCTCGACGGAGCAGTTCGTCAGAACTGCTTCAGCATCCCTGTGCCGCTGATCGACCTATCCATATCCAATGCAGAGGTGAGGCGTGTCATCACTGCAACGTACGAGATTTTGCCTCATCATCGAAGAAGATCCGAAAGCTGGTCTCGACCTTGCTGACGCCTTGGACCCCCACGGCTTCTTTGTGGCTGGCCCGCTCACTTCAGGTCAGGCGGCGCTGGATTGGCTTGGCCGGTTCACCCCGGATGTCGCGGTGATCGATCCTGTTCTGCGGGACGGCGCATATCCTGACCTTCTTAACAAACTTCATGATTTAGGCGTTCCTGTTATCATCTACTCCGCAAAGGGTGTCAGTGAGGGCTTGCTACCGCTCGTTAATGAAATCGGGATCCAAAGAGCATGCGGGGCTGCCGACCTGGTCAATATGCTGTTGGGTCTATTCTCATGACTACAACAGCACCCGGAGCGCATCTGCTCGGAATGTGCGATGATCGGCGGCGCTGCAGTTGCCGAGGTCGCGTAAGAGAATTCCGACCACATTGTGGACTGAGAGAACGTTGCACCTGTCCGGCTGACTTGATGCGCCCTCCCGTCCGCTGCAGCCAGAAAAGGCTGATCACCCTGGCACGAGGAGTCGGTCTTGGGCGAAGGGCGGAGCTCCTTCTCCACCTTTCGTACAGCGATACCTATGCATATGTCGCTCATGGGACGAAAACATGCCATGAAGTGCGCGATCCAGGCGATCGTGATGAAGCCTTGTTCGGGAACTCCCAGCATTCAGAGCAGGGTCCCCCTCAGGAGTACGAGCGCGACCGTGAAGTAGATGATCAGCCCTGCCACATCGACCAGGGTTGCAACGAACGGAGCCGAAGCACTGGCCGGATCAAAGCCGATCCGCTGGAGCAAAAAGGGAAGCATCGACCCAGCAAACGAGCCAAAGGTCACGATCCCGACAAGCGCTACTCCAACCGTGAAGGCGATGACCAGCCAGCGCTCGTTATAGTCATAGAACCCGAGCTGCTGCCACAGGGTGATGCGGATCATGCCGATCAGGCCCAAGACCGCACCCAGGGTGATGCCCGTGGGCAGTTTCCGTAGAGCGACACGCCACCAGTCCCGCAGCCTCACCTCCCGAAGGGCGAGCGCCCGGATGAGCAATGAGGTTGCCTGGGATCCGGAGCTCCCACCTGAACTCATGATCAAGGGAATAAACAGGCTCAGGACGAGAGCCTTCTCCAATTCGCCCTCGAAATACTGCATGGCGCTGGCGGTTAGCATCTCACTCAGGAACAGAGCGCAGAGCCACCCGGCGCGCTTGCGGATCATCTCGACAAAGCTGATCTGCATATAGGGCTCGGCTAGGGCCTCCACACCGCCGAATTTCTGCACGTCCTCCGTGCTCTCCTGGACGATCGCGTCGATCACATCGTCCACGGTCACGATCCCAATAATCTGCCCCCGGTCCACAACCGGAACGGCCAGAAGATTGTACTCCGAGATGATCCGCGCGACCTCTTCCCGGTCAGTAAGTGGCGAGACGGTAACGGGCCGACGGGGGCGGGCGACAGACAGGATCGGGGCGTGAGGTTCGCCCGAGATGAGCCGCTGCAACGACACGGCTTGGACGAGCCTCTTCGTCCGGGGATCGAGCACGTAGATCGTGTAGACGGTCTCGCGCGTCCGCTCGACGCGGCGAATATGATCGAGCGCTTGCACAACCGACCATGTGGTCGGCACGCTGACGAACTCGGTGGTCATCATGCCGCCTGCTGTGTTTGGCAGATAGGACAGGAGCCGTAGAACCGAAAGCCGCGTCTCGTCGTCAAGGCGCTCCAGCAGGACCGAGCGGCGGGGCTCTTCAAGCTCACGGAACACCTCCGCGACTTGGTCGGCCGACATACCGGAGAGGAGCGCTATCGCCCGCTCATCCGGCAGGGCGGCAAGCAGATTGGCAGACGTTTCCAGTTCCGGCTGGTCAAGCACTCCGACTGCCACATCGAGCAGCAAATGTGCGAGAACCTCCGACGCAACTGCGGTGGGCTGCTCGTTCAGGATTTCAGCGATGTCGGCAACGTGCTCGGTCTCCAACTCCGTCGCCAAGACAGAAGGATCGCAAACAACCTCGGCTGACTTGGTGTTGTGTTGCATGGCACACCTCGTTCTCAACCAGCGGTCCCGCGCCAGTCGTACGCGAGCCGATCAATCGATCAGATATCCACGCTCATCGGTGACGGCGGGTCGATCGGCTGTGACTGTGCTGTCGCGGGTGAAACGCTAACAGCGTCAGTAGCGATCCACTGCCTGCTAGATCTGTCAGGGGATATCGCGGCAGAACACCCGAGTTCCCCGATCGCGGCGGGCGCGCTGCGGCGACCCCATCGAAGGCTTAATGGGCAAGCACGGGGTGCACTGTTCAGGTTGCGACGAAGATCCTGTTGGAGTTTAGCTTTCGATGGCCCCGTCATGGTTCTCCTTGAGAGCCTTGTCGAGACTGTAAATCAGAGCTTGCTCATCGAATGGCTTGCTCAGAAATCCGGCCGCTCCGGCCTCCAGCGCACGGGCCCGGGTTGCCTCCTCAGAATACGCTGTGGTGAAGATCATGGGTGTGCGCCGACCTTCCTCCATCAGACGGCGTTGCAGTTCAATGCCTTTCATTCCCGACATTTGAACATCCGTGATCAGGCACGCCGTATCGTTCACGCGGGGCGAGCACAAGTAGTCCTCTGTTGACGCAAACGTGTAAGCGACATATCCGAGTGAGTTCAGGAGGCTCTACATCGCGATCCGGACGGCCTCGTTGTCATCAATGATCGTGATAACTGGAACTTTGTGCACGCAGCCCGTCCTCATTCATACGATGGATTCAAGGCCAGGCGAAGGGTGACCTGACAGGAGATATGTATGATCCGATTGCACAGAACTCGAACCATACATAGGTTTAAGCAGGCCATCGGCTCTGCAGATTTCGAGAGACGCCGACATCCCGAAAATTGGGCTCCTTGGCGGCCTTGTCACGGGAACCGGTGACAGGAATAGGAAATCGACTGCATCGCCTAGTAAACGACAAACTCGGCTTGGCCGCCATGCCTATGATCGGGCCAAGCCGCAACGCGTAGTGGTGGTCACGCCGAGGAAGCCGCGATGGGTCGGCCTTCAACAGATACGGCAACAGAGCAAAGCGGGTGTCCGGCACTAGGCGTTTCCCGGATGCCAGCGAACCCATCATGACGGGTAGTCCGTCTCAGCGGCTCGCGTGGGCAGCCGGCAAGGGCGGCTCAATCAGACTGACCCAGCCGAACCCGTTTTGACCCTCCCGCTTGACAAAGCGGTAGCCCGTCAGACGCCAAGGCAGGACCGCCGAGGTCTTGTTATCGAGAACGAGATCACCCGCCGTGGTGCGCACCATCAAGACCGCATGACCCTCGTCATTCTGACCGATAACCACTGCCATCAGCAGGGCGCGGCGGGGTAGCCCCGCTTCGATGAGCCGCTTGCGCTTGGGGAGTTGGATGTCTTTGCAGTCCCCGTAGCTGCCCTTCGGGTAATCCCAGCGGTCCTCGACGCCCCAGTGTGTGCGATCGGTCATCGGCACGACAGCGAGGTTGACCTCCTTCGTGACTTTCCGCAGTAGGACCAGAACTTCGGTCTTGAGCGAGACATCGACTGGCTCAGAGAGGTCAATCATGCATTCAGCAGGCGCCCGTTCGCACAAGTTCAGCCAGGCCGGAGTGGGCTCGGCAGGGCCTTGGTCATCACAGGATAGGTGATGGATGACACAGTCCGGGAGTTCCGAACCGATCAGCCAGAAGCCTAGATCAATCCAGGCCTCTGCCTCGGTCAGTTTCCGCACGCAGGTATTGGGCGGCAGGCCGCATTGAGCCCGGGGCAGGCGTATTGCAACACACTCGCTACGAGTCTTTCCGTCAGTTCCGAGGTTGCCCCAATCCGCGTTAGAAGGGTGCGGAGATCCCGTTCGACATTCTGCTTAGGCCACATCTTGGCTATCCAAATGCGTCGTGCAACCCGTTGAAAACCTTGAGCCGACTCCAGTGAGTCAGATAACAGGCGAGGGGCCGCTCGGTGCTAAGGCGCCCCTTAGGCCCATAATCAGCCCATCAACCGAGCACTGAATTTGGCGCCATTTCAGGTGAGATGCAGCCAGCAAGATCTAACAGGGCGGCTGGGGCTCCTGCGTGATCTTAATGAGCTAATCCCTGCTTGAGCAGAGCCCTTCAGGATCGGATCAGGTCTAGACACCACAGATACGTCTGCCACTTGCCCCTTCACGCCCTCCTCACGCGGGCTTGTTAGGCGGCAATCCGTGAAGACGCCGAAGCTCGATGGACGCCAATACTGTGACCACCAGCCCAATAGTCACATGGACCCATGTGGCGGATGCATTCCGCGCGAAGCCGAGAAGCCAAGGTGAGACGATGAGGAACAGCCCCGTCATCAGACAAACCCATTCTTTCCATTCCCGCAGGTAGATAAAGGCCGCAAACGACATCACAGTAACGGTGATCCCGCCAATCCCGGCCGTCCAAGCAGCGGCTTCAACGGTCGCGAAGCCCAGCGCCCAAGGGGATAGCTGGAGAAGCAGGCCCAGGGTCGCAGTAAGTCGATTGATCATTGCGTCGTTGGGCACAATCAGACGGGTCATAGCAGCACTCCGTGCAAGTTCAACCCACGATCCAACAGCTGATCAATATATGGCAATTCAACCCCGACAATCCAAGACTGGTTAGGGGTAAATTGGTGACCCACCGGATCCCGTTCTCCTGTCGATAGCGCAACTTGGCATCGGGCGACCCTCGTTCATGTCTCAGTAGGCCAATGGGATGACGCACTGGGACAATCCAAAAGGCACGTCGACTGAGCTGGGAAGATGGAATGAGGTTAGGATTTGTCTCGACAGAATGGACTGTCAGATTTCGCAGGCTGACATGCGTCTGACCAACGACAATCTACTCAGCAGCGGCAACAGCGCTCATGCTCACGCCGTTCAACGCAGCAAGTGACTAGGAGAACTCCTCATGCTTTCGATCCGACTCGTCCCCCTGACCGCTGTCGCACTTGTGGTCGCGTCCACAATGGCGCAGGCAGCGCCCTTCTCCCATAGAGAGATCAATGAGCTTCCGCCGAACCACACTCTCGCTGCGTACGCTGATCGCTCCTTCGGGATGCCAGCCACGGCTCCTTATGCTCGCTCCGAGCGGTGGCCCTCTTGCCTGCAGGGGCCGCCGGCTTGCACGGCAGCTGGCTACCCAAACCTGCACTACTACCGCGCGACGCAGGGACTGCCGTACTAAGTTAGAAGGCACAACTACGGCGTCGCTCGTCTCTCTGAGGCGCTGGGCCGCTCGATCTGCTTCGCCTTCATCAAGTGGAGGTGGGGCATGATTTCGGGTCGTTGCACACGAACGCGCAACGCAAAGGCTGCAATCATTATCAGACGTTGTGCGGCCAATGTGAGTGCTCGCTTCTGAGAAGGATTCGTTGACGTGTCTGGAAGCAGTGACACCTGCGGACTGCGATCATCGATGTGGTTTCCGCGCCCGCTAGTTCCGATGCAGTCTGCAGACCGGAGATCAAACAACCGAATGTGCCCAGGACCTACCATTCTTCGTGCTGTCCGGCTCCCGTCGTGGCCAGCTCACATCACGCCTTCGCCACACTTTGCAGATTCTGAAGCCAACTGTGCCAGAGTGCAGCTACCACAGATGCACAATGACTGCCTCTTCCGGCCGGCGCGATCTGCTGACTAAGCGATACCCCTCGCCGCATTGATGCACGCTTGAGGGATTACGGCTCATGTTCTGACAACCCGTGCGAGTCCACAGAACTGTGGCCCACTTTGAAAACCCTGCCAAGGCTTCTTGCCGGCTAACGCGATCGGGCGCTGCGTCAGCCCTAATATGGGTCGAACTCTCGTTCTGAGACATGACAGATGATGAGGACTTTCAATCCTTTCCCGCTAACATCGTCCATATCTCCTGAGTAACCGGGCAACTCCTGAGCGCGTCCACAGTAAGGCCTAGTCTTCAGTAGACCGATGCTCCCGGCGGCTGATGCAAAACACCTGTTCCCGCATTCGGGGAGGTCCCGGGCGGTTAGGCCCTAGTAAAACACTACAGATCCCCGCGTTAGGAGAGGAGGCCTTAATCGGCTCTTGCGCGGCCGAACCCAGAGTAGGGCGGACGCTCGCGACCGCGATTGACACGTTAAGTCTGGAATCGGAGTGATGCCCCTGCGGCTGGAATGACACGGAAAGTGCAGAAGAACAGCCGGAACTCCTGTGAGACGCAGTGAGGTTGTGCCGCCTGACCTCGCGGGACCGGGCTTCGATGCGGCTGGACGAGAGAGAACGATCTCACTGTCGAGCAGTCCACCCAGGGGAGCACGCGTTCCTCCCTCCTCATCCTGCATGACCCGGGATGGCCTGCGTGGTGGATATCCCTTGGGTAAGGTCGAGGGCCTTCTCCACCTGGGACGCTGTGTGCGCACTGTCGAATTGGCTCGGTCGGATCACCGGTACCGTCAGACACACGCTTTGAGTCGGCAGGACCCGCCGCCACCGTTGGATCAGCTGCTGATAGGCTCTTCCGACGGGACGAATATTCCGGTCAAGATCATAGAGGCCGAGCGGGTTTACCCGACCATGCTCCTCGCGCAAGGCAACGTCCCAGTCGACTTGGTCCGTCAATGAGTACCAGGTGAAGCCGACAATCGGTATGCCACTGTTGCGAACCCGCAGAACATTGGCCCATTCCTTTTGCAGCCAAATGATAGCCTCCTCGCCTGTCGCACCCTGCGCAAGGTTCGTCTCCGTATGCATGATTGGAATGCGATACCGATCGTAGTATTGCCGCGTGATCTCAGCATACCCGAATATCTCCCCTGACGCCCAGCTCCGCCCGTCCCGAGCAACCCTGTGTTCATTCGTAGCGTAGTAGTCGTTGCCCATGATGCAGTGCTGCCGCAGCTGGTAGGTAAGGAAGAAATGATATTCCTCGCGTGTCATGCCGCTATCCATCAAAAACTCGTACATCTCCGAGTCGACCCGGCGGCCATAGTTGAGGTCAAGTGACAGGAATCGCTTCGCGTTCATAATTTCAGCCGACCTGATGGCCTCCGGTTCATCGGCATGGAAGTACTCGGTCGATTCACTCTGGATGAATATGGCATCCGGCCGGACCTCGAGAATCGCCGCCATGGCCAGAACATTTGCTTTGACGATGTGCTTGAGTGCTGTCACAAACGCCTGATCACTCGCGAGCTGCTCATTCCACCACCCATACGCGGCCGAGAAGGTCGCGCAGACGAACATCTCGTTCACAGGTGTGTAAAGTTGAACCCAGGGGAACCGTTGCGCGAAGGATCTTGCATAGTCGGCAAAGAGCTCAGGAAAGTCAGGGTTCTGGAAGTTGCCGATCCAACCCGGCACGCCGAAGTGGCAGAGATCGACAATTGGCACTACATCGAGAGCTTTGATCATCCCGAAGGTGTCATCCGGAAAGATCCAGTCATACCGATTGGGACCAAGCCATACATGGTGAATTGGTGGTCCGTAACGTAGATAGTGGATACCAAGTTCCCGCAGTAGCTCGAAGTCCTCTCGCCAATACTGATAATGTCCACACTTCTCCATCTCGTCGATGCGGACGCTGCCGTTCCTGATGGTCGGATAGCTGTTCTCGATCCCCGTGGCGAACATGAACCAGAGCGCTGTCATTGTGCTCCCCCATCCGAGGTTGGCCGATCCTGGCCCATTGCGCTTTGGCCGATCCGTGACTTTGATCGATGAATGGGTTGGGTCGGTGATAAGCTCTTTCTCCACTCATATAGGTCCAGGGCTGCGATCGATGCCAGGTGCGCCCTTGCACTCGCCAGGTGTGGAGAGGATTGTGCCGTGCATTCAAACCTGCTTCCGCCTGCAAGGTCTGATAGGGCAGGGCCCGCTCCTTCGGCCTTACTCGCTCGTGTGGTAAAGTGGATGCGATTGGAACTGGACCTAGTCCCTGTATGCACAGGTAGCAGCATGCTGGTTCCAGTAGGGTGCCACGTGCCTGCCTGACGCCGCCACCGAGAAATCGATCGCATAGGCCCATGATAGAGCTTCATGAAGTGGCAGATCCTATCTCAAAACGTGGGATCCATGACTTCCCTGAATCTTCGACCTATCGCGCTCGATCTGGGTCAGGTTCTTCTTGACCGCCTCTTGGATCTTCTCGAAGGCGCGAACCTCGATCTGGCGGACGCGCTCGCGGGAGACGCCGAACTCGGTGGAGAGCTCCTCCAGGGTGATCGGGTCGTCCGAGAGACGCCTAGCCTCGAAGATGCGGCGCTCGCGTGGGTTGAGCACGGAGAGCGCGCCGCGAAGAGCCTTCAGCCTGTTCTGGCCTTCCTCCTCCTCGACGAGCACCTGTTCCTGGCTCTGGCCATGGTCGACGAGCCAGTCCTGCCATTCGCCACCGCCTTCGCCTTCATCGCGCAGTGGCGAATTGAGCGAAGAATCACCGCCAAGCCTGCGGTTCATGTCCACCACATCCTGCTCGGTCACACCGAGCTGGGTGGCGATCTGCTTGACGTGGTCGGGGTGCAGGTCGCCTTCCTCGAAGGCGGAGATGCGGCCCTTGGCCTTGCGCAGGTTGAAGAACAGCTTCTTCTGGTTCGCGGTGGTGCCCATCTTCACGAGGGACCAGGATCGCAGGATGTATTCTTGAATCGCCGCCTTGATCCACCACATGGCATATGTGGCGAGGCGGAAGCCCTTGTCGGGCTCGAAGCGCTTGACGGCCTGCATCAGGCCGACATTGCCTTCGGAAACCACCTCGCCGATCGGCAGGCCGTAGCCGCGATAGCCCATGGCGATCTTGGCGACCAGGCGCAGGTGGGACGTCACGAGCTTGTGAGCGGCCTCGCGATCTCCATGCTCGCGCCAGCTTTTGGCGAGCATGTATTCCTCATGCGGCTCGAGCATGGGGAAGCGACGGATCTCGTCGAGATAGCGCGAAAGGCCTCCTTCATTGGCAGGAAACGGAATAGGCGCTGACAGTCTCAGGCCCATCATTACGGAATCCGAGGTAACTGCCGATACGGGCTGCAGTGCAGATTGCATCACACGCCGATTTGGCGAATGTCGTAGGATTCGGTGGGCGCTGTTCAACTCACCCCCTGGGTCGACAGCGTGCTCACCTACTGAAGATGATCTTCCAGGTGCCTGCCACATTGTCACGGTCATTCTCGTGTCTTTCGTTGGCATGTGAGATCTGACGATCACGTCGTCCGCAGAGACTGCAATTCGCCTTCACGGAGGCGAGCACTCCCAGCCGGCGCATTGCCATTGTTAAATCTACGTTGGTCGAGAGCGGCTTATGGCGTTCATCCCTGGGACACTCTACTGAGGTCAACCACCAGTGATCACTCAAGTTTGGCCCAACCTTCACCGTTCTCGAAGACTGGCGTCCGCATTGCAGGAGAACTTCACAAACCTAATCAGCGGAACGTCTTTCCCCCTAAAAGCTCCTCAGCAGTCAGATCATGTACTCGCGCGGCGCATCGGGTGCGCCAATTTTTGCGTGGAACTTAGCACGCGAGATCCAGCCGGTCTGTTCGAGTTCGCCGGACGCGAACTCGGAACTCGGGGTGCGCGCGTCATGTACGACCGGCCATCTTGCACCGAATGTGAGCGAACAGCGCCGGAGCGTTCGATCAATCTGGGACGCAAGTAGTATGCATAAGGCCCGTAAGCAGTGGGGTAATAGCGGCAGGTGCTGAGACCACACGGCCACTGGCATCCGTAGACTGGATAGGGATAAGCATAGGTTGTCCACTCATCATCCGGCCGCCAGCCGCGGTGACTACGGATCCAGTCAGCCCGCGAGTGCCATTCCTGAGGCTTCTCCCATCCCAACATCTGGCCAACGAGAGCATTTCTCCCAATGACATTTTCTCGCCTGAGGATTGGGCCGGCTGCCTCTCGTGCAGCGTCAAACCCACTGCCCGCGGGACCGTCTCGGCTGCCTAAGGTGCCGCTGCCACCGTGTGATCCTCCACCTTCTCGAGCGGCTGCAACACCGTCGATCGAGACGATCATGATAAGAGAAGTAAAAGCGACGTAGATGATTGGCTCGATGCGCAAGATCATGGCGATCATCCTCCTGCCTTCTCAAGCAGGTCGGGCGAGCTTCTGTTGAAGGTCTCGCCCGGTGTGGGCAGTCCCGCGTTGAAAAGCTGCAACTGTTTGGCCGGTTGCTCATCGTCGACGCTATACTGCAGCTCACGCCGGATCTATCATCGGTCCCTGCTCTGAGGCAGGAGCGAGCAAAGCATATAGCGGCAATAGTAGCAGGGTCCGACCGCATAACTTCGGGTGTCCTTCGTTGAAGTCACCTGGACGTAGAAGTCCACAGCGACTGCTTCGACCGATTAACTCATGCAGAAAGATGGTGTACTTCCGGACTTCCGTCAGCCTGTGATATGTGACAGGGCTGGAGACGGATTGTGCATTATAAGATACGGCGGCGCCCGGAGCATCGCCGTGTGGTGTTATCATACACGAATCACTCCCCCGGTGCTCAGCGCCGTCCGTCCCAGGCTACCCTGCGTTCGTCTATGGTGTAGTCGGCGTCGCCCAGGCCGCAGTGCTGCCGCAGTTGGTCCCTTCGATCCACGCGATAGGCGCGATCTTCAATGAGGCGGACTGCAGGCGTGTCGAGCGTCAGTCACTGACTATGCGCCAGACACATGATTGGAGCGAGAGACGTTGCTGATTGTGAGCGATTCCCCGGCAGCGGACTCCCGTCTTGACATGGTTGATCTTGGTTTCCTCACGACTCGGCCGGAGAAGGAGAAATCTCGTCGTTTTGGAAGTTCAGCGACTGCAAGTCCTGGATGCACGGCTCGCCCCCATGCGCGAGCATAGAACTGGAGATTCTGGGCCTGTGGCAGCCCTGCTCAAGGCCCAGCACACCGCATTCTCGCGTGTTTAATCAATCCTCAGCGGGAACGACTTCTTCATCGAGACCCTGGTCCGTTTCGGGGATATTCAGAAAGAGAGCGCGCTGTGGCTTGTTAACCGGCATGCAGAAGCTGCTCAAGCCGATCTTAAGTGATTGTGTAGTCTCCCGCTGACGCCTTGCTACTTGGATGTGGTGTTTCAGGTAGAGCCGCGCATCATGGCTCGTCATTCTCACGGTGAGAAAGCACGTGCGTCTCGGCTGCAGCAGCGGAGGCGTGAAGCGCCCAAAGGCGCGACATGGCGAGAAACGCAAATGATGCTGACCATCCAATGAGAAGCAGTCCATTCAGGACTTCCAGGCTCTTCATCAGACGCAAAGCGCCCCATTGGTACAGATCGCCCATTCCGAGGGACGTAAAAGTCTCGGCCGAGAAGTAAAAGTAGTTTGCGACCTCGTCTGCACCAAGTCCAGTGAACCCACCGATATGAGCAATGGTGTCGGCATACCAGAGCATGAGAGCGTAGAAGACGATTTCCAGAAGGTGCGCCAGGACGGTGCCGAACAAGACGAGAAGTATGCGAAGTCTCGGCTTAATCCGGACCGTTCCACCAGTTGGGAGATAATCCGCAACGCCTCGTAGTGGCAATGGACTGTGCCGATATAGAGCAGGACGCTAAGACCCACGGCAATCGTGAGAGATATCCCCGACGTTATGTCCTGTGCGTGTCTCACAAATGATGGCCCGAAGGCTCGAGTGCTGCCGGCATCGGCCATGATTCAAGAGGAGGAATCGACCAAAGCGATCCATGCCGATATCCCCAATGGATGGCGAGATGGAATGGAGACGAGTTAATCTACTCTGCCGGAGCAAAGCTTTGGCGTTCCCGCATTGGTCGCACCCGGAATCGATCCAGGGCAAGGTAGATGACGGGCGTCGAGAAAAGAGTCAGGATTTGGCTCAGGGCGAGGCCGCCGACGATGGCATAGCCGAGTGGCTGGCGCAACTCCGATCCAGTCCCGTGCGCCAGCATGAGCGGCAACCCACCCAGAATGGCGCAGACGGTCGTCATCAGGATCGGGCGGAAGCGCAACAGGCAAGCTTTACGGATCGCATCGACCGGCGGCAGTCCCTCTTCGCGCTCTGCGTGGAGTGCGAAGTCCACCATCATGATCCCGTTCTTCTTCACGATGCCAATGAGGAGGATGAGACCGATCAGGCTGATGATCGTGAAATCGATATGGAACACAGACAGCATTAGCAGTGCGCCGAGTCCCGCCGAGGGTAGAGTGGACAGGATCGTAAGGGGGTGAATGTAGCTTTCGTAAAGAACGCCGAGAAGCACGTAAATCACGAACAGGGCTGCGACAATGAGGAAAGGCTCGCTCGCCAGAGAGTCTTGGAAGGCCTGCGCGTTGCCCTGGAAGGATCCTACGATGGATGGAGGAAGGCCGATAGCGGCCCGCGCCGCCTGAACCGCATCCACGGCATCGCTGAGCGAGGCGCCGGGAGCTAAATTGAACGAGAACGTTACGGCCGGGAAACTGCCTTGATGTGTGAACGTCAGGGGAGCAACCGGCTGGGTGTCGAGGGACACAAGGCTTGAGAGAGGCACTGGCTGGCCGTTCGTGAGGGCCGGGATGTAGAGCTTGGAGAGCGTTTCCAGTGTTCCCTGCATGCTCGGCAGAACCTCAAGGATGACCTTGTAGGTGTTCAACTGAGTGAAGAACTGCGTGACCTGTTGCTGACTGAAGGCATCCGCCAGGACGGCGTCGATCGCGGCCGGCTGAATGCCGAAGCGGGCGGCGGTGTCGCGGTCGATCGTGAGGGTAACCGTCGGCCCGTTCGCCTCCTGATCGGTCGAGAGGTCGGTGATCTGCGGAACATTGCGAAGGCTCGTGAAGAGCCGTTGCGTCCATGTGCTCAGTTCATCGGCCTGCTCACCCTGGAGCGTGTACTGGAACAGTCCCTTCGACTGGCGGCCCCCGACGGTGATGTCTTGGGCCGGTTGCATGATGAGTTGAGCGCCCTGTACCTGGGCAAGCTGTGGTCGCAAGCGATTCACGATTTCCATGGCGCTGGCGCGGCCTTGGTCGAGCGGCTTCAGACTTGCATAGATCAGTCCTTCGTTGACCGTGCGAGATCCGCCGATCATCGAGACCACCTGCGCAACATCCGGATCCTTGGAGACAACGCCAGCCAGTGCCTGCTGCAGGCGGGCCATCTCGCTGGGGGAGACGTCCGGTGCCGCCTGTGTCTGGCCTATGATGAAGCCTGTATCCTGGATCGGGAAGAAACCTTTTGGAATTGTCACGAAAAGCCATGCGGTCGCCGCGACTGTCGCAGCGAAGCCGAGCAGCGTCAGCCTTCGGTGCTGTAGCACCACGTCTAGCGTTCTCGCGTAGCCGCGGATAAGCGCCTCGAACGCGCGCTCGCTGGCCCGATAGAGGCGGCTCTGCTCTGTCGAGGGGCGTTTCGGCTTCAGAAATCGGCTCGCCAGCATGGGCGTCAAAGTCAATGAAACGATGAGTGACACCAAGATCGAGACGGTGACAGTCACAGCGAACTCGCGGAGAAGGCGTCCGACGAGGCCGCTCATGAACAGCAGCGGGATGAAGACGGCGACGAGTGACAGGCTGATCGAGAGTACCGTGAAACCGATCTCGCCAGCGCCTGTCAGCGCAGCTTGTAGCGGAGGGAGGCCCTCCTCCATATGTCGTTCGATATTCTCAAGCACCACGATGGCATCGTCGACCACGAAGCCGACCGCAATCGTCAACCCCATGAGCGAGAGATTGTCGAGACTATAGCCCAACGCATACATGACTGCGAAGGTGCCGATAATGGAGAGGGGAACGGCCAGCCCTGGAATGATCGTCGAGCGCAGGTTGCGCAAAAATACGAAGATCACCAGGACCACGAGAATCATCGTTAGAATGAGCGTGAACTGCACGTCGCTGACCGAGGCGCGGATGGTGGTCGTGCGGTCGACAGCCGGGGTCACCGCGACGCTTGGCGGAATACTGGCCCGCAGGCGCGGCAGCTCGGCCTTGACCCGGTCGACGGTGTCGATCACGTTGGCTCCCGGCTGCTTGGAGACGATCAGCGCGATGGCGCGCTGACCATTGATCCAGGCGGCCAGGGTCGTGTCGGCCGGGCCATCCACGGCCTGGCCAATATCGCGGATGCGGATCGGAGCGCCGTTCCGGTAGGCGATGACCAGGTCATTGTAAGGCGCGGCTTTGGTCAGTTGGTCATTGTCGTAGATGGTGAAGCTTTGCGTCGGACCGCGCAGGGTACCCTTGGCGGCATCGACTGTCGCCTCAGCGATCACGCCGCGAACATCGTCGAGCGTGAGACCCTTTTCGCCCAGTTTCGCCGGATCGACCTGGACACGCACGGCCGGTTGTTGCTGCCCGCCAATCGAGACCTGGGCGACACCCGGCATTTGCGAGATCTGCAGCGCGAGCATGTTCTCCGCATAATCATCGACCTGCGTAAGCGGGACGGTATCGGAGCGAACGCTGAGCACGAGGATAGGTGGATCCGCCGGATTGACTTTCCGGTAGGTCGGGGGGCTCGGCAAGGTTTGCGGAAGCTGGCCCGAGGCGGCCGTGATGGCAGCCTGCACATCCTGGGCGGCTGCATCAATGTTACGGCCCAGGTCAAACTGCACTGTGATCTGGCTGTTGCCGAGGCTGCTGGATGAGGTGAGCTGCGTCACGCCGGGAATGATGCCGAGTTGCTTCTCCAGCGGAGTTGCGACTGCCGACGCCATGACCTCCGGGCTGGCTCCCGGCAGCGAGGCTGAAACTTGGATCGTCGGGAAATCCACAGTCGGTAATGGTGCCACTGGCAGCAATGGGTAGGCCGCCATGCCGATGATGGCGATTGCCAACATCAACAGCGAGGTCGCGACTGGGCGGCGGATAAACGGAGCAGACAGGTTCATGGCTGGCCGTCGTGGGCTTGAGCGACCTGCGCGGAGTCGGTCTCGCTCACGCGAGCTCCTGGGGTGAGACGGTACTGTCCCGCAACGACGATCCGGTCGCCCGCCGAAAGTCCGCTCGTGATCACGGTCCGTTCGTCCTGGATCTGTCCGAGCGCAACCGTTTGTGGCCGCACGGTATGGTCGGGAGAAACCAGCCAAACATAGGAACCGTTCGGACCACGCTGGACCGCCTGCGAGGGCACAGCAATGGCATCTGGCACAGTTCCTGTGACAATCCGGACCTGCACGAAGGCCCCGGGCCAGAGCTTGTGGTCCTTGTTGTCGAAGCGTGCCTTGAGCTTGATCGTTCCGCTGGCCGAGTCGACCTCGTTGTTAATAACATCGAGGCTGCCGCGCGCCCGCAGGGTCTTGCCGTTTTGATCGGAAACAAGAACCGCGGGCCTTTCTTGAGCGAATGCGGCCTGAACGTCACTCAGGTCAGCCTGAGGAAGGGTGAACTCGACCGCAATCGGCTCGATCTGGGTGATCGTAACAATACTGGTGCTTTGCGAAACAACATTGCCAATGTCTATGTTGCTCAGGCCAATGATGCCGGTGAACGGTGCCTTGATCGTCGCAAAATCCAGGTTGAGTTGAGACGTTTCAATGGCAGCTTGGTCTCCTGCGATCATGGCTTTGTCTGCTTCGACCTGCGCCTGCTCATTGTCGACCGTCTGTTGGGTTGCAAAGCCGCCCTTGGTCAGAAGCACCTGATCTCGTGAAAGATTCTTCTGTGCCGCAGCGAGATTGGCGGCATCTTGAGCTTTCTTGGCCTGGGCTTGATCGAGCGCGGCCTGGAATGGTCGCGGGTCAATGCGCACCAAGATGTCGCCAGCATGGACGAGACTACCCTCCTGGAACGGAAGTTCGGTCAATTGACCCGAGACTTGCGGCGTGACCGTCGCCGTGTTCCACGCCTGCACCGTTCCAAGGGCCGTCAGCGAAAGGTCGACCGGTTGCGAGCTGACAACCGTCGCCTGGACGGGAATGGCTGGCACCGCGTGCTGCGCGGAGGCCGACGTGGCCGGTTCAGCATGCAGCCAGATCGCGCACAGCTCTATTGCAGCCGTGGCCACCCCCAGCACGAGGACGATGCGAGGAATGAGAGGCTGCCGTTTCGCAGAGCGATCGTTCCTGTCCACCGCCATCTCCTGATCCTCGTCCTTGGACACGAAGATCGGGCGGCCCGGTCACGATGTCAGTCTGTGAGATTTGACAGGGGTACGGCTATGGTCGCGGGGTTAAGGTAGACTTATGAAGCTGAAACGTGATGCAATGGCCCACGCGGAGCGGATCATGCGATCGTCTCGTCCTTTATTTTCTCGACGCAGTTCTCTGCCGGCCAAGCTTGCCCTTCTGGCTGCCCTCTTCGTGCTGGCCGTCGTCACTGTGCGGGTTTTGAGCCTCGATCGGCTTGCCCATGTGGATGCCGTGTCGGGGGAGGTCCACAATCGCTGGCTGGATTCGGTCCGGCTGCTGGGGACGGTGAACCATCACATTGCGACGGTTCGGGCGCAGGAGGCTGAGGCTCTGCTCCACCGTGATGCGTCAGGTATCTCGACCAGCTCAGACGATCTGCTGCGGACTCTCAATGAAATTACGCAAGACGTCGAACGCTATCGCTCGATCCCGCACGATCGTGATGAAAGCCTGGCATTTGACAGCTTCCTGAAGGATTGGACTGATCATGGCCAACATGCGCAAGCAATCGTAGCGTTGGCTCAAGGTGGACAGGGAGACGCGGCGACTGCCCTGTTCGAGGGGGAGGCGCACTCGAGCTTTCAAGCGGCTGCTGACGGTCTTCGCAGCCTGATCGATCTCACCGAGACAAAGGCCGACGCAGCACGCAAGGCTGCAGCCGAAGCGATCGCGCGAGCGCAGCGCTTCGTGTCGGACCTGATCCTTGCCATGCTCGTCCTCTTTGTAACCCTTACCGCCTATCTGTGGCACTCCTTCTCGCGCCCACTTCTCGATCTTGCCGGACTGATGCGGCGCCTCGCTTCCCACGACACGCGTTTCTCGGTCCCGTTCGAGAGCCGGCGAGACGAGATCGGGGATGTGGCACGCTCACTCGCTGTCTTTCGGCGAAACACGATCGAGCTTCTGGAATCGCGCAAGAGCCTCGCAACACAGGCCGACATTCTGGCGGGGGCCCTCGAGAAGGAGCGGGCGCTCGCGGTTGAGCAACGCAACTTCATAACGACTATGTCGCATGAGTTCCGCACGCCGCTGACCAGCATTGATGGCCACGCCCAGCGTCTCCTTGCAACCAAGGACCAAGTCCCTCCGAGCCAGATTGCCGATCGCGCACACAAGATCAGGGCTGCGGTCTTCCGGATGACCAGCCTCGTGGTCAGCTTTACCGGTGCCATGGAGATAGCGAGCGGACAGGCCCAGCCCCGGACACGCCGCTTTGATCTCTCCCGGATGTTGCGCGATCTCCAGGGTTATTATCGCGAGATTGGCATGGGCGATATCCTTGAAGAGGAGATCGGCGATCTGCCTCAAGAAATCACGGGCGACCCGGAACTCCTCTATTACGCTTTCAGCAACGTGATTTCGAATGCCTTCAAATACTCGCCGGAAGGTGGTATTGTTACGCTGGTGACAAAGGTAACGGACGCCTGCGTTGAGATTACAGTTGAGGATCGGGGTGTGGGCATACCACCCGATGAGATCGATCGGGTTCGTGAGCGTTTTTATCGTGGCAGTAACGTCGGCACCCTCCCTGGCACCGGCGTGGGGCTGTATCTTGTCGACCTGATCGTTCGTCAGCATAGGGGCAGCCTCCGAATCGACAGCGAGGTCGGTCGGGGGACACGGATGACGGTGTCGTTGCCGATTGACGGTCCAGGGCCATCACCGCGGGAGGATGCGAGTGAGCAGGATCTTGTGTATCGAGGACGACGACGAGACGGCGAGCCTTCTGGTGGAGGCGCTGAGCGAGCTCGGCTACACAGTTGAGCGCTCACCGGATGGCGAGCGGGGTCTCGCCGCCATCTTATCGACCCCGCCCGACTTGGTGGTCTGCGACGTGCGCATGCCGGGCATGACTGGCTTCGAGCTTCTGGAGCGGGTAGCAGCAGCCGGATCGGCATTTGCCGAGATCCCATTCGTTTTTCTGACTGCACTCGGTGACCGGGACAGCGAGCTGATCGGGCGGAGGCTCGGCGCGGACGACTACCTGACTAAGCCTGTCGACTTCGAGATGCTCGGCGCCGTGATCGAGAACAGGCTCCGGCGCCGATATGACCGGTTCGGGCCACCATCTGACATTCATCTGACCGATCGCGAGCGCGAGATCCTGACCTGGGTCGGGCGTGGCAAGACCTCGTCCGAGATCGCCATTATCCTGGGCATCCGCGAGCGAACGGTCAATTTTCACTGCGATCAGGCCATGAAGCGGCTTGACGTCATTAACCGCACGCAGGCGGTTGTCAAGGCTATTGACCAAGGCCTGATCACCAGGTGAGCGAGCGCCGGGGTCGACCGACGTTTGTGGCGCTTCCGCTGCTTGCGAGATTGCTATCGATACACCACGTGGCGATCACGCAAGCAGTCACTTCGATCCCCGGTGAACTCCAGACCTTTTATCGTTGTATCACCAGAGCACAGTGCTGGAGCCGCCGGCTAGGGGACTGTGAGATCTGACCTTGCCTTGTACTTCCGCAGTGTGACTGTCAGATCTCACAGGCTGCCCTCAGGCTGAACGAGGGCCATCTCCATCGATAACGATGTTGATGCTCACCGGGTTCTTTTGTCTCCGACCAAATAAGAGCGTCACTCAGACTACTTGTCGTGGAGCTTATCGACACTCTGTTCACACCCTCGTAGCTGGTGAGGAAAGAGAATGTCCCGATACAATGGGAAATGCTTGGATCATGCTGCTTCAGCTGAGAGCGATCGTGAATGGCTCGAACGCGAGCTCGTCCAGGCTTATATCAAGCTTGAAGTGACGGAACCTGATGAGTATGACTGTCGGACTGCAACGGTGGGACCGTTCGGAGGGATCGAGGTTCAACTCACGGAGCTTCCTCGAGCACGTGCACTTTCGTCGCTACCACCTTTGTGGTTTGAGGTCTTCTCACGCAGCGACGGAGCCACGATCGACAGCTATGGATGCGTTGAGCTTGGTGAGGAAGAACTGAGTGCTGCGGTGGAGATGATCAGCAACACGAGGCGATACAGTCGAAATCACAGCTGATCAAAAGCTTCGTAAAGCCAAAACCACCTGCAGTCGACATTATGGATCGTTGCCCTAATCAGCCTGATCATTCAAACGGCCGCGTTATGAATACCTAATCACCTCCTGTCGGCACCTTGATCCTCGTGAAGGTGCTTGGTGAGAATACAGAGCTCCCTCTTTTAATTTGATTCTGCGGGTGGCTTGCGCGACGGCCCCGACGAAGCTGGCCGCGCCGTCGATCGCGCCTGACTGACGCGGCCTGGAACCGTAAGAGTTATATTGCGTTTTGCGGATGCGTTGCCACATGAGGCACGTACTTCAAGAGGAAACCTGAGTGTCATGCCGAGCGACAGTCACAGTCGATTGACCATCCCGTCACGGTTCTGCGCAGGGGCCTGATCTCCTGATCGGTTCACCTGCCGCTGGCCCAGGACGGTCGGTTGAAAGGAGGGTGAGCCATGAATGCAGAAATTCGCTTCCTTGCCCAGCATCTGTTACATGCGGGCCTTTCTCCACTTGGCACCCGGGGGCGGCGCGTCATCGCGCGGGTGGCCCGGCGCGTCCATACAGCCAAAAACCTGAATCAGGAGTTTGACGGCCGCCTCACCTTGGGCCAGCGTCTGGCCGACCGGGTTGCGGCCATCGGCGGTTCCTGGAGCTTTATCATGGGCTTCGGTCTGTTTCTCGGAGGCTGGGCGCTGATCAATACCATTCTGCTCGCCTCCAACGCCTTCGATCCTTACCCTTATATCTTCTTGAACTTGCTCCTGTCGATGCTCGCCGCTGTGCAAGCGCCCATCATCATGATGAGCCAGAATCGTCACGCCGCGAAGGACCGCCTTGCTGCAGCGATGGACTATGAGATCAACTTGAAAAGTGAAGCGGAGATCGCAGCCCTGAACGACAAGATGGACCGCCTCCAGGCTCAAATCGACCAATTCATGGCGTTGCAGCTTACGGCAGGTCCAGATGCCGACCTGTCGCTCCTGTGCCGGGTCCAGGACCACGCCAGTTCCTGAGGAGGAGCGGCAGGACGCTGCTCCCGGGCTTGAAAAGGAAGCCGCGACTTCTGCCCGAGCCAAACAATTCTGGGAATGCCTCATTCCGCCCGGTGCAGGTCGGTTCCGCTCCTGCCTGGTATTCCCGCCGTTCGAACATACGCAGGGCACGAGAAGAGTTAGCAGTCGTTCCTGCGGCTGCAGCGAAGATATAGCCACGAGTGTGTCCACCGTGCGCGTTCCAGGCGATCGTCCACCGCAATCGTACCCGCAAAGCCCTGATGAACCAGGAACGTCATCGTGCCCCCGAGAAGACATAACCCCGTAAGGCGAGAAGCTCTTGTCTGTTAAATCTCACAGGATGTCGCCGGCTCCCGAATACATCATATCTCTCATAGGCAAAGTGCCCGTCTCGGTGGAGGCCATGGCAATGTCTCCTGGCGTGACAGCTGGAGGATAGTGCACTGCGGACACACTTCTCTCGGGCATCAGCCAACTGGGAAATCTGAACCGTTCCAGACCGGCGTGGCTAACCAAGCCACTTGCAATGAGCTTGCGCCTGGAACAGGAGGCATTGGGAGAATCACATGACCAATCGGAGCATTTGGACGGCCGGGCGGATGACGATCCTCTTCCTTGTCTGGGTCTTGGCAATAGATCTCGGCGGCGCTGGAACGACCCTCGCGATGGGGGCGGCTAAAGCACATGGATTGAAGATGGATTATCCTGCAGGGCCATAGAAAATCCGCCTCCGCGTGCGAGCAAGAACTCCAGTTTTGGGCCGGACACTCGGCAATGCAAGGTGCGTGGGCTGGGTAGATTGGCAGCCTCCCATCCAACCGTCGATCAACCGGCCCGCTACAGTGCAGCCTCCTCGTCAGAGAAGCCGTGTCCATGAAGGCTCAGCCGAGATACGCGGTAATCCGGACATAGAACGCAGCAACGTGGCCAGTACACTCGCGGGGGCGCGGACTACCAAGATCAGCTGCCCTCATGCCGTCCGCTGCACATCGTCATCCGGTGATCGTGTGGTCTCGTCACAACACCAGTCCGTATGGTCCGACAGAGGCCCGGATACAGGGCGGTGGTTAAGCCCCATGGGCCTGAATAGCATAGCGAGAGGAGGCTAGAGAATGGAGCCGCACATCGTCGACGATGATCCAGAGGATTGGGGCCGGACTCCCGGCTCAAAGAGGCCACGCCTCTTCCGTCTGCTTGGCCCCGGCCTGATCACGGGTGCTTCGGACGACGATCCCAGTGGGATCGCCACCTACAGTCAGGCAGGCGCTCAGTTCGGCTACATGCTGACTTGGACGATGCTGTTCAGCTATCCGCTCATGACAGCGGTTCAGATGATCTGCGCTCGCCTGGGGCGCACCACAGGGCACGGCATTGCGGGCGTTCTTCGGACGTACTACTCGAATTGGCTTCTCCAGGTGATTGTGATCCTGCTGCTCATTGCCAATACCATTAATCTCGCGGCGGACCTCGGGGCGATGGCCGATGCCGTCCACTTGCTCCTACCCGGCCCACCGGCGCTCTACGTCGTCGTCTTTGCAGCGGTCTGCGTCTCTATGCAGGTGTTCCTGCAATACACGCAGTACGTGGCTGTCCTAAAGTGGCTGACATTGGCGCTCTTCGCCTATTTTGCAGTCATGGTCACGACCCACATTGATTGGGCGAAGCTCGCGTCTGGTTTATTGCTTCCAGCTGTGCGATGGGACAAGGACTATCTCACCGTCATCGTTGCGGTCTTCGGCACCACGATCAGCCCGTATCTCTTTTTCTGGCAATCGGCCGAGGAGGTAGAGGACATTGGTGCGCACCCGGGCCGTCATGCACTGATCGGTTCTCCGGAGCAGGGTAACGCCGCTTTGCAACGCATCAGGATCGATACTTTGGTCGGCATGGCTCTCTCGAACCTCGTTGCACTCGCGATCATGGTCACGACGGCAGCAACGCTGAACGTGAATGGGATCACCGACATCCAGACTTCTTCCCAGGCAGCGGAGGCGTTGCGGCCCATTGCAGGGCGCTTCGCGTATGTCGTATTTGCGCTCGGGATTATCGGTACAGGCCTACTCTCGGTCCCTGTTCTCGCGGGTTCGGCTGCTTATGCCATCGGAGAGGCCCGTGGTTGGAGTGTTGGGTTCTCCCGCCGGCCGATGCAGGCGAAATCCTTCTATGGTACGGTGGCCCTAGCGACCCTAATCGGAACCATCATCGACTTCAGTGAGATCAACCCTATCAAAGCCTTATTTTGGAGTGCCGTGGTCAACGGGGTGATCGCTGTCCCTGTCATGGCAACAATGATGCTTGTCACGTGCCGCTCGGATATCATGGGGCCTTTTGCTGTCAGGGGATGGCTACAGGCTGTTGGCTGGATCGCGACGGGGGTGATGACCCTCGCTGCCCTAGCTATGTTCATCACGTCGTTTTGACTTAAACCCGAGACAAGAGCAGCATCGTATACCTCGGCCTTGCCTGTCCTATCCCGCTTCTGCTTGTCGTTTCATGCTTGCCGAACATCATCGGGGCAACACACTGAGATCGTCCTTTCCGATCCCGTTGAGATCATGAACCTTCAGCGAGGCAATAGGGTCGGCTGAAGGATGCGTCCAGAGCGCAGACTCTCTTGCCAGCTGAGCCATGGCAGTCAAGGCCAGGAGCTGGAGGGTGTGATGGCCGTGTGGTTCATTCTGCCTCGCTCATTGTATGCCCGATCAATCTTCTGAGCCGTTCCTGGTGCCTATGGCATCGCCGAGCCCCTTGTCAGATATCAAAGTCTGGAGTTATGGCAGGCACGTCCATCTTCTGGCTGGTACCCTTCTGCGCTCACTTGCGGAAGTCTTACCGGAACGATCATGAAAAAAGATCCTTATAGGTGCGAGGTCGCCCTAGCGCTCGCAACCTCGACCATCCATTCGCTAAGCCCATCTCGGTTTTGCCCATCTGGAGCGTTCCAGCCATTGGCACAGCGCGTGCTACCGAGTCGGCATTGGCGCTGCGGCAGATGGGACAAACGCCCAGACAACAGCCTGAATTGCAGCGCCCGCCGCAGTTGCTCAGATGATGGAACAGGATTATGCGCAGGTTATGGTGCACCGTGCCTGCCATCCGGTCCGTGAACGGGTCGGCGACAATCGAGGACATGTTGAGATGTGTTCGAAATCCCGGACCTAAGAGAGGCTGCTGCTGGGCACCACCCACGCCGAGCACCAGCCTCAGGATTCCTTATTCTCATTGAGCGGGACAACTGGGGCCCTGCGAGCCCCGACTGTCCGGTCATTCGAAATGCAGGCTGCTCCCGTCCGCCTTAGGGCTCGCCATCCATCGTCGCGGCGAGGATCAACATCGAGAGCAACTTTACTGACGAGGTACGGTCTTAGCCAACGGTTCCCAAACCAAGTGGCACGAACCGTGTGCCCTGCTGATTCTTGATGCGCAGAAGAACGATCTTCTTCCCTTCGTTTTGGGCCCTTGTGAGACCTGCCTTGACGTCAGCCGGGCTCGAGACGGCATGGCCAGCGACTTCAAGGATCACGTCCCCAACCTCAATACCCCTGGCGGCAGCCGCGCCTGAGGCATCAACATCGACCACGACAACACCTTTATTGCCGGCACCAGGGATCGATGCCGCCGGCGCGAGGCCCAGCCCAAGCTGGGGGCCATGCTCCGGCAGCGTCTCGGCCTGAGCCGACTTCTCCTCCGGCTGGATCCCAAGCGTAATGCTCGCCGTCTGCTGCTTGCCCCCATGGAGGTACGTCAATTCGACCATGCTGCCCGGCTTGAACGCTGCCACCTTCCGCGACAGTTCACGCGCGTCGGCGATGGGCTCACCGTTGACCGCTGTGATCACATCGCCAGCTCGCAGGCCTGCAGCGGCGGCCGGTGAACCCTCCTGTGCATTGCCAAACAAAGCGCCCTTCTCGGTCGCGAGCCCAAGACCTTCGGCAAGGTCCTTTGAGAGCGGCTGGATCTGCACGCCGAGATAGCCGCGGGTGACCTTGCCATCTTTCTCGAGCTGCGCGACGACTGAGTGAACAGTGTCGGATGGGATTGCGAACCCGAGCCCGATGCTGCCGCCCGAAGGCGAGTAGATCGCGGTATTCACACCGACAACCTCACCGCTGAGATTGAAGGTTGGGCCTCCCGAATTACCCTTATTGATTGGGGCGTCGACCTGCAGGAAATCATCATACTGGCTCTCCCCGATGTCACGGCCGCGGGCCGAAATAATGCCGGCGGTCACCGTGCCGCCGAGGCCAAAGGGGTTGCCGATCGCCACAACCCAATCGCCGACCCGAGGGGTGACCTTCGCGAGCGGAACGTAGGGATAGTTGCCGCCCTCAGTAACCTTCAGGAGCGCGAGGTCCGTCTTTGGATCGGTGCCAATCACTCTCGCGTCGAGTGTCCGGCCATCATCTGTTGTGACCTGGACTGTTCTACTGTGCTCAACCACATGGTTGTTCGTCACGACATAGCCATCGGATGAGATGAAGAAGCCGGAGCCCAGTGCGATGCCGACCTGCGGTTGTCTGCTCTGGCCGAAACGACGGAGCAACTCGCGCAACTGCGGCGGAAGCTGGTCCAGCTCGCGCGACGAAAGCCTGTCGTCAGCTGAGCTGGTAGTCTCGACGTCGACGCGCACGGCAACGACAGCAGGCTTCACCCTGTCCACGACGTCGGCGAATGTCGGCGTGAGTTGGTTCCGCGTTGCAGTTTGGCCAAGCATCGTAGGGGAGGATGAGGCATCTTGCGCGAGCGCCGGCGCCCGCGATTCCACCAGCGTCGTACCGGCGGTAATGCCTGACAGGATAATAGCGGTGGCAGCAACGGACGCCAGCGCCCGCTTGGAGCACTTACGGGCTGCGAAAGAGTTTCTGTTCGGCATAGCACCCACTCCTTGAATGAATCCGAGCGTGAAGGCGGCATGATGTCGGTGAGAACATCGGGTCGCCCCGTCGCGATGTCAGCCTGTGAGATTTGACAGAGGCCAATTCGCACCTGGCTGGTTGATCTCACTCAAGAGCGGAGATCAACCCTGCCCGCGAAGGGCACCATCCCGGCTGATAGTTATCCGCGTTTGGGCAGGGCAGGAGACGCGGAGCCCCCGCGGCAACGCGTGCATGAGCCGAGCGTGCATCAACGGGGCCTGTACTGTGAGCCTCTCTAAGAGCGGCAGGTCTCCCGTGGCTTGGTGGCGACGCGGTGAGCCATAATGATCTACGGGTTTCTAAGGACCTTCGTCATCGTATGTTGACTCGGCGCAAAGGGAGGCGCGCGGGATCTGTTGCAAACTTGCTTTTTGCTCGTAAATCGCAACTAAGTTGCGAAGGCTCGCGACTGAGAAATCAATCACTTAAGGGGCATGTCACAACGGCAAAACGGCATCTGACGTGGCTATACTCGAAGTTTGCAACAGATCCATCTCTACGACGTCGAGAACTTCATCAAGGAGATCAAGGGCGTACACGACTTCGGGCGTACGCATCCGGTGAGTAAGCATCCGAGGAGCCACGCGGACTTCAAGTGTCGCGCGTAATCCGGTTTGTCGTATGATGGTGGATGTTCAGGCGGCCTGCTGCGAAGCCGGATCTTCGGTCTGGCGCAACCTCTTCCATTCCCATGGCAGCATTTCATGGAGGCGTGAGACCGGCAGGTTGGCGAGACGAGCGAGGATATCGGCGAGCCAGGCCTTCGGGTCGACATCGTTGAGACGGGCCGTCATGATCAGCGTCAGCATGACGGCGGCCCGGTCGGCACCGCGATCGGACCCGGCGAAGAGCCACGATTTCCTGCCGCAGGCCACACCACGCAACGCTCTTTCGGCGGCATTGTTGGTGAGACAAATCCTGCCATCCTCGACGAAGCGGGAGAAGTCGGCCCAGCGCGAGAGCATGTAATTGATCGGCTCGATCACCGGGGAGGATCGCGACAGATGACCCCGCTCCTGGCGCAGCCAGGCCTCCATCTCGTCGAGCAGCGGCTTGCTCTTCGCCTGCCGCACGGCGAGCCGCTCAGCCGCGCTCCGGCCGTTGATGTCACGCTCGATGGCAAACAGCGCATCGATGCGCCGGACCGCCTCCAGCGCTATCGGCGAGACCGGCCTGGCGTTCCCGCCGCGCCGGGGATTGCGGGCGACATCGACCAGTTCGAAGAACTTCCTGCGCGCATGCGCAAAGCAGAAAGCGGCCGTGATGGGCGTCTGCTTCTTCGCCGGGTCGAACAGCGGATTAAAACCATTGTAGCAATCAGCCTGAAGCACGCCGCCGAACCCGGCCAGGTGCTTCTGCGGATGCTCGCCGCGCCGATCGCGGGAGGCATAATAGACTGCGGCCGGCGGCGCAGGCCCGCCGAACGGCTGGTCGTCGCGCACGTAAGTCCAGATCCGTCCGGTCGTGCACTTGCCCTTGGCCAGGATCGGGATCGTCGTATCGTCGCCATGCAGCCGTTCGGCGGCAAACACATGGGCTTCGATCAGGGCGAAGACAGGCTGAAGCGCGGCGCTGACATGGCCGACCTGATCGGCTAGCGTCTGGGTCGACAGATCGATGCCTTCGCAGTGGAAACGCGTGCTCTGGCGGTTCAAAGGGATATGCTGTCCGAACTTGTCGAACACGATCGTCGCCAGCAGATGAGGGCCGAGGAAGCCGCGCGGCGTGGCATGGAACGGTGCCGGCGCCTGGCTGATTGCCTCGCAATCCCGGCACGTGAACTTCTCCCGCACCGTCTCGATCACCTTGAAGCGGCGCGGGATCTCCTCCAGCGTTTCCGTCACGTCCTCGCCCAGCTTCGACAGCCGTGCGCTGCCGCAGCCCCCGCAGACCGTCGGCGCCGCAACCACGACGCGTTCGCGCTCTATGCCATCCGGAAAGGGTTTGCGCAGCGGGCGCTTGCGGGTGAAGGCGCGCGCGGTCTGCGCCTTCGCCGCAACCTCCGCCGCCAGTTCATCCTCGGTCGCCGCCGTCACCAGCTCTTCGAGTTGCAACTCCAGCTGGTCGATCAGCCATTGGGTGCGCTCACGGCGTCGGCCATGCTTCTCACGTTCCAGCTTTCCGATCTGCAATTGCAGATACGCGATCAGCGCTTCGGTGCTGGACAGCCTGGCCTTCGCATTGGCGGCATCGGCCACCGCCGCATCGCGCTCGGCCTCGCTGCGCAACCGCGCCTCGCGTTCGGCCAGCAGCGCGGCCTGGGCGCTGGCAAGGTCCGAAGGCAGCGAGAACGGTGCCGATGACATGGCACCATTGAATCAGATTTCCCAGTAACTTCAATGGTAAAACCGGCTCACACCCGCGTCGGACGCCAGGTTTCCTGGGGATTGCGCCAGTCGATTCCGGACAGAAGATAAGACAGCTGCGCCGGTGAGATCGCAACCGCGCCGCCCTCCACAGTCGGCCAGATGAAGCGGCCTTTCTCCAACTTTCGCGTGAACAGGCAGGCTCCCTGACCGTCATGCCAAATCACTTTGATCAGGTCACCTTTGCGTTCCCGGAAGCAAAATAAGTGGCCGGCCAAAGGGTCATGCTTCAAAATCTCCTGCACCCGAAGAGCCAGAGTGGGGAAACCACACCGCATGTCGGTATGCCCGGTTGCCAGCCAGACCTTGAGGCTCGAGCTCATCGGAAAGAGGTTCATCGCAGCGCCTCAAGGCCGCGGATGATCCGCAGCAGCGCATCGACGTCGACATCCCGGTCGACGATCACATGCCGCCCGTTCGCAGTGACGACCTCCATCCGACCGAGGCCGCGTGGGGGATGTTGCACCGGTGCCAATGGCGCGGAAGGCTCCAAGGGCGCGCGAGCGTCCGGAACGACCAGGGCGGGCACAAATCCATCGCATGAACCAGCGCCAAGCCGTCCTTCTCTGTGAGCCTTGCGCCAGCTGTTCAATTGAAAGCGGGTGATCCCGTGCCGGCGCGCCGTGGCCGAGACCTGCTTTGGCCCGCGATAGCTCTCGGCCACAATCGCGAGCTTTGCTTCATCGCTGAACCGGCGGCGACGACCACTGTCGACCACGTCCAAGCGGCTGACCGGCCCACGGTCCCTGATAATGTCCATGGCTACAACACCGTCCATATCGACGTCGATATAGCCAGTGCTCTGCCAAATGCCTCAGTTCCACAAGGCGGCCTAACTCGGATGCGTACTCCGGTGACGACCACGGAGTCTCCGGATGCGTACGATGTAGGTCCAAACCATTGCGATGATCGCGCAGGCCACGCCCACCACACCCACATCCGCCACCGGCAGGCCGAAGGCCCACGCACCAAGCGGGGAAATCAGGGCCAGGCCCCCGAGCTCAAAGCTGATGGCGTGCCGGAGGCGATCCCAGGACGAGCGCATGATCAAAAAGCCTCAAAGGAGAATGTCGGACTGTCCCGCTCGGGTGCAGGAGGCCTAGGCTGATCCTGCCCGGTCGAGAGCAGTGCACTCCTGCAGGAACTCGCTCTTGAGGGCAGCATCGCTAGCCATCTCGCCCCAATAGTAGGTGTTGACCATGCGGCTGCGATGGCTGGCGCGCACACCACGCTGGGTCTTGCACATGTGCACCGCGCTGATGCGCACCGCCAGGCCGCGGGGTGAGGTCATGTCCATGATGTACTGACCGATCTGCTTGACCAACTCCTCCTGGATCTGCAGGCGGGCGGCAAAGTACTCCACGATGCGGTCGTACTTGGACAGGCCGATGATCTTGCCGTCGGCGGAGGGCAGGATACCGATGTAAGCGGCGCCATAGATCGGCATCATATGATGGGCGCACATGGAGCGCAGCTCAAGCGGGCCGGTGATGATGAGCTGATCATAGGCCTGAGCATTGTCAAACTCGGTGATCTTCGGCGGGGCAGTATAGCGGCCTTCCAGGATCTCCTCGACGTACATCTTGGCCAGGCGCTGGGGCGTCTCCCGGGTGTTGTGGTCGTTCCGATGATCGATGCGCAGGATGTCGAACAGCTCCTCAATCTTCTGAGCGGCGGCCATCATCATGGCGTCGCGCTCGGCCTCTGTGAGCGGCTGCTCAAGCGCCTCGTTGCACAGGCGTGCAAGGTTCACATCACGAGTGTGGAAGTTCATCATGGCCCCGGCGCAGTTGTTCTGCGACTAATTTGAATAGTTGATGAGTTGAGTAGCCAGCACGGCGAGCGACAGCCCGGCCAGGATCACGACCAGGATCAGGGTGATCCGCGTTAGCTTTTCGTGCCGCGCCAAACGGGCGTCGATGGCTTCCAGGCTTCGCTGCTTCGTCTGCTCATGCTTAGCCTTCTCAGAATTATCGTAGGCTTTCATTCGTGCCCCTAGGCGAAATTGTTCTGGACCAGTGCTCTATCAGCCTCGCGCCTACATGGGAAGATCATCCGCAAAGCGCGCGGCAAATTGCGCGTAAGCCCCTTTATGGATCTGGATAGGGTGTCATTTGAGCGTATTCGGAAGAATTCATCACCCGTTTATATGAGAACATAGTAAAACTAGTCTATTACGCTCCTGAGAAAGCCGCAGCTGCCGCACGAATACTGAACACAACTCGCCGTCCCGATCCGGTCCAAATCTCCACCGCAAGACCAAGCCCTACACGCCTCAGACCAAAAGCTTGGACGAGCGCTTCAGCAGATGGGTGCAGCGCGAGGTGCTGCGCATCACCAACTCCAGCCATCGGGATCTGGAGACGCTGCTCAAGGGCTTCAATCAGGCCTACAATATGAGACGACAACGCGTGTTGAAGGGGCGATCACCGGATGACGTTGTGCGAAGCCGTCTGGCCGCCGAGCCGAAGTTGGCCGATCGGCGCTCGAAGCGACCCGACCCACACGCATTGCCCGAGGCCCTCCAGGTCGTCGCCCATGCCAAGGAGGTCTCGCATCCAGACACGCTGGTGATGATAATACGTCGTTGCCGTAGAATAAGGTAGGCCGTAGCATTCGCCCAACTAATCGGAAACCTGAATGTGGCACGTCTCCCCTACTGGGCGCCTGGATAGGCTCACGGTCTTCAAGCATGTCGGACGCGGCTACGTCCCGGCCGGCGAGATGACATTCGAGGGCGGTGAGTTTCTTCGTCCCGGTGCATTTCAATATGACCAAAGTTATCTTGAGACACCTGGCGCAACGCCGCTCGATCCTCTTGGCCTTCCCATCGTGTCACAGGTTTTCCAAGGTGTCCCAGAGGCTCCACTTGCGCTGCTCGACACTGGGCCGGAGGGCTGGGGTCGGAGCGTGCTCGCCATGGCCTTCGAGGGATCGGTTCTTGGTGCAGCTGAATTCCTCGCGGCAGGTACCACGAACCGGACTGGTGATCTGGCCTTCGGCGCCTCTGCTGAAGCAGGACCAGGACATTGGCGGCCTGATGGCTCCCAGTCGTTGGGGAGGTCCAACCAATGCGACGATCTCGAAGCCTTCATGCTTGCCGCCATCGCGGCGGATGAAAGCGACGCGACAGCCGATCAAATCGCGATGCTCGTGCGAGCGTGTGCCGATATCGGGGGAGCCCGCCCGAAGGTGAGATGGCGCGACAGGGAAGGGGGATGGATTGCGAAGTTTCCAACCTGGGGCGACAAGTTCGACGATCCCCGCATCGAGGCCGTCTGCCTGGACGTTGCGGAGGCTGCTAGGCTCCCGATTCCTGAACGTCGGCTAATGACCTTCTCGGGCAAAACCGTCCTGCTCGTGCGGCGCTTCGACCGGTCGGAGGACGGCAAGCCCTATGCTTATCTAAGTATGGGAACGCTGCTTAATGAGCCTGCGAGCAGCTATGGAACGACCAGAACCTATCGAGACATGGCTGCGGCTTCTCGTGCGATCGGCGTCGAGGCTCCGGAAGAGCAGATGTACCGCCGTCTGCTGGTGAATGCCTCCTTGCACAACACCGACGACCACCTGCGCAACCATGCCGTCATTAACACAGGGGAGGGGTGGGAGCTCTCGCCGGTGTTCGACGTTGTTCCTAATCTTGGACGAAAGCGCCATGTTTGCGCTCCGGCGCCTGGATTTGGTGACGAGTGTAACCCGCGAACGGCGTTCGCATCCTACACCGCGTTTGGACTCCCCCTTGAACGGGCTGAAGCAATGCTGGACGATGTTATGTCAGCGATGGGTCAGTTACCTGAGTTCTTTGATCGTCGTGAGGTGAGCCAAGCCGACCGAGTGCTTCTGAGAGGGTTAAAAGGTCAATGACCAAGATCCAAGCCATATGCTTTGACGCCTTTGGGACTCTGGTCGAGATTACCGACAAGCGTCGGCCGTTCCGAGCCCTGCTGCGGCGAGATGTGAAGGGGATCTCGGCCGAGGAGGTCCTCACGAAGCCTCTGAACCTCCGGGAAGTCGCTGCGGGTGTCAGCCATGAGCTCGGAGAGGGCGGGCTGGCAGAACTGGAAGCGGACCTGGAGGCTGAATGCGCCTCTATCCGCCTCCGGCCTGGGATCGCCGAAATCTGGCAGTCCCTGCGGGAGCGAGGCCTGCGGATCGCCGTCTGTTCCAACCTGGCGCTACCCTATGGGGTGCCGCTCCTAGCTGCCCTGCCAGACGCTCCGGACGCCGTGATCCTCTCCTACGAGGTCGGGCTGGTAAAACCGGATCCCGCCATATTCCATCTGGTTTGTGATCGGCTCGGTCTACAGCCGGCGGAAATCCAATTTGTGGGCGACACGCCGTCAGCCGACGTCGATGGGCCACGAGCAATCGGCATGCCGGCGATGCTGATTGCCGATTTCGAGGCCTATTTGGCAAGGCGAGTATACGTAGTCGGTGATCTACCTGAAGATATTGTCGCGATGATCGAGGCGGCAGAATACGGCTCTGGCCCCCAGCAGGCGCCGGCGGATGACCCGCCGAAGCCGACCCTCTTCGTCAAGGGGTCCGGACTTGGGCGCTTAGTCAGCTTGGAGGAGGGCAAGGCCCTGCTCGATGAGATCACAATCGATGACGACTCGACGGATTGGGCCGCATCCGAGCTTCTGAACCCAACAAACTTGGCGGAGAGACTTCAAATCTCCCTGGCAACTCTGGACGCCTGGCGCACGGCCAAAAGGACGATCGCTTTTCGAAATGACGCCGGTGAGTACATCTACCCGGTTCGGCAATTCGATGGATCAGAACCGGTTGAGGGGCTTAATCGAGTTGTCGCGTTCCTCCCTTCACCGGAAGAGGCGTGGGAGTGGCTGGTCACGCCCTGTCGATACACCAATGACGAGGCTCCGATCGACCGGTTGCGCTCGAAATACATCGATGAGGTAGTCAGAGCGGCGGAAGGGGTGAACGATTTCGGATGAGGGTAACGACCGTCCTTTCTTGAGGAGCTGCGAACAGCACAGCGTTTGCTGATTGCCCGTTTTAGCGCCGTAACGGCTGCACGATCCAGACCGCTCGATCGATGCTGATTACCCGGTCGACGATTGAGTAATTGGCTGTGTCCCAGACAGCTCCCTTGTCACGGCTCTTGAGAAGCGCCTCGCGCAGCATGGTCGGGTTGACCGTGGGCCCCTCCAACTCGTCCCACACTTTGCTCATCTAGAGCATGATGCTCATCGCGGCGTCCGACGGCGATTGAGGGACCTCCTTCCCGAGTAATTTCTTGACGCCGGTGCCAGCCTCTGCGCCGAGCCCGATGGCGATGATCAGCAAGTAGAGGCCTAGCAGCATCATGCCGGTGGTCGACCATCCGAAGTAGAAGGCCGCGCCAATCGCGACTGGCGGCAAGATCCAGGTGCAGACGACGTTCCAAAGGGCCCTGCCGAGAATCGCAGTCCTGTTGAGCTCGCGCATCTTTTCGAGGTTGCCCTGGCTGCGGAGGTAGTCCGAGTTCATACCGATGGCGTCGCGCGGGAACGGCATGACGAATTGCTTAATGTGCTCGCCATACAAAGCAATCTCGGCCGAGACGAGCATGTCGACGAAAACCCAGTCCAGGACTGGATGTCTCAGCCATGGCTTGTCCAGGTATTCCGCGAACCGCGTCCAAATCACCTGTTTGTGGATGGACGGCATGTGCTCCGATTTGAGGCCCTCGTTGAACGCCCGCTTGGGATCGTGCCGGCGCCAGATCTCGTGCCGGGCGTTCTCGACGATCCTTTGCTGGGTTTCGTCGAGGTCCTCGCGGTTCTTGCAGGTCAGGTTCTTGACGTCCTTGCGTTGCGCGTTCAACCGGACCGACCGCAGGAGGTCATAAACGAATGCGAGCCGGTCCTGCAGCATCACCTCGTCGCCGCCTTCCCGCAGGGTCTCGGCGATGCACCGGGCGGCGAGCTGCTGCATCAACCAGTTCGCCTCACTGAACGCCCAGCGATCTTTTGTCGGCTCAAGCCGGTTGTCGATCCACACCTTCGTGAAAGCCAGCGCGTCTTCTTTCGTCAGTGTCTCTGTATCCGTCATGTCAGACCTGCTTAGCGCCGCGAGGGATTCACAACCCACACGGCGGAATCGTCGGCGATGACCTTGTCGATGATCAAGTACGTTGGCATGTCCCATACGGATCAGTTGTGCTCATCTTGTAGTCCCTCGGGCGGTGGCTCTCCTGTAGAGTCCAGTGTTGGAGATCGCCGTGCGTCTAACCATTGGCCGAGATAGTCCGTGAGAGCGGCGTTCTCTTCACGAATTAGCTGGTCCTCAGCGAACTTCGCCGCGTCTGCGGAAAGTGTTTGGCACAATCGTTTGAAATCTCTTCTGCGGCGTACGAATTGCTTAGTGATGCGGCGTAATCCACGGTCAGATTGAGCTGATCCATTCCGCCATTCATCGGAAATGTCCCGAACTTCGGCCGCAACGACAAGTCGGGCCTCATCCCGTGTCAGGCTTTGCCAGGGTCCATTAAAATTCATGAGCCACTCATAGTCGGTAAGCTCATGACGGATATGATTTGTCGTCAGTATCCCTGCAATTACGCTTAGCCTGCCGTAATGACCCTTCCTCTTGGCCCGTGCCAACAGTTCGTTCCTCATTTCAGGCGGGCACAGCGGGTACATAGCCTGAAAATAGACATCCAGTTGCGACCGGAAGATGGGCCGCTGATCTCTTGGGGAGAGAACTGCGTGCGGGCCAGGGTACGCCTCTGACGTTTCGGCCCTCGGTTCAGCATCGCAACTGTTATCCAATCACTATCCTCCCGCAGAAAGAGCTTGTGACTAATCTCAGCCTAAAAATGCGCCCTCAGAGCTTATGACCTATCCACCTGACACGCCCATAAACCTGCAGAGGCAAGTTGCCCGAAACCGCGACCGCCGGGACGTCCCGACGTTCTGCTGTGAGGATCCAAGAGGCTTCTCCTGTAACCCGCTCGGCTCGGCGGATCGTGAGTTGGTCTTCAACCGCGACCACAAAAAGCTCGTCTTGAGAAAAACTGCATTCCTTGAGATGAATGAGAACGTCATCTAATGGATTCATCAGCGGCGCCATGTCCGCATCTGAAACGGAAATCACTCCAGCATCATCTGCAGAGAGTCCCAGCTCTTGTAGTAACTCTGTTTCGAATAATTTGTGCCTGCCCGTAGGCTGAAGCGTCCGCGACCCACGCTCGACCTCCACATATTTTAAGCGGGGGACAAGTATCGTCGCTTCCTCCCATTGCGTTGACGGCATCCCTTTGCCTGTAATGAGCCATGTCCAACTGTAACCTGTAGTGTCTAAGACTCTGGACAAAATAGCAAGAGAAACCGACTTCCCGTCAAGAATGTTGTAGATCGAGGCACGCGAAACGCCGACCCGCTGAGCAAAGGAGATGACGTTTTCGCCAGCAATGATACTGCGCAGCCTTTCAGCTATTCCTTTGAAATCACTGCTATATTTTGCATTTTCAGGTGGTACAAGCGAGCGATCGCGAGACAAGAGTGTTGACCTTCCAGTGCTTTCGATCTCATATGTCTAAGAACTTAGACATCAAGTGAGTCGGAGATCGAAGAGAGAATCGTTCCTCATGATGAGAGCACGTCAAGGCTTTCTAGTTCAAAGCGCAAGCAATCTTCGCTGCAAATACGGCGCAACTGCCCAGCTCTGGCAGGATAACCACACTGGTCAAAATGATAGGATGAACAATGGAACAATTCCATCAAAAGCGGGACGATAATGCCGAAAGCTCATCTGGGTTTGAATTCATCGATGCAATTTTGCGAGAGTCCGACGCGGGGGTGACGGTCGACACCTTATCCGAGAAATACAATGTACCGGTGGGCGTAATTTATCAGTGGAGGGCTCTGTTTCTCCCGTCATTCAAGCACAGTCAGCGGCTCAAGGAACTGGAAGAAGAAAATGAACAACTTAGGCGGTTTATTACAGATGCCATGTCTGATGGGCTCGCGGCTAGAGCGGATATCTTGAGCCAGATCAACTCAAACCTTCGAGGGCGGATCCGACCTCGTGGTGCGCAGAATGAAACGCTGCGCTCATCAGATCATCCGAGTAGCAACGACATCAAGGCCTTTGATAAATCCAACGCGCTCGACGCAATAGACCCGAAACGATGAATGAAGACGTATTCCATGCCCCGTGACCATGCCGCTTGCTATCGATGCAGTTGGCGTCGCTGGTACTTTAATCAATGAATGGTCAACGGCTGACGGTGCTTTTAGTCGGAGGGGTGGGCCTATGCCTTTAAGGGGACCATGCCTCTCTCGGAAGGACCTCACTTCGTCAGATTTAGTAAAGGAACAAAGTGCATGAGAGCCTCTACCTTTCAAAGTTCCTAGATCACTAAGCCGGTCTATTCTTAAGGACAAGAGTATTTCCAAGCGCCGCCTGATATTCGATGTGCATCTTGCGATGCACATCGCCCTTAAATACAGGAGATCGTTCAATTATGAGGTTCTGTTGTGTCCAAACCAGCTCATTGAACGCGCGCCAACTTGACTTCTGACCTCGACAGTACGGGATCGGTTTACGCCTCGCAGTCCCCACTCATGCCCCAAATTTGTTTCGGTTTTTAGGAGCAGAGTCGGGTCGTGGCCCGTAGCCTGTCGGTTGGATTTCGTCGACCGCGGCTGCCGCGTGCTCTAGTCCGAAGCCGTCGTCAATGAGTACGCTGATCTGCCACCGACGTCGCATTTCGCGCGTCTCCTCGTCAACAGAGGCGTCACCGTCCGCTAATGGCAGCGTGTCCGCAAGGCGACTAAGTTCGCGATAGTCTCGGTAGCCCAACATTCGAGCGACTGTTGCTGACAGGTTCCAAGACGAACCTCATATCCCAAAGCAGCTAAAAAGCGCTTTAACAGCTTGGCCTCGAGCTTGGGGCGTTTGATAGATGTCACAGCAAACTGCATTGAATAGTCCCTTATCAAGTTAAATTGTGCAATTGTAGATGAAAGATGTTTTGTGGGACTCTCATCGCTATGGAATGATAACCCCATTGCCTAAATCTAAAACGTCTCCAACAATCGACTGCGTTGCTGTCGTGACAATCTTGCGACAGGCTCGGGCCATGGGCTCGCGATTTGTGATGGTGCTGTCGTCGGCCATGGACGACTAAGCACGTTATGGAAAGATCTATGCTCGCGAACTCTGAACGACCCAGGCGTAAGCGAGTTCTATACGCCCTCCAGCCAGCGAAGCCCGACCCGTCGCCGCTCTGCGGCCCATGGAACCTTGAGCGCGTCGGCGATCGTGTCGACACTACCGACGATTACGACTTGGTTCTCAGCACGCGTTACGGCTGTGTAGAGCCAAGATGGATCCAGGAGGCGGGAAGGCATCAAAGCAATAACAATCCGTCTAGCTTGGGATCCTTGGGCACGATGGCAAGTGAGGGCGTAGGCAAGGGAAAGATCGATTGTCTCCCCGGAGTTGAAAACATGTTCGCCTTCTTCGTCGCCATCGAAGGTCGCCACGAGCGACTTGGTGTTGGGGTCAATGCTTTTCACGACACCAAGGCTCCCGTTGTAGAGGCCGCGCTGGTAATCGTTGCGTCGATGGACGATCGGCTCGCCGACAGAGAACCACTCGCCGAGGGGGCTTGATATTTCCAAGCCATCGTTGGCCTCAAGATGAAGTCGATGCAGATTCTTATTCAGGCTTCTTACGCCGGCCGTTCCCTCGTTCATTGGGGATACAACCACCACCTCGTCCTGCGCGAGTTCCTGGAAGGCTCGGGCAACACCGTCCGAGATCTCGTTCGGTGAAGAGGCCGGTAGCAGGAATACACCGTCCTGAGCAATGCCGGCGTAGAGGGGCACGGGTGGCATTTTGCGGTTGCGTAGGGCTTCTGAGAAACTTGGAATGCCGGTTTCCCCGGTCTGCCGATGGACGACCGTCAGGCGGGCTGTGATCTCAGGATCGGCAACGACGCTGTGGAAGGTCAGCCCGAAGGAAACTGGAGGAAGCTGGCGGTCATCACCAACCATGAGGAGGCGAGCGCCCAGCGGCATCCGACGGAGAAGGGCATGCAAGGTAGAGATGTCAACCATTGAGGCTTCGTCGACCAGCACCAGGGTTTGAGGCGTGATCTCAGGGAGGCGAAGGAGCCGAAGCTCCAGGGCCGCGTATTCGTTGGGATCCATATCCGGATCCGACTGGCGCTCAAGGATGCTAGCTCGCTCATCCAGCTCCTGGATTGTTCGGAAAAGGGTTCGGGCCAGGCGGCCTGTCGATTGGTTTAGGCGCAGGGCTGCTTTGCCAGCGAGGGCCGCCAACAGGACCTTACCTCCGGTGGCTTCCCAAACGGCACAGATCGCTTTTGTGGTGTGCGTCTTGCCGACACCAGCACCACCCTGAAGGCAGGCGAAGCGGTAGCAAAGAACCTTCATAACCGCCGCTCTCTGCTCTGGATGCAATGGCCCTGCCGAGCGCTCATAGCCGGCGAGCGCGGCCTCCAGGTCTGTCGGCTGGTCATTTCCGCGGGAGGGCGGTATCTTCGACAGCTGCCGAAGACGCGCCAAGATTGCGTCTTCCATCATGGCGCATCCCGGAGCACGCCACTGGCCGTATTCTCCGGCAACGATGGCGCCGTTTCGGACGCCCGCTGACATCGCTGCTTCAAGGCGCCGGTGATCGCGGGATACGTTTAGTTTGGCGGCCACGCGGGCCCGCATATCGCGATCAGTGCTTGCGGTCGCCCCCGTCTCGATCAAGTCCTTCACGGCGGCGTCGACGGCACCAACGAGGCGGTTCAACTCATCTTCAGGTTCGACAATACCGTCCTCGCGGGCGACCCGCAGGCCAAGGCCGTCCACCTTCTGCCATGGTAGGAAGGAGACCAAGCACCAGGGATTCCGTTCGAGGCGCTCGATTGCATCCTCACCCAAGATTCTGGAAATCCGTCGCACGAGTCGAGCGTCGTCGATCCCGCGGCTCTGTGACCACTCCACCAGACGGGTCTCTGCATCGGATTCCCGCCAGGCTCGCACCAACGCGGCTGCAAGGCGTGGACCCAGGATCGGCCTTTCCGGAGCCATGGCCTCGGCAATCGCGGGAACGTCCCCAGCGAGTAGGACCTCCGGCAGCCGCGTTCCATAGGCCTCCCAGAGCCGGCGGGCGCGGTCAGATCCAATCCCTGAGATCTCTCGGGCGATGTAGTCCTTGATCAAAATCCCCGACGGCAAAGCTCGGGCCGCCCGCGCCGCATCCAACTGGGGTCCGTTCGGACCTTGCCGGAAGGATCCCTCGACACGCCAGGCTTCACCCTCGGCCGGATCGCCGAACATGGCTTCCCGTTTAGCGACTACCACAAGCCGCTTGACGCCTTCAGGGCCGCCTTCGGTCACACGGCCGGCAAAGATAACGCCAAAGGGTTTTCGCGAGAGGATGCGATCAATAACAATGACTGTCATGTTGGATCCTCAGTCCGAAAGATCATTCCAGTCTCCTCGACGAGGCCCAGCCGCTCCCTCAGGCCTGCATTCTCCCGCCGCAGGCTCTCGATTAGAGCCTCTCGTTCCGCGAGGCTCTGGCGCAAGTCAGACGTCTCCCGACCGATCATACTAATCCTCTTACGGGCGGCATCCTGGTCCTCGTCGTCGGAGCGGCTTCCAATTGCTTTCAGCCCTTGCTCCTCAGCAATTCTATCGACTCGATCGTACAGCTCTTTTTTCCGGAAGAAGTGCTGCTCATGGCTATCAAGGATCGCCGAATCTAACCGCATCAGGTCGCGGACAAGATGGCGGACGTTCACTTTGCCGTCAGCCGTGCCGGGCAGGGTGGGGGTTTTACTACCAGCGTTGAGGAATTCCCGATGCTTCACCTCGAGGTACGGCTCGAGCACAGGTAGGATAATGGGAAGAACGGATGGGCGGACCATCAGCTTGGCTCCCGCTCGGTGGGACGAAGTTGAACTACGTTCGCTCCGGCAAGCTTTGCCTTCAGATACGAGATCTCCAATTTGAGGACAGTGATCTCCTTATCCTTCTCTACAATATCTTCTCTGGCCTGGATGTACTCCAATTCGGCTTCCGTCCATGCCTGCTTAATGGCCTCCACGCGGTCGTCAGCCTCATTCACCTCCTGCCTGATGAGCTTCCGGACAATCCGGACACCTCCGGTGATCCTCCCGTTGACGCGCATGACCCAGTCCGTAACGTCTTCCTTAAGTCCGCCCGCAACTTTATGATGCGACTTTTCAAGAAGAGCTGAACTCTTGCCGGCACGCCGCAAGACCTCTTGGGTGTTGACGAACCCATCTTCGGCGAAAGGATAGAGGCCGTTGTTTTTCTCTATCTCGCGCTCCATTTCACGCATGGCATCAATCAAGGCGTCGCGTGTCGACTTCTTCTTACGATTCGACGCCTCCCGCCCGTGATCAGCAATCGACTTCTTTTGGGGCGCTTTCTCAACCTTAGGCCGCTTCGGCAAGAGATACCTCCCACAATTGGCGTGCAAGGTCGTTGGCTGCGATAATACGGTTTCGGATGTCCGGCCACCGCTTCAAGTGCGCAAGGATTTGCCCATCGAGATTGGCGACAAGCATGTCAAGCCCTTCGGCTTCCGCTCCGGCCCGTTCCGCAAGCAGGCAGAGCATGGCCTCTTCGGCATGTTTCTTGGACCGCTCGAGCTCAAGGCGGTGATCGCAACCGGTTCTGCAGCTTCCGGGATCAGGCTCTCCGTGTCCCTGTGTGCAAGGTCCAAACTGTCCGAGGGTTTTGGTACACAGGATTCCCGGGCGGACGAGTTCCCAATGTCGTCCGTTGAATGTCAGAATATCTGCCGCTTCGCGAATGGTCTCGACACCGTATTTCTCTTCACCGCGTTCCATCCGAAGCTTCTCAAGTCCTTGCTTCAAAGGCGTGGCTGCTGGTCCGCCTGTATTGTTGTTCACAGTTTCCTCAATGGCTTCAATTGCGAGTGCGTATGACGCCTCCTTCGCAACCTTCATGGCATCTTGAGCAACCTCAGGGTCAGAAAGCATGTACCTAAGCGTCATCTCGAGATCCCGGTGGCCGAAGAGATCGAGGAGGACTTGAGGCGCACCAACGACAGACAATGCGACCAATTTTGCGACGGTATGTCGCCAACGATGAACATGCGCTCTGTCCTCTCCGGCAAGCTCGGTTAAACCGAGGTTCTCAACCGTGGCCACCATTGGCTCTGTGAGATTGAGCAATTTTGAACCGCCTCGGCTGACCGTGCACCAGAGGTGGGTTTCATCGGCTGGGCGACATATGATGGATAGTTGTGACTGGAGATTGAGGGCCTGAACAGCACGGGGGTGCAATGGCCAATCCCGTAGCTTTCCAGTTTCTTCCTCAACAAGTTTAAACGTCCGAGCCGAGAAGCGCTCGTCCCTCAACGCCTCAAGTGACTTATCGGTGGCATCCCCGAGTTCACTAGACCGTGCTCCTGTACAAAAGGCTACGGTGCTGAGATTCAATACTTGAAGGACGCCCACGGCAACATTTAATGACTTGGTATCCCTTGGCGGCCAAGACGATGATAGGCCGTGTCCGGCATCGAGACGCTGGTGGATCATAAAAGGAAGTTCTTGGATCGCAGTTCCGTCCGCATCACGCCAATCAAAGGACGCGATGAACGCGTCACGTTCAGCGATAACAGAAGGGTGACCGGAAGATCGGCCGCGAGTAGCATGAACGTCCGCAATTTCCCTGAGACCGCGCCAGCAATCTAGTAAAGGCCGTCCCAAGTTCTCCTGCATCCACAGCGCTCTCCAGATGAGTTGAGATACGAATTCATCGGGAAACGGTTGCCAATTGCGTTCCTTCACCTTTTTGGTACGCTCTAGCGCTTTCTCGCCACGTCTTCCCTTCTCTGGAATCGCGTGAGTAGCGTTAGATGTCGTGTCATCAGACGGTAGCAAGCGAGGATAATCTACAAGACAGCCCCGATCGCCGGCGTCAATCAGCCAACGGACGATTGCTCCTAAGGCCTCCTGCGTTTTCCGGTTGGTTGAAATCTCCTGCATTCTTCGAAGGTCGTTCTCGTTGAGATGAGACCAGACGCAGCCGTCTTCAGATGGCTTGTTTTTGATCTGCCATTCCACTGCCTTGAGCAGTAGCCGAACTGCCCCGGCCCACGAAACTGGCTTATAGGATCGGATACCTGTGCTAGTGCGCCTTGGGAGCCAAAGCGCCAGCATTGCTCGGCGAATGCTCTCGTCCCTGTATCGAACTGCTTCCTGGGATCCAGCCAGAAGGGCTCCACCCAGAGTCGGATCGAACGTTCTGTAAGATTCACGTTCCGTTGCCCCACTGGGCATCCACTTTCTCGGAAGCTTTAGGAGTGGGTCGCCAAGTCTCACCCCTGGGAAAATCTCAATGCTTCGGACTTCAATCCACGGACGTTGGCCGAGGGTCGAATAGTCTCCAATAGCCTGAACAATCGCCTGCCGACATGCGTCAATCGCGACACTCTTGGGGGATCGGCTTTCAGTAGCTTGGATAGGTGTCATGTACCCTAATCTCCCCACTCTTCAGTTTCGTCGTCCACGCCTCAACTAGGACGTCGACCCGTTCTTTTGTGAAGTCTCGCAACGTCTCCTCTAATGAGTCGAGCTCATCCTCGAAACTTGAGCCCTGCCAGCTCGAATGTGGCAGCTGCCCCTGCAGGAAGCGAAGTTCTGCATATGCTCTCGCGAGATAGGGTAGGCTTGCCTCGAAGACCACACCGAGATGACAACCGGTACATCGTTGTACTCGACACAGTTCCCCGGCTTTATGATCAGGGGAAACCTCCCGAGGTGGACCGGTCGGATCGAGGCAGCCCATGCCTAAGCGAGTCCTCTGCCGTATATCCAGGAGCCTCATTTCCTGCTCAGGTGTAATTACGCCCTTAGTAACTAAAATGCGGATGCGAGTATGATCGAGGATACGCCCGCTTTCGATTTCGGAGAAAACGGCCTTCTGCCATAGACGAGTTTGCTGTTCGCTATGAGCGCGAAAGCGACGACGGTTCAGGTAAAATTTCAGAGTTCGCGAGGTCGAATGTTGACTGGCTAGACGGGTCAGAAGGACATGGTAACCGCTCTGAACGTAGGCATGCCCGATCCATGCATCTCGTGCAATGGAGGTTGTGATTTCTTGAATCTGTGGGTGGCGGTCTATAAGATTCGGCTTACGAACCGCAGCGAGGCGCGCAATCTTGTTGAGCTTCGCACTATCGTCATGTGTAAACACCCCGATGCGGCCAACCTCGTTGACAACGTGGTAAAGCCAAGGGCTCCTGGCCATCGCTTCAAGGCGGGCGATCTCGGCTAGAATTTTCGGCGTTGGATTGCCTCGCTGCCGTTCCCGAGCTTGCTTCAACTGATATTGAACGGTCTGTCGGAGGACTGCGGTCCTCGAAATCATAAACTTGATGATCTGATACGGATGCCACTCCGGATCGCACATGGAGAGCGCGAAAACATGGCGGTCCGCGCGCCCTTTGAAGCTGTGAAGTACCTTGAATTCGGGCTTTTGTGGGTGGTCTTCCGCCCAGTTCATTTCCGGCCTTACGGGCCTGTCCAGGTCCGGGTCCGGTTCAGTCACGTCAAGACCGAGCGCCGTGGCCAAGTTCCAGCCTGTTCCAATTAGAAACAGCCAGAGAAAGATAGCGGTATCGTGATAGCTCGGGTAAAACCATCGCAATTTGCCAACGATACCCTCGCGGCCCCGCGAGGTCATGCCGGGAGCCAAGTATTCCGGGCCATCAAATTTCTGAGTTTCGACATCGTTGGCATTATGAAGTCCCGCAGCTCCCTCGGCTAGGAACTCGCGCTTGCTCAATAGCCGTTCTTGGGTGAGCGACCGAACGAGCCAAGCGTGATTTTCACGAACGTCCCAAGACGCAAGCATCAAACCTCTAGCTGTACGCCGCGCCCTTGGATCACCGCCCTCACAAGCAAGTCTCTCTCCCTGACGAAACATGGCCTTGATCTGACGACCTTCGTCCTTCAACGCATGAAAGAACCGGCGCATTCCCACTTGGTCTATGTCATCTTGCTCCGTCGGCTCGTCACGGTTGCGCGCGGGCCAAAACAGAGGCGGCAGAGCCTGAAGCTCGCGCATTCGGCCGACGGTCGTTTTCAGGACTCGATAAAATGAGCGTGCGCCATTGCCATCTTCCAGCCACTGCCGAAAATTGCTACCGTGCCGGTCGTTGACTCCAGAAACGTCAGCAACATCTCCGAGTGGATCAACCTTATCAAGGAAGCGAAAGAAAGCCCGCATTGCAGCCCGTGAAGCAGTCGCACTATCCTCCGCCAGCCTTTGAAGTCGGAGCATCTCTGCAAACTGGGCTGCAAACTTCGGACGTCCCGCAAAGTCGCCAGTCCAAGAGTGGCGAGCCTGTGGGGCAATGTTTTCGAACCTGCCACCTCCTGCAAATTCTCTTAGATCGACCTCATAGGGCAGGGTCCCATCACCAGGATCAGTCCAGAAGCGAAGCGGCGTTATCGGCAGGTCCTCGACGTTTGAGAGGTCGATAATCCCGCGAAGGGCTGGGTCCAGCGTAATCTCAGTCATCAGAAATCCTCGATATTGAGCGACTCGTGCCAACCTTTTGCGACCGTTGCTACCTGCGTTGCGCTCATCAGCCACCGGAGGTAGATCTCGGTAGTTTCCTCATCAGCGTGGCCGAGCTGTCGTCGGAGCAGGTTTAACCACCAAGTTCCGCGGCCCATCACCCAGTCAGCTCCCATTTTGGTGAGATCCTTTCCGAGGATCTTCGCTTCTGATTCAAGCGCTCGCAGAACAAAGAAACACGCAAACGTGTGCCGCCCGAAATGGGGAGCCCACCCTGGTGGTCGTGGCTTCACTTCATGGAAGCAATCATAGATCGTGTGCGATTGAATCGGAGTGCCTTCGTAACCTCGAGAATCAGAGAGAAAGAGGCTGCTCGTTCTTTCTTTCGTCCGCCCGAAGTATGCCTTGGTGAGGCGAAGGCGGGGGCCGTCTATCCATTCTCGTACTTCAAACGCGTACTCGATTGGGATCATTACATCTCGCGGAACATCGCCCTTGGTTTCAATGAGCTCCAGAGTGGCAAAGAGGTCACCGCGCTTCTGCAACAACATGAGGGTTTCTTGAGTTGGCCATTGATCTTCAGTCAAAGCAGCAACTTCCATTCTCCGAGCGCCGACCTCAAGAATGAAACGGCATGCTAAAAACTTGGCTTTGCCGCGCTTGCGTAGCACCGCGCTTAGCCAAGCGCGAACTTCGTCGACTCTCGGTAGACTGAGTGCAGTCTGAAGTGCCTTCGATCGGGATGCCTTTTCGCGGCCAACGCGAAAGTGCCGAGAAGTAATGCGGCTCCTTGATAATTTCGCCGAATTGGCCTTGTTGCGAACAGTGGTGAGCTTAACTTGGAATGGAGGTCTCAAGCCTCGTTGTGCTGCCCATTGGAGAAAGTCAGTTGCCGTGTCAGCCCGACCATTAGCCGTTTCTGGCGTTAACTTACGACGATCTTTGGACCATGCACCACTACGTTGGTCTCTCTGATACTGGAGAACGTCCTCGTAGGTGAGAGACCTCCAATCGTCGAATCCAGGCCGGTTCTTGCGGTGTTCATCGCTGTTACAGGCTTTGCACCATTCAATGAAATTGCCGAGGTTGCGAGCAATGTTCTCCAATGATCGCTCGGCAAGCAGCACGACTTTCTTAGCGCCCTGAGGAACCCAATCAAGGGTCGCCCGCTCACGCAGATACCTGTTGACTTCTCGACAGTAGTTTGAAGTTGAATCAAAGACCACAGGAACGTGTGCAATTGATCCAAATCCCGCGTCGATCATCCGTTTTTTATCAGGGGAAAAGATAGAAGCCATGGATGAGCAGTCTCAGCGTTCAGCTCTTTTGTTTTATGAGTTCAGGAAATGCATTTGATGCAGTTGAGCATTGTTCGACACTCCTCAGTGCTTTCATCGGAAACCATGTATTGGAGTGTTATTTGCAGTGTCTTGTGTGCGAACAGGTTGGCGTTCGTCGCGAGAGTGGCATGTTGGACGGGAGCTTCCGTCACGCGTCTTGAAACCATCTGTCGCAAGCGATGTAATTTGCGACGATCGTTTATTTTGACTTCAGTCATCTGTATGTCCGCTGGTGATAATTTATCTGTACGTCTGTTTTGAAGCTTACGAACGGGTAATCTCGCTTCTTTGAATTCGCCCATTGCAACATTTCCTGTAGCGCTTGAGATGTTGATTGTATTGTCACGGTCCCGTACGAGGCATGTCTCGGATGTCGTCTGGCTAAAGGTCCATGGGACAACACGGCATCACTGTTGATCGGCATAGCCTCTCTTGAATCTGAGAGGAGCAGTGGTGCTTTCCGGCCGGTGATGCATCTGAGCATCGTTTTCCGGAGACCGTCGGCTTGTCGAGCGCGGTGCTTAAGGCTGGACTGAAATCGTTCCGGATAGGGCTCTTCCACTTTACCGGTCAAGCGCTGACGGGCTAGAGAGTATCGCGAATATGAGTGCGGGTACTCGTTTGGTTTTGCACAGTGCGGAACTGTGCTCGAGCGCAACAGTAGAAGGGACCGAGTATCAACGAGATCTTGTGGCAGGCTTCCAACCTGCGTCGCCAATGAAGTGTGAGAGAAAACAGCTCTACTATCTTGAGACCAGACTTCCATTCGGAGAGCCGATAGCGGCTCGCCAGCATTGGTCTTCACCAACAGGTTTGGACCAGCCTGCGCCAGAGGCGGGCTTTGGTACGAAGAGATCGTGCGCGCCTCTTCGGAGCAAGTTCCACAGGTAGTGACGCGATAGAACGCGCGCGCGTTTTTGAGCATGGCTGCCTCGTTGTGGAGGAGACCGAGTTTCGCAGCATCGGAGATTCCGACGCGCCTCAGTCTGCGCCATGCCAATCCCCGCTGGCGTCACCCTGCTCGCCTCAATGGCTCGCGCGGCCATTCGGCCTCGGGCTAGGGGTGTTCGAGCGTCACTGGTACGATGGCATGGCCCTACCAGCGGTGGCACCCTGGTTAAGATCGTCGTCCACGATCCCTGGTGCTGCTCAGACGAAGTGCCTGTGCCCCCTCGCTAAAGGGATGCAAACATGGCAACGATCGACATATTAGGGGCGTGGTCGCGCAAGTCAAGGCTAAGCTTAGGGTGGTTGGCGCAACGACTATGCCCAAGCACCTGCTTGCGAGGTTATTCAGGAAGGTGGCTCGGCAAACGCGCGCCTGCTGCCTCGGATCGGATCCCGGTTCGGGGTGGTCGAGCCGCAGACAATTGCTGCCCACGCGGTGCCGGCCCTCGTCGCGAGCGGTGGCGCGGTCGTCAGGGCCGCCTTCGTCGACCAATTCCAGACGCGGGCCGATGGGCACTTCACGGTGCACTGCCTGGAATAGACATGCGGCCTGGGGACAGGGCGAAGGGCTCACGACCAGATCCGTGGCAGCATCAGTCGCTGGCGATCTGCAGGCGAGTGACTGGCCAAACCTAAAACGGAATTGACACGCGGAGCTTCGCGGCTGACATCTCAGGAAACGGCTCTCACACGAGCTGAATAAGAGTGGTTAGTGTATGCCGGGGCAACGACCGTACTTCCAGAAGAAGATCACTGAACTCAAAGCGCTGTTCGAGGCTTCCCGCGGACATCGTGCGGTCCTGGAAGCACTGGTTGATGAGCTGGAGCACCGCAACGTGCCTAAGGCCAGGGATCTGGCGGTCGAGGTCGATGACGCTTTGTTGCATCTCAGGAGCGCCGAGGTCCAGGCCGAAGTAGCCGCAGGATCGCCGCACTCGACGCCCCGGAGGGCGGCACCGGAGCCGTCGCCGAGCGCAATCCTGCTGCCCTTTCCACGTCGTTCGGCACCTGAACCACCCGCCGGCGAACTGCGCTCGCACAAGCCGGCAGAACCACGTGAGACGCCGAGGCAACAGGCAACTCCTCCGACAGAGGACCTGGGGCCGCTGCCCACGTTTCCGAGTCCCAGGGGCGCTAACGAACCACGGGCCCTGCTCGCTGCATGGACGGCTCTGGAAGCCCTGTCTCCCCAAACCTACCGAAAGCCGGAGGATCTGGCTGCGGGGGATCGCCGGTGCGTTGCCGAACTGACTACCGGCCAGGTGCCGTGGGGTACGGGCGAGCGCTCACGTCCCAACAAGAAGCTCTACTATCAGGTGATCCTCGGGGCGATCGCGATGGACCGGGCGACCGATGAGCTCATGAAGGCCTTCGGGACCGACGAGGAGCGCAGCCGACGGGAGCGGGAGAAGGCGGCGATCGCAGCCGTGCTGGTGGACAAGGACGGCTTCGTGCTTGAGGACAACGCCATCGCCGTGTCCTCCTTCGTATGGGCCCTGCCGCATGCTCTGAAGCTCAATCTCGGGGGGCTCGGTGCATGGCCGCGAGTCGAACGGACCCTGCTCGACCGTGTCGACCAGATCGTGCGGCGCAAGGATCCCGACGGGAAGCCGTTGCCGCTGGACTTGGCCACCGTCCGGCGGGCGCACGATTGGCTCGTCGCCCAGTTCCAGCTTCCCGCACACCTCGTCGAGAAGCCGACATTCGCCCTGCGGGTCTATCACTACTACAAGTCCAAGACGCCGCCGGAGGCCTCACTCCTGAACTCCTTCTTCCTGGCCGACCTCGCCCGGGCGTCCGAACTCGTAGGCAACGGCAACTCCGGTCCGGGCCTGCGGCGCTACCTCGGCATGGAGCATCCCGGCAAGACCGAGGATGTCCTCGCCGACCTGAAGCTCATCGAGCCTGCGGTCGCCCCGGCCCAGATGCCTCCGTCGCGCTGGCCGTCACCGGGTGGTCACCCGCTCGTGCTGCTCCAGCAGGCTGCCGTGAACCTGGCTCGGTCCGAGCTTGGAGGCGGCGGTGGCATCATGGGCGTCAACGGCCCGCCGGGAACCGGAAAGACCACGCTGCTGCGCGACCTGGTCGCAAGCTGCGTCGTCGACCGTGCCGCCGCCATGGTGCGGTTCGATGATCCGGCTTCAGCCTTCACCAGCTCGGGACAGAAGTTATCAGTCGGAGGCAACGCCTTCCTCCACCTCTACCGGCTTGATCCCAGCCTCAAGGGGCATGAGATCCTGGTTGCGTCGAGCAACAACAAGGCCGTTGAGAACGTCAGCCGCGAGCTGCCCCTGAAGAAGGAGTTCGGCCGGCCAACCGAGGTCACCTACTTCCGCTCGATCAGCAACCGCCTCGCGAACTCCGTCGGGCTCGATGACGACGATGTGGATTCCGACATCAAGGCCGTCGAAACCTGGGGTCTGATCGCCGCCGTGCTCGGGAACGCGAAGAACCGGGCCGCCTTCCAGCAGAAGTTCTGGTGGGACGAGGAGTTCGGCTTCCGCGTCTATCTCAAGGCCGCCAAGGGAGAGTCCGCCGTCCGCGAGATCAAGGATCCCGTCACGGACCGGGTGATCGAACGGCGCACGCCCGAGGTGGTCGTCCGGGAGCAGCCGGCATCCGGAGATGCGGCCGCTGCATGCTGGCGCAAGGCCAGATCCCGGTTCAGGGCACTGAAGCGGGAGATCGAGGCCCAGCTCAAGCGCCTGGAGGAGCTTCGGGCTACCTGCCAACGTCTGCCCGGAGAGCGCGACAGGCTTGCCAAGCTCGAGGAGCAGCACGCAGCGCTTGAGCGGCAGGGTGCGGATGCTAGACGCGTGCTCGATGCGCACACCTCCGAACACGCGAAGCTGGCCGATGAGGTCAGGCGCCAGGAGACCGCCCAGGCAAGCCATACCCTGTTGCGCCCTGGATTCTTCGCACGCCTGTTCGGCACTGCCAGCTGGAAGGCGTGGTCGAGGGAGGCGAAGGAACTTGCCGATCGCACGAAGGGAACCCAGGCAAGGGCAGCAGCAGCAGAGAGGGCGAAGGCCGACGCCCGAGCCGTCTCCGACGCCTTGGCCAGCAGAGTCTCGGCCTCGGCGAAGGACCTAGCAAGCCAGAGGGATCTCGTATCCAGGCTCTGGCAGACGGTCGACATGGGCCGGGCGGAGATCGAGGACAGGCTCATCGACCAAGGCTTCTTCGGCGGCGATCACGAGAAGATCCACCTGACGGCTCCGTGGCTGCCTGACGCCCTCCAGCGCAAGCGCGAGGAACTCTTCATGGCTGCCCTGGAGGTCCAGAAGGCGTTCGTCGACGCCTCGGCCCAGAAGGTGCAGCATAACCTGGGTGCCCTGATGAGCGCCTTCACGGCAGGTGCGTTCCCGGAGGAGAAGAAGGCGCTGCTGGGCGACCTGTGGTCTACGCTCTTCATGGTCATCCCGGTCGTGTCGACCACGTTCGCGTCCGTCGACCGGATGCTCGGCGACCTGAAGCCGGGTAGTCTGGGGTGGCTTCTGATCGACGAGGCCGGTCAGGCGCTGCCGCAGGCTGCCATCGGGGCGATCATGCGGGCGAAGCGGTCCATCGTTGTCGGAGATCCGCTCCAGATCCCGCCGGTGGTCTCGCTGCCCGACCGCCTCACCGCCGAGATATGCACGTTCTTCAAGGTCGACATGGCCGAATGGGCGGCGCCGATCGCCTCCGCCCAGACGCTCGCGGACAAGGCCTCCAAGACGAAGGCGTCTTTCAGTTCGGACCAGGGCAGGCGGACTGTCGGGGTGCCGCTGCTGGTGCATCGCCGCTGCCAGGATCCCATGTTCAGGATCTCCAACGAGATCGCCTATGCCGGCGAGATGGTGCATGCCCCGAAACCGAAGGATCCTGGGCCAGTCGGCAGGCTGCTGGGCCAATCCTGCTGGTTCGACATCGACGGGACGGCGGAGACCAAGTGGTGTCCCGACGAGGGCGAGATCGTCGTCCGGATGCTGAGAGCGGTCGCCGCAGCCGGCATCACGTCGCCGGACATCTTCGTGATCACCCCGTTCAAGATCGTCGAGCAGGAGATGCGCCGGCGGCTCGAACGAGAGCGGGACATCTTCTCGACGTTTCAGGCACAGCCCGACGAGTGGGCACGCGATCGCGTCGGCACGATCCACACCTTCCAAGGCCGCGAGGCCGAGACGGTGATCCTCCTGCTCGGCGCTCCGAACGCGGGCCAGCATGGCGCGAGGAGATGGGCCGGCTCGGGACCCAACATCCTCAACGTGGCCGTCACGCGAGCGAAGCAGAACCTCTATGTGGTCGGATCATACGGCGCCTGGTCGGGAATCCCGAACTTCAGCGAGATGGCGCGGCTGCTGCCCCGCTCTCAAGTATCCAAGTCTCGTTAAATTCCTCCACACGTTAAGCGAAGCTATGCGTGCATCGGAAAGGTGGAGATAATTATGACTGCGCGTGCAGAACAGGAGATCTTCAATGACTTGGCTGAACTATGTGCCAGCCCGGGATACGCGCACGCAATAGCCTATCTCTGCTTCCGCGATCATGTTGTAGGCTATGGCGAAGCCCTCCAAGGCGATGATTACGCGCAACTCTTCTCACCTGGGCGGCTTATTCGCACCGAGATGACAACCCTCATCGGGTTAATGGTTCGCGCGCCGCGCGATCTGACGGTCCCCGGTATGAAGACGCTGGAAAATTATATCGAGCGCACCGAAGCCCTCCTGAAGGAGCTACAAGAGGCATTCGGAGAGCCCATCAAAGCTGAATTCCAGAAAGCGATTACGGATCCCAGTGGTGCCGAGAATTTCAATCCATTTGCCAATGCAGAGGTTCTACGGGAGTCGATCTTCTACAGTGCCGAGTCTGCATATAGCTTTCAGTACCGCGACCTGTCCGTCGAAAGGTATGCTCGCGACGAAGAGTGGTTCAGGGAAAACAAAGGCTTTACACCAGATGAAGCACGAAAAATTGTTTCTGCGCTTGAGGACTTCCTGAACGACAATCTAGCCAAGACATTGCAGGGCATGAACAAGATCTGGCCGGAAACGTGGATCTTCCTTCCGGGATTCCAATTTACCATCAATGATCTCACGGCAAAATCAGGCTTGCCGGAAGCAACGGTCAGTGCCGTTGTCGATGCGTTTACATGCCCGGAAGATGGCAACCCGACCTTCACATCGTTCAATGAGTTCAATGCCGTCAACGGGTACCCCATCCTTAAAGCCGACGGTAATAACCGCATCCTGTTTCTTTATGTGAGCTTGGCAGAGGCCCTGTACGACACGCCATTCTACTGGATGATCCGCGACAAAACTTACGCGAGCATCGCAACGGAGAATCGAGGTGGTTTCACCGAAGAGTTCACCGCGGCGCGCCTGCAACGCGTGTTCGGTGCCGACAAGGTTTTACTTAATGTCGATCTCTGGGAGACCAGCGCGCGCAAGAAGAAGCTTGGTGAAATTGATGCGTTGGTGTTGTTTGGTGACCGTGCCATTGTCGTCCAGGCCAAGTCGAAGAAACTGACGCTGGAAGCCCGCAAAGGTAATGATCTCCAACTGAAGAAGGATTTCAAGGCTGCCGTCCAAGAGGCATGCGACCAGGCGGTCCTTTGCAGTCAGCATCTGCTCGCGGGAACCTCGTTCCTTGCTGAGCGTTCAGGCGGCGAGGTCAAGCTCGCCGGGGTTCTGAGAAAGATCCATCCCGTTTGCGTCGTCTCCGACCATTACCCGGCCTTGAGCTTCCAAGCCCAGCAATTCCTTTCCTTCCATCCGGTCGACCACATCGAGCAGCCGCTCGTATGCGACGTGTTCTTTATCGACGTCGTGACCGAGTTTCTGGAAACACCGCTTCGCCTTCTCAGCTATCTCGAATTGCGGGCGAAAGCCGCCAACAATGTCAGTCTCAGCCATGAGATCGTGGCTCTGGGTTTCCACCTCAAGCAAAACCTTTGGCTCGGTGAGTACGACTTCATAGCGTTGCAAGATGACATTTCCGCTGATCTGGACATAGCGATGGCGGCCCGGCGTCAGGGTATTCCCGGCGAAAAGGACCCTCCTGGGATTATGACGGAACTAAAGGGTACAGCCATCGGTCGCCTCATCGAGGAGATCGAAAATCGCTCCGACCCTGGAGCAATCGGCATCGGCCTCGAACTCCTTAAGCTCAGCGGCGATAGCGCGAATACATTGAGCCGGTTGATCGACAAAATCGTGACTGACGCCACCAGAGATGGGAAGAACCACGACGCCTCCATAACCTACGGAGAAGAAGGCAGTGGGATTACGGTCCATTGCAATGCGATGCCTGACGAGACCGCAGGGCCACAACTCAAACGCCATTGCGAACGCCGCAAGTACAGCGTCAAGGCAAGCACTTGGTCTGGACTTGTTATCCGACCGGGTGATGGAGCCGTCCGCTTCGGTCTGATGCTCAATTATCCCTGGCAGCATGATGCCGCAATGGATGCAGCCACAGCGAAGATGGCGACGCCAAAACCAATAGAGGACATCTTGAAATCCATTAGTGGGGCGAGAAAGCGCAAGATAGGGCGCAACGATCCCTGCTATTGTGGCAGCCGACTCAAATACAAGAGATGCCATCTGTTGAAAGAGGGCGTCCGTTGATGCCCCTCTAACGGAGTTCGGGCTCCTTGGGCAAAGATCGGGGGAGAAAGTGGAGGCGGATTATCCCTACGCAGCCTTCAATGCGTCGCGGGGCACATCTTACAAGGATCGAATCGAGGAGCGGTATCATTTCTCCGAGCAGCTCCTGAAACCCGCCCGGATGTCAGTGGGCAAGCGGATTGTCTATTACGAGCCCCGGCGTGCCGACAAAGGCCGTGGCCGCAATATTTACTTTGCCACAGCTCGGGTGCTGAAGGTTGTCCCAGACGACGAGACCGGACTCTCAGACCACTACTTCGCGCTCGTTGACCAATTCCTGCCGTTCCAGCGCCCAGTGCCACTCCGGCGCCCCGATGGCACTTACTGGGAGAGTCGGATTAAGCACCCGTCCAGCGCCAAGGGACTGCTGCAGAACTCAATTCGAGGCCTACCGGCTCAGGATTTCGCCCACATTGTGATTGCAGGTCTCGGCGAGCTCTTTGACCAGTCCAAGGTGGCACTGCATGATCTGGACGACGCCCTGCGGGATCCGGAGACAGGAGAACTCCTACGCCTTGCTCCTGGCGAGCGCGAGCGACGCGTTGAGCAGTACCTCATCAATCGCTCGGTGCGAGACGCTATGTTCCGCCTGAATGTGCGGGAAGCCTATGGTTATCGGTGCGCCGTCACAGGGCTGGAGATCCGGAACGGCGGTGGTCGTCCCGAGGTACATGCCGCTCACATCTGGGCGGTGGAGGACGGTGGGCCGGACATGGTCCAGAACGGCATTGCCCTAAGCCAAACCTTCCACTGGATGTTCGACCGGGGCCTGATCGGCATTCGAGCCGACTATTCGTTGATCCTTTCACATAACAAGGTGCCGCCGGAGCTTCGCGGCCTGATCGGTGAGCGGGAGAGACAGATTCTCTTGCCGCAGGATCGAGCTCTTCACCCCGACCCGTATTTCCTGGCGAAGCACCGGGCAAAGCACTGCTTGTAAGGGTAGATTATCCCACGGCCAGCTCCAGTGTTCGGCGACACACGAGTTTCTACCCTCGGCCGTGGGCATCGGCCTTCCGCCCGCCGAGAATGCACGCATGACCGGGTAATATGGGCTGCGGACCTTCAGGTGCCGCCTCTTGCGGATTGTGTTTCAATCCCCATATCAGGTTTACCCCAGTGACATCGTATGTGGACTACGAAGCGGCGGGCGTCACCACCTGCCTCGATGAGGCCGTGCCAGGACAGATGTACTCCGGCGCGGCCTGTTCCTGCGCTTGCCTGACGATGCAGGCGCCCGTCTGGACCCCAATCAGCCCAGGCCCGTAGTGCGCGAGGCAGGAGGTGCGGCAGCACCCCGCCCGTTCGCCCCGGAGCCTGGGCTTTCTCGTTCGTACTGCGCTCCTTCTACCGGAGATTCAGATAGTGAGGTCGCGGCATCATCCTCTGTCGGATGGTATCCTCGTTAAAAGAAAGGAGCTGTGCCTTCTTTGATCTAAAATCACAGCTTGAGGAAATTTCCTTCGAGTTTCCTTTGAGATTGATGGCTCGGTAGTGTCCTGTGTGGTCACCAATGGATTTAACAATAATGTCCCCGGTCTTTGTAGTCATCAGACGGACGCCGTAATCAAAGAGAAGATCCCGTATCTCTTGACGCGGGTGGTCATATTGATTGGCATAGTCAGCGGAACAGATAGCCAGCTTCGGACGAAGCCGGGCTATGAAATCTTTATTGGTAAACCCATTGTCGGCCCCGTGGTGGGCCAAGATCATTACATCGGTTTGTTCTTTCAGGATCCGCCCCCGTCTGAGACGGGCTGAGATCCGGTGATCCTCAACATCGCCCAGGCTCAGAACGTTGAAGCTTCCTCCCCGAAAATGCTTCACCGTCGAGTTGTTGTTCGCACAATTCAGGTCGATCCATTTCGGATTGTAGAAGGTATCCCGGAAGGCGAGTTCTTCGGCCTTTGAGAGGCTTGAGATGTACGCCGGGGTGATAGCGCGGATCTCTGTCCCGCGATTGGAGAAGCGCCGGCTGATGCGGTAGTTTTCAATGGTCTTCAAGGACTTCTTGGCGGACTCCGAGTAGGGTTCGTAGCCGGGACACTCGATCTTGGCTGGGTGGATGAGGTTGAGGAGATCCTCAAGCTCACAATGGTTGCAGTGGTCGGTGTCCCAGCTCGTTATATGCAATGTATCGGCACCGTCCAACCCGCAACGTTGCATCTCATAGACGAGAGATGGTCGGCTCTGCGCTGTCAGGCGTGCCTCCAAAACGGTGAAATGTCCCCCCGCGAAGAAGGAGAACGACGAACCCGAGCATCCCAACTGATACGCACGGAAACGGGTTGTGATGCTTCTCATCAGGCTGACCAGGCATAGGGTTGGGGGAACTCGGTAGGAAGGCGGACCGAAAGGGTCGCATCGGCAGCCTCAAAGCCATGACGGGCGATCCGGTCGAAGAGATCCTTTGAGGGAGCCTTCAGATCGGTGGGATGCGTGAGCGCGAGCCGGCTTTCCTCGTCCGAGAGGTAAAGGTCGTAGTCGTCGCGGCCGCGTTTGACCTGGATGTCGATATCGCGCACCGAGTTGCCCATTTTGATGAGCGCCCCTCGAATGGTTCCGGCCTCGAAGTCTCGGACCAGCATCCGAGACCGCAGCGCGCGGATTTGATCGCTGGCAATATTAAACAGCCTGGGGGACGAGAGCCCTTCTGGGCGAAGTCTTTGCAGCAATCCAACCGGCGGACGTAGGGGCCCCGACGCATCGCTGCAGATCAACAGGTCGCACTCCTTCAGTTGTGCGCCCGGCTTATAGAGGAACTCCAGCCCCAGGTTCTCGTAAGCCCCTCCGTCCCACAAGCGTACCCGCGGCATTGCAGGAGTTGTTTTCGCGAGTGGGGTCCTCGTGGCCGGATCAGTCCGGTGCCAGCCCTCCGATGGGAGATCGAACGCAAGAGCGCCAATGGCGTAGGGCACGGCTGCCGAAGCCGCAGCAGCCGCGGCGACCTTGTAGGAAGGGTTGTAGTGCCTCCCAAAGGTCCAGTCACCCATCTCTCGCTGGGAGAACCTCCAATTTTTGCCTGTCTCGATGCAGGTCGTGTTAATCGCCCAGATCGGGTGGACCGGAAGGTCCGAAAGCATCGCAGTGATCCCCCAACTGCTTTCGAGGAGCCTTGCAAGCAGATCGGCGCGATTGAAGGCGACGCGGTGACTGTGTCGGACCGCGCCGAGCCAGCCAACGGCCGCAAAGCTGAATAGGTCCCGAGAGGTCAGGAGGTCTCGGAGTTTTGGATAGACTTCAGAGCGATAGGCCACAGACGCTGGCCACACCCACTCGGAGTGCGCGAAGATAGCCGCCGTCACGAGGCTCCCGCCTGAGACAGTCGAGAGATGAGAAACGCTTTCCAGCAGGTTTTCCTCCGCCAATCGACGGAGGACCCCCAGATGAAACACCGCAGCTCTGATACCGCCACCTGAGAGGGCCAAACCCAACTTCGGACGCGGGTTAGGGATCGGAAGGTTCATTGCACTGCTCCGGTGGCATTGATGATGACCAAGGGCTCGTCGCCACCGAGCAGGCCGGCCGTATGGATCCGGATACCGTCGTCTCCGACGATGGCCATGACGCCGGGCAGCCCGTTCATGTCGAGAACGCGGGCCAGTTCACCAAGTTGGGAGAGGTCCGTCAGGCTTGGGGTTGTGGGGTGACCTGCGGGGTGGGAGTGCCACTCGCCCACATAAGTGAGCTGACCTCCGGTTTCCGCAGAGGCGTGGCCGATCTTCTCGCGAAGGCCGGCGATGCCGCGCTCGAATGCGGCCGGGTCTCCCTTGCTGTCCTCGGGGGCGTCCAGTGCCGAGCACACGTGGATCGTGCGGGCCTCCATGTCGACGACACCAAGCAGGACGCCCCCGGTTTCGGCCGGGAGCGCTTGCTGCCGACGGCTTTCGAGCACGGCCTTCAGGTCATAGGAAAGCGACAGGCTCCAACCTCCCACATCGAACCGATGCCACTTGACGGCGTGAGCTCGGATGCAATGCATCCCGCCGTCCGCAAGGCGCCAGACTGTGACGGCCCCATCGTCGCCGTCGAGGGCTTCCTTGACCCCCATGGCGATTGCTGCCGAGAGCGCTGCGACACGCGTCTCGGGCATCCGGTTCGTGGCTTGTCGGCACGCTCCGGAATAGGCGATGCGCTCCTCCGTCATCCGCAAGTGACTGATGAGGTGCGGATCCTGCACGACCATTCCATAGTGCTGGGCTTCCAAGTCGCGCAGGGTGGATTGGCGATCAGCGGGCTCCACAAGGAGGACGGCGTCGGTCCCATCCGGGTTGAAAAAGAACGACATGCGGCGAACGGCAGATGGAGCGCCTGCAGAGAGATGCCGGCTGACAGTTATTGATGCGGAAGCATCGAAGATCAGTTCGGAGGAGGCGAGCGCCGCTTGAACCTCCTCATGCCTCGGCCCGTTGCCCAGCGCGTTAGCTACGACGTAACGGGTGTCGGTGACGGCGAGGATCTCGTCGAGGGTCGATGCAAGAGCCCGAGCCTTCGAAATTCCGACGGCCTCTGGGTAAAGGACGTGGCGCACGGCGTTGTGGGGGAGGAAGTGATCGTCGTCGATCACGGTCCAGGAGAACATCCCCTCTCGCGCGAGGAAGCTGGCAACGTGCGAGCCGACGGCGCCCGCGCCAACCATCACCACGGCGCGTTGGTCAATGCTCTCTCGACCTGAGACGATGGTCGCCAATTCGCGGTCGTAGCCGATGTGCAGCTCGCCCGGGATCAGATCATGGTCCAGCGGGCCGGTCGAGCTGGAGAAGAGAAGCCGCCCATAAACGCCGTCAGGTGATTTTTCCAAGCAGCCGATGCTTTCGCCGATTTCCGCGACGGTAGAGCGCGAGAAGAAGCCCCGGAGGTCTGTGCCAGCCGTTGTCGATCCCGCCTCGTCCTGCATTGGGAACGCGACGATCACGCCGAGCCTGGCACTCAGAGGCCTATCGCTGATGGGAGCGCTATCCCGTGCCTGCCCCATCTCGGCCCAGATCCGTTTCCGGAGTTCAGAGATGAGGTCCACCCCAAGCGGAGAGAGCAGGTCGACGAGCTCGCCCAAGGTCCGGGGTGGAAACCTGATCTGCCCTTGATGCTGCGGGGGAACACCCAATCCAAGCACCATCATGGGAACCCGGTTGAAGCCCTTCGGCACTGGGCCTGTGGTCGCGAGGAGAACCTCACGCTGCGCCTCCGCTTCAACCCGGTAGAGGGAGAGCCCGACCGGCTCCTCCGAGACGCGCGCCAACACACTGCGCGGAAGCACAACAATGGGGCCGAGACTGGCAAAAAGCGGATACGGAGCGCGATCCTGTCCATGCAATTGGCCCCGCGCGGTCATGGCGAGCCAATTCTGGATCCGAACCAGGAAGTCGCTTGGCGTCCAACTCAGCCGAGCTTCGCTCCAGGGTCGGTCATCAATGCAGAGGTACAGTGGATCGGACGGCGAGCCAGTGCACGAGTGGGGCGCAGGCGGAAAATCCTCGCGGATCGAGAACACGCCAGGCAGGTCCTGGGCCTCGAAGCGAAGCGCCAAAGGCTCGACAGCCTTGAGGGGATGAACGAACTGCTGCGGCCGGTCGACATGCACCCTGACAATGAGAGCCTCAGCGCCCCCAAGAGCGCGCCGAGCCTCGATCAGACGATACCCCTGTGTGTCACCATCACGGAGCAGCCGCGCGACCGCAATCGCGCGGGGATGCGACAGCGCATCGATTTCGAGAGGGGGGCCGAAAACGTCGTCGAGAGATTGAGGTGCCATCAACCAGCCCTCATCGGAGTGGCCGCTACGTAGTCAGACGGGAGCGCCGCGGTGGCGACAAACGACGCGCCAGCGGTCGTAATGGACACCTGGCAGGGCTTCGGATTACGACGCGGGGAGTGATGCATCGTGACCTCGAACTGGCCGTCCACCTCGGCCGCGACGTCTTCGTAATAGGCAGCGGCCTGTCGGTGTGGGGGACGGACGTTCTTGTCGCGCTCAGAACCCTTTCCGGGATTGATCTCGCTCGTGGAAACCATGATCCCGCGGGGCTCCGCCTGCTCCTCACACAGCCAGCGCACATCCTCAATAGGGGTGGTCTTATCGACGCCCTTGTCGTTGCAGTTCAACGACTTGTAGCTGCAGTGATGCGGGATCTTGAAAACATGCCAGCGGAGACGATCCTCGTTCTTATGCCGCTTTGAGGTCTGCACGATGTGGCTCAGTGTGTCCGCATTGACGTCGGAGGCGAACAGGACTTTGGTGTCGGTCATGCCCTCGCGGAATACGGCCTGAAAGACGACGGCATCCTCGTTCCTCTCCTCGACTTCACGGTCATTGAGACGCCATGCCAGAGGGTTGTGAATGAAGATCTCAACACCCCCAGCGGCGTTGAGGTCGTCAAAGCCAGGCACTAGCTTGCCGGCGTCCGTGATCAGATGGAGACGACCTTCGAGGCGGATACCATTGTCCTCACAGAATTTGCGCAGGCGCCCTGGTCGGGAAAACACACGGATGCCCTTGCCCTGGATGAAGCGATGACGAGCCTCCTGCCGGATGATTTTGGCATCGCCTTCGCATCCTTCCTCAGTGAGGGCAGCCGCCGGAACCCAGAGCTCTTTCATCTTGATGCGGCCGTTACCCTGGTAGCTGGTCCACCGCTCGAAATGAAAGAAGTCGCCGGCGCCCATCGTGTGGTCCGCGTCCAGATGGGTGAAGAGGACGACGTCGAAGTAGTCGCGCGCTTTGGCCCGGAGGTCGTTCCGAAGGGCGGTGGGAAGATCGATACAGGGATCCGCGGCGTCGTTCGGGTTACGCATGTCGGCGTAATCGACGAGAAGCTTGCGGCCATCCTTCAGGTCGATGCGCGTCGAGTCAGCGTTGTTGAGCGGGTGGAAGGTCAAAGTCACTGTCATTTGCCGAATCCTTCAAGCCCGGCCGGGACCTCGTCCTAACGGCCAGGCTGTTCATCGTTTGTTCGAGTAACCAGTTGACGCGCGCCAAGAGCGCCCATCAGCCCTGGTGGTTCATAGCTTGGGGAGGGGGCGGCATCGTAGGCACGAACGCCGCCCAGAAGAATTGTTGAGAGGCTCGGACGGAACCCGGACAGCCTATTGCAAGGGTGTTCCGGCGTTCACCCGCTGCGGGCGAACTATGCGTCGATTTGCGGACGCACTGTCGCTCGCAGCGGACAAACTTTGGGTCACGTCACAACAGACAAACACTCGGAATAATCAAGAGCACCCGGTTGTCCCACCGCACGTATCGCACTTCAAGCACGTCCCGTTTCGCACCAGCGTGAAGTTGGCGCATTCGGGGCAGGATTCGCCGACATAGCCTTTCATCTTGGCCTCGGCGCGCTTGTCGGCCATGGACGGGGCCGGGGCGGCGAAGGCGAGCTTGGACATCTCGGCTTCGCCCACCGTCTCCTCGACGGCTGCGGCGGCCGGGGCGAGCTCGCCCTTGAGCGCGTTCGCGCCGACCGTCAGACCGGGTGAGCGCTGACCAATGCCAGTGGCGCTGCCACCACCGCCGGGGATCAGCATGAGGCGGTCGGAATTGCCGCGCACGAAGCCGCGGGAGACGATGGCCGTGGCAGGCGCCGGCTCCGGCGCCTTCGACTGGGCTTCGCCCGAGCCGATGGTGGTGGGGCCTGCTTCCGACGGATCGACATGGGCGAGGTCGTTGCGGGAGAGATACGAGACCGCGAGCTCGCGGAACACGTAGTCGAGGATCGAGGTCGCGCTCTTGATGCGCTCGTTGCCCTGGACGAAGCCCGCCGGCTCGAAGCGCGTGAAGGTGAAGGCCTCCACGTATTCCTCGAGCGGCACGCCGTATTGCAGGCCGAGCGAGATGGCGATGGCGAAGTTGTTCATCATCGCACGGAAGGCGGCGCCTTCCTTGTGCATGTCGATGAAGATCTCGCCGAGGCGTCCGTCGTCGTATTCGCCGGTGCGCAGGTACACCTTGTGGCCGCCGACGACGGCCTTCTGGGTGTAGCCCTTGCGGCGGTCGGGCATCTTTTCGCGGTCGCGCATGGCGACCACGCGCTCGACGATCTTTTCGACGATCTTCTCCGACACGTGGGCCGCTTTTGCCGCGGCGGGGAGGGCGGCCAGGGTCTCGGCGGCATCCTCCGCATCCTCGTCCTCATCGGCGATGAGGGCGGAGTTCAGCGGCTGCGAGAGCTTGGAGCCGTCGCGGTAGAGGGCGTTCGCCTTGAGCGCCAGCTTCCAGGACAGCATGTAGGCGTTCTTGCAATCCTCGACGGTGGCGTCGTTGGGCATGTTGATGGTCTTGGAGATCGCACCCGAGATGAAGGGCTGCGAGGCCGCCATCATGCGGATGTGGCTCTCGACCGAGAGATAGCGCTTGCCGATCTTGCCGCACGGGTTGGCGCAATCGAACACCGCGTAATGCTCGGTCTTGAGGAAGGGTGCTCCCTCAAGAGTCATCGCTCCGCAGATGTGGATGTTCGCGGCCTCGATGTCGGCCTTCGAGTAGCCGAGGAAGGTGAGCAGGTCGAAGGACGGATCGTTGAGTTTTTCCGCCGGGACTTTGAGCGTGCCGGTCAGAAAATCCTCGCCGAGAGTCCAGCGGTTGAAGACGAACTTGATGTCGAAGGCCGATTTCAGGCCCTTCTCCACCGCGTCGATCTTCTCGTCCGAGAAACCCTTGGAGCGAAGCGAGCCGGGGTTGACGGCGGGAGCCTGCTTCATGGAGCCGTGGCCGACCGCGTAGGCCTCGATCTCGGCGATTTCGGATTCGCGGTAGCCGAGCGCGCGCAGCGCATCGGGCACGGCCCGGTTGATGATCTTGAAGTAGCCGCCGCCGGCGAGCTTCTTGAATTTCACGAGCGCGAAGTCGGGCTCGATGCCGGTGGTGTCGCAATCCATCACGAGGCCGATCGTGCCGGTGGGCGCGATGACGGTGGATTGCGCGTTGCGGTAGCCGTTCTTTTCGCCGAGTTCCAGGGCGCGGTCCCAGACGGACTTGGCATGGACGACGAGATCCTGATCGGGGCAGGAGGCGTGATCGAGCGGCACCGGGTTGACGGCGAGGCCCTCATAGCCATCCGACAGGCCATGCGCCGCGCGGCGATGGTTGCGGATCACGCGCAGCATGTGCTTGGCGTTGGCCTTGTAGTTCGGGAAGGGCCCGAGCTCGCCCGCCATCTCGGCGGAGGTGGCATAGGACACGCCGGTCATGATCGCGGTGAGCGCGCCGCCGAGGGCACGGCCGGCGTCGGAATCGTAGGGCAGGCCCATGGTCATGAGCAGGCCGCCGATGTTCGCGAAGCCGAGGCCCAGCGTGCGGTACTCGTAGGAAAGCTGCGCGATCTCCTTCGATGGGAACTGCGCCATCATCACCGAGATTTCGAGCACCACCGTCCACAGGCGGCAGGCATGCTCGAAGGACTCGGCGTCGAACTTGTGGTTCTGCCGGTCGAAGAACTGCAGCAGGTTGGCCGATGCCAGATTGCACGCCGTGTCGTCCAGGAACATGTATTCCGAGCAGGGGTTCGACGCCCGGATGCGTCCGCCGGCGGGGCTGGTGTGCCAGTCGTTCATGGTGGTGTTGAAGTGCAGGCCCGGATCCGCCGAGGCCCAGGCGGCATGGCCGATCTGCTCCCACAGGTCGCGGGCCTTGAGGGTCTTCACGACCTTGCCGTCCTTGCGGGCGGTGAGGTGCCAATCGGCATCGCTCTCGACGGCCCGGAGGAAGTCGTCGGTGAGCGAGACGGAGTTGTTGGAGTTCTGGCCTGAGACCGTGAGGTAGGCTTCCGAGTCCCAATCCGTGTCGTAAACGGGGAAGTCGATCTCGGTGTAGCCTTGCTTGGCGAACTGGATGACGCGCTTGATGGAATTGTCCGGGATCATGACCCGGCGGGCTTGTCTGATCTCTTTCTTCAGAGCCGGGTTCTTCTCCGGATCGAAGCAGGCATCGCCCTCGGCCTCGCAATTCACGCAGGCCTTCATGATGGCCTTGAGGTGCTTGGCGGCGAGCTTGGAGCCGGTGACGAGCGCCGCGACCTTCTGCTCTTCCTTCACCTTCCAGTCGATATAGCTCTCGATATCCGGGTGATCGACGTCGACCACGACCATCTTCGCCGCGCGGCGCGTGGTGCCGCCCGACTTGATCGCGCCGGCGGCCCGGTCGCCGATCTTGAGGAAGCTCATGAGGCCCGACGAGCGCCCGCCGCCGGAGAGCTTCTCGCCCTCGCCGCGCAGCTTGGAGAAGTTGGAGCCGGTGCCGGAGCCGTACTTGAACAGGCGCGCCTCGCGCACCCACAGGTCCATGATGCCGCCGTCGTTCACCAGGTCGTCCTCGACGCCCTGGATGAAGCAGGCATGCGGCTGCGGGTGTTCGTAGGACGACTTGGACTTGGTCAGCTTGCCGGTCTTGTAATCCACGTAATAGTGGCCCTGGCCGGGGCCGTCGATGCCGTAGGCCCAGTGCAGGCCGGTGTTGAACCATTGCGGCGAGTTCGGCGCGACCATCTGGTTGGCGAGCATGAAGCGCAGCTCGTCATAAAAGGCCTGGGCATCCTCCTCGGAGGAGAAGTAGCCGCCCTTCCAGCCCCAATAGGTCCAGCAGCCGGCCAAGCGGTCGAAGACCTGCTTGGAGGAGATCTCGGAGCCGAGGCGCTGGTCCTCGGGGAGGGATGCGAGCGCCGCCTCGTCGGGCACGGAGCGCCACAGCCAGGAGGGGACGTCGTTTTCCTCGACCTTCTTCAGGCGGGCCGGGACGCCGGCCTTGCGGAAATACTTCTGGGCCAGCACGTCGGAGGCCACCTGGCTCCAGGTCTCCGGCACCTCGATGTTCTCGAGCTTGAAGACGACCGAGCCATCCGGATTGCGGATCTCGCTCGTGGCGAGCCGGAAGGCGAGGGAGGAATAAGGCGATTGTCCGGTTTTGGTATAACGCCGCTCGATCCGCATTGTCACATTCCTAAGTATCGGAGACAAACGTCTCCGTGGCCGCGATTTGCCCCGCAGCTCATCAGCCCAAATTATTGTTCGACGCCCCAACGACCCGTTCTTTCGGATCGCCACACGTAACCGCCGAGTTACGGCCTCCTGCAGACGCCACAGGTCGCGCGGCAATCTCGTTGCCACGGAGCTCTGACGCTTACTCTGGGGAGGTTCCAACCGTCCCTTTCGGGTCGGTTGCCGGTCTCTGATCGGTACCCCGGCAAGCTAGTCGTGTTGCGAGCCTTACGTCAAGAACTAGTGTCGTGGCTCTCTGTTCCAACTATATATAGTGGAAGATTGTTAAGAATGTGGAAAACTGGCTAAGTAACAGAGACTCCTTTGAGAATCCGTTCCGCACTTTGACGGCGCCCGAATTTCGCCGGCTCCGGGTCGCCGCGCGAAGGCCCGATATGTTGTGCCGGCGCATCAATTCACATGCTTCCTGTGGAAGCCTCCCGAGGGGCCGTTTCGGGCCCCAAAATGGCCCGAATGCGGGAAATTCCTCCGCCCGCCTTCCGGAAGGGCCGAATCCGAGAATCAGTTGCGGGCTTTTGGCGACTCGCAAGGCTGGACTTCGCTCCCCCTTGCCGCCATATTCCGCGCAACTTCACGAACCCCTCCGGCGGCGGCAGCATGAAACAGTTTTGGACCCAGTTCTTCACCTGGTGGAACGGACAGACCCTCGGCACGCGCTACTTCACCTGGCGCAAGGGGCAGTTCGTGGGCGAGGACGAGTTCGGCAACAAATACTACCGCTACACCCAACCCATTCCGATCGACTCGAATGTGGGCGCCGAGCGCCGCTGGGTCGTCTACAACGGCTATGCCGACGCCTCGAAGGTGCCGCCCGGCTGGCGCGCCTGGCTGTGCCACAACGGCGACCTCGCTCCCAGCGAAGAGACCTACAAGGCCCATGCCTGGGAAAAGCCCTTCCTGCCCAACCTGACCGGGACGACCCAGGCCTATCGCCCGCAGGGCTCGGTGCTTGCCTCCGGTCAGCGCCCGTCCGCAACCGGCGACTACGTGCCCTGGACGCCGGGAGAGTAGGCTTAAGACCGGCCTTCATCCATGCTGCAGAAACCCCAAGCCCGTGCCTGCATCGAATGCGGACGTCCCTACGGACATCCCGATTTCGGCTACCATTACGGCCGCATCGAGAACGGCCCGTCCTATTGGTCCGACCGGGGCCTCCTGTGCTCCCACGCCTGCTCCATGGCCCATTTCGAGCGGCGCGTGGAGGAGGGGGATCCGATGAGGGAGCCTGCGCCGAACCCGCTCGAGCAGGATTGAGGCCGGGACTCAACAGATCCTCTGGCTGATAAGACTCTCCGTCGCTTATCCCCTCGTCCTTGCGGCGGGGAGTAGGGATTGGGCGCAAAATCGGAACCTAGATGTTTAGTCCCGGCATTTGGTGGAGCGGGTCGAGCCTGAAGCGTTGAGGCTCGCTTGTCCAGATCTTGCAGATGTACTCGTAGGGCGTGAGGCCGCGCAGGGTCTTGAGCCTTCGGGCGAAGTTGTAGGCGGCGAGGAAGTCGCCCAGGTGCCCCTGCAGCTGGTCGTGGGTGTCGTAGTAGTAGCGCCTGACGGTCGCGTCCTTGAGGGTCCGGTTCATGCGCTCAACCTGTCCGTTCGTCCAGGGATGGCGTGGTTTGGTCAGGCGGTGCTCGATGTCGTTCTGCGCACAGGCGAGCTCGAACGAATGGGCCCGGAAGATCTCGCCGTGGGCCATCGCCTCTTTGATCAGAGGGGCAGCCGAACTGGTGTTGCCGGGTGTGGTGAAGTGAGTGCCGTTGTCGGTGAGAACCGTGTGGATCTTGTAAGGCACGGCCGCGATCAGCGCCCGCAGGAAGTCACCCGCCACGCGCCTTGTGGCTTTCTCATGCAGTTGGGCAAAGGCGAATTTAGACGTGCGATCAATGGCCACGAACAGATAAAGCCGGCCTTCTTCCGTGTGCACCTCGGCGATGTCGATGTGGAAGTAGCCGATCGGGTAGCTCTTGAACTTCTTCTTGGCGGGCTTGTCACCGGTCACCTCTGGCAAGCGGCTGATACCATGCCGCTGCAGACAGCGATGCAGGGATGAGCGCGTCAGGTGCGGGATGGTGGGCTGAAGGGCGTAAAGGCAATCGTCCAACGGCAGCAGGGTGTGCTTGCGGAAGGCGACGACGATCGCCTCTTCCTGGACCGAGAGCACCGTGGAATGCGGTGCTCTCGGCCCCGTCGGGCGATCTGCGGTGGTATCCCGCTTCTTCCATTTGGCGACCGTCTTCGGGTTGATGCCATGGCGCTCGGCCAGGGCCCTCAGGCTCGCTTGACTATTTTGTATTGCTCGACGGACTGGATCGAGCGTTGTGGCGCTCCCATGGAGAACCTGGCCCATAGATGGAGTATTCGGCCTGCCATCCCATGGCTTGGGCTAGAAAGGCGCGCGCCGCGGGACGATGATGAAACCTGGTCTGTTGGATCAAGCACAAGCATCAGGAAAGGAAGCCTAGCATGAAGCACTATGCTGGACTGGACGTCTCGGTGAAAGAGACGTCGGTGTGCGTTGTGGATGAAACGGGTAGGATCTGTCGCGAGACAAAGGTGCCGAGCCACCCAGACGATCTCGCGCAAGTCCTCCACGATCCTGCTTGGCGGCTCGAGCGGATCGGCCTTGAGGCTGGCCCTTTGTCGCAATGGCTGTTCAGTGGGCTTGCAGAAGCCGGTCTGCCTATCGTCTGCATCGAGACCCGCCATACGAAGGCATTCCTCAAGGCACAGGTGAACAAGAGTGACCGCAACGACGCACGTGGCATTGCGCAGATGATGCGGGTGAATCTGTTCCGACCGGTTCATGTAAAAACCCTGACCAGCCAAAAGCGGCGCGCCCTCCTGACCGCCCGCAAGTTGCTGCAGGAGAAGGCGATTGCATTTGAGAATGATATTCGCGGCCTGCTGCGCAACTTCGGCCTCAAAGTCGGCATCGTTGGCGCAGCCAAATTCGACATCCGCATTCGCGAACTCCTTGACTGTCTGCCTGACCTGGCAGAGATCATAGAGCCGCTGCTGGCCAGCCGGCGAAAGCTTCGAGAGGAGTTCGAGCGTCTTCATCGAAAGCTGCTGTCGATTGTCCGCGACGACGGTGTTTGTCGACGCCTGATGACCATTCCAGGGGTCGGTCCCGTTGTCGCTTTAGCCTATGCCAGTACTATCGACGTTCCGGCTCGCTTCCGGAACTCCAAAGCCGTGGGTGCCTCCCTGGGGTTAACGCCGGTGCTTCATCAGTCGGGTGAGAGCAACCGGATCGGCCGCGTCTCCCTCTGCGGGGATGGCATGATGCGAACGCTGTTGTACGAAGCCGCTCAAGTCATGCTGACGAATGTTCACGTGAAGTGGTCGTGGTTGAAAGCATGGGCGATGAATATCGCCAAACGGCGTGGTGGGCGAAAAGCCATTGTTGCGCTGGCCCGGCGTCTGGGCGTGATCATGCACCGCATCTGGAGCGATGGCACCGTATTCCGCTGGACGAGGGAAAGCATACCCGCAGCTGTCTAAGATGCCATACCGGAACGGGCAATGAGATAACTCGAATTCCGCCAGAAGGCGGAAGAAAGACGTCCTTCGCAGGACGATGGATCAGGCGAGCTCGTGGATGCGCTTGTATCGGCCGCGCTGCCGCGGCCAGAACGCCCCATAGATTGAGCCACCTCATCCTACGAATCCCATGGTGGGAGGGCAAATGTGCCGATCCCGGAGAGAAGCAAGGCCCTGCGAGAGACGACTGCCTGGAGGTGGGATGGCCGATGCCTTAAAAGCGCTTGACTTGGAGGGGCCGAATAGAGAAGCGCATCCCTCCATTCCGGCGATAAGAATGCACCATCAAACCCTGGGATCAAACAGCTAGAGCAATGGATGTTCAGACGAGTCCATACTCGGCAGCCCTATACCGTTTGAACGGTGTGTGGGGCTGAACATAGTCGCGGTATGAAGATCCGCTTTCACCGCACGCCGCTATAGCTGGTCAGAAACGATTACCGCGACGACGGCTTGATTCGCCCGTTGGCCACCATCAACATGGCTGGCACGAATGCCGGGTTCTTGAGGTTGCATCCCTCGGCGGCGAGCATGACGTGCAACCCATCCGGGTGACGATACCGGGCGCGATGTGCACCCCATCCCCTACTGGTTGTGGAGGCGGCGGAGACCATGGAGTGGCTATACAAGTTGATCGCTGATAGCAGTGATGCGGCCCTTCTCGTTGGGGGAGTGGTCTGCACCGCCGTTCTCGCCCTTGTTCTCGCCCTCATCTCGCGGCGGCTTCTCTTTTCACCCCACGACGAGGCATTCGAGAGCCACAGCAAACTGGCCGATGTGGTCCATGGAAGCCTCCTGGCGTTCTCCGTTTTCGTTCTTGCTCTGGTGCTGACGGAAGTCCGCTCGAATCTCGGGAAGGCTGATGACGCGGAGCTTCGGGAGGCTTCGGTCATCGCGCGGCTTGTTCGAGACCTCCAGACTTTGGGGACCGAGGAGGCGTCAATCGCGAATGAGCGCGTCAAGGATTATGTCAGGTCGGCGGTCTCCGCAGAGTGGGAGATGCTCGCCCAGCATAATCCCTCACTTGCGGAGGAAACAGATCGTGCCTTGGCGTCGCTCGTCGCGCAGGTCAACAAGGTGGCGGCGGACAATCCGGCAGCCGCCAACTCCTTACGAGCTTACCTGGATAAGCTGGAAGATCTGCGCCAGAGCCGTCTCGAGTTGGCCACAAAGAGTGTGCCTCCGGTGTTCTGGTGGGTGATGGCCGTCTTCGTCGTCGGCGCAATGATCATGAACGGGCGCCATAAACTGGACGCCTTCGGAATGACGCTGATTGCCTTCCATATGGGGGCGATCGGGTTGGTTGCCGCTTTGATCCTGGTGATGGATTCACCGTTCAGGGGAGAAACGAGCGTCTCACCGGCTTCGCTGGTGAAGGCTGCGAGGCTGTCTACACCGTAGTGCAACCGCTCAAGTCGAGCCCGCTTGGTCTTGGGCGTCCTTGAGCCCGGCATAGCCTCCGACTCGGTCAGGACCGCCGCTGCTGCGGCGACAAAACCTGCCGCTCGTGAAACGCCCCGACATTCTGCTCAAGATGCGCGACCTTTCCGGTCCCGGTGAGGATCACGGCGTTCGGCAGCGCATTCTCGATGTGGCGGAACGCGGCCGATGCGGCCGCCTCGAAGGGCTGTTCGATAACCAAACCGCCCATGGCGAAGGGGCGATTGACGATGGCCGTGCGGCCGCTCGCCCGCAGGGCGGGCAGCAACGGGGCCATGCCCGCACTCGACAGGTTCAGAGGGAATTGCAGCGCGTCGTACAATCCGCTGTCCAGTGCGCGCTGTCCTGCTTCCACATCGCTGACGCTGGCACCGAAGGCTGTCACGCCGCAGCTTCTCGCATAAACCATCGCGGCGACGACATCGGGATGGGCGACCATATCGCTCGTCGCCTTATGGATCTGCACGACCTCGATGGAGCCGAGAAGCGCCAGGCTCCGGTCGATGCTTCGAATCAGCGCATCGCGACTGTGATCGACATAGCTGGTGCCGCGCTCGAAATCCCAATGCTCCCCCATCTTCGTCATGATGGTGAGAGCCCGCCTGCGCGACGGCTCGAGGTCGGCAAGGAAACGGCCGAGCCGCGCCTCGCTCTCCGCATAGGCCGGCGCCGTATCGAAGATGGTGATGCCGAGCTCCACCGCTCTGGAGAGCAGCTTTTGCGCCTCAGACGCATCGGGGGGCGCGCTTTGGCGAACGCCCCACACACGACCGATGGAGACCAGTCCGAGGCCGAGCCTGAGGCCTGGGCCGGTGAGTTTCAGCTGCATAGGAGTTACCTGCCCGATTTGGGATGGAAATGGGATTGGGGCCGCAGCGTCCCTTCCGAGAACAGCCCGAAGGCCTGGATCACGGAGCCGGTCGGAACATCGATGTTGCGAGCGATTCCCGATCCCTTCAGCACGCCGCCGCGCCCGTCCGGGTCCGGATCGCGGTAGCTGCCGCCGTCGCCGAGGGTGCAGTTCTGACAGCGGATGGGTCCCAGGACCTGGGCACCGCGGCCGATTCGGTTCGGGCGGCTCAGCGATCCGCCGCCAAGAAGGCGCGCATCGTCCCCGATCTCGATGGTCTCGCCGAGGCCCGCCTCGATGGTGAAGCCGCCTTCCTCGCCGATCTCGGCCCGCGCCCCGATTCTCACCGCAGCGCCGGAGGCTACGATCCGGGTGCCGGGGAAAAGCTGCGTCTCGCCGCCGATGACGATGCCGCCGCCCTCGAGCGCCTGGAGGATGACACCAGGCCACAGGATCGCACCCTCCTCGACCCGCACCTCCGGCGAAATCAGTACGGAATCGGGGACCGGCAGCAGGATTCCGCGTTGGGCAAGCGCCGCCGTTTCCGCCCGGGACAGAAAGCCGAGCCGTTGGCGAGCCTCATCGGCCAGCTTTTCGCTTTCGTTCATAGGCGCCCCGTTCCTCTCCGAACACGTTGGCGGCCAGCCTAGAGCATGGGATCCGAAAATGGACTCCCGGTTCGGGATTCATCTGACCCTCATTTTTGGGGGAGCGCTGCGCCGTCGGCCACAGCGTATCCCGTTCCAAGCGCCATCTTTTCCGGCTTGCCCTTTTTCCATCTTGGTTCGCGTGTTATCGCGTTGCCGCAACAGCTTCCACGCCGGCCCCCGGCCGGAAGGATCGACTTGGACGGTATGATGACATTCGGATGGACGCGGGCTGCCCTTGTGCTCGCATCGGTACTCGGCAGCTTCGGCGCGGCTCACGCGGACAGGATCAAGAATCCCACCGCCGTCTTTTCCGGCCTGGACAAGATCACCGGGCGGATCGTCTCGTTCGAGGTCGGGGTCGACGAAACGGTGCAGTTCGGCGCCCTGCAGCTGACGACGCGGGTCTGCTTCACCAAGCCGCCGACGGAAACGCCCAACACCACCTCCTTCATCGAGGTGGACGAGCCCGGCCCCGACGGAAAGGCCAAGCGGGTCTTTTCGGGCTGGCTCTTCGCCGCGAGCCCCGGCCTGCACGGCCTGGAGCACCCGGTCTACGATATCTGGCTCGTCGACTGCAAAGGCGGCACCGAGGTGATCGCCGAGCCCAAGGAGATGCCGGAGGAGCCGCCGCCGATCCAGCAGGACGCCGCCCGCCCGACCGCCCCGGCGACCACCGGGCGGCCCGGAGACATCATGGCGCCCACGGGCACCACCGCGCCGCGCCCGCCGGCTGTCGAGACCGCGCCGCTGCGCCAGCCGGCGCCGCAGCGTCAGCCCCAGCGGGCTCCCGCCGCTCCGATCATCAACACGGATCGCTGAGTTCAGGCGCCGATGGCGGCGAGGGCTTCCTCGCCGCGGACGACGCTGCCCCTGGGCCAGGAATCCCAGTTCGCCCCATGCTCCATCGCATGGCGCAGCATCTGCTTGTAGGTGCGCCGGGGAACCTCGACGGCGCCGAACTGCGCCAGGTGCGAGGTGACGAACTGGGTATCCAGAAGCGAGAAGCCGCCCCGCCGCAGGCGCGCCACGAGATGGACGAGGGCGATCTTCGATGCATCGCGCTCCTTGTGGAACATGCTCTCGCCGAAGAACGCCCCGTTGAGGCGCACGCCGTAGAGCCCGCCCACGAGCCGTTCGTCGCGGTAGACCTCCACCGTGTGGCAGAAGCCGGAATCGAAGAGCTCGCCGTAAAGCTCGCGGATCCGCCGGCTGATCCAGGTCTTCTCCCGGTCGAGGCCCGGCGCGGCGCAGCCGGCGATCACCCCATAGAAGTCCCGGTCGACGTGGATCTCGAAAAGGTCCGAGCGCACCGTGCGGGCCAGGCGCTTGGAGATGTGAAAGGTATCGAGAGGAATGATCCCGCGCTCGCGCGGCTCGACCCAGAACAGGGACGGATCGTCCGCATCCTCAGCCATGGGGAAGATGCCGGCCGCATAGGCCTTCAGCAGAATCTCGGGCGTGATTTCAATCGCGTGGTCGGGAGACCGGGTCATTCACCAACATATCCGATCGTTCGGCTGCTCGTCTAAGATAGGATAACCGCGATGTGAAGTCAGATCGGTTTCAGGTAGATTTTGCCGAGGTCCTGAATCTCGTCATCCGTCATCGCACGTTTCGTTGCAATCCCCCAGAGGTCGTGCCGGTGCGGGCGGCGGAACCCGAAGAACTTGGCAAAGCCGGCCTTCACGCAGGCATCGCCGAGGGATTTCAGCGTGAAGCCGGTATGGTGGGCCATGTAGAGGTTCCCGTCCTTCATAGCCGGCCGGAAGCCATAGAGCATGTCGAGCGGCGAGATGGGGCCGCTGCTGCTTGTGTAGAGCGGCTTCTCGATATCGCCCGCAGCCAGTCTCTCGCCCACCATCTGGAGGTCCGGGCAGGTCAGGATGACGAACCCGTCGCTCCTGAGAACCCGACGCATCGCCTTCAGGGCGACCGGCACTTCATGCGGATAGAGATGCTCGATGTTGTGCGCCGAGTACACCGCATCGAAGCTGCTCGACTTCACGCGGGACAGGTCCGGCAGCTTGTCGACGATGTCGGGTTTGACGCTCTCGTCGATGTCGAGGGACACCTCTTCCCATTCCGGCGCTGCGAAGGCTTTGACGGTCCGGTTCTTGCGCTTCGGGCCGCAGCCGACATGAAGAAAGCGAGGCATGGTCTTTCCATGGCCTCGCCTTCGATTGCGAGGCCCTCTCTTGCACTCGCGCGACAATAGAGGGCCTGATATTTTATAACAAGGCTACGACGCCTGGTCCTCGCCGAGGCCCCCGGTCTTCAGGAAGTTCTCGAGCCAGTGGATGTCGTACTGGCCGTTCTGGATGTCCGGGTTGCGCACCAGGGTGCGGAAGAGCGGCAGCGTGGTGTCGATGCCGTCGACGACGAACTCGTCCAGGGCCCGACGCAGGCGCATGAGGCACTCGTTGCGGGTGCGGCCATGGACGATGAGCTTGCCCACGAGCGAGTCGTAATGCGGCGGGATGCGGTAGCCCTGGTAGGCCGCCGAATCGACGCGTACGCCGAGGCCGCCGGGCGGGTGGAAGTAGCTGATCAGGCCGGGCGAGGGGCGGAAGGTCGAGGGATGCTCGGCATTCACGCGGCACTCGATGGCATGGCCTTCGATCTTGACGTCGCTCTGCTTGAAAGAGAGTGGCGCGCCGGCTGCGATGCGGATCTGCTCGTTGACCAGATCGATGCCGGTGATCATCTCGGTCACCGGATGCTCCACCTGAATACGCGTGTTCATCTCGATGAAGTAGAACTCGCCGTCCTCGTAGAGGAACTCGATCGTGCCGGCGCCGGCATAGTGCAGGTCCTGCATGGCCTTGGCCACGACGCCGCCGATGCGCTCCCGCATCTCGAGGTTGAGAGCCGGCGAGGGCCCTTCCTCCCAGACCTTCTGGTGGCGGCGCTGCAGGGAGCAGTCGCGCTCGCCGAGATGGATCGCGTTGCCCTTGCCGTCGCCGAGCACCTGGATCTCGATGTGGCGCGGCTTCTCGAGATATTTCTCGATATAGACCGCGTCGTCGCCGAAAGCAGCCTTGGCCTCGGTCTTGGCGGTCTGGAGCGCGTGGAGGAGATCGTCCTCGTTGCGCGCCACCTTCATGCCGCGTCCGCCGCCGCCGGCAGCCGCCTTGATGATGACCGGATAGCCGATGTCCCTGGCGACCTTCCTGGCCTCGGCCTCGTCGGAAATGCCGCCCTCGGAGCCGGGCACGCAGGGGATGCCGAGGCGCTTGGCCGTGCGCTTGGCTTCGATCTTGTCGCCCATGATGCGGATATGCTCCGCCTTCGGGCCGATGAAGGCGATGCGGTGATGCTCGAGCACCTCCGCGAAGCGCGCGTTCTCGGACAAGAAGCCGTAGCCGGGATGGATTGCATCCGCGCCAGTGATCTCGCAGGCGGCGATCAGGGCCGGGATGTTGAGATAGCTGTCGCGGGCGGCCGGAGGGCCGATGCACACGCTCTCGTCGGCGAGGCGCACATGCATGGCATCCGCATCGGCGGTGGAATGGACCGCCACGGTGGCGATGCCGAGCTCCTTCGCCGCGCGCAGGATTCGCAGGGCGATCTCGCCTCGGTTGGCAATGAGGATCTTATCGAACATGTCGCGCCTTACTCGATGACGAGGAGGGGTTCGCCGTATTCAACAGGAGTTCCGTCTTCGACATAGATGGCGGTTACCGTGCCGGCGCGGGGCGCCACGATCTCGTTGAAGGTCTTCATGGCCTCGACGAGCAGAACCTTCTCGCCGGCCTGGACCTTGGAGCCGACTTCGACGAAGTCTCTCGCGTCCGGGGAGGGCTTGCGGTAGGCGGTGCCGACCATCGGCGAGAGAACGGCGCCCGGATGAGGCGCGCCCGGCTTCGCAGGCTCGGCCGAAGCCGGAGGCGGGGCGACGACCGGGGCGGGCGCGAGAGCGGCCGGAGCCGCCACGGTGACGGCGGCGGTGATCGTGCGCGCCACGCGGATGCGAAGGTCGCCCTTCTCCACTTCGATCTCGCTGAGACCCGTGTCGGCGATCAGATTCGCCAATTCACGGACGAGATCGGGATCGAAAGGGTTTTCCTTGGCCATGGCTACCTCTATTTCCTGAGGATCTAGTGCTGCGAGGGTTTCGCCTGACGGGCCCGCTCGGCCATCACCCGGTGAACCGCTTCCAGGCCGAGCAGGTAGCTCATGGGCCCGAAACCACAGATCACGCCGACGGAGACGGGCGCTATGAGCGAGCGATGGCGAAAGCCCTCGCGAGCATGAACGTTCGAAAGGTGAATCTCGACCGTCGGAGCGCCGCTGCCGGAGATGGCGTCGCGCAGCGCGATCGAGGTGTGGGTATAGGCTCCGGCGTTGATGACGATGCCGGCTCCCTGGGCTCCCGCTTCCTGGATCCAGTCGACCAGATGTCCTTCATGGTTCGACTGGCGGAAGGTGATCGCTGCCCCCAGGGCCTCGCCCTTGTCGCGCACGAGCTTCTCGATGTCCTGCAGCGTGGTGCTGCCATAGACCTGAGGCTCTCTGCGGCCAAGCTGGTTGAGGTTGGGTCCGTTGAGGACGAAGACAGTGGTCATCGCGAAAGGAGCGTTCCCTGGAGCCCCGTCTCGCGGAGCAGAAACGCCCTCTTAGCCAAAAGGCGGGCAGGGGGGAAGGGGAAAACCAAGGCTTTCCCAAGCTTGGCGGGGTTTCCTCAAGGGCAGAAGGGGTGGTCGAGGCCCGGGGGCATGCTTCACTGTCATTCCGGGGCGACCATAGGTCGAGCCCGGAATCCATAAACACGACGTCTCAGAAAATGCTGCAAAGTGGATATTGCCTACCCTGCAGTGTCAGCGGTTATGGATTCCGGGCTCCGCTGCGCGGCCCCGGAATGCCAGCGGAAGGTGGACTACCCGCAACTCGCCTTGCCGCACTGGCGCACGTTATCCACGAGCTGCTTCAGCGGGTCGAGGCCGACGGCGCCCGGGATGACGGTCTCGCCGACGATGAAGGCAGGGGTTCCCGTCAGGTTCAGCTTGTCGCCGAGCGCCATGTTCTCCTGAAGGGCACCGCGGATCTCGGCGCTCTCCATGTCCTTCTGCAGGCGGGCCATGTCGAGGCCCATGTCCTTGGCGACCGACATGGCGCGGTCGCCGTTGACGCGGCCGCGGCTGTCCATGACCTTCACGTGGTAGTCGAACAGTTTTGGGCCCTGGAGCTGGTTCTTGACAGCGAGTGCGACACGGCTCGCCTCGACGGAGTCGGGCCCCAGGACGGGGAAGTCCTTCAGCACGACGCGCAGCTTGGAGTCGCTCTTCATCAGGGTCTGGACGTCGGCGAGCGCCTTCTTGCAGTAGCCGCAATTGTAATCGAAGAACTCCACCAGGGTGACGTCTCCTGACGGGTTGCCGACCACGTAGGAATGGGAGGCGTTCAGGAGCGACTGCTTCGTTTCCTTCACGGCGCCGGCCTGCGCCACCTGCTGCGCCTCGGCCTGGCGCTTCTCCAGCTCGCCGATCACCTCGGTGAGAACCTCGGGGTTCTTCAGGAGATAATCCTTCACGATCTCGCCGATGGCCTGCTTCTGCTGGTCCGTGAAGGCCGCATTCTGCGCCATCGCGGCGGGAGCGAGGCCCAGCGTGCCGATGAGAGCCACGGCCTGGCCGAGTTTGAGAAGCGAAACGCGCATATCCGGTCCTTTGAGGAATTCTTCAAGACAAGTCCGCGCCATAACCATGGTTCAAGGCAGAGTTGAGACTCGTCCGTACTCTTGCGAGTTAGCGGCTTGAGCGGTGCGCCGTCAAATCACGGGTTCGTATTGCACGCGATGAAACGCCCCGGTGTCATCCCCGGCGATCCGCAGGACCGGGCAGGGGATCCACTTCCGCGCTCACTGCTATGGATTCCCTTCCCCTCCGCTGCGCTCCGGCCGGGAATGACACCGTGAAGAACCGTCTTGAGGCTGCACCTGCAACGGGATACGAGCCTGTTCATGACCAAATCATCCGCCGATCTTCGCTCACCCCTCATTGCGCGCCGTATGGAGCGCGTGTCGTCCTTTCTTGCCATGGACGTGCTGAGCGCGGCCGCGGCCAAGGAGCGGCGGGGCGATACCGTCATCCACATGGAGGTCGGCCAGCCTTCCGCGCCGGCGCCGCGCGCGGCCCGGGAGGCGGCGAAGGCCGCTCTCGATCTCGGCCGCATCGGCTATACCGAGGCGCTCGGCATCTCGGCCCTGCGCGAGCGGATCGCCCGGCACTATCGCGATACCTACGGCGTGAGCATCGCTCCGGAGCGGGTGGTGGTGACCACCGGCTCCTCGGCCGGCTTCGTGCTGGCGTTCCTGAGCCTGTTCGATCACGGGCAGCGGGTGGCGATCACGGCACCGGGCTATCCGGCCTATCGCAACATCCTGGAGGCGCTCGGCATCGAGCCGGTGACGATCCCGCTCACCAAGGCCGACGGCTGGATCATGACGGCCGAGGCCATCGAAAAAGCTCATGCGGAGAAGCCCTTGCACGGCATTCTTGCCATGAGCCCCGCCAACCCATCCGGCACCATGATCGGCCGCAAGGCGCTGGCGGAATTGGGCGAGACCTGCCGCCGCCTGGGGCTCTGGTTCGTTTCGGACGAGATCTATCATGGCCTGACCTACAGCGAGGCGGCCTCGACGGCTTTGGCGTCCGACGACGATGCGGTCGTGATCAACTCGTTCTCGAAATATTACTGCATGACCGGCTGGCGCATCGGCTGGATCGTCGTGCCGGAGCGTCTCGTGCGGCCCATCGAACGGCTGGCGCAAAACCTTTACATCTCGCCGCCCTATCTCTCGCAGGTCGCCGCGCTCGCGGCCTTCGACGCGGCGGAAGAATTCGAGGCGGTGAAGGCGGGATACGCCAGGAACCGCGCCTATCTACTGGAGGAGCTGCCGAAGGTCGGCATCTCGGAGATGCACCCCGTGGACGGGGCCTTCTACATCTACGCCGACATCGCCCGCTTCACGAACGATTCCATCGGCTTCTCGAAGCGCATGCTGGAGGAGGCAGGCATCGCTGCGACGCCGGGGCTCGACTTCGATCCCATCGAAGGTTCGCATTACCTGCGCCTGTCCTTCGCCGGCTCGGAGAGCGATTGCCGCGAGACGGTGGCACGGCTGAAGGGCTGGTTGAGGTAGTCCTCCCAAGTCATCACCGGCCTTTGCCGGTGATCCCCGTTTTATCGATCTCCAATCCAGAGACCTCATCCTGAGGAGGGCGCGGAGCGACCGTCTCGAAGGAGGTTCCAGTTCGCGCTGGATCCTCCTTCGAGACGCCGCTTGCAGCGGCTCCTCAGGATGAGGCTGCGTTTCCTAAGACATAGTTGCCCGCAACACGTGCGGGCATGACGGCGTGGCAGTGGTCGTTAAACGAAAAATGCCCGGCTTGGAGCCGGGCATTTCCTTGTGAACCTTACGATCCGCTCAGGACCGACTTGGCCTTGGACCACCAGCCGGCGCGCTTCGGGCGTTCCGGGTCGGGCGGGGTCAGGACGACGGCGACCGGCTCAGGCTCGGGAACCACGGGAGCGGGCGGCGGAACCGGCGCTTCGGCCACGGGACGCGCGGGAGCGACGATGGGATCTTCCACGGTGACCGTTGGCTGAGACTCCTCGGCCGCGGCCGCGATGCCGGCCTCCTGAGCGGGAGCCGCCTCGTCGGACACCGCCTCGGACTCGGCCTGATCGGGAGCGACGAAGCCTTCCTCCATGGCGAACTCGACCGTCTCGTCACGACCGCGTCCACGACCGCCGCGGCGTCCACGGCGGCGGCGACGTCCACGGGCGTCCTCGTCGGACGACTCGCCGGCCTCGACGGGAGCTGCTTCCTCGCCGGTGGCCTCGACCTCGACATCCTCCTCGTCGGATTCGCCCTCGGTCTCTCCGGCCTCGGCGCCATCCTCGGCCTGGTCGCCGCCCGCGAACGAGTCGCGGTCGCGACCGCGGCGGCGGCGGCGGCGGCGACGACGACGTCCGCCGCCTTCGCCTTCCTCGCCACGCTCTTCGCGAGCCTGAGCTTCCTCAGCGGTTTCCTCTTCGGCCTCGGCCTCGATCTCGACCTCATCCTCCTCGACGGGCTCGTCGACGGGGGCGATGGCATCGATCTGGATGCCGGTGGCGGCCGACTTGTGCTCCAGCTTGAGGGCGGGATCGCCGCGCTCGATGGCATAGGTCGTGGTGCCGTGCATGCTTTCGTCGGCGACGATGGAGATCGAGACGCCGAAGCGGCTCTCCAATTCGCGCAGATGCACGCGCTTCTGGTTCAGGATGTAGAACGCCGCCTCCATCCGCGTGCGGACGACGAGGTTGTAGCTGGCATTCTTGATGAGGGTTTCCTCGATCGAGCGCAGAACCTGCAGCGCCACCGACGGCGTCGAGCGCACGAAGCCGGTGCCGGCGCAGTGCGGGCAGGGGATCGAGGAGGATTCGAGCACGCCGGTACGGATGCGCTGGCGCGACATCTCCAGCAGGCCGAAGGGCGAGATGCGGCCGACCTGGATGCGGGCGCGGTCGTTCTTCAGGCACTCGTTCAGCTTCTTCTCGACGGAGCGGTTGTTCCGCTTCTCCTCCATGTCGATGAAGTCGATGACGATGAGGCCGGCAAGATCGCGCAGGCGCAGCTGGCGGGCGATTTCCTCCGACGCTTCGAGGTTCGTGCGAAGCGCCGTGTCCTCGATGTTGTGCTCGCGGGTCGATCGTCCCGAGTTCACGTCGATGGAGACGAGAGCTTCCGTCGGGTTGATGACGAGATAGCCGCCGGATTTCAGGGTGACCACGTTCGAGAACATGGCATCGAGCTGGGCCTCTATGCCGTATTTCGCGAAGAGCGGCTGCGGCTCCCGGTAGGGCTGGACCAGCTTGGCATGGCTCGGCATGAGCATGCGCATGAAGTCCTTGGCCTCGCGGTAGCCGTCCTCACCGGCGACCATCACGTCGTCGATGTCCTTGTTGTAGAGGTCGCGGATGGCCCGCTTGATGAGGGAGCCTTCCTCGTAGACGAGAGCAGGAGCCGCGGAGCTGAGAGTCAGCTCGCGCACGCTCTCCCAGAGGCGCATCAGGTATTCGTAGTCGCGCTTGATCTCGGGCTTGGTGCGCGAGGCGCCGGCCGTGCGCAGGATGATGCCCATTCCCTCGGGCACCTCCAGCTCCTGGGCGATTTCCTTCAGGCGCTTGCGGTCGGCCGCATTGGTGATCTTGCGCGAGATGCCGCCGCCACGGCCCGTATTGGGCATGAGCACCGAATAGCGCCCGGCGAGCGACAGATAGGTGGTGAGAGCTGCGCCCTTGTTGCCGCGCTCTTCCTTGACGACCTGGACCAGCAGGATCTGGCGGCGCTTGATGACTTCCTGAATCTTGTACTGCTTGCGCGGGGTGCGCCGGCGCTGGGGAAGATCCTCGATCGCGTCGTCGCCGCCGAGCTGCTCGACGATCTCGTGCTCTTCCACGTCGTGATCGTCTTCGTCCTCTTCTTCGCCCTCGTCCTCGTCGGCTTCCGTGTCGCCTTCGGGCGTGCGGTCCTCGGTTGCTTCCACTGCCTCTTCGCCCGGCGCGGTCTCGGCATCCTGTGCAGTCTCGATGTGGGCCGAGGCTTCGACCGCCTCGACGGCAGCCTCTTCGGCGGTCTCGCCGGAAGCTGGGTCCTCGGCCATCACCAGGGCGACGGCTTCCGCCGCGTCCGATGCCGACGTGTCGCGATCTTCGCCGGCGCTCTCGGACGCATAGGAGGTTTCGCTCTCGGGATCCGCTTCCGCATTCTCTTCCGTGCCGGCTTCGGCCTCGGTGGAGACGACGGTCTCGTCGCTCTCCGTCCGGCGCTGCGAGGAACGGCGGCGGCCGCGGCCGCGGCTGCGGCGCTCCTCTTCCTGCTCCTCCTCGCGCTGGGCTTCGGCCTCGGCCTCGAGCAGAGCCTGACGGTCGGCGACCGGGATCTGATAGTAATCGGGATGGATTTCGCTGAAGGCGAGGAACCCGTGGCGGTTTCCGCCGTATTCCACGAAGGCCGCCTGGAGCGACGGTTCGACCCGGGTGACCTTCGCGAGATAGATATTCCCGCGCAGCTGCTTCCGGTTAGCGGATTCGAAGTCGAATTCTTCGACCTTCTGACCACGCACCACCACGACCCGGGTTTCTTCCGGGTGTGAGGCATCGATGAGCATCTTGTTTGCCATGTTGAACTCTCGACATGGCGATCGAGGGCAGGACCTGAGGCAGCGGCCGCATTGTGGGCGGATTGGCACGCCGCAAGCGAAGGCGACGGGCTGAAATTGCGTTCGGGGTGCTGTCGATCGCCGTCATGCGCCGCAAAGGGGCGCATTCTGGGTTGAATTGGGCCGGCCGAGGGCCGGAAAGGGTGGTGTCAGGGCGTGCGCGAAGAGAAACGCGCGATTCGAACGGTGCAGAAACGAAGGTCAAAGCTGACTTCGCGTGCGCAACCATTCAAGACGGCCCTTTCGTAGATATCGATGAGCCGGCGAAACCGGCCATCGGCGAGTGGCGACAAGCGTCGCCATATGGTCCTGTCCGCGGGCCTGTCGGGGTGACGGGTTCCGTGAGGATCGGTCAACACAACCGTCTCCTCGGATCCGCCGTCAGATTCGGCCATACCGGACGGGATCAAGATCATTACAGATCGATTGGGGCATTTGGCAAGATCTTGTGTCACTGTGCCATGAATGCAACAGAGTCTCAGTAAACTGGCCCGCGGCGTGAGGTTCCGTTAACCAAGCTCCGTTTATGGGTATAGGAAGGACGCTCGAACCCCCGGCGATCTGCGATGCCTTTCCCCTTCATCATACGCCTCATCGGCGCCTGCCTCGTGGCCATCGTCGTGGCCGCAGGGGGCGAACGCGCCTGGGCGGCGGAGGGGACAAAGCCCGGAACGCCCACCATCGCCGCGGCCGCAACGGTCGAGGCGGATGGCGGGAAGACACGCTTCAAGGTGACCCTGTCGAAGGCGGTGACGGCGCAGGTTTCCGTCATGGAGCGCCCGGACCGGGTCATCATCGACCTTCCGGAGGTCGCCTTCCACCTGCCGGCCGAGGCCGGACGCAGCAAGGAAGGGCTGATCGCCTCCTATCGCTACGGCCTTTTCGCGCCGGGCCGCTCCCGGGTGGTGATGGAGCTCACGCATCCGGCCGTCGTCTCCGGCATGACCACGGCGCCCGACGCGACGGGCGCCGCCACGATCCTGACCATCGAGCTCTCCCGCACCGAGCGCGAGGATTTCCGCAAGGCGGCTGTGGAAAGCTCGGCCGCCACGAAGGAAGCCTCGACGGCGCCGACGGTCCAGGAGACCAAGGATGCGAGGCCGGTGATCATGATCGATGCCGGCCATGGCGGCATCGATCCGGGCGCGGCGGGCTCCGGCAATGTGGTCGAGAAGGACCTCGTGCTCTCCTTCGCCCAGCGGCTGAAGAAAAAGCTCGAGGAAAGCGGCCGCTACAAGATCGTGATGACCCGCGACCACGACGTGTTCGTCTCCCTCGGCGACCGGATCCGTGCCGCACGCACGACACAGGCCGATCTCTTCATCTCCATCCATGCCGATTCGATCTCCGGCGGGCAGGAAGTGAGGGGGCTGACAGTCTATACCGGCTCCGAGCGGGCCTCCGACGCCGATTCCGCCAGGCTTGCCGACCGCGAGAACAAGGCCGATGCGGTGGCCGGCGTCGAATCGGGCGACATGCCCGACGACGTGTCCGACATCCTCATGGAGCTGACGCTCCGGGAAACGCGCGGCTTTTCCCACGGCTTCGCCAGCCGCCTCGTCGGGGAGTTCGATTCCGTGGCCCGCCTCAACAAGAATCCCCACCGGCAGGCGCGCTTCCAGGTGCTGCGGGCGCACGACGTACCGTCCGTGCTGGTCGAGCTTGGCTATCTCTCGAGCCAGAAGGACCTCGACCTGTTGATGTCCGAGGAATGGCGGGCCAGGATGGTCTCGGCGATGTCGGTTGCCGTGGACCGGTTCTTCTCCGCGCGGTTTGCCCGCAGGGGCACCGCCGCAGTTTTACCATAGATAGAGTGTGGATACCCGTAGCGGGGGCGCGATTCATCGGGTAACGAGGGTCCGCGTTTCAAGATCTGCATAAACGGGCGCCGTAGGCGCCGTCATGGAACACCTTCGGATGCGCTTTGTCCTGAGATTTTTCGGCTTCCTCTTCAGCGTCGGAGCGATCTTCTTCCTGATCGGCGCCGTGGGGCTGGCCTATGGATTCTGGTTCTATTCGAAGGATCTGCCGGATCACGCCCAGCTCGCCAATTACGAGCCCCCGGTGATGACCCGCATCCACGCCTCGGACGGCAGCCTGATCGCCGAATATGCCCGCGAGCGCCGGCTCTACGTGCCGATCCAGGCCGTGCCCAAGCTCGTGATCGAGGCATTCCTCTCCGCCGAGGACAAGAATTTCTACCGGCATCCGGGCATCGATCCCGAGGGTCTGGTGCGCGCCGTCGTGGTCAATCTCCGCTCCGGCGGTTCCCGCGAGCAGGGCGCCTCGACGATCACGCAGCAGGTCGCCAAGAACTTCCTCGTCGGCAACGAGCGCAGCTACGAGCGCAAGATCCGCGAGGCGCTGATCGCGCTGCGGATGGAATCGACCTTCTCCAAGGACAAGATCCTCGAGCTCTATCTCAACGAGATCTTCCTCGGCACCCTGACGCCCGGCCGCAACCTGCACGGCATCGCCGCCGCGGCGCTCGACTATTTCGGCAAGTCGATCCACGAATTGACCATCGCCGAGGCCGCTTACATCGCCGCCCTGCCCAAGGGCCCGAACAACTACCACCCCTTCCGCCAGCGCAAGGCCGCCGTCGAGCGCCGGAACTGGGTGATCGAGCGCATGGCCGCCAACGGCTATATCTCGAACGAGGACGCGACGGCCGCCCAGAAGGAGCCGCTCAACGTCAAGCCGCGCATGGTTTCGCCGAACAGCATCGCCTCGGGCTATTTCGCCGAGGGCGTCCGCCGCGACATCGCCGAGCGCTACGGCGAGGAATCCCTCTACGAGGGCGGCCTGCTGATCCGCTCGACCCTCGATCCGAAGATGCAGGCCATGGCTCGCAAGGCCCTCGTGGACGGTCTCGTGCGCTTCGACGAGGCGCGCGGCTGGCGCGGAGCGCATCAGAAAATCGATCTCGCCGGACGCGAATGGGGTGTGGCCCTGGCGGAAGTGCCGGCGATGGGCGACGTGCAGCCCTGGCGCCTGGCCGTCGTCCTGGAGGTTGCGCGCGGACAGGCCAAGGTGGGTCTGCAGCCGAGGAGGGAAGCCTCCGGTCAGATGGTCAAGGACCGCGAGACCGGCACGGTGACCGCCGATGGCGTGAAATGGACCCGCCGCCCGGTCGAGCGCGCCGTTGCCGTGGGCGACGTGGTCTTCGTCGAGCCGCTGGCCGACAAGCCGGGCCAGTTCCGCCTGCGCCAGATTCCGGAGATCTCGGGCGCCATCGTCGCCATGGACCCGAATACGGGCCGCGTCCACGCCATGGTCGGCGGGTTCTCCTACGACCAGAGCGAGTTCAACCGGGCGATCCAGGCCATGCGCCAGCCGGGCTCCTCGTTCAAGCCGATCGTCTATGCGACGGCGCTCGACAACGGCTATACGCCCTCGAGCACGATCATGGATGCCCCCTTCGTGCTCGATATGGGCCCGGGCCAGGCCGCCTGGGCGCCGTCGAACTACGACGGCAAGTCCGGCGGCCTGCGCACCCTGCGCTACGGCGTCGAGCATTCCAAGAACCTGATGACGGTCCGCCTCGCCAACGAGGTCGGCATGCCGGCGATCTCCGAGTATGCCCGCCGCTTCGGCGTCTATGACGACCTGCTGCCGCTCCTCTCCATGTCGCTCGGTGCAGGCGAGACCACGGTGATGCGCATGACGGCGGCCTATTCGATGTTCGCCAATGGCGGACGCCGGATCAAGCCGACCCTGATCGACCAGATCCAGGACCGCAACGGCCGCACCATCTACCGCCACGACGACCGCAAATGCACCTCTTGCGACGCGGAGAAGTGGGACGGCGGTGCTGCGCCCAAGCTCACCGAGAACCGGGAGCAGGTGCTCGACCCGCTGACCGCCTACCAGATGACCTCGATCCTCGAGGGCGTGGTCCAGCGCGGCACGGCCCAGTCGGTCAAGGCCGTCGGCAAGCCGCTCGCCGGCAAGACCGGCACCACGAACGACGCCAAGGACGTGTGGTTCGTCGGCTTCTCGCCCGATCTCGCGGTCGGCGTGTTCCTCGGCTACGACCAGCCGAAGTCGCTGGGCAACGCCGCGACCGCCGGCCAGTACGCCGCGCCGGTCTTCCGCGACTTCATGCAGATGGCGCTCAAGGACAAGCCCGCGACACCGTTCCGCGTGCCGGCCGGCATCAAGCTGATCCGCGTCAGTGCCTCTTCCGGCACCCGCGCCGGCGGCGAGGGCGGGGGCACGATCCTCGAAGCCTTCAAGCCCGGCCAGGCGCCGCCGGAATACGTGCCGCCAGAGCCTGCAGACGAAGGCCCGCAGGCCGAGTACTCGCCGGCTCCTCCTCCGGGAGCGCAGCGGGCCGTAGGCGTAGGACCGAGCGGATTGTATTGATCGGCTCCGGTCCCATAGCGAAAACGCTTCTCGCACAACGGAAAACGGGTTGTTCCTCGACTGCTCGGTCGGGGACAATTCGTTGGGTTTGATGCGAGAGCTTCTTTACATCGCGCGGTGCACCCTCTGGGTCCGCTCCGAACGATACGCCAATTCATGAATTGAACATCGGATCATTCCCAAAAGTGCATTCCGCTTTTGGGCCCAATGTTCTAAGACGCCGCAATCACACATACGGACAGCAGCGGATACAATGCGCGCCGAAATCCAACATCTCGTAGAAGAGACCAAGCAGTCAGTCGGGCTGCTGAGGAGGCATCTTTGACTGGGATACCGCCCAGCGACGCCTCGCGGAACTGAACGCCCAGGCCGAAGATCCCAACCTCTGGAACGATGCGGAGGCCGCGCAGAAGATCATGCGCGAGCGCACTTCGCTCGAAGACCAGATCTCGGCCGTGAAGCGCCTCGAGCAGGAGCTCGAGGATGCGATTACCCTGATCGAGCTCGGCGAAGCCGAAGAAGATGAGGGAACGGTCAAGGAAGGCGAGGAGACCATCCGCAGCCTTCAGGCCGAGTCCGCGCGCCGCCAGGTCGAGACGCTGCTCTCGGGCGAGGCCGATGCCAACGACACCTATGTGGAAGTGCATTCGGGGGCCGGCGGCACCGAGAGCCAGGACTGGGCCAACATGCTCCAGCGCATGTATGCCCGCTGGGCCGAGCGCCGGAAATACAAGGTCGAGTTGCTCGAGATCACCGACGGCGAAGAGGCCGGCATCAAGAGCGCCACGCTCCTGATCAAGGGCCTCAACGCCTATGGCTGGCTTAAGACCGAGTCCGGCGTGCATCGCCTCGTGCGCATCTCGCCCTATGACTCGAACGCCCGCCGCCATACAAGCTTCGCCTCGGTGTGGGTCTATCCGGTGGTGGACGATCGCATCAACATTGAGATCAAGGAATCGGACTGCCGGATCGACACGTTCCGCTCGTCGGGCGCCGGCGGCCAGCACGTGAACACCACGGACTCGGCCGTGCGCATCACCCATATCCCGAGCGGCATCGTCGTGGCCTGTCAGCAGGAGCGTTCGCAGCACAAGAACCGGGCCACCGCCTGGAACATGCTGCGCGCCCGCCTCTACGAGGCCGAGCTGAAGAAGCGCGAGGAGAAGGCCAGTGCCGAGGCCGCAGCCAAGACGGATATCGGCTGGGGCCACCAGATCCGCTCCTATGTGCTGCAGCCCTACCAGATGGTGAAGGACCTGCGCACCGGCGCCCAGTCGACGAGCCCGCAGGACGTGCTCGACGGCGATCTCGACCCCTTCATGGAAGCCTCGCTCGCCCAGCGCGTCTATGGCGGCGCCGACGAGGTCGAGGATATCGACTGATCGATCAAACGAGCGCTGCGCGCCGGAGAGGCGTGCATCGCTCCCGTCCCTATATGACGAAGAAGTCGGATGCGCCGATCGTGACGGTGCCCGGGATCTTCACGAAGCAGACGGCCGCCACCGGGCCCGAGCCGTCCGGGTCGTAATAGGCGGCCCGCTCGCCATCGTTGTCGAAGAGGATCCTGTCGTTGGAATCGGCGGCAGCCGCCCCGTCGACGAACATTGCATCGCTGAGCTGGCCCTTCGCGATCATGCCGAAGATCTTCGATGACAGGACGATCTTGTCCGTGTCCACCTCGTTGCCAAAGTCCAGGATCCTGTCGAAATTTGTGCCGGCTTTGAGCCAGGTGTCGAACGTGAACCGGTCGTTGCCGTCACCGCCGCTCAGCACATCGCGGCCTGTGCCTCCATACAGGATGTCGTCGCCGCCGAAGCCGTGGAGCCTGTCGTTGCCGGCGTCGCCCTTGATCACGTCCTTGACCGCGACCCCGTAGATCGTGTCGGCCTTGCTCTTGCCGGTCTGCGACAGGATCTGCTTCGACTGGTTCCAGTGCCATTTGGACACCTGGCGCCCGTCCTGCGAGGGATCGCCGTAAAGAACCCGGATGGCCTGAATGTCGAGTGGTCCTAGCACTACAGTTGCACGCTGCACAGGCGCCCTAATTACCTCCTGATCTGATACAGGAGGCTGCCATGTCAGGCGTGGCCATCGAGCAGATGCTCGAACTCTGGTGTGTGGAGTTGCGTCAGGTCAAAGCTGATCTCAAACTCCAGTTTGCTCATCCCAGTGTCGCGGCCTCTGCGGCCGCCTTCCTCGACGGTCTGCTCGGGCCGGAGCGGCGCAAGACCGGCTGGATGCGGGCGGAAGCCGCCGGTGATCCGGGACCATGGCGCCAGCAGGCGGTGCTCGGGCGCAGCCACTGGGACGCGGATGCTTTGCGGGACATGGTGCGCGACTATGCGCTCGAGACGCTCGCCTCTCCCGGAGCGGTACTGGTGATCGATGAGACCGGCTTTCTCAAGCAGGGGCAGAACTCGTGCGGGGTGGGACGCCAGTACACTGGGTCAGCCGGCAAGATTGCCAGCTGCCAGATCGGCGTGTTTGCCGCTTACGCGTCGGACAAGGGCTGCGCCTTGATCGACCGCCAGCTCTATCTGCCCAAGGACTGGACGACGAAGCCCGAGCGCCTGGCCACGGCTCACGTGCCCGATGCGATCCGCTTCGTCACCAAGCCGCAGATCGCCGCCGCGATGATCGAGCGGGCCCTGGCGGCCGGCGTACCGTTTGAGTGGGTGGCCACCGACACCATCTATGGGGCCCTGGCCATGCAGCTGCGCCGAGCTGGCAAGGGTTACGTGCTGGGCGTTCAAGCCACAGACCGCTTCAATTCCTGGGACAAGAGCCCGCCGGTGGCCGGCACGGCCGCGACGATTGCACAGGGGCTTGCTCCCAAGACCTGGCAGCGTCTGTCGGCCGGGATCGGCACCAAGGGGCCGCGCCTGTATGATTGGGCCTATGTCGCGTTGGCCGATCTCGAGGCCGAGGAATTCAACGAGGCGCTGACCGGCCTGTGGACGCGCGGCCTGCTGATCCGGCGCAGCATCAGCGATCAGGATCTGGCGTTCTTCTCGACCTGGTGCCCGGCCGGCACACCGATGGAGACCCTGGTGCGGGTGGAGGGCCAGCGCTGGGCGATTGAGGATGCGTTCGAGACCGCGAAGACGGAGTTGGGGCTGACGCACAATGAGACGCGTTCGTGGCACGGTTGGCATCGGCATGTGTCGCTGGTGATGCTGGCGTTTGCCATGATGACGGTGGTGCGTGAGCACGCCAACCGCCTTACCTCACCCCAAAAAAGAAACGACGAAGCCCGACTGCAGCGCTGGTATGCTGGTCTGTCCAGGAAATCCGCCGGGTCGCCACACGTCTCCAGCAGCGCCGGATCGAGCCTGCCTTCGTGATCGCCTGGTCCGCGTGGCGACGAGCGCATCAGGCCATGGCGCAAGCCTCACATCGCAAACGAAAGGTGCAACTGTAGTGCTAGGCTCACCGGCCCCATCTCGGGATCGCCACCCGTGTAGCTCATCACGGTGTACTCGACCTTGTCGAGATCCGACGCCAGCAGCTGCTTGTTGTGGTCCATCTTGTGAAAGGGATGCTTGAGCCCGAGCGCGTGTCCGATCTCGTGCAGAAGCACGTAGAGCTTGTAGTGAGGATTCTCTCCGATCTCGCTGCGATTGAGTCTGTTCAGATAGACATTCCCGCCCGCCGGATCCCGAATCCGGTCGCCCGGGTTGCCGAAGCGGTCGCGGTTCAATGCCGGAAACTCCGCCCAGGCGATGGTCGATGACCAGGTTTCCTGCCACTGGAATTTCAGCTCGGCTTCCTGCCCCTTGACCTCGATGAACCGGATGCCGCTGGCATCTCCCCACATCTGCAGCGCCTTGCGCGCGACCTCCCTGTCGGCGCTGCCGAACCGCGACCAGTCCCATAACGAGTCGAGCGGGGGCGGATTGAACGTGTAGGTGAGAAAAACCGGCTTCTTCGTGCTGCCGAGGGTGGGCAGCGCGTTCCAGCTCTGGCCGGAGAGAATGGCTTTGTAATCCGGCATCCATCCGAGTTCTGGTTCAATAGAAGGTTACGCAGCGGGCAGAAACCATAAAACGTTACGGAGCCCAGTCGCAATAGCTCATTCGGCTATCAGGGCAGAGCCTTCGCCGCAGTCAGCACCTCCTCCGCGTGGCCCTCGACCTTCACCTTGTTCCAGACCCGGGCGATGGTGCCGTCGCGGTCGATCAGGACTGTGGTGCGTTCAACGCCCATGTATTTCCGGCCGTACATGCTCTTTTCCACCCAGACGCCATAATTCTGCAGCATCCGGGTCTCCTCGTCGGAGGCGAGAGCGAAATCCAGGCGGTATTTCGCCCGGAACTTGTCGTGGCTCTTGAGGCTGTCGGGGGACACGCCGACGATTTCCGTATCGGCCGCCGCGAAGTCTTTCTTCAAGGACTGGAAGGCCTGGGCCTCGAGGGTGCAGCCGCTGGTGTCGTCCTTGGGGTAGAAATAGAGCACGATCTTGCGGCCCTCGAGGGCGGCGAGACCGATCTCCCGACCATCTGTCGCAGGCAGGGAGAAGGCCGGAGCGGGGCTTCCGATGGTAAGTGACATGAGTCGCCTTCCTTTCGGCGGAATGTATTGTTTGGAACCTCTAAAGCATCGGGCCCAAAATGCGGAGATCTCTTTTTCGCACGATGCGCTAATGTGCACGATCGCAGCGGGATCAGTCGCGAGAGGCGACGGACACAGCTAAGGTCTCTCGATTGATTCCCGATTGGCGCTGGAAGCGCAAGAACCGGATTGCCTAACGTCACAGTATGAAGCTGCCATTTCGCACCACGTTGTCCCGGCAAGAACCGGTCAAGCGGAGCCGCCTCAAGCGCGTGCTGCGTGGCACCCTCTATGTGAAGCTTGGCCTTTTGGTCTTCCTGGCTGTGGCGCTCGGGCTGTTCTATCTGCGCCTGTCCGCCGCCCCGATGAGCTTCGGGCGCCTGCCCGAGCGGGTTGCCGAGGCGCTGGCCGAGCGGATCGGGCCCGGCTGGAACGTGACGCTGCGGAATACTGCCATCGAGCTCCATGACGGCTCGCCGGCCCTGCGCGCGAACGGCCTCGACATCCGGGCCCCGGGGGGCGACCTCGTCCTGCGGGCGCCTTACGCGATCCTCAGCGTCGACCTGATGTCTCTGCTGACCGCCAATCTGCAGCCCAAGGCCATCGAGGTACGGGACCTGCAGTTGCGCGTTCTCGTCAACAGGGATGGCTCGCTCACCTTCTCGCCCGTGCAGGCGGAGACGGAGACCGGGAATGCGGCTCCGCCGCCTGTCGCGCCGGCGCCCTCCAAGGAAGCCGCGGCGTCGCTCGCCCGCGACGCCAACGGGCCGTCCCCGGTCTCTGGCGCAATAGGCTCGCTGCTCGAACTGATCGTCGGTCCGTCGAGCGTCCTCAACACCCTCGGTCAGGCTCAGCTGACCAATGCGCGCCTCGTCTTCATCGATGCCGACGGTCGCGAGCGGGCCCGGTTCCAGCGCGTGGATGCCGCCTTCGACTGGGCGGAAAACGGCGGTCGCGAGTTTGCCGCGACGGTGGAGGGCGACCAAGGCCCCTGGCAGCTGAATGGCGACGTCACCGCGCAGGGCAAGGCCTCCTACCGGGCGAGCGTCACGGCCGAGGCCGCGCCGATCAAGGACATTCTGCTGCTGACCGGGTCGTCCGACCTGCCGGCAACGACGGATGTGGAATTCTCCGGACGCTTCGACATCGCCTTCGCCGACGGGCGCCTCACCGAGCTGAAGACGCGGCTCGAGAGCAATGCGGGCACGGTCCAGATCGACGACAAAGATACGTCGCCTTTCCCCGTCGAACACGCGACGATCGAAGCCCATTGGGACGAGGCCGGGAAGGCGCTTCAACTCGAATCCCTGGAGGTGAAGGGGGGCGAGACGCAGTTCCGTCTGCAGGGCCGACTGTCGACACCCAACGGAAGCAACCCTTGGCGCATGTCCCTCAGCGGCCGCGACGCCGTGTGGTCCGGGGCTGCCGCCGGCGACAAGCCTGTCCAGGTGAGCGAGTTCGCCGCCGACCTGTCGGGGCCCGACGGGGTCACGATCAACAGCTTGACGCTCAAAGGGCCGGACCTGTCCGCCCGCATCAGCGGCCTCCTGGGAGCCAGCGCGGATCCGAAGGCGCTGAAGCTCGACGTCAAGGCTGAGAAGACCGATGTCCGGTCGGCCCTGCGCATCTGGCCCGAGGCCGTGGCTCCGCCGGTGCGCCGGTATCTGGTCTCGAACGTGAAGGCGGGCACGCTCGAATCCGTCGATCTCAAGGTGGCGATGAAGGGTGCCGACATCGAGAAGGCCCTCACCGGCGGTCCGACGCCGGACGATTCCCTCAAGATCGACTTCGCCGTTTCCAAGGGTGTGCTCCAGGTCGATGCGGGCATTCCCCCGATTTCCGGCATGGATGTCACGGGCCAGGTGACCGGCAGGAAGGTTTCCCTCCGCGCGCCCGCAGGCCTGGTCCAGATGGCTGGCAACCGCTCGCTCGGAGCCTCCGACGGCACCTTCGTGCTGGACAATTACTGGGACGACAATGCGGTCGCGCGCATCGATTTCCGCCTCACAGGCGGCGCCGACGGATTGGGCGCCCTGCTGCTCGAGCCGCGCATCAAGGAGATCGCAGGCTTCAACATCGATCCCGCCACCATGAAGGGAAAGACGGATCTGCGCGTCGGCATCGGCCTGCCGGTCGAGAACATTCCGGCCTTCGTCGACCTGCCGCTGAAGGTCGGCGGCACTGTGAGCGATTTCGGCGTCGACAAGTTCTTCGGCAAGGACCGCCTGGAAGGCGCCAATCTGACGATCGCTTATGACAGGGGCGATCTCACGGTGAAGGGCGACGGCAAGCTTGCCGGAAGCACCGCCACCATCGACCTGCACAAGACCCGGCAGGGCGGGCAGGCCAGCGTCGCGTTTTCTGTCGACGAGGCTGCACGCAACAGGCGAGGGCTGTCCTTCGGATCCCAGCTGACAGGCACCATCGGCCTCAAGGCCAGCCTGCCGCTCGGCGAGGCCGCACCCTCCATCATTCTCGTCGAGGCGGACCTCGCCAGGGCCGGAATCGACCAGCTCATACCGGGCTGGGTGAAGCCGGTCGGCAGGCCCGGCAAGCTCAGTTTCACCCTCGCGGACGGCCCGGCGAACGAAATCCGTGAGCTTCAGCTCGACAGCGGCCCGGTTCAACTGCGGGGAAATGCGACGCTCTCCAGCGAAGGCAGCCTGGAGAAGGCGGAGCTTTCGACCTTCAAGCTCTCGCCGGGCGATGACATGAAGGCCCAGATCGAGCGTGCCAACAATGTCTACAAGGTGTCGATCCGCGGCAATGTCGGCGACGCGCGGCCTTTCGTGAAGGGCGGAGCGACGATACCCGCATCCTCCGGCCGCGGCGGCTCCGCCGCGAAGGAGAGCAAGGATTTCGATCTCGACCTGAACCTCAACATTCTCACCGGGTTCAACGAAGAGGCGATCACCAACGCCTCAATCAAAGCGTCCATGCGCAAGGACAACCTGCGCCAGCTCGACATGAAGGGACGCCTCGGCGCCACCGACATTCTCGGCAAGACCATGCAGGATACCGGCGGCCGCCCCGTGGTGGTCATCCAGGCGGACGACGCCGGAGCGCTTCTGCGCTTCACTGACATCTACAAGCGGATGTCGCGCGGCGATCTCATCCTGCAACTCGCCACCGGCGACGGGCCGCAGGAGGGGCATGTGATCCTGCGCTCCTTCGCTCTCATCAACGAGCCCGCTCTTCGCCGGATCATCCCGACCCAGACCCAGATCGTCGCCGGGCAGGACAAGTTCGGCAAGCCTCAGATGGTCCGTGTGGATGTGAACGAGGTGCAGTTCACCAAGGCGCGCTTCGAATTCACGCGCACGGCCGGACGGCTCGACTTCAAGGACGGCGCCATCTGGGGCAACCAGATCGGGTTCACGCTTGGCGGCTTTATCGACTACGCGCGCGACCGGCTCGATATCACGGGCACCTTCGTGCCGGCCTACGGGCTCAACAACGTGTTCGCCCAGGTGCCGCTGTTCGGGCCGCTCTTGGGCGGAAGCCAGTATGAGGGATTGTTCGCGGTCAATTTCCGCCTGAACGGGCAGGCGAGCTCGCCGTCCCTGACGGTCAACCCGCTCTCCGCGGTCGCGCCCGGCTTTCTGCGCAAGCTTTTCGGCGTCGGCGCCGCCGGGGATCCGCAGACAGGGTCGCTGCCGACGGTCCCCGAGCGCTGAGATTCTTGAAGCCTTAGATCGCCCGCAGCAGAACGTGCTTCTTCTTGCCGAAGGACAGCTTGATCACGCCTTCGGCCGTGACGTCTGACAGGCTCAACGAGCCGCGTTCGTCCGAAACGGTCTGATCGTTCACCTTCAGCCCGCCGCTCTTGATCTGCCGGCGCGCCTCGCTCGATGACGGCACCAGCTTCGCGTAGTCGGGGCCGAAGGCCGCCAGCACGCCGAGGCCGCCTTTCAGCACATCCGACGCGATCTCGATGGTGGGCAGGCTTTCCGCCAGGGTGCCCTGCTCGAAGGTCTTGCGGGCGGTTTCCGCGGCCAGCTCCGCCGCCTCGTGGCCGTGGAGGAGGGCGGTCGCTTCCGTTGCGAGAACCTTCTTCGCCTCGTTGATCTCGGCGCCTTCCAGCGCCTCGAGCCGGGCGATCTCGTCCATGGGCATGATCGTGAAGAGCTTCAGGAAGCGGCCAACATCCGCATCCTCGGTGTTGCGCCAGAACTGCCAGTAATCGTAGGGGCTCAACATGTCGGCGTTGAGCCAGACCGCGCCGGAGGCCGTCTTGCCCATCTTGGCGCCGGAGGCTGTGGTCAGGAGCGGGCAGGTGACGGCATAGAGCTGCGGCGTGCCGAGGCGGCGGCCGAGATCGATGCCGTTGACGATGTTGCCCCACTGGTCCGAGCCGCCCATCTGCAGCACGCAGCCGTAGCGCTTGTTGAGCTCCACGAAATCGTAGGCCTGGAGGATCATGTAGTTGAATTCCAGGAACGACAGCTCGTGCTCCCGGTCGAGGCGCAGCTTCACGCTGTCGAAGGACAGCATGCGGTTGACCGAGAAATGGCGCCCGACGTCGCGCAGGAACTCGATGTAGTTGAGCCTGGTCAGCCATTCGGCATTGTCGGCCATCATGGCATCGATCTTGCCGTCGCCGAAGGAGATGAAGCGGGAGAAGACCGTCCTGATGCTCTCCTTGTTGGCCTCGATCTGCTCCACGGTGAGAAGCTTGCGGCTCTCATCCTTGCCCGATGGATCACCGACTCGGGTCGTGCCGCCGCCCATGAGGGTGATCGGCTTGCCGGCGCCGGTCTTCTGCAGCCAGTGCAGCATCATGATGGAGAGCAGATGTCCCACATGGAGAGAGGGCCCCGTGCAGTCGTAGCCCACATAGGTGGTCAGCCGGTGCTCCAGCGCCGCAGCATCGATGCCCTCGAAATCGGAGGTCTGGTGGATGAATCCCCGCTCGGTAAGCACCTTCAGAAATTCGGATTTCGGCGCGTTCATCGCGTCTCTCTCATGGTCCTGTCGCAAATGTGCGGACCCTCTACCAGCTTCGCGCCGGGATTTCACGCGGTTTCGACGCAAGGGGCGCTCTCGACGCGCTTGGTGCACTCAACTTGTAATTGAATTAACCACCGGAGCTTGCGCGCCGGCTCACATATTGTCCAGGTTGAGATCCTCACGTATAGTGATAATATATCATTAAGGATCAAGCCCGATGTCTTTGCTCGATGGTGCGTGGGACTGGCTCGAAGGAGCAGCGCGAGACGCGGTCGACTTTTTCAGAGGGATCGGCGAGTGGGTCGTGGATGGCGTCCTAACCCTCCCGCTGCGCTTCAACGTCCTGATGGCGAGCTACTTTCCCGGCCTCTCGATAGGGAATGCCGAGTATTTCAGGCCGTCGCACCCCGGATCCAGACGTCGCAGCGCTGCTGTCAGGCTCGAAATGGAAGGGCGATGCGATCACGTACTCGCTTCCGGATGCCCGTGGCGATTATGTGCAGATTAATCCCAGCGCATCGGGGTTCGAGCGTCTGTCGGCACAGTCGGAGAGTGTCGTCCATGAGGCCATGGCTGCCGTTGCCGGCTACATCAAGGTCGGTGTCTCCTACGCAGGTCGCAACGACGCGATGATCAAAGTTGCCGGCTTTAAAGCCGGATCGATCATCCATTCGAGCACGGGCTATTATCCCGGCGTGCCGGGTTATGGCGGCGAGACTTGGCTGGAATATGGATCCTCGCCCTATGTCTCGAAAGGCGGGTCAAATTATTATCTGGTTCTGCATGAGCTCGGTCATGCCTTGGGCCTGAAACACACTCACGACTCAGTCCCCGGACTCCCGAGTGTATCGGCTGCGTGGGATTCGACCGAATTCACGGTGATGTCGTATAAAACCACGACGGACAGGCCGTCGACCTTCATGCAGTACGACATCGCTGCCTTGCAGGCGATGTACGGTGCCGATTTCACGACGAATAACGGCGATACCGTCTATAGCTGGGATGCGTTCTCGGGAGAGATGTTCGTCAGGGACGAGTATCTTGACCAATATCCCATCGGTCAGGGCAGGCGGGCGGACAACAAGATCTTCCTGACCATCTGGGACGGCGGCGGCGTCGACACCTACGACGTATCGAACTTCGCCGGCAATGCTCTGATCGATCTGACGCCCGGAGGGTTTTCGCGGTTCTCCCAGGACAGGCTCGCACGAAAGACCGACACGACCTTCGTCAACGGAAACGTCTACAACGCCTTCCAGTATCAGGGCAATGTGCGTTCTCTCATCGAGAACGCCAAGAGTGGAAGCGGCAACGACAAGATCATCGGCAATCAGGCCAACAATATTCTCAAGGGCGGCCGGGGCAACGATGAGCTCTACGGGAATGGCGGCCACGACAATCTTTACGGCGAGGATGGCGACGACCGGTTCTATGGCGGAGCCGGATACGATATCTTCGACGGCGGCAACGGCCAGGATCTGGTGAGCTACTGGGATGAGTCGGCGGGCGTGCAGGTCTTCCTGTGGGGAACCGGCTTCCATAGTGGCGGCGCAGCCGTCGGCGACCACTTCGTCTCCATCGAGGCCATCGACGGATCGCGCTTCAACGACACGATCGAAGGCAACGGTGATGCCAACACCTTCTGGGGTGATGGTGGCGATGATGTCCTCAGAGGCGGCGCAGGCAACGATCAGCTATCCGGCGGCGACGGCAACGATCGGCTCGAAGGCGGCGCCGATGCCGACGTCTTCAATGGCGGGAACGGCCGCGATACCGTGAGCTATTCGCTGGCTTCGGGAGCCGTGCGGGTCTACCTCTCGGATACTTCGCGCAACACCGGCGAGGCCGCAGGCGACACCTACGTCGCCGTCGAGGTGATCGAAGGTTCATTCCACAGCGACACGCTCGAGGGCAGCACCGCAGCCAACACCTTCTCGGGCTATAACGGGCACGATGTGCTCAAGGGTTTCGGTGGTGCCGACACGCTCTCGGGCGGCGCCGGCGGCGATCATCTCTACGGCTGCGAGGGAGCGGACCTTCTCGACGGCGGTGCCGATTTCGATTTCGCCGTCTATGCCGATGCCGCGTCCGGCGTGCTGGTTGATCTCCTCAACATGAGCCGCAACACCGGCGAGGCAACCGGTGACGCGTATGTGTCCATCGAGGGCCTGATCGGTTCGGTCCACGCCGACCAGTTCTACGGCACGGCAGGCTGGGACGGCTTCTACGGCGGCGGCGGTGACGACCGGCTCGAAGGCCGCGGCGGCGGCGACCAGCTCGACGGCGGCGATGGCCGTGACCACGCGGTTTACTGGAGCGCCACGTCAGGCGTGGTTGCAAACCTCTCGGCCGGTTATGGCACCGCGGGCGATGCGGCGGGAGACGTCTTCGTCTCGATCGAGGGACTGGAAGGCTCGAACCATGCCGACACGCTCACCGGCGATGGCAACGGCAACACCCTCTATGGCAACGGCGGCAGCGATCAGCTGTTCGGGCTTTCCGGCAACGACTGGATGCATGGCGGCGACCATTCCGATACCCTGTCGGGCGGCGATGGCATGGATTGTCTCGTCGGCGGCGCCGGCCGCGATTATTTCCGCTTCGACACGAAGCCTCACGCCGGAAACGTGGACACGGTCGAGGACTTCTCTGTGGCCGAGGATTTGATCCAGCTCAGCCGCAGCGTCTTCGGCGATTTGCCAGCTGGAAATACGCTCGCTGCCTCAGCTTTCACCATCGGCCCCGCTGCGACGACGGGCTTCCTTCGCATCGTCTACAACAAGGCGACCGGCGAGCTCTTCTACGATGCCGACGGTTCCGGCATGGCGGCAGGGCAGACCAAGTTCGCCGTGATCGGTGCCGGCCATAACCTGAGCACCAATCACTTCCTGCTGGTCTAGGATTGCGGAAGACACAGACGCACGAAGGCCGGCGATCGCCGGCCTTCGCTTTTGCGATTGTCAGAAAACGAAGAAGCCGGCGTATTCGGACGCCGGCTTCGGAAGTTCATGACTTGAAAGATGCGAGATCGCAGTGCCGATCTCGGCTCAGGCGGCCTCTTCGGTCGTTCCCAGGCGCTTGTTCAGGTATTCGTCCACGGACACCATCAGCTCGTCGACTTTGCCGTCGAAGAAGTGGTTGGCGCCGTCGATTACCGCGTGCTCGAGCTTCACGCCCTTCTGCGTCTTCACCTTCTCGATCACGCTGACCACGTCCCTGACCGGCGCGACGCGGTCTTCCGAGCCGTGCACGAAGAGGCCCGAGGACGGGCAGGGGGCGAGGAAGGAGAAATCGTAGCGGTTGGCCATGGCCGCAATCGAGATGAAGCCTTCGATCTCCGGGCGGCGCATGAGCAACTGCATGCCGATCCAGGACCCGAAGGACACGCCGGCGATCCAGCAGGCGCGGGCATCCGGGTTCATGGACTGAGCCCAGTCGAGGGCCGCGGCCGCATCGGAGAGCTCACCCTGGCCATGGTCGAAAGCGCCCTGGCTGCGGCCCACGCCGCGGAAATTGAAACGCAGCACCGAGAAACCGCGCTTCGCGAAGTCGTAGTACAGGTTGTAGACGATCTGGTTATTCATCGTCCCGCCGAATTGCGGGTGCGGGTGCAGGATGATGGCGATGGGAGCGCCTTTTTCCTTGGCTGGCTGGTAGCGTCCTTCGATGCGACCGGCAGGACCCGTGAAGATGACTTCAGGCATATACGCGAACCTCTTGATCACCTCTCCGTCGGGAGAGGGAAAATCCGGAACGACCTTGACTTCAGGCCGCGGATCCTCGTAAAAGAACCCTTAGAACTATTCTAAAGTGTTCCATTGTTTCATTCGCCCCGGATGACTATTACCGTCGGGGGAAAACATCGGACAGATGTGGTTGCGGTGCTTTAGCACGGCAACCAGGGTCGATTGCAAGAATTTCGTGAGGCCTCACGCAGCCATGGTGGTCAGCCAGCGCATATATCTCGACCATAATGCGACTTCGCCCCTGCGGCCGGAGGCTGCCGAGGTCGTCCTCCGCGCGCTGCTGCTGCCCGGAAATGCCTCGTCCGTCCATGCCGAAGGCCGGGCCGCCCGGGCCGAAATCGAAAGCGCCCGCGAGAAAGTGGCCCGTCTCGTCGGCGCCCGGGTGAAGAACGTCGTCTTCACCAGCGGCGGGACCGAGGCTGCGAATCTCGTCCTGACGCCAAGCTTCCGCCGCCTCGGGCAGCCGGGGACGACCCGGCTCCTCCTGGGAGCGGCCGAGCATCCCTGCGTTCTCAACGGCCACCGGTTCCCCGCCGAGGCCATCGAGCTCATCCCGGTCGATTCGAACGGAGTCCTCGATCTGGCCTGGCTCAAGGCCGCCCTGGAAAGGTCCGGAGACGAGCGGATACTGGTCTCCATCCAGCTCGCCAACAACGAGACGGGCGTTCTCCAGCCGGTCGCCGAGGCGGCCCGGATCATCCACGAGCATGGCGGGCTGGTGCATACCGATGCGGTCCAGGCCGCAGGTCGGATCCCGGTCGACATGGCCGAGCTTGAGGCCGATGTACTGACCCTGTCGGCCCATAAGATCGGCGGCCCGAAGGGAATCGGTACCGTGATCCTGGCCTCGGACCAGTTCGAGATCGCCGACAGGCTGATCCGCGGCGGCGGGCAGGAAAAGGGTTTCAGGGCCGGCACCGAGAACGTGGCGGCCATCGCCGGCTTCGGGTCTGCGGCCGAGCTTGCCCTGTCGGGGCTGGGGCAGGAATCCGCAAGACTCCGGGGTCTCCGCGACCTGGCAGAGGCCGAGCTTCGCCGGATCGCACCCGATGTCATTGTTGTGGCTTCCGGCGCTGAGCGGTTGCCTAATACCTTCGCCTTTGCCATACCCGGCCTCAAAGCCGAGACGGCGTTGATCGCCTTCGATCTGGCAGGGGTGGCCCTGTCCTCCGGTTCGGCCTGCTCGTCCGGAAAGGTCAAGCGATCGCATGTTCTCGACGCCATGGGCATGGAGCCCGCCCTGGCCGAGGGCGTTTTGCGTGTGAGTTTGGGGTGGTCGACCACGAAAGAGGACGTGATCCGCTTTGCGGAGGCGTGCGAAACGGTGGTCGGCACCTTATATAAGCGGAAGGCGAGCGCGGCCTGACGGCCGGCGAGCATTTCCTTGTCATCAACCCGCGGCCCTTGAAGCCGTGAGCGGTGGGAGAGACGAATGCCTGCAGTGCAGGAAACGATCGATCAGGTTCGCCTGATCGATGTCGATCAATACAAGTACGGCTTCGAGACCGAAGTCGAGATGGAGAAGGCGCCCAAGGGCCTCTCCGAGGATGTGATCCGCTTCATCTCGGCCAAGAAGGGCGAGCCGGAGTGGATGCTCCAGTGGCGTCTCGATGCCTATAAGCGCTGGCTCACCATGAAGGAGCCGAACTGGGCGCGGGTGTCGTACGACAAGATCGACTACAACGACATTTATTACTACGCCGCGCCGAAGATGAACCCGTCGCCGAAATCCCTCGACGAGGTCGATCCGGAAATTCTCAAGACCTATGAGAAGCTCGGCATCCCCTTGCGCGAGCAGGAGATCCTGGCCGGCGTCGAGCCGCGGAACCGGGTCGCGGTGGACGCTGTGTTCGATTCCGTGTCGGTCGCCACGACCTTCAAGGAAGAGCTGAAGAAGGCCGGCGTGATCTTCATGCCGATTTCCGAGGCCATCCGCGAATATCCGGACCTTGTGCGCCAGCATCTCGGCACGGTGGTGCCGGTGACGGACAATTTCTTTGCCACCCTGAACTCGGCCGTCTTCACCGACGGCTCGTTCGTCTACATCCCGCCGGGCGTGCGTTGCCCGATGGAGCTGTCGACCTATTTCCGCATCAACGAGAAGAATACGGGCCAGTTCGAGCGTACCCTGATCATCGCCGACAAGGGCTCCTACGTCTCGTATCTCGAAGGTTGCACGGCCCCCAAGCGCGACGAGAACCAGCTTCACGCTGCGGTCGTCGAGCTGATCGCGCTCGACGATGCCGAGATCAAGTATTCCACGGTCCAGAACTGGTATCCGGGCGATGCCGAAGGCCGGGGCGGCATCTACAATTTCGTGACCAAGCGTGGCGATTGCCGGGGCAAGAACTCGGTCATCACCTGGACCCAGGTCGAGACCGGCTCCGCTATCACCTGGAAGTATCCGTCCTGCATCCTGCGCGGCGACAACTCGCGCGGCGAGTTCTACTCGATTGCCGTTTCGAACGGGAAACAGCAGGTCGATTCCGGTACCAAGATGATCCATCTGGGCAAGAACACCACGAGCCGGATCATCTCGAAGGGCATCGCGGCGGGCAAGTCCGAGAACACCTATCGCGGTCTCGTTTCCGCTCACCGCAAGGCGACCGGCGCGCGCAACTTCACGAACTGCGACTCGCTGCTCATCGGCAACCAGTGCGGGGCGCATACGGTGCCCTACATCGAGTCGAAGAACGCCACCGCCGTGTTCGAGCACGAGGCGACCACATCGAAGATCTCCGAGGATCAGATGTTCTACTGCCAGCAGCGCGGCCTCTCGGCAGAGGAGGCGACGGCGCTGATCGTGAACGGCTTCGTGAAGGACGTGCTGCAGCACCTCCCCATGGAGTTCGCGGTCGAAGCGCAGAAGCTGATCTCGATCTCGCTCGAAGGCTCGGTCGGCTAATCCATCGGCGTCATCCCGGCCGAAGCGTAGCGAAGAGCCGGGAACGCCAGAACCAGTTCAATTCGGATAGCGATCCCGGGTCTCGCTACGCTCGCCCGGGATGACGCGAATGGAAATTTAAAATGCTCGAAATCAAGAACCTGGTTGTCCAGATCGAGGACAAGCGCATTCTCAACGGCCTCAACCTCACCGTGAACACGGGCGAGGTCGCCGCCATCATGGGCCCGAACGGCTCGGGCAAGTCGACCCTGTCCTATGTGATCGCCGGCAAGGAGGACTACGAGATCCTCGACGGCGAGATCCTGCTCGACGGCCAGAACCTGCTCGAGATGGCGCCGGACCAGCGCGCCGCCGCCGGCCTATTCCTGGCCTTCCAGTATCCGCTGGAGATCCCCGGCGTCGCCTCGATGACCTTCCTCAAGGCCGCCATCAACGCCCAGCGCAAGGCGCGCGGCGAAGTGGAGCTGACCACGCCGGATTTCATCAAGCGCGTGAACGCCGCAGCCACCCAGCTCGAGATCCCCAAGGACATGCTCAAGCGCGCCCTCAATGTCGGCTTCTCCGGCGGCGAGAAGAAGCGCATGGAGATCCTGCAGATGGCGCTGCTGCAGCCGTCCTTCTGCATCCTGGACGAGACGGATTCCGGCCTCGACATCGATGCGCTTCGCGTCGTGTCCGAGGGCGTGAACGCACTCCGCTCGCCCGACCGTGCCTTCCTCGTCATCACGCACTATCAGCGTCTCCTGAACTACATCGTGCCGGACACCGTGCATGTCATGCACACCGGCCGCATCGTGAAGTCGGGTGGCAAGGACCTCGCCCTCGAGCTCGAGGCGAACGGCTATGCCGATTACCGGGAAAGCGAGGCCGCGTAACATGGCTGACGTCACTCTCATGAAGACGCCGGCGGAAACCGCGCTGGCGCAGGCCTTCGAGAGCGCGAAGACGGCGTTGCCCGGCGAGACCGAGTCGCGTGCGCAGGCCTTCGAGCTTTTCACCCAGCAGGGCCTCCCGCACCGCCGGGTCGAGGAGTTCAAGTACACCGACCTGCGCGCGCTCCTGCGCGAGGTCGCTCCCTTTGCGGGTGTGCCCTCGTCCGACGAGGCCAAGGCAGCTCTCGCCGGCGCCAAGGCGCTTGCGGGCGTCGAGGCGCTGCAGGTGCCGTTCGTGAACGGCCATTTCGTGCGCGAGGCCGTGGACTTCCATAATCTGCCGGACAACGTCGAGATCGTGCCGCTGGCCGAGGCTCTGGCGAGCGGCCATGACTGGCTGGCGAAGTTGAGCCCGGTGCCGTGGGCGAACGACAATCCTGTCTATCAGCTCAACACGTCCTTCATGGCCGATGGGGTGATGATCCGGGTCGCCGGCCCCGTCGAGGTTCCGGTGCACCTGCGCTTCGTCACGGCGGCGTCGTCCGCCGTCGCCACCGCGACCCGCATTCTCGTGGTCGTGGAGGAGGGCGCCTCGGTGACCCTTCTCGAGACGCACGAGAGCACGAACGACGCCAACCACCAGCCGAACGACGTGGTCGAAATGATTGCCGGCGACCGGACGAACGTGCAGCACGTGCGCGTCAATGCCGAAGGCGACCGGGCGCTGGCTCTGTCGACGCTCGCCGCCAAGATCGGCGGCGACGCCGTGTTCAACAGCATCAACGTGACGGCGGGTTCCGCGACCTCGCGGCATCAGGTCTTCACCATCCTCGACGGCGAGAACACCATTCTGCGCGTCAACGGCGCGACGATGCTCAAAGGTTTGCAGCACGGCGACTCGACGTTGGTGGTCGAGCATGCGGCTCCCCATTGCGAGAGCCGCGAATTGTTCAAGACCGTCATCGACAACGAGGCGACCGGCGTCTTCCAGGGCAAGATCATCGTTCCGCATCACGCCCAGAAGACCGACGGCCGCATGATGTCGGCGGCGCTCCTCCTCGAGGAGGGCGGCGCGATGAACAACAAGCCGGAACTCGAAATCTTCGCCGACGACGTGCAATGCGCCCACGGCGCCACCTGCGGCCAGCTCGACGAGGACATGCTGTTCTATCTCATGGCCCGCGGCCTGCCGAAGAAGGAAGCCGAGCGGCTCCTGGTTCAGGCGTTCCTGGGCGAGGCGCTGGAATACGTCGAGAACGAAGCCGTCCGCGAGTCGCTCATCGGCACGGTCGAGGGCTGGCTGAAGGCTCGGGCTTAATCGCACTACGTCATGGCCGGGCTTGTCCCGGCCATCCCGATACGGTGAAGCGCGGTGTCTCTCGCGTCGGGATCACCGGCACAAGGCCGGTGATGACAATGCAGAAAGCATTTGGCAATGAACGCACCTTTCGCACCATATGACGTCGAAGCCATCCGGGCGGAGTTCCCAATCCTGGCGCAAGAGGTCTATGGCAAGCCGCTCGTCTATCTCGACAACGCCGCCTCGGCGCAGAAGCCGCGAGCGGTCATCGATGCCATGGTAAACACCATGCAGACGGGCTACGCCAACGTTCATCGCGGCCTGCATCACATGGCGAACGTGGCGACGGAAGGTTTCGAGCGCGCGCGCGAAACCGTGCGCGAGTTCCTGAACGCCGAATCCATCGACGAGATCGTCTTCACCAAGTCGGCGACGGAAGCCTACAACCTGGTGGCGGATTCCTTCGGGCGCATGAATATCGGGGAGGGGGACGAGATCATCCTCTCCATCATGGAGCACCATTCCAACATCGTGCCCTGGCACTTCCTGCGCGAACGCAAGGGAGCGGTGATCAAGTGGGCGCCGGTTGACGATGAGGGCAACTTCCTCATCGAGGAATTCGAGAAGCTCATCACCCCGCGCACCAAGATCGTTGCGATCACCCACATGTCGAACGTGCTGGGCACGGTGACGCCGATGAAGGAGATCATCCGCATCGCCCACGCTCATGGCGTGCCGGTTCTGGTGGACGGGGCGCAGGGTGCGGTCCATCTCAACGTGGACGTGCGCGATCTCGACGCGGATTTCTACGTCTTCACCGGTCACAAGGTCTATGGGCCGACGGGCATCGGCGTTCTCTACGGCAAGCGCGAATGGCTCGAGAAGATGCCGCCCTATTCCGGCGGCGGCGAGATGATCCGCGAGGTGCGCCAGGACGCGATCACCTATAACGACCCGCCGCACCGCTTCGAGGCCGGAACGCCCCCGATCATCGAGGCCATCGGCCTGGATGCGGCCCTGCGCTTCATGATGCAGCTCGGCCGCGAGAACATCCAGGCGCACGAGGCGGCGCTCTCGGCCTATGCCCATGAGCGCCTGGGCGCCATGAACTCGATCCGGATCATCGGCCGCGCCAGGGGCAAGGGCGCCATCCTGGCCTTCGAGATGAAGAACGCCCATGCGCACGACGTCGCCACAATCATCGACCGGCAGGGCGTGGCGGTTCGGGCTGGCACCCATTGCGCCATGCCGCTGCTGGAGCGCTTCGGGGCGACCTCGACCTGCCGTGCTTCGTTTGGCCTCTACAACACCATGCAAGAAGTCGATAAGCTGGCGGACGCCCTTCAGAAGGCTGAAGCCCTGTTTGCGTGAGGATTGAACCTGTGAACGACCTATCTCCGACCAACGCACCGCAGGTGTCACCGGGCTCCGGGATCCCGCCGGAAGAGCTCGACCGCATGACCGACGACATCGTCGCGGCGCTGAAGACCGTCTACGACCCGGAAATCCCGTCCGACATTTACGAGCTCGGGCTGATCTACCGCGTCGACATCGATGACGACCGCAACGTCTCCATCGACATGACCCTGACCGCGCCGGGCTGCCCCGTCGCCGGCGAAATGCCGGGCTGGGTGGAGAACGCCGTCTCCATGGTCCCGGGCGTGCAGAGCGTCAAGGTCGCCATGGTTTTCGACCCGCCGTGGGACCAGAGCCGCATGTCCGACGAGGCGCGGGTCGCGCTCGACATGTGGTAGGTCGGTCGTCACGCGTCTGAAAGCAGACCCAATCGCGTCATGGCCGGGCTTGTCCCGGTCATTTTTATTTCCCGCGCTGTCATTCCGGGGCGCACCACCGGTGCGAGCCCGGAATCCATAACCGCTAGCGTTACAGGAAGAAGCGCAAGGCCGATCACAGTTCTTGAAGCTTGGTGTTTATGGATTCCGGGTTCCGCTACGCGGCCCCGGAATGACAGCGGAATGGATGTGCCTCAATGCCCCGGTTCGTCGGCACGCTGGCGTAGAGGCCTCTGTTCCGGCGTAGTTTCGTCCGTCTGATCCGAACTGGCTTCAGTCACGGGACTTTCAGGCGAAAGCTGCACCGTGTCGTCTCCCTCCGCGCCGGCTTCGCGCGGCTCGTCATCGTCCGCCTCCTTGACGGAGGACAGCACCGGCTCGCGGGGCGCATCGGGGACGGCGGCGAACATGGCGCGTGCGATTTCCTGTTCGCCCATCACGACCTGGCTCGCGCCATATTTCATGACGTGCTCCTCCTGGGCGGTGGAATGCACGCGCACGACGATCGGAAGGTCCGCGTTGATCTGGCGGGCCTGTTCCACCACCTGGCCGCTCTCGAATGCATCCGGGATGGCGACCAGGAGGCAGCGGGCCTGCTTGATATTGGCGGCGGCTGCCACCTCTGGATCGGCGGCGTTGCCGATGATGACCGGCGAGCCTTCCTTCTGCAGATCCGCAACCTGGTTCTTCTCAGTCTCGATCACGAGGAGTGGCGATCCTATCGCGGTCATCTTACGGCTGATGTACTTGCCGACCCGGCCATGGCCTACGAGAACCACGTGATCGGTCAGAGGCGTGACGGGGAGGGGCTCCCGTGCAGCGGCAGCAGCCGCTTTCTCTGCTGCGGCCGCTTCCTTCTCGGCGGCGACAGCCTCTGCTTTCGCCGTCGCCCTGGCGCTTTCCCCTTTCGCGAACCACCGGTCCAGCAGGGTGAACAGGAACGGATTGACCATGATCGACAGGATTGCGCCCGCCAGGATCAGGTCGCGCCCCTTTTCCGGCAGGACCTGAAGCTCGACCCCGAGGCCCGCAAGAATGAACGAGAATTCGCCGATCTGCGCGAGGCTTGCCGCAATGGTCAGCGCGGTCGAGTTCGGGTGGCGGAAGAGGCGCACGATGGCGAAGGCCGCAAGCGACTTGCCGATGACGATGATCAGGAAGGTCGCAAGCACCGGCCCGAAATCGTTGACCAGGATCATCGGGTCGAAGAGCATGCCGACCGAGACGAAGAACAGGACCGCGAAGGCGTCGCGCAGGGGCAGGGTCTCGGAAGCCGCCTGATGGCTGAGCTCCGACTCGCTCATCACCATGCCGGCGAAGAAGGCGCCGAGAGCGAAGGACACGCCGAACAGCTCCGCCGCGCCGAAGGCGGCGCCGAGCGCGATGGCAAGGACCGCCAGGCGGAACAGCTCGCGGGAGCCCGTGTGGGCGACATAGTGCAGGATCCAGGGAACGACCCGCCGACCGACGATCAGCATGATCGCGACGAAGGCAATGACCTTGCCCAGCGTGATGCCCAAGGAAATGACGATGGATTCCAGATCGACCGAGGTGCTGGACGCAGCTTCCGCAAAGGCGGGGAGAAGGACCAGGGCCAGGACCATGGCCAAGTCTTCCACGATCAGCCAGCCGACCGCGATATGGCCGCGCTCCGTTTCGACGAGGCGGCGCTCCTGCAGGGCGCGGAGCAGCACGACCGTACTGGCGACCGAGAGCGCTAGGCCGAAGACGAGGCCGCCGCCGAGGTTCCACCCCATCAGCCAGGCTAGACCCATGCCGAGAACCGTCGCGCTGGCGATCTGGACGACGGCGCCGGGAATCGCGATGGCCTTAACGGAGAGAAGATCTTTCAACGAGAAATGCAGGCCGACGCCGAACATCAGCAGGATCACGCCGATCTCGGCGAGCTGGTTGGCGAGCCCCTGATCGGCCACGTAGCCGGGGGTGAACGGCCCGGCGAGGACGCCGGCAAGCAGATAACCGATGAGAGGCGAGAGGCGAAACCGATGCGCGATAACGCCGAGGGCGAATGCCATTACGAGGCCGACAACGATGGTGGATATCAGCGGCATGTGATGCGGCATCGGCTCTCCTTCGGCAGGGTGTTTTTGGGATGGAACAACCCCGATATGGTCGACCTGGGCCGTTGGGGCAACCCCGAACGGTCTCGACGTTTGCCCTTTCCGCTCTTATCTATAGAGATATGAACTCGTTCTGCCCGGGCCTTGAACCCGGCCGTCAGGAGAGAAGGCTTATGGCTCTACCCGGCTTCAAGGTCGTGACCTTGACCGACGCGGCGGCAACCCGCGTCAAGGATATCATCGGCAAGGCGGAGCGCCCCATCGTGGGCGTGCGCGTCGGCGTGAAGAACGGCGGCTGCGCCGGCATGTCCTACACCATGGAATATGCGGAAAGCGTCAACCCGCTCGACGAGGTGGTCGAGGACAAGGGCGTGACCGTGCTCATCGATCCCAAGGCCGTACTGTTCCTGCTCGGTACGGAAATGGACTTCCAGACGTCCAAGATGTCGTCCCAGTTCGTCTTCAACAATCCCAACCAGACCTCGGCCTGCGGCTGCGGCGAATCCGTCGCGATCACGCCTGCCACGCCTCCCGCGCTCCAATCGGCGGGCTGAGCCATGGATGCCGAGGATATCCGCGAGATCTTCCGCGGCCTCGGCCCCGTCCAGATCCGGCGCATGTTCGGAGGGCAGGGCGTCTACCGAGACGAGCTGATGTTCGCGCTGGTAGCGTCCGGGGAATTGTATCTCAAGACTGACGATGAGAGCGTCGCCTTCTATCGCGACGCCGGTTCGCGCCCCTTTTCTTACGAGACGTGCGACGGGAGCAAGACGCTCACGAGCTATTGGCTGATGCCCGAATCGGCTCTCGACGACCCCGAGGAGGCGGCCGAGCTGGGACGCATGGCCGTGGCGGCAGCCCGGAGGAAGGCGACTGGTAAGGCCAAGGCTGCCATGAAGACCCGGAGGCGGGCCTCCGGACCCGTCACTTAGCCTTCTTCACCGTCGTCGGCCGCATCAGGAAGGCAGGAATGTGATCGCCCAGTCCGATCACTTTCTCGTCATGATCGTCGTCCCGGCGCGAGCGGCCCCGATATTCGCGCTCGGACGAGCGTTCGGAGCGTTCGGAGCGTTCGGAGCGTTCGGAGCGTTCGGAGCGTTCGGAGCGTTCGGAGCGTTCGCTGCGCTCAGGGCGTTCGCCGCGCTCCTGGCGTGGCCTGCGGCTCGGCTGTTCCTCGCGTGGGGCGGGATTCGCTCTCGGGGCAGGCTTCTCGCGCGCGACCGGTGCCTCGTCTCTCGGCTCTTCCGACCGCTCGCGGCTACGCTCCGAGGACCGCACTCGGACCTTGCGGCCCCGGGACCGTTCCTCGCCCCGACCGCCGCGTCGGCGGGAGGAGCCTTCCGAAGCCGGTCGCTCGGCGAGCGTCGGGCCTTCCCACGCGATCGGCTGGCCGATCAGCTTCTCGATGGCCGCCAGGGATTTCTCGTCGCTGGGGCTCACCAGCGTAAAGGATTGGCCCGAGCGCCCGGCGCGACCCGTGCGGCCGATGCGGTGCACGTAATCCTCGGCGTGGTGCGGGGTGTCGTAGTTGAAGACATGGCTGACCGCAGGAATGTCCAGGCCGCGGGCCGCCACGTCGCTGGCGACCAGGATCGTCATCTCGCCGGTGCGGAAGCTGTCGAGGGCCGCCATGCGGGCATGCTGGTCCATGTCGCCATGGAGGGCGACCGCCCCGAAGCCGTGGTTCTGCAGGGAGCGGTGAAGGACGGCGACATCGCGCTTGCGGTTGCAGAAGACGATTGCGTTCTGCAGGTCCGTCGCGTTCCGGATCAGCCCCCTCAGGGTCTCTCGCTTCTCGTAATCCTCGCGGCCCGTCGCCACGAGGCGCTGGATGATGGTCGAGGCTGTCGAAGCGGCGCGGGCTACCTCGACCTTCACGGGATTGTGCAGGAAGGCATCGGCAAGGCGCTGGATCTCCGGCGGCATGGTCGCGGAGAAGAAGAGCGTCTGTCGGGTGAACGGCACCAGCTTCACGATGCGCTCGATATCCGGGATGAAGCCCATGTCGAGCATGCGGTCGGCCTCGTCGATGACGAGCAGCTCGACGCCGGTGAGCAGGAGCTTGCCGCGCTCGAAATGGTCGAGCAGGCGGCCGGGCGTGGCGATCAGCACATCGACGCCGCGGGTGATCTTGGCATCCTGATCGCCGAAGGACACGCCGCCGATGAGGAGGGCGACGGAGAGCTTGTGATTGATCCCGTACTTGTCGAAGTTGTCCTCGACCTGGGCGGCAAGTTCCCGGGTCGGCTCGAGGATGAGCGTGCGCGGCATGCGCGCCCGGGCCCGGCCGGTTTCCAGCAGGGTCAGCATGGGCAGCGTGAAGGCCGCCGTCTTGCCCGTGCCGGTCTGCGCGATGCCGAGCACGTCCCGCCGCGCGAGCACGTGGGGAATGGCCTGAGCCTGGATGGGAGTGGGCGTCGTGTAGCCTGCGGCATCCACGGCTTGTTGAACTTTTTCGCTAAGTCCGAGTTCGGCGAACGACATGAATGTAAATTACCGTTGAGGGGCTAGGCGCGCTCTTAAGTGCCGGCCGCGCTCTACGGCAACAAACAGGCGCGAGACTGGTTTCACCTGAGGCTCTTGCTCAAGTTAAGGAGTGGCGGGACCATAGGACAAGCTATGCGCTTGTCAATCCAGGGAAACTTGCCAAAGGACCGCAAAGGATAAATTGAATGGCCGAAGCACTCGTTCTGATCCCCGGGCTGGCCTGCACCTCCCGCCTTTTCGAACCGCAGATCGAGGCCCTGTCCGATGGGCGCACCGTCCTGGTGGCCGATCATATGAGGGATGATTCGGTTCCGGCCATCGCGGCCCGACTTCTGCGCGAGACTCCCGAGCGCTTCGCCTTGGCCGGGCTCTCGATGGGCGGATACGTCGCCATGGAGGTGATGCGGCAGGCGCCGGAGCGGGTCTCGCGGCTCGGGCTGCTCGACACGAGCGCTCGCCCCGACTCGGTCGAGGCGGGCCAGGACCGCGAGCGGCTGATTGCCCTCGCCGAGGCCGGCCGCCTCGAGGATATCCATTCCAGGCTCTGGCCGCGCCTCGTCCATCCCGACAATCAGGCTGATCAGGTGCTGCAGGACATCTCCCTCGCCATGCTGCGGGAGACAGGCCCGGACGCCTATATCCGCCAGCAGCGGGCAATCATGGCCCGTCCCGATTCCCGGCCGGACCTGCCCGGCATCGAGATCCCGACTCTCGTGCTCGTTGGGGAAGGGGATGCCATCACTCCACCGGACATCGCACGGGAGATGGCGGAAATGATCGAATGGTCGTCGCTCGTGATCGTGCCCGGGGCGGGGCACCTGTCGACCCTCGAGCAGCCGGAGCGGGCGATTCAGGCCCTCAAGCTATGGTTGAACGAGAATTAACCATAGTTCTGCCTGCTTCTTGCGAAGCTCGTATAAAAGATGGTCAATCATTCGTTACAGAGGCTCGCAAAGGGAGGCGGCCTCCGCGTCGAAGGCGCAAGCCACTGAAAAATCTGACGTATTCAAAAACTCTATCTGTGCCGTTTCGGAATGACTGGCCAAGCGGAAGGAGATACCGGAGCCACCGACCTTGGGTTGTCGGGGGATTATATTCGGCTTTGGTCTTATGTGTGGCAGGAAAGTGACAGACGCAGGGTCAAGTCTCGGCTATAAGCTGGACCACAGTCTCCTAACAGACGGACCCAACCAATGAAAAAGATTCTCCTCTCTTCGGTCGCCCTTCTCGGCCTGGCCACTGGCGCCATGGCTGCCGACCTGCCCTCGCGCGCCGCTCCGGCTCCGATGATCGCCGCCGTTCCGGTCTTCACCTGGACCGGCTTCTACGTCGGTGTGAACGCCGGCTACGGCTGGAATGCCAATGACAGCATCACCGTCGGCGGCCTGACGTTCGACCTCGACGACGAGGGTGGCTTCGTCGGCGGCGCCCAGGCCGGTTACAACTACCAGATCGGTTCGTTCGTGGTCGGTCTCGAAGGCGACATCCAGTACGCCGATTTCGGCGGCGACGACCGCTTCGACTTCGACGGCGACGGCATCCTCGACGACGACTTCAACACCAGCGACTGGTTCGGCACGGTGCGGGCTCGCGCCGGTGTGGCCTTCGATCGCGCCCTGATCTACGCCACCGGCGGCTTCGCCTTCGCTGACAACGCGACCGGCTGGACCGTCGGCGGTGGTCTCGAGTACGCCTTCACCAACAACCTGTCGGCCAAGATCGAAGGCCTGTACGTCAACCTCGACCAGGACGACAACTTCCCGGGCCTCGACCTCGACAACGACGCCGAGTTCGGTGTGGTGCGCGCCGGTCTGAACTTCCGCTTCGGCACCTACTAAGATCCGTCTCACCCGAGACAGACGAAAAGGCCCGGGTCACACCCCGGGCCTTTTTGTTTTTGCGAGCCAAAGCAGAGGCTGCTGACGGGGCGCGCGCCTGAGTGTCTGGCCGAGAATAGGAAAACGAGGGTTCACCGACCCCGCGTGGACAAGACCTGCCGCGTCATTGATGGCCTTATGGCGACCTTCCCGAGGGGGAAAGCACCGCGCCTATCGGATCGGGATCACCGGCCTTGTTGTTCAGTCTGGAGAGATAGCCGTCACCTGTTCGGAGAGATGAGCGCCACTTTTGCGGTCGGTCAAGTCGATGCTGGCGATCTGCTGGGTGGCGAAGAAGACGCCGAACCGGCCGTCTGCAGCGAGGGGCCGGATCGCGACCGTCTCGCCGCGGAACGCCGTCGGCACCTTCCACAGCCGTCCGCGGAAGGTGACGTAATCCTTGCCGGACAGGACCCGCCGCACGGTCTCGCCTTGCGCATACTGCACCGCCGGCAGCTTTGCCGGCAGGGCCCGCGCGCTGGGACGGTAGCGGCTGGCCGGCACCGCCTGGCCCAGCGCCTCATGCGGCCGTTCCAGGTTGTAGGTCTGGCGCCAGGCGTCGAGCGCATGCTGCACCGCCGTCCGGTCGCGAAACGCGCGCAGGGCGAAGACCTCGGCCTTGAGCGTACGATGGAAGCGCTCGTTCTTGCCCCGGCTCTGCGGGTGGTAGGGCCGGCTGTGCAGCACCGCCACGCCCAGCTTCAGCAGCCAGACGCCGAAGCGTGTCCAGGGCGCTCCGGCGGCAGCGCCCCAGGGCGTGCCGTTGTCCACGAACACCGCCTGCGGCAGCCCGTAGCGGCCGAACGCCCGCTCCAGATGCGCACGCACCGTCGCCCCCGTCTCGTCGCTACAGGCCGCCAGCACCACGGCATAGCGCGAGTGGTCGTCGATGACGGTCAGCGGATGGCAGCGGCTGCCGTCGGCGAGCCGGATCCAGCCCTTGAAGTCCATCTGCCACAGCAGGTTCGGCGCCGGCTTCTCGAAGCGCAGGCCGGCCGGCGGGCCGCCGCGGGGCGGCACGATCCGCCCGCTCCGGCGCAGGATCTCATGCACCACCGACACCGCGGGCGAAGCCACGCCCTCCCGCTCGAGGCAGCGCGCGATCTTGCGCGCGCCCCAGGCCGGGTGGGCATCCCGCACCGCCAGGATGCGCGTCTCAACCGCCGCATCCGTCCGGCGCGGGCTGCGCCGCGGCCGGCGCGAACGCTCCTCCAGGGCCTCCCCGGCGGCCCAGCGCCTCAGCCATTTGTAGCCCGTCTTCGGATGAATGCCGAAGCCCCGGCACAGTGCGCGCCGGTTGGCCCCCTCCGCCAGGGCGAGCGCAACGAATTCCCGTCGCCGATCCATCTTCGACACCTCTTGCCACGGCATGGACCGCCTCCTTTAGACGCATCCATGACAGTTTGAGGTGGCGGCCATGTCTCCGAACACCCGGCGACCATGTCTCCGGGCTGAACAACAAGCCCGGTGATGACGAGGAATGTGAGTTTTCGTCCAGACACCGAGGAGCCGAGGCGGTGACGGGCCGAATGGATTTCGCTAGGTCGGTGATGACATGTGGAACTCCGGATCGGGAGCTTAGAAGAACCTGTCGACCCGGGCGGCCTGGGTTTTCACGTGCCCGATGAACCCGTTCAGATTCATGCCGTGGACATCCCGGTAGAGACGCCAGATCTGCTCGCCACGCAGGCCAAGTCTTTCAAGATCCAGAAGGATCATGAGGCCCGCAAAAGGCTCATCCACAATCCTTCCCAGGACGGAGGCTGCGCCCACACTGCCGGCTGCAAGCGTCTTGATGGCTCCCTCGAGGGTGTCCGTCGCTTCGAGCATCCTCAACGATAACATCCTCTTCCCCGGCGACAATAGGCGGCGAAGCTTGTCGCCAGGGCTCTCTCAAAAGCAGGTTATCCGATAGGAGCTTTCCCGATCGAAGCCGGTACAGAGAGAGGACATTCCCTGTCAACGAGACAAAAAAGCCGGAGCCCGAGGGCTCCGGCGAAGGAAGGCTGCGTTTTAAGCAGCCGGGAGGAAAGTCTCGTCCGTTAGACGGAGTAGTACATCTGGAACTCGACCGGATGCGGGGTCATCTCGAAGCGAGCGACTTCCGTCATCTTCAGCTCGATGTAGCTGTCGATGAAGTCGTCGTTGAAGACGCCGCCGGCCTTCAGGAACGCGCGGTCCTTGTCGAGGCTGGCGAGGGCTTCGCGGAGCGAGCCGCAGACGGTCGGGATCTTCTTCAGTTCGCGCGGCGGCAGATCGTAGAGATCCTTGTCCATCGCTTGGCCGGGATCGATCTTGTTGATGATGCCGTCGAGACCGGCCATCAGCATCGCCGCGAAGGCGAGATACGGATTGGCGGTCGGATCGGGGAAGCGGACCTCGACGCGCTTGGCCTTCGGCGAGGTCGTCCACGGAATACGGCAGGAGGCGGAGCGGTTACGGGCCGAGTAGGCCAGCAGCACCGGAGCCTCGTAGCCGGGGACGAGACGCTTGTAGGAGTTCGTCGACGGGTTGGTGAAGGCGTTCAGCGCCTTGGCGTGCTTGATGATGCCGCCGATGTACCACAGGCATTCCTGCGACAGATCGGCATATTTGTTGCCGGCGAAGAGGGGCTTGCCGCCCTTCCACAGCGACTGGTGCACGTGCATGCCCGAGCCGTTGTCGCCAAAGACCGGCTTCGGCATGAAGGTGGCCGTCTTGCCGTAGGACTGGGCCACGTTGTGGATGCAGTACTTGTAGATCTGCATCTCGTCGGCAGTCTTCACCAGGGTGTTGAACTTCGTGCCTAGCTCGTGCTGGGCGGAAGCCACCTCGTGGTGGTGCTTTTCGACCGTCACGCCCATGGCCTTCATGGCAGCCAGCATCTCGCCGCGCATGTCCTGCGCGGAATCGAGTGGGGGAACCGGGAAGTAGCCGCCCTTGGTCGGGATGCGGTGACCGAGGTTGCCGCCCTCATAGGCCGTGTCGCCGTTGGTCGGCAGCTCGGAGGAGTCGAGCTTGAAGCCGGTGTTGTATGGGTCGGCCATGAACTTCACGTCGTCGAACACGAAGAACTCGGCCTCAGGACCGACATAAACCGTGTCGGCGATACCCGTAGACTGCAGGTAGGCCTCGGCCTTCTTGGCGATGCCGCGCGGATCGCGGTTGTAGGGCTCGCCGGTCGCCGGCTCGAGGATGTCGCAGTTGATCGACATGGTCGAGGCCGAGAAGAAGGGGTCGATCTGGGCGGTCGTCGGATCGGGCATGAGGGTCATGTCGGATTCGTTGATCGCCTTCCAGCCGGCGATGGAGGAACCGTCGAACATGATGCCGTCGGCGAACAGGTCTTCATCGACCATGCCGACGTCGAAAGTGACGTGCTGCCACTTGCCGCGCGGGTCGGTGAAACGGAAGTCGACATATTGAACGTCGTTATCCTTGATCGCCTTGAGCACTTCCTTGGCGGTCTGCATGGTCGTCTGGTCCTCTTCTGCCCTTTTAGGATTATCCTCGGCCCGGAAAGGCTTCGGCTTGAGAAAGCGAGCTTAGATCGCGTCGGATCCGGTCTCGCCCGTGCGGATGCGAACGGCCTCTTCGACCGTCGAAACGAAAATCTTGCCGTCGCCGATGCGCCCCGTCTGGGCCGCTTTGCGAATGGCCTCGATCGCGCTCTCGGCCATCTCGTCGTTGAGGACGATCTCGAGCTTCACCTTGGGCAGGAAGTCCACGACGTACTCCGCCCCGCGGTACAGCTCGGTATGGCCTTTTTGGCGACCGAATCCCTTGGCCTCGATGACCGTGATGCCCTGAAGGCCGACTTCCTGGAGAGCTTCTTTGACTTCATCGAGCTTGAAGGGCTTGATGATGGCTTCGATCTTCTTCATCCGGGTCCAACCGCTCTTTGGTTTCGAGGTTTTGCCGCTTTTAGCACCAGCCAGAGGTGCCTTCCATGCGTTCGTCGATTCAAAGCAGATCATTTTGCCGACTTGGTGGGCATATCATGATCAAAGTTTGTGCAGTTGCGGAAAACCTCGCCAAATCGTCGAAAACGAGTCCATTTTGCTCCCATGACAGCCCCTGAACTCGTTCTGACCCCCTCCGAAATGAAGCAGTCCGACGTTGAAGCCATCGCTTGCGGGCTTCCGGGGTTCGAGCTGATGCGCCGGGCAGGGCGCGCCGTAGCCGATTCTGCCGAAAAATTAGTCTCTTCCGGCAAGCGGATCGCGATTGTCGCCGGACCCGGTCAGAATGGCGGCGACGGCTTCATCGCGGCTGCGATCCTGGCCGAGCGGGGCCATCGCGTGTCCCTGTTCCTTCTCGGAAGCCAGGATCGCTTGAGGGGCGATGCAGCGGAAGCCGCGCGGGGCTGGGCCGGACCGGTCGCGGCTGCGGAAGAGGCATCTTTCGCCGATGCCCACCTGATCGTCGATGCGCTCTTCGGCACCGGCCTCGCCCGCGACCTCGACGGCGCGGCGCGCCATGTGGTCGACCGGATGAACGGATCGGGCCTGCCGATTCTCGCCGTCGATCTTCCCTCCGGCATCGACGGCGACACGGGAGCGGTGCGGGGCATCGCCGTCAAGGCGGCCCGCACCGTGACCTTCGCGGCGCGAAAGCCCTGCCACCTGCTCATGCCGGGGCGGGCGCATTGCGGCGAGGTCGAGGTGGCGGATATCGGCATCGGCCGGGAGATTCTGGCGGCCAAGGGCGGACACCTGTTTGCCAACCACCCGGATCTCTGGCTGCGGGCTCTGCCGCAGCCCGGGCTCTCGTCGCACAAATATGAGCGCGGCCATACCCTCGTCGCCTCCGGCGGAGCGACCCGGACCGGCGCGGCCCGGCTGGCGGCACGCGCTGCGCTCAGGATCGGCTCCGGCCTGGTGACGGTCGCCTCGCCGCCCGAGGCCCTCGGGGTCAACGCGGCGCATCTCACCGCGGTCATGCTGAGGGGATGCGACGGTCCGGAGGGGCTGCACGCCATCCTGCAGGACACGCGCCTGAACGCCCTCGTTCTGGGGCCGGCGCTCGGCGTCCATGCTGGCACGCGGGCGATGGTGGCCGTCGCGGTTCATGCAAGGCGGCATCTCGTCCTCGACGCCGATGCGCTGACCTCGTTCGAGGGGCTGGCATCGGAGCTCCATGGTGCCTTCCGCCATGCTCCCACGGTGCTGACGCCCCATGGCGGCGAGTTCAACCGATTGTTCAAGGGACATGCGGATATCCTTGATCCGGAATCGAAAATCGAGCGAGCGCGCCGCGCCGCCGCCTATCCCGGTGCCGTGATCGTGCTGAAGGGAGCGGACACGGTGATCGCCGCGCCCGACGGCCGGGCGGCAATCAACGAGAACGGCACGCCCTATCTGGCGACGGCGGGATCCGGCGATACGCTCTGCGGGCTCATCGCCGGGCTGATGGCGCAGAACGTGCCCGCCTTCGAGGCGGCCTGCGCCGGGGTCTGGATCCACGCCGAAGCCGGGCGGAGCTTTGGCCCCGGTCTCATCGCCGAGGACCTGGCCGATCTGGTGCCGGGCGTCCTGCGCGAATTGCTCAAGTAACCTCGATCCAGGTCCACAGGCCGGCATCGAACCGCTCCATCACGGTCGAGGCGAGAAGCCACTTGCCCGGATTGTCGGCGACGAAGGCGATGCGGATCGTCTTGTTCTCGGGCACCTGCACCGTGTCGAGGAAGTAAGGCTCCCAGCCGTCGTCGAGCGCGTGCAGCAGCCGGAAGCAATGGCCATGCAGATGCAGGGGTTGCATCAATGCGGTCTGATTCACGAGCGTCAGCACGACGGGTGTGCCGCGTTTCACCTTGACGAGCGGCACACCCGACGGCTTGCCCACCGCCCCGTTGAAGGTCCAGGGGGCGTTTGGAGCTTTTGGATCGCCCTTGATCGTCACGTCCTTGCGGGTCGCGTTCTGGAGCCTGATCGCGTCAGGCAAACGCGGGTTCGGCGGAAGCGGGGCGACATCCGGCAGGGCCGGGCGCTTCTCGCCGGCGGCGACGATCTCGGCAAGCGGCATGCCGTCGCCGATCATGGCCGTCACCGTGCCCGTCGCACCGGCCTCCGACGCCAGGTCGACAAGCAGGTCGTAACGGGTGCCGGGCGCGAAGGGCAGGGAGGCGCGCAGCGGCTCGAAGGTGCCGGAAGCAGGCTGTCCGTCGATGGCGATCACATAGGCTTTCAGCCTGTCGAAGCGCAGGCGCATGGCCCGCGCATTGCACGCATTGGCGAGGCGCAGGCGCAGGCGTCCGCCGGGTGGGGCCTCGATCCGCTGCGGCGTCGCCGCGCCGTTGACGCTGAGCCAGCTTCCGAGGCGGCCGGCGGGAGCCGCCTCCGCCGGCTTCTCGAACGCGGCGAGCGAACCGTCGTCGTTCAGGCGCCAGTCGTCGATCACCAGAGCGAGGTCGCGGTCGACCTGGGGCGGGTTCGGCCCCTCGACGATCAGCAGGCCCGAGAGCCCGCGCTCCAGCGGCTCCGCGCTGCCTCCGAGGACGCAGGGCCGGATCAGAAAGGTGCCGGCATCGGGCGGGGTGAAGCGGTATTCGTGGCTTTTACCCGTGGCCACCGGCTCCTGCGTCAGCCCGCCGACACCGTCCATGGCATTTGGGCCGCGCACGCCGTGAAAGTGAAGCGACAGGGGCAGGGGCGTCTCGTTGCGGAGCACGAGCCGCAGTTGCTCGCCCTGCCTCGCCTTCACGACGGGGCTGGGGGAACCGTCGAAGCTCCACACATCCGCGTCGCCCGCCGCATCGGCGCGCAGCTTCATCGGCGCGGGCTTTGCCGTCAGTACGGCGCCGGACGAGGTCTGCGACCGGCCCGGCCGCGGCAGCCCGATCAGGGTCGCGGCAAGACCGGCGGTGACGGCGCGACGGGTGATCATGGAGACGGGCTCTCGCGTGGCTTGAGGATCGTGCATACGGGTACAGCCTTGAACGTGAACGGCCAAGTTTGGTTGCCATTTGGCCGCACGCGAACTTTTTTGATGCACTGACTTTTAACCGTGCTATAGAGCCGCGTCCCGGAAGAGGGGTGCGCCCGCGCGCCGCTCGCGCGCGGGCGTGGCGGAATTTGGTAGACGCACTGGATTTAGGTTCCAGCGACGAAAGTTGTGGGGGTTCGAGTCCCTCCGCCCGCACCAATCCCGCCAGGGTTGGTTATCCGGAGGCTCCGAGTGGCCTGGTTGACGGCATGACGCCGCATCGGCCGGAGCCTGACAGAAATTTTTCGAGCGAATGAAGGCGAATAATACCATGCAGGTGACGGAAACACTGTCCCAAGGCTTGAAGAGAGAGTTCAAGGTCGTGCTCCCGGCCACCGAGTTGGAAGAGCGCCTGAACAGCGAGCTGAGCACCCTGAAGGACCGCGTGCGGATCAACGGCTTCCGCCCGGGCAAGGTGCCGGTGGGCCACCTGCGCAAGGTCTATGGTCGCTCGGTGATGGCCGACGTGCTGCAGAACGCCGTCAACGAGGCCAACCGCAAGATCGTCGAGGATAACGGCCTGAAGCTCGCCCACGAGCCGCAGGTTCAGTTCCCCGAGAGCCAGGACGAGGTCGAGAAGGCCATGGACGCCAAGGGCGATCTGGCCTTCACCGTTGCCCTCGAGGTCCTGCCGGTCTTCGAGCTCGCCGACCTGTCCGACGTGTCGGTCAAGAAGCCGGTGGCGGAGATCTCCGACGTCGAGGTCAACGAATCCCTCGAGCGCATGGCGAAGCAGAACCGCTCCTTCGAGACGAAAGACGGCGCCGCTGTCGATGGCGACCGGGTCGTCGTGGACTTCGTCGGCCGCATCGACGGCACCGAGTTCGAAGGCGGCAAGGGCGAGGACATCCGGGTCGAGCTCGGCTCCAACACCTTCATCCCGGGCTTCGAGGACCAGCTTCTCGGCCTCAAGGCGGGCGACACCAAGCTCGTGAAGGTGAAGTTCCCCGAGAATTACCTGGCGCCTCATCTGGCCGGCAAGGATGCCGAGTTCGACGTGACCGTGAAGGAAGTCGAGGCTCCGGGCGAGCTGAAGATCGACGACGAGATGGCCAAGGGCTTCGGCATGGAGTCCCTGGACAAGCTCAAGGACGCGATCCGCGATGCCATCAAGCGCGATTTCGACGCCCAGTCCCGCCGCAAGGTGAAGAAGGAGCTCCTGGACGCCCTCGACGCCAAGTACAGCTTCGAACTGCCGCCGACCCTCGTCGAGCAGGAGTTCTCGGCCGTATGGGCGCAGGTCGTCGGCGACTTGAAGTCGAACAACCGCACCTTCGAAGACGAGAGCACCACCGAGGACGAGGCCAAGGCTGAGTACCGCAAGATCGCCGAGCGTCGCGTGCGTCTCGGTTTGGTCCTTGCGCAGATCGGTGAGAAGTCCGATATCAAGATTTCCGACGATGAGGTGACTCAGGCCCTGATCGAGCGGGTCCGCCAGTATCCCGGCCAGGAGCGTCAGGTTTGGGAGTTCTACCAGAAGAACCCGCAGGCCCTCGCTGAAATCCGGGCCCCTCTGTTCGAGGAGAAGGTCGTCGACCAGATCCTGTCCCAGGTGAAGGTGGACGAGGAGACCGTCTCCAAGGACACGCTCTTCAGCGACGAGGACGAGGGCGGAGAGAAAGCCGGCAAGGGCGAGTAACGCTCCCTTAAGCGTCTCGTTGCTTGCATGAAATGCACGGCCGCGGATTCGCGCGGCCGAATTGGAGCAGTGAGACAATGAGAGATCCGGTATCGCTCTTTAACAATACGCTCGTCCCGATGGTGGTTGAGCAGTCGAACCGCGGTGAGCGCGCATTCGACATCTATTCGCGCCTCTTGCGCGAACGGATCATCTTCCTCACGGGCCCTGTCGAAGACTACTCGGCCTCGCTGATCGTGGCACAGCTCCTGTTCCTCGAGGCCGAGAACCCCAAGAAGGAAATCTCCTTCTATATCAACTCGCCCGGCGGCGTCGTGACCTCCGGCCTGTCGATCTACGACACCATGCAGTTCATCCGCTGCCCGGTCTCCACCCTGTGCGTCGGACAGGCCGCCTCCATGGGCTCCCTGCTGCTGACCGCCGGCGAGAAGGGCATGCGCTTCGCCCTCCCGAACGCCCGCATCATGGTCCACCAGCCCTCCGGCGGGTATCAGGGCCAGGTTACGGACATCATGATCCACGCCCGCGAGAGCGAGGCCCTCAAGCGCCGGCTGAACGAGATCTACGTCCAGCACACCGGCCAGCCCTACGAGGCGGTCGACAGGGCTCTGGAGCGCGACAACTTCATGACCGCCGAGGCCGCTCTGGAATTCGGGCTGATCGACCAGGTCATCGCCAAGCGTCCCGAGCCTGCCGCCCCTCCGGCCTAACCCTTAAAACCTGGGGACAAATTCCTCCCGGGTGCGTCTTTTTGCCGAGTAACCCCGTTTCTATTGATCACGCGCTCGCAGCGTGATTGCATATGGATTCGGGAGACGAGGCGATTTGGACGATCAATTCTTAGCGACGGAACATTTTGTTAGCTCTGTCGCTCATAATTTAAAGGTGCTGGGCCGGTACAGGCCGCCCCGGCACGAATTGGAGATGTGATAATGACCAAGGCTGGCGGCAACGACTCCAAGAGTACGCTGTACTGCTCCTTTTGCGGCAAGAGCCAGCACGAGGTTCGCAAGCTGATCGCTGGCCCGACGGTTTTCATCTGCGATGAATGCGTCGAGCTGTGCATGGACATCATCCGCGAGGAGTCGAAATCGTCTCTCGTGAAGTCCCGCGACGGGGTACCCACTCCGAAGGAGATCAGCCGCGTTCTGGATGACTACGTGATCGGCCAGGAGCACGCCAAGAAGGTGCTCTCGGTGGCGGTCCACAACCATTACAAGCGTCTGGCCCACGCGACGAAGCACAACGACGTCGAACTGGCCAAGTCCAACATCCTGCTGATCGGTCCCACCGGCTCGGGCAAGACCCTGCTCGCCCAGACCCTCGCCCGGATCCTCGACGTTCCCTTCACCATGGCCGACGCGACTACCCTTACGGAAGCAGGCTATGTGGGCGAGGACGTGGAGAACATCATCCTCAAGCTGCTCCAGGCCTCCGACTACAATGTCGAGCGGGCGCAGCGCGGCATCGTCTACATCGACGAGATCGACAAGATCTCCCGCAAGTCGGACAACCCCTCGATCACCCGCGACGTGTCGGGCGAGGGCGTGCAGCAGGCGCTCCTCAAGATCATGGAAGGCACCGTTGCCTCCGTGCCTCCCCAGGGCGGCCGCAAGCATCCGCAGCAGGAGTTCCTGCAGGTCGACACCACCAACATCCTGTTCATCTGCGGCGGCGCGTTCGCCGGGCTGGAGCGGATCATCGCCGGCCGCGGCAAGGGTACGTCCATCGGCTTCGGCGCCAGCGTGAGCTCGCCTGACGATCGCCGGACGGGCGAGATCTTCCGCGAGGTCGAGCCCGAGGATCTGTTGAAGTTCGGTCTCATCCCCGAGTTCGTCGGCCGCCTGCCGGTCCTGGCGACCCTGGAAGACCTCGATGTCGACGCCCTGAAGACCATTCTGCAGGAGCCGAAGAATGCCCTGGTGAAGCAGTACCAGCGCCTCTTCGAGATGGAAAACGTGCAGCTGACGTTCCAGGACGAGGCCTTGACCCTCATCGCCAAGAAGGCGATCGAGCGCAAGACGGGCGCCCGCGGCCTGCGTTCCATCATGGAAGGCATCCTGCTGGAGACCATGTACGACCTGCCGGGCCTCGATTCCGTCGAGCAGGTGGTGATCGGGTCAGAGGTGGTGGAGGGCAAGGCGAAGCCCCTCTTCATCCACGGCGAGCGCAGCGAACAGGCGGCGAGCGCCAGCGCCTGACGGGGGGCGGGGGCCTCCCATGAACCGTTACCGTTGCGGGCAATTGTCTTGAAACGATTGGCCCGCAACGCCACATTATCTCTTGCGCCGGCGCTATCCGCTCATTGTCAGAGGGAGAGGGCCCGGTGTACCGGATGCAGCCATAAAAAAAGCCTGAGCATTCCGGTTATCCGTCCGACATTCAGCTCATCCGAGGGGATCGCCGGACGCAGTGAAAAGGATGTCGTCTCATGACACAATCGAAGCCACGTCAGCCTGTCGTTCCAGGCTCGACCGGAACCTATGCGGTTCTGCCTCTGCGCGACATTGTTGTCTTTCCGCATATGATCGTGCCGCTCTTCGTCGGCCGCGAAAAGTCGATCCGCGCGCTCGAGGAGGTGGTCAAGGGGGACCGTCACATTCTTCTGGCAACCCAGATCGATGCGACGGATGACGATCCGGCAACGGATGCAATCTACAAGGTCGGCACCCTGGCCAACGTGCTCCAGCTGCTCAAGCTGCCCGACGGCACCGTGAAGGTGCTGGTCGAAGGCGCGAGCCGCGCCGAGGTCAAGGCCTATACCCGCACGGACGAATATTACGAAGCGGAAGCCGAGGCATTGCCCGATTCCCTCGGCGATCAGGTCGAGGCCGAGGCGCTCGCCCGCTCCGTCGTGTCCGAGTTCGAAAACTACGTGAAGCTCAACAAGAAGGTGTCGCCTGAGGTCGTGACCGCGGTGACCCAGATCGACGAGCCCGCGAAGCTCGCCGACACCATCGCTTCGCATCTCGCCATCAAGATCGCCGACAAGCAGGCGATCCTCGAGACCGCCACCGTCGCTCAGCGCCTGGAGAAGGTGCTCGGCCTGATGGAGAGCGAGATTTCCGTTCTCCAGGTCGAGAAGCGGATCCGCACCCGCGTGAAGCGTCAGATGGAGAAGACGCAGCGCGAGTACTACCTCAACGAGCAGATGAAGGCGATCCAGAAGGAGCTCGGCGACGACGAAGGCCGCGACGAGCTTGCCGAGCTCGAGGAGAAGATCGAGAAGACCAAGTTCACGAAGGAAGCCCGCGAAAAGGCGCTCGGCGAGCTGAAGAAGCTGCGTCAGATGTCGCCCATGTCGGCGGAAGCAACCGTCGTGCGCAACTATCTCGACTGGCTGCTCGGCATTCCGTGGAACCGCCGCTCGAAGATGAAGAAGGACCTCAAGGCCGCTCAGGATCTGCTCGATTCGGATCATTACGGCCTCGACAAGGTCAAGGAGCGCATCGTCGAGTACCTCGCCGTGCAGCAGCGCGCCAACAAGCTCACGGGCCCGATCCTGTGCCTCGTCGGTCCTCCCGGCGTGGGCAAGACCTCGCTCGGCAAGTCGATCGCCAAGGCCACGGGCCGCGAGTTCGTGCGCATGTCGCTCGGCGGCGTGCGCGACGAGTCGGAGATCCGCGGACATCGGCGGACCTATATCGGCTCCATGCCGGGCAAGATCATCCAGTCGATGCGCAAGGCCAAGACCTCCAACCCGCTCATCCTGCTCGACGAGATCGACAAGATGGGCATGGACTTCCGCGGCGACCCGTCGGCGGCCCTGCTCGAGGTTCTCGACCCGGAGCAGAACAACACGTTCAACGACCATTACCTGGAAGTCGATTACGACCTCTCCAACGTGATGTTCGTGACGACGGCGAACACGCTGAACATCCCGGGACCGCTCCTCGACCGTATGGAAGTGATCCGCATCGCGGGTTACACCGAGGAGGAGAAGGCCGAGATCGCCCGCACCCACCTGATCCCGTCGTCCATGAAGAAGCATGGTCTGGCGGAGAAGGAGTGGAAGATTGGCGACGAGGCCCTGCTCATGCTGATCAGGCGCTACACCCGCGAGGCGGGCGTGCGTAACCTGGAGCGCGAGCTTGCCAACCTCATCCGCAAGGCCGTGAAGGAGATCCTGATCTCCAAGGTCAAGGCGGTCGAGGTCACGACCGAGAACCTGCCCGAGTTCCTGGGCCCGCCGCGCTACCGCTACGGCGAAGCCGAAACCGAGGACATGGTCGGTGCGGTCACGGGCCTGGCCTGGACCGAGGTCGGCGGCGAGCTTCTCACCATCGAAGGCATCATGATGCCGGGCAAGGGCAAGATGACCGTCACGGGCAACCTGCGTGACGTCATGAAGGAATCGATCTCGGCTGCGGCGTCCTATGTCCGCTCCCGGGCCCTCGATTTCGGCGTCGAGCCGCCCATGTTTGACCGCCGCGACATCCACGTGCACGTGCCGGAAGGCGCGACGCCGAAGGACGGTCCGTCGGCCGGCATCGCCATGGCGACCGCCATCGTCTCCGTCATCACGGCTATCCCGGTTCGCCGCGATATCGCCATGACGGGCGAGGTGACGCTGCGGGGCAGGGTGCTTCCCATCGGTGGTCTCAAGGAGAAGCTCCTGGCGGCTCTGCGCGGTGGCATCAAGAAGGTGCTGATCCCCGAGGAGAACGCCAAGGATCTTGCCGATATCCCGGCCAGCGTGAAGAACGGCATGGAAATCGTGCCGGTCTCCATGATGGATCAGGTGCTCCAGCATGCCCTCATCCGGATGCCGGAGCGGATCGAATGGGATGAATCCGCGATGCTCAAGGACCCTAAGGCCAGCGTCGAGGACGACTCGGCCGGCGTGGTCGCCCATTGAGGCTTTAAAGGTCTAACCTAACGTCACGGCCCCCGAATGCGAATTCGGGGGCTTCTTTTTTGCAACGAAAATCAAAAAAACGCCTCATTTCAGCCACTTCAGGGCTTGCTTACGGACAAGCTTTGGGCCAAACGACGTCCCTGAAACGGTGGACCATTGCTTTTGCGTCCCCGTGATCACTGGAGGACATGACTATGAATAAAGGCGAGCTCGTTGCGGCCGTCGCCGATAAGGTGGGCCTCTCGCGTGGCCAGGCCGGTGAAGCGGTCGACGCCGCCATCGAGGCGATCACCGGCGCCCTGAAGAAGGGCGACGAGGTGAAGATCGTCGGTTTCGGCACCTTCGTGGTGACCAACCGCGCTGCCGGCGAGGCGCGCAACCCGCGCACCGGCGAGAAGGTGAAGGTCCCCGCGTCCAAGACCCCGAAGTTCCGCGCTGGCGCGGGCCTGAAGGACGCCGTCAACGCGAAGTAACCGCTTTTCGGGCGGTTCGAAGACCCTGAGGCATCGGACCTCGCCGTTAAGTGGATTCCACTTTCGGCCCGGATGCTTTAGCAAAGAGGGCCGACGACGCTTGCGTTGTTGGCCTTCTCTTTTTATGTCAGGCCCACCGGGCGGTTAGCTCAGCTGGTAGAGCATCGGTTTTACACACCGCAGGTCGGGGGTTCGATCCCCTCACCGCCCACCATTTCTCTTCTCATAATCGCTTGCCCGTCCTTCAAAGGGCTGCCTTCCAGTTGTTTCCGGGTTGGAACGCCGCACCCTGTCCGATGAACCATCGAGACTTGCCCCGGGTTAGCATACCTCCCTCCAAGGATTGCCCCAGAAACCTAAGCCCGCTCCAGCCTTGACTGGGGTGGGCATTTCGTCTTTGAAGCTCCGATGCCGATGGAGGCTTTACCTTTGTAGGCCCCGAGGTCGCTTCTAGTGCGGAATGCCGCAAATGATCTCATTTTCGCTAGGCCACTCGCAAATGAAGCAACTGCCTCTCCTGCAATAGTGTGCGCCCTCGCACCGCATTATGTCATGAAATTACGTAACTCTAGTTAGCATTAGTATAACAATATCCAACAGAGGGGCGCATCAAAGTTGGCGAACTTAAGGTTCGCATTCTCAGTGGAGGATTTCAGATGGCCGTCATTCGAGTTGAAAACAAGAAGAGCGAAGACGCGTTCGGGACCAAAGGTAACGATACTATATATGGAGACAATCGCTGGAACGGCCTCTGGGGTGAAGGCGGCAATGACCGGATCTTTGGCGGCGGTGGCGACGACTTTCTTTCTGGAGGGACCGGTCGCGACACTCTCACGAGTGGAGCAGGCTTCGACAGGTTCGTTTTTGATGCAAATCCCGACAACGCGAACGTCGACGTCATTACAGATTACAATAAGAAGTATGACTCGATTCTCTTAGCGGATTCTATCTTCAAGGGTACCGGCAAAACCAATGACTGGATGAAGGCAAGCGCTTTCTGGCAGGGCGCGAAGGCGCACGACAGTAATGATCGCATCATTTACAACCCCAAGAACGGTATTGTTTATTATTATTCCGATGGGAGCGGCGCGAAGGAAGCCGTTCCGGTCGTCAAATTGGGAGCAGGGCGGAAGATGTCTGCCGCAGACTTCTTCATTGCCGATCTTTAATCCTCTTTCGCGAGGTTGTACGTGAAGCGAGGCATCCACTTTCTGAGCTTAACGTTAGGCAGCCCCTCGATAGGGGCTGTTTATCGCTCAAACCGAATTTCAGGGTTGCGCGACCGGCCTTAAAAAGTTAGAGCATCCAAGCCTTTCGGCAGTCGGAGCGTAGCGCAGCCCGGTTAGCGCACTAGTCTGGGGGACTAGGGGTCGGAGGTTCAAATCCTCTCGCTCCGACCATTAAACCTCTTTGAGAAATCAAGAGTTCTAGCAGACCCGGCCTGCTTTCGCAGGATTCCGATGATCTGATCTTCCGTAAAATCGCGAGCGCTTCATAATCCGTCCTTGCAGAAGGCCGGATTCCACCTGCGCATGGAGAAAATCTCAGGGGCGGATCGATGATCGATCGCTTCTTGACTGTGAGTTGTGCTCTCGCTGATGATCCAGCCTGTCCTCACCTCGACCGGAGCCTCCACGTTCTAAATGCGAGTTTTGAGAAGCCTAGCGAGTAAGGTAGGAACGGAATGACTCTGCATCAGCACATACAGAAACACTGGAAGACCGCTGCCATTCTCGTCGTGGCCGGCATTCTAGCCTATAGCGTCTCCTACTTCTGGTGATGCGACGATTGCCTCATTCCGCTAGGTTGGATGTCTGACGAAGGCGTGAAGAGCCCACGGCAGGACAGGTTGGGGAGAGAAGTGATGTCCAGACCACCAGGCGGAAGGCGTCCGAGCGATCCGATGAAGGCTGCCGAGGCCGTTTTCAGGAAGCCAGCGGCGAAGCCCGTCGAGGGACCGCCAAAAGCTGCCGCGATCCCAGGCGTGAAGGAGACCGTCGCCCTGCGCATCGACCAGGATGTGCTCGAGTTCTTCCAGGAGGGTGGACCGGGGTGGCAGGACCGCATCAATGCCGCTCTCAGGAAAGCCGCCGGCAAATCCAATGACTGAGATCTGGCAGCTACGCTGAAACCCGATCTGCTCGAGCGGGTTGGCTCACCAACGGACAAGGGGAATGGCGGGCAAACGGAGCCTCGCCGTGGCGATCGAAGATCAACATTTCCGGGGGCTGCGGCTCCCCAATACTCTTGAACTCCCGCCAAGCCATACTGCCTCGATGGTCGGGCATTTTCTGAAGGGGATGTATGCCGATGTCCTCAAGGAGGAGCATCCCCGCCACCTGGCGATGCTGCTGGAGAAGCTCGAGGACGCCGAACGCACCTCGATGAAGGCGAGCGCGCGGTGAAGCTTCGTCATCATGCGTGATTTTGGGGATAAAGCACACTCCGCCATCTGGAACCGTTTGAGGATGGGTCGGAGACGCCATCGGCGCCCGGGAGAAGAATAGGTCTCCCGCCCCATGCTCCTACGACGCAGCGTCCTGACGCCGCCAGGCGTCGACGTCGTCCAGAGATACGTTCGAGCCGCACAGCACGAGGCCGATCACGCTGTCTTCCGGCAAGGACGGCGCGATTCTCTGGGCCGCGGTGAGGACGCAGGCTGCCGCCGGCTCGCAGAGCAGCTTCTCGGTCTGAAGAATCCAGCTCAGGTCCGCAATCGCCGGTTCGTCCTCGACGAGAACGATTTCCTTGAGGAAAAGCTTCGCGGCGGCGAGCGTCCGGTGCGTGGCAAACGGGGCGCCCAGTGTGCGGGCGATCGAAGTCGGCCGGATCGTGACCGGCCGGTCGGCCTTGAGGGCTTCCGTCATGGTCTGCGCGCCCGTGGTCTCGACGCCGTACACGGTCAGGGACGGACGCTTGGCCTTGAGAGCGGATGCTACGCCCGACATGAACCCGCCGCCGCCGATGGACACGAAGACGTGGGTGAGGTCGGGAATGTCGTCCAGGAACTCGAGCCCGAGCGTGCCGTGTCCGGCGATGATCGCCGGATCGTCGTAGGGGTGGACGAAGAGCCGGCCGCGGTTCTGGTATTCCTCCGCCTTCGCGAAGGCTTCCGAAGCATCGTCGCAGAGCTCCACCCGGGCGCCGTATTTCGTGGTCAGCTCAATGTTGAACCGGGGCGTCACCTTCGGCATCAGCACGAGCGCATCGAGGCCGAGGGTTCCGGCGACCCGCCCGACCGCGATGGCGTGATTGCCGCCCGAGACGGTGACGAGGCCGCGCCCGCGCTCTTCTTCGCTGAGCGTCAGCACCTTGTTGAAGACGCCGCGGACCTTGAACGATCCCGCGAGCTGCAGCGCCTCCATCTTCAGCGCCGTGCGCCGACCGAGACGCGCCGAGACTTCCGTGCTCTCGAAGGCGGGCGTCCGCCTGATGCGTCCGGCGACGCGGTCGCGGGCCGCTTCGATGTCAGAGAGCGTCACGTCAAAGGCAGTCATGGTGATGTCCATTCGGCTGAGGCTTTGCATTCGAAAGTAAGACGGTTTCCGATACGGAAGTTTGCCGGTCTCGACCTTCTAGCGCGTTGGGCGAGGTACGTCGTTATCTGCGGTCGATCATGATGGTGCGCGGTCTGCTCCGTCAACGGGTGCGATCGGATAGGACGCCGATAAAACAGCTTGACCGCAGGTTCGATGGGATCGGATGCTCGGGCGCAACCAAGGAGAAGACCTCGATGTCCCTGTCCCCCCGCGAAATGCTCGCGCGTCTGATTGCCTTCCCGAGCGTTTCGACCAGCAGCAATCTCGATATCATCGGGTTCTGCCAGGAGTGGCTGCAAAGCCAGGGAGTCGAGAGCCGGCTCGTCATGAGCCCCGAGGGCGACAAGGCCAATCTCTACGCCACCATCGGGCCGCAGGTCGAAGGCGGAATCGTGCTGTCCGGCCACACGGACGTGGTGCCGGTGGAAGGCCAGAACTGGTCGACCGATCCCTGGACGCTCACGGAGAAGAACGGCCGCCTCTACGGCCGCGGTACGGCCGACATGAAAGGCTTCGACGCTCTCGTCCTGGCGCTGGTGCCCGAGATGGTGCGGGCGCCGCTCAAGCGGCCGGTTCACATCGCCCTGTCCTACGACGAGGAGATCGCCTGCCGGGGCGCACCCTCGATGGTGCGCGAGATGGCGGGTTCGGTCCCGACCCCATCCGCCGTGATCGTCGGCGAGCCGACCCGTCATGCGGTCGTCACGGGCCACAAGGCCTCGGTGCAGCTGCGCACGCAGGTGACAGGGTATGCCGTTCATTCGAGCCGAATCGACCGGGGCGTGAGCGCGGTCATGAATGCCGCCCGCCTTATCGCCTGGCACGACGACGTGATGGAGGAGAACCGTCGCCGGGCCGATCTCAACGATCCTTTTGAGCCGCCCTATACGACGCTGCATTGCGGCGTGGTTGCGGGCGGCAGCGCCGCCAATGTGGTCTCGTCCTCGGCGTGGTTTTCCACCGACATCCGGGCCATCCCGACCGAGAGCCCACTCGACTACGTGGAGCGCTACAAGGCCTATATCCGCGATATCGTCGAGCCGCGGATGAAGGCGATCGCGCCTGAGACCGGGGTTGCGGTCGAGCTGGTCGCCGAGGTTCCGGGACTCAGGCCGGAAACGGAGGGCGCCGCCGAGCGCCTGATGCGGCGGATCACCGGCGACAACGGGACACATGTGGTCGCCTACGGCACGGAGGCCGGCCTGTTCCAGCGGGTCGGCTGGTCGACCGTGGTCTGCGGGCCGGGGGACATCGCCCAGGCGCATCAGCCGGACGAATATCTCGAGATCGGCGAATTCGAAGCCGGCGAGCGGGTCCTGCGCCGGCTGATCGGGGATCTCTGTGCCTAATTGCTGAGCAAGTTGGCCCAAGTCGGGGCTGGACCGTCGGCCACTTTCCTGCCTAACTTCATGCCCGGCGGAAGGAACGCGGCAATGATCCGGGCTTCCGAGAAGAAAGAACACCGCGCACAGACGTGGGCTTCCAGAGGAGAAAGACACAGATGACCATCCGTTCGAAATTTCTTGTCGCGACGGTTGCGACGCTCATGGCCGGCGCCGCCGTACCGGCGATGGCCGTGACCCTGCGCTATGCCAACCAGGGCGACCTCAAATCGCTCGATCCCTATACCCTCAACGAGACCACCACGATCGCCCATCACGGGCACGTCTTTGAGGGCCTGACGAAGCGTGGCAAGGATCTTGCCATCGAGCCCGGTCTCGCCGAGCGCTGGGAAATCAGCGAAGACGGCATGACTTGGCGCCTCTTCCTGCGCAAGAACGTGAAGTTCCACAACGGCAACCCGTTCAACGCCGACGACGTGATCTTCTCGGCCACCCGCGTGCGGGCTCCGGGGTCGAACTTCCAGACCCGCGTTCCGAGCGGTTCCGAATGGGTGAAGGTCGACGACTACACCGTCGACGTGAAGCTGAAGTCGCCGAACCCGATCATGAATGCCCAGTGGGATACCTGGTACATCATGGACAAGGAATGGTCGGAGGCAAACAACAGCGTCGCGCCGACGCCGGCCGCCGCGACGACCCCGAGCTTCTCCTCCCTGAACGCCAACGGCACCGGCCCGTTCAAGATCGAAAGCCACCAGCCGGGGGTGAAGACCGTCTTCAAGCCCAACAAGGATTGGTGGGGCAAGGTCGAACATAACCTCGACGAGATCGTGTTCACCCCGATCGCATCCGATGCCACCCGCGTCGCAGCATTGCTCTCCGGCGAAGTGGACGTGATCGAGCCGGTTCCGCTGCAAGACGTCCAGCGCGTCAACGGCACGGCGAATGCCAAGGTGCTGGCAGGCCCCGAGCTACGCACGATCTTCCTCGGCTTCGACCAGACCCGCGACGAGCTTCTGTTCTCGAACGTGAAGGGCAAGAACCCGTTCAAGGACAAGCGCGTGCGCGAGGCTTTCTACAAGGCCATCGATATCGAGACCATCAAGTCCCGAGTCATGCGCGGCATGTCCACGCCGGCGGCTTTGATGATTGCGCCGCAGCTCTTCAGCCGCGCAGGTGATTTCGTGCGTCCGAAATACGACGTCGACGGAGCCAAGAAGCTCCTGGCCGATGCGGGTTACCCGAACGGCTTCGAGGTCGGAATGGACTGCCCGAACGACCGCTACGTCAATGACGAGGCGATCTGTCAGGCCGTGGTCGGCATGCTCGCCCGCGCCGGCGTCAAAGTGAACCTGATGGCGCAGCCGAAGGCCCAGTACTTCGGCAAGGTGCTGAAATCGGGCAATTACAACACCTCGTTCTACCTGCTGGGCTGGACGCCGGGCACCTTCGACAGCCACAACGTGCTGTTCGATATCGAAGGCTGCCGCAACGACCCCAATTCGTCGCGCGGCGAGTCGAACCTCGGCAATTTCTGCAACAAGCAGCATGACGAGCTGACCGACAAGATCCTGGTCGAGAGCAACAAGGAAAAGCGCGACCAGATGATCAAGGAAGCCTTCCAGACCACCTTCGACGAGTACGGCTATATCCCGCTGCACCAGCAGGCTCTTGCCTGGGGCGTCTCCAACAAGGTGACGATGGTCCAGCGCGCCGACAACCAGGTGCTCTTCTACTGGGCGCAGAAGAAGGAATAGTCCGCGCCTGATCGCTCGTCCCGGGCAGTTCTCTGCCCGGGACAATTTTTTCGAACGTCGCGGGCTGCATGGTGCATCCGCGGCGAAGCGATCAAGAGATTGTGCATGTTCGCTTTCATCATCCGACGAGCCCTCCAGGCCATCGGCGTTCTTCTGGCCGTCGGGATCATTTCCTTTGCGATGTTCCGCTTTGCCGGCGATCCGGTTAACCAGATCGTCTCCCTCGATACCCCCGCTGCCGAGCGCGAGCAGGTGCGTCGCTCCCTCGGTCTCGACGACCCCGTCCCCGTGCAGTTCGCGCGCTATCTCGTGCAGGCCGCCCAGGGCAATTTCGGCATCTCCTATCAGTTCCGGCAGCCCGTTTCGGATCTTCTGGCGGAGCGCATGCCGGCCACTCTCGAGCTCGCCATCTGCGCCACGCTCTTCGCCACCGGATTCGGCGTGCTGATGGGGGTCTATTCCGGCCTGAAACGCGACAGTGCGCTCGCGAAGCTCTTTCAGACCATCTCGCTGATCGGCATCTCGCTCCCGACCTTTCTGATCGGCATTCTGCTGATCTATCTGTTCTCAGTCACGCTCGGCTGGCTCCCGTCCTTCGGCCGCGGCGACACCGTGCGCCTCGGCTGGTGGACGACCGGTCTTCTCACCGTATCGGGCCTCAAGGCGCTGATCATGCCCTCCGTGACGCTCGGCCTGTTCCAGATGACGCTGATCATGCGTCTCGTGCGCGCCGAGATGCTCGAAGTGCTGCGCACGGATTACATCAAGTTCGCGCGGGCGAGGGGGCTCACCACCCGCGCCGTCCATTTCCGGCACGCGCTCAAGAACACGCTGGTCCCGGTCATCACGGTCGTCGGTCTGCAGTTCGGTTCGGTGATCGCGTTTGCCATCATCACCGAGACCGTGTTCCAGTGGCCCGGCATGGGTCTGCTCTTCGTCCAGGCCGTGCAGAACGTCGATATCCCGATCATGGCGGCCTACCTCATGCTGGTCGCGCTGATCTTCGTCGTGATCAATCTCGCCGTCGACATCCTCTACACGATCGTCGATCCCCGTCTGAGAACGTCCATCCGGCAGCCGGCCTGAGGAGGGGAACATGGCAGAAGCAATCGAAGCGGTGCAGGCCTCCCAACCGACGACCTGGGGCGGCCGGTTCCTCGACAGCGACGTCTGGGCGAGCTTCAAGCGATCCAAGCTAACCATGGCCGCGGCCTTCCTGACCGCAATGTTCATGGCGGCGGCGGTCCTGGCCGGCCTTCTCTCACCGCAGGATCCGTTCGATCCCGCGCAGCTCGAGCTGATGAACAGCCGCCTGCCGCCGATCTGGGACGCGGAAGGCCAGATGCCCTTCATGCTCGGCACCGACGAGCAGGGCCGCGACATCTTCTCGGCCATTCTCTACGGTCTGCGGATCTCGCTCGCCGTCGGCTTCCTCGGGGTCGCCTTCTCGGCGACCCTCGGCATCACGCTCGGCCTGATCGCCGGCTATGTCGGCGGCAGCGTCGATGCGGTCATCATGCGCATCGCCGACGTGCAGCTGACCTTTCCGGCGATCCTGATCGCGCTTCTCGTCGACGGCGTGGTCAAGTCCGTGCTCGGCGGCCAGCTCGACGGCGCGACGACGCTCTCTGTGCTCGTCTTCTCCATCGGCCTGAGCTTCTGGGTGCAATATGCGCGCACCGTGCGCGGCTCGGTGATGGTGGAGAAGAACAAGGATTACATCGCCGCAGCCCGCCTCATCGGCCTGCCGGCGCCGGTCATCATGTTCCGGCACGTCCTGCCCAATGTGCTCGGACCCGTGCTCGTCATCGCCACCATCAACCTGGCGCTGGCGATCATCACCGAGGCGACCCTGTCCTTCCTCGGCACCGGCATGCCGGAGACCATGCCGTCGCTCGGCACACTGATCCGCATCGGCAACAACTACCTGTTCTCCGGCGAATGGTGGATCGTCGCCTTCCCGGGCATCGCGCTGGCGCTCCTCGTGCTCGCCATCAACCTCGTCGGCGACTGGCTGCGCGACGCGCTCAATCCGAAGCTGCGATGAGAGAGAAAACTGTCATGACAGAACCAGTCCTCTCCGTCCGGGACCTGCGCGTCGAGTTCGTCACGCGGCGCGGGATTCTGAAGGCCATCGACGGTATCTCCTTCGACATCGCCAAGGGCGAGGTGCTCGGCGTCGTGGGCGAATCCGGTGCCGGCAAGTCCGTAACGGGTTCGGCGGTGATCGGCCTCATCGATCCGCCCGGGCGGATCGCCGGTGGCGAGATCAGGCTGTCGGGACGTCGCATCGACAACCTGCCGCCGGACGAGATGCGAAAGGTGCGCGGCAAGCGCATCGGCATGATCTTCCAGGACCCGCTGACCAGCCTCAATCCGCTGTTCCGGATCAGCGAGCAGCTGATCGAGACCATCCGCACCCATACTGGTCTTTCCGCCTCGGGCGCCCGCAAGCGCGCCATCGAACTTCTGACCGAAGTTGGCATTCCCGCGCCGGAGAGGCGCATCGACAGCTATCCGCACGAGTTCTCCGGCGGCATGCGCCAGCGCGTGGTGATCGCATTGGCCTTGTGCGCCGAGCCGGAGCTCATCATTGCCGACGAGCCGACGACGGCGCTCGACGTCTCGGTGCAGGCGCAGATCATCGCGCTCCTGAAACGGCTCGGACGCGAGCACGGAACGGCGATCATGCTGGTCACCCACGACATGGGCGTTATCGCCGAGACCGCGGACAGGGTGGCCGTGATGTATGCCGGCCGCATCGCGGAAATCGGGCCCGTGCGCGACGTGGTGCAGAACCCGCTGCACCCTTACGCCAAGGGCCTCATGGGCGCGATTCCTTCGCTCGAAAGCGATGCGGCGCGCCTCGTGCAGATCCCGGGCTCCATGCCGCGCCTGTCTGCCATTCCGCCCGGCTGCGCCTTCAACCCGCGCTGCCCTTATGTCTTCGACCGCTGCCGCGTCGAGCGGCCGGAACCGGTCCAGCGCAGCGAGCATCGCGTCGCCTGCCATCTTTACGATCAATCCAACGTCCGGTCGGAGGCCGTCGCGTGACCGAGCGTCCTTTTGTCGAAGTCAAAGACCTGCGCCGCGTCTTCGACGTCTCCAAGCCATGGCTCAACAGGGTGCTGGAAGGCGGCGAGAAGCAGTATCTGAAGGCGGTCGATGGCGTATCCTTCGCCATCGACAGGGGCGAGACCTTCGCGCTCGTGGGCGAATCCGGCTCCGGCAAGTCGACGGTGGCGCGCATGGTGGTCGGTCTGCTGCCGCCCTCCGGCGGTGAGGTGTCGATCGACGGCGTGTCGATGTCGAGCAGGGCCGATATCACTGAGCGCCAGCGCCTCAGGCGGCGCATCCAGATGATCTTCCAGGATCCCTACGCGAGTCTCAATCCGCGCTGGCAGGTGGACCGCATCGTCGCCGAGCCGATCCGCGCCTTCCGCCTGATCGACGGCGAGAAGGACATCACCGCCCGCGTCGGCGAATTGCTGTCGCTGGTCGGCCTGCATCCGGCGGACGGCAAGAAGTATCCGCACGAGTTCTCCGGCGGTCAGCGCCAGCGCATCGCCATCGCCCGCGCGCTTGCGTCCAACGCGGAGTTCATCGTCTGCGACGAGCCGACCTCGGCCCTCGACGTCTCCGTGCAGGCGCAGATCCTGAACCTGATGCGCGATTTGCAGGACCGGCTCGGCCTGACCTATCTGTTCATCAGCCACAACCTCGCCGTGGTGCGCCACATGGCGAGCCGCATCGGCGTGATGTATCTCGGCCGGATCGTCGAGATCTCCCACGGCCGCGAGCTTTTCGCGCAGCCCAAGCACCCCTATACCCGCATGCTCCTCGATGCGGTGCCGGACGTGGGCATGACCGGTCGCCAGCGCATCCCCGTGAAGGGCGAGATCCCGAACCCGATCAATCCGCCCACCGGCTGCACCTTCAACCCGCGCTGTCCTTTCGCGAACGATCGCTGCCGGGCCGAAATTCCGCCGCTGATCGGGGGAGTGGCCTGCCACGCCATCCACGAAGGGCGCCTGTCGATCGACGCGGCGCCCTGACCGGGCATCCTTTGCTTCGTGAGGTGCCTCTTGACCAAGCGTGCAATCGTTCCGCCGGAATTTCGGGCTGCGGCCGAGCAATTGAAGATGTCTCCGGCCATCGTATCCGGCGACCACGTTTTCCTGACCGGGGTCACGGGAAGCGATGCGCAGGGGCATATGCCAGGTGACCCCGAAACTCAGATCAGAAACGCTTTCGAGAAGATCGGCTTGGTCCTGCGCGCGGGCGGCCTGACGTTTCGGTCGGTTGTCGAAATGACGACCTATCATGTCGGGTTGCGCGATCATTTCGACCTGTTCGATGCAATCCGCCTCGAATGCTTCAGCGAGCCTTACCCGGCCTGGACGGCCGTCGAGGTCGCCGGTCTGAGGCGCGAGGGCGCCATTGTCGAGATCCGTGTCATCGCCAGCAACGATCCCGGTGGGTGATCCGTCGACATCTCGGCAGTGGCGGAATCTCACCGCATCATCTCAAGCATGTGTCTTCGAGACCTTTTAGCTACCACGTTTGCGCAGTTTCCCGCCGGTGAAGGCTGCGCCATGATTGGACGTGCCTCGCGCAGATCACCCATGGCTGAATAGCGCGCTCGCCTACGGTAAGGTCTGGTGAATGCTCAATGAGCCCCGCGGTCGGCTGGCATACCTGGATGGAATGCGCGGTGTCGCCATTCTGTTGGTTTTGCTCTTTCATGCTTTCGCACGATGGCCTGACCTGGTGCCGTACGGTGAGCAGTATCAAAGCGTGCCCTTGTTCAGGGTTGGGTTCATCGGCGTAAATCTGTTCTTTATCATTTCCGGATTCGTCATCCTGATGACGCTGGAAAAGTGCGCATCTTTCAAAATATTCTTCGCCCGCAGATGGCTACGGCTCTTCCCGGCGATGCTCATCTGTTCAGCTATCATATTTGCAACCGCGCCGCTTTTCCCTGAGCGTCCTCTTGGCCAACCGATGTGGCGGGACCTGCTGCCGGGGATGACGTTCATTGATCCGGCAATCTGGCAAAAACTCATCGGTGGAAACCAAGGTGCGCTGGAAGGTGCGTTCTGGTCGCTTTACGTAGAAATGAAGTTTTATGTTGTTTTTGGATTGATCTACTTCGTGCTTGGACGAGCCATCGCCGTCTGGGGTTTGATCATCCTCTTCGTGCTTAGCATTGCGACTCATCTTTTGACCGGTTCTTCGTCATTGCTGGTAGTCTTGGGAAAAGGACTTGGGCTCCTCGGCGCTGAATATTATGGATGGTTTGCGGCCGGTGCGCTGTTCTTCCTCTATGTCAGGGATAAGCGGTTGGTCTGGCTCGTCAGCGGGCTGGGCTTGGGCTTTGCGAGCGCGGCCGAAATGGGCGGTATCGAAACTCAGATCGCAGCGGTGCTCGTAACGGTCCTCTTTGCGGCGGCTTTGGTCAGCGACTCGGTACAATCCGTGTTGAGCTGGAAGTGGCTGCTAATCGTAGGCTTCGCGAGCTACCCGTTATATCTCCTTCATGAAAACGTTATGATTGCGACGATTATTAAGCTCGGCGTCGCCGCGCCCTCTCTGCCGATGTTTCTCTATCCAATCCTGCCGATTGCCGCTCTGACGATGCTGGCATGGATTGTTGCCGCGCATCTGGAGCCGCGGCTTAAGAGAGGACTGCGACAGGCCTTTCGTCCCCGTGAGACCATGACCGCGTGAACCGGACAAGGGGTTGCAGTACTTCGCCAAACGCTACCGCGTTCCAAATATCTTGCCAGTGCCCATGAATAGTTGACTCGGTCAACAATATGCCTGACTCTGGTCCGCCAGGGAGGCGCCGATGTCTCACATGCCGCAGCTGCCGACGGACGACGAGATCGAGCAAGTCCGTCGCTTTAACCGCTTCTATACTCGCCAGATCGGATTGCTGAGCGAAGGGCTTCTCGAAAGCGAGTTCTCGCTCACCGAAGCGCGGGTGCTCTACGAGCTGGCGCATCGCGGCCCCGTCATCGCCGCCGATCTCGGGCGCGATCTCGGGCTCGACGCGGGCTATCTCAGCCGTCTCCTGAAACGCTTTTCAACGCGCGGCCTGATCGAGCGCATGGCCCTCGAAGGGGATCGGCGTCAGGCGCTGCTGTTGCTGACCGATGCGGGACATGAAGCTTTCGCACCGCTGAACCAGGCGTCCGCCGCACAGGTCGCATCGATGCTGTCGGACCTGTCCATCGGCGAGCGGCGGAAGCTGATGCGGGCCATGCAGATTGTGCAGAATCTGATCGGCGATACGCCGGAGCCGGCAATCCCCTACATCCTGCGCTCTCACCAGATTGGCGACATCGGCTGGATCGCGCGCCGTCAGGGGCTGCTCTACGCCCAGGAATACGGTTGGGACGAGACCTTCGAGGCGCTTGTCGCCGAGATCGCCGCCGCCTTCGTCAAGAATTTCGACCCGCAATGGGAGCGCTGCTGGATCGCCGAGCGGGAAGGGGAGGTCGTCGGCAGCGTCTTCATCGTGCATCACTCGGACGAGATCGCGAAGCTGCGCCTGCTCTATGTCGAGCCGTCGGCGCGGGGGCTCGGTATCGGCGGCCGCCTCGTCGACGAGTGCATCGCATTCGCGCGCGCGAAGAGCTACAGGACTCTGACCCTGTGGACCAACGACGTGCTCGTAGCGGCGCGCAAGATCTATCAGGCGGCGGGGTTCCGGCTGGTGAAGGAAGAAGCGCACCGTTCCTTCGGCAAGGATCTCATCGGCCAGACCTGGGATCTCGACCTTTGAGGCGGCAGGAAACCCTCGCATTGGCGGCCGCGGCGGCAACCGGGATCCAGGTCGGCGCGGCGCTGGTGGCGACGCGCTTCGTGGTCAATGACATCGGCCCGGCTTCCCTGGCCTTCCTGCGCTATGCGGTTGCCGTTCTCTGCCTGATCTCGCCATTGCTGATGAGCGCGCGGACGCGGTTCGCCCCGCGCGACCTGGTTGTCGTGATAGCCCTGGGGATCGTCCAGTTCGGCATTCTCATCGCGCTGCTCAATCTCGGGCTCCACTTCATCTCGTCCACCCGTGCCGCGCTGCTGTTCGCTACGTTCCCGCTGATGACCATGGTCATCGCAGCTCTTCTCGGTCGTGAGAATCTGACCGGCACGAAGGCCGCCGGAGTTATGCTGACCATCGTCGGCGTCGCCGTCGCGCTGGGAGAGCGGCTGTTGACGGAGAGCGCGTCAGGCGAATGGCTCGGCGCCGTCCTAGTGCTGACGGCCGCGCTTTGCGGCGCCGTCTGCTCCGTGCTCTACCGACCTTATCTGGCACGCTATCCCACCCTGCCGGTCGGCTTCTGGGCGATGCTTTCATCGGTAGGGTTTCTCTCAGGCCTCGCGGGGATGGAAGGTCTCTTCACGGAGCCGCCGCGCCTCGATCCGAAGGGTTGGACCGTCGTTATCTGCATCGGCCTGTCGAGCGGCATCGCCTATGTCCTCTGGCTTTGGGCGCTCAAGCATGCGTCACCGACGCGGGTGACCGTTTTCCTGTCCCTTAGCCCCGTGACGGCGGCGCTCCTCGGCGTCTGGATTCTCGGCGAGCCCTTTACACTCGGCGTGTTGCTGGGACTGGCCGGCGTCGTCGGCGGATTATGGCTCGCCACGCGGTCTACGCCGGATCCGGCACGATGAGGGCCGCGTTCGAGCTCTGTTCTGAAAGTGTTTAAGCAATATTTGACATAACAAGACAGGCGTTCTCTAGGGTTATTAAAGATCTGAAGTCTCGATGAAATGGTCTCGCACCATGTTCATTTGGCATCAATACCTTATATTTTCACGATTTGAAGCTTGGCGGTCCATAAGCTTTGCTTTTGACCGTCCGACAATCACAACCTTGTGTGGTGAAATTACGTTGGGAAACGATCAGCACTGACCGCGTTTAGCCTCTGTCCGCGTGGTGATGAGCCATGTCGAAATAACGCACAGGAGGCATCCATGAAAAAGCTCGCGATTTTTGCCGGCGCCGGTCTAATGGCTTTCGGCATCATTGGCACCGCATCGGCTCAGCCATCGCCCATTTCCGGTACTCCCGGCTCTCTCTTCCCGGACGCCGCTCCGCATGAGATCCGTTACTTCAACGGTGTGCCCTGCCGGACGATCCTGGACCCAAGTAACCGGAATTCGCGCATTCCTATTGCGTGCGCCGGCCAGGTCAGCGGAATGGTAGGACCCGTTACCGGCAGCGACGTCGTAACGACAGGCAGCATCGGTCCCGCTCCGGTCGGCCCGATGATGGTTGCTCCGGCTCCGGGTCTAGCGGCGGATCCCTATGCCGCTCCGCATGAGATCCGTTATTTCAACGGCGTGCCGTGCCGGACGATCCTCGACCCGAACACCCGGACTACGCGCATTCCGCTTGCCTGCGCCCAGTAAGCGCCGGCTGCGTGAAAGGGCGCGGGTCTGACGACCCGCGCTTTTTTTATGACCCAAGTCCCACGAAGATTAGCGCCGCATACCTATTCCGCCGCCTGTCGCAACGGCAGGAAGCCGATGGGCTGACGCTGCGGGCCCGTCTGCTTCAAGGTCCGCACCATATCCTCATATTCCCGCTCCATCTCGGGCGTGACCGATGGCCGGGTCTCCCGCAGAGCCTGCTCGAAATGCGCCATGGTGACGTTCTGTGCATCGAGCGACTCCCGAAGCGCGAGGAGGCCGGCCCGGCGGGTCAGATCCTCGAGGTCGGCTCCCGTGAACCGGCTTGTCCGCTCCGCGATCATATCGAGATCGACGTCGGGTGCGAGCGGCATGGACTTGGTATGGATGCCGAGGATGTGCCGGCGGCCGAGAGCGTCGGGAACCGGCACGTAGATCAGTTCGTCGAAGCGGCCGGGCCGGAGGAGGGCGGGATCGATCAGGTTCGGCCTGTTGGTCGCTGCCAGGACCACGACGCCCTGCAGTTCCTCAAGGCCGTCCATCTCGGCCAGGATCGTGTTGACCACCCGTTCGGTCACGGCTGGCTCGCCGAGACCACCGCCGCGGATGGGAGCAAGGGAATCGATCTCGTCGATGAATATCACCGTCGGGGCGACCTGCCGGGCGCGGGCGAAAAGGCGGGAGACCTGCTGCTCGGATTCGCCATACCATTTTGACAGGAGGTCGGAGGATTTCGTCGCGACGAAATTGGCCTGCGCCTCGCGGGCGACGGCCTTGGCGAGCAGGGTCTTGCCGGTTCCGGGCGGCCCGAAAAGCAGGAAGCCCTTGGCCGGGCGGATGCCGAGGCGGCTGAAGGATTCCGGGCTCTTGAGCGGAAGCTCCACCCCCTCACGCAGGCGCGTGCGCGCTTCCTCGACGCCGCCGATATCGTCCCAGGTCACGTTCGGCACCTGGATCATGATCTCGCGCAGGGCCGAAGGCTGGACGCGCTTCATGGCATTGAGAAAGTCCTGCCGCGTGACCTGAAGACTCTCGAGCACGTTCGACGGAATGCCGTCTCGAAGGTTGATGCCTGGAAGGACCCTGCGGAGGGAGTCCATTGCCGCCTCGCGGGCGAGAGCGGCCAAATCCGCGCCGACGAAGCCGTAAGTCGTGCGCGCGATATCGTCCAGGCTCACATCCTCCGCCAGCGGCATGCCGCGGGTGTGGATGGCAAGGATCTCCCGGCGTCCCGGTTCGTCCGGTACGCCGATGACGATCTCCCGGTCGAAGCGGCCTGGCCTTCGGAGAGCTTCGTCGATGGCGTCGCGCCGGTTGGTCGCCCCGATCACCACGATGTTCTGGCGCGGTTCCAACCCGTCCATGAGGGTCAGGAGCTGCGCCACGATGCGCCGTTCGACCTCGCCTTTCGTCTCCTCGCGTTTCGGCGCGATGCTGTCGATCTCGTCGATGAAGATGATCGCCGGGGCGTTCTGTTGCGCTTCCTGGAACACCTGCCGCAGACGCTGTTCGGATTCGCCGTAGTGCTGGCCCATGATCTCGGGACCGGCGATGTGGAAGAACTGCGCCTCCGTCTCGTTGGCGACCGCCCGTGCCAGCCGGGTCTTGCCGGTGCCCGGAGGGCCATAGAGCAGCACACCCTTCGGCGGGTCGATGCCAAGGCGCTGGAAGAGCTCTGGATGGCGCAGCGGCAGCTCGACCATCTCACGCACCTGATCGACGGTGCTGCCGAGGCCGCCGATGTCGTCATAGGTCACATCGGCCCGGCGCGCCTCCCGCGGCTCCTCGAACTGCGGGCGCAGCTCGATCTCGGTCTCTGCCGTCAGATGAACGATGCCACGCGGCTGGGTCGAGACCACGACGAGGCGGATCTCCTGCAGGCCGTAGGCCGGGATGTTGAGAAAGCCGCGCATCTCCTCCGGCACTCTCGGATCGGCGGAGCGCTGCGAATAGACAGAGGTGGAAATCACGTCACCCGCCGTCACCGGGCGCTGATGGAAGGTGCGCTTCAGGGCATCGCCGGAACCCTGAAGACGCAGGCCCTTCTGAGCAGGCGCGAGCACGACCCGCGTCGCGGGGCGAACCTCGGCTCGCTTCACCTCCACATGATCGCCGCTGCCGACCCCGGCATTGACGCGCTGCAGGCCGTCGAGGCGGATGATGTTGAGCCCCTCGTCCTCCGGATAGGGCGTGACGGCGATGGCGGTGGTGTGACGCTTGCCGACGATCTCGATCGCCTGGCCTTCCTGCATGCCGATCTCGGCCAGCGCCTGACGGCTGATGCGCGCGATGCCCCGGCCCGAATCGTCAGGCCTGGCATTCGCGACCTGAAGACGTACGCTCTGCCCTTCCTCTGCCATGGCTCATGTCCCCTTGTTCGAACGGACGATCGTGCGATGGCAGGTAAGGGGGAAGAGGCTTGGAACTCACGTCTTCCAGATGCCACGCATCGAGGGCTTCGCAGGCTGCATCAGGCAGCGAAACTGCAGGGCAAACGCAAGATGACTCGAATTGTTGCAGGTGGCCCCGGGGGAGAGGTCCGTCGTCTAGGACGAGATCCCCCTCGGCGATGCCCAGAGCCTCCTGAGCGAAGCCTCCACGTCGTCTCCGTCGTCGGGCCCACCGAGCAACGCTCGCGGTGTGGGCAGGAAGGGAGCGATGGTGGGAAGCTTGGGCGATGCATCGGCCTCGTCCGCCTTGGAATCGGCTGACGGGGGATCGATCAGTTCCCAGCTGTCGAAGAGATCCATCGATGAGTGGCCGGGCAGATTCGGGCCGAGATAGGGGACGATCTCGATCCAGGGGCGGCCGCTCGGCCGGGCAACGACCTTGGTCACGCGCCCGAAGAAGCTCGTGAGGGGGCAGCGGACGAAGTCGCCGGGAATGGGCATGCGCGCCTTCTCGAATTCCAGGGCCGTCTCGGCTTCCTCGAGCTCGGACCTGAGCCGGGCCACGCGCTCCACCAGCTCGGCAACGCGTTTAGTACAGGAATTGTCATGCTCGTGCTTGAGCGCCGAGACCAGCGACAGGCTGTTATCCGAACCGATATCCGTCACCGACAATGCCCTCATCCGGGCTCCTCCATCCGTTCATTCGATTGTGGTGCGTCTGGCTCAGAGAGCAAGGCGCCCAGATGGCGCAGATGGAACTCAACCTCGGTTCAAGAGGGTTATTGGAAGGGACGAGCTTGAGAATTGGAGGAGGTATGGGTCCGACGAGCCTCTGGAGGATGTGTTTGGCGGGCCTCGTGGCTGTCGCTGCGATCCCCGTTGCCATGGCGCAGGAGCCGACACCGCCTTTGCCTCCGCCCCGGCCGGATCGCCTACCCGCTTCTGTTTCCGAACCCCGGGCGGAGAAGCCGCTGCCGAACGAAAGCGTTGCCGCCCGAAAGGTCGACCCGGAAAAGGAACGGGCCGAGGAGGCATGTCTCGGCCGCTTGAAACAGCTCGGACTGAAATTCGAGAGCCGCCCTCCGGTGCAGGAGAAAAGCTGTGGGATCGAGAACCCCGTGCTTGTCTCAGGCTTGCCGAACGGCGTCGGCGTGGCGCCTGCATCGCTCATGGGCTGCCCCGCGGCGGAAGGCATTTCCCGCTGGATGGGGGAAGTGGTCACCCCCGAAGCGGAGCGTCAGTTGCAGAGCGCGCCGACCAGGCTTCTCATCGGCACGTCCTACGAGTGCCGGGACCAGCGCAACGGCGAGAAGCTGAGCGAGCACGCCTTCGGCAACGGGCTCGACGTGATGGGGCTCGAATTCGCGAAGCGGGCGCCGGTGACGATCGGCAAGCACGGGGAGAATTCGCCAGAGGCCACTTTCGAGATGGCCATTCGCAAAGGCGCCTGTCCGATCTTCAACACGGTGCTGGGGCCGGGATCCGACGCTGCCCATGGCGATCATCTGCATCTCGATCTGCGGCAGCGAAAGGGCGATTATCGGATCTGCCAATAGGCCCTGCTGGAACAGGCGAGCCGCCACGGCTTTGTCGTGCATGACTTTATCCTGCATGACCTTGCTTCCGGAGACTTCCATGAAAATTGTTGCGTACGCCGTTCTCGGGCTCGTCGGGCTCACGGGCTCCGTTCTTGCCGAAGGCCCGAAATTGGACCTGGACTCCGTGAATGGAGCGACCTGGCCGGCGAAGGGCGGCAAGAGCAAGGAGATCGACCCGGTTCTCGTCAAGGCGCAGGTCCTGCTCGACCGGGCGCGCTTCTCGCCGGGCGTGATCGACGGTCATGACGGCGACAACCTGAAGAACGCAATCAAGGCCTTCGAGAAGGCGCACGATCTCAAACCTGACGGCGCTCTCGACGAGGCGGTCTGGGCGAAGCTCAATGAGATCTCCGCCAACCCGGTGCTGGTCGAATACAAGATCGCGGCCGAGGATGTGAAAGGCCCCTTCTTCGAGATCCCAGACAAGATGGAGGATCAGGCAAAGCTCGATCGGCTCGGCTATTCAGGCCTGGAGGAACTGCTGGCCGAGAAGTTCCACATGGATGTAGACCTGCTCAAGGCGCTCAATTCCGGCAAGCCCCTCGACAAGGCCGGCTCATCCATCCTCGTCGCGAATGTCGCTGGCGAGGCCGATCAAGCTAAGAAAAAGGAAAAGGTGGCCAAGATCGAGATCGTCAAGAGCGAGCACGTCCTGCGTGCGCTGGACAAGGATGGCAAGGTGATCGCGGTGTATCCGGCCTCCATCGGCAGCGATGAGAAGCCCGCTCCCGATGGAAACCACACGGTGCGCGCGGTCGCGGCGAACCCGAGCTACACCTACAACCCGGACTACGCTTTCAAGGGCGTGAAGGCCAAGGAGAAGTTCGAAATCAAGCCTGGACCGAACAACCCGGTCGGCAGCACATGGATCGACCTGTCGGTGGAGACCTTCGGCATCCATGGCACGCCCGCGCCCGAGAAGGTCGGCAAGGCCTATTCGCAGGGCTGCGTGCGGTTGACGAACTGGGATGTGGAAGAATTGTCGAAGATGGTGGAGAAGGGGACGCCGGTTGCCTTCATGGAATGAACGAGCGTCCCCGATCCGAAAGGGTCAGTCGTCGTTGGCGGAGCTCAGCTGATCGGGCCGCATGCCCTCGTCCACTTCGGAATCGTGCGCCCTGACAAGCCATTCCAGTTGGTCCTGCACGAAGTCGGGATCGCTGTGGAAGCGCATGGCGCAGGCTACCAGGAAGATCGCAATTTCCGGCAGTTCCTTCTCGCCCAGATCCGGAAGAACCAGCTCGAGCTCGGTCATGTTGCCGGAGGTCAGGATGGCGGCCTCATCGGGAGGGATGACCGTGCCGATTTCAGAATCTTGAGCCATTGAGCCGATCGAAGCCTTTCGCGTGAGAGAAGTTCATTGGGTTTCAGGAACGGCGGTACGCAACCACCGCACTGCCGTTGTTCTAAGGCGAGACCCGTCGAGGTAAAGGCGGGCGTGGGTCCAGACAGAAGAAAGCCCTGCCGCGGGATTGCGGCAGGGCTTTGGATTTGCGGGAAGCGCAGGGCTTACGGATAGGTGCAGACGTAGCGCATTCCGCTATTGGCCATGAAGGTCCCGGTTCCCGGATCGTATGAACGATACTTGCGGGCGCAATAGGCGGCAACCTGCGGGTTGACGACACCGGGAGGCGGAGGAGCGGCCGGCTGAGCCTGGGCCTGACTCGCGATTGCGCCGCCGATCAGGGCGCCGGCCGCAAGCCCGGCAACGCCGGCCGCGACGGCCGCACCATTGTCACGGCGGTAATAATACCCGTCGCGGTAATAGGGGCGGGGAGCATATCCACGACGGTAATAATATTGCGCGTAGCTTTCATTCGGATAAGCCTTCTCGACCTGTGGCAGATAACGGCCCTGGATCGGGCTCGCGACTGCGGGCAATGCGGACAGAAGCACGGCCGCCCCGACCAGAGTCGTTACGAAGTTACGCATATTGGGCTCCTCGTTTGCGGAATGTCGGGCGTCGCGCCCTTCCTGAAGTGGCATGCATTATAGCGTCGCCCGCCAAGCTTGAAAAGCTTGCGACAGGGCGCCGATAGAGGCGGGCGTTAAATCGTCGGGAAACCTCCCGGGTTCTACCGGAGTATCATTGGCGTCCGACGGGAATTACAGCGGATCGCTTCGAGATAACGAATGTCTTTTTGGATAAGTTCGCTCTCGCGATCTCAGCATTGCTTGAACGAAAGTCTTTTCCGCAGAACCTAGCGGGCGGCTTCACTGGAAAGACGGAAAATATCTCAAGGGAAGTCGATACGTCGTTTCCCTCAGCCGGTACTGGATTTTTTGCATGAAATCGCGGAAGGTGACGACGTTCTATTATAATCTGTCGTGAAATAGGAAATCATGCTGCGCTCTGCCGTTCTTTTGTCCTTCTTCGTTTTTGTCGGATTGGGATCGCTGTCCTACGCAGCCGAGCCTTTGCCGCCGGCAAAGGGGCCGGTGATCCTGACGATTTCGGGAAAGATCGAGCAGACGAACAGCACCGCGGGCGCGCAGTTCGACAAGGAGATGCTCGAAGCTATCGGTCGCGCATCCATCACCACCCGCTCGGAAGTGTCGGACGTTCCGCAGGTCTTCGACGGCGTCCCGCTGCGGGCGGTCCTGGATCGGGTAGGGGCGAAAGGCAAAGCGATGAGAGCCACTGCCTTGAACGATTATGTCAGCATGGTCCCGTTGGAGGACCTGCAGTTCGAGCCCATCATTGCAATGCGAGTCGATAATCGTTTGCTGACGGTTCGCGACAAGGGGCCCCTGTGGATCGTCTATCCGAGAGATGCCCACAAAGTCCTTCAGGACACACGTTACGATGCTCGATGGGTCTGGCAGCTCAGTAAGCTGAACATCGAATAGTCATGAGACTGAACCTGCATAGCTACAAGGCTGCCCTCGTCACGCTGGCCGCAATGGCCAGCCTGATCGTCTGCCTCGGGTTTACGGTCGCGCGGCTGTTCGAGTTGGAACGCGAGTTCCGGATGGACAGGACGTACAGCAATCATTGGTACGTCACACAGGCGCAGTTCGAGGCCGCGATTTTCGCCGAAAGCCTCGCGCGGGCCGCTGCGCACGATACCTTTGCCAACCCGGAGCAGGCTCCGTCCTTTCGCGCCGACATCCTGATCAGCCGTCTGGCGATTCTTCTGGAGGGGCCACAGGGCCTACTGATGCAGCAGCTCGGGTTCGAATCGGATCTCAAGCACGCCTATCTTCAGTTGACGATGGCGGATACCGTCCTCCAGGACAGCATCGATAGCCAGGCCACGATGCAGCTGCGGGAGCAGATACGGGAACTTGCCTACAAGCTCAGGGATGCCGCCAACAGGATCGTCTGGCTGAGCCGCGAAGAGTCCGTCACAAAACGCTCCAGTTATCTGCAGGTCGTTTTCGAGAGCTTCGCCTATCTCTCGGGTATCGTGCTCTGCGCCGCCTTCCTGATGGTGCGGCTTTTCAAGGGCGTTCAGGAGGCAAGCCAGGCCAAGCAGCTGCTCAAGCAGGAGCAGGAGCTGTCCGATCTCGTGATCAGCAACATCAGCAACCAGGGCATCGTCATGTTCGACGGCCAGCTGAGATGCCTGCTCTGGAACCCGGGCATGGAGGACCTTCTCACCATCAAGCCCGATCAGGCGGTTGGCCTGCGGATGCAGGATCTGGACCGGCTTTTCGCGAAGGACGACGTTGTCGGAGCGCTGACCCAGGCGACGGATGGAACGAGTTCGATCCTCGAAGACGAATCGATTTCCTCTGACGGGCATGAGCGCTGCCTGGAAATCAACTGTTTCCCCGTCTTCATGGCGGAACGCAAGCTCGGCATCGCCTTCATCCGCGACGTGACCGAGCAATGGCTTGCCCGCAAGCAGGCGGAGCGACAGAACTTCGACCTGGAGATCAAGGTCCTGCAGAGAACGGCCGCCCTGCGCCAGGCCGAGCGCCGGCTGATCGCCGCCATCAATTCCGCCTCCGAAGGTTTCGCGGCCTTCGATTGGACGGGCAAGCTGCTTTTCGCCAACGACCAGATCTGGGCGGCAGCTCCCGTTTCCCTGTGGTGCCGGGAGGAGATGAGCCTCACCGCGTTCCTGCAGTGCTTTGCCATGTGCGAAGGCGCGGACCGGCGGCTCGTCAACGCTCAATCCCCCTTCGAAGAGCTCGAGTTCGACCTCCTGATGAAGAAGGATACGTGGTCGCGACTCTCCCTGACGAAAGCCGATGGCGCCACGATCTTCGTGCGCCTGACGGACATCACCGGCTACAAGCAGGTAGCGAGGGCTCTCGAATCGGCGCTCGCGCGCGAGCGCGAAACGACGAATGCCTATCGCAGCTTCGTCTCGATGGTATCGCATCAGTTCAGGACGCCGCTGGCGATCCTGGATTCGAGCGCCCAGCGCATCCTTCGCCGCGGCCAGGCCATGACGCAGGACGAGCTCGTCACCCGCATTCAGAAGATCCGCAATGCCGGAACCCGGCTGACGCGGCTCGTGGACAGCGTTTTGAACGCCGCCAAACTGGATGCGGGAACGATCGAGCTCAATCCGGCCTCCTACAATCTCGTCGATCTGGTGATGGATATCTGCGAGCGGCAGAAGGAAGTCAGCGCACAAGCCGATATCCGTTTCGAGGTTCCGGATCTTCCGGTCCGCGTTTACTGCGACGGCATGCTCATCGAACAGGTTGTCGTCAATCTTTTGTCGAATGCCATCAAGTATTCGGGCAATACACCTGTGGTCGAGATCAAGATTTGGATGGACGGCTCGCGGCCTTTCTGCTCTGTACGCGACTGGGGTATCGGAATTCCAGCCGATGAATTGCCGAAGATCTTCGACAGGTTCTATCGCGCACGCACGGCGTCTGGCATCGCCGGAACGGGGATCGGGTTAAACTTCGCCCAAAGGATCATGCATCTGCATGGGGGTGAAATTCAGGTTGAGAGCTACGAGGCTGCCGGCTCCTTGTTCACGTTCGACCTGCCGATCGCCAATGCCGATCAAACGCAACAGGCAGCATGAGTGATTAACTCCCATGACGACAAAAAAACGATTCTTTGCGTCGAAGACGAAGACGATCTGAGGGGCGACATTGCCGAGGAACTGGAGGCTGCGAACTACCGCGTGCTCCAGGCTGCCAATGGCAGCGAGGCACTCAGCCTACTTGAGAAGCACCGTCCCGACCTCGTCCTCTGCGACATCACCATGCCCGGCCTCGGCGGTTACGACGTGCTCAAGGCCTTGCGCGAGCAGGGGACCATGGCAGACGTGCCGTTCATTTTCCTGACGGCCCTGGCCGAGCGGAACGACGTTCTGACCGGCAAGCAGGCCGGCGCCGACGACTATCTCGTCAAGCCGATCGATTACGAGATTCTTCTGGCGACCGTCGCCGCGCGTCTCGATCAGGTGGTCCGCGTCCAGACGAGCGCCGTGCATCGCGCCGAGGAGTCCTGGCAGGAAATTCTCAAGTCCTCGAAGGGACGCACTGTCGATGCCCTTTACAAGGCAACCTTCGCGTTCGACCGGTTCCTGGTCGGCGTGGTGATCGTCGACGAGACCGGGGCAGTCCGCGTCATGAACAAGGAGGCGCAGCGCATCCTGGCCGAAGAGGATGGCTTAAGCGTCGTTCAAGGCATCCTGAAGGGCGCCGCCGTCAAGCAGAACGGCAAGCTCTACTCGGCGGTCGAGAAGGCGTTCGAGGAAGAGGCCCTGGACGAGATCGTCTCGTTCCCGCGCAATTCGGGCGGGCGGCCCTACCTCGTGCTCATTCCGGGCCAGCGCTTTTCCGTGGAGGAACGGCCGGAGGCCGTCGTGCTGCTCGTCATCGATACGGAGCAGCGCGCCAAGGTCTCGGGCGATACTCTGGTCCGGCTCTACAACCTGACGCCCTCAGAGACGCGGGTCGCGCTGATGCTCATCGACGGCAAGCGTCTCGATCAGATCGCCGAGGAGCTTGAGGTCGCCCAGACCACTGTCGTCTTCCACCTGAAGAACCTGTTCCGCAAGACGGATACCAATCGGCAGGCGGATCTGGTGCGGGTGCTGCTGTCGGTGCCGCTGCGCAGCGCCGGCACGTGATTATCGTTAGGTAAACAGGCGTTAAGAACCTGCTCACCATTCCGGCAAAAATGGCCCACGCCCAAGCTTTGCCACAATCCGTTCAGCTTTCAGTGAGGTTTTGAACAGTATATCTCATGACATGAAGAGGAAGGCAGGTTGCCTCCCTCCTGTCGAGGTGACGATCATGAAGATCTTCCGTCTTGTTTCCGGTACCGCCGCGGCTCTCGCCCTGGTCACGGGCCTGGCGGCCGCCCAGCCGGCCGCTGCCCGCGACCGCCTTTCTCCGGGTGCGGCCGTGGCTCTCGGTGCGTTGGGAGGTCTCGCCGTGGGAGCCGCCGTCGGTGCGGCCGTCGCTCAACCTCAGCCGCCCGTGGTCTATCGCGCCCCGCCGCCGCCCCCGCCGCCGGTTTATGTGGAGGAGCGGGCGCCGGTGTATTACGAGCGCCCCGTCCGCGAGGTCTATGTGGAGCGTTGCTCCACCGAGCGCTACCGGGAATGGGTTCCCGGATGGGGCTGGGAGCACCGCAGCCGCCGGGTCTGCCGCTAGTTTCGGAAAGGCCCGCTTCCTGCGGGCCTTTTCTTTCGACAGGTCGGGAAACCTGGATTCCGCGGTTACGTTGACGGCATGACATCTCATGCGAGTCGAACCATGACCAGCACACCCAAAGACCAGCCTGCTTCCGACCAGCCGAAGCTGAATCCCGGTGATCAGGCCGAACCGGGAACGCCCGGAGCCAGTGAGAACATTTGCCCGGAATGCAAGGGCAGCGGCCGCATCGGAGCCGCCCCGTGTCCGATCTGCGGCGGCACGGGCACGATCATCGAAGGGATCGGCGGCGGTTAGAGCATTTTTCGCGAAGTGGCTCCGGTTCGCCGTCAAAAGATGCGGCAAATCAACGAAGAGAGATGATTCCACCCAAGTGCAAACAGATCTACGACTTATCCGGCTTCGCCATCCACCGAACGAGCGGCATGATCGGCACCACCCAGATCAGGCCGAGAACGATATAGGCGACGGTCTGCACCAGCTTGGGCGCCTGCGTGATCCGGCCCTCGGCGATGGCCATCGCGAACAGCGCATAGAAAATGATGAAGGTCAGCATCGCCACTGTCCCGATCAGCTTGCGCGCGCGAATGCCCATGGCGGAAACCCTCGATTGCTTCATAGGACGCTCCGTCGCCGCGGTGCGTCACCGGCATGAATTGCCTCCCAGAGGCACAGCCTCTATGTGACGTCCATATCCCGGGTTCAAGCCCTAATCGACGATGAGAACGAGCATGGCTGTCGCAGCCTCCTCCACCGAGGGCATGCCGCTGGCGCGCGGGCATCGAGCCCGATCCTTGTCCGCTGTCCGCATCTGGATCTACAGCCTTGCCGCCCTGGTCGTGCTGATGGTCGCCGTCGGAGGCGCCACCCGCCTGACCGGCTCCGGCCTCTCGATCACGGAATGGAAGCCCGTGACCGGCGCCATTCCTCCCCTGACCGAGCAGGCCTGGCTCGCCGAGTTCGAGAAGTACCGGCAGATTTCGCAGTACGAGCTGGTCAACAAGGGCATGACCCTGTCCGAGTTCAAGTTCATCTATGGCTGGGAATGGGGCCACCGGCAGCTCGGCCGCCTGATCGGCCTCGTCTTCTTCCTGCCGCTGGTCTGGTTCTGGGCGCGGGGGGCGATCAAGGGCAGGCTGGCTCTGACCCTCCTAGGGATCGGCGCCCTCGGGGGTCTGCAGGGTGCTATCGGCTGGATCATGGTCGCATCAGGGCTCGAGCCAGGCATGACGGCTGTCGCCCCGATCAAGCTCGCCCTGCACCTGACGGTCGCCAGCATCATCCTGGCCTGCCTCGTCTGGGTGGCGGCCGGGCTGAAGGACCGCTCCGAATTCATCGATCGGGAGGTTTCTGCCGGCCATGCTCCGCGCCTCCTCGTCGGGCTGATTCTGTTCCAGATCGCCCTCGGCGGCCTCGTCGCGGGATCGAAGGCCGGCCTGACCTACAACACCTGGCCGCTGATGGATGGCGCTCTCGTCCCGCCGGCTTCGGCTCTCTTCGCCGTCAAGCCGTGGATCGAGAACTTCGTCGACAACGTTGTGCTGGTGCAGTTCAACCATCGTCTCGTGGCCTACGCCATCGTGGCCTTCGCCCTGTGGCATGCCTGGACGATCCGGCGGCAGGCTGCGGCCTCGAAAACCGCGAAGCGGGCAACAGCGATGGCAGGGCTGACGTTGGCGCAGATGGTGCTGGGGATCGCGACGCTGCTGCTCGTCGTGCCGCTCTGGGCGGGATTGGCGCATCAGGTCTTTGCCATGGCGGTGCTTGCGATGGCGGTCGTCCATGCGCGCGTAAGCGCCGTCTGACCAAAAGAAAAGGGCGGCCCCGAGGGCCGCCCCATTCATGACTGCTACAGGCGATTAGCGGATGACCTGGACGACGCGGCGGGTGCCGGGATCGACCAGAACGGGGACGTCGTTGACGACCGTATAGCGATAGTTGCTCACGCCGTACTCGGCGGGAACCTGGTAATACTGCACGCCGGAGGCCGGAAGCGTCGCGCCGACGCGAACCTCTTCCTGATAGCGGTAGGACGGCACGCCCTGGGTCACCACATACTGACGGAATTGCGGCTGCTGCTGATCGGCCAGGCCGCCCACGATAGCGCCCGTCACGCCGCCTACGGCAGCACCGATCGGGCCGCCCACGATGGCGCCGCCGACAGCACCGGTTGCAGCGCCGGCCGCTGCACCACCCGACTGGGCGAAGGCGCCGACCGGGGCGAGGGCGACAAGAACAGCGCCTGCAAACAAGATCTTCTTGGACATGTGTCAGCTCCTAGATTGTGAAGTCTGGGGCTTAACGGCCAAGCAGAACAGTGGTTCCGAGTCTAAAAAACGTTTCAAATCGGGAACTAAACCCCTGTATCGCCAAGCTTGAATAGCTTGAAATGCGCTTGGAATCACAAAGCCTGCATTTCCCATCGGAAGCTCGATCAGCCGGCGCATCGTTCGAAAAAGAGCGGTGAATGCTGCTGAAAACGAAAAATCGCGGTGGGAACAGGGCTTGAATTAGGAAATCAGTACTTGCCCTGCTACAGGTGAACAATATTAAGATGGGATCAACCCTCAAGCGCAGTGCTGCAGGAACAGGCTGATAAGGAGTCAGGCATGAATGTGCTGGTCTTTGCTTCGCGGAAGGGCGGCTCGGGAAAGAGCACGCTCGCTGCTCATCTCGCAAGTTATATTGCCAACCCTTCGCGTCGGACATTGCTGATCGACAACGATCCGCAGGGCTCCCTGTCGCTCTGGCACAAGATCCGCAGCCAGGAATATCTTGGCCTTAGGCACAACGTCCGCAACATCGCCGATGCGATCCGGGACGCGAAGCGCGAAGGCTACGAGTGGGTGCTGGTCGACACGCCTCCGAACAAGTCGTCGATCGTAGCGGAGGCGATCAAGCAGGCAACGCTCGTGATCATTCCCACCCGCGCGAGCCTGTTCGACATTGCGGCCTTGCAGGACACGGTCGCAATCGCGCGTGAGATGCGCAAGCCTTACGCTGCCGTGATCAATGCCGCTCCGGCCAAGCATAGCGATGCCGAGGCTCATGTGGTCGCCGATGCCCGCGGCGCGCTCAACGCGCTCCAGGTTCCCGTCTGGGCCGGCCAGATCACGCATCGTCCCGAACTGACGCTCTCCCTCTCGACGGGCGAAGGCGCGCGGGAATACGATGCGAGTTCACAAGGCGCCGACGAGATCGGACGTCTCTGGACCGCCCTCGAGCGCTCGCTCGCCGCGATCCACAACACCTACAAGAAATCCGGCGCATCGCGCGCGGCGTGAGGTTCGGCTTCATCGCGACATAAAGGGCGGCTCTCAGGCCGCCCTTTTTGCTGTCCGATCGTCTTGCGATAACACTTGCCTGTCATCACCGGGCTTATTGTTCAGCCCGGAGACATGGTCGCCGGGTGTTCGGAGACATGGCCGCCACCTCAAACTGTCATGGATGCGTCTAAAGGAGGCGGTCCATGCCGTGGCAAGAGGTGTCGAAGATGGATCGGCGACGGGAATTCGTTGCGCTCGCCCTGGCGGAGGGGGCCAACCGGCGCGCACTGTGCCGGGGCTTCGGCATTCATCCGAAGACGGGCTACAAATGGCTGAGGCGCTGGGCCGCCGGGGAGGCCCTGGAGGAGCGTTCGCGCCGGCCGCGGCGCAGCCCGCGCCGGACGGATGCGGCGGTTGAGACGCGCATCCTGGCGGTGCGGGATGCCCACCCGGCCTGGGGCGCGCGCAAGATCGCGCGCTGCCTCGAGCGGGAGGGCGTGGCTTCGCCCGCGGTGTCGGTGGTGCATGAGATCCTGCGCCGGAGCGGGCGGATCGTGCCGCCCCGCGGCGGCCCGCCGGCCGGCCTGCGCTTCGAGAAGCCGGCGCCGAACCTGCTGTGGCAGATGGACTTCAAGGGCTGGATCCGGCTCGCCGACGGCAGCCGCTGCCATCCGCTGACCGTCATCGACGACCACTCGCGCTATGCCGTGGTGCTGGCGGCCTGTAGCGACGAGACGGGGGCGACGGTGCGTGCGCATCTGGAGCGGGCGTTCGGCCGCTACGGGCTGCCGCAGGCGGTGTTCGTGGACAACGGCACGCCCTGGGGCGCTGCCGCCGGAGCGCCCTGGACACGCTTCGGCGTCTGGCTGCTGAAGCTGGGCGTGGCGGTGCTGCACAGCCGGCCCTACCACCCGCAGAGCCGGGGCAAGAACGAGCGCTTCCATCGTACGCTCAAGGCCGAGGTCTTCGCCCTGCGCGCGTTTCGCGACCGGACGGCGGTGCAGCATGCGCTCGACGCCTGGCGCCAGACCTACAACCTGGAACGGCCGCATGAGGCGCTGGGCCAGGCGGTGCCGGCCAGCCGCTACCGTCCCAGCGCGCGGGCCCTGCCGGCAAAGCTGCCGGCGGTGCAGTATGCGCAAGGCGAGACCGTGCGGCGGGTCCTGTCCGGCAAGGATTACGTCACCTTCCGCGGACGGCTGTGGAAGGTGCCGACGGCGTTCCGCGGCGAGACGGTCGCGATCCGGCCCCTCGCTGCAGACGGCCGGTTCGGCGTCTTCTTCGCCACCCAGCAGATCGCCAGCATCGACTTGACCGACCGCAAAAGTGGCGCTCATCTCTCCGAACAGGTGACGGCTATCTCTCCAGACTGAACAACAAGGCCGGTGATCCCGATCCGAAGTGCACCGAGCCTCATAAATGCGAGATGGCCGGGACAAGCCCGGCCATGACGTGGTGAACCTTTGAAATGGCAGACGCGAGTTACGCCGCGTCGAGAGCCTGATTGAGATCGTCGATCAGGTCGTCCTTGTCCTCCAGGCCGATGGACAGGCGCACCACTTCCGGGCCGGCGCCGGCCTGGGTCTTCTGCTCGTCGGTGAGCTGGCGGTGCGTGGTGGAGGCAGGGTGGATCACCAGGGAGCGGGTGTCGCCGATATTGGCCAGGTGCGAGAACAGCTTGAGGTTCGACACCAGCTTCACGCCGGCCTCGTAGCCGCCCTTGAGGCCGAAGGTGAACACCGCGCCTGCGCCCTTGGGGCAGTATTGCTTGGCGAGGTTGTGGTAGAGGTCGTCGCGCAGGCCGGGATAGCTGACCCAGGACACCTTGCTGTGGTTCGAGAGATGCTCCGCCACGGCGAGCGTATTGTCCGAGTGGCGCTGCATGCGCAGGGGCAGGGTCTCGATCCCGTTGAGGATGAGGAAGGCGTTGAAGGGCGAGAGCGCCGGTCCGAGATCGCGCAGGCCGAGCACGCGGCAGGCGATGGCGAAGCCGAAATTCCCAAAAGTCTCGCCGAGCACCATGCCGCCGTATTCCGGGCGCGGCTTCGAGAGCATGGGATAGCGGTCGTCTCCCGCGAAGTTAAACGAGCCGCCATCCACGATCACGCCGCCGATGGAATTGCCGTGGCCGCCGAGGAACTTGGTGGCGGAATGGACGATGATGTCGGCGCCGTGCTCGAAGGCCTTGATCAGGTAGGGCGTCGCCATCGTGTTGTCGACGATGAACGGGATGCGGTGCTTCTTGGCGATCGCCGCGATGGCCTGAAGATCGACGATCACGCCGCCGGGATTGGCGATGGATTCGACGAAGATCGCCTTGGTCTTCGGCGTGATGGCGGCCTCGAAGCTCGACGGGTCGTCGGCATTGGCCCAGGCGACGTTCCAGCCGAAATTCTTGTAGGAATGATTGAACTGGTTGATCGAGCCGCCATAAAGCTGCTTGGCGGCGACGAACTCGTCGCCGGGCTGGAGCAGGGTGTGGAACACCAGGAACTCGGCCGCATGGCCAGAGGCCACCGCAAGAGCGGCGGTGCCGCCTTCCAGCGCCGCCACGCGCTCTTCCAGCACGGCGCAGGTCGGGTTGCCGATTCGGGAATAGATGTTGCCGAAGGCCTGCAGGCCGAACAGGGAGGCCGCATGATCCACGTCGTCGAAGACGAAGGACGTGGTCTGGTAGATCGGGGTCGCCCGCGCTCCCGTCGCGGCATCAGGGGCCGCTCCGGCATGGATGGCGAGCGTGTTGAAGCCTGGCAGGCGGTCGGTCATGGCGGGCGTCCTCTCGGAGAAAAAGTGCGTTCTATTTATCGAACGGATCGTTCTTTCGTCAAGGAGGGTGTGCGATTGCTCGCATGTCATCCCCGGCGGCCATAGGCCGGGAAGGGGATCCACGACCAAGCGCAGCGCTATGGATTCCCTTCCCCCTCCGCTACGCTCCGGCCGGGAATGACACTCATCGCATCAAGGCCGGTTGAGGCTGAGTTTCTGAAAACCCTTGCCGGAGAGAACCGGCTTCTTGGAGCTGAGCATCCGCGAGTTCACGCCCTGCCAGGAGATCTCGCCGGAGAGGCGGCCGAACTCGATCTTCGGGCAGCGGTCCATGACGACCCTCAGGCCCTTCGCCTCGGCCATGGCGGCAGCCTCGTCGTTGCGGACGGAGAGCTGCATCCAGAGGACCTTGGGCAGCGGCTCAAGAGCAAGGGCCTCGTCCGTGATAGGACCGGCGGCCTCCGAATTGCGGAAGATCTCGACCATATCGATGGGGAAGGGAACCTCCTTCAGGGAGGCGTAGACCTTCTTGCCCAGCAGCTCGCCTCCGGCGAGGCCGGGATTGATCGGGATCACGTCATAGCCGCGCTCCAGCAGGTACTTGGTGACGATCCAGCTCGGGCGGGCCGGGTTCTGCGAGGCGCCGACCAGCGCGATGGTCTTCACGGTGTTGAGGATGACGCGGATGTATTCGTTCGGATAATTGTCGTGATTCATGTGGGGAACGTATGGGATAGGGCAGGGCAGTTCAATGAGCATCGCATATTCATGGCATCGCACCATCCCATCATGACCCGGGACGAGCTGACGTCCTTCCTCGACCGGGAGTTCCCGCAGATGCATGCGGGCGGCCGCAGCTACTTCGTCGACGAGGTCGGCCCGCTCTCGGCCCGAATGCGGATGGATTATCACGAGCGCCACCTGCGGCCCGGCGGTACGATCTCGGGCCCCGCCATGATGGCCCTGGCGGATCTCGCCCTCTATGCGGCGATTCTCGCCCATGTCGGGCCGGTGGCGCTTGCCGTGACCACGAGCCTCAATTTCAACTTCCTGAGAAAGCCCGAGCCGCGCGCGCTCATTGCCGATTGCCGCCTGCTGAAGCTCGGCAAGCGGCTGGCGGTGGGAGAGGTCTCGATCTTTTCGGAGGGCATTCCGGAGGTGGTCTGTCATGCGACCGGGACCTATTCGATCCCGGATCGCCGCTAGTGCTGCGGCACGGCTCAAGCCTTCGGCGGCACGAGCGCGTCGTCGATCTCGCGCGCCCGGATCGCCGCCGGGCGGTTGCCGATCCGCTTCCAATAAGCCTCGAAGGCGGGGCGCTTTTCCAGGGTGCCGAACATCATGCCCCAGCCGATCTGGGATCCGACATAGACATCCGCCGCCGTGAATCGATCCCCGGCGATGTATTCGGTTTGCGAGACGGCCTGTTCCAGAGCGTTCAGGACATCGTCGATGCTGCCATAGCCGATGGCACGCTGCTTGTCGGTCGGGACCTCGAAGCCGAAGGCCTTGTTGCTCAGCGCGGCCTCCATCGGGCCAGCGGCAAAGAACATCCAGCGATAATAGGTGCCTCGCGAGGAATCTTGAGGCGCCGGTGCGAGGCCAGCCTCGGGAAAGGCATCGGCCAGATAGGCGCAGATGGCGGCGCCCTCGGTGACGACCGTTCCCTTGTGCAGGATCGCGGGCACCTTGCCCATGGGATTGACGGCAAGATAGGCGGGAGCCTTCATCTCTTTACCGAAGCCCAAAACCTCCGTCCGGTAGGCGCAGCCGGTTTCCTCCAGCATCCACCGCACGATGCGGCCGCGCGACATGGGATTGGTGTAGAAGACGAGTTCGTCGGCCATGGGCTTCCTCTCACTGGATGTCGTGAATCGCTGGGACGATACACGATGATCGTGCCGCCCGGCGACTCGGGATCCGGGCCAGCGTTCAGATCACGAAGAAGTCCGTGGCCTTGAGGACGGGCTTGTTGGTGAGCGTGGCAAATTTGACCTGCGCCATCTTTCCGGTGCCGTCGGCATCGTAGAAGAGCGCGCCCGTTTTCTTGTCGTAGACGATGCGGTCGTTCGCATCATGGGCCGCCTTGCCGGCATGGAAGAACCCGGCCTTCATCGCAGCGGGCTTCATCGGGGTTCCGCCCTTGCCGAGCGCCTTGAAGATCGCGTTGTCCAGGTGGATCGAATCGTCCCTCGCATTGAAGTCGATGATCGTATCGATATTGGTCGATCGGTTCGGCGTCGTGTCGAAGACGAAGATGTCCCGTTCCTTGCCGCCGCTGAGTCGGTCGAGGCCGAGGCCGCCCTTGAGCTAGTCGTTGCCCGATGCGCCGGACAGCGTGTCGTTGCCTTCGCCGCCGTCGAAGCGGTCCGCCCCGATGCCGCCGATCATCCGGTCGTCGCGGATTCCGCCGATTCCGACTTCGGGAACGAGATCGGTGACCGTGATGGTGAAACTTTTCTCGAAGGTCAGGCCGCCGATATCCTCGACCCGCACCACGACTTTGTGCGTGCTTGCCTGCTCGTAATCGAGCCCGACGCCATTGGCCACGCCGAGATGCGGAACACCGCTGCGGTAGACGATCCTGAAGAGCCCGCCGGCATTGTCGACGAGAGTATAGGTGAAACGGTCCCCTAAATCCTTGTCGTCGACGGCGAGGGTGCCGACAGACGTGAGATTCGGCGAGAGCTCCTGCACGGTCGATCCCATCAGCGAAAGGCCTTTCGGGGCGGCGTTGGTGTAGGTGCCGGTATCGTCGGTGACGGTCTCGATTCCGGCCTTGAAGAGCGCGCCGCGCTCCGGCCATTGAAAGACGCCGCGGACGAGCGTGACGTGATCGTCGAGGCCGTTCGGACCGCGCACGAGAAGAGCCGTATCGTGATCGTCCAAGGTCAGTTGAGTGCCGGCCGGATCGAAGAGCTCGACGGCTTCCACATTCGTGACGGCGATCCCGGTAAGATCGAAGCTTCGTCCCACGAGCACGAGGGCATCGCTGCCGGCGCCGCCGTCATAGGTCTTGAAAGCCGACAATCGTGCGCGGTCCACCACGAAGCGGTCGTCGCCGGCCGAGCCGCGCAGGATCTCGAAATTGACCAGGGTCGTGGGCGCACGCAGGTCGAGGAGGCCGGCGGAGATCATCTCGATGGTGTCCGTGCCGGCGCGGCCGTCGAGAAGGTCCCCGGCCGACAGGCCGCCCGCTCTGGTCTTCAGGACCTCGTCCGCGCTTGTCCCGATGGCGGAATCCGCGGTGGCGCCGAGGACTTCCGCCGATGCGTAGCGGGTCTGGTAAATAGCATGGTCGATCCCATTTGCTCCGACGGAGGTGACCACCCAGCCGCCGTCATCGAGGGCGGTCGTCGCCTGCCGGAACCGAGCATGCGCGGCCGGAACGGTCGCGCGCCAGTCGAGTGGGGCGCCATCCTGGTTCGTGAATTGCGGATTGCCGGCAGAATCGTATTTCTGCTGGTAGATGGAGTGGACCGTTTCATCCTGACCGCGGGACCCCCAGGTCACCACCCATCCGCCATCGGCCAGCGCCATCACGACGGGATTGTTCTGCGTGTGGTTCGAGTAGACGTTCACCACCCGGTCCTGAGGTTGTCCGCCTCCATCCTTGAACAGCGCCTCGCCATTCTCGTCATAGCGCTGCTGATAGATCGTGCTCCCGCCGACATTCACGAGAACCCAGGTCACCAGCCATCCACCATCCGCCAACGCAGCAACCGAAGGAGCATAAGGGCCGCCGTCAGAGGACCTGCTCACCGGGCGGCCCTGCGGCTGCCCGTTTCCGTCCGTGAATTGCGGCACGCCATTCTTGTCATACCATTGCTGGTTGATGCCGGGTCTTCCATCCTGCTTGGCGCCAGCCCATGTCACGATCCAGCCGCCATCGGCGAGGGTCGTCACCGACGGACGGCTTACTGCGGCATAAGCAAATGGCTCGACCTGCTGGGCCTGCGGCTCTCCTGTTCCATCCTTGAACAGCGGCTCGCCGTCCGCGCCGTAGCGCTGCTGGTAGACGCCGGAACTGCCGTCCTGATTGCGGCCGATCCAGGCCACGATCCAGCCGCCGTCGCCGGCGGGGAGGGCCGTTACGGTCGGGTTGTGATCCGGATCGCCGGCGGTGCCGGCGCTGACGAGCCGGTCCTGTTGCCGACCGCCCTGATCCTTGAACTGAGGTTCGCCAGCCGCATTGAAGCGCTGCTGGTAGATGTCGTGATTAGCCCCCTCCGGTCCTGTGAATGCCGTCCAGGTAACGACCCATCCGCCATCCGCCAGAATCCTGACCGATGGGATGACATGGTCGGCACCGGTTTCAACATTGACCTGACGGACCTGCGGCCGGCCGCTCTGGTCCTTGAACTGGGGCTCGCCGTCGGCGTCGTATTTCTGCTGGAAGACATCGACGCCTGTGCCTGCGACAGGCCTGGCGGTCCAGGTCACGAGCCACCCGCCGCCGGCCAGTTTCGTAACCGACGGTGCATCCGGGCCGGCATTGGTCTGTAGGGCGCTGACGCGCTCTTCGGCGCTTGCTGAGAAGATCGTGAAAGCCATGGCCCATCCCCCGTAGTCAGGCCGCCGAGATTCAATTCTCGTTAGGGTATGTTACTACGTATCTTGCTCGGGCGCCATGCTTCTATGATCGCTCCCGCCCCCAAGGCAGGTCCCGCGACTTTTCCTGTCACGCCTGCAATGAGCGGAACCCGGGCGACTGAACACCCGTTTATATGAGGTATTGAATTACCTCATATACGGTATTAAAATACCACTATTAATTAAGCATCTGTTTTTTAATGGAAATTCCATACTGCTTGTCTGTCTCTCTTATATTGACTTGCGCTGACAAAATCACTAAACACCCCTCACTCGCCGCCGCATCTCGCGGCGGTTTGTCGTTTTTCAGAACCTGAGCCGGAAGGCTCTATTGGGAACCAGCGCAATGAAGATTACGACTTCGCTGAAGCCCGCCGAGGTCGAGAAGAAGTGGGTTGTCATCGACGCGAAAGGTCTCGTCGTTGGCCGTCTCGCTTCGATCGTTGCCATGCGTCTGCGTGGCAAGCACAAGGCGAGCTATACGCCCCACGTCGACTGCGGCGACAATGTCATCGTCATCAACGCCGATAAGGTGGTGTTCACCGGCCGCAAGCGCGAGCAGAAGGTGTACTATCACCACACCGGCTATCCGGGCGGCATCAAGGAGCGCACCGCGCGCTTCATTCTCGATGGTCGCTTCCCCGAGCGCGTGGTCGAGAAGGCTGTGGAGCGCATGCTCCCCCGCGGCCCGCTTTTCCGCCAGATCATGGGCAACCTGCGCGTCTACGGAAGCGCTGAGCATCCGCATACCGCTCAGCAGCCGGAAGTGCTGGATGTCGCTGCCCTCAACCGCAAGAACGTGAGAGCTTAATCATGGCGACCCTCCAGTCTCTCGCCGATCTGGGCCAGAACGCCCAGACCGCCGCTCCGGAAGCTCCGAAGCATGTCCAGAAGCTCGACTCGCTCGGCCGCGCCTATGCCACCGGCAAGCGCAAGGACGCAGTCGCCCGCGTGTGGATCAAGCCCGGCTCCGGCAAGATCGTGATCAACGGCCGCCCGGTCGAGGTGTACTTCGCCCGCCCCGTGCTGCGCCTGATCCTGTCGCAGCCGCTGCAGGTCGCCCAGCGCGACGGCCAGTACGACATCACCGTCAACGTCGACGGCGGCGGTCTCTCCGGCCAGGCCGGCGCGGTCCGTCACGGCCTCTCCAAGGCGCTGACCTACTATGAGCCGGAGCTTCGCGGCCCGCTCAAGAAGGAAGGCTTCCTGACCCGCGATCCGCGCGTCGTCGAGCGTAAGAAGTACGGCAGGAAGAAGGCCCGCCGCAGCTTCCAGTTCTCGAAGCGCTAAGGCTCCTTCAAGCAGGTTTTCGGAAAGGGCGGTCCTCGGGCCGCCCTTTTCACATCCATGCCAGGCGCTCCTCTTCCGCCCCCGCTCCACAGGGAGAGTGCGCGGGCCACCGCATCGGGGCCCGCGACGTTTCTTGACAAGCCGAGCCGTCTCGCCGCATAGATCCAGCATGTTCATCGTTTCAGACATCCGACGTCGCCCCTTCGCCGCGCCCGCGCGCCTGCGATGACGGCTGCCCGTCCGTCCGTCTTGCAAGCCGCGCCCTCTGCGCGGCTTTTGTTTTTCTGAAACCTTGTGGGCCTTGGGCGTTTCGCCCTATCTCAGACCCGACGACAAAAATGGATCGACCATGACCGCGACCCTCGACAGATCCTCAGGCTCTGGCCTCAAGACGAAGACCGTCTTCATCGACGGCGAGGCGGGCACGACCGGCCTCGGCATCCGCGAGCGCCTGATGGACGTTCCCGGCGTCGCGATCCGGAGCATCGACCCGGAGCGGCGCAAGGATCCCGCCGCCAAGCGGGAGATCCTGGCCGAGGTCGATCTCGTGGTGCTCTGCCTTCATGACGACGCGGCCCGGGAGACCGTAAGCCTCGTGGAGGACTTGCGCGGCCACAAGCCCCGCATTCTCGATGCCAGCACGGCGCACCGGGTCAGCCCCGGTTGGGAATATGGCTTTGCCGAGCTGGAGCCGGCTCAGCGCAATGCCGTCGCCAACGCCGATAGGGTCGCCAATCCCGGCTGCTATCCGACCGGCGCCATCGCCCTCATCCGGCCGCTGGTGGATGCCGGGCTGATCCCCGCCGATTACCCGATCAGCGTGAATGCGGTCAGCGGCTATAGCGGTGGCGGGCGCTCGATGATCGAGGCCTACGAGGCCGGCACGGCGCCGTCTTTTGAGCTCTATGGCCTCGGCTTCGAGCACAAGCACGTGCCCGAGCTGCAGAAATATACCGGGCTGACCCGGCGGCCGATCTTCATCCCCTCGGTGGGCAATTTTCGGCAGGGCATGCTTGTGAGCGTGCCGCTTCATCTCGATCTGCTGCCCGGCAAGCCGAAGGCAGCGGATCTCGAGGCGGCGCTGCTGGGGCACTACAAGGCCGGCGGGCTCGTGAGCGTGATCCCGAGCATCAGGGACAGCAAGAGGATCGAGCGGATCGAGCCTGAGGCGCTCAACGACACGGACCGGCTGGAGCTCTTCGTGTTCAAGCACGACAGCTACAACCACGCCCTGCTGGTCGCCCGCCTCGACAATCTCGGCAAAGGCGCCTCGGGTGCTGCGGTGCAGAACATCCAGCTCATGCTGGGTCTGATCTGAGATTAGTGCTTTCCGACGTCATCCCCAGGCTTGTCCCGGGGATTTCGTTTCCACACTCTCTCCCCCTCATCCTGAGGAGGTCGCAGAGCGACCGTCTCGAAGGAGATTCCAGAGAGCAATGGATCCTCCTTCGAGACGCTGCTTTCAGCAGCTCCTCAGGATGAGGTAATGTTTGGTTCAAATGTACGGATGGCCGGCACAAGGCCGGCCATGACGCCAGGGGCGCCTCAGTGCCCCTTCCAGCTCTTGCTGGCGTCCACCTGATGCCCCTCGAAGGCGACGAAGCGCTGGCGCTGCTCGCCGAGGCCCTCGATGCCGAGTAACACCACGTCTCCGGCCTTGAGGAAGCGCGCGGGCTTCATGGCCATGCCGACGCCGGGCGGGGTGCCGGTGGTGATGACGTCGCCGGGCTCCAGGATCATGAAGTGCGAGAGGTAGGAGACGATCTGCGCGACGTTGAAGATCATGGTCTTCGTCGAGCCGTCCTGCACGCGCTCGCCGTTCAGGTCGAGCCACATGGACAGGTTCTGCGGATCGGGGATCTCGTCCTTGGTGACGAGCCAGGGGCCGAGCGGGCCGAAGGTCGGGCAGCCCTTGCCCTTGGTCCAGGTGCCGCCGCGCTCGAGCTGGTATTCGCGCTCCGACACGTCGTTGCAGACGCAGTAGCCGGCGATGAAATCCAGCGCTTCGTTGGCGCCGATATAGGAGGCGCGCTCGCCGATGACGATGGCCAGCTCCACCTCCCAGTCGGTCTTCTGCGACCCGCGCGGGATGACGACGTCGTCGTTGGCGCCGACGATGCAGGACGGAGCCTTGTTGAAGACGATCGGCTCTGCCGGGATCGCAGCGCCGGTCTCGGCGGCGTGATCCGCATAGTTCAGGCCGATGGCGATGAAATTGCGCACCTGTCCGACGCAGGCTCCCAGGCGCTGCCCCGACGGGGCGAGGGGGAGGCTACCGGGGTCGGTCTGGCGGATGCGATCGAGGGTCTCGGCAGACAGGCTCTTTCCGGCAATGTCGGGAACCAGACCGGATAGGTCGCGAATCTGTCCTTGGGAATCCACCAGCCCGGGCTTCTCCTGTCCGGCTGCCCCAAATCTCACCAGCTTCATCAAGCGCTCCTCTCGTTGCGGCATGGGCATAATTGGCGCGAATGCGCCCCGCTACAATGCATGTTCTTGACGCAAATATGTTGCCGTTATGCCACGAGCGCGCACAAAAGGACGAATTTCCACGTCTCGCTGGGCTTTTGCCAAATCCAAGTCGAAAGCCAACTATACATCGGTTTACATATGAACCTTTTGCAGATGCTGTGCGACTGCTCAAAAGTAACAAAGTATTTTTAAGTTGAACAAAGTAACGAAGCTTGGCTTTTAGACAATTTTAATGCCTCGCCCGAGCCTAATGAAGAGATTGCGGCCAAAATTAAGCATTGGCACATTGCAGCCAGAGCGGGATTCTCCCGCACAAGAAGCATAAGGGCAGGAAACCCTCCATGAGTCATCTCTCTCGTTCTTTGTCCCTGGCTGCGGTCTCCCTTGCAGCGCTCATCGCCGCGCAGGGCGGCGCGCAGGCCGGTGGCTTCGCCCTCCGTGAGCAGAGCGCCACGGCTCAGGGATATTCCTTCGCCGGTGCCGCGTCCGGTTCGGGCTATCTGTCCTCGATGTTCTGGAACCCGGCCGTCATCACGATGATGCCGGGCGTTTGGAGCGAGGGCCATGCCTCGCTGATCATCCCGCGGGTCGACATCAACCCGCTGCCCTCCGTCCCGACCTTCGCGCTCGGCGGCTCCGGCGACATCGGTCAGGATGCCATCCTCGCGTCCAGCTACTATTCCTACCAGCTCAACGACATGTTCTGGGTCGGTCTGTCGGCCACCTCGCCCTACGGCCTCGTGACGGATCCGCGCGAAACCTGGTCGGGCCAGCTCTATTCGCGTTCGTCCAGGATCTTCTCGGTGAACCTGAACCCCGTCCTCGGCATCAAGATCAATGATTGGCTGTCGGTCGCGGCCGGTCCGTCGCTGCAGTATTTCGACATCCGTCTCAAGCGCGCCGCCGGCATCACGCCGGGCGCCCCGAGCGTCATTCTCGACGGCGACAACACCGGCTTCGGCTTCACGGCCGGTGTCACCCTGACGCCGTTCGTCGGCACCACGATCGGTATCGGCTACCGCTCGCGGATCGACCACGAGCTCGAGGGAACCGTTACAGCTCCGGCGGGCGTTCTCGCTCCCATCGCCGCGCAGGTTCCGATCACCGCCGACCTGACAACGCCGGACCAGGTCACCGTCGGCATTTCGCACGCCTTCACGCCCGCTTTGACCGTGCATGCCGGCTTCGAGTGGACGAACTGGAGCGTTCTGAAGACGCCGCTCGTCATCGGACCCGGCGGCCGCGTGGTCACGGATCTGCCGCTCAACTACGACGACGGCTATTTCTACTCCCTCGGCTTCGACTACAAGCTGAACGACCAGCTGACCGTGCGCGCCGGCGTGGCCTACGAGGACTCGCCGATCGACACGCGCGTCCGCTCTACCCGCCTGCCCGACAGCAATCGCATCTGGGCGTCGATCGGCGCGACCTATCAGTGGAACGACAAGCTGTCGTTCGACGTCGCCTACTCGCATATCTTCGCGAGCGAAGGCGATATCCGCATCGTTCCCGGACAGCAGGATTTCGAGGGGCTGCCCTTCCTCGCCGACGTCGATTCCGCAGTCGACATCGTCTCGGCTGCCGTGCGCTATCGCTGGGACGATCCGAAGGTCGCCATCCCGGCTGCTCCGATCGTGCGCAAGTACTGATCGTCTCCACGATCCGAAAAATGGAGAAGGCCGGCATCGCGCCGGCCTTTTTCTTTTGGCTTTGTCCGAAAGGGAGCGCTTTACGACTTCGTCAGAACGTAAGTGCCCGGCGCATCCCCGAGCGGCTTCAGCTTGCCGCCTCCCGGCTTCCGCGCTGCCACCATGCGGGGAGCGTGGGCCTTGATCCATTCTAACCAGTACGGCCACCAGGAGCCCGCCGTCTCGGTCGCGTTCTTCATCCAGTCTTCCAGTTCGTCTGTCACCGGGCCGCCGGTCCAGAATTGGTATTTCGGCTTGCTCGGCGAGTTGACGACGCCGGCGATGTGCCCTGATCCCGCCAGAACGTAGTCGACCGGCCCGCCGAAGGCTTTCGAGCCGAGGAACACGGAGCGGGCAGGGGCGATGTGGTCTTCCTTCGTCGCAAGGTTGAAGATCGGCACCTTGACCTTCTTCAGATCCAGCGTCACGCCCGCAAGCTCCATCTCGCCTTTCGCGAGCCTGTTCTCGAGGTAGCAGTTGCGCAGATAGAAGGCGTGGTTGGCGGCCGGCATGCGGGTCGAGTCCGCGTTCCAGTAGAGCAGGTCGAACGGGAAGGGCGACTGGCCCTTCATGTAGACATTGACCACGTAAGGCCAGATCAGGTCGTTGGGACGCAGCATGTTGAAGGCGTTGGCCATGCGCGAGCCTTCGAGATAACCCCGCTGCTTCATGACGGCTTCGAGACTGCGAACCTCCTCTTCGCCGGCAAAGACCTTGAGGTCGCCGGCATGGGTGAAGTCGACCTGCGCGGTGAAGAATGTGGCGCTGTCGATGCGCTTGTCCTTCTTGGCCGCCATGTAGGCCAGCGTGGTGGCAAGCAGGGTGCCGCCGACGCAATAGCCGATGGCTGTCACCTTCTTTTCGCCGGTCGCCTGTTCGATGGCATCGAGCGCCGCGAAGATGCCGTCCTGCATGTAATGCTCGAAACCCATCTCCGCATGCTGCTCGGCCGGGTTGATCCAGGAGATGCAGAACACGGTCAGCCCCTGCGAGACCGCCCAGCGGATGAAGCTCTTTTCCGGGTTGAGATCGAGGATATAGAACTTGTTGATCCAGGGCGGCACGATCAGAAGCGGCCGCTTCAGCACCTTCTCCGTCACGGGAGAATATTGGAGCAGCTCGATCAGATCGTTGCGAAAGACCACCTTTCCGGGCGTGGTGGCGATGTTTACGCCGACCTTGAAGTTGCTCGGATCAGACTGGCGGATCCTCAGCTCGCCGCGGCCCGCTTCGATGTCCTCGGCGAGCATCGCCATGCCGCGCACGAGATTGGCGCCGTTCTCCCGCAACGTCTCCCGGATGAGCTCGGGATTTGTCAGGAGGAAGTTCGAGGGCGAGAGCGCGCTTGAAATCTGCTTGAGATAGAATTGCGCCTTGTGACGCGTGCGCTCGTCGAGCCCGTTTGCGTCCTCCACAAGATCCTCCGCCCAGCGCGAGGAGATCAGGTAAGCCTGCTTCAGGAAGTCGAAGACGGGATTGTCGGACCATTCCGGGTCCTTGAAGCGGTTATCCCTGGGTTCGGGCTCGGCCACCGGTTCGGCGGATTCGCCTTGTGCCCGTTTCAGGGTGGAGGCCCAAAGATTCAGGAATTGGCTGCCGAGGCGGGATTGCGCCTCGAAGGCCCGCTGCGGGTCGCTCATCCACACTTCGGCCACCCGGCCGAGGGATTTGAGCGCTTCGGAGGCATCGCTCGAGGCCGGCGGCTGGCCCTCCTGGACGGGCTTGAGGTAGGCCGCGGCAGCCTTGCCTGCTCCCTCGATGAAGCGGGCCATGTTGCGGGAGAGCTCTTCGAAATCCGGGGTGGAGGATTGAAGCTTCTCCTCACCGTATGGCTTGTCCATAAGGCGAACTCCCTCTATCGCAGCAGCATTGCCCGCAAGCCGCATTTCCGACATCTTAACGTTCGACCTGTCGGATATGCCAGCGTCAAGTTGCAGCTCTTAGGTATCACAATGCGTATGACGCTTCTTTCGATCCGCCGCAGTTCCGCTATTGCCCTCGCGATGCTGGCGGCGTCCGGCATTGCCGGTTGCAACGGCAGCTTCAATCCTATCCGGGATGTGGCGACCTCCGTGGGGGCGGGCCCGCAATTGGCGACGTCGCCCGACTTCGTCGCCCGCTCCAGGCCGGCCAACCTGGAGTACATGCCCATCGGCACTCCGGCTCCGGGCCGCCCAACGCCGGCGCGCACGGCCGATGAGATCAAGGCTGCGGAGGCGGAGCTCGATGCCCTCCGTACCCAGAATGAGGCCGCCGGCGCCGCGGCTGCGGAACTCGGCAAAACGCCGCCGCCGGAGCCGGTCCGGCTTCCGGCCAACACGTCGCAGCCGACGCGCCAGAAGATTAATTCCAAGAGAACGCCTTAGAATCTATACCGGAATCCCCGATTCCGCCCGAGGACGAGAACGATGCCTGACTTTTACCGGATTAAGCGCCTCCCGCCTTACGTCTTCGAGCAGGTCAACCGCATCAAGGCCGCCGCCCGGGCCAACGGGGCGGACATCATCGACCTCGGGATGGGCAATCCGGACCTCCAGGCGCCCCAGCATGTCATCGACAAGCTCGTCGAGACCGTGGGCAAGCCGCGCACCGACCGCTATTCGGCCTCCAAGGGCATCGGCGGCCTGCGCCGCGCCCAGGCCGGCTATTACGAGCGTCGCTTCGGCGTGAAGCTCAATCCCGACACGCAAGTCGTCGCGACGCTCGGCTCGAAAGAAGGCTTCGCCAACATGGCTCAGGCCATTACCGAGCCGGGCGACGTGATCCTGGTGCCGAACCCGAGCTACCCGATCCACGCCTTCGGCTTCCTGATGGCGGGCGGCGTGATCCGCTCGGTCCCCGCCGAGCCGACCCCCGAATTCTTCGTCGCCGCTGAACGCGCCGTGGCCCATTCGATCCCCAAGCCGGTGGCGCTCGTCGTCTGCTACCCGTCGAACCCGACCGCCTATGTGGCCTCCCTCGACTTCTACCGGGATCTCGTCGCCTTCGCGAAGAAGCACGAGCTGATCCTTCTGTCGGACCTCGCCTATTCGGAGGTTTATTTCGACGAGTCGAACCCGCCGCCCTCGATCCTGCAGGTGCCCGGCGCGATGGATGTGGCGGTAGAGTTCACCTCCATGTCCAAGACCTTCTCCATGGCCGGCTGGCGCATCGGCTTCGCGGTCGGCAACGAGCGCCTGCTGGCGGCGCTCGCCCGGGTGAAGTCCTATCTCGATTACGGCGCCTTCACGCCGGTGCAGGTGGCGGCCACCGCCGCCCTCAACGGGCCGGACGAGTGCATCCGCGAGATGCGCGCCACGTACAAGCGCCGCCGCGACGTGATGGTCGAATCCTTCGCCAAGGCGGGCTGGCAGGTGCCGGTGCCCACAGCATCGATGTTCGCCTGGGCGCAGATCCCGGAAAAATTCCGCGCGATGGGCAGCCTCGAGTTCTCCAAGCTCCTGGTGGAGAAGGCCGATGTGGCGGTCGCGCCCGGCATCGGCTTTGGCGAGCACGGCGACGACTACGTGCGCATCGCGCTTGTGGAAAACGAGCAGCGCATCCGCCAGGCGGCCCGCAACATCCGCAAGTTCTTCGACAACGCCGACCACACGCTTCACAACGTGGTGCCGCTGGTGCGCCGGGGGTGATCTTCGCGAGAGGGCGCGGCACACCATCGGAGTGCTGGGTCGGCATGGACATGGAACCTTGGGGGTCGTAAAAGCGGCCCGGCAAATCTCAAGGAGCTGTTGTTCGTGACACGTCCCCTTCGGGTCGGCATTGCCGGCCTCGGCACCGTCGGCGCTTCTGTTATCCGCATTCTCGATCGCCAGAACGAGGCTGTCGCCAAGCGCGGCGGCCGGCCGGTTGAGATCGTGGCCGTCTCGGCTCGCGACAGGAGCAAGGACCGGGGCTTCGATCTCGCCAGCTTCGCGTGGTTCGACAGCCCGGTGGAGCTGGCCCGCTCGGCCGAGGTGGATTGCGTGGTCGAGCTGGTGGGCGGCGCGGACGGTGCAGCGCTGGAGACAGTGCGCACGGCCCTGTCGCTCGGCAAGCACGTGGTCACGGCCAACAAGGCGCTGCTGGCCAAGCACGGCCTGGAACTCGCACGGTTTGCCGAGGAGAAGGGCGTGTCGCTCGCCTTCGAGGCCTCCGTCGCCGGCGGCATTCCGATCATCAAGACCCTGCGCGAGGCGTTGCCGGCCAACCGGATCTCGCGTCTCTACGGCATCCTCAACGGCACCTGCAATTATATTCTCTCCCGCATGGAGCTGGAGGGGCTCACCTTCGCCGAATGCCTGGCGGACGCGCAGCGTCTCGGCTATGCGGAGGCCGACCCGACCTTCGACGTGGAGGGTTTCGACACCGCCCACAAGCTCGCCATCCTGACGAGCCTCGCCTTCGGCACCGAGATCGACGCCGAGGCGATCTATGTGGAGGGCATCTCCTCCATCGCCCCGCTCGACCTCGCCATGGCGAAGGAGCTGGGCTTCCGCATCAAGCTTCTGGGCGTCGCCGAGCGCACTAAGACCGGCATCGAGCAGCGCGTTCACCCGACGATGGTGCCCCGAACCTCCTCCATCGCCCAGGTGATGGGCGTGACGAATGCCGTCACCATCGATGCGGATGCGGTGCGCGAGCTGACCTTGATCGGACCCGGGGCAGGGGGCGATGCCACCGCCTCCGCCGTCGTGGCCGATATTGCCGATGTGGCGACCGGCAACGTGCAGCCGCTCTTCGGCGCCCCGACGGACCAGCTGGAAAAGGCGCAGCGGGCGCCGATGCAGCGGCATGAGGGCGGCTATTACGTGCGACTGACCGTGCACGACCGTCCCGGCGTCGCGGCCGGCGTTGCGACGCGCATGGCCGAGGCCGACATTTCGCTCGAGAGCATCCTGCAGAAGCGTTCCGAGATCGCGGCGACGAAGGATCCGCACGGCCGGTCCGGCGCGCCGGTTCCGCTGGTTCTGATCACCTACGCGGCCACCGAAGCCTCGATCCGCTCGGCCTTGGAAAAAATCACGGGGGATGGTCTTATCGCCGAGCCGCCCCAAGTCATTCGCATCGAACGCGAGTAACCTCACGCAGGGCCGACAGGCCCGCTGCTGACCTCAATAGGGGAGACGACAAGTCCATGTCGCAGGGCATTACCGTCCAACCGGGCCAAATCATTGAACGCATCCTGACCCTGGAGCTCGTCCGCGTCACGGAGCGCGCGGCTGTGGCCTCCGCCAGGCTGCGCGGCCGCGGCAACGAGAAGGCCGCCGACCAGGCCGCCGTGGACGCCATGCGTCGTGAGCTGAACAAGCTTCCCATCGACGGCACGGTGGTGATCGGCGAGGGCGAGCGCGACGAGGCGCCGATGCTCTTCATCGGCGAGAAGGTCGGCAACAAGCACGGCCCGAAGGTCGATATCGCGGTCGATCCGCTCGAAGGCACGACGCTCTGCGCCAAGGATATGCCGGGCTCCATCGCCGTCATGGCCATGGCCGAGGCCGGCACCCTGCTGGCCGCTCCGGACGTCTACATGCACAAGATCGCCGTCGGCCCCGGCTACCCCACCGGGGTCATCGACCTCGATGCGAGCCCGGAGGAAAATCTGCACAACCTCGCCAAGGCGAAGGGCGTGAAGGTGAACGAGCTCAACGCCCTGGTGCTCGACCGCCCGCGCCATGCGGAGCTGATTGCCGCCATCCGCAAGACCGGCGCGGGCGTCCGCCTGATCTCGGACGGCGATGTGGCCGGCGTGATTTTCACCACCAAGCCCGCGGAGACCGGCATCGACATCTATCTCGGCATCGGGGCAGCGCCTGAGGGCGTGCTGGCGGCCGGCGCCCTGCGCTGCATCGGCGGCCAGATGCAGGCCCGGCTCATCCTCGACACGGAGGAGAAGCGCTCTCGCGCCCTCCAGATGGGCGTCACCGATCCCAACAAGAAATACGACATGACGGATCTCGCCCGCGGCGACGTGATCGTGGCGGCGACGGGTGTGACCGACAGCGCCCTCACCAGAGGCGTCCATTTCGGCAAGGAAGTGATCACCACCGAGACGGTGGTCTACCGCTCCGCCACGGGCACCGTGCGACGCATCTACGGCGAGCACCGCGAACTGGCGAAGTTCCACCTGGACTAGCTTTTCAGGCACACACCACGATCCATATTGCGTCATGGCCGGGCTCGTCCCGGCCATCCACGTTTTAGGTTCGGTCCAAAAGGCGTGGATACCCGGCACAAGGCCGGGCATGACGGAGGAAATCCGTGGGATGATGGCAATCAGAACGCCGTGGAAACCAACATGATCGAGATTCGCCCCTTCAGTCCCGATGACCGTAAAGCCTGGGAGCCTCTCTGGCAGGGCTACCTGACCTTCTACAAATCCTCCCTGCCGGCCGAGGTCACCGAGACGACCTGGCGCCGGTTTCTCGATCCCTCCGAGCCCATGCATGGGCTTGCCGCCGTTCTCGACGGGCGGATCGTCGGCATCGTCCACTACATCTTTCACCGCTCCACATGGACGACGAGCGATTACTGCTACCTGCAGGACCTGTTCACGGCGGAAGAGGCGCGCGGGCACGGCGTCGGCCGCGCTTTGATCGAGGCGGTCTACGAGAAGGCGAAAGCGGCCGGCGCGAGCCGGGTCTATTGGCTGACGCACGAGACGAATGCGACGGCGCAGATCCTCTACGACAAGGTCGCAGCCCGCAGCGGCTTCATCCAGTATCGGCAGCTGTTCGGCTGATGAGCGTTGTCATCCTCAGGCCAAGCCGCAGGCGAGGGAAGACGATCAACCGACGCGCGCTGCGGCTGGATTCCCTTCCCCTCCGCTGCGCTCCGGCCGGGAATGACAAGGGGAAGGCGCAGTATCACCGGGTGTTTTGACCACAATTCGCGGGTAAGACTCCCGCTGTGACCGAATCATCTCCTCTCCTCCTGCCCAAGCCCTTCCTGGGCGTCACCAATTCCGCCCTCGGGCGCACCTGGGTCGAGCGCTGCGATGCCGCCCAGAGCACGATCGCTCTCGCCATCGCGCAGACCCATGGCCTTCCCGACGTGCTCTCCCGCGTCCTTGCCGGGCGGGGCGTCGGCATCCACGACACCGAGGGCTTTCTGAACCCGCGGCTGCGCGATCTCATGCCCGATCCGCATGTGTTGACCGACATGGAGGCGGCGGCGTCTCGGCTCGCCGATGCGGTCGCCCGCAACGAGAAGGTCGCGATCTTCGGCGATTACGACGTGGACGGCGCCTGCAGCGCGGCATTGCTTGCGGAGTACCTAGGGGCCTGCGGTCTCGACTACGCGATCCATATCCCGGATCGGATCACTGAGGGCTACGGCCCGAATGTCGATGCCATCCGGGCGTTGAAGGAGCAGGGCGCCGATATCCTGGTCACCGTCGATTGCGGGACGGCGAGCATCGAACCCCTGGCCGAGGCCCGGCGTCTCGGCCTCGATCCCATCGTCCTCGACCACCACCAGGCGCCCGAGCGGCTGCCGGAGGCGCTCGCCATCGTGAACCCGAACCGGCAGGACGACCTGTCGGGCCTCGGCCATCTCTGCGCGGCCGGCGTGGTCTTCCTGTTCCTCGTCGCCCTCAACCGCGCCTTACGTTCGCGCGGCTACTTCCAGGGGCGGCCCGAGCCCGACCTGATGGCGAGCCTCGATCTGGTGGCCCTGGCGACGGTGGCGGACGTGGTGCCCCTGACCGGCCTGAACCGGGCCTTCGTCCGGCAGGGGCTTGCCATCATGAAGAGCAGGCGTCGGGTGGGCCTCGCCGCGCTTCTCGATTCGGCGGGCCTCGCCGGTGCGCCGGAAAGCTGGCATCTCGGCTATCTCGTCGGTCCGCGCATCAATGCCGGCGGCCGTATCGGCGATGCCGCATTGGGCTCGAGGCTGCTGCTGACGGAGGATCCCGTCCAGGCTGCGAAACTTGCCGCCGAGCTCGACCGGCTCAACCGCGAACGTCAGGCCATCGAGGTCGTGGCGGTGGCCGAGGCTGAGGCGCAGGCGATGTTCGCCCTCGAGAAAGCGCCGGATCGCCCCGTCCTCGTGACGGCTTCTGCCCAGTGGCATCCCGGAGTCGTGGGCCTGATCTCCGCTCGGACGAAGGAGCGGTTTCGCCGCCCGGCTTTCGCCTTCACCCTCAATCCGGACGGGACCGCGACCGGATCCGGTCGATCCGTGCCCGGCGTCGATCTCGGGTTCGCCGTGCGCGCCGCGGTCGAGGCAGGGCTCGCCATCAAGGGCGGCGGCCATACCATGGCGGCCGGGGTGACGATCCAGGCGGCCGATCTGGAGCTTTTTCAAGCTTTCGTCACCGAGCGGCTCAGCGAGCCGGTGAGCGCCACGCGATTGCGGGATAATTTCGCTGTCGACGCCACCCTGACCGCGGCCGGCGCCCAGCCTGCCGTGGTGAGCGCGCTCGAGCGGGCAGGTCCTTTCGGCCAGGGGCAGCCCGAGCCTGTCTTCGTGTTCCCGCAGCACCGGGTCATCGAGGCGCGGGAGGTCGGCAGCGGCGGGCATATGCGGGTCAAGCTGCGCGGCGGCGATGGCAGCTTCATCGGCGGAATCGCGTTCCGCGCGGCCGGCCAACCGCTCGGGAATGTCCTGTCCCACGGAATCGGCAATCCGCTCCATGTGGCCGGGACTCTGGCCGTCGATCGCTGGGGCGGCAACGAGAAAGTCGAGGTTCGGATCACGGACGCGGCACGGCCGGAATAATTGAAATCTGGTGCTTGCGATGCGTCACGAACCCATCTATAGGTTCGCCCACTTCGGCGGCACCGCCCCGAAATTGCGCCCTTCGTCTAGCGGTCTAGGACGTTGCCCTTTCACGGCAAAAACACGGGTTCGAGTCCCGTAGGGCGCGCCACTCTATAACAATCCTTAAAAAATAAGTAATCTCAAGGGTTTGAAGGTGGCATCGAGCCTGGGTGTCCCCCACTCTTAAATGAATGTGTCCCCCAAAATCTGAGGGTTTCACAGCAGGAAGTGCTCACGCTTCGCTGTCCAAATCGGTATGTATCCACCGTCAGTCTTTCGGGAGGATCAAGATGGTCGATTGCCTTATCTGGGGAACTGTTGCCGACACCGCCAACGGATTTGGCGATGGTGTTGAGGTTAGTTCTCATAGGGCTGGGGGACGCTATCGGATATCGGGCAGCGCAATTCCCATGGTTGCGCGATTGACCGACGGAGATAAGGCGAAGCTAACTTGGTGGCTTACGGAGGAGAGGCGGCTAGGTACGTCATCGCCGCTGGTGACCACTTCGGTGGTCGATCAAGTTCGCTCTAGTTCAAACCCTTCGCTAATAGAGCGTCGTGATCGTGCGCTCGACTTCTTTGCTGAACGCGGTATCGCAGGGGCTGTCCGAATCGCCGGACACATCACTGATGATTTGAGGCGAGACAAGGAACTGCTGGCCGCTGTGACAGGTAGCACAAACGAACAAGAGGTGTCCGAACTCATCCGGTTCCTTGAAGAAGATGCGCTCGTGCAACCGGAAGGCAAAATAATTTACAGGCTGACCTTCGCAGGATGGCGCTACATCGAGCAGCGGCGACTGCGGCAGACTGCATCTAAGCAAGGTTTCGTCGCTATGTGGTTCGATGATTCGATGATCGATGCCTATGTACGCGGATTCAAACGCGCGATTGACGATAGCGGCTATTCAACAATGCGGATCGATGGAAAGGAACACATCAACAAGGTTGATGATGAAATCATTGCCGAAATCCGCCGTTCGCGCTTCGTCGTGTCGGATTTTACCTCCAAGCCCGACCAACCGCGAGGTGGAGTGTACTTTGAGGCCGGATTCGCCTTCGGATTGAACATTCCTGTAATTTGGACCTGTCGGGAAGATCTGATTGGGAAGGTCCATTTCGATACAAGGCAATTCAACCACATCCTTTGGACCACCCCGGAGGATCTTTATGAGAAGCTCAAGAATCGGATCGGGGCAGTCATTGGTGATGGTCCGTTGCTTAGGCAGTCATAGGGCTTCACCAGCGACTTTTGGTCAGCTCTCAGGGCTTGCCCTCCCTCGTCTCTGGATAGGCATTTCCGGTCGCCCCCTCATGTCACTGAGGGCGATCTTGCCTCGGAAGGTACTCGCACCCTCCCGACCATGAATGCCCGTCTGCGACAGTACCCTCCCCAAAGAAAGAGAGCCTCAGGACAGGGAACCTGAGACTCTCTATAGGCATCTTGGAGGACCATGAAGGCTTTCGCCGTAGGGATAACTCCGCTCTGGCGCTCTCGGTCCACCGGGGCTGACCAATTTGTCTTCCACTAGGATTACAAAAACCCCCTTCACTAGGAAGACCAGGAAAACCCCGACCACTAGGATTACAAAACCCCTTGTACTAGGAAGACTCGATTACCCTCCCACTAGGAATTACAAAAAACCCCACCACTACGAAGACGACCAGATCCATGGGGGGACTATAGGGGGGAACTATAGGTTACCTTTTAGAGTGTCTCTCTGGATTCCCTAATGATGAACCTGAAGGTTCTCTCTTCAGAAGACCATTAGGATGACCAGAGGTGTTCCCATAGTTCATTATCTTCATTGATATAATTGATGGTCTTACCTCTTAAAGAAAACCCATAGGAGTCCCTGAAGGTAGCCTATGGATAACCTGAGGGTGACCTTCTGAGGATCAGAATGTTTCATTGAAAAAATGTAAGAGGGTATCGATAGATTTGCTGCGGGAAGTTCCCCCCGGTGGCCGCGGGCTTTCCATAGGCTGAAGGACAACAGGATTGGTCTGTCAGCCCTCAGTCCTGGCTAGGGCTCTCTTCACTGCGGTAGCTGTCCACGCTCCACCTCTCGGGGTGGTGTGTCCTAGTTCGTTCAGCCTCACTGCAATCCCATTCAGGCTCTCGACCTCCTGTTGAATCCTCCTGATCACGGGAAGGATTGCATGGGCCTGATGGTCAGCCTTCAGGGTCCTGACCTCGGTGGCCTTGCTGTGATCCGGTGGGGAGGATGGTCGATAGCCTCGGTCCCCTCCGAGCTTCTGACCTCGGGCCTTGGCTGCTGCCAGTGCTGCCTTGGTCCTGGCGCTGATCCTCTCAGCCTCGTCCTCGGCCACTAGCGCCATGATGCCGATAGTCAGCCGATTGGCGTTAGGCATGTCGCAACACACGATCTCCACCCCGGCGTCCCTCAGGGAGAGCAGGAAGGCTGCATTACGGGAGAGTCTGTCGAGCTTCGCAATCAAGAGCGTTGCTCCAGTCCTCTTGCACCGTTCGATAGCTTCCTGGAGCTTCGGTCGATCACTACGCTTGCCGCTCTCCACCTCCACATAGGGAGGCTGCATCAACTCATCTCCTGGCCTCAGGAAGGCGTGGATAGCTGCTTGTTGAGCCTCTAGGCCCAAGCCAGACTTCCCTTGCTTGTCTGTCGATACACGGCAGTAGGCCACATACACGGTCATCAGGTTCTCCCCGGATTGAGCCAACCGTGACTGTTCCCATGTGATTTGTCAACACTGATCAACGTCCGTTGAACGGTGATGATAAACTAATCCCCTTCAGGTCCCTTGATTGGTTGCAGCCTGAAGGGGCCCTCTGACCACCCCTGCTGATCTCATCTCCACCGGAGTCCCACGTTCCCCGGTCTAATCACGCAGCAGGGGTGGTCCTTTCCCATCCCAACCCCAAGCCGAAAGAACTCCAATGATCGAAATTACTGTGCAGCCTGTTGGTCAGCGCAATGGCAAGTACGTCCCTGCCTTCCAAGCCTTTCTTGGTCAGCGTCTCATCTGCGAGTCTCGGACACCGCTACTGAGCGCCTCTCGAATCCTCCTGACAGAAGGCGTGAATCCAGAGACGCCTATCAGCATGAGCCACCAAGGCTCCGCTGTGGTCTCCATCCGGACAACCGTAGGGACTGCTGCCGGTCTGACGGTGGTCGAGAAGGATAGTGAGGCTCCACGCTTCGCTCCGTACCGTCCGATGTCTGATCAGAGTGTCGTTTCCCTCCGCTCCCCTTCGTCACACACGGCGATTGTTGGCCGGGATGATGGATTCCCCCTCCAGAGAGAAAACCCCTTCTCTGACGATCATGTTCGAGCATCGGTCTGAGGTGGCCTGTCTCTTCACTTTTTCCCACTTTGTAGAATTAGAAGCTAAATCCAATGAAATCTAAAGAAACGTTCCATGAAACCGTCAAGCGGGTGGAAGACGGTAAGACCGTGGTAGGCGTCCTCCTCAGCAACAGCCCGTTGGTTGCCTGGGTGATGGAAGATGACTACGCCCGTATCGTCTCCACCTATGGAATCTCGTCGTGGTTCTTGAATAGCAGCGGCAACGGATACTCGTATGTGCGTATCGTCCACAACGGGAATAACGTTCAAGTAGCCAGACTCGTCCTTGGAGACCATCGCAAGGCCAACGTTCGTCTCCATGATCGAAACCCCTGCAATCTCAGGCGTAGCAACCTCTACTTCGGTAGGGCTCGCGGTGGTGGTGAGAGGGTCCGCAACAAGGAGCCCAAGGCTAACCATCTCGGCAGCGGTCTGCGCATCTCCGTAGGAGACTCTCATGCTTGATGAGAGCCAAGTCTCCAAACCTCGTCGTATGAACGATGAAGGCCCCATGTTGAGGCGTGAATGTACCCGGATGGTGCGTCCTAGCCTTCACGTCGAGGGTGACCACGCGAGCAACTACGTGGCCGACATCGAGGACATGATCAGCCAGCCTGAGTTCCTTGAGGAGAAGGACGTTAAGCGTCTCGCCTATCTCGCCCGTAAGGGTCCTGTTCCTGATGATAGTGAACCGAGTGGGTTTGCCTTGATCCTCACAGGGAAGAAGTGGGGCTCCTTCGTGGGAACCCGTAGGCGCTTCCTCCAGGCCCGTCGTGACCAATTCCTTCAGACACTCCGCAACCGTACCCCCAACATTTCAAAGCCGGATTACTAAGCCATGAGTTACGCCAGTTATCAGGTTGCCACGGATGGCGACCAACCAGATACGTCTAACCACATCTCCCCTGAGGATCGCTCCATCACCATCCGTACCGGAGGGACTGTCTCTTACTCGGGAGGAGAAGCGACCAACCTGAGTGCCTATAACAGCCTGAACCTCGCTGATACCGACCCCTCTGGCGGTCTTCAGGCTCGAACAGCAACCGGCTCACCGCGTTACGGTACTCTTCAGCCGACAGACATCATCCAGATTGCTGGGACCGAAACCACCGTCGCGAACGCGGAAGCCTTGGGCTTGGTGGAACGGGATCAGCACGGTCGCTATATCGCCACCCCTGATGGTCCCTCCAGGGCGCTCGCTAACGAACCCCAAGAGGAAGCCCCGCAGGAGGATCAGGGAGAAGCCCTTAGCGACGCCACGGTGGAAGCCGATCTAGCCGCCCTTGTCCAAGCCTCTACTGCCTCCACACAGTTCGCAATCCTCGGCCAGTTGGTTAGCGACGGAGAAGTGAACCCCAACACGATGAGCCGTGTCTCCTCTGAACTCGGTATCCATCCCCAGGAGGCTGAAGCTCGCTTGGGTAAGGTTATCGAGGGCTTCAAGGCACAGGCTGTCAGCACCTTCCACCAAGCCGGTATCGAAGACCCTGAAGGCTTCATCTCATGGGCGCAGCATAACCGACCTGACGACTTTAAGGCAGCGATGCACAGCCATGGCGTTGAGCGGACCACGAAGGCGTATCAGCCGCTTGTGAGTGAATACCTCGCAACCATTGCCGACAGAGACCCTGAGGCAGTCCTAGAGGCTCAGTTGGGTAGCGGCATCACGGCGACCAAGCAGGGGAATACCGTCATCCTGACAATCCCTGGAGTTGGTCAGGTCGATTTCAAGACGGCAGTTAGAGAGCGACTGATCACGGTTCGTGGCGCTTAAGCCCAATCAGTTTCGGTACTGGGCCCTGTTTAGCAGGAAACTCACGGCTGGATAAATTCAGTACGTTGAACATGCTCCCAGACGTAACCCATCTTTATGGGCTTGTGTCTGGGGATTATTTACCTCCAGAATGTTTCACTGATCCTTCAGTGGGGCATCGGCGATGGGTTTCGGTCGTAATCTGTTTATGTACACGTTTGCCGCCCTCCTCATCGGGATATGCACTGGTCAGAAAGCTTCTGCATCCGACGAAGGCACTTTCAAATCCCTATACAGGCAGTGCTTGAAAGCGAAGGTATGTGCAACCGGAGATAAAGAATTCTGCGATGGTGAGGCATTGCGGTGCCGTGATTACGTTGATGGGATTGGCGTAGCTATGGGAACTGCCTGTTTGGCACTTCGTAGCGGTTTCCCAACTCCTGAGTTCGTCACCGCAGCACCCGGAGCGAGTAGCGACTACATAGAAGCTATCGTCCGGTACGGTGATAAAAGCGAGATCAGTCTCCGTGAGGATAGGGACGCAGTGGCACTCATCGCTATCAGCACCGGCATGCCGTGCAATCCACGGCGCAATAGGATCAACTGATTGGCGTCACGCCTTTTTTGGGGGGCCTTACAGCCTCCACACAGGCCCTCAACGCCTTCATATCGGCCCTGCCCGGATACCTGCCCATCGTCATCGGGAGGGGGCCGTCTTCCTTCGAGTGGCCCACGACATCTGCAATGGTCCATGCAGTGAAACCTGTGGCGCCTTCCTCAAGAGCCTGAACCGCTTTCCTGATGAACCATCGACGGTAGGAGTGAAGGTCCACACGGGACTGCCTAGATCCCTCTGGCGTGTCATCAACTTCCAGATCCCTACGGGCGCGGGTGAAAGCCTGCGTAATAGGGGCTCCACGACCACGGGCATCGGTCTTCTGCTGTGGAAGTTCGTGAAAGAGATAGGCAGATGAAGACTTGCCCTCACAACGCCTTACAAGGATTTCCTTTAAGGCAGGATGAGCAGGGATCTCACGAATGGCATTGGCGGTCTTCGTGCCAGGGACCTTAATTGTACACTCTGTAAGATGCCTGACCTGAAGGTTGGCAATCTCATCACGACGCATCCCAGTAAGGGCAGCGATCATGCAGAAGTCCGATAGAGGTTGCTTGGTGATCCCCTCGATGAGCGTCTTTACCTCCCCATCTGTGAAGGGCCTTTTGTCTCCCTCTCCAGGCTCCCTCTGGGCCTTCCGGCGTTCCCTCATCCTGTCTTTGAGGGACTGACCTGCCCAAGGGTTCCGATCATCCTCCAGATGTCCCCGCTGGTGCAGCCAGGACCAGTAAGAACGTAACCCTGTGATTGCCTTATTGGCTGTCGCAGGGGCAACACCTTGGCTGATGAACCTCTCAGTCACGAACCTGCCAGCAACTTTCTTGGTGATGTTCTCGACTGAGGCGGCGACCTTCGCTTGGTGACACCACTCTTCAAACAGGCGGATACCATGACGGAAGGCGGCTTCAGTCCTACCCGCGTATTGCTTCTCCTTCAGCCAGTCATCAACGAGATATGCGAGGGGCGTTGCTCTTCCTTGGGCGATGGCAGCGAACAGTGACGACCTTATCGGTCCATGTACCTTCTCGATCTCCTCAGCACGGTCGATCATGACCAGATCGAGTATGGCGTCTTCAGACTCGATCTCACCCTCTGCAACCTTCTCCTGCTCGGCCTCAATCGACTCGCGCCACGAGAAGGCTTCCTTGATGAGATCATCGCCCTTCTTGCCAGTCTTGATCTCGTTAAGGTGCTTCTTCAGGCGAGCAATGACGGCCCACTTAAGAGCCTCAGCGTCCCTAGGGTTGGCCGTTGGAAGGGTCTCCTTAAGTTTGCCTACACCTACAGCCTTCACCAAGGAGGGAGGCACCCTCACGACCACGCGAATCTTGTTGCCATGCCACTCCAGATGGCTCCCAAGAGAGGTTCTTTGAGGCTTGCGCATAGGGGCTCCCGAGCAGGTGAGGGAAGGGTGGGTGTCCCCCACATGTCCCCCAAAGGTGTCCCCCAAATAGCACCTACTAAACCCTTATTTCAAGCCACAAAAGGCGTTGATCGTGCCTTGGGTTGACCTCCCGTAGGGCGCGCCACCTTACAATCTCGAAAATCCATATCCTTCTCAATCCCGGACAGTTCGATAGCCGTGCCGTTGCATGTCGGCGTCAGATCGGACTGCCTTTGATCCGCTTGACCATTTCCCAGCTGTCGCCGGTCGCGATCATGCAGGCTTTGCCACCCGGCATGGTCAGCAACATCGCCCAGGAACCGTGCGAGGAGGCGAAGATCTCCATGACCTGCAAAGGCCGGGCGAGGCCCATGCCGACGGGGCTTTCTGTATTGATCGGCAGCCGGCACCCAAAAAGCTCCACTGGGGCTGTGTGGAAATACCGCTATTCAAGCGAGTTCAGATAAGCTAACGGCTCTGCTATAAAGTGTCGTGTCAGGGCGCTCTTTTGACGATGTGGACATTCCAGAACTTCATTCGCAAATTCACCATGCCGACGATCACGAGCCAGGGGGATCTCGTGCGTTACGTCGTGAAGGTGACGATCTTTGCGCTTGTCATCTCGCTTGCCGCCGACCTGACCACGCAGATTGTCTTCTTCACCTCATGGACGGCAGTGCTGCGAACCGCCATCGTCACGACCTTGACCGTCGGAGTGATCGCGATCCCAGTCTCCTGGATCTTCGGGCGGGCGCAGCGCGATCTGCAGGAGGCGAAGCGTCGCCTCGAAGCGATCAGCCGCACCGATCCGCTTACCGGCCTGCCGAACCGGCGCGCCCTGATCGAGGCCGTCAGCTCGCCGACCCCGCCGAGGACGGCGATGGTGATCGCCGACATCGATCAGTTCGACGCGATCAACGACAATCACGGCCTTCGAACCGGCGATGTCGTTCTCCAGACGCTGGCCAGGACGATCGAGGTGCATCTCTCCGATTATGGCCTCGTCGGCCATATGCGTGGCGAAGAGTTCGCGCTGATCTCGTTCGAGACGCCCGTCGAGCGGATCGTGAACGTCGTCACGGACCTGCTGCGCGCCGTGGAGAGGACGCCGATCATCACGCCGACCGGCGCGGTCCAGGTGACGATGTCCGCCGGAATCGCCATCCGCGGCCCCGAGGACACCTTCGAGAAGCTTTATGGCGATGCGGATGAAGCGCTTTACGAAGCGAAACGGGCTGGCCGGAGCCAGCTCAAGCTTTCCGGTCAGGCGAGGCAGGCGGCTCTTTCCGGCGAAGCGGCCGGCCGGATGAACCTGATTCTAAAGCTGTGAGGCGATGTCCAGTTGCTCCTTTGCATTGTGCCCCCGCCGGGTCATCATGCGGGGCAGCAGTGATAGTCAGGGCAGACCGCCCGTTGAACCTGCTGCCTGCCAAGGCGTTTCGCTCGCCATAGATCTTGTTGAAGCTGGAATCCCATGCCGCGCTATTTCTTCAACATCCGGGACGGCTACGACGTCGATGAGGACGAGGAGGGTATCGAGCTGCCCGATCTCGAAGCGGCCCGTGCCGAGGCGCTGGCCACCGTCGAGGAACTCCGGGACGAGTTGGCCGATGCCGGCAACATCGAGCTCGAGATCACCGATGAGACCGGGAGGCGCCTTCTGACGGTTCCGTTCTTCCGCGGCGGTCAGGGCGGGCGCCGCCGCTAGAGCATCGGACCCAAAAGTGGACCCACTTTTGGGGTCAATTCCGATGCTCCTTCCCTTGGTTGGCGCATCGTTGAACGCGGAAAACCGGATCCACTTTTCCGCACGATGCGCTAGTCATCTCTGCGCAGGAAAGGCCCGGCACGAAGGCCGGGCCCTGCTGGCCGAAAGGCGCGGGTGCGATCAGCACTCGGTTTTCTTCGTCGTCTTCGTATCGCCGAACTCGTTGGTCTTCTGCTTGGTCTCCGTGGTGCAGCCCACGCTGCCCGTGGAGGTCGTCACGGAGGTGGAGGAGGTCGTGCTCGGCTCGGTCTTGCGTTCGATGGTGGTCTGGCTGCCCAGGATGCCTTCTTCCTTCTTGATGGTGGTCGTCGTGTCCTGGGCGAAGGCGACCGTGCTGAGAAGCGTAGCGGCGAGGATGATGGCAGTCTTCTTCATCGTGAAACTCCAACGTTAAGCATATCCCGGTGAGAACGGCTTTCTCTGTCCGGGGTTCCTGCCTCACGGCTTCCGATGATTTTTGGCTCAACTCGCCCGCAAGACCTGCCAGGCGGTTGCGAAGGCGCGGGCATTGCGGCCGATCTCCTCGACCGACATCGACGGAGTGAAGAGGGCGGAGCCCAGCCCGAAGCCGTTGGCGCCCGCATCGAGATAGGACTTCATGTTGTCCGGCTTGATGCCGCCGACAGGGAGCACGATGGTCTCCTTCGGCAGCACGGCCCGCCAAGCTTTCACCACGGCGGGAGGGATCGCCTCCGCCGGGAAGATCTTGATGGCGTCCGCTCCTGCCTTCAGCGCGGCGAAAGCCTCCGTGGGCGTGGCGACCCCGGGGGTGCAGACGAGATCCTGCTCCTTGGCGAGCCGGATCACCTCGAGATCGGCATGCGGCATCACGATCAGCCTGCCGCCCACATCGCGAACGCCGTGCACCTGCTGAGGGTCGAGGACCGTGCCGGCGCCGACGAGCACGTTCTTCGGCATGGCGCCGGCCAGGATCTGGATGCTGCGGAACGGGTCGGGCGAGTTCAGAGGCACTTCGATGATGCGGAAGCCGGCCTCGACGAGGATATGCCCGACCGCTTCGGCGTTCTCGGGCTTCAGACCTCGAAGGATGGCGATCAGAGGAAGTTCGGTCAGATAATCCTGCAGCACCACATCACCTCCAGCCCCGCCGCCGGGCGGGCATCGGCCTCGTCGATCCGGTGCTCTAGTTGGCAAAGACGGAACCGGGTTTCAACCTTTTGTCGCACGCGGCGCGAGAAATTGCGCGAGGTGGGAAACGGCGCTGCGGAGCGTGTCCCGCCCGTCAGTGCTGTGCTCGATGAACCAATCTTCGAGGGCAACGCCAGGGTACAATTCCTCGACACCGGCGAAGAACTGCATGAGCTTCAGGGAATCGAAGCCGAGAGCATAGGTCAATGACGTGTCGAGGCTGAGCGGCTTCTCGCCGTTGTTATCGAGAGATTGGCAAAGCGCCATGATACGCCTTGCGACTTCCCCCTCCAGAGTAGAGGTCACCGAATTTGCCCCGATTTAATTGACGTAGAGTCATATCGAGAAAAGGACATTTTTCAACAATGAAATGATATAAATCCTTGAGTAATTAATAAGAATTAAATGATTTAAGTGGAATATTATACCGCATTGTATTTCTTTGATTGCGGGGTAGGCGGTGGGATCAATTTCTGGTTCTCCAACCGTCGGCGCCCCTCGAAAATCCGCACCTGCCTTTAGGCGCAATTGCGTCGCCCGCGGTTCGTGGATACAGACCTGATACACTGCCATCGGATCCGTTCGGTCCTCAGGGTCTCGTTCGAGCTTAAAACATGAAGCCGCCCTCGAAGCTGCCGAGCCGCAGCGCCAAGCCCGCTCTCGACCGGATCGACCTTCTGATTCTCGATGCCCTTCGCGACAACGGCCGCATCACCTATCAGGCCCTGTCGGAACGGGTCGGGCTGTCGGCACGTCCCTGTCTCGAGCGTGTCAGGCGGCTCGAACAGAAGGGCGTGATCCGGGGCTATACGGCGCAGATCGATCCGTCCGCCCTCGGGCATGACATCATCGCGCTGGCCGGGATCAGCATGCGGGATCCGTCGACGGGAACGCGCCAGCGCCTCGAGCGGGCCCTCGCGGCCAATCCGTCCGTGATCGAGCTCCAGGTCGTGAACGGCGAATACGATTATATCGCCTGCATCGTGGCGCCGACATTGGCGGCCTATGAAACATTGACCGAGGCGTTCCTGGCCGATCCGGGCTTCGGGATAGGGCGCATTCACACCACCTTCGTCCTGAAGACCCTCAAGGATTTCGAGGGCTATCCGGTGCCCGACAACCGGGAGTGATCCATTTGGATCCCTTGACGACAGAAACGGCTGCGCCTGTGGAAGTTTTCAGCCTCAACAGAGACGCGTGAGCCATAAGCTTGTCTATGGAGGATCCCATGGACTTCATTGCGCTCGAACGATCGGTCACCGCCGCCAATTACGATCCCTTGCCCGTCGTCCTGACGGAAGCGAAGGGCGTCTGGGTCACCGACACGGAAGGCCGGCGCTATCTCGACATGATGAGCGCCTATTCCGCCGTCAGCCTCGGCCACGGGCACCCGCGCATCCTGATCGCGATGGTGGAACAGGCCTCCCGGCTGGCCGTCACCAGCCGCGCCTATCATACCGACGTTCTCGGTCCCTTCCTGGAGCGTCTCGTTCAGGTCTCCGGCCTCGACATGGCCCTGCCCATGAACACCGGCGCGGAAGCCGTGGAAACCGCCATCAAGGCCGCCCGCCGCTGGGGCTATTCCCGAAAGAAGATCGCGAGGGATCGAGCCGAGATCATCGTCGCCGAGAACAATTTTCATGGCCGGACGACCACCATCGTCGGCTTCTCCTCGGATGAATCCTACCGCGAGGGCTTCGGCCCCTTCGCCGGCGGCTTCAAGCCGGCGCCGTTCGGCGATGCTGCCGCTATCGAGCGCATGATCACCGAAAACACCTGCGCCGTCCTGATCGAGCCGATCCAGGGCGAGGCGGGAATCGTCGTCCCACCGGAAGGCTATCTCAGGGATCTTCGCGCCATTTGCGACCGGCACAACGTTCTTCTGATCCTCGACGAGGTTCAGTCGGGCCTCGGGCGGACCGGGCGATGGTTCGCCCATCAGCATGAGGGCATCAAGCCGGACGGCCTAATCCTCGGCAAGGCCCTGGGCGGCGGCGTCTATCCGGTCTCGGCCTTCGTGGCCACGCACGACGTCATGAGCGTGTTCAACCCCGGCTCGCACGGCTCCACCTTCGGCGGCAACGCTCTGGCGGCCCGGATCGGGCTTGAGGCGCTCGCCATCATCGAAGAGGAGCATCTCGTCGAGCGCAGCGCCGAGATGGGATCCTATCTCCAGGATCGCCTGCGCGCCATGCGCAGCAACATCGTGAAGGACGTGCGCGGCCGCGGCCTCTGGGTCGGCGTCGAGGTCGATGCGAATGTGGTCTCGGCGCGCGCCGTCTGCGACTCGCTTCTCGAAAACGGAGTGCTCTCGAAAGACACCCACGGAACGGTGCTGCGCTTCGCACCGCCTCTCACGATCACCCGCGAGGAGATCGACTGGGGGATGGAGCGGATCGAGCGGGTCTTCGCCCGCGCCGTTCATTGATCTACGGGGACGACGAGCGATGACGCAGAGCCTCAAGAAAAAGACGGGTCTCGCAAACCGCGAGCAGCGCCTGGAGGCCTACCAGCCCCTGTCCGGCATGGTCGTGCCGCGCTTTGCCGGCATCTCGACCTTCATGCGTCTGCCCCATCTCGCGCCGACGCAGGCCCCGGGCGAGATCGATATCGCCATCATCGGGATTCCATTCGACGGAGCCACCACGAACCGCCCCGGCGCACGCCTCGGACCGCGCCAGGTGCGCGAGGCGTCCTCGCTCATGCGGCTCGTCAATTACGGCACCCTCGTCGCGCCCTACGATCTTTGCGCCTGCGCGGATGTGGGCGACGTGTCGGTCAATCCCATCGACGTGCAGGATACCCTGCGCCGCATCGAGGCGGAGATGACTTGTCTGCACCAGGGCGGCGTGACGCCGCTCTCCATCGGCGGCGACCACATCATCTCCTATCCGATCCTGCGGGCCTTGGGAGCTGAGCGGCCTGTCGGCATGATCCACGTGGACGCGCACAGCGATACCGGCGACACCTATTTCGGCGGCCAGAAGCTCACCCACGGCACGCCGTTCCGCCGGGCGATCGAGGATGGCGTGCTCGATCCGAAACGCATGGTTCAGATCGGTATCCGCGGCACGATGTATTCCGCGGATGAGCGCCAATGGGCTCTCGATCAGGGCATCCGCATCATCGACATGGAGGAGGTGGCGGAGAGGGGAATTCCCTATGCTGTCGCCGAGGCCCGCCGCATCGTCGGCATGGAGCCGACCTATTTCACGTTCGACATCGATTCCATCGATCCTGCCTTTGCGCCCGGTACGGGCACGCCGGAAATCGGCGGTTTCACCAGCCGCGAGGCGCTGCAGCTCGTCCGCGGCTTCCGTCACCTCAACCTCATCGGTGCGGACATGGTGGAAGTCTCGCCGCCGCTCGACCAATCCGGAGGCAGGGCGCTCGTCGGCGCGTCCATCGCCTTCGAGCTGCTTTGCCTGTTAGCCGAGGCGCGCAGCGAGCAGCGCTCGAGAGCGCTGCGGCTCAATGTGGCTTAAGACGCGTATCCGCTGTCATTCCGGGGCGAGTGAAACGAGAGCCCGGAATCCATAAACGCTGACAAAGCAGGATAAAGCGACACGATTGCCGCACTGTTCCTGCTGTATTTCGTTGTGTTTATGGATTCCGGGCTCTGCTGCGCAGCCCCGGAATGACAGTGCTCGGTTATAAACCAATCGCGATTCACGACGGCGGATTTTGGCGCATGCATTGCTGTGCGGCACGCGAGATGCGGGTATTGTCCTCTGCGGCGGCCGTGCCGGCGATAAGCCGTTGCCAGAGATCCCGCTCGGGCACCTGCTGAACGATGCACGAGCAGACTGAAGGGCAGAGGGCCGGGTTCCCGTTCTGCGCCAGACAGATCCTTTGGCAGGCGGCCGACGTGCTCGGTCCGACAATCTGTGCAACGCCGTAGAGAATGCCGATCAGAACGATCTGATGAATCAGATAGATCGGCAGGCTCTTGCGCCCGGCCCAGACCAATCCCTGGGAGAGCACATCCTCCGCGCGCCAGCGGGCGAGGCCCATCGTCTCTCGCCGTGGCAGCATCAGCCGGCCGGCGGCCACTCCGATCAGTGCGAGGCCGAACCAGGGAAAGATCGGCACGTAATCGTTGGTGACCGGATCGGACGCGCCTAGCCCGAGCCAGTCAAGCCAGGGTGCGTCGAGAGCGGGGTTCGTGAAAATCCGTGGCGCCACGAGGCAGAAGACGGCGGCTGCGAGGGTCAGTGCCGGGTGCAGCCTCAGGAACGGCAGCGCCAGAACGCTCGACACGGCGATGCAATGAAGGATGCCGAAGAAGATATAGCTTTCGGGAAAGGCAAAGTACGTCACGACGGTCACGGCCAAAGCGGCGCCGCCGACTTTCATCAGCCGCCTGAGAAACGGCACTCGGTGGAAGCCCTGGGCGTGCGCGAGCGTCAGACCGAAGCCCGCAAGGACAAGAAAGGAACCGGCGATCCCGCGCGCGAACCAGCGCCATGCCGGGACCTGCAGGATGTTCGTTGCGATCAGTTGCAGGAAGCTCAGGTCCCAGCTGAAATGGTAGACGATCATCGCGACGATCGCGAGTCCGCGGGCGACGTCGATGGCATCCCAGCGCTGGGATGCAGCGGCTTTGGCTTCCGAGGAGGAGAGGGCAGTCAAATCTGCTTGTGTCATGGACGGGGGCATTCCCTCCGGGTCGCGAGGCGTTAAGTGGGTGAAATGACCGAGAGCCTTTCTGCGTCAATCGCCACATTTCAGGACATGATTCAAGAGGCGGGTATCATTGCCGGCTTCACGGGAGCGGGGATCTCGACCGAGAGCGGCATCCCCGACTTCCGGTCGCCCGGTAGCCCATGGATGCGCCACAAGCCGATCTCCTTCGAACTCTTCGTGCAAAGCGCAGAAGCCCGGCGGGAGGCGTGGCGGCGCAAATTCGCGATGGACGATCTTTATCGTGGGGCGCGCCCGAGCCAGGGCCATCTCGGTCTCGCCGCTCTCGCAGCAACTGGCCGGATGCCGGCGGTGATCACGCAGAATATCGACGGCCTCCATCAGGAATCCGGCCTCATGGAAGATCAGGTCATCGAGCTGCACGGCAACGGTACCTATGCCAGATGCCTTGCCTGCAGCCGACGCCATGAACTCGACTGGGTGAGACAATGTTTCGATGCGGATGGGGGGCCGCCAGACTGCATCGCCTGTGGCGGGATCCTGAAGTCGGCAACCATCTCATTCGGTCAGGCCATGCCTGAGGAGGCCATGCGCCGGGCGCAGAAGCTTGCGGCGTCCTGCGACGTTTTCCTTGTCGCGGGCTCGTCGCTGATCGTTTATCCGGCTGCGGCCTTTCCAGCCTTCGCCAAGGAAAACGGAGCGCGGCTGATCATCGTCAATCGGGAGCAGACCCCCCTCGATCATGCGGCGGATCTGGTGATTCATGCGGAAATCGGCCCGATCTTCTCAAAATTTATCACGTAAATTCAAGAACATGCAGTTTGCTGAAAATTTCATCGCCTGTTGAGTCGCGTTTCCGGCTTCCCCTGATTCAGGACGATGTTATCCTCTTATTAAGAATCGGGTTCATGATTCGAGTTTGGGTAATTTCATGACTGGCGATTACGGCTCCAATTCTTTTAGTCTCCGCGAGGAGAATTCCTCTTTAGATCATGGTCGCCGCGAGGTTCCTCAGCCGGCCAATGAAGAGGGGGCTCTTGAGCTCATTCAGGTCAGCGGCCGGATCAAGTGGTTCGATGTGGCCAAGGGGTTCGGCTTCATCGTGCCCGACGATGGCAAGCCTGACGTTCTGCTCCATGTGACCTGCCTGCGCCGCGACGGCTATCAGGCGGCCAACGAAGGCGCTCGGATCGTAGTCGAGGCGGTACAGCGCCCGCGCGGGCTCCAGGCTTTTCGGATCGTCTCGCTCGATGAATCAACTGCCCTGCATCCCTCGGAACTGCCGCTTCCCCGCACCCATGTTCAAGTGGTGCCGACGAGCGGTCTGGAGCCGGCCGTGGTGAAGTGGTTCAACCGCCTGCGCGGCTTCGGCTTCCTCACGCAGGGCGAAGGCAAGCCGGATATCTTCGTGCATATGGAGACCCTTCGGCGCTACGGCATTGCCGAGCTCAAGCCGGGCGAGCGGGTCTTCGTCCGCTTCGGCGATGGTTCCAAGGGCCTCATGGCCGCCGAGGTCCGCCTGGCCGATATGGCCCTGCCGCACTCCCACTAGCGAGCGTATCCGTGCTGTCGCGTTTTCGGCCTGCGTTTCCGGCCCTAGGCCTTCTCGTCCTGCTTGCCGGTGCAGTCTACGCCCAGGCTTTTGAGACCCTGTCCATCGCCATGCAGGGCGGGCAGCGACAGAGCTTCCGCGTCGAGGTTGCGCGCAACGATGCCGACCGGGCGCAGGGCCTGATGTTCAGGCGCTCCATGCCGGCCGATCAGGGCATGCTGTTCGATTTCGGCCGGATCGAACCCGTCGCCATGTGGATGCAGAACACGTACCTGCCCCTCGACATGCTGTTCATCCGCGCCGACGGCACGATCGCCCGCATCGCGGCAAATACCGAGCCGCTGTCGACCCGTACGATTCCCTCCGGCGAGCCGGTTCTGGCGGTCTTGGAGCTGAATGCCGGCACGGCGGCCAAGCTCGGGATCAGGCCCGGAGACCGGGTGGAGCACCCTGTCTTCAAGCGCTGAGCAGCAGCGCCTTACGCGAGCGCCGAGGTTGCCACTTGGTTGCGGCCGTCGTTCTTCGCCTGATACAGCAGATCATCCGCACGCCGCAGCAGCGCCGAAAGATCCCTCTCATCGGGATCGCGTTCGACCACGCCGAAGCTCGCAGTCACCAGTCCGGGCGTGAGGCGCGCAATGGAGCGTGTCGCAAGACCTTCCTGGATCCGGCGTGCAACCTCGACGGCCCCGTTCAGCGGAGTGTTAGGCAGCACGATGCAGAATTCTTCGCCGCCCGTTCGTGCGAACAGGTGAGAGGATTGCAGCCCGCTCTTCACGAACCGCGCCACACCGACAAGGACCGCATCGCCCTTCGCATGGCCATGCTGATCGTTGATCGCCTTGAAGCGGTCGAGATCGAAGAGGATCGCGCAAATCGGGGATTGGTTGCGCTGTGCGCGGGCGATCTGCTCCTCCGCACGACTGACAAGCCAGCGGCGGTTGCCGACCTCGGTCAGGGGATCGGTCTCCGCCGCCCGGGCGAGGTTGGTGAGAGTCAGATCCAGCTCCTCGATGGCGTCCTGGACCTGCTCGAGCATGTATCCCGCCTCATCCGACAGGCCTCGGGGCAGGGCGGGCACCTGCTTGTTCTGCCGATAATCTCCAAGCGCTCGGGCCACGACACGGACAGGAGCCAGCATCCCGTTCACCAGGAGGAAGGTCAGTCCCGTACCGGCGAGGGTCGCAAGCAGGAGCACAAGGAGGTCGTCCCAATGCTCGCCCCCAAGCGAAGGATTGGCGAGCAGGATCCAGAGCACGAACGTGATGAGAGGAACATGTGTGCCGAAGAAGCAGATCAGCAGGATTCGACCGGCATAGCTGCGCGGGCGACTGAGCTTGTTGAACAGTCGGTAGATCTTCATCTGTCCTCTCGTTCGGCCCAAGATCTCCACCGCGGTAAATTTCCCTAACGGAAGATGCCCATTAGCCGGTTCGCCGCATTTTGGGAAGATTGTCGAGTTGGAACTAATCCACAAACCTTGCGCCGTAATGCGTTCCGGTATTCCAGACCAGCCGGACTCTGGCCCGCGCGTCCTCAGCCGGAATCTGGAGTTCGAATTCGAGCGGAACCTCGGCCGGGGCAGGGATGATGAGGCGTACGCCCGTCTCCGATAGGTCCCAGACCGTGCAGGCGAGCGGTGCCCGGGCGTCCTTGTCGTCGATCCGCCCCTCCAGATAGGTGGAATGGCGCGGTCTTGATCTGCGCTCGGGCGTCCAGGGGCTCATGCGTGCAATCCCTAAGGCGAAGGAATGCTTTCAATAGACGGCGAAGCTGGCGCGAGGGTTTTGTCGAGTGGCGCGAGGCGGCGGACAGATCGTCTCGCCCTTCAGAGCGGCGCGAGCCCGCACCGGGACACCGATACACAAAAAAGAAAGCGCCTCCCGAGGGAAGGCGCAAAGTTGTGACCCGTAGGGGCAGCCTTGGGTCATGGTCTCTCAATGACCGGGCTTGTGAAGAAAAGCTAGAGCATCGGCTGTTCTGATTGAATCGGAGGCTATGCGGCGTGACGGCTTTGTGATTCCCTTATCTCGGCCCTCTTTAGAGGAGATGAGCGATGACCAAGTCCTACTCGCTGGATCTGCGGCAACGGGTGGTGCGCTTTGTTGAGGCGGGGCATTCCTGCCATGAGGCCGCGCGCCATTTTGAGGTGTCGGTCGCGTTTGTGGTGCGGCTCATGGCGGCGTATCGGGCCACCGGCAGCCTGGCGCCCAAACCAGAGGGCGGCTGGCGCTACTCCAAGCTCGACCCGCATCGCGAGTTTCTGATCCGTCGCGTCGCCGAGAGGAACGACATCACCATGCCCCAGCTCGCGGCCGAACTGCTGGCCTTGGGCACCAAGATCACGCCGGCGTCCATCGCGCGCTGGTACATCCGCCACGGCTATAGCGTCAAAAAAAACTTTGCGGGCCAGCGAACAAGAACGCTCCGACGTGCGCCAGGCCCGCGAGCATTGGCACACAAAACGCCAGCCGCGCATGCGCCAGGAGCCGCACCGGCTCGTGTTTCTCGATGAGACCGGCACATCCACCAAGATGACGCGCCTGCGCGGCCGCTGCCTCAAAGGGCAGCGTCTGTATGCAAGGGCACCATTCGGCCACTGGCTGACCCAGACCTTTGTCGCCGGGCTGCGCTACTGTGGTCTGACGGCGCCTTGGGTGATCGATGGGCCGATGACCCGTCAGATCTTTGAGACTTATGTGGAGACCCAGCTTGCTCCGACCTTGTCCAAGGGCGACGTGGTGATCCTCGACAACCTGCCGGCGCACAAGAGCGAGACGGCGGCGCAGTGTCTGAAGCAACGCGGCGCCTGGTTCCTGTTCCTGCCTGCTTATTCGCCCGATTTGAACCCAATTGAGCAACTCTTCGCCAAGATCAAAGCACATCTGCGCAAAGCCGAAGCCCGCACCTTTGACGCGCTCTGGCGGGCCATCGGGGACATCTGTGATGGGGTCGAAGCTGAGGAATGCCGCAACTACTTCACTGCCGCAGGTTATGGATTCGTCTGAACAGCCGATGCTCTAGACGCCAGTTGCTGCTCTTCGGAGGGAGGGCATACCTCGGACGATCAAAGCTTTTGCTTCAATCAAAGCTTTCCCATCGGGTGAGAATACAGGCCGACAGGGACATGAACACATTCGGCCAAGGCCACTCGTGAAATTTTTTCCTAGTGTCCTGAATATAATACATTTTAGATCTTCGATTTATATTTCCCTGATGCCGCGATGCAGGCTGCACGCGCGGGCGGCGTTGACCGCCCGCGCTGCTTGCCGTTCGACGAAAAGGGTTTCGAACGGCGATCAATGGCCGCCGCCCACTCGCGAGGGTGGCGGACGGCAGCTACCTGCGCCAGAACATGATCGCGAGTGACGTTGATTCAGATGATGAAGAAATCGGCTGCCGTCATCTTGAGATGCTTTGAGAGCTGGGCGAATTCCACCGCCTTGCCCTTGCCTGAACCGTCGGCGTCGTAAGACAGAACGCCGGTCTTGTCATTGTAAACAATGTAGTCGTTCTTATCCTTGGCCTTCGAGCCGATGGTGAAGAAGCCCTTGCTTAACTTGGCCGGATCTGACCCGGTCCCGTTCGTTCCGAGCTTTTTGAACACCGCGTTGTCCAACCAGAGCGAGTCGGACTTCACGTTGAAGTCTGTGATCCTGTCCTTGTTGGTCGTCGTATTGGGCTTGGTGTTGAACACGAAGGCATCTTTACCCGGCCCGCTGGAGAGTGTGTCGTTTCCGAGACCACCCCAGATTTTGTCATTCCCGGCGTTGCCCTTGATGAAATCGTTTCCGGAAAAGCCTCTGATGAGATCATTTCCAGCGGCAGCCTTTATGACGTCGTGGCCAGCAGTGCCCTTGATGACGTCGTTGCCGGCAGTGCCGGTCAGTTCCTGGCTTCCGTCCGTCGTCAGGCTCGATGTCGGAGTCGGAGCAGGCGTCGAACTAGGTGTCGAACTGGGCGTCGGACGTGTGATGGCGTCGGCGCTGCTATGGATCGTGTTGGACGAAATCGTCGAGTTGATGAGGCCCGTGTTGGCGCCGTAGGTGCTGTAGTGCACGTCGCCGACGCCAGCCAGCACGTTGTTGGTGATCACGATGCCCGACGACGGCAGCATGCGGTCGCCGTTCTCGTTGCAGATCTGGATCCCGGCAGCCGGCTTGCCGCCGCGGTAGAAGGCGGTGTCGTAGGAATGCGACACGGTGTTGTACTGCACCACCGCATCCTGGGCGTTGTCGAGATAGACGCCGACGCTGTAGCTGTCATAGACCTTGTTGCCGGTGATCTTGGCGCCCTTGGTGAACATCGCACCGACGCCTTCACCCCAGTTGTCGTAGACGTTGTTGTTGCTGATCGTGCTGTTGTCGGACATGGCGAGGCTGATGCCCTGGGCCCAGCCGCCGGACCAGGTGCGGCTCATGTTCTCCTTGACGTTGCGCCAGACCTCGTTGCCGTCGATCACGTTGTTGTACGACTGGCCGACGCTGCCCCCGGCATAGACGCCGGCGCGGAAGCTGTCATGGACGTTGTTGCCGATCACCTTGGAATCGTGCGAGCCCCACAGGCCGATGCCGGTGCGGGTCGCGTTGACGACCTCGAAGCCCTGGAAGGTGATGTAGTCGCCGCTGATCACGACGAGATCGGTGTTGGCCGGGGTGCCGGCGCCGTCGATGACCACCTTCGCCCCGTCGACGGGCTTGAAGGTGATCTGGCCCGAGGCGGTGCCGTTCTTGGCGATGCTGACGGTGCCGTTGTAGGTGCCGGCGCCGACCAGCACGGTGTCGCCGGCCTGGGCCAGCTGCGCCGCCTTGGTGATCGATTTCACCGGGCTGCCGGAGGCGCCGGAATTGGAGTCGCTGCCCGTCGTCGAGACATAAATAGTGGCCATAGCTTTGCTTGCTTTTTTCTCGTTTCAAACATGCAAGGGAATATTTGTGAAAGCGTAGAATAAACTTCCTACGCATGTCTTAAGCAGGGGGATTTATTGGCTCAGGCAGGACGCTCTGAACCTTTGCTAATACTAGGAATGTTGACGCGGTAGGATTGGTAGGAAAATACGCCTTTTACTACTATTCCAAAAACCATCTTCCAGATGAAAACGTGCTATTTGTCTTTCGGGAAATCAGGGATAGAAGGGTGTACTTCGAAAGATTGATGTTAGTCTTTGATTTCTGAATTGGGCAAAAGCGTGGCCACGCTGCTATTAAGCTGTGTTGCAGTCAGGCCGCCCGCTAACGCCTTGAGACCGACCCTGGGCGTTTGGTTCTGCAATGGCGATGGAAGCGGCCTGTTCTCTCGGTCGCGGCATCGCGGGTTCGCCTTAGAACCAACCAAGGACTTTTCCTGGTACTCCCCGTTCCAACGGGCAATCGGGACAAAAGCATTCCCGTCCCACCGGGGAACCGTAGGGCTTGCGGACCGGTTCTCAAATCGATAGAGAAACCAAGCTGTTGAGGATCACGGGGTGTAGCGCAGTCTGGTAGCGCATCTGCTTTGGGAGCAGAGGGTCGCGGGTTCAAATCCTGCCGCCCCGACCATCTTCACCGGAAGTGTCTTGGAAAGAGTCCGAAACCGATGCCTGCACGGATCTACAAGCCCGCCAAGTCTGCAACCCAGTCCGGATTGGCCCGGACGAAGCAATGGCTTCTCGTCTTCGAGCAGGACAAGCCCCGCGAGATCGAGCCTCTGATGGGCTGGACCAGCTCGGGCGATACCCGCCAGCAGCTCCGTCTGTGGTTCGACACCAAGGAAGAGGCGATCGCCTACGCCGAGCGCGAGGGCGTTGCCTACCGGGTCGAGGAACCGCAGGAGGTGAAGCGGCGGATGGCCTCGTATTCCGACAATTTCAAGTTCAACCGCGTCGGCCCCTGGACCCACTAGGTCGCGGCCCACGGATCGATGGCTCCGTAGCTCAGCTGGATAGAGCAGCCGCCTTCTAAGCGGCAGGTCGTAGGTTCGAGCCCTACCGGAGTCGCCATCCCTTCCGAGAGAAGCTCTCGCCTGCCCGAGACCGACCCCGCGGGAACGGTCGTGCTTTCCGTTCATTGACATGAATCATGTCGACCGCCCGAAGGCGGCGAGCGGGAGGGACTGTCCGGATGAACGACGACGCGAAGATCAAGCCCTATACGGGTCCTGCCGGAGGCTGGGGCTCCGTAAAGTCGGTCGAAAGCATCCTCGCGCGCGAGGGGCGGCTCATCAGCGGCAACGCGCTGCTGCTCAAGCAGAACAAACCTGACGGCTTTGCCTGTGTCAGCTGTGCCTGGGCCAAGCCCGCCAAGCCCCATCCTTTCGAATATTGCGAGAACGGCGCCAAGGCGACTGCGTGGGAACTCACCACCAAGCGCGTGACACCCGAGTTCTTCGCCGGGCACACCCTCTCGGAGCTCCGGACCTGGCCCGACCATGATCTCGAAGAGGCCGGACGTCTCACGCATCCGATGCGCTACGACCGGGCAACGGACACCTATGTGCCGGTCGCCTGGGACGAGGCGTTCCGCGAGATCGGGCAGGCACTGAAAGGCTTCGATCCGCGCCAAGTGGTGCTCTACGCCTCCGGCCGCGCGTCCCTCGAGACGTCCTACATGTGGGCGCTGTTCGCCCGGCTTTACGGCACGAGTAACCTGCCCGATTCATCGAATATGTGCCACGAGAGCACCTCGGTCGCTCTGCAGGAAAGCATCGGCGTGCCGGTGGGCACGGTGATCCTCGACGATTTCGAGAAGACGGATTGCATCCTGTTCTTCGGCCAGAATGTCGGCACCAATAGCCCGCGCATGCTGCATCCTCTCCAGGACGCCGCGAAGCGCGGTGTGCCGATCATTACCTTCAATCCGCTGAAAGAACGCGGCCTCGAGCGCTTCACCAATCCGCAGGCGCCGACCGAGATGCTGACTGGGTCGGAAACGTCGATTTCGTCGCAATATCATCAGCTGAAGATCGGTGGCGACATCGCGGCGATCATGGGACTGGCCAAGATTCTGATCGAAGCTGACGACCAGGCTCGGGCGGAGGGCAGGAGCCCTGTCCTCGATCACGACTTCATCGCAGAGCACACACACGGTTTCGAGGCCATTGCGGAAGCCGCCCGGCAGGCGCAATGGCCCGAACTGGAGCGCCGCTCGGGCCTCCGCCGCGCCACCTTGGAGGCGGCCGCGAACATCTATGCGCGCGCGAATGCGGCGATGGGCATCTATGGAATGGGGCTCACGCAGCACAAAGCCGGCGTCGAGAACGTTCAGATGCTCGCCAATCTCCTTCTGCTGCGCGGAAATATCGGCAAGCCGGGAGCCGGCATCTGTCCGGTGCGCGGTCATTCCAATGTCCAAGGGCAGCGCACGGTGGGCATTTCCGAGAAGCCGGAGCTCGTGCCGCTCGACAAGCTCAAGGAGCAATACGGCTTCGAGCCGCCGCGCTGGAAAGGCATGACGACGGTCGAAGTCTGTAAGAGCATCATCGACGGCGAGGTGAAGGCATTCGTTGCCCTCGGAGGGAATTTCGTGCGGGCGGCTCCGGAAACGGCGGCGCTGGAGGAAGCCTGGACGCGACTGCCCCTCTCGGTGCAGATCTCGACCAAGCTCAATCGCAACCATCTGATCCCCGGCGAGGTCACTTACATCCTGCCTTGCCTCGGGCGAATCGAGATCGACGAACAGGAAACCGGACCTCAGGCGGTGGCGGTCGAGGATTCGACAGCGTGCATCCACGGATCCAAAGGCGTGGCGAAACCCGCAAGTCCTGATCTTCTGTCGGAGCCGCGCATCGTCGCAGAGATTGCGAAGGCGACGCTGCCCGCGAACGACAGGGTTCCCTGGGATGAATGGGTGGCCGATTATTCCCGCGTTCGCGATGCGATCGAGGAAACCTATCCGGACAATTTCCGCGGATTCAACGAACGCATGTGGCAGCCCGGCGGCTTCCATCGCCCGATCGCAGCGCGTGAGCGGATCTGGAAGACGAAGACCGGCAAGGCCAACTTCATCGTGCCCAAGAGCCTGGAAGCGGATCTCGGCATTGCAGAGAACGATCCCGATGTCTTCCAGCTCATGACCGTACGCTCCAACGACCAGTTCAACACGACCGTCTATGGCTATCACGACCGGTTCAGGGGCATGAAAGGCACGCGCATGGTGCTCTTCATGAATCGCAGCGACATAGCTCGCCTGAAGCTGGAGGAGGGCGACCTGGTGATGCTCACCACCGCCGTCGACGATGGCGTGAGGCGTCAGGTGAGCGGATTGCGCGTGACGCCCTACGAGATTCCCGAAGGCTGCTGCGCGTCCTATTATCCGGAGTGCAATCTGCTGATCCCGGTCTGGCATCACGCGGACAAGAGCAAGGTGCCGGCGGCGAAATCCATTCCGATCCGGATCGAGCTTCTGCAGCGCCGACAGCCGGAGGCAGCCGAATGACCTTGCACCTGTCACCCGTCATTCGATTGCCGCGCATGAGCGTGGCGCAAGATGCCTGCGCTGCCGGGGAACGCATGGTGCCTGAGGAAATGCCCGTTGCGCTGACCTACAACGGGTCGACGCATGCGGTGATGATGGCAAGCCCCTCCGATCTGGAAGATTTCGCCCTCGGCTTCAGCCTGTCGGAGGGCATCGTTTCCGATCCCGCCGATCTTTCGTCCATGGATATCGTCGAGCACGATATCGGATGCGAGGTCAGGATGTGGCTGTCTGATCGCTGCGGCAGCGCCTACCGGATACGCAGGCGCGCATTGGCGGGTCCCGTCGGTTGCGGCCTGTGTGGCGTGGAGTCCCTTGCAGAGGCCATACGTCCGGTCAATCGGGTCGCAGGCTCGCTTCGGTTGCAGCCTGGCGCCATCAAGAGCGCCATGGACGATCTGTCCGAGGCTCAACGCCTGAACCGGGAGGCGCGAGCCATTCATGCCGCGGCTTTCTGGCGTCCGAGTGAAGGCGTGGTCGCCATTCGGGAGGATGTCGGCCGGCACAATGCGCTCGACAAGCTCGCCGGAGCCCTGGCCAGAGTATCGGAGCCCTGTTGCGACGGACTCGTGCTGCTGACGAGCCGCGTCTCGGTCGAGATGGTGCAGAAGACCGCCCGCATGGGATCCCCGATTCTGGCCGCAATTTCCGCTCCCACGGCTCTGGCCGTGCGCGTGGCGGAGAGCTGCGGCATCACTCTGGTGGCCATCGCCCGGGGCGACGCCTTCGAGGTGTTCACCCATCCTGAGCGCATCGACCTTCGGGCGTCCTAAGGGAACGAAGCTGCGCTGAACCGATTGTGTCAACAGCGAAGCTTCACTCAGGCGGCGAGTCTGACCGAACAGGGAATGCGCAGCACGGGCGATGGCGCAACTTTTCACACCGGCGGCCACCACTCTGTTTCGCGTGGCGATCGTGCTCACGTGCCTGAGCATCGTGTCGGGAGCCGCGCTGGCCTATGTCTGGGCGCGATCCGGCAGCACATGGAACGTCGGCAAGCCGGCGCCGCAGCCGGTCCCGTTCCGGCATGATCTCCACAGCGGATCGCTCGGCATCGACTGCCGCTACTGCCATTCGACCGTGGAGCGTGCGGCGGATGCCGGAATGCCCTCGGCCCAGACCTGCATGTCGTGTCATTCTCAGGTCCGGGTGGGCGCGAGCGTGCTCGAGCCGATCCGTTCGAGCTTCCTGCTCGGGCAGCCTATCGCGTGGAAATCCGTGCACCGCCTGCCTGACTACGCCTATTTCAACCATGCCGCCCATGTCACCAAGGGCGTGGCTTGCGAGACCTGCCACGGGCGAGTGGACCGGATGTCGAAGACCGTGAAGACGCAGACCTTGTCGATGGGATGGTGCCTCGACTGCCACCGCGATCCGGTCCCGCAGCTACGGCCGCAGGATGCCGTGTTCGACATGGGTTATGAGCCGCATGGCACGAACCTGCCTGACGACGTGCGCGCGTTTTACCGGGAGGCCTCCCGGCGTCTCACCAGCTGCAACACGTGCCACCGGTAGAGCCGATGATTGAGGGAGCGCCATTCGACCTCGAAGCCATGAGAGCCCGCCTCGCCACGGAGGACGGGCCGAGACTCTGGCGCAGCCTCGAGGAACTGGCGGAGCGGCCGGAGGTACGCCGTTACGTCGAAGCCGAATTTCCCGATATCGTCCAGGCCGCGACGATCGACCGGCGCACGCTGCTGCAGCTCATGAGCGCCTCGCTGGCGCTCGGAGGGCTCGCCGCCTGTGATAGCAGCGATGCGATCAGGAATGCTCCGCTCCTCTCGCAGAGCCACGCCATGCCCGGATATACTCCAGGCGTGCCGCTCACCGTGGCCACGTCCCTGCCGCTGAACGGCTATGGCCGGGGTGTCCTCGTGAAGACGCAGGAGGGGCGGCCGATCAAGATCGAGGGCAATCCGCTTCATCCCGCAAGCCTTGGTGCAACGGACGTCTTCGCCCAGGCCGAGATCCTGTCGCTCTACGATCCCGACCGGTCCGATGCACCGCTTCAGAACGGCATGCCGCGCAGCTGGCAGGAGCTGACGGGCTTCATCCGCCCCGTGCGCAACGAACTCGTCGTTGCCGAGGGAAGGGGGCTGCATATCCTGATGCCGCCGACCTCTTCGCCGACACTGATAAGGCTCGTGGCACAGGCGCGGCAGCTCTTTCCACATGCAAGGTGGCACAGCTTCTCACCCATCGACGATGACAGCCGGCGCCGCGCCGCTATGGCCGTTTTCGGGCGTGAGGTCGATCTCGTTCATAATCTGACCCAGGCCGACGCCATCGTGACCCTCGGAGGCGATCTCTTTGCCGAGGATCCGGGTCATCTGCGCTACGCCGCCGATCTTCAGGTGCGCCGGAGAATGCAGGAGCGCGAGCTTCCGCACCTCTTTGCCGTCGAAGCGCGCCCGAGCCTGGTCGGCACCCGCGCGGACGAGCGCATTCCGCTTCGGCCGCGGGATTTCGAAGCCTTCGCGCAGGCCCTTGCGGCGGCGCTCGAAACCGGTTCCGCCCCGCCCGGGAGCCATTCGTCTATACCCCGGATCGCCGATGAATTGCGGAAGGCCGATTCGCGCAGCCTCGTGACCGCGGGGCGCGAGCAAACGGCCGCCGTTCATGCCCTCGTGCATGCGATCAATATGCGGCTCGGCGCGTTCGGCACAACCGTTCGCGCCATCGAGTCGGTGCGGCCGCTCGCCAGCGACGTCGGGACGCTCGCGGATCTGGCGGAGGGCATCGCGGCTGGGCAGGTGACCCATCTCGTCGTTCTCGGCGGCAACCCGGTCTACACGGCGCCGGCGGATATCGATCTTGCCGCCCTCATCCGCCGCGTTCCGCTGTCGCTGCATCTGGGCCAGCATCGCGACGAGACGGCGTCCGTCTGCCACTGGCATGTTCCGGAGAGCCATCCCCTCGAAAGCTGGGGCGATCTGCGCGCCTTCGACGGCACCGTTGGGCTGCGGCAGCCGGTGACGATGCCGCTGAAGCCGGGACTGAGCGCCGAGGAATTGCTCGGCCTGATGGCAGGGCAGAATCTCGACGGCCAGGGGCTGGTCCGGGCGACGTGGCGCGAGGTCTGGGGCGAGGGTTTCGAGGAGCGCTGGGCGCGTTCGCTCGAAGACGGGGTCGTGGAGAATTCCGCATCGCCCTCCGTCGATGTCGCCATCCGCACCGACTGGAAGCCGGAATCTGCCGCTCCGGCGCCAGCAGCCGGCCTCGATGTGCTGTTCGCTCCCGATCCCTCGGTATGGGACGGCACTTATGCCAATAACGGCTGGCTGCAGGAACTGCCGAAGCCGCTGACGAAGCAGGTCTGGGGCAATGCGGCTCTGATCGCTCCCGAGACGGCGGCGATCTTCGGCCTGTCCTCCGGCGACGCCATCGACCTGAGCGTCGAAGGCCGCGTTCTGCGCGCGCCTGTCTGGCTCATGCCCGGCCATGCGCCGGGGGCAGTGACTCTCACCCTCGGCTATGGGCGCCTGCAGGCGGGAAGGATCGGCAACGGCATCGGGTTCGACGCCTACGCCATCCGGCCCTCGCAGAGGCCGTGGGTCACGACGGGCGAGATCAAGGCCGCCGGTCAGCGCATCCCGCTCGTATCGACGCAGCAGCACCATTCGATGCAGGGCCGCGACATCGTGCGCCTCGTGGCACCCGGCCAGAACCTTGTACCCGACAGGGAAAACCCGTCGCTCTATCCGGACTGGCCCTATGAGGGCCACGCCTGGGGCATGGCGATCGACCTCGACGCCTGCATCGGCTGCAACGCCTGCGTCATCGCCTGCCAGGCCGAGAACAACATCGCCGTGGTCGGGCCGGAGGAGGTGGCGAAGGGCCGGGAAATGCACTGGCTGCGGGTCGACCGTTATTACGGCGGCGATCCGGCTAGTCCCGACACCTATTTCCAGCCGGTGCCCTGCATGCATTGCGAAAAGGCGCCGTGCGAGGTGGTCTGCCCGGTCAATGCGACGGTGCATTCGTCGGAGGGGCTCAACGACATGGTCTACAACCGCTGCATCGGCACAAGGACCTGCTCGAACAACTGCCCCTACAAGGTGCGCCGCTTCAACTTCCTCGACTATCAGGGCACCGACTTCACCGCGCCGCCGGATCTCATGAACCCGCAGGTGACGGTCAGGGATCGTGGCGTGATGGAAAAATGCACCTATTGCATCCAGCGGATCGGCACGGCCCGGGCCGATGCGCGCATCGAGGATCGGCCATTGCGCGACGGCGAGGTGGTGACGGCGTGCCAGCAGGCTTGCCCGACGAAAGCCATCGTCTTCGGCGACGTGAACGATCCCAACAGCGCGGTGAGCCGGCTCAAGCAGAGCCCGCGAAACTATGCGCTCCTCGGCGCCCTGAACACGAAGCCGCGCACGACCTATCTCGCCCGCATCGAACAACCTCGCGAGAACGGATAGTCCGATGAGCGAGGCCCAAGCCGTCACGAGCCCGGTCGCGGAAGTCCCGCTCTCCCGCCGCTTCGGCCGGGTCTGGTGGTTCGCGCTCCTGGCATCGGGCGCTCTAGTTCTGCTGCTCGGCTATACGCTGGTCTCGGTCGCGATCCTGGGTGTGGGCGTCTGGGGCGTGAACATCCCCTTCGTCTGGGGCTTCGACCTCATCAACTATGCCTGGTGGATCGGCATCGCCAACGGCGCGAGCCTGTTCGCGGCGATCCTGGTCCTGAGGCGTCACGATCTGCGCACGGCGGTGAACCGCTTCGCGGAAGGCGCAGCGTTCTTCGCCGTGATCTGCGCGGGGATTTTCCCGATCTTCCATCTCGGGCGGCCGTGGCTGTTCTACTGGACTTTTCCCTATCCTGCGACCTTCGAGGTCTGGCCGCAGTTCCGCAGCACGCTGACGTGGGATTTCTGGGCGATCAGCACCCACGCCATCGTCACCAGCCTTTTATGGTATGTCGGCCTGATCCCCGATCTCTCGACCCTGCGCGACCGGGCCCGGCGCAAATCGGTGCAGCGGATCTACGGTGTCTTTGCGCTGGGCTGGCGCGGTTCGGTGCGCCACTGGGCCTATCACCAGCGCGCCTACAGGCTCGTCGCCATCCTTGTCCTGCCGCTGATCCTGATCATGCAGAGCACGGTGGCGTTCGAGTTCGCGGTGACCCTGGTGCCCGACTGGCACGAGACTCGCCAGCCGCTGCACTTCGTAGCCACCGGCCTGGCGCAAGGGCTTTCCATCGTGCTCCTTGTCGCCGTGTTGCTGCGCTGGGGTCTGAGGCTCGGACGCTATATCGACGAGGACGATATCGACCTTCTCGGGAAGCTCGTTCTCGCGAGCGCCCTCGTGTCGGGCTATCTCTTTCTCGACGAGGTCGTTTCCGCCTTGCTCGCGGAGCGGATGACCCAGGAGGCTACCTTCAACCGCATGACCGGGGATTATGCCGGCCTGTACTGGACGGCCATCGTCTACAGCATCCTGATCCCGCAGCTGTTCTGGTTCAAGACTGCGCGCAACAGCACCGTTGCCGGCGTCTTCGTCGGCCTCTCCATCGGGATGGGCATCTGGTTCGACCGTTTCTCCATCATCGTCGGTGGTCTGCAAACCGATTACCTGCCTTCGATCTCGAGAACCTACAGCCCGACCCTGGAGGAAACCGGCCTGTTCCTCGGCACCATCGGCCTGTTCACGGCGCTCCTGCTGCTTTTCGTCCGCTTCCTGCCGGTCGTGTCGATGTTCGAAACCCGCCATGACGAGCATCTGGAGAAGTCCTCATGACCCAGCCGGCTTACGGGATCATGGCGGAGTTCCGCCGACCGGAAGACCTGATCGAGGCGGTCAGGGCGGCAAGGCGTGCTGGCTTCACGAAGCTCGATGCCTTCAGCCCATTCCCTTTGTCCGAGCTCGCAGACGAACTCGGCGTCCGCACGACGATCATTCCATGGATCGCCTTTCTGGCGGCCCTGGTCGGCGCCGGTCTGCAATACGGGTCGCAATACTGGATGAACGCCGTCGATTATCCCCTGAACGTCGGCGGCCGACCCCTCGACAGCTGGCCCGCTTTCATTCCCTCCACCCTGATCGTTGCGATCCTCTGGGCCGGTGCCGCGACCCTGATCGGCCTGCTCGTGATCCTGCGGCTGCCGCGCCTGCATCATCCCGTCTTCGCGGTGCACGGTTTCCGGCGTGCATCCGAGGACCGGTTCTTCCTCTGCATCCTGGCTGAGGATCCGATTTTCGAGATGCACGGGACGAGGACGTTTCTGGAAACGCTTTCGCCACTGGCGGTGCAGGAGGCGTCAGGATGCGACTAGCGCTCGGTTTCATCGGCCTGTCCCTGCTGGCGGCCTGCGATTCCGGAACCGAGCAGCGGGACGCGGTCGCCTCGACCCGCGCCGTGCAGAGAGCCTATGTCCCGCTTCCTCCCGGCACCATTTCCAGAGGATCGGCCGCGCGGCAGGCGGCCCTCGCACCTCCCGGGCCTGCGGTCACGCCCGAACTCCTGGCGCGGGGCGAAGGCCGGTTCCGGGTGTTCTGCACGCCCTGTCACGGCCCGAGGGGGCGAGGGGACGGGACGGTCGTATCCCGCGGTCTCCCCTCGCCTCCATCCTATCTCGACGAGCGTCTTCGCCTGTATTCGCCGGAACAGATCGTCGGCGTGATCACCCGGGGACGGGGTCGGATGTTTCCCTATGCGGACCGCGTTCTGCCGGAAGACAGGTGGGCCATCGCTCACCATGTGAAGCGGTTGCAGGCTGAGGGTGGGGCCGATCCATGAGCGCGATGGAGGCTCTCTATCTCGTCTTCGTGTCCCTGTCCGGACTGGCGATGGGCAGCCTTGCCGCGCTGATGCTCGGCCATCTCATGGACGAACACTGGCTTGCGCCCGTGCGGGCCGAGCTCGAGGCTGCTGCGCTGACCCTGCCTCTGCTGATCCTGTTCGGAATCCCGCTCGCCTTCGGTCTCGAAAGCCTCTTTCCCTGGGCGAGCCAGAGAACCGATCTGCCGCCGCTGCGTGCTGCCTTCCTGAGCCCGGGCTTCTATCTTCTGAGAAGCGCCTTCTACCTTCTCGCCTGCACCGGGCTGGCGTTCTGGCTGGTGCGCACCCGGCAGGTCCGGAAGGTAAGCGCCATCGGCCTTGCCCTGCTGACACCGATCATGAGCTTTGCGGCCTATGACTGGGTTCTCTCGCGCGATCCGCATTGGTGGTCGACCCTGTTCGGCTTCGCCTATGGGCTCAATCAGATTCTCGCGGCGCTTGCATGCGCGATTTTGGTGACGCTGCTCGGGGCGGAGCACGCTTCGCCGACGCGCATGAAGAGCCTGGAACGGGCGCTGCTGACACTGGCTTTGCTGACAATCTGGACGTGGTTCTCGCAATTCGTGATCGTCTGGCTCGCCGACTTGCCCGCCGGAGCGGGATGGTACCTGCAGCGTTCCGATCCGCAGAACCTGCATCTGGTGACCGCCTCCCATCTGCTGATGCTGATCGCTATCGTGGTGCTGGTGCCCTCGGGCGTGAGCCGTCTCGGCATGATCATCGGGAGCGCGTTGGCGCTCCTGTATCACGGCACGCATATGCTCTGGATTTTGCAGCCCAAGGGGACGCCATCCTGGCTCGAACTCGGCCTGATGCTCGGAGCGGCCGCCCTGTGGACCGCCGCCTATGTCGTCGCAATGCGCTCGCGTCCGACCTATGCGGAAGAGGCGTTGGCGGAGCCCTAGCTGCCCGACTGTGCTGTCGAAGGTTGATTGGGTACGATGCGGCGCGTGCGCGGCGCCGTCTCGGATGGCGGCGAAGCAGGGTGCGGCAGGTCGGCAGCGACTTCGTTGTCTCCGCGCAGCGGGAGCGGAGGATCGGGCGGATAGACCCGGACCCCGCCGTCGCCGAGCGTATAGAGATAAGCCGCGATGTGCCGCGCCTCCGCCTCCGTAACGCCCTGGGACGGCATGCCCGTCCGCGGCTTGAGCGCCACGGGATCCATCAGCCAGGCGATCAGGTTGCTCGGCGTGTTCGGCAGGAATCCTGCAAGGAGATGCTGCTGGGCGTAGCCCTCGAGGCGCGGGCCGACCTGGCCTCTGGCCCCTCTGACGCCCTCGACGATATGACAGGTGCCGCAGCCATAGGACTGAATGAGCCCATGCCCGCGCTCGGGATCGCCGCCGGATATCGCGAGGATCGAGGCCTGATCCTGCGCTTCGCCGCAGGCGGACAGTCCCGTGAGGAGCGGGACGATCAGGGAGCGGACGAGGGCGGATGGAGTCATGGGCTCTGCTTCAGGAGGCTCGACGGGGGAACCGGCAGATGCCGCCTCCGTTCCCTGCGCGGCGTGACAAGGCGCAGCGCCATGGCGAGCCCGGTGAGGAGATAGATCCCGCACATCGGAAGCGACATGATAGCGCCTGCCAATTGCTGATCTTCCAGAGCCGTCAGTCCCCAAACGGCCGTATTGGGCGTGTGATAAAGGGCTTCGCGCGCGAAGCTGAGGAGTGCGCTCAGGAGGCCGCTCTGCAGCAGCGTGATGAAGCAGGCGATGAGCGCGCCCGCTGCGGCCTCGCGTCCCGAGCGGGCCTTGATCACCCCGCGCCAGAATAGGAGCGCGGTGCCGAAGAACAGCACATGCTCCAGCCAGTGAACCAGGTTGGATTCCAAGGCGGCATCGAAGAGCGCCGGGCTGTGCCAGATCCACAAGGTGCCCATATGGATCAGTGCCGCGGGGACAGGTCTTGCGCAGGGAGCAAGGAACGCCAACACCGATCGCGTTCCCCTCTGGCGCGCAAGGCCGCGCCGCCAGGATTCGGGGAGGGCCCAGAGCCACGCGACTTCGGGCTTGCCGAGCACAAGCAAGGGGGGAGCGATCGCGATCAGGAGAATGTGCTGCACCATGTGCGCCGACAGAAGCAGCTTCGAGAGCCCCTCCAGCGGCGACAGGAGGGCGACGATCAGCAGTACGATCCCCGCGCCGAAGCAGAGGACCTGCGGCGGACCGAAACCGGGCGGGAACCGTCCGAGGTCCGACCTCAGCCGCCATGTGCCTCGGGCGAAGAGCAGGCTCGAGACGAGGAGGGGGATTGTGACCAGCGGATCGGCCTGCCAGGAATGCCAGAGGTCTGCCGGCCCGTGAGGCGCGGTTCCGTGGGCGAGGGCAGGACGGTTCGTCAGGAAGGCCAGGGCGGATGCGAGGCCGAGAGCCGCTTTGGGAGGTCCAGGGTAGAACTTCTCGAGGGAACCAACTCTCACGGCCAAGCTTATCCGTTCAATGCATGCAAGACCGATGTAGGGCGGATGGAGTTCGAGGCGACCCGGCATTGCCCTCGATGGCGGCTGCGCACCTGGGCGAGGCGTTCGGGCGCGCTCTCGTGCGCGCTGGCCGTCGCGGGCTGCAGCGGCGTCCAGTCGGCGCTCGATCCGGCGGGCGACGACGCGCTGCGGATCTACGGGCTCACCGTGATCATGACGGTGGGCGCGACCCTGATCTTTTTCGCCGTCACCGGACTGCTGATCTACGCCATCTTCGCGCCGCCCGAACGCCGGGCCTGGCTCGGCGGCCGTAACACCATCGTCTTGGGCGGATTGGCCTTTCCGATTATCGTCCTGTCGATGCTGTTGCCCTATGGGCTCATCGTCATGCGCGACACCGACGTGCCGAAGGCGGGTGCGCTCCCCATCGAGGTGATCGGCGAGCAATATTGGTGGCGGGTGCGCTACCTGGGCGAGGGCGGGCGTCCCGCATTCTCCACCGCGAACGAGATCGTCGTGCCGGTCGGCAGTCCCATTGCCCTGTCCGTGACGGCGGCGGACGTGATCCACAGCTTCTGGATTCCGAACTTCGGCGGCAAGATCGACATGATCCCCGGGCGGCTCAACCGCCTCAACTTCACGGCCGAACGGCCCGGCATCTATCGCGGCGTCTGCGCCGAATTCTGCGGCGATCAGCATGCGCGCATGGCCTTCGACGTGGTCGCGCTCGAACCGGCTGCCTTCGAGGCGTGGCGCGAAAACCAGGCGAAGCCGGCGCCGGAGCCGGACCTGTCACTGCTCGTGCGCGGGCGTGAGCTGTTCCGCGCCGGCGGCTGCGGCTCGTGCCATGTGGTACGCGGCACGGAAGCCGATGGGCGTTTCGGGCCGGATCTGACCCATGTGGGCAGCCGCCGCACCATCGGCGCGGGACAGTTTCCCAACAATATCGGCACGCTCGCGGGCTGGATCGCCAACACGCAGCACATCAAGCCGGGCGTGCGCATGCCCTCTTACGGGTCGTTCACGGGCGAGGATCTGAGAGCTCTCGCCGGCTATCTGGAGAGCCTGAAATGAACGCACCCGAGCGCCCCGAAGCCTTCGAGCGCCGGGAGCCCGAGCTGCCGAATGCCCTGCCGCGTCCGGCGGGCGAACTCGAGGCGCTCAAGCGGGCCTGGAAGTCGCCGCGCGGCATCAGCTTCATCACCGACGTCAACAACACCTATGTCGGCCTGTGGTATGTGGGCACGGCCTTCCTGTTCTTCATTCTGGCCGGGATCCTGGCGCTGATCATGCGCGCCCAGCTGGCGGTGCCGGAAAGCGACCTCGTCGGCCACGATCTCTACAACCAGCTCTTCACCATGCACGGCACGGTGATGATGTTCCTCTTCGCCGTGCCTGCGGTGGAGGCGGCGAGCGTCTACCTTCTGCCGAACATGCAGGCTGCGCGCGACCTGCCGTTTCCGCGCCTCTCGGCCTATGCCTTCTGGGCCTATTTCGTCGGCGGACTCGTGTTCTTCGGCACGATCTTCTTCGGCCTTGCCCCCAACGGCGGCTGGTTCATGTATCCGCCTCTCACGAGCACCAAATACTCGCCCGCCGACAACGCCGACTGGTGGCTCCTCGGCATCGGCTTCATCGAGATCTCGGCCATCGCGGGGGCCATCGAGATCATCGTCGGCGTGATGAAGACCCGCGCCGTCGGGATGAGCCTCGACAAGCTTCCGGTCTATTCCTGGGCCATGCTGGTCTTCGCGGTCATGATCGTCATCGGCTTTCCGGCGATCATTCTCGGCACGCTGCTGCTCGAGATGGAGCGCGCCTTCGACTGGCCGTTCTTCATCGCCGAGAGGGGCGGGGATCCGCTGCTGTGGCAGCACCTGTTCTGGTTCTTCGGCCACCCGGAGGTCTACATCATCTTCCTGCCGGCGACCGGCATGGTCTCGATGATCGTGCCCGCCATGGCGCAGACGCCGCTCGTCGGCTACCGGCTGGTCGTGCTCGCACTGATCGCCACGGGCTTTCTGTCCTTCGGCCTGTGGGTCCACCACATGTTCGCGACGGGCCTGCCGAAGATGTCCCTGAGCTTCTTCTCTGCGGCGAGCACGGCGGTGGCGGTGCCGAGCGGCATCCAGGTCTTCGCCTGGATCGCTACCATCGCATCGGGTCGGATGAAGCTCACCACGCCGTCGCTTTTCGTCATCGGCTTCCTGTTCATCTTCACGCTGGGCGGCCTCACCGGCGTGATGGTCGCCATGGCGCCCTTCGACTGGCAGGCGCATGACAGCTACTTCGTGGTGGCGCATCTCCACTACGTGCTCATCGGCGGCATGGTGTTCCCGCTCTTCGCGGCCTTCTATTACTGGATCCCGGTGGCGAGCAAGCACGCCCTGTCGGAGCGCCTCGGGCGCTGGGTGTTCGGGCTCATGTTCCTCGGGGTCAACGTGACCTTTCTGCCGATGCACATCACCGGCCTCATCGGCATGCCGCGGCGGGTCTACACCTATCCGGTCGGCATGGGGTGGGACGCACTCAACCTCGTCTCCACCATCGGCTCGTTCATGATCGCCGCCGGTGTGGCGATCTTCCTCTACGATCTCGCCCGCAAGTTCCGGTTCGCGAGCGAGGACAATGCGGGCAATGTCTGGAATGCGGGAACGCTCGAATGGCTGCCGAACGGGCAATACGCGACCCGCAGCATACCGGCCGTCGTCAGCCGCGAGCCGTTATGGGATCAGCCGAACCTTTCGAAGGATGTGGAGGAGGGGCGCTATTACCTTCCCGGCACGGCGACGGGCGGGCGCGAGGCGCTGGTGACGAGCCCGTTCGACGCGCGCCCGCAATACATCCTGCAGATCCCGGGAGCCGGATGGCAGCCGCTTCTGGCGGCGGTCTTCACGGCCGCCTTCTTCCTGCTTCTCACCGTGAAACTGGTGATCCCCTCGGTCGTCTGCGGCGTGCTCGCCATCGGCTGCGTCATCTGGTGGCTGTGGGAAACCGATCCCGGTCCGACCCGCCCGCCCGCCGATATCGGCGGCGGGATCGTGCTGCCTGTCTATGTCGCGGGACCGATGAACCATTCCTGGTGGGCGATGATCGTCCTCATGGTGGTCTCAGGCATGGTCTTCACCTGCATGATCTTCTCCTACCTCTTCCTGTGGCTGGTCAACCCGAGCGCCTGGCCTCTCCAGGGCTTCACGCTTCCGCACTGGGTCTGGCCCGCCACCGCCGCGGCGCTCTATGTCGCGAGCGCTGCCCTGATCGCCCGCGCAGGCGGCAGGCTGCGGGGGGAGGATCGCCACAGCCCGCGCTCCGTGCCGGTTCTCATGGGCGTTGCCCTCGTGCTGGTGTCGGCGGCGTCCGCCGCCGATCTCGCGGCGCAGTGGCGGGCGGGTTTGAGCCCCTCGGCCCATGCCTATGCCTCCGCCGTCTACGCCATCGTGTCGTACCAGATCTTCTTCGTGCTCACGACGCTGATCATGGGCCTCTATACGATCGCCCGCTGGCTCACCGGCAAGCTCGACAGCGTGCGCCGGACGACCTTCGATAACACCATGCTCTTCTGGTACTACACGGTCGGCCAGGGGCTCGTCGGCATCGCGGTGGTTCACGGCTTCCCGCGCCTGACCGGAGGCGCCTGACGATGACGGCGCTCCGGACAGGGCAGGTCCTTCTGATGCTCGCCGGCCTCATCGCCTGGGCCCTGCAGTTCACGCTCGTCTACGGCGCGACGTCGACCCTGTGCGGCCGGGAATGGGCGAATGCGACGCTTCTCGGCCTGGGCATCGTTCAGGCGAGCATCCTGATCGCGACCCTCGCGGCGCTCGCCGGCACTGGGGCCGCGTTCGCATGGTCGCTGTGGGAATACCGATGGACGGAGGCACGGCAGACCTCCCCCGCGGACCGATTCATGATCCAGACAGGTGTCCTCATCAATGGCTTCTCCCTGATCGTGATCCTGTGGCAGGGCATCCCCGCCTTCATCCTTCCGGCCTGCGCTTAGACGCAGGCAGCATGAGGTTCGACGATGATCGACTGGCAGCAGATTTTCATACCGACCAACTCGATCCTCGAGGTCATCGTGCGGGGCACCTGCACTTACATCATGCTGTTCCTGATCCTCCGGTTCCTTCTCAAGCGGCAGACCGGCGTGATCGGCGTGGCGGACCTGCTGGTGATCGTCCTGATCGCCGACGCGGCCCAGAATGCCATGGCGAACGAGTACAAGTCGATCACGGAGGGGGCGATCCTGGTTCTCACCATCGTGTTCTGGAACTTCGCTATCGACTGGCTCGGCTACCGATTCCCCACCTTCCAGCGCCTGACCCGTCCGCCGCCGCTGCCGTTGATCGAGGACGGAAAGATGCTGCTGCGCAACATGCAGAAGGAGATGATCACGACGGAGGAGCTGAACAGCCAGCTTCGCCAGCAGGGGATCGAGCATTGCTCCGAGGTGAAGAAGGCCTTCATCGAAGGCGACGGCTCGATCAGCGTCATCCGCAAGGACAAGGGGGAAACCGGTCGAGAGACGGGTCCTTTGAAGGAAATCGCCTGATTGACTCGCCTCACCGGCGCGACATCTGCCGCACCGCACGCAATCATGGCTTGAGCCGTCGCCAGGAACCTCGACAGATTTGAATCGTTAAAAAACGTTCGCCGTCGCGTATCGCCCAGATGGCCACCTTTGCCCCGGTTCGAGCGATCCGGCGAGATCTTGTTACCTTTCATATCAGGGGAGACTCGCAGTGAGTGCAAGCCAGACGAGCGCGGCTCTGCCTGAGAAAGTTTCCGTGGCCATCACCGTCAACGGCGAGCGCCGTCAGGCGGACGTTTTACCCTGGACCGTGCTGCTCGATTTCCTGCGCGACCATCTTGGGCTCACCGGCACGAAGAAGGGCTGCGATCACGGGCAGTGCGGAGCCTGCACGGTCATCGTCGACGGCAAGCGCATCAATTCCTGCATGTCCTTCACTGTCATGAAGGATGGGGCGTCGGTCACCACGATCGAGGGCCTTGCCTCCGGCGGAATGCTCCATCCGCTGCAGCAGGCATTCATCGACCATGACGTCTTCCAGTGCGGCTATTGCACCCCGGGACAGATCTGCTCCGGCGTCGCCCTGATCCAGGAGGGCAGGGCGACGTCGCGGGATGAGATCCGCGAGCTGATGAGCGGCAATCTCTGCCGCTGCGGCGCCTATACCAACATCGTGGACGCCGTCGAGCAGGTTCTCGGGTCGAAGGGGGAGGCCGGGCGATGAACCGATTTTCGTATCTGCGCGCGGCAAGCGTGGAAGAGGCCGTTCGCGAGGTCGCGGGCGATCCGACGGCCCGCTTCATCGCCGGCGGCACCAACCTCATCGACCTGATGAAGTACAATGTCGAGCGGCCGGACCGTCTCATCGACATCACCCACCTCCCGCTGAACGGGATCGAGGAGACCGATGGCGGTGGGCTCAAGATCGGCGCTCTCGTGACCAACGACGAAGTGGCCTACGATTCCCGCATTCAGGACCGGTATCCGCTGCTTTCGAGCGCGATCCGTGCGGGCGCCTCACCGCAGCTGCGCAACGCGGCCACCACGGGCGGCAACCTGCTGCAGCGCACCCGCTGCTACTACTTTTACGACACCGGCACGCCCTGCAACAAGCGCGAGCCCGGCTCGGGCTGCCCCGCAGCCTTCGGACGCAACCGCATCCATGCGATCCTCGGCACGAGCGAGCATTGCATCGCCACCCACCCGTCGGACATGGCAGTCGCCATGGCGGCCTTGGAGGCCATCGTGCATGTGGCGGGGCCGAACGGGGAGCGAACCATTCCAATTGCCGAGTTCCATCGCCTGCCGGGCGACCGGCCGGAGATCGACAACACCCTGCAGCATGGGGAGATCATCACGGCAGTCGAGCTCCCGGCGCAGGATTTCAGCCGGAACTACACCTACCTGAAGGTGCGCGACCGCCTCTCCTATGCCTTCGCGCTGGTCTCGGTCGCAGCCGCCTTGCGCCTGGACGGAGAAACCGTCACCGATGCGCGGCTTGCGCTCGGCGGGGTCGCCCATAAGCCCTGGCGCATTCCGGAAGCCGAGGCGATGCTCCGCGGAAAGACGGCTTCCGCCGATCTCTTCGGCGCCGTCGCCGACCGGGTCCTCGATGGCGCCAAGGGTTACGAGGACAATGCGTTCAAGATCGATCTCGCGAGACGCACGATCGTGAGGGCCCTCTCCCAGGCGGCAGATGGCAAGCCCCAGTCGCAGACCGACAAGCGGATCCAGTGAAGACCATGCCCATGCAACACACAAAGGGCCTCATCGGCACCCCTCAGAACCGGGTCGACGGACGCGCGAAGGTCACCGGACAGGCGAAATACGCCGCGGAATTCGATACGCCGGATCTCACCTACGGGATCGTCATCTCGAGCAGCATCGCCAAGGGCCGCATCGCGTCCATCGATGCATCGGCGGCGCTCGCCGTGCCGGGCGTTCTGAACGTGTTCACGCACGAGAATCGTCCGCGGACGGCGTTGCTCGACCGCAGCTTCCGCGACGAGGTCGCGCCTCCCGGCTCGCCGTTCCGGCCGCTCTACGACGCCGAGGTCAAGTATAGCGGGCAGCCGGTCGCGTTGGTCGTGGCCGAAGCGTTCGAGATCGCCGCCTATGCCGCATCTCTCGTAGAGGTCGCCTACACGGTCGAGACCCACATGACGGATCTCGACATCAGCCGCCGCGAGGCTTATTTGCCGCCGAAAAAGCGTTCGGGCGTCAACCCGCCGCCGAGCCCGACCGGCGACCCCGAGGGCGCTTACGCGCAGGCACCGGTGAAAGTGCAAGGCGAATATCGCATCGCCATCGAGCACCACAACCCCATGGAGCCTTTTGCCTCGACCGTCGTCTACGAGCAGGACGGGACGCTGACCATCCATGACAAGACGCAGGGCGCTCAGAACAGCCAAGGCTATGTGTCGAACGTCTTCGGCCTGTCGAAGGATCAGGTCCGCGTGATCTCGCCCTTCGTGGGCGGCGCGTTCGGCGTCGGCCTGCGTCCGCAATATCAGCTCTTCCTCGCCGTCCTCGCGGCTCTCGAGCTGAAGCGCTCGGTGCGGGTGGTGCTGACCCGCGATCAGATGTTCACGTTGGGCTACAGGCCGCAGGCGATCCAGACGATTTCCCTCGGCGCCAATCCGGACGGGACGCTTCAATCCATCATCCACGATGCCGTGCAGGTGACCTCGACGTTCGAGGATTACCAGGAGTCCATCGTCAACTGGTCGAACCTTCTCTACCATTGCGACAACGTCAAGCTGACCTACCAGCTTGCGCAGGTCGACACCTACACGCCGTGCGACATGCGGGCTCCCGGCGCCGCCACGGGCGTCACGGCGCTCGAGACCGCCATGGACGAGCTGGCCTATGCCGCCGGCATCGATCCCATCGCGCTGCGGCTGAAGAACTACACGGAGACGGATGAGCCGGACAAGAAGAGCTTCAGCAGCAAGGAACTCCGGGCCTGCTATCAGCTCGGCGCGGAGCGCTTCGGCTGGAGCAGGCGCAATCCCGAACCGCGCTCCATGCGCGAGGGCCGCGAGCTCGTCGGCTGGGGCATGGCGACCGGCGTATGGGAGGCGATGATGGCAAAGACTGCCGCCCGCGCGGTCCTGACCCGGGACGGCCGATTGGAGGTCTCCTGCGCCACCGCCGATATCGGCACCGGCACCTACACGATCCTCACGCAGATCGCCGCAGAGACGACGGGCCTTCGCATGGAGGACGTGACGACGAAGATCGGCGACTCGAGTCTGCCGCGATCCCCGGTCGAGGGCGGCTCCTGGACGGCGGCCTCCGCCGGAACGGCCGTGCAGACGGCCTGTCAGTCGCTGCGGGAGCAATTGTTCAAACTCGCCCGGCAGATGGATGCCTCGCCGCTTGCCAACGCCAGCTTCGAGCAGGCCACGTTCGCCGATGGAGAGATCCACCTGACCAACGATGCGAGCGCCCGCGTCACCTTCGCTGCCGCCATGCAGGCCGGAGGCGTCGAGCAGGTCGAGGCGGATGGGAAGTCGGGACCGAGCCTCATGGACGCCGCGCGCTATGCCGGCTACACGCATTCGGCCATCTTCGCGGAGGTGAGGGTGGACGAGGAGCTTGGGATCGTCCGCGTGACGCGTATCGTGAACGCGGTCGCCGCCGGGACCATTCTCAACCCCAAGACGGCGCGCAGCCAGATCATGGGCGGCGTGGTGTTCGGGATCGGCATGGCTCTCGAGGAGGAATCCATGCTCGACCACAATCTCGGGCGCTTCATGAACCACAATTTCGGGGAGTACCACGTGCCGGTGAACGCCGATATCTATGATATCGACGTGATTTTCGTGTCCGAGCACGAGGACAAGCTCAACCCGATGGGCATCAAGGGCGTGGGCGAGATCGGCATCGTCGGAACGGCGGCGGCCATCGGCAATGCGATCTATCACGCGACGGGCAAACGCATCCGCGAATACCCGATCACCCTCGACAAGCTTCTCGGATAGTCCCTGTCATGATCACATCCGACGCCGAGATTCTGAAGCAGGCCGAAGCCTGGAAGCGCGCCGGCAGGGGCGTCGCCATCGCGACCGTCATGGAAACCTGGGGTTCTGCCCCGCGCCCGGTGGGCAGCCATCTCGTGGTCGACGACGGGGCCAATTTCCTGGGCTCCGTCTCGGGCGGCTGCGTCGAGGGCGCGGTCATCACGGAGGCGATCGACGTAATCGGGAGCGGACAACCGCGGATGCTGGAATTCGGGGTCGCCGACGAGACGGCCTGGCAGGTCGGCCTCACCTGCGGCGGGCGGATTCGGATCTATGTCGAGCGGGTGAATTAGGGCCAGGCCCCGGACCCGCCGACGATCGTGAAAGCGCCTCCATGAATCTGGATCTTCTCGCCGCCCTCAACGAAGAGCGCGCCTCCCGCCGGGCAGTTGTTGTCGTGACCGACATCGCATCGGGCATGCAGCGTCTCGTCAGGGAGGCGGAGGTCGGTCACGATCCTTTGAGGAGCAGCCTGCAAGAGCATCTCGGCCTGCGCAAGAGCGGCCTGATCGGGGAGGGCGAGAGACAGTTCTTCCTCGACGTGCACGTTCCGCCCATCAGGCTGCTCGTGGTCGGAGCGGTCCATGTCAGCCAGGCGTTGGCGCCGATGGCGGCCGGGCTCGATCTCGACGTGACGATCATCGATCCGCGCGGCGCCTTCGCCACGCCGGACCGTTTCCCGGGTGTTCCGTTGCTGCACGAATGGCCCGACGAGGCCCTGCCGCGCATCGGGATCGACCGGCATACGGCGCTTTTGGCCCTCACGCACGACCCGAAGATCGATGACCGTGCGCTGACCGCGGCGCTGCAATCGGAATGCTTCTACATCGGCGCTCTCGGCTCGCGGAAGTCGCATGCGCAGCGGACGGAACGGCTGCGCGCCGCCGGCTTCGGGGAGGCGGAACTCGCCCGTCTGCACGCCCCGATCGGTATCAATATCGGCGCGATCTCGCCGGCTGAAATCGCGGTCTCGATCCTCGCCGAGATCGTCGCCACGATCCGGAAGGACCGGAAGCGGGAGCGGGAAGGCGCTTCCGCATGAGCGAGATCGCCGCCATCGTCCTCGCGGCTGGACAGGGCAGCCGGTTCGGACCGGAGCCGAAGCTTTTGGCGCCGTTCGAGGGAAAGCCGCTCGTCAGGTATGTCGTCGAAGCGGCTGCCGTGTCCTCGGCCGATCCGGTCATCGTCGTCACGGGTCATCGGGCAGGCGAGATCGAAGCGGCCGTCAAGGACCTTCCGGTCCGGTTCGTCCGCAACGAAGCTTCCTCCGACGGTCTGTCGACGTCGCTGAAGGCGGGGTTCGCAGCGCTGCCGGCCGAGGCGCAGGCGGCCATCGTTCTTCTCGGTGACATGCCGCTGATCGCCGCCGAGCTGATCGATGACCTCATAGCGGCATGGGAGCAGCATGGCAGACCCATGGCCCTGATCCCGATCTTCGAGGGACGGCGCGGGAATCCGGTCGTGCTGTCACGAAACCTCGGAGACGCGATCCTGACCTTGCAGGGCGATGCCGGCGCGGGCAGCATCCTGCGCCATCATCCCGGCGCGGTCGAATGGCCGCTTGATAATGCGGCCATCGTTCGAGACATCGACAATGCGGATGATCTCGAGGCGCTGAAGAGCTGAGAGTCGGGTGCACGACGTGAGAAGCCCGACCCCAGCGGCTTATCGGAAAATCGTGTCGATGCGTTCGCGCAGGGTCGTCAATTCGTGAACGAACGGCTCCCGCATGTCGCGATGCTGCCGCCGGAGTCTCACGATCATTGCGCTCTTCTCCGCGTCGTCGGCCGCGCTTTGCCTGATGCGGTTGAGGTTCTTCTCATGGGCGAAATCGAGATCGGCCAGCTCGGCGAGAATATTCTGGAGCAGGGGAAGAATGTCCGAAGAATAGAAACCATCCGCATTCGGTACGCGGTGACCAAGCGGGTATTTGACATGAACTGCCATAGCGTCCTCCGTTTGCATTCTAACGTGCACGGTGTTCTGGACCGCCTTCAACGATGCGTGTGAGTTATCTCGCTACTTTGGTCAGGATAGGGCAGCTTGGCCGCGTCTCAGCGCGGGCGCAGCCGATTGATCGCCTCTTTGTGCGCTGCAGGGTCGACATCGTACTCTGCGGCAAGCCTTTCGATCTCGGCCCGCCTCTCGTCGGCGCTCAGCCTGGGGTTGAGGCTTGCGACCGCCGCCAGAAAGGATGCGCCTGCGAAGACGGGATCGCGGCGCCTGGCCGTCTGCTCGCGCTCCTTCTTCAACTCCGCCTGCCGCAGCTTGTAGGTTTCGAGCGGACCGAATGCGCGCAGCGCCCGGTTGCGCAGAGCCTGGATGGGAAGGCTGTTCTCCTCGGCGATGTCCGACAGAACCTGTTCCGGTTCCTCTCCCGCAAGGAGGGCCTCTGCCAGTTCTTCGAGCGCGGAAACGAACGGATCCATCATAGCCCTTTCATGCTTCGTCTTTAAGGCGGTTCCCTTTCAACGGATGGCGATCCGTTGGGTTCGAGGTCAAGTGTTGCCGTCGGGCTGGCATGACCGATAATCCCTGTCACCGATTCTCGCCCGCCCGCAATCACGAAACTGAACGGAACGATGCCATGGCCGAACGGATGCCCGAGCAACCCGATCCCTATCTCTGGCTCGAGGATGTCGAGGAGAAGGAGGCGCTCGGCTGGGTGAGAGCCCATAACGAGATGACCAGGGCCGCCCTGTGCGATGACGCCTTCGAGGCGGACAAGAAGACGCTGTACGAAATCTCGACCCGGCCCGACAACATTCCCTTCATCACGCGGCGGCGCGGCCAGCTCTACAATTTCTGGCAGGATGCCGCCCATGTGCGCGGCCTGTGGCGCCGCACCTCGATGGACGAGTACCGCAAGGCGGAGCCGTCCTGGGAAACGGTGCTCGATATCGATGCGCTGGCTCAGGCCGAGGGTGAGGATTGGGTCTGGAAGGGCTGCGGCACACTTCAGCCCGAGCAGCGCTATGGGCTCGTGAGCCTGTCGCGCGGCGGGGCGGATGCTGTCGTGGTGCGGGAATTCGACCTCGTCGAGAAGCGTTTCGTCGGCGATGGCTTTGCCTTGCCCGAGGCCAAGGGCGGCGCGACCTGGCTCGACCGGGACCGCCTGCTCGTCTCGACGACGCTCGGCGAGAACGCCGCCACGGCGTCTGGCTATCCGCGCACCGTACGCCTCTGGCGTCGGGGCTCGGATTTCATGACGGCGCCGCTGCTCTTCGAAGGCGAGACCGGCGACATCTACATCTCGGCCTCCGTCGACCTGGAGCCCGGCTACGAGCGCACCTTCTACCGCCGGCAGATCACCTTCGAGGAAGGGATCAGCTATCTGGCGCAGGAGAACGGTGACCCGGTTCGCATCGACCTGCCGCTCGATTGCCATTTCGACGTGGAGAAGGACTGGCTCGTCGTCAAGCTGAAGAGCGACTGGACCCTGCCGGAGCGCACCTACAGGGCCGATGCCCTGCTCGCGATCGGCTTCTCGTGCTTCCTTGCCGGCGATCGCAGCTTCGAAACGCTGTTCGAGCCCGGCCCGCGGCGTGTCCTTTCCGGGTTCTGGTGGACGAAGTCCCGGCTCGTGCTGAGCGTGCTGGACAATCTGGCGAGCCAAGTCTGGCTCGCGACCCCGGGAGCGTCCTGGAACCTGGAACGCTTGGAGGGATTGCCCGAAACCGCTGCCGTCTACGCCATGTCGCTCGATGCGAGCCAGCTAGAGCGCACGGACGAGTTTCTCCTCTCGATCTCGAGCTTCATCGAGCCGACGAGCCTCGCGCTGGTGACGGAGGACATGCGGATCGAGGTTCTCAAGGAAAGCCCTGCCGCCTTCGATGCCTCGGGCATCGAGGTGACGCGGCACGAGGCCGTTTCCGTCGATGGCGAGCGCATTCCGTATTACCGGATCGGGCCGAAGGATCAGGCCGGTCCGCGTCCGACGGTGCTCTACGGCTATGGCGGGTTTTCCGTCTCGATGACGCCGGGCTATCTCGGCGGCATCGGCAAGACGTGGCTGGAGCGGGGCAATGTCTGGGTGGTGGCCAATATCCGCGGCGGCGGCGAATTCGGAGCCGCGTGGCACAAGGCGGGCATGCGGGAGGGCAAGCGCCTGTCGCATGACGATTTCGCCGCCGTCGCCCGCGACCTTGCGGAGCGCCGCGTCACCACGCCGGCGCAGCTTGCGGCCTATGGCGGCTCGAACGGCGGCCTCCTCGTCGGCAACATGCTGACCCGCTATCCCGATCTCTTCGGGGCGATCTGGTGCGCGGTGCCTCTCCTCGACATGCGCCGCTACACGCGTCTGCTGGCCGGGCCGAGCTGGGTGGCCGAATATGGCGATCCCGACAGGCCCGAGGACTGGGCCTATATGGCGGGTTTTTCGGCCTACCAGAACCTGGAAGAGGGGCAAAGCTACCCGCCCGTGCTCCTGGTCACCTCGCGGCGGGACGACAGGGTCCATCCGGGCCATGCCCGCAAGATGGCGGCGAGGTTAGAGGCCCTGAAGCAGACGGTCTTCTTCTACGAGCCGGATGACGGCGGCCATGGCACGGCCAACAAGGAACAGGCGGCCTTTCTCACAGCCCTGGGCCTGTCCTTTCTCAGGAAGACGCTGACCGGCGAGGGAAAAGCCTGACGCGCTTGCTAGCTTGATTTTGCGCTCCGCCGTCAACACATAGGAGGAGAAAGAGCCGACAGCTCAATGCGTTAAGTCTTGATCCGCGCCCCTCGGGGCAGCGTCCGGCGGCAGCGAGCATCGTCACCCGCAAACATCTTTGCCCTTTCTGCGTTCAACCTGGCATGAAGCCGGGACGGCAGGGGGCCTGTACGAACGGAGCCGGAGCGGCGGGAAAGCCCGCCCCGGCCGATGAAAGTCTAAATGCCTAAAAAGTCGAAAAACCTCGTCACCCTCAACCACCTGCCGGGCATCCTGCTCGCCAGCGAGGCGGAGTGCGAGCGCTGGGTCGAGGCCGGGCTGATCCCGGTAGCCGAGCGCAGGACCTTCCAGAAGCGCGGGCGCAAGTTCGATGCGCCGATGTTCGACCCGGACGTCGTGGCGGAGTTGGCATCGCAAATTCCGGTCTGGCGGGCCGGGGAGGGCGGGATCTCGGAGGCTCAGGCTTCCCGGCCGCGAAAGGACGGCGGGGACCAGCCTCTCGACGAGGCCGCCCACCGGCGCCGTCAGAGCATCCTCGCGCCGGTCCGCCGAAACACAGGAATCTACGTCGCTGAGGACATTCGCAAAATCGAGAGCGGGCGCTGGAAGCCTGAGCGCGTGTTCGCCGGCTATCGGGCGGTGTTCGGCAAGCCGATGCAGATCCTGCCGGACAGCGCGCCCATCGACATCGCCATCGAATTCGCCTTTGCCGAGCCGCCGGAGGTCGCAGCCATCGCGCTGTCGCCGGCGCGTGTGGGACATCCTGAGCTTGCTTCCGCCTCAGAGGTGCTCGAAGCGAGGCTCATAGATCTGCAGGACGCCACCTTCGAGGCCTGCGAGCAGGAACTGGTGGGCTGGCGCGACGAGCTCGCGACCTATCTCGACGCGTATGAGGATGCGGACGAACGCCAGGCGGTTCTCGGCGGCATCCGTGCCGCCCTCGACAAGCTCGACCGCATCCATGCCTCCGACAAGGGTGGACCGGCCGCGGCCGGGCGCAAGCTGCGTCAGAAGCTCGACGAGTATCGTTCCAAGGCCGCTGCGAGACGCCTGCGCCACCTGCGCGAGGCGCAGATCCGCGAGGCTTCCGGCTATGAGCGCTACGCGGCAATCTTCCCCGTCGCCCGCTCCCTGAACCGCCGCTTCCTATTCCTCGCGGGGCCGACCAATTCGGGCAAGACCTACGAGGCGTTGAAGCTCGCCCGCGAGGCGGAGACCGCCGAGATGCTCTCGCCCCTGCGCCTGCTGGCGCTCGAGCATTACGAGCGCATGAGCGAGGACGGTCTTGCCGCGGGCATGATCACCGGCGAGGAGCGCGTGCTGCCCGAAGGCGCGACCCATATCGCCCGCACCATCGAGACGCTGGATCTGCACCGGGTCGTCGATGTCTGCGTCATCGACGAGGTCCAGATGCTGGGCGATCCGAGCCGCGGCTGGGCTTGGACCCAGGCCATGATCGGCGCTCCCGCCCGCCTCGTGGTGCTCACGGGCGCACCGGAGGCGATCCCGCTCGTCGAGCATCTGCTCGCCATGACCGGAGAGCCCCTGGAGGTGAAGATCCTCAAGCGCAAGGGCAGGCTGCGCGTCGAGGGCGTTCCCGCCAATCTCAACAAGCTGATCCGCGGCGACGCGGTTGTGGCCTTCACCCGCCGCGATGTCCACGACCTGCGCATGCGCCTCGTGCAGGCGGGTCGCACCGTCGCGACCGTTTATGGCGCGCTTGGCCCCGAGGTGCGCCGGGCCGAGGCCGCACGCTTTCGCAACGGCGAGGCGGAGATCCTGGTCGCCACCGACGCGATCGGCATGGGCCTCAACATCGGGCCGCTGCGGCGCGTCGTGTTCTCGACCCTGCGCAAGTACGACGGCATCCGCGACCGCCAGCTCAGCGCCATGGAGATCAAGCAGATCGCCGGCCGGGCAGGGCGCTTCGGCCATCACGACGAGGGACTGGTGACGGCCCTGCAGGAGGTCGGCGCCTATGCCCCGGTCGAAACCGTGATTCGCAATGCGCTCAACGGCGATGCCGCCAAGTTGCGCGGCAAGGCCTATGTCCGGCCGAACCAGGAGACGGTGCTTTCGGCGAGCGAGGTGCTGCAGACCGACCGCCTTGGCCGCGTGCTCCGGCACCTGTACGACACGCTCGTCGCCGGCCATCCGGATCTGCGCATGGCCGACATGGACGAGATGATCGAGCTTGCGACGCTGCTCGACACGGTCGATCTGCCGATCCTCGACCGCCTGTCCTATGCGATGGCGCCGGTCGACGGGCGCGAGAAGCTCGCCGTCGAACTACTCCTCGACTGGGCGCGGCAGCACGCGCGCTTCGGGCAAGTCCAGGCTCCCGATTTCAACGTGAACACCGATCTTTTGAAGCTCGAAGCGCGCGTGAAGATCGCGACCTCATGGCTCTGGCTTGCGCAGCGCTACCCACAGGTGTTCGAGGAGGTGGAAGAGGTCGTCGCGTTGCGGGCGAGCCTCAACGCGAAGATCGAGGAAAAGCTGGTCGCGACCTCGGTCTCGCATCGCCGGAAGCCGGACGAGAAGTCGAGGCGTGAGCGAAGCGCGAAGCCGCAACGGCAGAAGAAGAACCGACGCGGCCGGGACGAGGCTGAAGTGGTCGAGACCGAGTCATATCGTGTCAGGGGGCGGTAACTTCAGAAGCAGATCGATCAACCTCTGACCTCATCCTGAGGAGCAGCGAAGCTGCGTCTCGAAGGAGGATCCAGCGCGCACTGGAAACGCCCTGATCCTTCGAGACACCGCCTACGGCGGCCCTCAGGATGAGGGCTCAACAGGAGTCACTTTGATCCAGCCTTATGCGGCCAGCTCCTGCTCCACCAGCGCGACCCAGAAGGCGACGCCGGTCGGGATCGCCTCGTCGTTGAAGTCGTAGGCCGTGTTGTGATGGAGCGCGCCGTCGACGGCGGGGCCGTTCCCGAGCCAGACATAGGCACCCGGCGCCGCCTCACCGAAGAAGGCGAAATCGTCGCCCGCCGTCGAGGGCTCGAAATCGGTCACGATCTTCTTTCCGCACACGGCCTGCGCCGCCTTCAGCGCGCGGGCGGTCGCATCCGCTTGGTTGATGACCGGCGGAATGCGCCGGCGGAACTCGTAAGACGCCTCGATCCCGAACATGGCCGCGACGCCACGCGCGAGCCGCTCGATCTCCGTCTCCAACTGGTTGCGCACCTCGGCGGAATAGGCCCGCGCCGTTCCGCCGATCTCCACGATATCCGGAATGACGTTGAGCGCCCGCGGGTCGCCCGCCTGCACGGAGCAGGCGCTGACCACCGCCGGCTGCAGCGGATTGACCACACGGCCGACGATGCTCTGCAGGGCGGAGAGGAAGTGCCCGCTCGCGGTGATCGGGTCCTTGCCGAGATGCGGCTTGGCGCCGTGGGTGCCGATGCCCTTGAAGGTCACATGCCACGTGTCCGACGAGGCGAGCTGCGGGCCCAATGTCACCGCCATCTCGTCGATGGCGAGCCCCGGCATGTTGTGCAGACCGTAGACCGCATCGCTGGGAAAGAGGTCGAACAGCCCGTCCTCCACCATCCTCTGCGCGCCGCCCCGGCCTTCCTCCGCCGGCTGGAAGATGAAATGCACCGTACCGGAGAAGTTTTTGGTGCGGGCGAGATGCCGGGCCGCGCCAAGCAGCAGGGTCGTGTGCCCGTCATGGCCGCAGGCATGCATCTTGCCGGAAAATTTCGACTTGTAGGGGCGCTCCGCCTGTTCCGGCATGGCGAGAGCATCCATGTCGGCGCGAAGGCCGATGGTCCGCGTGCCGCTGCCGACCTGCAATGTGCCGACGACACCCGTCTTGCCCAGGCCCCGATGGACGCGAAGACCGGCCTCTTCCAGCAGAGTGGCGACGATGCCGCTCGTCCGTTCCTCTTCGAACCCGAGCTCCGGATGGGCATGCAGGTCTTGGCGGAGGCCGCGCAGGAATGATAGGTCGGCCTGGATGAGGTCCTGATGGGGCATCGTGCTGTCGTCCTGGGGCAATTGCAGCCCGTTCGATAGCGCGACGACGATTGCGCCACAATCACCTCGGGCGCAGCAGGGGAAAGAAACGAGCGATGCAGCCGCATGATTTCTGGCAGGAGATCCACCCGCCCGCGACCTTCGCCAGCGATCCGGCCGAGGGGCACCGCGGCTTCTATCCGGCCGCGTTCGAGGATGGGCGCCAGCTCCGGCTGCCGATCCGCGAACTGGCGGACGGCGAGCATGCGCTGGCATCACTCATCATCAATCAGGCCGGTTTCGCCGTCGAGGATGCGCTCTGCGGCGCGCTTGCCGACAAGGTTCGCTCCTTCGACCCGGAGGTGGTGATCGGGCTTCCGACCCTCGGGCTCACGCTCGCGAGCGGGACGGCGAAGAAGCTCGGTCACAGCCGCTATGTCCCGCTCGGAACCTCGCGCAAGTTCTGGTATCGCGAGGAACTTTCCGTTCCGATGACCTCGATCACCAGCCCGGAGCAGGTCAAGCGGCTCTATCTCGACCCGCGCATGCTGCCTCTGATCGAAAACAGGCGGGTCCTGCTCGTGGACGACGTGATCAGCAGCGGACGGTCCATCGTTGCGGCCCTGAAACTTCTGGAATCCTGCGGAGTCAGGCCCGTCGCCATCGGCGCGGCGATGCTGCAGACGGATGCCTGGCGCGAGCCGCTCGCTGCGCTCGACGGCCGATGGTCGGATCGCGTCGTGGGCGTGCTCCGGACCCCGCGCCTGAGGCGGACGGCAGCCGGCGGCTGGGCCGCCGTATAGCCGTCTTCGAATTGCAAGTTTTTTGGGCAAAATGGCTGTAAGGTGGGCGCTGTCCTTGCGGAGCAGGGCTTTCCCAAGGCCACGGTTGTGTTAATGCGTGGTGTCCATAGGGCGCGCGCCGCCTTCGAGAAGGGTATCGGCACCATACCCTTTGGCTGTGAAACATTGAAACCTGGGAGACCTTGAGATGGTAGGGCGTTGGCACAAACCGATAGCGAGCATGGCCTTTGTTCTGGCGGCTCTGTCCGCGGCTCCGGCCATGGCCCAGAACAAGACCCTCACGATCTCCTGGTGGGGCTTCAACGGCGACAAGCTCGAAGAGATCATCCTCAAGCCGTTCCGCGCCCAATGCGGCTGCGAACTGGTCTTCGAGACCGGCAACAACGCTGACCGCCTGAACAAGATCAAGATCCGCGGCGGCAGCGGCGTGGATGTGGTCTACCTGACCGACAGCTATTCCCAGATCGGCATTCAGGAGGGCCTGTTCCAGCCCGTCGACCGCGCCAAGATCCCGAACATCAACGGCATCTACGAGCTCGCCAGGGAGCCGCAGGGCAAGTTCGGCCCTGCGTACACTATCGGCCGTGTCGGCATCATCTACGACAGCGCCAAGGTGTCGTCCCCGATCACCTCCTGGAACGATCTGTGGCGCGAGGATCTCAAGCGTCGCGTTTCGCTCCCGGGCATCACCACCACCGCCGGCCCGATGACGGTTCTGGTTGCCGCCAGCAAGGCGGGCGTCGACCCGTACAAGGACGAGAAGGCCGCCTTCAAGGCCCTCGAGCAGCTCAAGCCTAACGTAGTGAAGAACTACAACACCGGTTCCGAGCTCGTGAATCTGTTCTCGACCGGCGAGGTCTCCGTCGCCATGGCGCAGGACTTCACCCTGGCTCAGATCCAGGCCGCCGTCCCGACGGTGCGCTGGGCCGAGCTGAAGGAGGGCGACTACGCCACCCTCAACACGGTGAACATCGCCAAGGGTGCGGCCAATCCCGAGCTGGCGCATCAGTTCATCAATTTCATCCTCGATCCGAAGATCCAGCAGACCCTGGCCGAGCGCGGCGTGGATGCTCCGGTCGCGACGGCGGTGCAGCTGACGCCCGAGCAGGCTTCCCGCTGGACCTACGGCCCGAAGATGATCGCGTCGCTCAGGCGCCTCGACTACGAGAAGCTCAATGCGGCCAAGAACGACTGGCTCGACGCCTGGAGCGAAGTCTTCGGGAAGTAATCCAGCCATCATGACATCGAGACGTTTCTGGCGCCGGAACGGCGCAACCGGGTGGGCGCTGTCGGCGCCCGCCACACTCGCCGTGATCGGCTTCCTGATCGTGCCCATCGCGGCCGTGATCGCGGGAACCTTCATGGATCCGCGCGGGGCCTTCGCTCCGTATATCGCCTATTTCAACAGTGGCTTCCGCACGACCGTCCTGTTCCGGACGCTGCAGATCTCGGCGTTCACGACGATCATCTCCCTGATCTTCGGCTTCATGACCGCCTACGTGGTCTCGCGTGCGCCCGGAAAGCTGAAGAGCCTGCTCATCGTGGCGGCGGTGTTTCCGCTTTTGACCGGCGTCGTGGTCCGCGCCTTCGCCTGGCTCATCATCCTGGGCCGCAACGGCATTCTCAACCAGACCCTGCTGTCGCTCGGCATCGTCAACGAGCCCCTCGAGATGCTCTACACGCAAGGGGCCGTCATCGTCGGCATGGTCTATCTCTTCGTGCCGCTGATGGTGCTCTCCCTCGTCGGCGTGCTGGAGAACATCCCCAAGGACGTGCTGCAGGCCTCCTCGTCGCTCGGGGCGTCCCCGGTGGCGACGTTCTGGCAGGTGCTGCTGCCGCTAGCCGTGCCTGGCCTCATCGTCGGCGCGGTGCTCGTCTTCACCGGCAGCTTCACGGCCTATGCGACGCCGCAGCTCCTCGGCGGCGAGCGCCAGACCGTGCTCGCGACCCTGCTTCAGCAGCGCGCCATGGTGTCCTTCGACTGGGTCGGCGCCTCGACGATCGCGACCATCATGACGGTGATCACGATCTCCATCGTTCTCGCGATGAGCCATATCGCCCGCCGCATCAACCCCATGGCCACGTGATGTCCGACAGACCTCATCCCATCCTCATCGGCATCGCGGCGCTGGTCTATCTGTTCCTCATGCTGCCCCTCGTCATCGTCGTCGGCGCAGCCTTGAGCGACACCACCTACCTGACCTTCCCGCCACAGGGGCTTTCCCTGCGCTGGTTCCAGAACATCTTCGAGATCAGCGCCTTCCGCCGCACCATCGTGACGAGCCTGCAGATCGCTCTTCTCGGAACGCTGATCGCGCTGCTGATCGGCATTCCGGCAGCCTATGCGCTCAACCGCTTCCGGATCGAGCTGCCGAAATGGCTCGGGACGCTGTTCGTGCTGCCGATCCTCGTGCCCGAGATCGTGTTCGGCTTCGCCCTGCTGAAGTCGCTGACGGTCGGGACCGGCGCGCCGATCTTCCTGTCCCTTCTCATCGGTCACACGCTGATCGTGCTGCCTTACGTGGTGCGCGTGATCAGCGCGAGCCTCGCCTCCTTCGACTTCTCCATCGAGGAGGCGGCGATCAGCTTAGGCAGCGCCCCGGCGAAGACCTTCTTCACCATCGTGCTGCCGAATGTGCGGGCAGGGGTGATCGCGGCCTTCATTCTTGCCTTCATCACCTCGCTCAACGACGTGTCGGTCTCGCTCTTCCTCACGGGTCCTGGCATCAGCACCCTGCCGATCCAGATCCTCGCCCATGTGGAGCAGTTCTTCGATCCGACCGTCGCTTCCGTCTCCGTGCTGCTGATGTTCCTGACCGTGGCCGTGATGGCCATCGTGGAGCGAACCCTCGGCCTCACCTTTCTTGCGAAGTAGCTTTCCGTGACACAGCCACTCGACATCAACGCCGTCTCCGCCCATTACGGGACGACCAAGGTTCTCGAAGACCTCTCGCTCTCGGTCCAGGCCGGTGAGCTCGTCTCGCTTCTCGGAGCCAGCGGCTGCGGCAAGACCACCACCTTGCGCCTGATCGCCGGCTTCCTCTCGCCGACTGCCGGATCGATCGCGCTCGGCGGGCGCGACCTGACGCGGCTGCCGACCCACAAGCGCGATATCGGGCTCGTGTTCCAGAACTACGCCCTGTTCCCGCATCTCTCCGTCCTCGACAACGTCGCTTTCGGCCTCAAGCAGCGCGGCATCGGCACGGACGAGCGCCGCAGGCGGGCCATGGCGATGCTGGAGCGCGTCGGCCTCGCCGCCCTGGCGGATCGGGCGCCCGGCGCGCTCTCGGGCGGTCAGAAGCAGCGCGTCGCTCTCGCCCGGGCCCTCGTGATCGAGCCGCCGCTGCTGATGTTCGACGAGCCGCTCTCCAATCTCGACGCCAAGCTGCGGGTCGACATGCGGGTCGAGATCCGCCAGCTCCAGCGCGCCAACGGCACCACCTCGGTCTATGTCACGCACGACCAGGAGGAGGCCTTCTCGATCTCCGACCGCGTCGCGATCATGAATACGGGGCGGCTGATGCAGTTCGACCGGCCGGAGGTGCTCTACCGGCGCCCTGCCAACACTTTTGTGGCCCGCTTTGTCGGCTTCGAGAACATCATCCCGCTCAAAGTGGTCGCCCGCGACGGCGATGTCGTCACCGCCGAGACGGCGGGAATGCGGCTGCGGCTGTCGCAAGCTGCGTTCGGCACCATACCGGATACGTTCCTGCTGGCGACACGGCCGGACGGCCTTGTGGTATCGACCGATCCGGCCGCCGAAGGGCTCCCGGCACAGCTCGGCCTGCGGACCTATCTCGGCCGCGCCTACCAGTATCAATGCGAGACGCCTGCCGGCCACGTGGTCGCCAACGGCAACCTGACGAACCCGCTCGAGGCCGGCACGAACGTGAAGCTCGTGCCCGTGCCCGAACAATGCACGATCCTTGCGGCCGAGGAAGTCCGCTGATGGCGTCGATCCTGATCACGAACGCCTGCCTGCTGCCCATCGACGAGGCGATGAGCGTCGTCGAGGGCGGGTGGATCCACATCGAGGGGGGCACGATCCGGGCGCTCGGCGCCGGCGAGCCGCCGCAGGTGGACGAGGCCGAGATCGTCGATGCGGGCGGCGACGTGGTCATGCCGGGCATGGTCAATCCCCATGCCCATCTGGCGATGACCCTGTTCCGCGGCCTCGGCGAGGATGTGGACGACCGGCTGTTCCGCTATGTGCTGCCTATGGAGCGCAAGTTCGTGACGCCGGAGATGGTGCGCGTGGGCACGCTCCTCGGCGCGCTCGAATCCATCGAGGCCGGCGTCACCACCGTCGCCGACATGTATTATTACGAGACCGAGGTCGGGCGGGCTTTGGATCAGGCGGGCTTGCGCGGCGTCGTCGGCCAGACGCTGGCGACCTTCGATCCCCCGGATCACAAGAAGATCGACGAGGGTTTCGCGCTGGTCGAGGAACTCGTCGCCGAGTTCTCGGGACACGAGCGGATCGTTCCCTCCATCGCTCCCCATGCGCCTTATTCGACCGATGTCGATGTGATGGCCCGCGTCGCCCGCTGGGCCGAGGCGCATCCCGGCGTGCCGGTACAGCTCCATCTCGCGGAGATGGACAGCGAGATGGAATGGTGCCGCAAAAACTATGGCTTGCGGCCCGTGGCCGTGGTCGAGAAGGCGGGCCTCCTGATCCCCGGCCTGATAGCAGCCCATTGCCTGCACATCGACCCGTTCGAGATCGAGCGCATGGCGAAGGCCGATGTGCGCGTCGCCCACAACGCGCGCTCGAACGCGAAGGCGGGGCGCGGAATCGCGCCCATCGAGGCCATGCGCGCGGCGGGCATCAAGGTCGGTATTGCCACCGACGGGCCGATGAGCGGCAACACTCTCGACCTGTTCAGCCAATTCGGCCCGGTCTCCATGTTCCAGAAGCTGCTCGGGCATAGCCGCAAGCCCATGCCGGCGGCCCAGGTGATCCGCATGGCGACGCTCGAAGGCGCGCAGGTGCTCGGCCTTGACAGCCGCATCGGCTCGCTGGAGCCCGGCAAGCAGGCGGATCTCATCCGTATCGACGTGTCGGCGCCGCGCATGCAGCCGGTCTACGACATCTACGCCACGCTGGTGTTCTCCGCGATGCCGGTCGACGTGCAGGATGTGATGGTCGGCGGCCGCTGGATCATGCGCGGGCGCAACGTCGAGAGCCTGGAGCGCAAGAAGATCCTGCGCGACGCGGGCCAGATCGCGACTGCGTTCAAGGCCGAGATGGCCCGCATCGACGCCGCCGGCTGATTCCTACCAGACGACCGGGTGAACCTGCCCGGTCGCCACATTGACGAAGCCCTGCGGCGCGGCCTCGCAGGGCGCGACCAGAACCCAGCGCCAGGGCGCGCAGGTCAGCGTCGCGAATTGCAGGCGTTCGGGAAAACCCGGATACCAGCGCGGCGAGAAGGTCGGCTCGTAAAGCCATTCGATTGTTTCCGCCGCCCCGTAAAGCTGCTGCATCTCGGCATCGAGTTCTTCGGCAGGACGCTGCGTCATCAGCCCGCCGATCTCGTAGCGCACTTCCGCCAGAACCTTGCCGCCGCTGACGAGAACCCAGCCGCCGCCGATCTCCGCGACGCGGTTCGCCACCATCGCCATGGCCTCGTCGGAAGAGCCGACGATCCAGAGATTGTGCTTGTCGTGCGCGACCGTGCAGCCAACAGCCGTATCGGGCGTCTTCGGGCCGCATCCGAGCCAGAACATCCGGGAGATTTTGGCCTCGCCGGAGAAGCGGTCGACGATGGCGAATTTCGTCACGTTCCGGTCAGGATCGCGCTGAACCTCGTCGTTCTCGGTCGAGAGCTCCATGGTGATGAACTCGTCGTGCCAGTGGAACGGCCGCAGCAAAGCCGCCTGCATGGTCTCCCGACCTTTCTCGGCAGCGATGGCGAAATCCTCGGGCTCGATTCTGCGCTTGATGTTTACGGTCTGCGAGGCCCATTCGGGCCAGTCGATAGCGGGCAGGGGTCCAAGATATTCCATCCCCTTCGAAATGGGCTCCCCATCGGCCCAGACCTCGGTAATGGAGAGCTTTTCCACATCGTCGAGCAGTACGATATCCGCAAAACGTCCCGGTGCGATGCTGCCGACCCAGGGTGTAAGCCGCATGTGGCGCGCCGGGTTGATCGTGACGCATTGGATCGCGATCTCCGGCGTGAGGCCGGATTGGATCGCAAGACGCACATTGTGATCGGTCGCGCCCCTCTTCAGCGTGTCGGAGGCGCTGCGGTCGTCGGTGGCGAAGGCCACCTGCGACCAGTCGGTGAGGCCGCGCTCGATCAGGCCCGCGATGATCTCCGGCATGGAATGCGGCCTGATCTCGATGAAGATGCCATGGCGCAGCTTGTCCCACACCTCCTCAGCCGTCCAACCCTCGTGGTCGGAGGCTAGGCCAGCCGCGGCGAAGGCGTTGATGGAATTGAGGTCGCGCAGGCCCGCGCCGTGGCCTTCGACCACGCCGCGCTTCTCGAACGTGGCCTGGATCATGCCCCAGAGACGCTTATGGGAGGGGTTCTCCGGGTTCCAGACGGCGGGCCAGTCCATCACCTCGTCGAGGCCGGCGACCATCAGGCTCTGCTTCAGGAAATCCGCCTGCTCGTCGTAGCCGTAATAGCCGCCGCCCCATTCATAGGCGGTGGGTGGTACTGCCGAGCCGGGCAGGGGGAAGATCTTCATCGGCGAGCCGTGCCGCCGGGCGGTGAGCCAGAACTCGAGATTGTGGGCGCCATCGACGTTGGAAAATTCGTGGCTCGCCTCGCAGGTCCAGGTGTTGCCGCGCGGGAGGACGAGGGCCGCTTCGTATTCCGGCGTGATGTGCGAGCTTTCGATGTGCTTGTGCACCTCGCCGAAACCGGGAACGGCGCTTAGACCGGGCCTCTCGGCCTGTGCCGCAGCGGTCCCGGGGAACGTTCCGGCGGGTCCCGTCCAGGCGATACGCCGGCCGCGGATGGCAATCTCCTGATCCTCCAACCAGGTGCGGGTGTGAACGTCGAGCAGGCGGCCGACGCGCAGGAGCATGTTGGCTGGGCGCTTGCCCAGCGCGACCAGAACCAGATCCTGGCGGATCTTCACCTCGTCCGCAGCATTCACGAGCAGGTCGTCGGGAAGCGGGAAGGAATGGGTCAAAGGTCACCTGTGGATATGGTCAAATGTCGCCCGCTGTCGGATAAGGGGCGGCCGATTCAAAGCAAGGTTTCTACCCCCATCATGCCCCATGCAAAACCCCGCCTTGTCGTCATCGATACGGATCCGGGAATCGACGATGCCATCGGCATCCTTCTGGCGCTCGTTTCGCCGGAGTTCTCGATTGCCGGGATCACCACGGTGGCCGGCAACATCGGCATCGAGACGACGACGCGCAATGCAGGCCGGCTGCTGGCCTTCGCGGGCCGGGAGGATATTCCCGTCTTCTCCGGCGCCGCAGCCCCCCTGTCGCGGCCGGGACCGGAGCCGCTCAATCTGCATGGAACGGACGGCATCGGCGGCGTGGCGCTGCCACAACCAGGCCAGGACCCCGAGACCCGACCGGCCGTCGCATGGCTCGCGGACCTCCTGCTCAGGGAGCCGGCCGGAACCGTCGATGTGCTGGCGCTCGGGCCGCTCACCAATCTGGCACGGCTCGTTCTCGAAAAGCCTGATGCGGCAAAGCGCATCGGCCGGATCGTCGCCATGGGAGGCGCGATCCACGAGCGCGGCAATGTCGGGCCGCGTGCCGAGTTCAATCTCTGGGCGGATCCCGAAGCGGCGGCGGCCGTCGTGGCATCGGGGCTGCCGCTCGTGCTTATCCCGCTCGACGTGACCCGCCGCGTGCGGGCTTCGCGCGAGTTTACGGAAGGTCTGTCGAAGAGCGGGAAGCCTGCCGCCGCGATGGTAGCACACCTCATCGAATCCTATTTCGAGGCTGCGACGCATCAGGAAAGCCGCCCTCTGCACGACCCTTGCGTGATGCTGTACGCCCTCGCGCCGGAACTCTTTCGTGTCGAAGAGCTGCGCCTGAGCGTCGATGTCGGGGCGGTCGAGGACGCCGGTGCTCTGACGATCGACGAGGATGGGTCTCCGGTGCAGGTCACCCTTGGGGTCGATGCGCCAGCCGCCCTCGACCTTCTCGCCAAGCAGCTGACCTCCGACTAGCCGATCCAGGAGCGCGCCATGCAGAACGACCCGCCCAAGCCAGCGCCGGAACTGGACGAGGAAACCATCGCCTTCGCGCAACGCGTCTTCCAGCATGCGCGGGCAGGGCAGGCGCAGGAGCTTGGCGAGTTGCTGCGCATGGGCCTGCCGCCGAACCTGCGCAACGAGAAGGGCGACTCGCTCCTGATGCTGGCGAGCTATCACGGCCACGCCGATACGGTGCGGGTTCTCATGGAGCACGGCGCCGATCCGGAACTTGCCAACGATCGCGGCCAGACACCGCTTGCCGGCGCTGCCTTCAAGGGCGACATGGCGACGATCATGGCCCTTCTGGACGGCGGAGCGGATGTCGATGGCCGCAGCGACGGCGGAAAGACGCCGCTGATGATCGCGGCCATGTTCAACCGCAGCGAGATCGTCGACGTGCTGCTTGAACGTGGCGCCGATCCTCAGGCGCGAGACGCCGGCGGACTGAACGCTGGGCAACTCGCCGCCGCCATGGGAGCGGCCGAGACGGCGGAGCGGCTTTCGCAGGCTTAAGCCCTGTCGTCGGCAGGCTTGGAGGCCATGAGCAGACCATAGCGCATCGAGCCCGCCACATAGGCCGCCCAGATGCGCAGCAGGCTCAGGGCAAAGACCCGGTTCTTCGAGCGGGCGTCGAGAAGGTAGCGTCGGTACTGCGGCTGAGTCGCGAGCTTCCTGGCAACGCGCCCCGCACAGAGTGTCCAGGTACGCCGTACCTTCCGGCTCAGATCCTCGAACCCGTCGACCATAAAACCCGCTCTCGCCGCGAAGTCGCGATAATCGGCCTCGCTGCCCATGCCCGGCAGGCGGCCTTCGCGGCAGATGGGCTCGAGCAGATGACGTTCCTCCCAAGGGTGCACGCGGTCGCGGGCAAGCCAGGCATAGATGCCGAGCCGGCCGCCGGGGCGAAGCGTGCGATAGGCCTCGTCGAAGAAACGCTGTTTGTCCGACATGTGCTCGGAGCTTTCGATGGCGACGATGCGGTCGAAGGCGTTGTCCTCGAATTTGTTCTCCAGCCAATCCTGCCGCATGAACCGGAGAAGGGGCGCTCCGGTCTCGCGCTTTTCCGCCTGCCGGAGCTGCGCGGATGAAAGGGTGATACCGGTCACATGCACACCATGATGCGTGGCGAGCCATTCCGCGGTCGCACCATAGCCGCAGCCGACGTCGCAGATGTGCTGTCCCGGTTCCATAGCCAGCCGGTCGGCCAGATGCGCGATCAGCGTCTCGACCGCCTGATCCGGAGTCTCATCCCCTTTCGTCCAGAGGCCGTGATGGACGTGCTCGCCCCAGATCTCGCGATAGAAGGGGTCGAGCTCATCGTAATGCTCGGCAACGTCGGCGGAGGTCTGGATCTGCCGAGGAGCGATCATCGGGCCGCCAGTGCTGCGGTCACGGATGTCTCCTGCACCCGGGTCAGCGATGTCAGGTGGCGCATGGCGGCGGGCCAGGCGCGGCAGAGATGAAACACAGCATGACGGCCCACCCGGTAACGCACGGCTGCGTTCAGGGCTGAGGAGAAGCGGAGCGAGCGTTGAACGTCCGCACGAAGTTGCCGGTGAAAGTTCGCGCCAGCCTGTCCCTGCGCGAGAAAAGTCGTGGCGGCGAGGCGGCCGCTATGAAGCGCGATCGACATGCCGTCGCCGGTAAAGGAGGGAATGACCGAAGCTTGGTCGCCGAGGCGGAACAGGCCGGGCGGCTCTCCCGCATCCGGGGCATGGAGATAGCCGTAAGGGATCTGGAAGATCGAGAGAGGACGCTCGAAGAGCGGCTGCGCGCCTCCCAAGCGCGTGCCCAGGTGAGAGCAATCATCGGCGATGCGGTCGAGCAGTCGGTCCCAGCTCTTGCCGACCTCGTCGAAGCCTTGTCGCGTGACCACGAGGCAGAGATTGGCGATGCCGCCTTCGACGAGCTGCAGTCCCGCATAGCCGCCTGAGAAAAGCATCACCTCGACACAGCCTTCGAGCGCAACCTGCTGCGCATGAGCCAGCCGATAATGTCCCTTGAAGCCGATAAGATCGTTCATCGTCCCGGCTGGCACCCGCTTGGCGCCTCGCACGTCGTGCTTGCCCGATGCCAGGAAGAGAGTTTCCGCCAGGATCGGCGCGCTGGATCCCATAGCGAGGCTGATGCCGGTGCCGTTCGTCGCGATCTCTCTTACCGAGACGCCGCGCAGGATCCTGGCTCCCCGGGATGTCGCCTGCCGCAGCAGAGCTTCGTCCAGGATCCTGCGTGACAGCCCGCGGGCGAGGAAAGGCAGGTCGGCTTCGGTCGTGCTCCGGCCGTGGGCAAGGCGGATGCGCGATATTCGGCTTGCTCCCAGCCTGTCGAGATCGAGACCGAGATCGGCCAGATATGTCTGCGCCTCGATGCTCAGGAACTCGCCGCAGACCTTGTGCCGCGGCTCGGGATCGCGCTCGATCAGCAGGTTCGGGCGTCCCGCATCGGCGAGGATGCAGGCGGCCGAGGCGCCGGCAAGGCCGCCGCCGACGATCACGATCTCCTCCTCGCGCACGTCGTTCATTTCAGGCGGCTCACGCAAAGGCGGAAGGGGATGTGCCAGCGGATTTTTGCTGACCCGGGCGGAATCCCGGCCGCTGCCAGGATGCGCTCCCATTCCTCGCGCCGGAAGCTGCGGGCGATCGAGACCGGCCCGTCGTGGCGGACGAAGCGATGCCAGCGCGCGGCCCATGACAGGGCGCGGAAGAAATGGAAAGGCACGGGATGGCGGTGGAGGTCGGCGATATACCAGCCGCGTGTTGCCACCTGTTCCATCCAGCGGATGAAGACGGCAAGCTCATCGTTCGACATGTGATGCGTCGTCTGCGAGCTGATGATGAAATCGATAGGGCATTCGGGCTTGAAATCGAAGACGTTGCCGGTTCGGTAATCGATGGCCATGTCGGCCGGGGTCGCCGCGCGGGCGATAGGCTCGCTCATGGGGTTGAGATCGACGCCGATCAGCTCGATGTTCCGGTTCCTGCGCCGGCTCCATTCGTGGATCTTTCGCAGCAGGTCGCCATAGCCGTAGCCGACATCGATCACGCTGACGCGCTCGCCCTCCTTGAGGCCGCGCGTGGCACGGTTGAGCCATTGCACTATGGGGCGGTGCGTGAGGGTCAAGGCGTTGACGGTGGAAAGGTCCTTCAGGCAGGCGCGGTAATCGTCGAGGCTGACGGTTTCCGTGTCCATCAGCTCCGTCTCGTGGCTGCGCTCCGCGAAGCTCCGGGCCATGGACGCGCTATCCGGTCAGGGTGAAGCGGAAGGTCTCGGCGACGAGCCCCGGTCCGAAGGCCATCCCGAAACCGTTCGAGGCCGGTGGAGCCTGCTGCATCATGCGGTCGAGCACGAACATCAGGGTCGCGGATGACATATTGCCGAAATCGCGCAGGACGCCGCGTGACCAGCGCAGGGCGTCGGGATCGAGGTCGAGCCCCTGCTCGACGGCATCGAGGATGGTCCGGCCGCCCGCGTGAACGGCCCACAGGTCGAAATCCTCCTTGTGCTGCCCGCGCAGGATGCCGTCGTCGTCGTTGCGGGTCGCCTCGCGCTGGAGCGCCCGCGCGATCTGCTGCGGGACCTCGCCCGAGAGGCTCATCTCGAACCCGGCATCGCCGATCCGCCATGTGATGAGGTCTCGCGTGTCCGGTATGGTCGCGACACGGAAATCCTTCAGCGCAATGCCCTGGGGCTCGGCCGACACGAGGCTCGCGGCGCATCCGTCGCCGAAGAGCAGGGCGCTCAGGATGACTTCGAGGTTGGACGTCTCCTGCAGGTGGAGCGTGCAGAGTTCGAGATTGACCACCAGAACCCTCGCCGCAGGTTCGGAGCGGACGATGTGATGCGCCACCTTCAGGGCGTTCACGGCGGCGGCGCAGCCCATGAAACCCACCATGGTGCGCTCAAGCGAGGGGTTGAGGTTCAGGCGCTCCATGATCTGCTGGTCGAGGCCCGGCGCGGTGAAGCCGGTGCAGGAGGCCACGACCATATGCGTGACGGATGTAAGGCTTTCTCCGAGGTCCAGGGCCTCGATGGCCTCTTCCGCGAGGTCGATCGCATGGGTTTCGAAGCGCTCCATCCGGGTCCCGGTGCCGACGAATTGCCCGGGCTGGAAGAAGCCCTCTCGGTCGGCAGCCAGCTCAAGATTCTCGCTCGGCGTGAGGGTCGAGTAGCGATGCTCGATTCCGGATCGCTGGACCATTCGTCTGAACAGAAGCTTGTCCTTCCGCTCGGATAGGAACTGATCGACGAAGCCGATGAAGGTCTGGTGGACGTCGTTCTGCGGCACCGCCGTGCCGATCCGGTTGATATACGCGCCTGTCACGGAACACCCTGTCAACCTCGGCCCTGCCCGGATATCGAGCGCTCGGGACCCTGGGCCCTGGGAGATAGGGCGGCAGGCATGGCGGGGAAACGAAGGCAGGCGCAGAAGTCGCACCCTGGATGGGTGTCAGTGCAGGCCGGGACTGGCCGCAGTTTCCGCCGGGGCCGGTTCGGCCGCCGCATTCGCCGGAGAATGGCCCCGCTTGAGCGTCTGCTCGCGGGCGAAGATGAACAGGCCGGCGGCCACGACGATGAAGATGCCGAGCAGGGCCAGGGCATCGGGCCATTCGTCGAAAAAGAGCGCACCGATCGCCAGAGCCCAGAGGATCTGGCTGTATTGCGCCGCTCCGAGCCGGTCGGCGGGGGCATACATCGTCGCCACGACGAACAGCGCCTGCGCCACGAAGGCGGTCGCGGCGAAGGCGAAGAGCAGAAGCCATTGATGTCCCGTCGGCCAGGCGAAGCCGGTAATCATCAGGATTCCGGCCAGGAGCGTGGTCGCGAGGAAGACGGTTCCGATCAGGGTGAAGCGCTTCTCGGACTGGCCGATCAGCCGGCCGGTGATCACGCCGCCGGCGGCGCAGAGGGCTGCAGCCAGGGCGGCGATGTGTCCGGGCAATAATTCCTTGAATCCGGGCCGGACGATGATCAGCACGCCGATGAAAGCCGCGCAGACGGCGAGGCCGCGCCGCCAGCGAACGTGCTCCTTCAGGATGAAGATCGAGAGGATCGTCACGAGGCTCGGCATGAGGAAGAGCAGCGCGAAGGCCTCGGCGAAGGGCAGGTTGCGGAATGCGATCACGCTGAGCGGCGTCGTCGCGGCGATCAGGAACACCCTGAGCCCCATGAGCCAGGGCCTGTTCCAGCGCACGATATCGATCAGCCGGTCGCCCGGCTTCATGAAGACGGGCGAGAGCAGGAAGGGGATGAGATAGCCGAAGAACGTCACCTCGAACGGATCGAGGCCATAGCCGATCTCCTTCACCACCGCGTCGCCCCAGGCGAAGACGGCAAAGGCGAGAAAAGCAAGGACGATACCTTTGGCCATCTTCGGGAGATTCCGCGGGAGGGGCGCGCTCACAGCCGAAGGCGCCGGCCGATGCGGCCGGCGCCTTCGGCTGGACAACAGAGTAACAGGCTTAGCGCGGCATGACGAGGCGAGGGCGCCTGCGCTCCACGACCACGACCTTGGGACCTTCGCTGCGCTCATGCATGGAAAAACGCTCGGGCAGACGCACGGGCCGGCGGATCGGCGCCAGGGGCGAGGCCTTCAGGACGACCGGCCGCACGTCGTCTTGCGACATGCCCATGAGCTGCGAGGCAATTTCGATCTGGCTCTCGATGTCGTCCGTCAGACCCTGAGCCGCTGCAACGGCTTCCTCAAGGACGGGCGGTTCGATCCTCGTGACGCGCCGGCCATGGTTCTCAGATGTTTTCTTCTTCGGTAGCATCGGGCTTCTCCTATAAACCCCTTAACCCATTGAACTTCCGAATGCGTAATGCGCGATTGAGACGGCAGGGCTGCGTCCAGTGCAAGCGCGGCAGCCGGCAGTGCCGATGCTCAAGAACGCAGCGGGAGAACGCCGGATCCACGCCCTATGCTAAAAAGGCGGGTGAGCCGATAATCTCTGCATAAAGCGCCCGATTTATGGGCAAATGCATGGGCTCTGTGCACCGTGATGTGCATAAGCCAGCTGCGTTGAAAGCGTGAGGACTCGACCCCGTCATCTCGATTTGCCATGGAGGATCGGCGCAAGCCCCTCCCAGCCGACGAAACAGACGAAAGGCACGCCCGTGTTCACAGCCAGACTCCTCCTCCTCGGCTCCGGCGAACTCGGCAAGGAGTTCGTGATCTCGGCCAAGCGCTACGGCTGCCATGTGGTGGCGTGCGACAGCTATGCGAATGCGCCGGCGATGCAGGTGGCGGACGAGGCCGAAGTCTTCTCCATGCTCGATCCGGACGCGCTCCGGGCAGCGATCGAGAAGCACAAGCCCGATTTCATCGTGCCGGAGATCGAGGCGATCCGCACCGAGGTGCTTCAGGAATTCGAGGACAAGGGCTTTACCGTCGTACCCTCCGCCCGCGCCGCCTCGCTCACCATGAACCGCGACCGGATCCGGGAGCTGGCTGCAACCGAACTCGGCCTGCGCACCTCCAAATATCGCTATGCGGAAAGTCTGGAGGAGGTGAGGGCGGGGGCCGGGCATACGGGTCTGCCCTGCGTCATCAAGCCGGTCATGTCCTCTTCGGGCAAGGGGCAGAGCACCGTTCGCAGGGCCGGTGAGCTGGAGCAGGCCTGGAACGATGCGGTGGCGAACATGCGCGGCGACCGCAAGAAGGTGATCGTCGAGGAGTTCATCGCCTTCGAATACGAGATTACCCTGCTGACGATCCGCTCCCGCGAGGGGGTATCGTTCTGCGAGCCCATCGGGCACCGGCAGGAGCGCGGAGATTACCAGGAATCGTGGCAGCCGACGCCGATGACGGAGAAACTGCTCGACGACGCCAAGGACATGGCCCGGAAGGTGGTCGACGATCTCGGCGGCTACGGGATCTTCGGCGTCGAGTTCTTCGTCACCAAGGACGAGGTGATCTTTTCCGAGCTGTCCCCGCGTCCGCACGATACGGGCCTCGTCACGCTCCTGTCCCAGAACCTCTCCGAGTTCGATCTCCACGCCCGCGCGATCCTCGGACTGCCGATCCCGCAGGTCCGGCTGCATGGCCCGACCGCCTCCGCCGTGATCCTGGCCGACCGGGAGGCCGAGCGCTTCACCATCGACGGCCTGAAGGAGGCGCTTGCCCTGGGTTCCGAGGAGGGCGAAGTCGAGGTGCGTATTTTCGGCAAGCCGACGACCCGCAAGCACCGGCGCATGGGCGTAGCGTTGGCTTCGGGCGACACGGTCGAAGAAGCGCGCGAGCTGGCCCGGCAGGCAGCGTCCAGGATGCGCATCACATACGAGCGATGATCGCCCATTCCTTCTGCGATCCAGCGGCTTTCCAAGCGGCGCCTCGGAACGAAACGTGTCTCTCCGGTCACAGGTCGGGACGTATCGGGTGCATCCTATGGCGCTCGACCGAAAGCTGCCTAAATATCGACACGCTCTGTTCGGCACCAACCTAGGGGGCGGGCTGCTGCCCAGCTTGAACGCTTGAAGACGATCAATTTCGAAGCGCTGTTCAGCGCATCGCCCAACCCCTATGTCCTGCTCGATCTTTCGCTCACCATCGTCGGTATGAACGACGCCTATCTCCAGGTCACGATGCGGGAACGCGAGGACCTGATCGGGCGGAACATATTCGACGCCTTTCCGAGCGATCCGGATTCGACGAGCTACCGTCAGCTGCGCGGCTCCCTTGAGAAGGTCGTCCGCGAGAAGGCGGCGGATCACCTGCCATTGATCGAGTATGCCATTCCTTTGCCGAACGGGCGGGGATTCGAGGAACGCTACTGGAGCGCGACACATACGCCGCTTTTCAACCACGCGGGCGAGCTGACCTTCATCCTGCAGCACACGGTGGACGTGACGGAACTGCACCGATTGCGGAACCTGGCGAAGAGCTCCGCACTGTCCTACGGACGTTCCGCCCTGATCGAGACGGACATGTTTCGCCGGGCGCAGGCCGTGCAGGAGGCCAACGAGGCTCTGAGCGAGGAACGGCAGCATCTGCGGGGATTGTTCGAGCAGGCGCCGGGCTTCATGGCCGCCCTCAGCGGGCCGGACCATGTCTTCACCATGGCGAATGCGGCCTATCTCCAGGTGGTCGGCCGCGAGAACGTCATCGGCAAACCGGTCCGGGAAGCGCTGCCGGAGGTGGTCGAGCAGGGCTTCCTCGATCTGCTCAATCGCGTCTATCGCAGCGGCCAACCCTTCGTCGGGCGAAGCATCCGCGTCGTGCTCGAGCAGGATGCTGGCGGCGGTCAGGATGAGCGCTTCCTGGACTTCGTCTATCAACCGATCTTCGACCCGAGCGGACAGGTGTCCGGCATCTTCGTCCAAGGCCACGACGTCACGGAGCAGAAGCGCACCGAGGAAGCCCTGCGCGAGAGTGAAGAGCGCTTCCGCGTCATCGCCAATTCCATCGACCAGATGATCTGGGCGACGCAGCCGGACGGCTATCACGACTACTACAACCAACGCTGGTACGAATTCACCGGCGTGCCGGATGGGTCCACGGAGGGCGAGGCCTGGAACGGCATGTTCCATCCGGAGGATCAGCCGCGCGCCTGGAAGATCTGGCGCCACAGCCTGGCGACGGGAGAGCCGTATCATATCGAGTACCGGCTGCGTCATCGCTCGGGCGAATATCGCTGGGTGCTCGGGCGGGCGCAGCCGGTTCGCGATGAACAAAGCCGGATCACGCGCTGGTACGGCAGCTGCACCGATATCCACGCGCTGAAACAGGCGCAGGACGAACTTCGCGAGAGCCGCGAGCAGGCGCTTCGGAACGAGGCCGAGACCGGCCGGCTCGCGTCGATCCTGGCGGAGCGGGTCGCGGAGCTCGATGCGGCGAACGACGAGATCCAGCGTTTCGCCTATATCGTGAGCCACGACCTGCGCGCGCCGCTCGTCAACGTCATGGGTTTCACGAGCGAGCTTGAAAGCGCTCAGGCGGTGATCGAGCAGTTCTATCGCAAGGTTCTGGACACGGATTCGAATCTGGTCTCTGCGGAAACCCGCACGGCCGTGGAAGCCGATCTTCCCGAGGCCATCGGGTTCATCCGGTCCTCGACCGTGAAGATGGACAAGCTGATCAACGCGATCCTCAAGCTCTCACGCGAGGGAAGGCGAGTCCTGGCGCCCGAGTTGATCGGGATGAGGCAGCTGCTCGAGGCTCAGCGCCAGAGCGTCGCACATCAGCTCCAGGAGCGGGGCGCGGAGCTGACCATCGAGCCGGTGCCAGACCTGACCGGCGACCGTCTGGCAATCGAGCAGATCTTCGGAAACCTGATCGACAATGCGGTCAAATACGTGGATCCCTCCCGTTCCGGGCGCATCGCGATCCGGGGACGCGATCTCGGAGCCAATGTCGCTTATGAAATCGAGGATAACGGCCGCGGGATCGATCCCAAGGATTTCGAGCGGGTCTTCGATCTTTTCCGACGCTCCGGCGTCCAGGATCAGCAGGGCGAAGGCATCGGGCTTGCACATGTGCGCGCCCTTGTGCGAAGGCTCGGCGGGACGATCTCCGTATCGTCCCGGCTGGGGGAGGGCTCGACCTTCACGGTCGTCCTGCCAAAATATGCCAGCATGAGTTCGGAAGCCGCCTGATGCCCCAGCAGCACCCTGTCACCATCATCATGGTCGAGGACGACGAGGGACACGCGCGCCTGATCGAGAAGAATATCCGTCGCGCGGGCGTCTGCAACGAGATCCGTACTTTCGCCAGCGGCACCGGCGCCATCGAGCACCTGTTCAGCGACGAGGTGCGCAATGCAGGACCTTTCCTGGTTCTGCTTGACCTCAACCTACCGGATATGAACGGCGTCGAGATCCTCGCCAAGTTGAAGGGCGACGAGAAGCTGAAGCGGGCTCCGGTCGTGGTGCTGACAACGACAGACGATCAGCGCGAGGTTCAGCGGTGCTACGATCTGGGCGCCAACGTCTACATCACCAAGCCCGTCGAATATGAATCCTTTTCCCAGGCCATCCGGCAGCTGGGACTGTTCCTCTCTGTCATCCAGGTTCCCGAAACCCTATGAGCCAAGGCGCCGCTGAGAGCCCATCGATCCGACTTCTGTATATCGACGACGATCCCGGCTTGGGCCGCCTCGTCGAACGCACGCTGTCGCGCCACGGCTTTCACGTCAGCCACGCCCTGAGCGGGGACGAAGGACTCAGCCGGCTTGTCGAAGGGCGCTTCGAGATCGTCGCACTCGATCACTTCATGCCTGGCAAGGAGGGCCTGGAGGTTCTTGCCGAAATCAGGACTCTCACCGACCCGCCGCCCGTCATCTACGTCACCGGGGCCGATGAAGGGCGGATCGCCGTCGCGGCTCTCAAGGCGGGAGCCGTCGACTATGTGATCAAGGATGTCGGCGGGGTCTTTCTCGACCTTCTCCGCTCGGCGGCCGAGCAGGCCCTTGCGGCCGAGCGGCTGCGCCGGGAGAAAGAGGCCGCGGAGCGGGAGATGCGCGAGGCGCGCGAGCGGGCGGAGATGCTGCTCCGCGAGGTCAACCACCGCGTCGCCAACAGCCTGCAGCTCGTCGCCTCCCTCGTCGCCATGCAGCAGCGGGCACTCGGCAGCGATACCGTTGCCAGGGATACTTTGACGGAAACACAGAGCCGCATCACGGCGATCTCGCAGATCCATCGCCGCCTCTATACGTCGAACGATGTGCGTTTCGTCGAGATGGACACCTACCTCGAGGGACTCGTCGAGGAACTGGAAGGCGCGATGCGCGCCGCCGGGCGCGAGCACACCATCACGCTCGTGGCGGAACCCATTTCGATCCCGACCGACAGGGCGGTTTCCGTCGGAGTCATCGTGACCGAGCTCGTCACGAACGCGTTCAAGTATGCCTATCCCCCGGGCGCGAGCGGCGAGATTCGCGTTGCGCTGTCGTCAGATGGAACGAAGGCGGCGCTGGTGGTCGAGGATGACGGGATCGGGTGGAACGGCACCGGGGAAGTGCAGGGGAGCGGACTTGGCACGAAGATCGTGAAGGCCATGGCGTCCAATCTGCAGTCCGCCATCGAATTCGACCGGCGCCATTCCGGAACGCGCGCCGTTCTTCCTTTCGCGATCTGACCGCTCGCCGGCCTCCGAACCTATCGCTGACTTCGACTGGAGCCGCCTGAGGTGAATCTCGCCCGGATTTCGCCGACGAGAATGTTCAGCTCGCGCTGCAGGCGGTTCAGTCTCGAGAGCAGTTCTCCATCCGGTATGCCTGTTGCAGGCGATGGCACCTCACCGTCAGGGACGGGAGTGGCCATGCTGCGCAGCTCCTCCAAGGTCGTCGGGCCGATATTGGGAACGGTCAGCCACTGCGCATCGGAAATGCTCGCCACTTCCCGGATGGTCGGGCAGCGCCCATGAAATTCCGTCAAGATTGCCCCCCGGACCCGTCCGGAGCATTTCTCGATTGGAAATGGATCGTCCAAACCCATCTCACGTCCTCGCACACTTACCAGTGAGATATTTTCCATCAACGCAGAACTGCCTTAGAACTTAGCCGGAGACTTCATGGGTACCGGCTCGCCGCGGAAAAGAGCAGACGACCTTATGGGGATGGCGGCATGCGTAAGGAGTAGCCAAATCGCTCCAAGCGAAATCTCTGCGAGCTTTGGAGTTGGCAGTGAATTCCTATGGATTAAGCCAAGCTTGCGAGCGGCGCGTCGAAGATCGCTTTCTACCGCTGCGGAAAGTCCCCTCCGGCGCCTCGATCCATGCATGAATCCGGGCATTTTGCGCAGATTATTCCAGCACATGGCCGTTATTAGCCGGCAACCCTTATTGCCGTCCCGCCCATTGGCCGGTAAGCAAGAGGATTGTGCAATTGTATTGAGTCCCGAGGATTGAATGTCCGCGACCTCCGTCCTGATCCATCTTCTCGGTGAAATCGCCCTGCTTCTGTGGGGAATCACCATGGTCAACAGTGGGGTTCAACGCGCGTTCGGCAGCGATCTGCGCTGGATCCTCGGAACGGCGCTCAGAACGCGCCTTCAGGCCTTCCTCGCCGGCGTCGGCGTTACGACGGTCCTGCAGAGCAGCACCGCCACGGCACTGATGGTGTCATCCTTCACCGCGGGCGGTGCTGTCGACATGGTGCCGGCCCTGGCCGTCATGCTCGGCGCGAATGTGGGTACGACGCTGATCGTGCAGGTCCTGTCCTTCGACGTCTCCCTGATCTTTCCGGCCCTGGTCTTCGGCGGCTTCATCGCCTACCGCAGAGGCAAGACAAGCCGCGTCAAGGACCTCGGGCGCGTGACCATCGGCCTGGGGCTGATGCTGCTCTCGCTGCATCTCCTCGGCGAGACGGTTCGTCCGATCGAATCGTCGAAGGTTCTCAAGGACCTTCTCGCGGTGATCGCTCCGGATCCGCTCATTCTCGTTCTTCTGTCGGCGGCCTTTGCGTGGCTTGCCCATTCGAGCGTCGCCGCGATGCTGTTCATCATGTCCCTGGCGACGGCCGGCGTGATCGACGCCCATTCGGCGATGGTGATGGTGCTCGGCGCCAATCTAGGCAGCTCCCTTAATCCGCTGCTTGAGGGCACCAGCGGCGATCCCGTCAAACTTCGGGTGCCGTTCGGCAATCTCGCCATGCGGGTCCTGGGCTGCCTCGTAGCCCTGCCGCTGATCGACCCGATCCTGTCGGCGATGTCGGTCTTCGATCCGAACCCGGCCCGTCTGGCGGCGAATTTCCATACGCTGTTCAATGTCGCGGTCGCGGCCATCTTCATCCTGCCGCTGCCATGGATCGCGGAGCTGCTGCTCAAGCTCTTCCCCGAGAGACTCCGGGCGTCGGATCCCGGCATGCCGCAATATCTCGACAAGGACGCGCTCGATACACCGTCCGTCGCCCTGTCGAATGCCGCCCGCGAGGTCCTGCGCATGGTCGACACGGTCGATTCCATGCTCCGCAGCTCACAGGATCTCTTCCGGCAGGGCGATATCGGCCGGGTCGATCAGGTCAGCCGCACGGACGACGTGCTGGACCGGCTCTTCAGCGCGATCCGCCGCTATCTGAGCTCCATCAACCATGAGGCCCTGAGCGAGGGCGAGGCCAAGCGCCTGTCGGACATTCTCGCCTTCGCCATCAACCTGGAGCACGTGGGCGACATCATCGACAAGAACCTGATGGAGCTCGCCGCCAAGCGCATCAAGAATCACCTGCGCCTGCCGAAGGACAGTCTGGACGACATCACCGGTATGCACGGGAAGCTCCTGGAGCACCTGCAGCTTGCGGCTTCCGTGCTCATGTTCCAGGACATCGGCTCCGCCCGCAGGCTCGTCTCCGAGAAAGAGCGATTCCGCGATCTCGAACGCGCGGTCACCCAGAAGCATCTCGACCAGTTGCGGTTGGGCCGGGCGGCCGGGGACACCAGCACGCTCCAGCTCGACATCGTGCGCGATCTCAAGCGCATCGAGGCTCACATCGCCTCGACCGGTCATTCGCTGCTCGAACAGAGCGGCGAACTCAAGCCGAGCCGCCTGACGTCCTGACCAACGTGCTTATCGCCGGTCCTTCAGGGTGTGCCAGTCCAGGGAGCGGACCGGCTCGCCATCCATGTAGCGGACCTGCTCGGGGAGGCCGATATCGCGCCTCTCGTGATCCGAGAGGTGGCTCAGGTCCGAAATGACCAGCCCCGCCTGCGGGAAAACGGGCCGGAACCAGAATTTCACGCGCATCCAAGCACTCTCGACGCCGCTAAGGCGGCGGGCATCTTCGTATCTCATGACAGCCTACTTGGTTGTTTGCCGAGGGCGTCCCCGCCCTCTGTGATGTCATGAGGATGCGCCTGCTCGGGGAGCTTGACAAAGCAATTGCCAATGGGCTGGCATAAGGAGCCCTTATGGATCGACGATGCCGAAACTGCCTTCCAAGCTTCCCCCCATGAGCGCCGTCAGAGTCTTCGAAGCGGCGGCGCGCCATCAGAGCTTTACCCGCGCGGCCGAGGAACTCGGGATGACGCAGGCCGCCGTGAGCTATCAGATCAAGATCCTCGAGGATCGGGTCGGCGCACCGCTCTTCATCCGCCTGCCGCGCCAGGTGACGCTAACGGCGAAGGGACGACAGCTTGCGCCGGCCGTGACGGAGGCTCTCGAGGCTTTGCGGAACGCATTCGCCGGCGTCGAGGAAGCGGTTCAGACGGTTTTGTCGATCACCACCCTCTCGACCTTCGCATCCAATTGGCTCGTTCCGCGCCTGGGACACTTCCGGCAGCTTCATCCCAACATTGCGGTTCAGATTTCCGTTTCGACCGAGATGGTCGAATTCGCGCAGAGCGAGTTCGACATCGGAATCAGGAGCGGTACGGGGGAATGGCCGGGGCTCGAGACGCATGTCCTGTTTCCCAATCAGTTCACGCCTGTTTGCAGCCCGGAGCTGCTCCAAGATGTCGAGTTGCGCGAGCCCATCGACCTTCTCAAACTGCCGCTCATCTCGCCGAGCGATCCGTGGTGGCTGGATTGGTTCGCTGCGGCAGGGTTGCACGACGTCGATCTATCCCGTCGCCCGGACAACTCGCTCGGGGTGCAGCAGTTCGAAGGCATGGCGGCCATTGCAGGTCAGGGCGTGGCACTCATCAACCCGTTCTTCTTCCCGGACGATCTGGCGTCAGGGCGGCTCGTCAAGCCCTTCGACCTGCTGGCCACCACGGATCGGAGCTATTGGCTGGTCTATCCGAAAGCGCGCAGGCGATCCGCCAAGATCGAAGCGTTCCGGGATTGGGTGCTGAGCGAGGTGGCGGGCGACAGCGAGAGGGCTGCGCCCGCAGCCAAAATGGGAACCGGGGCCTGAAGCTCCGGTTTCGATGAGATCCTTACTCGGCAGCCTGGGCTTCCGCCGGCTTGGGCTTGAGATTGACCAGCATGTCGAGCAGGGCGCGGTCGTGGAGCACGACCATGCGCTCCTTGTTATGCAACCATTCCACCGCATCCTCGACGGTCTCGGCATCGACGATCTTGGCCTCGGCCAGGGCCCGCTCGGTCTCGATGACGCCGCGCTTGCGCGGAGCGGCCTGAGGAAGCATCTCGACGTGGCGCTCCCGTAGAATCGGATCGGCAAAGATCGCCCGGAGGCTGTCGGCATCGTCGAAGCCGAAACCGGCGTTGCGGGCCTGAAGCTCGTTGGCGCGGGTGGCGATATCCGGCGGCCGATACTCCTCGGGCGTGCGAAGCAGTCCGAGACGCTTTAATGCCAGACCCGCGCCCAGCTGCCCGCTGAGCCAGGAGAGGGGAATCGCGAGCAGCAGGCCGATGATCGTGGGCGACATCCAAAGGAACAGGGACGTGGCGATCATGAAGGCGGAGATGCCTGCGAGCGCTCCAAGGACCGTGTGCGCGCGGTGACGGCGAACAATATCCTTGAAGGGGATCGACCCGTCGTCGCGGCGCTGCGGCTGCCAGCCCGTGTCGCGTCCGAGCAGGATCTGGAACACGGAGCCCGACTGGATCAGCATCAGGATCGGCGCCAGGAGAGCGGACAGGATAATTTCGATCGTCGATGAAACGATCAGCCGGATCGCACCTCCGGAGGCGCGGCGATCGTCGCCACGGATGAGCATCAGCAGGAGCCCGAAGACTTTCGGCGCGAGCAGGATGCCCATGGTGAGCGCGAACAGGGCGAGGGCTCGCTCGGGGTCGAACCGCGGCCAGATCGGATAGAGGCGGAAGTCGCGGGCGAAATATTCCGGCCGGATATAGGTGGTCTGAAGAACCAGCGCGATACCGACGATCAGCTGGAACAGCCAGAACGGCGAGGCCAGATAGGACATGATGCCGGTGGCGAAATGCTGACGCGTCGGAAGCTTGAGGCCCTTGGCGCCGATGACCCGCATGTGCTGGAGATTGCCCTGGCACCAGCGCCGGTCGCGGGCGGAGAGATCGATCAGCGAGGGCGGGCTTTCCTCGTAGGAGCCCTGGAGGTCGGCCAGCATGTAGACCGACCAGCCCGCGCGGCGCAGCAGAGCCGCCTCGACGAAGTCGTGGCTCAGGATATGGCCGCCGAAGGGCGGTTTGCCCTTCAGATCCGGCAGGCCGCCCTGGGCTGCGAAAGCCTTGGTGCGGATGATCGCATTGTGGCCCCAGTAATTGCCGTCGCGCCCCATCCAGACGGCAAGGCCCATGGCGATGACCGGGCCGGTGACCCGGGCGGCATATTGCTGGACACGCGCGAAGAGCGTGTTGCGGTTGATGATGAGCGGCAGCGACTGGATGATGCCGGCGTCGGGATCGGCCTCCATGGCGGCGGCGAGGCGCACGATGCAGTCGCCGGTCATGAGGCTGTCCGCATCGAGCACGAGCGTGTGCTCGTAATGCCCGCCCCAGCGCGACACGAAGTCGGCGATGTTGCCGGCCTTGCGGTGATGGTTCTTCGGCCGATGGCGATAATAGAACCGTGCGCCGGGGCCGAGGCGCTCCCTCAAGGCCAGGAAGGCGCGCTCCTCCGCGATCCAGGCATCCGGATGCGTCGTATCGGAAAGGATGAAATAATCGAAATGCTCGCCGAGCCCGGTCGCCTGGACCGACTCGTAGATCGCCTCGAGGGCTGCGTAGGTGCGGTCAGTCTGCTCGTTGTAGACGGGCATGACGATCGCGGTTCGGTGCTGCAGGGTGGCTGGCAAGGGGCCGCGATGGCCGGGGCGCCTCAGGAGAGCCAGGAACCCGAGCAGCGCGCTGGTGAAGGCAATCGCGATCCAGGAGAAGTTGACCGTGAATAATCCGACCAGCACCCACTGGAGGGCCGTCGTGCGGCTCACCGACACGACCTGGTACATCTCGTAGGTGCCGTAGGCGGTTAGCAGCAATCCACCGCCGAACACGAAGAGCCGGGCGAGCCAGGTGCCGAGCCGCGGATGCTGAAGAACAGGCTTGCGCTCCCCCGCGCTCGACCAGTGCCGGAGTGACTGGGTCGGCATGTCGAGGTGCTTTTCGGGGGGCATAGCGGATGCGGGCCGCTCGAGGGCAGCTACATTCGGGTTCGAGTCGGGGCTTACGGAGTCCAACGATAAAGCCATGTCTCGCTAATCGGTTTCCCGCCTGCTTCAAGGATCAGGCGCATCTCACACGCGTTTTCGTTGCCCGGGTCAAGCTCGAACGCAACACGTACTGTTTTTCGTTCCGGATATGGCAAAAGTTTGAGGTTCTGGAACGTTCCGGGGCCAACGGTTAGAACCGATTTAAGGTCCGCCGGCAAATTGTCACCCAACGTATCCCCGGTAAAGTCAACGGTGAACCGCCGCCGCCGGCCGCCTGTACCGCGGCCGGAGCGGGTGGCGGTTACGATGGCGAGCGGCGGGCGCTCGGGCGAATTCCAGCCCCAGTACTGCCGATAGGCCACCGGGACCTCGGATCCCGCCGCCATCGGAGCCTTCGGACGCCAATAGGTGAGGATGTTGTCGTTGATCTCGGCGTCCGTGGGAATTTCCAGCAGCTGAACGCTGCCCTGGCCCCAATCGCCGAGGGGCTCGATCCAGACGCTCGGGCGGCGCTCGAAGCGCAGGTCGTCGTCCTGGAACGCCTCGTAGGACCGCTCCCGCTGCAGCAGCCCGAAGCCGCGCGGCGAGTTGTCGACGAAAGCCGAGATCTGCAGGGTTTCCGGATTGTGCAGGGGACGCCACAGCCATTCGCCCGAGCCGTTCAGCATCTGCAGTCCGGAGGATTCGTAGACCGCCGGGCGGATGTCGTCGGAGTTGAGGAGGTCGTTCGGCCCGTAAAGATAGGTCGAGGCGATTCCGCCGAGACCCACATGTTCGAGATTGACGCGAGGGAAGAGCGTCGTTTCCACATCGACGATGGTCATGTCGCCGGGCCGGAACGTCATCCGGACGGCACCGGATGTGGATTCCGAATCGAGAACGCCATGCACGGTGATGGCATTGCTGCCCACGGCCGGGCGCTCGAGCCAGAAGGCGCGGAAGATCGGGAATTCCTCGCCTCTCGCTTCCGCGGGTCTGAGCGTCAGTGCGCGCGCGATCGCGCCGTAGGTCTGGCCCCGTGCGATGGCGCGAAAGAAAGTCCCGCCCTGGACGAATGCGAAATCGAATGGCCGGCCGTTTCCGATCTGGGCGATGAGCTTGAAGCCCGAATAGCCGATATCGGCTATGTTGTTCGGTAACGTGATGCGGCCGAAATCGAACTGGGATGGACTATAGGCGATCCGGCGAACGGCTCCGTCCTCGACGACGTATAGGTCGACCGCATCCCGGAACACGAAGCCGCGGTGAAGGGGCTCGACGGAAATGCCGCGGGACTCCGTGCTCCAGATCGGCGGCTGCGTATAGCGGATCGCGGAATATTGTTCCTGATTCAGGTTTCCGAACACGTCCGGCAGGTCGTTGGGGGTGGCCACGTACGGCTTCTTGGAGAGCTGTCGCGCGATGTCGATCACGACCGCCGGGTCGAACCGTTGTTTCTCGCCCATCCTTGCGGCAATCGTGGCCTGCGTCGTTTGAGCTTGGGCAACCGGCGCGTAGGCCAGCCCGGCGACGGAGGCGCCGATATAAGCCAGCATGTCGCGCCGGCGAGGATGAAAGGGGGACTGGCCCTCTGGCGGAACCGGCACGGCGATACTCTTGTGTGAACGAGGCTTTTCAGCCAGACAGTTGGAATGTCTTATACATATCGTCAATCGTGAGCATGAAGTAAACGACGCCCAGGCAGGAAAACCGCCTCATCGCTCACCAAATGTCTGCAGAGATACCTCTTCGGATCTAGCTCGAGCGCACTGCGCTACCGGATTGAAACTTTATGACCTCGACCGATCCCAACATGCCGTCTTCACCTCGCAGCTGCCTCGCCATCGTTCTCGCGGCAGGCGAAGGCACCCGGATGAAATCCAGCAAGCCGAAAGTGCTGCATCAGGTCGCCAACCGCTCCATGCTCGGACATGTGCTCGCGGCCCTGAAAGCGGCCGGCGCCACGGGCACCGCCGTCGTCATCGGACCCGATCACGAGGACGTGGCGAAGGAAACTCAGAAAGCCCTGCCGGAGGCTCGCATCTTCGTGCAGAGGGACCGGCTTGGCACGGCTCATGCGGTTCTGAGCGCGCGGGAGGCTCTGGAGCAACGGACGGACGACGTGATCGTCGCGTATGGCGATACGCCGCTCGTCCTTCCGGAAACCTTCGCCAAGCTGCGCGCGCCGCTTGCGGAGGGGGCCGCCGTCGTCGCGATGGGCTTCGAGGCGAAGGATCCGACGGGGTATGGGCGCTTCATCACGTCCGGCGACCAGCTTCTGGCCATTCGCGAGCACAAGGATGCGACTGAATCGGAGCGGGCGATCACGCTCTGCAACGGAGGCCTGATGGCCATCCGGGGCGATCTGGCGCTGGCCCTTCTCGACCGGGTGAAGAACGACAACGCCAAAGGCGAGTACTACCTGACGGACCTCGTCGAGATCGCCCGCGATCTCGGGCACCGGGCGGCCATCGCCGTCGTCCCGGAAGAGGAGGTCCACGGCATCAACGACCGGGCCCAACTCGCGGCAGCCGAGCGCATGATCCAGGACCGCCTGCGCCACGAGGCAATGGCGGCGGGCGTGACCCTCGTCGCACCCGAGACGGTCTTCTTCAGCCACGACACCCGGCTCGGCCAGGATGTGGTGGTGGAGCCGCATGTGGTCTTTGGTCCCGACGTGGTCGTGGAGGCCGGCGTCGTCATCCACAGCTTCAGCCATCTGGAGGGCGCGCGGATCGCCTCCGGCGCCGGCATCGGCCCCTTCGCCCGCCTTCGCCCGGGCGCCTCCATCGGGCCCAAGGCCAAGGTTGGCAACTTCGTCGAGATCAAGAACACGGAACTCGGCGCCGGCGCTAAGGTCAGCCACCTGACCTATCTCGGCGATGCCAGCATCGGGGCCGAGGCCAATATCGGCGCGGGCACCATCACCTGCAACTACGACGGCTTCGGCAAGCATCGGACGCAGATCGGCGAGGGCGCCTTCATCGGCTCGAATTCCGCCCTCGTGGCCCCCATCAGCATCGGCAAGGGTGCATTCGTGGGATCCGGCTCAGTTATTACGGACGATATACCAGATGACGCCTTGGGCCTGGGGCGCGGACGTCAGATTGTAAAGGAAGGCTGGGCCATAGAATTCCGGGAAAAGGCCCTCGCCGCGAAGAAGAAATAACACCACCTGTCACAATAGGTTACGCAAGTTGATTCCGCCCGGGGGCCGCGTCTCTATATGAGAAGCGATAAGCGTAGCGTTGACTGCATTGCATAAGGAAGTTGCTGGGGATGTGCGGAATCGTTGGAATTGTTGGGAAGACGCCGGTCGCGCCACAGATTGTGGAAGCGCTCAAGCGGCTTGAATATCGCGGCTATGATTCCGCCGGTGTGGCAACGCTTGAGGACGGCCGGCTCGACCGCCGCCGGGCCGAGGGCAAGCTGCGCAACCTGGAAACCAAGCTATCCCAGTCGCCCCTATCCGGCGTGATCGGCATCGGGCATACCCGTTGGGCGACCCACGGCAAGCCGAACGAGACCAATGCCCATCCCCATGCCACCGACAAGCTGGCGGTGGTCCATAACGGCATCATCGAGAACTTCCGCGAGCTGAAGACAGGTCTCGAGGCCAAGGGCATCCGGTTCGAGACCGAGACGGACACGGAAGTTGTGGCCCAGCTCGTCACCTACGAAATCCACCAGGGCCGCCTGCCGATCGAGGCCGTCGCCGTGACCCTACCACGCCTGCGCGGTGCCTTTGCCCTCGGTTTCCTGTTCTCGGGTGAAGAGGACCTTCTGATCGGCGCGCGCCACGGCGCGCCGCTCGCCATCGGCTACGGGGAAGGCGAGATGTATCTCGGCTCCGACGCGCTGGCCTTGGCGCCGTTCACCGACGAGGTCGCCTACCTGGACGATGGCGATTGGGCGATCCTGACACACAGGGGCGCCGATATCCACGACGAGTCGGGCAAGCCGGTGCATCGGACCCGCCACAAGATCCCCGTCGGCTCCTTCTTAGCGGACAAGGGCAATTACCGCCACTTCATGGCGAAGGAGATCCACGAGCAGGCGGAAGTCGTCGGACGCACGCTCGCGCACTATGTCAACTTCACCTCCGAACGAGTTGAACTGCCTATCGAATTGCCGTTCGATTTCAGGGATCTGAAGCGCATCTCGATCTCGGCCTGCGGTACGGCCTATCTCGCCGGATTGATCTCGAAATACTGGTTCGAGCGCCTCGCCCGTATTCCGGTCGAGATCGATGTGGCTTCCGAATTCCGCTATCGCGAGGCTCCGCTCGAGCCGGGCGGCCTTGCGCTGTTCGTCTCCCAATCGGGCGAGACCGCCGACACGCTCGCCTCGCTTCGCTACGCTACCTCTGAAAAGCAGCACACGCTCTCCGTGGTGAACGTGCCGACCTCGACCATGGCGCGCGAGAGCGGCGTCATTGCGCAGACGCTCGCCGGCGTCGAGGTGGGCGTCGCCTCGACCAAGGCTTTCACCTGCCAGCTGACGGTGCTGCTGTCGCTTGCCATTGCGGCAGGCCGGGCGCGGGGCACATTGAGTGTCGAGGATGAGAAGGAGCTGGTGAATGCCCTCATCGCCATTCCCGGTCAGATGACCGAGGCGATGAAGCGGGAACACCAGATCGAGATCCTGGCCCGCGATCTCTCGAAGGCCAAGGACGTTCTCTATCTCGGGCGCGGCACATCCTATCCACTGGCGATGGAAGGGGCCCTGAAGCTCAAGGAAATCTCCTACATCCACGCCGAAGGCTATGCGGCGGGCGAGCTCAAGCACGGCCCCATCGCGCTCATCGACGAGACGATGCCGGTGATCGTCATCGCGCCGTACGACAGCATCTTCGAGAAGACCGTGTCGAACATGCAGGAGGTCGCGGCCCGCGGCGGCCGCATCATCCTCATCACGGACGAGCGCGGCGCGCTGGAAGCCGGTCTCGACACGATGGCCACCATCGTGATGCCGTCGGTCCATCCCATCGTGGCGCCGATCCTCAACGCGGTTCCGATCCAGCTGCTCGCTTATCACACAGCCGTCTTCATGGGTAAGGACGTGGACCAGCCGCGCAATCTCGCGAAATCCGTGACGGTGGAGTGAGTTCGACTGCAACGCCCTGTCATTCCGGGCTCCGCTGCGCGGCCCCGGAATGACAGGGCGTTGCTACCCCGCCCGCAGCAGCCTGATGGCGGAATCCCGCTCGAACAGGTAGAGCAGCACCCTTAGCGCCTGACCACGCTCGCTCACGAGATCCGGGTCGCGATCCACGATCAGGCGGGCGTCGTCCCGAGCAGCGCCGAGCAGGTCGCCATCCGCCTCGAGACGGGCGAGCTTGAAGCCGGGCGTGCCGGATTGGCGGGTGCCCAGCACTTCGCCTTCGCCCCGCAGGCGCAGATCCTCCTCCGCGATGCGAAAGCCGTCCTCGGTCTGGCGCATCATTTCGAGCCGGGCCTGGGCAACCTGTCCGAGCGGCCCCTTGTACACCAGCAGGCAGGTCGAGGATTTCGAGCCGCGCCCGATGCGTCCGCGCAGCTGGTGGAGCTGCGCGAGGCCGAAGCGCTCGGCATGCTCGATCACCATGACGGTGGCGTTCGGCACGTCGACGCCGACCTCGATCACCGTGGTGGAGACCAGAACCTTGGTCTCGCCGCCGGAGAATCGCTCCATGGCGGCGTCCTTGTCCTTGCCGGCCATCTTGCCGTGCACGAGGCCGACCTGATCGCCGAAGAGGCTTTTCAGCATCTCGAACCGCTCCTCGGCGGCGGCGAGATCGATGGATTCCGATTCGCCCACAAGCGGGCAGACCCAGTAGACCTGATCGCCGTTGGCGATGGCCCGTCCTATGCCGCCGACGACCTCGTCGAGACGGTCGATGGAGATGAGCTTGGTTCCGATGGGCTTGCGGCCGGCGGGCTTCTCGCTCAGCACGGAGACGTCCATGTCGCCGAAATAGGTGAGCGCGAGCGTCCGCGGGATTGGGGTTGCGGTCATGACCAGGATGTCGACAGCCTCGCCCTTCGAGCCGAGGGCCAAGCGCTGGTGCACGCCGAAGCGATGCTGCTCGTCCACCACCGCAACACCGAGATCCTGGAACGCGACGCCCTCCTGGAACAGGGCATGGGTGCCGACCGCGATCTGGATGCTGCCGTCGGCGAGCCCGGCGAGAATGGTTCTCCGCGCGACGCCCTTCTCGCGTCCCGTCAATAAGGCGATGGTCAGCCCGGCCTGCCCGGCCATGGGAGCGAGACGCTCGTAATGCTGGCGGGCGAGAATTTCTGTCGGTGCCATCATGGCGGCCTGACGGCCGGCCTCGATGGCGCTCGCCATGGTGAGCAGGCCCACCACCGTCTTGCCCGAGCCCACATCGCCCTGGAGCAGGCGCAGCATCTTCTTGTCGGAGACGAGGTCGCGCCGGATGTCCTCGATGGCCTGCACCTGGGAGGCGGTGAGCCCGAAGGGCAGGGCGCGCTTCAGGCGCTCGACCAGATGCCCGTCGCCGGCATTCACGCGACCCGGCAGCCGCCGCATCCGGCTTCGCACGAGGGCAAGGGCAAGCTGGGAGGCGAGCAGCTCGTCATAGGCGAGACGCCTGCGCGGAGTCGATTTGGCGAAGGCGTCCTCGGAAAGCTGCGCCGCATTGTCCGGTCTATGGAGGCCGAGGAGCGCCTGCCGGAAATCGGGCAGGGCGTTGCGGCCGAGCCAGGCCTGGTCCTGCCATTCGGGCAGGTGGGGGACCTTGTCGAGCGCTGCGCCGATATAGCGGCCGACCATGCGCGATGAGAGACCTTCGGTGAGGCCGTACACGGCTTCCACAGCCGGCAGGTCCGCGATGCTACGCTCGTCGAGAATCCGGTCGGGATGGACCATCTGGCGCCGGCCGTCCCACAATTCGATCTTGCCGGAAACGTAGCGGCGCTCGCCCACGGGCAGGACCTTCTCCAGGCGGGCCTTCTGGCCATTGAAGAAGATCAGGGTCACGTCTCCCGTCTCGTCCTCCACGAGGATCCGATACGGCGCGCGGCGGCCCGGCGGTGGAGCACGGTGGGCGACGACGGTGACGGAGAGCGTCACGGGTTCGCCCACGGGAGCGTCGGCCACCGAGCCCTTCATCTCCCGGGAGATGCCGCTGGTCGGGACGTGGAAGAGCAGATCCGCGACGCGCGCAGGCTTGCCGGGCTCGCCGAGGAGCCGGTCGAGGAGGGGGGCGATCTTCGGCCCCACGCCGGGCAGGGAGGTGGCCGGGGCGAACAATGGATCGAGAATGGAAGGACGCAATGACATTCAATTGGGTAGCAAGTCGAAGGGAGATGGTTATATAGCGGCCAAGCCGCCCTGAGGCGACGCAATCTTATCAGATCGGAGCAACGCCATGAGCGGAACCACACGCAGCAGCGCCGGCCTCGACACCCGCCGCAGGCAGATCCTGTATCGCGCCTGGCACCGGGGCATGCGGGAGATGGACCTGATCATGGGCCGTTTCGCCGATGCGGAGATCGGGGAGCTTTCCGAGGAGGATCTCGCCGAGTTCGAGCGCCTGATCGAGGTGACCGACCGGGATCTGCTCGGCTGGATCACGGGCGAGATTGTAACGCCGCAGAACTACGACACGCCCCTGTTCCGGCGCCTCAAGGTGTTTCATACGCATACCTCGCCGATCCACAGCTGACGCCACCTTGTCATCCCCGGCGGCCGTAGGCCGGGAAGGGGATCCACGATCAGGCACAGCGGTATGGATTCCCTTCCCCTCCGCTGCGCTCCGGCCGGGAATGACAAGCGAAAACCTTTCCCTCATCCAACGAACCGGTCCCGCCAGCCCGCGTTCTTGTTATCTACGATCCGATAATCCGCTATGAAGCCAGCCCTGACCCGTGCCCTCGATGCCCTGAAGAAGGGCCAAAGCCTGACGCTGTCCGGGGTGCCCGACGGCTTCGACGCGCTTGCCGTCGCCGATCTCGCGCGCGGCCTCTCCGGACAGGTGGAGGGCCCTGCCGTTCTGGTTCACGTGGCGCGCGACGGGCAGCGGCAGCAGAACTTCGCCAGCAGCCTCGCCTTCATCGCGCCCGAGATCGAGATCCTGACCTTCCCGGCCTGGGATTGCCAGCCGTACGACCGTGTGTCGCCCAACACCGCGATCACCGCGCAGCGCATGACGACCCTGGCCCGGCTCGCCCGCTCCAAGACCTCCGAGGACAAACCGCGCATCCTCTCGACCACGGTGAACGCACTCGTTCAGCGGGTGCCGCCGAAGGCCCGCATCGCTGCGGAAACCTTTTCGGCCGCGCCCGGCAACGTGGTCGATACGACCCAGCTGATCGGCTGGCTGGAGGCCAACGGCTTCCTGCGCACCGGCACTGTGCGGGACACGGGCGAATATGCGGTGCGCGGCGGCATCATCGATCTCTTCCCCGCAGGCCTGCCCAATCCGGTCCGCCTCGACTTCTTCGGTGACGCGCTCGAATCGATCCGCGCCTTCGATCCGGAGACCCAGCGCACGGTCGGCACCCTGCGCTCCCTCGATCTCGTGCCCATGAGCGAGGTTCAACTCACCACAGAGAGCATCAAGCGCTTTCGGCAGGCCTATGTGGCGGCCTTCGGCGCGCCCACCCGCGACGACCGGCTCTACGAGGCGATCAGCGAGGGCCGGCGCTATCCCGGTCTTGAACACTGGATGCCGCTCTTCCACGACCATCTGGACACGCTGTTCGACTACCTACCCGGCATCCCGGTGGTGTTCGACACGCTGGCCGACGATGCCGTCGCCGAGCGCCTCTCCCAGGTGAAGGATTATTACGACGCCCGCCGCGAGACGATGGGGCAGAACCAGCCAGGCGTCGCGCCCTATCGCCCGCTGCCGCCTGACGCCCTGTATTTCAAGCCGGAGGAATGGTCCGAGCGCACCGCGAAACTCCCGCTCGCACGCCTGACGCCCTTTGCGATCCCCGAATTGCCGGGACGGCTCGTCATCGATTGCGAGGCGCGCCAGGGCCGCAACTTCATCGCCGAAAGGGCGGACGACAACGCCAACGTGTTCGAAGCGGTGATTCGCCATATCCGCGATCTGCAGGCCACCAAGAAGCGCGTGATGCTCGGCGCCTGGACCGAAGGCTCGCGCGAGCGGCTGTCCCATGTGCTGCAGGATCACGACCTGCGCCAGACCAAGCCGATCGCGCGCTTCTCGGATGCGCTGGCCTATCCGCGAAACGAAATCCCGGTCGGCATCTGGCCATTGGAATCGGGTTTCGAGACCGCAGATCTCGCCGTCATCAGCGAGCAGGATATTCTCGGCGACCGCCTCGTGCGCCAGAAGCGCAAGTCCAAGCGGCCGCAGGATTTCCTCACTGAGGTCGCGGCGCTCACGCCAGGCGATCTCGTGGTGCATGTCGACCACGGCATCGGGCGCTTCGAGGGGCTGAAGACCATCGAGGCGGCGGGCGCGCCGCATGACTGCCTCGAACTGCATTATGCCGGCGGCGACCGCCTGTTCCTGCCGGTGGAGAACATCGAGCTTCTGACCCGTTACGGGTCGGAAGAGACGGAGGTCCAGCTCGACAAGCTCGGTGGCGGAGCCTGGCAGGCGCGCAAGGCGCGCATGAAGCAGCGCATCCGCGAGATGGCAGGCGCGCTCATGAAGATCGCGGCTGCGCGCATCCTCAAGGACGCTCCGCGCCTGACGCCGCCGGAGGGGCTCTACGACGAGTTCGCCTCGCGCTTCCCCTATGACGAGACAGAGGACCAGCTCAACGCCATCGAGGCGGTGCTCGACGACATGGCCTCAGGACGTCCGATGGATCGTCTCGTTTGCGGCGATGTCGGCTTCGGCAAGACGGAAGTGGCGCTGCGTGCCGCTTTCGTCGCGGCCATGGGCGGCAAGCAGGTCGCGGTCGTGGTGCCGACGACGCTGCTGTCGCGCCAGCATTACAGGACCTTCTGCGACCGTTTCCGCGGCCTGCCGCTCAACATCGCCCAGGCCTCCCGCTTCGTGCCCGCGGCCGAGATGAAGAAGACCAAGGAGGGCTTGGCGAACGGGTCGGTCGACATCGTCATCGGCACCCATGCCCTGCTCGGCAAGACGATCAAGTTCAAGGATCTCGGCCTCATCATTGTCGATGAGGAACAGCATTTCGGCGTTTCCCACAAGGAGCGGCTGAAGGAGCTGCGCGCCGAGGTTCACGTGCTGACCCTGTCGGCGACGCCGATCCCGCGCACCCTGCAGCTGGCGCTCACAGGCGTGCGCGAGTTGTCGCTGATCACGACGCCACCCGTGGATCGTCTCGCGGTGCGCACCTTCATCACGCCGTTCGACCCGCTGCTCATCCGCGAGGCTCTGCTGCGCGAGCGCTACAGGGGCGGGCAGGCTTTCTACGTGGTGCCGCGCCTCGACGATCTCGGCGACGTGAAGGCCTTCCTCGACAAGGAAGTGCCGGAGGCGAAGGTGGCTGTCGCGCACGGCCAGATGGCGGCGGGCCAGCTCGAGGACGTCATGACGGCCTTCTACGAGGGCAAGTACGACATCCTTCTCTCCACCACCATCGTGGAATCCGGCCTCGATATCCCGACCGCCAACACGCTCATCGTCCATCGCGCCGACATGTTCGGCCTGTCGCAGCTCTATCAGCTGCGCGGCCGCGTCGGGCGTTCCAAGACCCGCGCCTATGCCCTGTTCTCGGTGCCGGCCAACAAGTCGCTGACGGTTCAGGCCGAGCGGCGCCTGAAGGTGCTGCAGACCCTCGACACGCTGGGAGCAGGCTTCCAGCTCGCCTCCCACGATCTCGACATCCGCGGCGCAGGCAACCTCTTGGGCGACGAGCAATCCGGCCACATCAAGGAGGTTGGTTACGAGCTTTATCAGCAGATGCTGGAAGAGGCGGTGGCGCAGCTCAAGGCCGGGATCGAGGAGCCGACGGAGGATCAGTGGTCGCCCACCATCGCGGTCGGCGCTCCGGTCATGATTCCGGAGAGCTACATCGCCGACCTGCAACTGCGGCTCGGCCTCTATCGGCGGCTTTCGACCTTCGAGACGGACCAGGAGATCGATGCCTTCCGGGCGGAGCTCGTCGACCGGTTCGGGCCGGTGCCGTCGGAGGTCGATCAGCTTCTCAAGATCATGGCGATCAAGGTGCTGTGCCGCCGTGCAAATGTGGAGAAGGTGGATGGCGGGCCGAAGGGCATCATCGTCTCCTTCCGCGACAATTCCTTCGCCAATCCGACGGGGCTCATCTCCTACGTCACCGAGCAGGCCTCCTTCGCGAAGGTGCGTCCGGACATGAAGATCGTCTTCGTCCGCGACGTCGAAACGCCGGATGAGCGCCTCAAGGCCTCGGCGACGATTCTGCGCAGTCTCGTGCGAATCGCGGAGAAGAAGGCCGCCTGATGGTCGAAGCCTGGGCCCTGATCGACGAAGGGCGCGTGGTCGATGCGCAGGATTCCCGGAGGATCGTACCCTGGTGGAGCTTTACCAAGACCGTTCTTGCCGCAGCTGCTCTGGCGCTCGTGCGCGGCGAACTGCTCGGTTTGGACAAGCCGCTTCCGGGCAAGCCCTACACCCTGCGCCACCTGCTGCAGCACCGGTCCGGGCTGACGAATTACGGCGGCTTTCGCGCCTACCATGAGGCCGTGGATCGCGGCGATGATCCCTGGCCGGTGCCCGAGCTGCTCGACCGGCTCGATGCCGGCCGCCTTCGCTACCCCGCAGGCGAGGGGTGGGACTATTCCAATATCGGCTATCTGTTTGTCGCTCGGCTGATCGAAGCCACCGCCGATGCCGAGCTTGGCGAGGCCTTGCAGCGCCTCGTGCTGAAACCGCTCGGGATCGCAGGCGCCCGCGTAGCGCGGACAAGAGCGGATCTTGAAACGGTGACCATGGGAAGCGCCGAGGGATATCATCCCGGCTGGGTTTATCACGGGCTGCTGGTGGGTCCTGTCGAGGACGCGGCTCTGCTGCTCGACCGGCTTCTGGGCGGTGACCTGCTGCCGTCCGATCTGAAGCGGGAAATGCTGACGCCGTTCGTGGTTCCGGGCCCTTTGCCCGAGCGACCCTGGGCGATTCCGGGATACGGGCTCGGCGTCATGACGGGAGAGACGACCGGCGGTATCGGGGTCGCGGGACATACGGGAGGCGGGCCGGGGAGTACTATCGCCGCCTATCGGGATATGAAAATGGGAAGCGCGCGCACGGCCGCCTTCTTCAGGACAGATGAAGATCAGGCTCAGACGGAAGAAGGGGCCTTCGCGCTCCTGCGGGGCTAGAATTCGGGCGCTGCGACTGCCCGCACGCTAAGCTCGTTCTGCAGCATGGTGGCAGCTCCGGCGATGCCGCCGGTGATGATGACCGGGGTGTCGCGATCGGCCAAATTCTTGCGCAGACGGCGGGCGAGGTCGAGGAAGCGCCGGCGCTCCGCCCAACCGGCCTGGTGCGGCATGTGCAGCACCACCGCCGCCGGACTCGGAATCAGGGCCAGGACATCATCGGCAGCCTCGAAGGGCGTCGTGACGCTCGCGTACCCCATGCCGGCAAGCTCTGCGGATAGAGCGCTATCGGGAGCACGCTCGCCGTTGTCGACGACGAGGACCTTCGGCATTCCGTTCATGGCGATACCCTGCAGTAAGACGCGACAGTGAGACAGGAGGTGTTCACCAACGTCGAAGCAGAGCATTAGTTTCACGCGCTACATGAACGGAAGCTCAACAATATCAGGTCGGGGCCGGGGGTCCGCCCTTACGGCTGCTGCTTCCACCACGTATCGATGTTCGTGCCCATGAGCGGCGTCTTCTCCGGGCGCCTCAACTCGCTGCTATAGGCAAGCCATTGATCTTTCAGATAAAACAGCGGCACAACATAGAAGCCTGATAACAGCGCGCGATCGAGGGCGCGAACGGAAGAGACGAAATCTTCCCGGCTTCTCGCTTCCAGAAGGGCGTCGATGAGCCGGTCGACAGCGGGTGAGGTAATCCCGGCGTGGTTGAGCGACCCACCCCTTTGCGCCGCAGTCGAGCCCCAACGATTGCGTTGTTCGTTGCCGGGGGACGGCGTCCCCGGCCAGAGCCACTGCACCATGTCGAACTCGAAACGGGCGAGTCGGCGCCAATACTGCACATCGTCGACGAGACGCACCCGTGCCTGGATGCCGATCCGGCTCAGGGATTGGGAAAAATTGAGCGCGAGCCGTTCCTGCTGGCGCGAATTTGCCAGCATCTCGAAAGCGAAGGCGTCACCGGTCCCCTTCTTGCGAAGCACGTCGTTCTCGAGCACCCAGCCGGCCTCAGACAGCAGGGCAAGGGCACGGCGGGCCATCTCCCGGTCCCTGCCTGATCCATCGCCTGCCGGAGGCTCCCAACGGCCGTCGAGGATGTCCGGACGGACGGCATCGGGGAACGGAGCGAGCAGGGCATGCTCCCGTCCGTCCGCGGGCCTGCCGGCGGAAGCGAGGTCCGAGCCGGAGAAGTAGCTGTTCGATCGGGTCAGCTGGCTGAAATAAAGGTTCCGGTTCACCCAATCGAAGTCGAACAGATAGGTCAGGGCTTCGCGCACACGAATGTCCGCAAAGAGGGGCTTTCGCGTGTTGAAGACGAAGCCGTTCATTCCCTTGGGCAGCAGGGTCGTCATGGTCTCCCGGACGATACGGCCGCTCCTGACCGCCGGGATGTCGTAGCCCGTCGCCCATTGTCCGGGATCGCCCTCGATCCTGAAGTCATAAAGCCCTGCCTTAAAGGCCTCGAACAAGCTGTTGGCATCGCGATAGAAATCGTAGCGGATCTCGTCGAAGTTATAGAGGCCGCGGGTGATCGGCAGATCTTCGCCCCAGTAATCCTTGCGGCGCTTCAGCACCACGCGTTCACCCGGCCGCACCTCGGTCAAGGCGTAGGGGCCGGAGCCGATGGGCGGAGCGAGAGACGTCTTGTCGAAGGTCTCAGGATTCGTGGCATGCGCCGGAAAGATCGCCATCGTTCCGATGATCAGCGGCAGTTCCCGGTCATTGGACCCTGTCAGGTCGAACCGGATGCGGTGCGGATCGAGAATCTCGACGGCCTTGACCTGCCCGAAGCTCGAGCGGTGAAACGGCTTGCCGTGCTTCTTCAGCATCTCGAACGAGAAGCGCACGTCCTCGGCGGTCAGCGGGTGCCCATCGGAGAAGCGGGCACGCGGATCGAGATGGAAGGTTATCGAACTCCGATCCTCCGGCATCTCGATCGAGCGGGCCACCAGACCATAGATGGTGAACGGCTCGTCGGTCGAGCGCATCATCAGGCTCTGGAGCACGTAACGCGGCACCACGTCCGGCGCGACGCCTAGCACGATCAGCGGGTTGAGGCTGTCGAAAGTGCCCTGGAGCGCCAGCGTGATTCGCCCGCCCTTCGGGGCCTGCGGATTCGCATAGGGCAGGTGATCGAAATCGGCCGCAAGAGAAGGCTGGCCATGCATCGCGATGCCATGCCGCAGCATCTCCGCTTCCCCGGCGAAAGCGAAGCCGTGGCCGGACAGGACGAGGGCAGCACAAAACAGCAGTTTCCGTATAAGCCAGCGGCCCATGATGCTCCCGATACGAGACTGCATGGATGGGGGCAATGTTGTACAGAAAATTGCCCGAGGTGACTGGAAACCTACCACGCGAAAGGTTAAAGGAGCGCCACACGTCTTGTCTTCGCCACATTCGGCAAGGATTTGACCACGTCATCATAGGTTAAGAACGCGCCGGATAAACGGCCTATTCGAAAGCCGGTCTTTCGACTGAGAGGATCAAACATATGTCTTTCGCGACACGCTTCGCGAGCCTGAGGGGGACCCGTAGCCTGGCGACCGCCCTGGCTCTTCTGGTGAGCGCACCCGTTCTGGCTCAGACCGCTCCGGCCCAGCGCCCGGCGGCCCAGCCGGCCCGTCCTGCCGCTCCGGCCCCGCAGCAGCCTGCTCCGGGCGCTGCTCCGGCGCAGCAGGGTGCCGGCCCCACGGTCGTGCAGGTGAAGGCCGAGCCGTCCCAGCCGGAATGGACGAAGGTCTGCGGCAAGGACCAGAACACCAACACCGAGATCTGCTACACCACCCGCGACTTCGTCTCGGATCAGGGCCAGCCGGTCCTGGCGCTCGCCGTCTATGACGTGAAAGGCCAGCAGCCGCAGAAGGTCGTCCGCTTCGTGATGCCGCTCGGCCTGCTGCTGCAGCCCGGCCTGCGCTTCGCCGTCGACCAGGGTCAGGCGACCCCCGGCCGCTATGTCATGTGCCTGCCCAACGGCTGCTTCGCCGAGGCTCAGGTGAAGGACGACTTCATCGCCGCCGTTAAGAAGGGCGCCAACCTGAACGTCAGCGTCCAGAACCAGATGGGCCGCGAGATCACCTTCGCCGTTCCGGCGGCAGGCTTCGGCAAGGCCTTCGACGGTCCGCCGATCGATCCGAAGGTGCTCGAAGAGCAGCAGAAGAAGCTCCAGGAAGAGCTGCAGAAGAAGAGCGAAGAGATGCGCCAGAAGATGCTGAACAGCGGCGCAGGCGCTGCTCCCCCCGGCGTCGCCGCTCCTGGCGCAGTTCCTGGCGCTGCAGCTCCGGCCGCTCCCAAGCCGTAAGGTGGGATTATCGGACCAACAAAAACGCCGGGCTCGATGCCCGGCGTTTTTCGTTTTCGACAAAGGCAAGGAAATCAGTGCGCCAGGCTCGGCTTGGCGCGATAGACGCCGTTCTTCTCCTGCGTGAACAGTTCCGTGATCATCGGATTGCGAAGGGGCTCGCCGGAATGATCCGGCAGAAGGTTCTGCTCGGAGACGTAGGCGATGTACTCGGTTTCCGCGTTTTCGGCGAAGAGGTGATAGAAGGGCTGATCCTTGCGGGGCCGGACCTCCTCGGGAATCGACAGCCACCATTCCTCGGTGTTGTCGAATTCGGGATCGACATCGAAGATCAGCCCCCTGAACTCGAACACCCGGTGCCGCACCACTTGGCCGATCGCGAATTTGGCTAAACTCGCTTTCATGGTCTTAACTCCTTGATCTTCATATAGAGATCCTGGCGGGAATCTCCAAATCGGCGTTTCTCACGATAAGGAGAGCAGGGCGCTTCCCCCGCCCGAGCCCTGCGTTCCGGGAAAGCTGGCCTTCCGAAAGATGGGATTGTCGCAAGGTTGGAACCTTGCCAGAAGAAACTGTCATTTCAGGCCTGCCAATTCCTTCCATTTGGAGACGCCGATGTCCGATCTGATCGGGCTGTTCAATTTGCTCGTCCCCTTCTTCGGCCTGATCGGGCTCGGCTTCTTCTGCGGCAGGGTGGTGAAGCAGCCCGAGGCTGGGCTTGCCTGGATGCAGTTCTTCCTGATCTACGTGGCGCTGCCGTGCCTGTTCTACCGTCTCATCGCCGACAAACCCCTGGATGAGCTGGCCAACTGGCCCTTCATCGCCGCCACCACCTTCTCGACCTTCTGCGCCTTTACGCTCTCCTTCGTCACCGGCTGGCGCTACACCCGGGACATGGCTCAATCGGTGGTGCAGGGCGTGGCCGGATCCTATTCCAATATCGGCTATATGGGACCGCCGCTCATTCTCGCGGCGATCGGCGCCGCTGCCAGTGCCCCGGTCGTCCTGATCTTCGTCTTCGACAACCTGTTCCTGTTCTCGGTCGTGCCGCTGCTGATGTCGATGGCGGGCCTCGACAAGCTCAGCCTGCCGGCGACGATCCGCCGGATCGTCTGGCGGGTCCTGACGCATCCCTTCAACGTGGCGACGGCCGCAGGCATCGCGGCAAGCTACCTGCATCTCCAGCTGCCGCAATCCATCGATCAGATCGTGACCTGGCTCGCCGGAGCGGCGGCGCCCTGTGCCCTGTTCATCCTCGGCGTGACGGTGGCTCTGCGGCCCATGCGGCAGATGCCCGGCGAAGTGCCGATCCTCGTCTTCATCAAGCTGATCCTGCACCCGCTCCTGGTATGGGTCGTGCTTTCGGCCGTGGGCGATTTCGGACCGGCCTGGACCTATGCCGCCATGATCATGGCGGCGCTGCCGCCGGCCCTGAACATCTTCGTCATCTCGACGCAGTACAATGTGGGCGTGGAGCGCGCCTCCGCCTGCATCCTCATCGGCACGCTGGTCTCGATGTTCACGCTGACGGGAATTCTCTATCTCACCACCAAGACCGGCGCGTTGCCTTACGATCTTTTTCCGTGAGAGCTGAAGCCTGCGCCTGAGAACTTGCTATCCACTGTCATTCCGGGGCGGCCATAGTCGAGCCCGGAATCCATAACCGCTAACTGTGACGAACAAAGCGGGATGCTGCCTGCCCATTCTTGAGACGTCGTGTTTATGGATCCCGGGTTCCGCTTCGCGGCCCCGGGATGACAGTGACGACGTCATTGCCTTTAAACAGGCGAATGACCCCGCATCAGTCGAGGCACGCTGAAGCGCGGGAGGACGCCTTCGCGCATGACGATCCGGCGCAGGGGGCCGATATTGCTGAGCGCCAGAAGGCCCGCTCCGCGCAGGAAGTCCGTGGGGAGCATGCCGGTCAGCAGGGTTCGGTTCAGCCCGTCCACGGCGGCAGTGCGCAGGCGGACATCGAGATCGCGGTTGCGCTGGTAGCGGTCCAGGGTCTCGTCCGATCCCGGATCGTGGCCCTCGTCGCGCCCATCCACCACCGCGTCCCGCAAGGACGCGACATCCCGGAAGCCGAGATTGAGGCCCTGCGCGCCGATGGGCGGGAAAACATGCGCCGCCTCGCCGACGAGGGCGAGATGCTGCGCCCGGTAGCGGTTGACCGATAATCCGCTCATGGGCACGAGCCCGCGCGGTCCGTCGATGCGCATGGCTCCCAGGTGCGATTGCGCCTGCCGCTCGATGGCGAGCGCCAATGCCCCGTCATCGAGCTGCGACAGCCGTTCCGCCTCGCTCTTGCTCGTCACCCAGACGAGGCTCGAGCGGCGGCCGGGCAGGGGTACCAGGGTGAACGGACCGTGGCGGGTGTGGAACTCGGTCGAGGTCTCGCGATGCTCCCGGTCATGGGCCAGGATGACCGTGACCGCAGATTGCGGGTAGGACCACGTCTGGGTTTCGATCCCGGCGATCTGGCGCAGCTTGGAATTGCGTCCGTCCCCGGCGACTACGAGGCTCGCTTTGAGCGTCTTGCCGTCGGCAAGGGTCAGGGTTGCGCCCTTCCCGTCGGTTTCGAAGCCGGTCGCGAAGGCCGGCACGAGTGTCAGTTTCGCGCAAGCCCGCGCCGCCTCGGCGAGGGTTTCGACGAGCGTGACGTTCTCGATGTTCCAGCCGAAGGCGTCGAGGCCGATCTCTCCGGCCCGGAACGCGGCCGGCGGCGGCCGGAACAGGCTGCCCGTATCGTCGACGATGCGCATCGTTTCGAGCGGCGCCGCGTTCCTGACGAGTTCCGGCCAGGCCCCGAGCGCTTCCAGGAAGCGCACCGAACCGTTGAGGAGCGCAACCGTCCGACCGTCGCGGCGTGTATCGAGACCGCCGACGAGCACCGTGTCGAAGCCGTCGCGGGCGAAGGCGAGCGCGGCGCTCAGGCCCACGGCTCCGGCACCGACCACGGCAATGTTATAGGTCCTTTCGCTCACGGGGCTTTCACCATCAGGTTGTGGACGGTTCGCAGACTCACAGTAAAGCACGGATTCGCCATTGCCGACCGGCGCACCGCCTCCCTATGATCGATCCATAGGGGAGGGCGAACCGGGCGGCACTTGCCAAGATTACTTGCCAAGTTCCGTACGGGCCGTCATCCATGTGCATATTCCTACCCGGCTGCAACCCTTAAGTCAGAGACGCTTGTGTGAAGGCAGACCTATCATCCTCGGGGCCGCCCCTCGTCGAGCTTAAAGGGATCAGCAAGCGCTATGGCGACCTTCTCGCCAATGACGGGATCGATCTTTCGATCGAGCCGGGAGAGATCCACGCGCTTCTCGGAGAGAACGGAGCCGGCAAGTCGACGCTGGTGAAGATCCTCTACGGCGTCATTGAGCCGAGCGCCGGCGAGATCCGCTGGGAAGGGCGCCCCGTGTCCATCGCCTCTCCGGTCGAGGCGCGAAATCTCGGCCTCGGGATGGTGTTCCAGCACTTCTCGCTCTTCGACGAGCTGACGGTGGCCGAGAACATCGCGGTCGCGCTCTCCGGCGACTGGAACCTCTCGACCGTCCGCAGCAAGCTTGGTGAGATCAGCCATACCTACGGTCTGGCGCTCGATGCCGACCGGGCGGTCTGGACCCTGTCGGCGGGCGAGCGGCAGCGCATTGAGATCGTCCGCTGCCTTCTCCAGAACCCGCGCCTGCTGATCCTCGACGAGCCGACCTCCGTGCTCACGCCGCAGGAGGCCGAGCATCTGTTCACGACGCTCGACCGGCTCTCGGCCGAGGGCTGCTCGATCCTCTACATCTCCCACAAGCTGGAGGAGGTGCGCCGTCTCTGCCGCCGCGCCACGATCCTGCGCGCCGGGCGCGTGGTCTCCACCATCGACCCCCGCGCCAGCAGCGCCCGCGAGATCGCAGCTCTCATGGTCGGCAGCGAGGTCGGCGAGATCCGCACCGATGCGCCGCACCACCCGGAAGGCGAGATGCTCAGGGTCGCGGCTCTTTCCATGTCGCCCGCCGGGCTGCACGGCCAGGCGCTGCGTGATATCAACCTCACGGCCAGGGCGGGCGAGGTCGTCGGCATCGCGGGCATTGCCGGCAACGGCCAGACCGAGCTTTTCGCTGCGCTCTCCGGCGAGCGCCTGGCGGATCGGCCGGATGCCGTCGTCATCGCGGGACGGCCGTCCGGGACTGCGGGTATCGATGCAAGGCGCCGGCTGGGTGCTGCCTTCGTGCCCGAGGAGCGCCTGGGCCACGCAGCCGCGCCGACCCATCGCTTGAGCGAAAACACCCTGATATCCCACGCGGCCGCGGAAGTGAGCCGCTCGGGCTTCATCCTGCTCAACGCGGCCAAGCGGCTCGCCCGCTCGATCGTCCAGAGTTTCGACGTGCGCACGCCCGAAGGCGACCCACAGGCGCGAAAACTCTCCGGCGGCAACCTGCAGAAATTCGTGATCGGCCGCGAGATCATCCGCAAGCCGAAGCTGATCGTCGTCGACCAGCCGACCTGGGGCGTCGATGCCGGCGCCGCCCGTCTCATCCGTCAGGCTCTCGTCGATCTCGCCCGGCAGGGCAGTGCCGTCGTGGTCGTGAGCCAGGACCTCGACGAGCTGTTCGAGGTGGCGGACCGGATGGCGGTGATCCACCAGGGGCATTTGAGCCCGCTCAGACCCATCGGCGAATGGACCAAGGAGGCCGTGGGCCTTGAAATGCTAGGCGTTGCGCAAGCTTCCGGAGGCGTCCATGCGGTTTGAGCTGACGCCCCGCCCCCATGTCTCGCCCGCGATGCGCGCGCTTGCGCCGGTTACCGCTTTCATCACCGCGTTCCTCATCGCCGGCTTCGTCATCTGGCTGATGGGGCGCTCGCCCATTGCGGCCTTCGACGTCTATGTGCTTCAGCCACTCAGCGATCCCTGGTCGCTGCAGGAGCTCGTCGTCAAGGCAACGCCGCTGGCGCTCATCGCCATCGGTCTCTCCTACTGCTTTCGCGCCAATCTCTGGAACATCGGCGCCGAGGGCCAATACGTCATCGGCGCCGTGCTCGGCAGCTGGCTCGCGCTGAAAACCCACGGCACGGAGGCCGGCTTCTGGGTACTGCCGCTCATGCTGCTCCTCGGCGTCATCGGTGGTGCGCTCTACGGGCTCATCCCTGCCTTCCTGAAGACCCGCTTCGGCGTCAACGAGATCCTGACCAGCCTGATGCTAGTCTATGTCGCGCAGCTCGTGCTCGATTATCTGGTGCGCGGACCCTGGCGCGATCCGAAGGGCTTCAACTTTCCGCAATCCGTGACCTTCGATCCCTCCGCAACGCTGCACCCGATCTTCGAGGGCGGACGCGTTCATTTTGGAGCCGTGTTCGCGCTCATCGCCGTTCTGGCGACGGCCGTGATCCTGGGGCGGACGCTGTTCGGCTATCGCCTGAAGCTGACGGGCGACGCGCCGCGTGCCGCGCGGTTTGCCGGCTTCAGCTCCAAATCGACCACGATGGCGGTGTTCGCGATCTCGGGCGGGCTGGCGGGGCTCGCCGGCATTTCGGAGGTTTCGGGGCAGATCGGCCAGCTGCAGCCGTCGATTTCTCCCGGCTATGGCTTCACGGCCATCACCGTGGCGTTTCTCGGCCGGCTCAACCCCATCGGCATCCTGGTCGCAGCCCTGGTGGTAGCGCTCACCTTCATCGGCGGCGAGAGCGCGCAGATTCTGCTGAAGCTGCCGCTCGATCTCACGCAGGCTTTCCAGGGCATCCTGCTGCTCTGCGTTCTGGCCGCCGATGCGCTCGTCAGCCACCGCATTCGTTTCGTGACACGGGGAGGGGGCAAATGACCACTTTCGAAGCCATCCTGCTCACCATCGTCACGGCGTCTACGCCGCTGCTGATCGCGGCCTTGGGCGAGCTCGTGACCGAGCGCTCGGGCGTGCTGAACCTCGGCGTCGAGGGGATGATGGCGATGGGTGCCGCCTGCAGCTTCGCCGCCGCCGTGACGTTCAACTCCACATTCCTGGGCGTCGCGGCCGGCATGCTGGCAGGCGCGCTGATGGCGTCCCTGTTCGCGCTCGTCGTGCTGGGCTTCGCCGCGAACCAGGTGGGGTCGGGACTGGCCGTGACCATTTTCGGCCTCGGATTGTCGGGCCTGATCGGCGCCCCCTTCGTCGGCGCGCGGCGTGATCCCGTTGCTCATATCGACATCCCCCTCTTGAGCGATATCCCCGTGATCGGACGCCTGTTTTTTGAGCAGGATCTCTTCGTCTACGCCTCGATCGCCCTGACGATCCTGGTTGCGATCTACCTCACTCGGACCCGTTCCGGACTGACCCTGCGCTCCATCGGCGAGAACCATACCTCGGCCAATGCGCTCGGCCTTCCGGTCTGGCGCGTGAGGTTCGCGGCGATCCTGTTCGGCGGGGCCTGCTCGGGTCTGGCCGGTGCTTATCTCGCGCTCGTCTATACACGCTTCTGGTCGCCGGGCATGACGGCGGGACGGGGCTGGATCGCCCTGGCGCTCGTGGTTTTCGCGGCCTGGCGGCCGGGCTGGCTGCTGATCGGCGCCTATATCTTCGGAGCTGCGACCGTGCTGCAGCTTCACGCCCAGGCGGCCCAGTTCGGCGTGCCGTCGCAGCTCCTGTCCGCGGTGCCTTATCTGGCGACCATCCTCGCCCTTCTGCTCCTCTCCCTGCGCCATGGCCGGGCCATCGGAGCGCCGGGATCCCTGGGCGTTCCATTCGTGCCTGACCGGTGAGCAAAGTGATGTTAATCTGATCAAAGCGCAGGCAGAGGAATTCTTGCCAGAAGCCTTAAGACCTGCGACGGAATGGTGGAAATCTAAACTCGAGGGAACGAGCATGTTTTCAGGGAAAATCTTTGGGGCCGTGGCGGGGGCAACGGTTCTGGCTCTGTCCGCGACCGGCGCGCTCGCGCAGGCGAAGGACAAGATCAAGATCGGCTTCATCTATGTCGGCCCGGTCGGCGATCACGGCTGGAGCTACCAGCACGATCAGGGCCGCCAGGCTATCGAGAAGGCCTTTCCGGGCAAGGTGACAACCACCTTCGTCGAGAGCGTGCCGGAAGCCGATTCCGAGCGCGCCATCGAGCAGCTGGCTCGCACTGGCCACGACCTGATCTTCACGACCTCTTTCGGCTTCATGGAGCCGACGCTTAAGGTCGCCAAGAAGTATCCGAACATCAAGTTCGAGCACGCCACCGGCTTCAAGCGGGCTCCGAACCTCTCGACCTATGCGGCAAAGTTCCACGAGGGCCGCTACATCATCGGCCAGATCGCCGGAAAGATGACCAAGTCGAACACCATCGGCTATGTGGGCGCCTTCCCGATTCCGGAAGTGATCTCGGGCATCAACGCGTTCTACCTCGGCGCGCAATCGGTGAACCCGAACGTGAAGATCAAGGTGGTATGGGCCAATTCCTGGTATGACCCCGCGAAGGAGGGTGACGCCGCCAAGGCCCTGCTCGACCAGGGCGTGGACATGCTCGCCCAGCATACCGACAGCCCGGCGCCGATCCAGGCCGCCGAGGCCCGCGGCCGCTTCGGCTTCGGCCAGGCCTCCGACATGGCGCGCTTCGCGCCGAAGGCGCAGCTGACCGCCATCGTCGACAATTGGTCCGACTATTACGTCGCCCGCGCCAAGGCCGTTCTCGACGGCACCTGGAAGTCGGAGGACACCTGGGGCGGTCTCAATGCCCATATGGTCGTGATGTCGCCCTACACGAACATGCCCGACGACGTGAAGAAGCTGGCCGAGGAGACCGAGGCCGCGATCAAGTCCGGCAAGCTCAACCCCTTCAAGTGCCCGGTCATCGGCCAGGACGGCAAGGAGATCGAGTGCAAGGGCAGCGGCGCCCTCTCGGACGAGCAGGTGCTCGGCATGAACTTCTACGTGAAGGGCATCGACGACAAGATCCCGCAATAAGTTTTAAGCGGGCTTGAACAAGGAGGCAGTCGGGCGACCGGCTGCCTTTTTTGTTGGTTGGTAGGTCACATAATTCGTCGAGAGGACGGGCGCAAGTCCATCAGGATCTGGCGCGACTTCACCTCTCCTTGAGGGAGAGGTCGCGCCGGAGGCGCGGGTGAGGGGTTACGCCCTCTCCGGATAACGCTCTCCCCCTCACCCTCGCTCCGCTCGACCTCTCCCCACCGGGGAGAGGTGAAGGCTGCGCCAGTCTCTCGCAACAAAAATGCGGGAAACGGAGGAAGATCAAACCACCGTCCCGTGCAGGTCGTACTCGTCCGAGCTCTCGATCTTCACGTTGACGATCTCGCCCGGCTTCAGGGGCGTCCTTGAGGCTACATAGACGGCACCGTCGATCTCGGGAGCGTCGTATTTCGTGCGGCCGGTAGCCACCGTCGCGCCCTGCTCGTCGATGATGACGGGCAGCGTCCTGCCGACCTTGCTCTTGAGGATCCTGGCGCTGACCTTCTGCTGGGTTTGCATGAAGCGGTGCCAGCGCTCCTCCTTCACCTCCGGCGGAACCGCGCCGTCGATGTCGTTGGCGGGCGCGCCCTGGACTGGCTCGTACTGGAAGCAGCCGGCGCGGTCGATCTTGGCGTCCTTCAGCCATTGCATCAGGAAGTCCACGTCCTCCTCCGTCTCGCCGGGGAAGCCGACGATGAAGGTCGAGCGGATGGCGAGGTCCGGGCAGATCTCGCGCCACTTGTGGATGCGCTCCAGGGTTTTCTCCTGGTTGCCCGGGCGGCGCATGGACTTCAGGACGCGGGGCGAGGCATGCTGGAAGGGGATGTCGAGATAGGGAAGGATCTTGCCCTCGGCCATCAGCGGGATGACCTCGTCCACATGCGGGTAGGGGTAGACGTAGTGCATGCGCACCCACATGCCGAGCTCGCCGAGCTCCCTGGCAAGCTCGAAGAAGCGCGTGCGGACCTCCCGGTCCTTCCACAGGCTCGGCTGGTACTTGATGTCGAGGCCGTAGGCGCTGGTGTCCTGCGAGATCACCAGAAGCTCCTTGACGCCGGCGCGGGCCAGCTTCTCGGCCTCGCGCAGCACGTCGCCGATGGGGCGGCTGACGAGGTCACCGCGCAGCTTCGGGATGATGCAGAAGGAGCAGCGGTTGTTGCAGCCCTCGGAGATCTTCAGATAGGCGTAATGCCGCGGCGTCAGCTTCACGCCCTGCGGCGGCACCAGATCGATGAACGGGTCGTGGGCGGGCGGAACGGCCTGATGAACGGCCGAGACTACGGATTCGTAGGCCTGCGGGCCGGTGATGGCGAGCACGTTCGGGAAATGCTCGCGGATCTGCTCCGGCTCGGCGCCCATGCAGCCGGTCACGATGACCTTGCCGTTCTCGGCCATGGCATCGCCGATGGCCTCCAAGGACTCTGCCTTGGCGCTGTCGAGGAAGCCGCAGGTGTTGACGATCACCACATCCGCCCCGTCATGCTCCTTGGTCAGCTGGTAACCTTGGGCGCGAAGCTGGGTGATGATGCGCTCGGAATCGACCAGGGCCTTGGGGCAGCCCAGGGATACGAACGAGACTTTCGGCGCGGGAGCATTCATCCGCAAAAAATCCAATCTTCCATCGAAACTGACATCCGGGAGGTGCCCGTCTAAGGCCGCGTCTTTAGCGAATTCTGGCCGGGAAACCTGTCGATCGAGGGCAGGGGCACCAGGCCTGTCGCGCGGCAGCGCAGACTTCCCTATGTCGCCTGGATCGATCCAGCGCCTCGCAGGCGCCCCGGAACGACAGGACACGCGACTTAAGGCGCGCGTGTGCCTTTACAGCACCGGGTCCGTCTTTACAACATCCGGCTTTGACGCAGATCTCTTCTCCCGTTCCCCGGACAATCCGATCGGCAAAGGATTGAAGCTCGGCCTTGCCGCAGTCGGGGGAGGGCGCTTGGTCTTCGAGGCCGGGGTTCCTGACGAGTGAGTCAGGCCCTCAATGTCGGCATCCAGCTTCCATCTCCACCCGTGGCCTCGCTGATGACCACCGCGAATTCGCGCTCATAGATGCTTGCCACGGCGCTGCCGCTGTATCGGGCGCCCTGGGAGTGCAGCGAGGTCTTGTCCACCTTTGCGTCCAGCGCCGCCAGCATCTCCTGCGCCAACGCTTCGGGCGACTCCTGCTCTGCAATCCGGCCGTAACGTCCGAAACCGACCAGCTCGAGCGTCCCCATCGATGCCTTTGTGACAACGACCGGGCAACCGACATAAAGGGCTTCGATGACGACCGTCGGCAGCGCCTCCCACCGGGAACTCAGCACCAAGGCAGATGCCGAGGCCAGGAACGGGAAGGGGTTATGGAATCCCGGCATGTCAATATAATCCTGCACCCCGAGCTCATGGGATTCTCGTTCCAACTCCATCCTCAGCGGGCCATCGCCCAGGATGATCAAACGAGCGGGCCGCTTGGCGACGACACGAGCGAAGGCCTGCAGAAGCAGAGAGTGATTCTTCTGATCGACCATCCGTCCGATGTTGAGAAACACCGGTACATCGTCCGCCATCCATCGATGATCGACATCCTGGGCGGTCATGAGGTCGATATCGTCTCCGATAACGGCATTGGGCATTACCGACAGCGGCAGGTCCTGCCGCCTCGTAAATGCAGCAACCGAGAGCAAGCTGCTCTGATCGACACAAAAGATACGGGCAAAACGGCTATAGACCCATGGCGTGATCATATATGCCATTCGAGCCGCGAATTGCTTTTTCTCGAAGTGGTAGACGGCGTTCATATCGCCGTGTTCGATCGCAATCATGGGCAATTGCCGAAGAACCTGACCGGCGAGTGCGGACAGTACATTGGCCGCGGCCATCGCAGAAACCAATATGTCAGGGCGAGAATCGCGCAGCGCGCGAATTAACTTCGGCAGGCTCCAGACGGCGCGCCCGGTTCCCAAATCCGTAATGCGCACAGACGGTGATACAAGGGCCTCATTAGGCCCGGCGCGACTGACAACGATGAGTTCGACATCGTGGCCTCTCGCCGCCAATGCGTTGGCCAGCATCACTTGAGCTCGCTCACCTCCACCGCCAGCGAGGCTGTTTACAAAAAGTGCAATCCGCATACGTCTTTCGATTCCCTGTTTTCTGTATCGTCGCCAAAGAGCCGACGACGGCCCTGACATGCGAACGCTGCTGAAGGCGCTAATCACTGATCGGCAAGCCGCTGACAGTAATCGGTCTCGTTTGGTCGAGTGGCTCTTCGTGATGTTGGCCCCTCTCCGGACATTACTCGTGTGTGTGCGAGTAATTCGACTGGCGCCGCTGCCCATTGCCACCGTTGGGCATTGCGCAGTTTCACCGGCCGAGACTCTGAACGGCCAGATCCGGAAACAACTCAACCATCGAGGGCTAAGACCACGCGTAGAAGCGGAAATTCGCCTCGCAATCTTCCGCCTCGCCAGGTTTTTGAAGTACCCACAGATTGTATGACGCTAGATTGCGCGCCCCTAACGAAAATCTGGCAGAGTCGTAAAGATAAGAAATTAGATAGAAAGGCATAAAAAACTCAAAATAGTAGCTGCTGTAAAACCCGGGTACGTAGTATGCCTCTTTAAATCCTGTATTCGAGATAATCTGCTTTAAGGATGAGTAGTTGGTGCGGTCGTAAATCGCCTTGAAGCCCAATTCTCCTGGTGAATCGGTGAATTTATCCAGGAGTTTTCGAGATAATTTTTGAGGCAGCATCCGATTAATGATTGCGAATGGAGAGAACCGTCCCGGGAACTGAGCCAGCAGGTACCCTCCAGGCCTCAGGATCGAGTAGGCGTTCTGCAAGAACTTTTCGTTGTTCGCGAAATGCTCTATCCCCGAATTGATCATGACTAGGTCGACTGAATTCGGCGGAAGCGGGATCTCTTCGACGGCATCGCATACGATTTTCTGGTCGAGAAGCTGGTTGGGGATCATCTCGTCGGCATCGATATCGACACCGATAAGCTCGATCCCATACCATGCTTTGTAGTGCCCCGGAAAATTCCACTTCTTCCCGGCCCCTACATCGACAACCTTGCGGACATTGGGATGGGAGAGCAGCATTGCTCCGATTTTCCAGTATGTCCCAAAGACATTCGCTTCATGGACATGCGGGGGCGTTATTCGCCTTGCAAGTTTTTGATTAAGCTGAAAAAAACGATGCATTGCCATTGCTTCGCATAAATAGCCCTCCGGGCCGCCACGGAATTTACAACCCTAGTTTACCCTCGCAAGAGGGCTTCGGATTAGTGAAACTTAGTATTAGAGAGTGCGTGGAAGTTGTAATGGCTGCCCATGCGAAGCGTGCCGGGTAACGTTTATACGGAACTCAGGTGGAAATTGCGAAGGTTACACCATGTGCCCAGGATGGGCGCCGGAGCCGCATTTGCTCATGCCCCGGTCGCCTGAGGGATTTCTGCTTTGCCAAGCACGCCCCGACTGCGAGATGAAAAGGCACTCGATCGTTTTTCGATCGCCCGCGCAACATGGAAGCTGACGTCCTGAAGGAGTGTCACCACGCCGGGCAGGGTCGTAGGATAGTATCGGAGAGTTACTCTATTCATTGTTTTTGCTGCCCAGGTTTCGTGCCAAGCTTCGGCCTCGCCGAGAAAATGATGTCCGAGGAGTCCTTCCGCCTGCCCATGCTTGAGTGCTTCATGGCTAAGCAGTAACCCTGGCGAGCAATTGGAGAAACCCTCATCGTAGCCGATCTTGAGCTCCCATGATTTGTTGCCCCATACGACATCGATACGAACGGCCGTCGTCGTGTCACCGATCTTCATGAAGCCGAGGCGCAGGGCGCCTTCGCGAGCCATTCGGTCGCAGTACATCCGAAAAAACGAAGCCCGCTGGATGTCGTACTGCAGACCGGTTGCTGCCCTTCCTTTCCAGCCGGAGGATTCGACCCGAAAGAACTCGTCGAGAAGCGCAGGGAGTTCATCGGAGTGCGGTCTCAGGATGTTAAACCTAACCGAGCCATACTTTTCGGCTGCCTTCCGTTTGCGCCTTAGAGTGCAGCGCCGGCTTGCCGACATGCGGTCTTCAAGGTTACCACCGGGATCGTCGAACGGTACGAAGGAATCCTTGCTGCCGCTTGCTGCCACCATCCTCAGGCCGGAACCGGAAGTCGTTCTGAAGCACTGGTCGTCCTGACATTCGGCGGTAACGCCTTGAAGAATGAAAGGATAGCGCAGCGCCCTCAAGGCCTTGAACAGAAGCTGCAGATGCCGCTCGTCCCGTGCGATAAGTCGCTGAGGCTCAGCCAGCATGTAGTCGAGGCATTCCAGTCGGTGAGTGAGGCCGTAGCGCCGGAGCACAAGAGGCGCGACGGCCTGAAGGACGCCCGCCTCTTGCACGATTACAACGCAAAACTTATCGTCTCGATAGGTCTTTGCCGCCGAAATAATCCATTCAAATTGGGCCATAGGCCATGGAATATCGCGGGCCAGAGCGTGCCACTGCTCTTCGAGTGCTTCAAGCCGTGGCAGCTCACCGATCACCTCGACCTTGGCTGTCTTCGCAGCCAGGGTTATAGAGGAGTTCTCTTCCTGCACCTGACGACTTTCATTTAGACGATGAAGAAGTCCTTGTGCGTGATCTCGAGATGCTTCGACAGCTTCGCGATAGCCTGCTGCTGCGCGCCGCCTGTCCCGTCACGATCGTAATAGAGGTAGCCGGTGTCATCGTTGTAGATGATCCGGTCATTCGCATCATGTGCTTCTGACCCGGTCCAGAAAGCGCCAGACTTGAGCGCCCCCTTCGCCCCCACCTTTGTGAAGATGGATCGAGCGAGGTGGATGCTGTCGTCCCGCACGGAGAAGTCAGTGATCGTGTCCCTGTTCGCACTGATAGGGGAGACATCGAAGACGAACCTGTCGTTGCCTTTTCCGCCAGCGAGGGTGTCTTTCCCAAACTCTCCGTAAAGATAGTCGTGCCCCGAGCCACCATTCAGCTTATCGTTTCCTCGACCACCATACAGACGATCGTTGTTGTCACCGCCACTAAGGGAATCTTTGCCACCGTAGCCTTTCAGATAATCGTTGCCGGCCACTCCAAAAAAGCGGTCGTTGCCGGAATTTCCTAGAAGCCAATCGTTTCCAGTTCCACCGTTGACCAGTGTCGCTCCGTAATTGAAGCGCGCGGAGGTTAGGTCGACTAGATCGTTTCCCGTGCCACTGTAGAATTGTGTGACGTTGATCAGGCGTGGGGTGTCGTAACCTTTGACGTCGAGAAAGATGACGTCGACATCCGCAGTGCCATATATGGAATGGGTTTCGAGACCGTTGCCCCAAATATCATTGTTGGAGATGCCGAATATTTCCCCCCCGGGCGGTCCGCTCCTAGGCGGGTCACCTGGGCTGCCGAGATCCCCCCAGGGATTACCAATAGGTGTGCCGCTCCAACTAAGATTCGTCATGGTGCTAGCCTCGCTAAGAGCTGAGCGCTGAGGAGAGCCGAGCGCTCCGGTTCGGCAAAACAAAAAATCAGCAGCCTTCTCCAGGGTAAAAGCCTCAGCTTGATCCCCGCATATGCAGCATGTGAAAGTATATCGATAATTACGAGTGAGAAAAAATAGCTCTTAATAGGATATAAGCTCTACCTCAACATAGGGTATGACCTAATACCAAGTCCCCTTTGGTAACTCTATTGGTCAGTCACCAAGTCCGTAGGCTGTCGGGCATTACTATTGAGCGGTTAAATCGTTCCACGCAAAATAGTCGGGTCGAGGACGCCGTTGTGGGTATGGAGACCCGGTCGAGCCGCGACGTTGCTTGGGTTATGACGATGATCCGGTGACCTGAGCAAAATTCAAAGCCGGGCTCGTCGATCACTGCCCGCGTCTGCTCATTCGAAACGGGGTGAGTAACATAAGCCGCTTCCGGCTTCTCGGAGCTGCGCTAAGCGCTGCGCTCGGCTCTGGTTCTCACAAAGGCCAGGAAAAGGCCGGCAACGAGACTCACTACGCTTCCGCCAAACGGCGCCCCCGCAAGCGCAGGGAATATCCCGTAAGACAAAAGCGTTGCGAATGTGATAGATCCACCCAGCAGGGCCGCGACCAATAGCAAGGGCATCCCAGTCCTCAACGCAGTTACCTCACTACTATGGGGTAATCCCTTGTCGAGTGTCTAGCCCGGACAGCACGAAACTTTTGCGGACAGGTATCGCGTTGAGCTGCGCAAAAGGGGCAGCGAACCGACGTTGGCGTGTCGGGGTATTCGTTCCTACAACGCGAGATGTCGGCGCGTCTGGCCGCTCTGTAAGCCGGACGGCTTCGGCGCCAGTCAGATAAGCCGCGCTTTGCACCTCAGACCGGTCCAACCCTGCAGATGGGCTCGCCAGTAACAGCTGCATCTAAACTTGATCTGCCGCAGGCCTGATTTCGATGACCCGCACAATTCTATAGAACTGAGATATCTCTATATGGTGCTACCGCTGAAGACCATCTGACATAAGACGGGCTGTTGACTAGGTTGAAGGCGATGCGGGCAAAGTACTGGTGTAGAGGACTCTGCGGAACTTGCCACGAGACAGTATGTTAAATCTGTCCTACCGACCTGACCCGTCCATGGGATCGGTCCAATCGCAGAAAGTCGGTTTAGGGTTTAGGGAGTGACATGCATTCGCGGCTAACTGTCTGGATGCGAGACCTCCTTGGCGCGAGCGACGACCCTGAGGGCTGGCGACAAAGCGTCTGAATCGGGCGGCTTGTAGCGCCGGTTGGCCCGCTTCGGCTCGGCGGCCAAGCGGCTGTGCACCACCTGCTCGGGGGATCGTCCCTTCAACACGCGTTGGCGTCTCTGGTTATAGGCTTGGTTGAAGCCCTTGAGCAGCGTCTCCAGATCCCGGTGGCTGTAGATCGTAATGCCCAGCACCTCGCGCTGCACCCGCCCGTTGAAGCGCTCCACAAGGCCATTGGTTTGCGGCGTGTACGGCTTGGTCCTGCGGTGCTCCACCTTCAGTTTGCGGCAGGCGTCCTCGAAGCCGTCGGCGGTGAAGCAGGAGCCGCGGTCGGTGAGCACGTGCGTGATCTTGAACGGGAAGGCACGCACCGCCTCATTCAGGAAGGCGATCGCGCTGGTGGCCAGTTCGTCGTCCTTGACGGCGAGATGCACCCAGCGTGAGCAACGGTCGATGGCGACATACAGGAAGCGCTTGCGGCGCTCGCCATTTGCGGTCTGCAGCTTGGGCAGGTGCTTGATGTCCATATGCACGAAGCCGAGATCGTAGTCCTTGAAGGTGCCGCTCTTCCGCTTGTGCTGCTGCGCCGGCAGGCGTCCCAAGCCCTCAGCCTTGAGGATGCGGTAGACGGCATCGCGGTTGAGATGTGGCAGGAAGTGCGTGACGATGAAGGTGATGTCGTCGAGCGGAAAGCCGGTGGCCTGGCGCAGGGCGCAGACGATGGCGCGCTCTTCCTCCGTGGCTTTCCAGGGCAGCTTGTGCGGCCGGCTGCTATGGTCCTGGCAGTCCTGCGCCCCACGTTTGCGCCACTTGCGGACGGTCTCGGTGCTGACGCTGAAGCGCTGGGCCAGCACGCCGGTGGGCTCGCGCGAGCGGGCGATCTCCTGGCGAACGGCTGGGGTGGTGCGGGCTTGCGGATGAAGGGAGTGCATCACGTCCTCCTTCGACGAGGGGCTCGGCGTCGCAGGCCATCGAAGCGCCAAGTGTACTCCTCAATTGCGTAACGCACCCGATCCCAACAACGTTCCGCTACCAAACAGCTAACACTACAGTTGCACCTTTCGTTTGCGATGTGAGGCTTGCGCCATGGCCTGATGCGCTCGTCGCCACGCGGACCAGGCGATCACGAAGGCAGGCTCGATCCGGCGCTGCTGGAGACGTGTGGCGACCCGGCGGATTTCCTGGACAGACCAGCATACCAGCGCTGCAGTCGGGCTTCGTCGTTTCGTTTTTGGGGTGAGGTAAGGCGGTTGGCGTGCTCACGCACCACCGTCATCATGGCAAACGCCAGCATCACCAGCGACACATGCCGATGCCAACCGTGCCACGAACGCGTCTCATTGTGCGTCAGCCTCAACTCCGTCTTCGCGGTCTCGAACGCATCCTCAATCGCCCAGCGCTGGCCCTCCACCCGCACCAGGGTCTCCATCGGTGTGCCGGCCGGGCACCAGGTCGAGAAGAACGCCAGATCCTGATCGCTGATGCTGCGCCGGATCAGCAGGCCGCGCATCCACAGGCCGGTCAGCGCCTCGTTGAATTCCTCGGCCTCGAGATCGGCCAACGCGACATAGGCCCAATCATACAGGCGCGGCCCCTTGGTGCCGATCCCGGCCGACAGACGCTGCCAGGTCTTGGGAGCAAGCCCCTGTGCAATCGTCGCGGCCGTGCCGGCCACCGGCGGGCTCTTGTCCCAGGAATTGAAGCGGTCTGTGGCTTGAACGCCCAGCACGTAACCCTTGCCAGCTCGGCGCAGCTGCATGGCCAGGGCCCCATAGATGGTGTCGGTGGCCACCCACTCAAACGGTACGCCGGCCGCCAGGGCCCGCTCGATCATCGCGGCGGCGATCTGCGGCTTGGTGACGAAGCGGATCGCATCGGGCACGTGAGCCGTGGCCAGGCGCTCGGGCTTCGTCGTCCAGTCCTTGGGCAGATAGAGCTGGCGGTCGATCAAGGCGCAGCCCTTGTCCGACGCGTAAGCGGCAAACACGCCGATCTGGCAGCTGGCAATCTTGCCGGCTGACCCAGTGTACTGGCGTCCCACCCCGCACGAGTTCTGCCCCTGCTTGAGAAAGCCGGTCTCATCGATCACCAGTACCGCTCCGGGAGAGGCGAGCGTCTCGAGCGCATAGTCGCGCACCATGTCCCGCAAAGCATCCGCGTCCCAGTGGCTGCGCCCGAGCACCGCCTGCTGGCGCCATGGTCCCGGATCACCGGCGGCTTCCGCCCGCATCCAGCCGGTCTTGCGCCGCTCCGGCCCGAGCAGACCGTCGAGGAAGGCGGCCGCAGAGGCCGCGACACTGGGATGAGCAAACTGGAGTTTGAGATCAGCTTTGACCTGACGCAACTCCACACACCAGAGTTCGAGCATCTGCTCGATGGCCACGCCTGACATGGCAGCCTCCTGTATCAGATCAGGAGGTAATTAGGGCGCCTGTGCAGCGTGCAACTGTAGTGCTAAGGAGAGCGCACGAGCGGTTCCGTCGTTATCTCATGCACAATGGCGTTGTCGATGCTGCCTTCCACATCGCCTATCGTCTGGCCAACAGCGTTGTCACAATGCTGGTTCTCCAGATCCTCATCCTGGAGCAAGGCGACATGGACTGGAGCCTGGTCGCGAGCTGGGACGACCGTTGGAGGTTTTTGTGTCTTGACGAACTGGTGCGCTTTGCCGAGCAGGATCCGTCGCTTGAACTGGACGCCGGCTTCCTCTCTGCAGCCTTCGGCCGAGGAGACCGATGTTACGGGTTCGTCGAGAACGGAATATTGGCAGCCTATGCTTGGTACGCGACGCGTCCAACTCCTGTCTCACCGCGGCTAACGGCGCATTTCCGACGAGACTATATCTATATGTACAAGACCTTCACCGCGATGGCCTTCCGGGGCCAACGGCTCTGCGGCGCGGGTGCAGCCCAAGCTTTTCGGGCCTTGGTGGGCGATGGGAGATATCAAGGACTTGTCAGCTATATTGAGGTGCACAATCAACCGTCGTTGAAATCTCTCAAGCGTATCGGCTTCAAGACGATCGGGAAGGTACTTGTTCTGGGTGGGAAAGATCCGCACTTGTCTTACTCCAGCCCTGGCGGGCGAGCGCTGTTCCGCATCGCCGTCCACTCCTCGATGACAGAGGGCTGAGGGAGCGGAAAGCCCATATCGCGTTATTCCTTTTGCGAGATGAGCACCCCCCTAGAGAGTGTCAGAACTCGTTAGACAAGTCTCTGATTGTCCTCATTAGAGATGTCACCTCCGGGGAGTGACTGCTGAGAGCTCAACCCACCTTGAACAGGCTCTTGCCTTGGCCGCGCCGCCGCGGGGCGCTGTTGCTCCGGCTCATGTCGAGCTCCTTCTGCCGCTCGGCAATGTAGGCCAGAACCGGGCCCAGCCGCTTGTTCTCGACAACTGCCGCCTGATCCACCTGCTGACGGCGGTCAAAGGGCCTGTACGGCAGCTCCAGGCCCTTGTGCTTGATGGCAAAGCGCCCATCCGGATAGTCGTAGACGGTCACCCGCTGGCGGGCGAGGGACAGCGTGATCGCGTTCGGCTCGAGAATGAACAGCACCTGGTCGTACTGCAGGGTCAGACTGCGCGAGACCGTCCGCTCCTCGCGCCAGGCGAACACGTCATCCAGCTCATCGTCTTCGCTGAGCGGGCGATGCAGGTCCTTGTCGCTGTAGGGCGCCTTGGCAAAGCGGCGGTTGAAGTCCGCCATGAATGCCGGCAGGAAGGCATTGCCCGCCTCAAGGGTCGAGATCCCAGCCAGTCGCATCTCCTTGACCAGGCGGTCCTGCAAGGTGCCGTTGGCGCGCTCGACGCGGCCTTTGGCTTGGGGCGAGTTGGCGCAGATGATGTCGATGTTGAGCTGATGCAGCGCCCGCCCGAACTGGGTCATGCCGTCACCGCCCACCGCTCCTTTGCCGTTGACGCGGAAGACGGCATGCTTGTCGGAGTAGAACGCCACCGGCTTGCCGTAGGCCTCCAGGTACTCCCGGGTCGATCGGAAATAATCAAAGGTCGACTCGGTCTCGACGAACTTCAGGTGCATCAGCCGGCTGGTGGCATCGTCAATGTAGACCAGAAGCGTGCAGGGTGGGCCGCGATCCTCGAACCAGTAGTGCTCGGAGCCGTCGATCTGGACGAGTTCGCCGACGCAGTCGCGCCGATAGCGCGGCTGGTGCACCCCTTTGAGCTTCTGCCGGCGCTCCTGCCAGAGACCCGCCGCGATCATCCAGCGCCGGATCGTCTCGACACCCAGATCGATGCCGTGCCGCTCGGCGAGCTTCTCGCAGGCGAGCGTCGGGCCGAAATCGGCATAGTTGGCTGTGATCAGCGCCAGCACCTCGGTCCGCAGCGCCGCCGGGTAGGAGCGGTTGCTGGGCTTGCCGCGCCGGCGCGACACCAAGGCCGTGGGACCACCGGTCTGATAGGCCTTGAGTAATCGGAACACTTGGCGCCGTGTGATCCGCAGCAGTTGGGCAGCTTCGCGCACCGTAATTCGCTCCGCCACGACGTCCCGCAGAATGTGAACCCGATCGATCTCCGGCCGGCTCATCCCGATCACCGTCATCAGACCCAATCTCCCCAGCACCATCACCCAGGGAGAGTGACATTTGTAACGGGGAGAGGAGTGACCTTTCTAACGGGGTTCTACAAGAGAGGCTCCGCATGGTTCCTTTTATGGAACTCGTTTCTGGCGCGCTATGAACATGGCGAAAGCTGCTCCGACCAGAACACCTGACGCTTTCACCAAGCCGTCCGGAAGGCGACCGTGGCGGCCAGGAACATGATTCTGCGCGATTTCCAGGAAGCCGACAATTCCGATCAGCAGAATGAGGACCGAGAGCCGGTGTCTCGGGTAGCCGAGACAGAACGCGGCTCCGATAGTGGCAAAGGCGGCGAGCCTCTCCAGGCCGACCGGCGCCCCGGTGACGGGCCGCAATTCGATCGGCGACAGGGTGAAGATCGCGATGGCGCCGATCAGCAGCCATGCAACCCAACGAAAGAAGACCTTGGATGTCATGTGAGCGGTTTAGCCGATTGCGCCGCACAGGGGCATGGCTCTTTCGGGCTGTTCGATGGCGAGATTAATCCTCATTGACAGCAAGCGAGCAGATCTGACGACCAAGCAGCGCGCCGCAACCAATTGTCATGGTGGCGTCAGCCGACAATGTCGTCTTCAGCCGAATGTATGAACGAGAGAAGCGGAATTCGTGATCTGGAGTAGTTCATTATAGCTAAGATCCCGATCTTGCAATGCGGAACAAACCGATAATAGATTCTTGGCCAAGCGATGGGCTGGAAGCGCACAATACATAGCGAGATGTTCTGTCCCAGTCGAAGGCTCGTCAAAGTCCACCGCGTATGATCCCAGATGGCGAAATTGGAAGACGCAGCGTGCTGTTGACGCGCCGCCGCAAGGCGTGGGGGTTCGAGGCCCTCTCTGGGAGCCACCTTCTTCGTAAGTGTCGTGCAAGTAATTACCCAGGCCCTTGCACAAGTCGGGCTTCGCTGATTCCATGCCTGTATGGGCCGCAGCGATCTTGAGCGTCTGAGCAAGGAAGAGCTGATCGAGCTGGTGCTGCGACTGCAGCGGCCGCAAAAGACCTCACGCACGTCCTCCAAGCCGCCCTCGACCGATCGCAAGGAGCAGCGCGAGCGCTCCAAACCGGGCGGAGCCAAGCCCGGTCATGAAGGCCACAGCCGGATCCTCAGCGCCACGCCTGATGAGGTGGTCGAGCACCGTCCTGACCGGTGCTCGTGCTGTTCGGCTGTCCTGATGGCGGATTGGCCGGCGGAGACGATCAGCCTCCACGAGCAGATTGAGCTGCCGGAGGTGGCGCCCCGCGTCACCCAGCATCGGCGCCTGGCGGTGCGCTGCCGGGCGTGTGGAACGCGGGTCGCCGCGGCCGTGCCGGACGCCGCAAAGGGGACACCGTTCGGGCCCCGCGTCCATGCCATGGCGACTTATCTCAAGACCTTCCAGGCTCTGTCCTACGAGCGGCTGCAAAGCGCATTCGCGGATCTGTTCGGGCTCACCGTCAGCCAGGGCGGCCTGATGACCATGCTGCGCCGGGCGCAGGGCGCCTTCGCGGGCGAGCGCGACAAGGCGGTTGCGGCGTTGCGCCGGGCCCGGGTCATCGCCTCGGATGAGACCGGCGTTCGGATCGAGGGCTGCAACGCCTATCATTGGGTGTTTCGCTGCGCCGAGGCGGTGGTCCATCACGCCTCGCCGACCCGGGGCGCCATCGTGGTCCGGACCGTGATGGCCGTGCACCGGCCCGAGGTCTGGTGTTCCGACCGCTACAGCGCGCAACAGCGCCATGCCGACGCCCACCAGACCTGCCTGGCCCATCTTTCCCGCGACGTCGCCTCTGCCGATGAGGCGAGCGCGGATGTCCTGCCCTCCCGCCTCCAGCTGTGGCTGCACCGGGCCTTTGCCCTGGCGGAGGAGGTCGCAACCCTTGCCGCCTCGACCCTCGCTCGCAAGCGCCGCGCCCTGGAGCGCAGTCTGGACGCGATCCTGGCCGCGCCGACCTCCTGCGATCTGGCCCGTGACATTCAGAACAAGGTCCGGCGCGCCCGCGATCAGCTTCTGACCTTCGCCCACTGGCCTGGACTGGTTGATGCGACCAACAACGCCTGCGAACGCGCGCTCAGACCCGCCGTCATTCAGCGCAAGGTGACCAACGGCTATCGCTCCATGTGGGCCGCCGAGGGCGAAGCGGACATACGCACGGTCGTTGACACGGCTCGTCTCGGTCCGGGAACCAATGCGTTCAAGATAATTCTTCAGACTGTGTCCGCCTGAACCTCAGTGCGAAATAGGGGCGTGGGTAATTACTCGTGCAATTGGGAACAGACTCGACAAATCGTGTCGCCATCAACGAAGACAATTGCGTGATTTTCATGGGTGAGATGAGTGAACGTGACGCCCTTACGCAACATAGTCGCCGATTCAGTCCGAACCGCGTTTCTAAAGACCTCGTGCACCGCAATGTAGTTTTCGGCCCCTTCAGAGACGGGGGGGCATGTTCCCATCTATTCAGGGCTACTCTACTTCATGAGTATTCATCTTAGCCGCTGCTGAGCGCAGCACAGGGCAGGCCCCTTAAGTCGTACTGCCCTTGATAGACTGTTCGGACACTCACAAGACAACTAGATTCCAGCATCAGCGAACCAACGTGCTTAAGAGCCGGTCATACGGCGCTCCCTCCCATCGACCAAAGTACTTTTGACCTTGTACTGGATGTACTCGATGAATGAAGCAACTCAGATTCTTCGTTTAAAGGTGACAGGTGGTGATTCAAAGCGAATCTTCGACTTTATCGTAAGTGCTCTGGCAATCATCATCTTAGCCCCGCTTATGATAGCGGTGTATCTCTTGATCGTGATGACCGGCGGAGGGCCTGCGGTTATCAAACATATGCGCCTTGGCCCGTCAGGCAGCGTGTTTCCGTGCTTGAAATTTCGAACGATGGTCGTCGACGCGACTGATGTGCTGGCGCGCCATCTCGAGAACGATCCCGCCGCTCGAGAGGAATGGCAGCAGAACCACAAGCTGAAAAACGATCCCAGGATCACGCCAATCGGGGCGGTACTGCGTAAAACCAGCCTTGATGAACTGCCCCAACTTTTCAACGTCCTGTGGGGGCATATGAGCCTCGTCGGTCCTCGACCGATCACGTCTGCGGAAGTTCCGCACTACAACAAGGCGATGCATCTCTATTATCAGACTCGGCCCGGAATCACCGGACTTTGGCAGATTAGCGGACGCAACAAGGTCTCCTATTCTCAGCGCGTGAAGCTCGATGAGGAATACGTCACGAAGTGGTCTTTCAAGCGCGACATCATGATCCTTCTTAAAACAGCAGTTTGCGTGATCATGATGGATGGATCCTGCTGAGATATCTCCGATGGTCATTTTCGCATCGGCATCTGAGAGCGGCTTCACACTTTCATGGCGCTGGCTTTGTCGATTGCGATTGGGGCCGTACCTCATGAACCGGCGCGAATGAGGTAGCTTGTAAGAAGCTTGACTAGGTATTTTACGGACTAGGCTCATAGGCTAGAATGCCACTCGATAAGTGATTTTAGAGGAAGACTCGTCGGCAGCAGGCGGACGAAAATAATTTCATATTTGGAGGAGTTGCTCAGGTGGTGCTGGCTATCGATCGGATGAACCTTCATCTCAGGCAATCCGGCGTCGTGCCTGTACCTAGAATATCGAAACGGCAACGGCTCGCCTCAATCATAGCGGCAACCGGTGGAATAAGGGTTCTGGAACGTCTCCCGCAGCAGAACTGCCTGGTTGTCCTCAACTACCATCGGATCGGCTCCGCTAGCGAGACCGTGGGAGACCCGAATTTGTACTCCGCCACTCCAAGCGATCTAGATGATCAAGTCAGGTGGATCAAACGGCATTATCACATCAGCTCGCTAGACGAGGCTATTGCTTTCGTCGAGGGGCAGATAACATTCCGCAAGACGGGGATCTTGTTCACTTTCGATGATGGTTACAAGGATAATTACGATTACGCATTCCCTATTCTTTACAAACACAAGGTTCAGGGGACATTTTTCATCTGCACGTCTTACATTGGAAGCTCGCAATTGCCTTGGTGGGACAGAATTGCCTATATGCTGAAGATGTCGCGAAACTCAAAGATTGTCTTGCATTATCCTGAGTTCATGACTCTCGATCTCGGTGAAGGGAAGCTCGAGGCGTTGAACCGTCTCCTCGGCATCTACAAGGCCGGGCATGATCTCAATAAAGATCAGTTTCTCGAGGAGATCGCCCGGTCGACCGGGACCGGAGACGAACGGCCCGGTGAGCGAATATTCATCAACAAGACAGAGCTCAAGGAAATGTCGGGGAATGGTATGGCGGTTGGCTCCCATACCCACTCACATCCCTTGCTGAGTCATTTAAGCCCTGAGCTTCAATTGGAGGAGGTGAGTGTTTCGAAGGAGATGCTCGAACATGACCTCGGCATCGACATCCAATCGCTCGCCTATCCCGTTGGCGCCCCGGACAGCTTCGACGACAGGACGCAGGAGGCTCTTCGTCGGGCAGGCTATCGGATCGCGTTTTCGTTTTATGGTGGGAAGAACATCGCCGGAAAGACCAGTCCATACAATGTCCGGCGCCATCACGTCGGAGTAGGGGATGGCGAGCCGCTTTTCAGGGTCCGCACATCGACGGCAGCAATCCTGGGAGAGCCACTGTTTTGAATTTTCCGTAGCAGCCGTCCGGGATATTTTGGAACCGGCCCTACCCGTCACGCCGAGGCCGACCGCGCTTCATGCAGCGCCCCAATGTCTGCCCATCAGCGAGCCAAATCGCCGCTCAGAGCGGAATTCTCTCCGACTTGAGACTGTTGGGTAAGGCGCTAGCCCCTTTGCGTTCTGTTTCTTCAACAGGTGTAGGCTTAGAGTTGCACAATCTTTGGCCTTGTCTCACTCGAGATGGATCTGTTGATGAGAGCAGTTGTTGTTCCGGCAAACGAGCTTTCGGAAGATTTGGTCGCTCGCTGGACGGAGATCCGACAGAAAAATCCCGCACTATTCAGTCCGTTTTTTCGGCCTGAATTCACGCGGGCCGTGGCAAAAGTTCGGGATGATGTATTCGTCGCCATTATTGATAATGGAATTGCTTTCTTTCCATTTCAGCGTAGTTCAATAGGACATGGAAAGCCGGTCGGCGGCCCGGTTTCCGATTATCATGGTTTGATCGCAGCATCGGATTTCAGCTGCGACCCCGTGGCCCTTATGCGAGCCTGCGGACTGCGAAGCTGGAATTTCGACCATGTGCCAGCATCGCAGGCGATGTTCGCACCTTGGCGCACGATCGACACAGAGTCCCCCGTTGTCGATCTGGATCAGGAGGAATCTCCCGGCTCTACAGCCCTGTATGCCGATCATCGACGCAAAAGACGCCGGCTCGAGCGCGAGGTCGGTCAAGTCGAGGTCGAATTGGAGACGACCGATCCGTCCATGCTCGAATTTTGCCTCAAGTGGAAGTCGGCGCATTACGATCGCATCGGAACGCCTGACCTCTTTGCAAGGCCCTGGGCGCGGTCGCTGATGGATGTGATTGCTTCACACCAGAAGCCGGAGTTCGCCGGAATGCTTTCGGTGATGCGCGCCGGAGGTCAGCCGATTGCGGCTCATTTCGGACTGCGGTCCGGCAACGTTTGGCATTACTGGTTTCCGACCTACGATCCTCAATTCCATCGCCACTCTCCGGGGATGCTTTTGCTGCTGGAGATGATGGCAGGCGCTCCCAAGCTCGGAATTAACATGATCGATTTCGGAAGGGGCGATAACGACTACAAGTTCCGGATTGCCAACCGAAGGGTCCCGTTAATCGAAGGTGCGGTCGTGACGAATTCCACTATCTGGCGCCTCAAGTCGCAGCTCAGGCAGATTGTACGGGGAAGTCCGATGTTAAAGTCCGCTTTGACGCCTGCACATCGACTCTATCAAGCGTTCAATCAACGCTCCAGGTTGAGGGTTTACTGGCTGGATGCCATTTTAGCTTGCGAAATGATGAGGACGTGCCTGCATTATTTGAACACGACCGGCACATTCATATGAATGCACGTTTATACGGCGTTCTCGGTGATTAAGCAGGTGTTATTGGGCTGTCTCCGCAGCCGCGCTCCTCTCTCACGCGATCGCCTTTTGATCGTGCCCCAGTTGCGGCTCTCACCATGCACAATCGCCTCGAGCGTATTCTCGGAATGCAGGAAAAATGCTATACATTGGAGACGGGAGTAATGGCTATGACGTTCGGCAAAACCCGCATTGCGTTTGCCCTGGCGGCGATAATATTCCAAGCTGTGCCGAGCGTTGCGGCGACTCTATACGTTTCGAGGACAGGTGAAGACTCCAACCCGGGAACGATAAGCCTTCCGTTTCGATCGATTTCCAAAGCTGCTCAAGAAGCGAAGCCGGGGTCAAAGATCATGGTCGCGGGCGGGCTGTACAATGAAGTTGTCGTGATTCCCGTCGGCGGAACCGCCGAGCTTCCGGTAACCTTCGAGCCGGCGCCAGGCGAGCAGGTCATCATCGATGGATCGAGCTCGCCACCCGATACCAACCTGGTGCAGATCAATGCGAGCTATGTGAGTTTCCGAGGGTTTACAATCCGCAACTCCACGCGCGGAGGCATCGCCGCGTGGGGAGTTCACCATGTCGGGATCGCGAATAACAAAATTCACGGGAGCCAGAAGGCCGGGATCTGGGTCGGTCATACTGAGACTGGGCAGTCCTACGCGAATGTTATCGAACGTAATGAGGTGTGGAACAACTGTCTGGAAAACAGCTCGCGTGCGGCCGAAAGCGGTTGGCCGCAAGGCATCAGCCTGCGGGCGTCTGACAGAAGCACTGTAGTCGGCAATCGAGTATATCGCAACTACGGCGAGGGCATTGGGACGCTCTCTACCGAGAGCGTAAGTATCTTGGGTAATGATGTTTTCGATAATTTCAGCGTCAACATCTATCTCGACAATGCACCATCCACTGTCGTCCAAGAGAACAAAGTCTATCATACATATGCGAAGGATTTTTATCGCTATGGCAAACCTGCGCTCGGCATCATGATTGCGAACGAGTACACAGAGTTAGAGTTGCCATCGAGAGATATTAACGTAACTCGGAATACACTGGCAGGCGTCGGCAGAGTGACCTATGGTGACTATCAGCGGGCATCCGGATTGATCAACAGTGAGATCAACCCCAATACGGTTACCGACAATCCCGAGCCGCTTTGGCAGCCGAACAAGCAACACTGATTGCCCAGCTTTCGATCGTTCAGCTTGGCCGATCCTCTCTTCTCTAACGGGCTGTAGACAGTGATCGGTCGCTCCCTTCCGCTGACGGAAGTCCAGGGTGAGCTGCAGGATCGAGGGAGACTGAGATGCCGGCGTCCTTTGTCGTTCACGGAGCCGACGCGGATGGACCTCGCGCATGAGAGAATCCGGTTGGTCTTAGCGAAAGCCTGGGCCGCGGGTCCTATGCATCAGGCAACGGCACAAATCATGCCTTAGATGAATAGGAATTCTGGCTCCCGTCTCCGCCATAAGTGCCAAAATGCCAGCCATCTGGATGCCAATACTGCAACTTTTGGAGGCATTCCAAGCCCAAATGAACGCAGGGGAAATAAGTAGCAGGGAGATAACTCGGAAGATCAATGCGGGCCGAGGTGGGGTCGAGGTAAATTGGGACTGTGTAACTCAAGAGTTGTGACGGCAACCCGCTGCTCAAGAACTACTATATTAGGGCAGGGGACGTTTTCTGAATTCCAAAAGCCATTAGGAGTGACGATGCAAAGAATCTCCATGACTACGTTCCAGATGCCCGAGTTGTGGTAACGCATCGATGTTTTCTCGGCAGGAGTTGAACCGAAAAGTTGCTGCAGGTGCGGTTTGGACGCATCTCGCGTTTGTGAGCACAAGATTAATTACCCTGATCAACATTGCGGTTCTCGCGCGCATCTTGGGGACGGACGACTTCGGCTTGGTAGCCGCGGGCCTTGCTGTTCTCGCCCTTCTCGAGGCGGTCTCGGAGGGCGGTGTGGGGGCTGCGGTCGTGTGGCGCCGCCAAGATCCTGAGAAGACGGCTGCAGTCGCCATGACAATCAGTATCATCGGCGCAGTTCTGATTGGAGGCGCGGCTTTTTTTGCGGCTCCGCTCGTCGCCGAAATGTTCTTCGATCATCGATCGGTCGACATCATACGGGCTTTGTCCGTGTGCCTCATCCTATCGGGACCATCCTCGGTCTTCGTGGGGATCCTGCAGCGAGACCTCGCCTTTCGTAAGAGAGTCATCCCGGAAATCCTCAAAGCCTTCACCAAAACCGTCGTGGGAGTAGCCCTTGCACTGTCGGGCTTCGGCGCCTGGAGCCTGGTCTATGGTCATATTGCCGGAATGGTCATTGGCCTCGTGGCACTCTGGTGGCTGTCGGGATGGTCCCCGCGTCTGTCGCTGGATCGTGAGACCGTCTCGAGCATTCTGCCGTTCGGAATCCAGATGACGCTCGTCACGATTCTCAGCGTGCTGAGCAAAAACGCCGATTACATGCTTGTCGGCCATTTCCTCGATGTGGCTACGCTAGGCATCTATGTCTTGGCGTTTTCCCTGACGGATCAGATCATCTTGGGAATTTCCTGGGCAGCAAGTCAGGCTCTGTTTCCAGCCTACGGCGCCATCCAAGCGGATCTGCCAGCCCTGCGCCGTTCCTATGAGGATAGCTTGACCGCCATCGCTGCCTTGACGCTACCTGCGGCAGCCGGCTTGGCGATCGTCGCCGAGCCTCTTGTGCAGGTTCTCTATGGCGAGAAGTGGAGCCAGGTCATCCCTGTCGTCCAGGTTCTCGCTATCTACGCAATGGTGCATTCGGTGGCTTTCAATCTCGGCGATCTTTTCAAGGCTACCGGGCGGCCATGGGTGCTGACATGGACAAACGTCCTTGCATTGATGTGCGCCCCAGCCGTCGCCGTAGTTTCGACCCGCTGGGGCATCATAGGATTTGCCGTCGGCCAAATCGGGCTCATGGCCGGATTCTCGATCGTGCGCCTCGTGATCGCCGATCGGCTTGTCGGCATCGGCCCAAAGATCTTTCTTCGAGCTCTGCGGTGGCCGCTCCTATCCACCTTGGTTATGGCAGGTGCAACGATTGGGGTCGACAAGTTCGTCCACATTGAGGGGGCCCTTCCTCGATTGATCGCTTTGATCGCTGTTGGGTGCATAAGCTATGTGATTGTGCTCTCGATAACTGCTCCATCTCTCCTGTTCGCAGTGGCTGCATTCACGCGATTGAAGCGGCAGCCGCTGCTGTCACCATAACCGTGACGATAGGGGCGGGCCTTATGAAGCTGACGCTGTCTCATAGGTTGATTGGAACTGTTCTGCTTGCGGCATTCGTCGCAGCCGGCACGCTGGGCCCGGTTGCGATCCTGCTGGCAATGGCCCTTGTCCTCACCGCCTGGGTATTCTTTCGCCGGCCTCAGTATGGCGTCGCCGTGCTCGTAGCAGGGACCGTTACGAACCTGTTTGGTGTTGCATCAAACATGCATGGTCTACCTGGAATCCAGGCCCCTTTAACCCTTGTTCTCGCACTGATCCTATTCGTTCGGTGGGTCGCCGGGAAGGAAGATCTAGCGCCGGCTTGGCTGTTTGCACCTTTGCTGATCTGCGCTTATGGCGTCTCTTTATTGTCCCTCGTTCATGTGGAGAGCATCGAGCCGACGCTCGAGAGACTGATCGAGCAGACAAAGGATCTGGCAACAGCTGCGGTCATCATAGCATCCCTCACATCACGGGAGCGGCTGATTGCGACGGTCCGCGCGACGATATTGTGCATGGGCATCATCGCTCTGCTGAGCGTGAGGCAGTATCTTGCCAGCGATTTCAGCAACGATGTTTTTGGTCTCGCTCAGGCATCGATAAAGCAAATCGCCGGAGAAGTTCAGAGATGGAGGCTTTCCGGACCCTTACCGGATCCGAATTACTACGGCCAGGTTCTGGTCATGACGTTGCCGCTTGCGGTCTGCCTTGCGATCGTCGAACGACGCGTCGTTGCTCGCCTCGCATATGGAGTGTGTGCACTGGCGATCTTGGCCGCATCCCTGTTCACGTTTTCACGCGGCGCTCTGTTCGCGATTGCCGTAATGATCGTGGCGGCGACGCTGACGCTCCGGTCAAGATGGCGGCTGCTCGGCGCAGCATGTGTGCTGGCTGTGGTGGTAATAATCGCGCTTCCCAGCGCGTTCATCGATCGCGTAGCGTTGATAGCTCAGGCGGCCCACATTCTGATCACCGGAGAGCAGGCTGTAAGCGATCCCTCGTTGAACAGTCGCATCGCCGTGATGAACACAGCACTGCGCATGTTTGCCGATCATCCGCTCGTCGGAATTGGATTGGGCCAGTATTCCGGTCACTACAGTCAATATGCACTTGTCTCGGGCATCGACCCTGGGGCTGCACCAAACGCGCATAGTCTCTTTCTCGAGACCTTATCGGAAGAGGGAATTCTTGGGTTCATCAAGTTAGCTACCCTTATCATAGTTTCTATGATGGTAGCGATACGCGGCGCCAAGTTACTTCATGCGAGGGGCGAAAAGCGGGATGCTGCGATCGCCGGGAGTTTGTGTATCGGCTTTATAGGATACCTAGCGACGGCCATATTTCTCCATGGTGCATTCCTGCGCTTCTTCTGGATCGAGGTCGCGCTTCTTCTATCGCTATGGCAAGTAAGTAAAGTTGTAACCCAACGACCAGGCTTGGTGAGTGTTATGGAACGACGGAGTTCGAAGATGATGCAGAGAGCGCTGTTAACCGCCGACGTGCTCGGCATTGTTCGGCGACGCAAGGTTCTAATCATAGGCGTTACGATTGCTTTCATGTTGGTGCCGCTCGTGCAGACTCAGCAATCTACGGCGGAGAGCACTCTTCTCTATCGGTTCGGAAGAGAATACTTCCCGGTGCGGCCGGGCGAGGAGCATCGGAACTGGGGCGAAAACGTCCAGGTATCATTGGACGCCGCCTTATTTACCGAGATGCATCTGCTTCGCAGCCGTGAGGTGATTGAAGCTACGGTCGCTGACGTCGGATTGGATAAGCTTTCGCCCCAGCGCGACACAGTTCTGTCGGATGTCCAATCCCGAGCGTCGGGGTTTGTGAAGGGAGTGTTGTCGCTCGGTGCAATGCTCGATTTTGGATCGAGCCCAGAATCTCCGAAGAGAGCGGTCGACCCAGTTGTTGCCGCAGCCAAGGATCTTGGCGAGAGACTGCGCATACGCCGTGTCGAAGGGGCGGCACTGATCGCTGTCGGAATCCAGGATGCCGACCCGGAGACGGCGGAGCGGATCATAACCGCTCATGTCGAGTCATACTTGCGTAAAAGGCAGCAATTGTTCGAAAGAGATCCGTCGAAGTTTTACAGCAGCGAGATTGAGAAAACGCAATCTGAACTGGCTAGCATCGCCGAAAAGATCACGTCCCTTCGTCTCGAACAAGGGGTGCCCGACGAGTCGATCGAGCATTCGGTTCTCTCGGATCGACTCATCGCCTTGGAGCGGCAGCGGCAAGGGATGAGGCAGCCCGACGTTCCGGTTCTTCAGAAAGACCTCAAGGACACACGTGAAGCATTGTTCGATCTGAACGCTCTAACAGCTGCGACGAAACTTCTCGAGGCGCGCTACAAAAACGTCTCCGAGAATCTTGAAAGGATGCTGCAGGAACAAAATCGTTGGCGGCTTGACAATGCCTATGTTCGGGAACTCGGACCGACGATCGAAATCGTTGAGCCGGCGATGTTCAGCGCTCGCCCCTCCGGATTGTCTCGAACCGTGCGAATGATCCTGGGCGGCGCGATTGGACTTTTCCTCGTGATCGGTTTTCTCGTTGGAGCGGCAACGATTGGTCGCAGGAAGGAGGAGAATGCCCAGCCCGAACAGGTAGAGCAGCCGCGGGTCAAGGTTTACTCCAATCCTTCGAGTATCTCACAGGCGGGTCAGTGAACGTAGGCGAATTGACCTCTTTTCGAAGGTACGGATGCGAGGTCAATTCGCCTTCCCGATCACCCTGCTCGGGTGTGAGAATCTGGTGCGAAGTGTCTGCACCACCAATGGCCCCGCTCGGTATTATCGAGCGGAGCTTGCCTGGCCTCGTGCGGCAGGCCAGGCAGCCTCGGCGAGCCCGTTCCACGGGGTCTATCCTCGCTACAGGCATCACCCGCTCGAGACGAAAGCGTTCATACGCCGTACTTCGATCTGCTTAAGAGAAGAACGCGTTGCGGCTAGACCTGGCGTTACGATCGCACTTTTGCAGCGGGAGCGGAGCCATACCCCTTCAGGCTGATTAGAAGCCCCTTGTATGTGATGCTATGTTAAATGGTCGAGCAATAAGTAATGTGTCACATGTTCGCTTAAGACTGACTTTGGATAACTCAATCGCACAAGATATTTGACCGGTCTAATTTTGAATTGCTCGAGAACAGAGGAAGACGTGCATTGATTAGCCAGCCCATCGAAAAAATGGATGCTTCCCACAGGGTCTCTGAGTGGCAGGATATCGAGCCCGAGACCCGGCGCTTGGCTGTTATCGTCACTGAATTTCCGAAGACCACTGAAACCTTCATTATGAGGGACGTGATTGCGTTCTCGAAAAGAGGTTACAACATCCGGATCTATCATCTTACTCATTATAACCGGCGCGAGGTGGTCCATGATTTCGCGCAGCAAGCCGTCGGCTGGTCGAGAGATTTTGCGTACTTTGCTTCAACGGATGTGATTGCAGCTTGTTTCCGCACCTTGTTGAAGCGACCCAGAGCACTGGGACGGGTGCTGCGCGACATCGTCATGGGATGCTGGCGAGATCCTGTGATGCTGCTGAAGTCGCTGTTCATTCTACCCAAGTCGCTTCGCATTTCAGAGGATATTCTCGAATGGGAAGGCGACCATGTCCATGCGGCCTATGCCGGACACCCTGCGACATGCGCATGGATCGTACGTCGGGTTGCAGACGTTCCATTCAGCGTTAGCTGCCATGCACACGATATTTTTGAGACGCAGGCGCTTCTCAGCACCAAGCTTCCCGAGGCTGATTTCGTGCGCACAATCAGTGAGTACAATCGCAATTACATCCTTCGCCATGTTCCGGACCTTGTCCCGAAGCCGCCAGTCGTCATTCATGTCGGAGCATTTCTCGAAAATTTAGCTCCGCCGGCGCCATTTCAGTCCGAAAGGATGCAAGTGCTTTATGTTGGCTCTCTGGAGGCCCGGAAGGGAATCGATGTTCTGCTTCAAGCGGTGGCGCAGGCCAATCTGGGAGATTGGCACTTGGACATCGTGGGAGGCGGTCCGGAGCGTCAACGGCTGGAGGCGCTTTCGGTAGACTTGGGGCTCTCGGATCGAGTGACGTTTCACGGCGCCCAGCCCAACGAGCGCGTTGCGCAGGCCATGGCGCATGCCAGCGTCATGGTTGTTCCAAGCCGGATCGGGCCGAGAAATCAAACAGAGGGTCTTCCCACGGTCATCGTAGAGGCTCTCGCTCATCAGAGGCCAGTCATCGCAACCCGTTTAACGGGCATACCTGAGATCATCATTCACGGTTTTACTGGCTGGCTCTTCGAGGTTGATGATACGAAAGGCCTGTCTCGAGCACTCGAGGAGGTTCGGAGCGATCCGGAAGAGGCGTTGCGGCGGGCTTCACGAGGAAGAGAGCTTGTCGTGAACGAGTTCGACCAGGACAGAAATGCCGATGCGCTTCTATCCTTGATTGGTTCATCCATCGACGCGAGTCCACGGAAATGAATATGAATGCACTCATACGCTCCGGGGACAAATTCGTCAGCGGCAGGCATGACGCGATTCCGCCGCGGGTCAAGGATGTGGTTCTCATCATCGATGACCTTGGAATCGGTGGAGCTCAGCGTGTGCTTGATGTTCAGCTTCGCGCAATGCGCAGCGGCCCCTACTCAATTCGTGTCATAAACCTCTCTGGACCGACATCCGCTTCTGAGCGGATAAGGGCGCTAGGGTTGGAGTTGATCGATATCCAGCAGAATGGCCTATTCGACCTGGCTTCCTGGAAGGTCTTGTGGAAACAAATTCGTGAGTGGAAGCCGCAGATTATTCACGCTCATCTCACTCACGCGGCGATAGTCGGAACGATCCTTTCAAAGATGATTGGAGCGCGTTTCATCGTGACCCTGCACAGTCAAGGTCCTGAGTGTCAGACCTGGCGTGATCGCGTGAAGAGCTTTTTGGAGAGATTGGCCTTGAGCTATGGCTCGGATCTGGTTGTCGCTTGCGGGCCGCGCGTCGCGAAAATGCAGGCCAATCGCGTAGGTCGCACGCCAATGAGCGTCATTGAAAACCGCGTCGAGAAGTCGCCGCCTTTGAGTCCCGATGAGCGATCTCGGGTGAGATCTTCTTTCGGATACGTTCCTGAAGACATCGTCGTAATATCGGTCGGCCGGCTGACGTTCGGAAAAGGGTTCGATATACTGATAAAGGCATTTCGTGACGTCGTACGGACAACCCCAGACGCCAAGTTGCTCATCGTCGGCGGAGGCGATGATCATGACCGTCTCATTCAGGTCGTAAATGCGTCGGAGGGCGAGCGATATGTACAGCTGATCGGCTCTCGAAGCGACGTTGGCCGGTTGATGGCCGCCGCCGATGTTTTCGTCCTGCCATCCCTGTGGGAGGGCCTTCCAATGGTGTTGCTCGAGGCGATGGGAGCTGGACTCCCCGTCATCGCGACGGATGTTGGAGACGTTTCTACGGTCATACGAGACGGTGCCGGGGTTCTTGTGAAAGCCGGCGACGAAGAGCAGCTTGCGACTGCGCTCGGTGAGGTTGTAGGTAAGCCCGAACTGCGAGCGGCGCTTTCCGATCAGGGAAAGCAAGCGGCACGAAAGTATACCGACCTCGACAGTTATTCAGAGGAACTGCATTCCGCCTACTTTCATAACGCTCAGCGAAAGCAATCATGATGAGCATCGACGATCTCATTGATGGCTCGATCGGGAATGGGCAATTAACCATACTTTTGGTCGCTACTCGCGACTTGCGTGGTCAGTTGACAGGGCGGAAGTCCGTGCTGCGCACGACCGTCGAGAGCCTGGCCAAGCTGGGCCACCGTGTCATTGTTGCGCATTTCGGTGCCGGCAAGGACAGCGATGCCAGCGGGTCGCCGGGCGAGTGCGAGCAGGTGCGATATGTCAGAATCGACGGCCCTCGCCCATGGGAGCTGATGATCCAACTCGGCTCTGGGTTCCTGCCTGGGCGAAAATCTCTGAACGAGTGCCTCTATTTAAGCGGGAGAGCGAAAACGGCACTGCGTGATATCGCACGCGCCGAGAAGGTGGACGTTGTCGTCACGGACATGGTGAGAACCGCGGTCTACGGCGAATTTTTGGGCCTGCCGTGGATATCCGACCTCGATGATCTGCTGTCCCTGCGGTACGGACTTCTTGCGAAGGGGCAGAGAGGATTGGACGGGCTGCTCGGCTACCACAAGGCTCCTGCTCTCCGAGCATTGAGCTGGCTGGTCCGGCCTGTACTCGAGATCATCCTGCGGAGAGAGGCGGCAATTCTCGCACGACGGGAAATAGCTGTGGCCCAGCAAGCGGGTCTGACGTTAGCGGTCAGTCCAACGGAGGCAGCAACCCTCGCATCGGCCTCATCGCGATCGATTTTTACGACTCCGCTATCGGTGAAAGGGCCGACTGGGGTTGCTCCATTTGAGGATCGCCGGTGCGAGCTGGTCTTTCTTGGAGCTTTTTCCTATCAACCCAATCGGGACGCCGTACATAAGTTCGACAACAGAATTCTTGGGGAACTTGGTTCTTGTGGCCTGGAGGACGTTTGTCTTCACGTCGTGGGAGAAAAGGGCATCGGTTACGAGTTCTCCCCCAACATTCGCTTCGAGGGCTATGTAGAGGATCTCGATGACGAGTTGCAGAAGTATAAGGCGATGTTGGTCCCGGAACTGCTGCAGGGCGGCATCAAGACGAAGGTCGTCCATGCCGCGCTTAATAAGGTCGTTGTCCTCGCTCATGACACGGCAATCACGGGAATGGGCTTGGAGCCCGATGTCAATGTTCTCACCTGGAAATCTTCGGAGGACCTTGCCGTGCTGCTGAAGCGGGTTCGAAGCAATGACGATAGCCTTCCCGTGATTGCGGAGAATGCGCGGCTCTGGGCTGAAGCCAACTTCGGCCAGCAAAGGGCTGAGGCAAAGTGGAGAAAGTATCTGGCATCGGTGATGGGAAAGTCTGCGGAGGCTTCGTTAGGCCCGGAAACGATCCCGGGCCGAGAGCGCGCTCAAACCGGTCACAACGGGCTTTCGCAAGTTGCCGAGGCGTTGGGGCGCTAGTTTGACCAAGTGCGATCTGATGTCTGGTCGCAAGGTCACATAGGACGAAGTTATGATTCTCGATGACGCTGGTAGGTAGAAGCTAGTCTGAGGGTCAGTCGGAGAGAAGGTTCTGGATGCTTTCAGGCGCGAACCGAGACTGTAAGGCATCTGCTGGGAAATGAGGGGGTGAAAATGGCTGTGAAACTGATGTCAAACCCAACGAAAAGCCCAATCGTGGCTGTTCTCGCGCTTCTCGGTGGCATTCTCCTTTGCGGGAGCGCCAGCATTGCAGCGGAATACAGACTTGCCTCTGGTGACACGATAGAGATCACCATCACAGGCACGCCGCAGCTGCAGCACAAGGCTGTCCTTGGTTTGGACGGCACCGTTTCGCTTCCCGTTATGGGTGAGATCAAGGCTGCTGGGCTGACGCTCTCGGAGCTTCGGGCAAAAATCAACGCGGAAATCCCGAAGAGAATGATGCGCCAGAGAACGGCTGAAGGCCGAGAGCTTGTCTTCACGTTGATGCCGGAAGAGGTCACGCTCAACATCGTCGATTATCGCCCGATTTATATCAATGGTGATGTATCGAAGCCAGGCGAGCAGCCGTTCCGGCCGGGCATGACGGTTCGGCAATCGCTCGCCGTTGCCGGCGGCTATGACACCATACGGAGCAGGCCCGATAGTCCGCTCACACAGTTGGTGGATTCGAGAAGCGAGTATGAGACCCTTCAGGTTCAGTATGTTCAGGTGATGTTGCAGGTAAAGCGCCTGAAAACTGAGTTGGGCGAGACTTCTGACGCCAATGACAAGGAAATCGACAGCGTGCGGATTCCTGAAACATTGTTGATGCAGATATCTGCGGTCGAGAACGATCGCTATTCCAGCAGAACGGGAAACCTGAAGAAAGAAAAGAGCTATATGGAGCGCAGGATTTCGCAGTCCGACACCCAGATCTCGATCCTGTCCGAGCAGCAGCAGAAAGAAAAGGAGGCGATGCAGACCGATTTGGACGATCTGAAGAATCTGAAGGAGCTTCACGATCGTGGAACTGTTCCGATCACCCGGGTCATGGATGCGAGACGGGCAAGCCTCGTTTCCGCATCGAGGCACCTTCAAACCATGGCGCAACTGGAGCAGGCCCGCAAGGAACGCGAGGAGGTCGTGCGGAACTTAGCCAAGGTGGAGGAATCAAGGCGCGATGAGCTCCTTCAGGAGTTGCAGAGTGCAACGCTTCAGCTTTCGTCGATACGTCCGCGGTTGGCGGGACTTCAGCAAAAGCTTCTCGCGTATACAGGCAGTGTCCGGTCGCAATCGCCTTTGGGTTCTAGTGCCCGGCCCGAGATCTCCATTTCACGAAGGGTGAACGATCGCTACGAGAAGATCGTCTCCGGAGAGAACACGGAACTATTGCCGGGTGATGTCGTCGAGATTGCTCTGCGTATCGACTGACAGGTGCGCATGAATCTGCGCCAGAGGAACGTGCAAGTTTTGAGACTTCGCTTACGTGTAACCACTTGGGCCGGCAAAAACTCGTAACCTTGATTGCGAGGCGCCGAGGGATGGCGCCTGCCTTCACATCCGTCAGCAGACCGACGCTTAGCTTATTCGCTCTGCCGGTCTCAGCCGTCAAATTCAGCAAGCAACGTGTTCGTGATCGGCTCATGGGGGAGGCGGGGATGCTGATCGATATCCTCAGGGTATTGCCGTTGTTATCGCGATTTTTACCGCGATGAGCGATCAGTATAGATAGTACAATTTTCCTTTTCTGGTTCGCGCATTCTTCTAGGAATACAAACTTCATCCTTTCACAGCAAGATGAGTGTGTTGAGATCGACATTCATTCGATCAGTATTGCCTTATTGATGTCATAATTAGACGTATATCTCTTGCATCAATAAATTCATAAGAACATAAATTAACAAACGCTAGGGGTATCCAATGACAATCATATCGCATCTATATGCAGCCAGGAATTTGCTTAATATAACCTATTAAGCGTATCCTCCGCCGTCTTTTGGCGCGTTTTTAACGGCTGTTTTGCTGGGAGCCGATCCAAGGCTTTCGTCTATTTCTCCACGCGGCATAGGAATGTTGTGCTTCTGCTTTGCAGGGCATGAGCGGGCTCGTTTGGGCTTGCGGTCATCGGCCCGTCTTTGCTCTTGAGAATTGATCCTGACAAAGCAACCTTGCGGTCAAAGATAGCTCCGAAGGCAATCCAATAGCGGCGACATTCACGGTGCGCCCTGTGGCGCTCACCAATATTGTCTGCGGTTTGCTAAATTGCTCTAGCGATCAATAAAAATAGAGCTTTGTGACTCTCCCGCCCGATTTCGAAATGAAAGGAGGTCGGCAGTGATCAACAATAAGAAGAATACACTTAGTAGAAATAATAAATGTTGAGTTGTTAATAAAAATAATTACTAACGTATTTTAAAAATAAAGGGGCTTACAATTTCAAATATTTCATCACCAAGACCATTGGTGTGTTGAGGCAGCAAACACTGCACTTCACATAAATCGACATTCTTCCTCGCGGAAGAGGGGCGCTGGCGACCTAGCCTGCGCTTCAAGAAACATTCCCTTTCCATTTTCAGAACGAGAAAAAAGCGAGCAAAGCTATGGCCACTATTTATGTCTCGACGACGGGCAGCGACTCCGGTTCCGGCGCCTCCGGCAGCCCGGTGAAATCGATCACCAAGGCGGCGCAGCTGGCCCAGGCCGGCGACACCGTGCTGGTCGCCGCCGGCACCTATAAGGGCACCGTCAGCATCGCCACGAACGGCACCGCCTCGGGCCAGATCACCTTCAAGCCCGTCGACGGGGCGAAGGTGGTCATCGACGGCGCCGGCACCCCGGCCAACACCGATCTCGTCGTGATCAGCGGCGACTACATCACCTTCCAGGGCTTCGAGGTCGTCAACGCGACCCGCACCGGCATCGGCCTGTGGGGCTCGCACGATTCCAAGGTGCTCGACAACAACGTCCACGACAGCTTCCGCGCCGGCATCTATGCCGGATACTCGAGCCCCGGCGTGTCGTACAACAACGTGATCGACGGCAACGAGGTCTGGCGCAACGTCAAGGAGAACATGAGCCGCACCTGGTCCGGCGGCTGGGCCCAGGGCATCAGCCTCGCCATGTCCGACAACAGCACGATCAGCAACAACAACGTCTACGACAACTGGGGTGAAGGCGTCGGCGCCATGTTCACCAAGGGCGCCAAGATCACCGGCAACACCGTCTACGACAGCTACAGCGTCGGCGTCTATCTCGACAACGCGCAGGATGCGGTGGTGCAGTACAACACCGTGTCGCATTCCTACGACACCGCCTTCTACCGCGGCGGCAAGCCGGCTGCCGGGATCCAGATCTGCAACGAGAACGGCGACCGCATGCTGCCGTCGTCGGGCATCGTGATCACCAACAACGTGCTGGCTGGCGTCGGCGACGTGCACTACAGCACCTACGGCGCCAACACGGGCCTCATCAACTCGACGATTTCGCCCAACACGGTCCAAAGCAGCCCCATCCCGGCTCCGACCCCCGGCCCGACGCCGACCCCGACGCCAACCCCGGGCGACGATCCTGTCGTGGCTGCAGACGACAGCTATGGTGCAACGGAAGACGTGGTTCTCTCGGTCGACGCGACGAAGGGCGTTCTCGCCAATGACTCGGCTCCCGATGGTGGTAAAGCGGCAGTTGCCGGCACCTTCGCGACGGCTCAGGGCGGCAGCGTGAAGCTCAACGCCGACGGTTCCTTCGTCTACACGCCGAAGGCCAACTTCTTCGGCACGGACAGCTTCAGCTACACTGCCAAGGACACGGACGGTGACACCGACACCGGTACCGTCACCTTCAAGGTCGCCGATGTGGTCGACACGACCCCGACGCCCACTCCGACCCCGACTCCCTCGCCGCGGCCGACCACCACTAAGACGATCAACGGCACGACCAGCGCCAACGATCTGATGGGCACGTCAGGCAACGACCTGATCGACGGCAAGTCCGGCAACGACACGCTCTGGGGTATGAACGGCAGCGACGTGCTGATCGGCGGCTCGGGCAAGGACACCTTCGTGTTCGCCTCGGCTGGGAGCAACGCCCTCAAGTTGGGTAGCAACAACGTGGATGTGGTCGTCGACTTCAACCCCGCCGACGACACGATCCAACTCGGCGATGCCGTCTTCACCAAGCTGGCGGCCGGCAGCCTCTCCTCGAGCGCTTTCGTCACCGGCACCAAGGCGTTGGATTCCAGCGATCGGATCATCTACAACAAGCAGACGGGCGATCTTTCCTACGACGCGGACGGCACGGGCTCGACCGCCGCAGTGAAGTTCGCCGTGATCGAGAACAAGGCTGCACTCACCGCTGCCGACTTCTACATCATCTAACATTCGTCTGATCCATCAGCAGCGAGGCGGCCCCGGTCATACCGGGGCCGCTTTGCTTTGCGGCATCGATGCCGGAACGTCTTGCTGGCCTCATCTGATCCGAGCGTGGATGGCGCGTAGAAATCCCGATCTGCCGCATTCCACAGGAAGCGGGGTTCAATGCTCGCGCCCCTTAGAGCCTCGGACCGGAAATGAGACTCCTGGCTTCTGTGCGAGGCCGAGCTGTGATTCACTGCCTGGACTGGGAGGTGGATTATGGGTCATTGCTATTCCCTGGATCTGCGGGTGCGCGTCGCCGACTTTGTCGATGCAGGTCATTCCTGCCGGGCGGCAGCCCAGCACTTTGACGTCAGCGAGAGTTTCGCCATCAAGCTGGTGCAGCGGAAGCGGCGGTTCGGCTCGCCGGCACCGGCCCGGCAAGGCCGTCCGCCCGGACGCGGCAAGCTGGTGCCCTATGAGAGCTTCTTGATCCAGACGGTCGAGGCCGAGCCGGCCATCACCATGCCCGAGCTGGCCGCAAGGCTGCTGACTGAGCATGGGATCGTTGCGGCTCCCGCGATGCTCTCGCGCTTCCTGTGCCGGCACGGCTTCTCATATAAAAAAATGCCTGATGGCGGCGGAGTGCGCACGCGCCGATGTGCGGGATGAGCGCCGGGTCTGGCATGCCCAGCGCCAGCCGCGCATGCGCCAGGAGACGCACCGGCTGGTGTTCCTGGACGAGACGTATGTCAACACCAAGATGACGCGCCTGCGCGGGCGGAGCCGCAGGGGCCAGCGCCTACGCATGAAAGCTCCCTTTGGACACTGGAAAACCCATACCTTTCTGGCTGGGCTACGGTGCAACGAGTTGTGCGCGCCGTGGATCATCGATGGCCCGATCACCCGGTTGGCGTTCGAGGCTTACATTGAGACGCAGCTCGCGCCGACGCTGCGCAAAGGCGATGTGGTGATTCTCGACAACCTGGCTGTCCACAAGAGCGAGAAGGCCGCTCAGTGTCTGAAGCAACGCGGAGCCTGGTTCCTGTTTTTACCTGCTTATTCGCCTGATCTTAATCCAATTGAACAGGCCTTTGCCAAGATCAAAGCGCACTTGCGCAAGGCCGAGGCCCGAACGTTCGACGCGCTCTGGCGAGCGCTCGGTGAGATCTGCAACCTGTTCGAACCACAAGAGTGCTGGAACTACCTTAAGGCTGCCGGATATGCGTCCGTTTAACCGTCCGATGCTCTAGAACCCGGCCATTTTGCTCAACCTCAAAATAGTAATAATGACAAACATGCGGATGTTTTATCATCAGCGCGTATCGAGCTTGAGTTCTTGAGCGCGGTCAGCGTAGTTCGCGTTTCGTTCTATCGACCGTCCTGTTCCAGTGGATATGTCAGAGATGAGCCATATTACTCCGGTTATCCTGTCGGGCGGCACAGGAAGCCGCCTGTGGCCTCTTTCCAGAGAGGCTTATCCGAAGCAGCTTCTCCCGCTTCTCGGACAGAGAAGCCTTTTGCAGGAGACCCTACAGAGGGTATCCGGATCGCCGCTTTTCGGAGCACCTCTCGTTATTGCCAATGCGGAGCACCGATTCCTGATTGCGGAGCAGCTCCGTGAGATGAGATGCGGGGATGCTACCATTGTGCTCGAGCCATTCGGACGCAATACCTGCCCGGCGGCGGCGGCAGCAGCCATATTGGCCACCCGCCGAAATCCGGACAGCCTGATTCTGCTGATGCCGGCCGACCACAGCATCGGTGACGTAGCGGCATTTCAGGCTGCCGTCGAAGTAGGAACGAAAGCCGCCGAGCAGGGCTATTTCGTGCTCTTCGGCATCACGCCCGATGCTCCGGAGACAGGATATGGCTATATTCACTGCGGAGAGAGTCTCGACGATCCACGGATCCGCCGTGTCCAGGGCTTCAAAGAAAAGCCCGATGCAGACACTGCCGCCGGGTATGTGGCGTCCGGAACCTATGCATGGAACAGCGGTATCTTCCTGCTCCCGGCGCGCCGCTTTCTGGAAGAACTAGAGCGTCTGGAGCCGAAAGTTCTACAGGCGTGTGTGCAGGCGGTCGACAAGGCGGCTACCGATCTGGATTTCCTGCGTCTCGATCCAACGTCTTTCCAGAGCGCACCGAACATCTCGATCGACTATGCGGTGATGGAAAAGACACCCCATGCCGCAGTGGTCCCCGTGGATTGCGCATGGTCGGATATCGGCGCGTGGTCGGCTCTATGGTCATTGGCTGCAAAGGATCAGAATGGCACAGCTGCCTTGGGTGACGTAGTCGCTCTTGACAGCAAGGATTGCTATATTCGCTCGGATGGTCCGTTGGTGGCGACCGTCGGCATCGAGGATCTCGTCATCGTGGCAACCCAGGATGCCATTCTGGTGGCGCCGAAGGATCGGGACCAGGATGTCAAGAAGCTCGTCGACGAATTGAAGGCGAGGGGACATGATAGCGCCGTTCAGACACTGCGCGTGCATCGCCCCTGGGGCTTCTATCAGTGCCTTCACGCGGGCGAACGCTTCCAGGTGAAGCGCATTACGGTGTCGCCTGGCGAAAAGCTATCATTGCAGATGCACTACCATCGCGCCGAGCACTGGATCGTGGTCAACGGCACGGCGATGGTGACACGCGACAACGAACAGATTCTTCTGCGCGAGAACGAATCGATCTATCTGCCGCTCGGCTGCGTGCACCGACTCGAAAATCCGGGTCGCGTGCCACTCAACCTCATCGAGGTGCAATCCGGGGCCTATCTCGGCGAAGACGACATCGTGCGGATTGAGGATATCTACGCCAGAGACAGTAACGATGGCTTCGAACGCGGGCTAAAGCGGCTGCCGGCAGAGTAGCCTTGCTTGGGCCTCTCGGGCGTCGCCTCCGACATCGATGTCATGATCTCGATGCAGATCATGACATCGACGCGACTACCTCCAACATCACCTCCGTCGCACCGCCGCCGATCGACAGGACGCGAGCGTCGCGCGCCATGCGCTCGATCGGGCTCTCGCGCATGAAACCCATGGCGCCGTGAAACTGCACGCACGTGTACATGACCTCGTTGACGAGTTCGCCACAGAAGGCCTTCACCATCGAGACCTCGCGGATGCAATCTTCGTCCGCCGACATGCGCCAGGCAGTGGCATAGAGGAACTGACGGCCCGCTTCCACCTTCGTGGCGAGCATCGCGAGGCGCTCCCGGATCGCCTGCATGTCCCACAGGACTCCCCCGAATGCGCGACGGGTTCTCAGCCAGGCGAGCGTCATCTCGATCGCCGCCTCGGCCGCACCTATCGCCATGGCGGCAAGAACGAGACGCTCGTTCTGGAAGTTGCGCATGATCGAGTAGAAGCCCTCCCCCTCCGCGCCGAGGATGTTCTCGGCGGGGATGCGACAGCCGTCGAAGACGAGCTCCGCCGTATCGGAGCAACGCCAGCCGTGCTTCTCGAGCTGCCGGGCGACGCTGAAGCCCGGTGTGCCCTTCTCGACCAGAAACATACTGATCCCGTGGGCTCCGGCCGACGGGTCGGTCTTGGCAGCGACGCAGATGAGATCCGCATGGACACCGTTCGTGATGTAGAGCTTCTCGCCGTCGAGAATGTAAGAATTGCCGTCCCGGCGGGCGCGGGTGCGGATCGCCTTCACGTCCGAGCCCGCATCCGGCTCGGTGATGGCGACAGCGGTAATCACCTCGCCGCTGATGATGCCCGGCATCCAGCGCGCCCGCTGCGCCTTGGTCCCGTCGTGGAAGACATGCACGGAGGCCATGTCGGTGTGCACCAGCGTCGCAATGGCGACGCCCCCGTAGGTGGAGCGCCCGAGCTCCTCGGCAAAGACCGTTGACGCGACCGCATCCATTTCCGAGCCGCCGTATTCGGCCGGATAGCGGATGCCGAAGAAACCGAGTTCGCCCATGCGGCGCAGGATTGGACGGGGGATGAACCCATCGTCCTCCCAGCGGTCCGCATGAGGCTTGATCTCCTCCTTGACGAACCGGCGAACCTGGTCGCGCAGAAGTTCGTATTCCCCGGCCGCCCAGGGCAATCCCGTCCTGCGTGCCTCCGCCCAAGCTCTGTCCATGATTCCCACTCGCTTTACTGTCCGACTCGGGCAAAGCCCGCCATACGAACTGATTTTCAAGAGGTCGTTCTGAGACCTCGCCGCAGGCTAGATTTCGATGTCCTCCCTCGGCCCCTCGGAGGTTGAAGGTGCCTGCGAATCTGCCATCCACAGCATCCCGTCGATCACCTCCGCCAGTCCGGCCACCGTGGGACGTTCGAAGAGGTTGCGGAGCTGCACATCCACGCCGAAGGTTTCCCGCATGCGCGACACGGCCCGCATCACCAGGAGCGAATGCCCCCCGAGACCGAAGAAGTTGTCATCGCGGCCGATGGAATCGACCTTCAGCAGATCGCACCACAACGCGGCTAGCGTCTTTTCCGTCGCCGTCGAGGGGGCCACGAACTCCTGCGCCGGCTGGATGTTCTCCGCCGTGGGCTCGGGAAGGGCGGCGCGGTCGATCTTGCCGTTGGTCGTGAGCGGCATGCGCTCCAGGCGAACAAAGTGCGTCGGCATCATGGACTCCAGCAGTTCTTCGGCGAGGTGGGCGCGCAGGTCCGCCACGGTGATGGGTTTCGAGGAGACGTAGTAGGCGACGAGGCGCGCGATGCCGTCTTCGGCCGCAGCCGGCTCGACATAGCCGATCTTGGCCATGATCTCCTTGATGCGGGGTACGTTCAGCTCGTCGATGGCCTCGTCGCGCGTTTTCTGGCCGAGCCGCACGTCCCAGCTGTAGGGCAGGGCATAGTTGTGATGTCCGCGCTGCTTCTTGTGGATATAGATGCCCACGTCGTTGATGAGGCAATTCGTGGAGCGCCCCGTATCCGCCGGCCGGTCCCATCCTGCCTGCGTCTTCAGGAAATCGAGCATGTCCTCCAGGGGAACGCTCCAGTACCGGTAGAAGTCGATGAATTTCACTTCCTCGAAGACGGAGTCGTTCCGGAATGCATCCACATCGAGGTAGCGCGATACGGCGTCTTCGCGGCGGTGATATTCCTTGCGTGCCTCGGCGACGAGCGCGTCAAGACGGGCCGGATCGTAATCGTCCCGCTTGAAGACCTCCTCGGTCAGCCGCGTCTCGAAGAATTGGCCGCGCGACAAACCGGTCACGATGTCTCCGATCCCCCTCTCGCGGGCGACGTTCGTGGCCAGGGTGTAGATCGTCTTGAAGCAGCCGTTGCAGACGTTCGCGAACCGTTTCAGGCTGTCGACGAAGATCTCGTTCATATGGGGCGTGCTTCCCCAGTGGTGATCCACGCCGAGGGACGTCACAAGCCGCCTGATGTTGGCTTTGGCTCCTTCCGAGATGAAGCCATTGTCCAGGGTGAAGGTGAGCGGCTTCACACCCATCGCGACGAGGTAATTACCCACGCCCCTATTTCGCACTGAGGTTCAGACGGACACGGTCTGAAGGATTGTGTTGAACGCATTGGTTCCCGGACCGAGACGAGCCGTGTCAACGACCGTGCGTATGTCCGCTTCGCCCTCGGCGGCCCACATGGAGCGATAGCCGTTGGTCACCTTGCGCTGAATGACGGCGGGTCTGAGCGCGCGTTCGCAGGCGTTGTTGGTCGCATCAACCAGTCCAGGCCAGTGGGCGAAGGTCAGAAGCTGATCGCGGGCGCGCCGGACCTTGTTCTGAATGTCACGGGCCAGATCGCAGGAGGTCGGCGCGGCCAGGATCGCGTCCAGACTGCGCTCCAGGGCGCGGCGCTTGCGAGCGAGGGTCGAGGCGGCAAGGGTTGCGACCTCCTCCGCCAGGGCAAAGGCCCGGTGCAGCCACAGCTGGAGGCGGGAGGGCAGGACATCCGCGCTCGCCTCATCGGCAGAGGCGACGTCGCGGGAAAGATGGGCCAGGCAGGTCTGGTGGGCGTCGGCATGGCGCTGTTGCGCGCTGTAGCGGTCGGAACACCAGACCTCGGGCCGGTGCACGGCCATCACGGTCCGGACCACGATGGCGCCCCGGGTCGGCGAGGCGTGATGGACCACCGCCTCGGCGCAGCGAAACACCCAATGATAGGCGTTGCAGCCCTCGATCCGAACGCCGGTCTCATCCGAGGCGATGACCCGGGCCCGGCGCAACGCCGCAACCGCCTTGTCGCGCTCGCCCGCGAAGGCGCCCTGCGCCCGGCGCAGCATGGTCATCAGGCCGCCCTGGCTGACGGTGAGCCCGAACAGATCCGCGAATGCGCTTTGCAGCCGCTCGTAGGACAGAGCCTGGAAGGTCTTGAGATAAGTCGCCATGGCATGGACGCGGGGCCCGAACGGTGTCCCCTTTGCGGCGTCCGGCACGGCCGCGGCGACCCGCGTTCCACACGCCCGGCAGCGCACCGCCAGGCGCCGATGCTGGGTGACGCGGGGCGCCACCTCCGGCAGCTCAATCTGCTCGTGGAGGCTGATCGTCTCCGCCGGCCAATCCGCCATCAGGACAGCCGAACAGCACGAGCACCGGTCAGGACGGTGCTCGACCACCTCATCCGGCGTGGCGCTGAGGATCCGGCTGTGGCCTTCGTGACCGGGCTTGGCTCCGCCCGGTTTGGAGCGCTCGCGCTGCTCTTTGCGATCGGTCGAGGGCGGCTTGGAGGATGTGCGTGAGGTCTTTGCGGCCGCTGCAGTCGCAGCACCAGCTCGATCAGCTCTTCCTTGCTCAGACGCTCAAGATCGCTGCGGCCCATACAGGCATGGAATCAGCGAAGCCCGACTTGTGCAAGGGCCTGGGTAATTACGCGACGAGCTTGCACAGCATGAAGCTGCTGTCCTTGCCGCCGCTCAGCAGCAGGATGCAATCGTAGGGACTATTCCGGTTTGCCTGCATCTCCGCGATGAGAACCTGGAGATCTTCCGGTGACTTGAAATAGGTCTGCGCCTTTTCGACATAGGTGTCGAACGCCCGGCACAGATTGCAGACACCGGCTGAGTCGAATGTCGTGCCGGGCAGATCGGACGAGACACCGCAGCGCTCGCAATAGCGCAGTTGTGTCGCAGGCTTTCCGACCGAGACGGCGACGGCGGCAACGGCGCAGTCGTGGATGTCAGGGTGTTTCAGAAGCCGGGCTTCGATCTCGCCCAGCTCCACGCGGGCGCCGCCGACCTTCACCTGATGGTCGGCGCGGCCAAGGAAGTCCAGGCGCCCTTCCGAATTCCAGCGGGCAAGGTCTCCGGTCTTGTACAGCCGCAGCCGCGAAACGCCATCGCGGGGATCGGTGGCCGTGAGGAACCGCTCATCGGTCAGGTCGGGGCGATTGAAATAGCCCTTCGCGAGGCCGTCTCCGGCAATGAACATCTCGCCAAGGATCCCGGACGGGGTCGGTTGAAGCGCCTCGTTGAGGACATAGATCCCAGCATTGGCGCCCGGAACGCCGATCGGTACGGAGGGTGATCGATCCCGGTCGATGTCGAACCGATGGATCATGCAGCCCACCGTCGCTTCGGTGGGGCCGTACTCGTTGTAGATCTCGACCGGATGGGAAATGGCGTTCGTGATGTCGCGGGCCAATTCGGTCTTGAAATCCTCGCCACCCACGATGAACTTGCGCAGACGCGTTGCGCGCAAGTCGCGGTCGCGGATCATCGCGAGATGGGCCGGCGTCAGCTTTATGATATCGACGGCGTTGTCGTCGACAACCTTGAGCGCGACCATGCTCTGCACGCCGGGATCGCCGCGATAAACAACGATGCGGCCGCCGGTGATGAGAGGCGTGAAGAGCGTCGTGACAGTCAGGTCGAAGGCGAGCGAGGAGAAGAGGGGCCACGCGAGGCGTTCGCCCGAGCTGTACATCCGGGCGGCCCACCAGATGTAGTTCACCAGGCTCCGGTGCTCGATCATGACGCCTTTGGGCGTGCCGGTCGAGCCGGATGTGAAGATGATGTAGGCGACATCGTCCGGAGTGGCGGCGAAGGGCCGGTCCGGTTCCGGCTGGGTCGAAATTGACCGGAAATCGGCATCGAGGACAAAGATGTCGGCGAGATTAGGGGAGATCACAGACTGCAGCCCCGTCTGTGTGACCGCCACCGGAGCCTGGCCGTCACGTCCCTTGGCGATGTCCTTCAGGATCGTCGCGAGGCGCCCCTTCGGCGTCGCCGCATCCACCGGCACATAGGCTGCACCGGACTTCAGGATCCCTAGGATTGCGACGACGACCTCAATGGAATGCTCCATGAACACGACGACGATCTGGCTCGGGCCCACGCCGATCGAGGTCAGATGTGCGGCCATCTGATTGGAGCGTTCGTTGAGCTGCTGGTAGGTCAGCGTCTCGTCACCGAACCTGATTGCTTCAGCGTCGGGAATGCGCGCCACCTGCGCGCGAAAGAGATCGACGATCGTTTTGTCCGACGGATAGGGCGCTGCCGTGGCGTTATACTCAATGACCAGCGCCCGATGATCGTCATCGTTCAGCAGGGGAAGCGACACATTCTCGGCCGCGATGGGCAGGACTTCGTTCATGCGATACGCTCCCCGTTGCGTAAACTGAAAATCAGATCATGGAAATCACTCAAACTTTCCGAGCCGATTGGCGATACAAGTCGGCGAAGGCAGGTGCGTCCGGTTCCTCGAGCATAAGGGGACCGTTGCAGTCCTCGGGGCCGTAATAAAATTCGGCCTGAGGTGCGACCCGAAGCCATCGATACGGCGCTGCCCCCGAACGCAGCCAGGCCTTGTTCGGAAGGAAGATGCACACGCGGCCTGCATACGGGGCAGGCTTATATCGCTTCAAAGCCGTGATGGCCGTGGCTTTGAGCCGAGCCCTGCTCGCCAGCACCGGATCCGCCTGGACCGCTTCCTTGTTTTCGCGAAGGTGAATCAGAAGCGCTCGGATCCGTTCAACCGGATTCAGGAGGCGAGTGCCGAAGTACTTAAGCTGCGCGCCGAACGTCGGCTGCTTTGCCAGCGCTCGTAGGAAGGGGTCGGCGCGGCGCTTGGCAAAGAAGTACAGAAGGCGCGGGAGATCTCGGTACGTGCTGGGGTCAAGGGGGCCGAAGAGGGCCAGACAGGGAACACTCGCCCCGCGTTGACTCAAGATTCTTGCCAGTTCGAATGCCGTGGCGCCCCCCGAGCAATAACCGGCGATAATGTACGGGCCCGTGGGCTGGAATTCGACGATCTGGTTGGCGAAGTACTCGGCGATGTCTTCGACCCGGTCCATGGGCTCGGTCTGACCGTCGAAGCCCGATGGCTGGAGCGCGAAGAAAGGTTGATCGTCTCCGAGGTGCCTCGAGAGCGCGGAGAATGAGAAGGGAACTCCGATGTGTCCGGGTACGGCATAAATGGGCGTACGCGTCCCATGAGGCTGGAGCGGCACGATGGCGGGCTGCTGGCGAACTGAGGCCGTGGCCAAGTTCAGAAACCCGATGATCTCGCTCTTACGATCCCGCAACTGGTCACGGAATTCCGGCGTCAATGCTCCCGTGGGCGCATTGCACCGCAGCCTGTCGCCTTCCACCCAGACCTTGATGTCCCTGCCTGCGAGGCCAGCGAGAAGGTCGGGAATTTGCATCACGTCTGTACTCATAGCGCCCTCCGAACCTTTTCTTGATGGTTGACGGCAGAGGCGGAGCACTTCCCGTGCCCCATGGTCTCGTCCGCGATCCGCCGCATTTCGTGCGAGAAAATCTTCGCTCGGGCGACATTGCGGGCAGTCCAATGGCAGAGGCTTGGCTGCTCGTTTCTCTGCATGCATGGTAAGGGAAGGATGGCGTCACGGGCATATCAATTCCGGACTACCACGGTCCCGATATACGCTGGTTTGGGTACAAAGGTAATGACGGTGAAATCCCTTTCATTCGAAGGAAATGGACCTCCCAAGCCGCACCCAAATGCTTTCGAGATGGCCTCCAGCCGGGTCCAACTCCGCAGGAAACCTTCAAGCCTCTCCTCCGGGCGGAGGTTGCGATAGGACTCATACTCGGGAGCGGAAAAGCAAAGCGCCGCGATGTCGTCCGTTTCGGGCACAGGCCGGACCGCCTCGATGTCGACTCCGACCTCGCGCGCTTTCGAGAGGGCGATGACGGCGACGTCTTCGGATCGAGACACGCTAAAGCGCAACGATTGGTCGGGCATTCGGCGCGAGAGACACGGTTTGCCCACCCGCCCATACTCCAGTTCGACGTCGGACGGCAGGACGCCCAGTCTAGAAGCGAGGAGATGGCGCAACTGGCCTCGGGTGGCGACAAACCGGCGGCGGTCACGCTCCAATCTCAGCACCTCGGCGCGCCGAAATTCGTCCTCGCTCAGGCAGTCGCCGATCGCGCGGATGGCCTCCGGCTCGGCATCGAGCCGGAATGCCAGAACTTCTAAACTATCACTATCGAGAACCGGCATCATCATGATCCCGGACCTCAGGTCGGCCGCCAAAGCCATACGTGGATCCCGATCGCTGGAGGCGCTAATGCGCACAAGTGCCAATCGTCCCATCGAACGGCGAAGCCATTCAGATGGAGTGCTCTGATGAGACAATTAAGATTTGGCCGACACAAGTAGCGCCTGCTGGATATTTTGAAGTAGGGAGTCCCTACATCGGAAGGTCCAGCCGCAGCATTGTTCGTAAGACGTCCGACCTCGGTGCGGAGGCTGCAAAATTCAGCGCGCTGAATTCTTTAAAAAATCTAGAGAACCTTACGATTTTCATCGTAATCAGGCTCCAGTCATCTCTTAACGCGATGATGTCTGCCAGAAAATCGCTATGGAAGGTCAAATCTGCTGATGATCATTCAGTTGCCGGCCAAACGATAAAAGCCTCGCTGGCTAAACTGCAGGGTTTTTTGGCTTGGAATGGCTTTGGCATTGCGAGGCGGGGCTTCACAATGCCAAAGCGCGACTGAATCTGGACGACCCCAAATTGGACATCAGGGGCGCTCGGAAGCCGGAGAGCTCAGGCGCTGAAGCGTTGGTCGTATTCCAGGACGGCGTTCAGAAGGACTTGGGCTCCTGCCGAGCACTCTTCGAACGTGGTGCTCTCAGCCTCATTGTGGCTGAGTCCGCCGGCGCAGGGGACGAAGATCATCGTCGTGGGAGCGACACGCGCGATATAGGCGGCGTCGTGACCGGCGCCGGAAACCATCTCGCGGGCGGGAAGGCCGACCTTCTCGATGCCGGTTCGGACGGCGGCGATGCAATCCGGATCGAAACGGACGGCAGGCGAGTCCCAAACCTTCTTCACGTCATGGTCGAGGCCGATCTCCGCGGCGACGGCCGGCACGGCCTCAAAAAGCTCGCGTTCCATCACGTCGAGCACGGCATCGTCCGGGTGGCGGAAATCGACCGTGAAGAAGACGTGGCCGGGGATCACGTTGCGGGAATTGGGTGTGACCTCGACGAGGCCGACCGTGCCGACGGCGGAGGGGCTATGCTCGAGGGCGATCCGATCCACCTGCTCGACGATCCGCGCTGCCCCGAGCAAAGCATTCTTGCGAAGGTTCATCGGTGTCGAGCCGGTATGGGCCTCGCGCCCGGTCAGCTCGATCTCATACCAGCGCATCCCCTGCACGCCGGTAACGATGCCCACGACCTTCTGCTCGGCCTCGAGGATCGGTCCCTGCTCGATATGGAGTTCGAACATGGCGCCGAACTTGACCGAGCCGGGAGGGGCCTCTCCGCGATAGCCGATGCTCTCGATGGCCCCTGCGAAGGTCGCACCCTGGCGATCCTGGCGGCTGTCGGCGAAGGCCCTGTCGAAGACCCCGGCATAGACGCCCGATCCGAGCATCGCTGGTGCGAAGCGCGAGCCCTCCTCGTTGGTCCAGTTGACGAGCATCAGGGGGGCGTTTGTCTCGTAGCCAAGGTCGTGAAGGGTGCGCATGACCTCAAGGCCGCCGAGCACGCCGAGAACTCCGTCGAACTTGCCGCCGGTCGGCTGGGTGTCGAGATGGCTGCCGATGGCGATGGGGGCGACGTCGCTTTTCTTCCCAGGCTTGAGCGCGAACATGTTGCCGACCTGGTCGACCGTCACGGTGCAGCCCAGCGCCTCGCATTGGCTTCGGAACCAGTCGCGAACCTCACGGTCGAGATCGGTCAGCGTAAGACGGCGGATCCCGCCTTTCTCGGTGCCGCCGATCTGCGCGGTATCCATGAGGCTGTCCCAGAGGCGCTGCGGATTGATCGTCAGGTTCTGCATGCTCATTTCAATGTCCAGGAAAGCGAAGGACCTCTCTGATGACAGGTCACCAGAGAGGCGAAATATGTGCGGGACTGAGCTCGGTCAGCGCGCGACGGCCTTGGGCGCGGTGTTCGTCTTCCAGAGCCGCTGGGCTTCGGCAAAAGCCGGGAGCGGGCGACGGGGGACGAAGCGGCCTTCGCCCCGTTCGGCGCGAACCTGGCCGTTCTCGGCCGCAAGCCGGCCACGGAGATAGACCTTGGCCGGCAGACCGGTGAGCTCGTAGCCCTCGAACACGTTGTACTCGATCCGGCTGACCTGGTTTTTCGCCGAGATGGTCTTGGTCGCCTTAGGATCCCAGATCACGATATCCGCATCGGCCCCGGGCATGATGACGCCCTTCTGGGGATATATGTTAAGGATGCGCGCCGAATTCGCGGAGGTTACGGCCACGAATTCGTTCGGCGTCAGCCGCCCGGAATTCACGCCGGTGGTCCACAGCACGGGCATGCGGTCCTCGAGCCCTCCGGTGCCGTTCGGGATATTGCGGAAATCGTTCAAACCGATCCGCTTCTGCTCCATGGTGAAGGAGCAGTGGTCGGTCGCGACGACCTGAAGCGATCCAGCCTGCAGACCGGTCCACAGGCTGTCCTGATGGTGCTTCGGCCGGAAGGGCGGCGACATGACCCGCTGGGCGGCGTGATCCCAGCTCCGGTTGAGATAATCGGTCTCGTCGAGCACCAGATGCTGGATCAGCGGCTCGCCGAAGACCCGCTTGCCTTCGGCTCTTGCCCGCGCGATCGCCTCGTGGGCCGGCTTGCAGGAGGTGTGAACGATGTAGAGCGGGCAACCTGCCATGTCGGCGATCATGATGGCCCGGTTCGCAGCCTCGCCTTCAACCTCGGGCGGCCGCGAATAGGCATGGAACTCGGGGCCGGTCTTGCCCTGCGAGATGTACATGTTCTGCATCTGCGCCACGACGTCGCCGTTCTCGGCATGGACGAGGGCGGTGGCTCCCAGCTCGGCGCAGCGCTTGAAGGAACGGAACAGGACATCGTCGTCCACCATCAGTGCGCCCTTGTAGGCCATGAAGTGCTTGAACGTGTTCACGCCGTGGGTGTTCACGATCTCGCCCATCTCGCGCGAGATCTCGTCAGACCAGGACGTGATCGCCAGGTGGTAGGAATAGTCTCCGGCAGCCTTTTCGGATTTGTGCCGCCAGTCGTGATAGGCCTCAACGAGGGATTGGCCGGCTCCCGGAATGCAGAAATCCACGATCATGGTGGTTCCGCCGGAAAGCGCCGCCTTGGTGCCCCACTCGAAATCGTCTGCCGACACGGTGCCCATGAACATGAGTTCCATGTGGGTGTGCGGATCGATCCCGCCCGGCATGACATAGGCGCCGCCTGCGTCGACGATTTCCGCTCCGGCCGGTGCCTCGAGGTTCTCGCCGACGGCGACAATCCGCTCGCCCTCCACGAGCACATCGGCGCGTCGGCTGAAGTCGGCATTCACAACGGTTCCGCCGCGGATGAGAAGGGCCATGATGGATCTCCCTTGATTGTTCTTGATTGCTGAACGGTTGGACGCTCCTCTCCCGTTATCGGGAGAGGAGCGTCGGTATTGCTTACATCTTGGCGTCGACGACCGTGTGAGACCAGGCGCCTTCCGGCTTCTTGGTGATCACGGGCGCATCGCCGCCCGAGGACAACAGGGTCGCGACCGTGCGGTCGAAATCGGCCGGGTCGAGCTTGCCCTTGGCGGTGTCGAGGAGCTTGGCGATCTCGCCCGCCATGCGCTTCTGGTGCTTCTCGGTCTGGGCGCCGGAGGCGTCGTTGTCGAGGACGATCTTGGCTGCGTCATCGGGGTTCTGGCGCATGTAGTCCCAGCCTTTCTGCGAGGCAGCGACGAACTTCGCCATCTTGGCGACGAAGGCCGGGTCCTTCAGCTTGTCCTGCATCACGTAGAGGCCGTCCTCGAGCGTCGCGACGCCCTGGTCCTCGTATTTGAAGACCACGAGTTGCTCAGGCTTGAAGCCCGCATCGATGACCTGCCAGTACTCGTTGTAGGTCATGGTCGAGATGCAATCGGCCTGCTTCTGGATCAGAGGATCGACGTTGAAGCCCTGCTTCAGCACCTTCACGCCGCCGGCAGAGCCATCGGTCTTGTAACCGAGCTTCGCCATCCAGGCGAGGAACGGATACTCGTTCCCGGAGAACCATACGCCGAGAGTTCGGCCCTTGAGGTCCTGAGGTGTCTTGATGCCGGTTTCCGCGCGGCAGGTGAGCATCATGCCGGATTTCTTGAACGGCTGCGCGATGTTGACGAGCGGAACGCCTTTTTCCCGGGCGGCGAGGGCGGAGGGCATCCAGTCGACGATCACGTCGGCCCCACCGCCGGCGATGACCTGCGGCGGCGCGATGTCGGGTCCTCCCGGCTTGATCGTCACATCGAGGCCGGCCTCCTTGTAGAAGCCTTTGTCCTTGGCGACGTAGTAGCCTGCGAACTGCGCCTGGGTGACCCATTTGAGCTGGATGGTCACCTTGTCCGCCTGCGCGAAGGCGGCGCTCGAAAAGCCCAGAGCGACGGCGCCCGCGAGTAGTGTGGTCCTGATCATTCTTCACTCCTCCTAAACGCCGCCCGCGATCCCCTTATGTGCGGTACGACGGATGCCAAAAGGTTGCGCCGCGCTCGATGAGCGCGATCGTGCCGTAAAAGGCCGATCCGGCAATAGCTGCCAGCGCGATTTCCGCCCACACCATGTCGAGGGCCATGCGCGCGACCTCGATCGAGATGCGGAATCCCATGCCGACGATCGGCGTGCCGAAGAACTCCGCGACGATCGCGCCGATGAGAGCCAGAGTCGAGTTGATCTTCAGGGCATTGAAGATGAAAGGCAGCGCGACGGGCAGCCGGAGCTTCACCAGGGTGGTCCAGTATCCGGCGGCATAGGAATGCATGAGGTCGCGCTCCTGCCTTCCGGCCGCAGCAAGCCCGGCAACCGTGTTCACGAGCATGGGGAAGAAGGTCATCACCACGACAACGGCGGCTTTAGAGGGCCAGTCGAAACCGAACCACATCACCATGATCGGCGCGATCCCAATCACGGGAAGCGCGGACACGAAATTGCCGAGCGGCAGAAGGCCTCGGCGCAGGAACGGTATCCGATCCGCGACGATCGCAACCACGAAGCCCGAAAGGCAGCCCATGATGTAGCCGGACAGAACCGACTTCACGAAGGTCTGGATGAAATCGTCCCTGAGGGTCGGGAGAGAGGCCATGAAGCGACCCGCGATCGCGGACGGTGCGGGCATGAGCACCGAAGGCACGCCGGCCCCGACGACGATGACCTCCCAGAGGAAGAACAGGAAGGCCCCGAACAGGATCGGGACCGCGAGACCGACGACGCGGCGTGCGCCCGGGTTCTTGGGTCGAAGATGCGACAAGGCCCCCAGGGCAAAGCCCGCCGCGAGCCATAGGACCGCGATCAGGATCCAGAAGCCGAGGCCGGCCTGGCCCGCGAATGCAGGGCGATGGACCGTGATCAGGGCCGCGAGACAGCCGAGGACGACCGGGGGAATAAGGATCGTGGCGCGAAGGGCGGTGTTCATGCGGACCGCACCCCCATACGCCGGTTCACGACGCGCTCGGACAATCCGACTATGGCGACGAGGATGGATGCAAGAGCCGCCGCAGCGAAAAGCGCCGCCCAGATCTGGATCGTCTGGCCGTAATAGGACCCGGCCAGGAGCCGTGCGCCGAGACCGGCCTGGGCACCTGTCGGCAGCTCGCCGACGATGGCTCCGACGAGGCTGATGGCGATGGCTACCTTCAGGCCCGCGAAGAGATAACTCAACGACGCGGGGAGGCGGAGCTTCCAGAAGACCTGCGCCGACGAGGCCGAATAGGTTCGCATGAGGTCGCGCTGCAGAAGGTCGGGAGACGTGAGCCCCTTCACCATGCTGATCGTGATCGGAAAGAAGCAGAGATAGGCGGAGATGATGGCTTTCGGGAAAAGGCCGGTAATGCCGATGGAGCCGAGCACGACGATGATGATCGGAGCGATGGCGAGGATCGGGATCGTCTGCGAGGAGATGATCCAGGGCATGAGGCTGCGCTCGAGCGTCTTCACGTGGACGATCAATACCGCGAGGACGATGCCGAGGAGGGAGCCTAAGCCGAACCCCAGCAATGTGGAGGACAAGGTCACCCAGGCGTGAAAAAGCAGGCTGCGCCGGGACGTGACCGGCGTGTCGATGACGGTCTTCTTCAATTCGACCAGGATCTGGTGTGGCGCCGGCAGCATGGGCCGCTCTTGCTCCAGCGTCCCAAGGAAAATCTCGCTCGTGCTGCGCTGCTCACCGGCGCGCTCGAAGGCATCAGCCACGCCCTGCCAGTTCATCGCGATGGCTGCCGCATACCAGAGCGACACGATAGCCAGAACCACTACGAGGACAGGAACCGCGCTGCCCTGCCACGCGCGAGCGGCTTTGCGGGGCCTCGAGCGCACGCCCAGAGAGAGCGTGTCAGTCGTCATAGGAATGCCCCGCTCTCAGGCCTTCGCGGACCCGGTGGGCGATCTTCAGAAATTCCGGCGTCTCGCGAATTTCCAGCTTGCGCTCCCGACCCAGCACGCCGGCATCGATGATGTCGATGATGCGTCCCGGACGCGGCGACATCACCACGATCTTCGTCGAAAGAAACACGGCCTCCGGAATCGAATGGGTGACGAAGAGAACGGTCTTGCCGGTCTTTCTCCACAGCTGAAGAAGCTGCTCGTTCAGATGGTCGCGTACGATCTCGTCGAGGGCGCCGAAGGGCTCGTCCATCAGCAGCAGCTTCGGATCGAAGGAGAGGGCGCGGGCAATGGAGGCCCGTTGCTGCATTCCGCCGGAGAGCTGCCAGGGAAATTTGTTCTCGAAACCCGTCAGGTTCACGAGGTCCAACTGCTTATCGGAGCGCTCGCGCCGCTCCGTCTTCGAGAGACCGAAGATTTCGAGCGGCAGCTCCACATTCTTGCGGATCGTTCGCCAGGGATAGAGGGCAGGGGCCTGGAACACGAAGCCGTATTCGCGCCTGAGCCTTGCCTCGCCAGGGCTCACGCCGTTCACATGGATATGGCCGGAATTCGGCTGCTCGAGATCCGCAATGACGCGCAGAAGCGTGGTCTTACCGCAACCCGACGGGCCGATGAAGGAAACGAATTCGCCTTCGTCGACCTGCAGGTCCACCTCGGACAGAGCATAAACCGGACCATCCGCAGCCTCATAGGTCAACGACAATCCGCGAATGTCGACGACGGAGATTCCCGCATGGCCTGCGACCGACCGTCTGTCGGAGGCAACAGGCGTGGAGCTGTCCCCCTTTTCCCCGAATTCGCTTGTCACGCGCTTTAGCACTGCTTGTTATTCTCCTCGTGCCCGGTTGCAACAAAGCAAGAACCGTGCCGTTTCAGGGAGGGCGGAATATCAATTGCCGGAACTCTCTCACATGCATAGTTCCTGAGCATCCCGCTGTCGGTTTCAGCACATTGTCGATGGCGCCGACCGACGCATGCATCGGTTTTGCCTCGGTCGATTGTCGGAGCGACGCCCTTGCCGGAACCCGTCGTTGAGACATAAGGTCCCCTGCGGGAGCAACGCGAAAGGGCGATGTGGTGGTTGACGAGCTCGGGGTGGGCGTTCGCGCATCTCCACGAAAGACCAGAACGGGAGAGGCGAACGCGCAGCGCATCCTGGATGCCGCCCTCGATGTTTTCGCAGCCTACGGTTTCCAAGGGGCGCGCATCGACCAGATCGCCGCTGCGGCGGGCTTGTCGAAGCCTAACCTGCTTTACTATTTCCGGACCAAGGAAGATCTCTACACGGCGGTGCTTAGACGCACGTTGGACATGTGGCTCGAACCGCTGCGCGAACTCGATTCTTCGAGCGATCCGAGAGTGGCGTTGGGCGCCTATATCGCCCGCAAGCTCGACTACTCGCGCAGCCACCCGACGGCCTCGCGCCTGTTTGCCATGGAGATGTTGCAGGGCGCCCCGCACCTGGGTGCGGCGCTGGCGGGCAACCTGCATGATATGGTCGAAGCGAAGTCCCGCATCATTGAGAGTTGGATCCGGGAAGGCCGGTTGCGGCCGGTCGATCCCAAGCATCTCATCTTCGCGATCTGGTCCACGACGCAGCATTATGCGGATTTCGGTATCCAGATCCGCTCGCTGACCGGCAAAGGCATCGAGGATGCGGATTTCTACGAAACCACCCGTCTCACGCTGACGAGCATTCTTCTCGACGGCGTGTTGCCGTCGCGAGGAGAGTGCCGTGACGTGTGAGGTGGCCATGCAGGCAATGGTCTCCTTGAATGCTCCAATAAAACGGCACTTGCCATCAGGTGCCGTTGCATCCGTCATTCTGCGGGTTCGATCGGTTCGAGAGGCTTCTTCGCCGTTGATTGAGGATTGTTCGGGTGCTGCGTCCAGTTGAGGTAGGAGCCATCCACCAATCGGCCGGTTCGACGGTCCACCTCGTTCACCAAAGGCTCCATGGTGATGCAGTTCTCGATGGGGCAGACGCTGGCGCATAGATTGCAGCCGACGCATTCCTCGTCGATGACCTCGAAGTGCCGCACCCCATCGATGAGATGCGTGATGGCCTGATGCGAGGTGTCCTCGCAGGCCACATGGCAGCGACCGCATTTGATGCAGAGATTCTGGTCGATCTTCGCCTTCACGGCATAGTTGAGGTTCAGATACTGCCAGTCGGTCACGTTCGGCACTGCAGCCCCGACGAAATCGGAGACGGTCGCGTAACCGCGCTCGTCCATGAAGGTTTCGAGGCCGGTGATCATTTCCTGGACGATCTTGAAACCGTAGACCATCACTGCCGTGCAAACCTGTACGGTGCCGCAACCGAGCGCGATAAACTCCGCCGCATCCCGCCAGGTCTCGATGCCGCCGATGCCTGACATCGGAAGCCCACGCGTCGCAGGCGAGCGTGCGATCTCCGCCACCATGTTGAGCGCGATCGGCTTCACCGCTGGCCCGCACATGCCGCCATGGGTGGCTTTCCCATCCGTGTGCGGATTCGGGACCATCCGATCGAGATCGACACCGACTATGGAGTTGATCGTATTGATGAGGGAAACCGCGTCCGCTCCGCCGCGCTTGGCCGCCTCGGCCGGCTTGCGGATATCGGAGATGTTCGGAGTGAGCTTGACGATGACCGGCATGCTGGAATGCGTCTTGCACCATCGGGTGACCATCTCGACATATTCCGGCACCTGGCCGACAGCTGCGCCCATGCCGCGCTCGGACATTCCGTGCGGGCAGCCGAAATTGAGCTCTATCCCGTCCGCGCCTGTGGCTTCTACCCGCGGGAGGATCTGCTTCCAGGCTTCCTCCTCGCAGGGCACCATGAGGGATACAACGATGGCCCGGTCAGGCCAACGCCGCTTCATCTCGGCGATCTCCTGCAGGTTGATCTCGAGAGACCTGTCCGTGATGAGCTCGATGTTGTTGAACGCGGTGACACGCCGGTCCGGTCCGTGAACGACGCCGTAGCGCGGACCTGAGACGTTGACGATCGGTGGTCCTTCCTCCCCGAGCGTCTTCCAGACGGCGCCACCCCAGCCGGCGCGGAAGGCGCGTTCGATGTTGTAGGCTTTGTCCGTCGGGGGAGCGGAGGCGAGCCAGAAGGGATTCGGCGATTTGATGCCGCAGAAATCGACGCTGAGATCGGCCATGTCCTTCCCCTCACTCCGCCGCCAAGGGCACGAAGCCCTGGAGCATCCGGTTGATCGACAAAGCAGCCTGTTTGCCGTCCTCGACGGCGACCACCGTCAGGTCCCGGCCGCCGGCGGCGCAGTCGCCACCCGCCCAGACGCCGGGAAGAGTGGTGCGGCGTTCGAAATCGACCGCGATGCGGCCGCCCTCGAGCTCGAGGACATCGTGCGAGCCTGCGAGAACCTGCGGAATGAAAACCTGTCCGATCGCCCGGAACAGCTGATCCGCCGGCAGTTCGAAGGTTTCCCCCGTATCGACGAGCCTGCCGTCCTCGACTCTCGTCGCGGCGAAGCTGACGGCCCGGAGAGCGCCGTCCGCGGCACGGACCGCGACAGGGCGCGCCCAATGGCGGATGACGACGCCGTTGATCAGCGCGAGTTCGTGCTCGTAGCGGCTCGCACCCATCTGCTCGCCGCCGCGACGGTAGACGATGGTCACTTCCTCGGCGCCGAGCTTTTTCGCCTGCACTGCCGCGTCGATGGCCGTCATACCGCCGCCGATCACGACGACGCGGCGGCCGATGGGGAGGGTCGAGAGATCCCTCGACTGCCGCAGCGCCTCGATGAACGCAACGGCATCCTCAACGCCATCCAGGTGATCGCCTTCTGCACCGAGAGCATTCACCGCCTGGAGTCCGAGCCCGAGAAACACCGCATCGAAATCCCGGCGAAGATCGGCCAGCGTAAAATCGCGTCCGAGCACCTGCCCGCAGCGCAGCTCGATTCCTCCGACGCTGAGGATCCAGTCCACCTCGGCCTGGGCGAAGTCGTTCGTCGACTTGTAGGAAGCGATCCCGTGCTCGTTGAGGCCTCCCGGCTTCGCCCGCCCGTCGAACACCACGACGTCATACCCGAGCGTCGCCAGCCTGTGAGCGCAGGAGAGCCCGGCAGGCCCCGCGCCGACCACCGCGACGCGCTTCCCGGTGCGCACGCCCTGCCGATAGAGCTGCCGTCCCGAGGCCATGACGGCGTCGGTCGCGTGGCGCTGCAACTCTCCGATGATCACCGGCTTGCCTTCCGCAGCGTTGCGGACGCAGGCCTCCTCGCAGAGGGTCTCCGTGGGACAGACCCGGGCGCACATGCCGCCGAAGATATTCGAGTCCAGGATCGTCTTGCCGGCTCCTTGGGGATTTCCGGTGGCGATCTGTCGAATGAAGAGGGGGATGTCGATGCCCGTCGGGCAGGCATTGACGCAGGGCGCATCGTAGCAGAACAGGCAGCGCTCAGCTGCGACCCGAGCTTCATGCGTGTCCAAGGCCGCATGAAGGTCGGAAAAAGCTTCGTGATACGCGCCGGGTGCAAGCCGTCCGGCGCAAATATCGGATGCTGAAGTCATAGGTCCTCCTGCCCGCTCAAGGCGAGTTTTCAGGCCATCGATCCGTTCACCTCGGCCCGCTTCTCAAGGAGCGGGCTCTTGATTTGACCATCTGATCAAAGCTTTTCTAAACTGTCAAACGGGTCGCTGCAGGCCTGGAGGGTCTGCGACACCTTGGAAGTAAGGGCCATTTCTACGGTCGGTTGCAGGAAGTGGACCGGCCTCATATGGCTTGGCCTAGGGCATCGGACCCAGAGGGCCGTACGATGCGCTCGTTGCCGATCGGAACAGGCAGACCGCACGCTCGCGGTCGTTTCAAATGACGGAGAAGTCGATCTTGAGCGTCGTATCCTGCTCGATCGTTGCGGTCTGTATCGCATCGAGATCGACGCCGAAGGCTCCGTTGGCGTAGGTCAGATCGATGTCGGCGTCCTGGTCCGTGTGGATGGCCTGCTTTATGCCGACCGCAACCTTGATCTTGAACTGCTCTTCCAGGTCATCATCGATATCGATGTCGACATCGGTATGCTGCCTGACATCGAGATCGTTGTTGGCATAGACGAGGCTGCCCCCATTCCAACCGCCCATCATCAGGTCGAGTTCGGTGTCCTGCTCGACATCGACCTCGTTCCGAAGATGAAGATCCACATAGAGAACGCCTTTTACCTCGTAGATGTCGAGGTCGATTTCTGTCTCCTGATCGATCATCATAAATTGGTTGAGGCGGAGGAACATGCGCCCGCTGCTGTCATACTCGAGGTCGATGTCGACATCCTGATCGATATCCGCGTCGTTCTCCATGAAGACGCGGATCTTGCTGTCACCTATCCAGCCATTCAGCAGCACGTCCGCGTCCTGATCGACAAAGGCGGTCTGGACGATGTGAAGATCGTCTCCGTCAGGGACAGCGATCGGAATCGGCATTTGCCCGGACATTCCCGAAGGCATTCCCGCGCCGGGCGGGAGCCCGCTTGCCAATGTCGGGCCGGGTTCCGGACCATCTCGGTCGTTTGCCTCGATGCTAGAATGCTCACGCGGGAAAGAAGCGTCCGGCCTGTCGTCGATTGGTCCACCGACGCCCATTGGACGCGAAACCGTGCCGTTCGACAGGGAGGAGGGCGCGTGCGTGGAGGGCGAGCCCGAAAAGCTTTGATCGCCGCTCTCGTGGGCATCGATCGGGCCAGGGCTTTTCATCGACTCGAGGGGCTCTCTCGCTTTGGCCGAAAGACCGGACCCCGTGGGGTTGTGGGTTGCCGAAGTGTCTGACGGACCTGCAGCATCCATCGCTTGAAGCGCTGAACCGAGACCTGGCATTGCCGGGTCGATGCCGTGGTGGAGCGCTTGCGAGGTCGACGTCTCTGCACCTACGGTCGAACGCACCCGTATCCCGTCACTGTCGGCTATCAATACGACCTCGTCCGGTTCCTCGTCGAGGATCGGAAGCAGGTTACGAAATCCCCTGTCAGGCGACAGCATCGTCATCTACCTTGCAGGATATCCATGCGCGAGACGAGTTTGAGCCGACAGGGTCTCATGCGCCAGTCACCCATTCGGGCGGTATCGCGGTGGCTTCCTTGAGCATTCCGTCCGTTGGACGCGGTGGCAAGAAGGCACTGGCCCGATGCCCGCCTACGGAAATGCGAAGCATAATGCGGACGGGCGATACCTGAAATGACTGCATCAGGCGGAAGGATTATGCTTTGGGCGCCTCGATGAGTTGGCGATGGCGAACGACTGCTTCGGTCCGGTTCGTGGCGTGCAGCTTTCGCATGATGCGCTGAATATGAACCTTGATGGTATTTTCTGAGATATGAAGGGAATGGGCAATCCACTTGTTGGACCATCCCTTCTGAAGGGCGTTCAGGACTTCCAGCTCCCGAGCGGTGAAGATGACGTTTGCGTCGCATGCGCTCCCATCGAGCATGCCGTCGCTCTGATCCATCAGAGCCAGAAGGGGCCCGGGGCCTGTGTCGATCGAGCCGTGCGACTCTAGTGCGCTTATCATTGAATGGCCGATGCCGTCGCCTTCGGTGATCGAGTGCACGTCATTTGCGAGCGTACAGGGATAATAGGTTCCTCCAACCATCACCAGTCGCAGGGCGGCGACTGCGACTTTGAACGAGGTCGTGACGGGAATGATGCCACGCACGCCGATCGCGATCGCTTCGCCGACGGTTTGAGCGTTCGGGCACAGGGAAAGGACGGCGACGGGAACATTAGGGCATAGCTGAACGAGGGTCTTGGTGTCGCTCGCCAGATGGCGGCCGGATATCGGATAGATACTGTCGGCGAATTCAGAGGGCAGGCGCCAACGCAGCAAAGCGGGTCACGCGCGTCTTGGTGCGCGGCCATCCGTCCAACCAGTGTACGACCCGCAAGACGTTCATCGCAGCCGCCGAACACACTTCCTGGAGGCCGGTCTTCAGGAGCCCGATATACCAGCTCCGGCGCATTCCGAATCCCCGCACACCCTGTGAGAGCGTGCCCTCGACGCCAGCCCGGATATGATACCGCTCCTTCCATGTTGGATCGTGCATCCGGGATCGGGCTGCATTCAATGCCTCGTACTCCTGGCGCGTGTGGAAGTAGACGGCGCGGCGGGCTTCCTTCGCGGGCGTGCACAGCGCTCTGACGGCGCAGGCTCCACAATCAGAGCGGCTGAACACGGCATTGATGCGCGGGCTTCCATCCTCTCTGCGCGCGACGCGCCACGTCACGGAGACCTTACCCTGTGGGCAGGTTACTTGTTCGCGCTCCCAGTCGATCACGAAGTTGGGCAGATCATATCCCTGTCCCGTGCGGGCCTGCCAGGACGATACGCCCCGCACCGGCCCCTCGAGCGAGATCCCGTGGTCCCGCCGGCTGCTGACCAACAAGGCCGCATCAATGTAGGCCGAGTCCACGTAATGCTCAGAAGGGAGGAGGCCTTTGGCGGCCAGGCACGCATGGATCTCGGCCGTGCTCGTCATGTCCTGCTCCATGGCCGGGCAGGTCTTGACGTGCGTGATCAGGTGCGCGGCATCGTCATCGCAGGTCTCGGTGACGTGGACCTTGTAGCCGGACCACTCCATCTGACGCTTTGTGCAGTAATGCATCTCGGGATCATAGGGCGACTGCAGCCGTTCGCCGACCGGTGGCAGTTCCGCTCCCGCCCGCCAGCGCGGCCGCCCATCGTCCCGTGCGTAATGCACCCGCCACACGTCGCGCAGCGTCTGCACCATCGGCACCGCTCGAGCCGCAGCCGGTGCGCTCGCATCGTCCAAGGCGTCGAGCAGGAAGAACCCGTCCGTGCCAATCTCCAGCGAGAGAGCTTCACGCTTCTCCCGGCTCTTGGGCAGACGATAGTCCTCAATGCGATGTGCATAGCGCTCGAACCACGCCGGCTGAGCGATCACGCGAATCCAGTCCGGAACAACGGCGGCCAGATCATCGAGAGTGGCGCGCAGCGTCTCAGCGACAAGTTCGAGAAGATGGAGGTCATGCACGGCCCCCAACACATGCGTGCTGTCGGTGCGTTGCTTGCCGCGCGCTTTGATCAGACCGCGGGCCTTGAACCGCTCGAGCATGGTGTCCAACAGCAGATGCTCCGCTTGGCCGGCGACAAGGCGGGCCCGAAATTCGGTGAGCACGCTGAAGTGGAACCCGGGATCAGTCAGCTCGAGCCCCAGGGCGTACTTCCAGTCGATCCGGGCCCGGACAGCGTCAGCGGCTTGTCGATCGCTGAGGTGCTCGAGGAACTGGAAGATCGTGATCAAAGCCAGCCGCCACGGCGCAAGGGCGGGTTGCCCCCGGCTCGGGTAGAACCGTCGGAAGTCCTCATCCTGGTAGAGGATGCTAAATTCATCCCGGAGCCGGGCCACAATGTTGCCCTTAGGGAAAGCTGCCCGGGCAACTCGCACGGTCTCGGCCGGGATCTCACCAATCGGCTCGGGATGAAGGCTCATGGATTCCTCCTCTTGCTGAATAGCCAACAGGGAATTCGCCGACAGTATCTCGGATATGTGCGAACCCTCAGAAGCACGAGCGCGAAGCTGGTCCTGTCGATCTGTTGCACTTCATCGACCGACGATAATCCAATGATGGGTGTCTCAAGAAACGCGCCATGCATCGCCTCAATAAGACATTCTCGAGAGAACGGCTCGTCATCGATGACCGCGAGCACACCTTTGCTGATGCTTTCCTGACCACAGGCCGAAGGCGCGTTCGGAAATTGCATCATGTCCTCCCTAGCGTTTAGGGAATCTCGCTGGATGGTTCTCAGGCGTTTCGTCTTTCAGAGGACACCCGAGATCGGCGTTACGAAATTAATGAGCATCAAACTCAACTGGCCGGAACCGCTTCGTCAGATCGATATCAATAATCGGTCCGTGCCTCAACGCTTAGGTACGCGCGAAATAATCCAATCATTATAGTACAAATTTGTACTCAACATAACTGCCATCATGGGTCATCTAGATAAATGATCGAATGGTCAAGTTTGCCGTTTCATCGTGCATCATGCAACAATGGGTCGTGACTATTGCCCATGGAGGGGCATTACCGAAGTCAGGTCCGGTTTGGCTTTCGCAATCTTTCATGTTTGCTTCACATATTGATTCTCAAGCAGAATTCGCGTCGAATTGGCCCCAACTAGACCAAGAAAGAACGGAGGCACCGGCGGCTCCTTCGCGATAATCGATCGACCTCTTTGTTAGGAAGCTTCCGCCAGCGACGGAGAATCCGGCTCACAGCATCCAAGCGCGGCTGGGTAGCGATTATGGAGTACCACTTACTGACTCGCCTCGAGGCAGTCTTGTCGAGACTTGCCTTCTCCTGCAGTCGCCGCCATCGCCTGAACGGGCGATCTCGAAGAGCTCCCCACCCATTCTGAGGCATGCAAATCGGCAACTTTCGCTTCTGGATTGCATGCGGGAAAGTCTTCTCAACCGCCTGACGACTTTCTGCTGGGCGGCAGCAACAACTGCGGAGGTTCCAGAATGGGAGATCTATAAGAACTTCTCAGCAAATTCGGGTTTGATTTCGACCTCGATGTCGAGCTGAAGAACAGCCTTGATCAATGGCAGGATCAGGACATCGATACCAAAGCCAAGCAAAGTTCCGACATCGATCAGGATAACGACAACATCGGTAAAGTCGACTACAGCCCGACCCAGCTCGCCCACAACGACGCCAGCGCCAACAACAAAGCTTGGACCGACGTCGATACGGACAACGATTCAACCGTAAGCTCCAACACGACGTCGAACGGCGATTCGAGCGCTTCCACCGACAACGACGCCAATGGCGGGATTGCCAATGCCGGCAGCCCGGTCGGCGGAGCTGCGACGGGCGGCGACACGACTGGCGGTGACACGGAGAGTGGTTATTCCACCTCCGGCCCGACGAATGGTGGACCAGCGACGGCGACTGGCGGCTATGGCGGTGATGGCACCGGCGGATCCGGCAGCAGCGGACCGACATATTCCGGCTATGCCGCGACCGGCTCTGGCGAAGGCGGCGACGCATGGACCGGCGACGGCACCGGAGGCTTCGGCTCCGGCGGTCCTGGCTACTCCGGCGACGTCACTACCGGCGACTCGACGGGCAATGGCGGGGGTGGTGGTGGCGGTGGCGGCGGCTCGGGCGGTTCCGGCTCTGGCGGGTCCGGTTCGGGCGGTGGCGCGACGGCAACTGACGGAAGCGCCTACGGCGGCAATGGCAAAGGTGGCTACGGTTCCGGCGGCGATGGCACCGGCGGTGATGGTGGCGATGGCGGCGCCGGCACTGGCGGGGCGACCGGCGATGGCACCTCTGGCGACGGCACTGGCGGCACCGGCACCGGCGGTTCTGGCTGGAGCGGCGATGCCGCAGGCGGCGATGGCACCAGCGGCGCAGCAACTTCCGGCTATGCCCAGGGCGGCGACGGCACCGGCGGCGACGGCACCGGTGGCGATGGCGGCGACGCTACGGCTACCTCCGGTGACACCACGGGCGGCAGCTCCACCTCCGGTGCGGCCACGGGCGGCGAGACCTCGGGTGGCAACACGGTTGGCGGTTATGCCTCCGGCGGCAACGCCGGTGCGAATGGAGGTACGGCCAGCGGTAACGCCGGATCGCAGACCGACAACGACGCCGTGTCCGACATCAGCTCCACAGCCGGCGGCAATGCCATGGCCGGGGTCGAGCAGGGCGGAGGCGGAACGGCCGCCTCAAGCCAGGATATCGGCGACTTCGACTTCGCGCAGGACAACGACTCCGACGCCACGTCCAAACAGGACCAGGACGTCACGGTCGACGTCGACCAGATGATGGATGCCATGCAGGACGCCAGCGTGTCGTTCACCTTCGACTTCGGCGACTTCGACTGGAGCTTCGGCGCCTGACGCTACAAAGGCAGTCTGAGACCGCAGAACCGAAAGCGGCCCCGGATCGGCGCTCACGCAGGCCACTCCGGCAGCGTGAGCGCCGGCCATCCAATCGACCGACGCGCCCGGAGTTCGCCGCATGGCCATGAACTGGATGAAGGCTCGCCACCAGACCGAGGTGGAGCACGCCTTCCGGCTCTGCCGTTATTCGCTCGTTCTCGTCGCGGGCCTGAGCTTCTTCGTCAACCTGCTCGCCCTGACCATGCCGCTCTATCTGCTGCAGGTCTACGACCACGTGCTGTCGAGCCAAAGCCTCGACACCCTCTACATGCTGACCCTCATCGTCGTTTTCGCTCTCGCCCTCCATGCGGTCATCGAGGCCCTGCGGCGCGAGATGCTGGCGCGTGTCGGGGGCTGGCTCGAGGAGCGCCTGCAGGCACCCGTGCTTACTGCGGCCGTACAGGCGGCGCTGCGCGCCGATCCCGCCGGTGCAGCCCAGGCGTGGCGCGACCTCGGCACCCTGCGCCAGTTCTTCGGCGGTTCCGCCTGCACGGCGCTGTTCGACCTGCCATGGACGCCCATCTTTCTCCTCGCCATGGCCCTGGTTCATCCGATGCTCGGCTTCATCGGCATCGTCGCCTCCTGCATCCTGTTCAGCCTCGCCTGGGTCAACGAGACGGTGACACGTACTCCCTACGCACGGGCCGCGGCGGCCTCGTCGGAGAGCCAGCATCGGTTCGAGTCGCTCATGCGCAACGTCGAGGCGATCACCGCCATGGGCATGCTGCCCGGCGTCGCGCGCCTGTTGTCCGATGAGCAGTCCCACGCAAAGACGGCTCAGCTGTCGGCCGGCGCACGAGCCTCGGCGATCCAGGCGCTCGCCCGCTTCATCCGCTTTCTCGCGCAGGTACTCGTGATGGCGGTCGCGTCCTATCTGGTGATCCGGCATGATGTCAGTCCGGCTGCGATCTTTGCGGCTTCGATCCTGCTCGGGCGCTCGCTCGGACCGGTCGAGGGTGCTATCGGCACGTGGAAGGCCGTCACCAACGTGCGGCTCGCCTATGACCGCATCCGGCGTGTGATGCAGGCCGCGCCTCCGCCGGTAAAGGGCATGGAGCTGCCGACGCCGAGCGGCCTTCTCGAGGTCGAGCAGCTCACCTATGTGCCGCCTGGCTCGACCGAGCCCATCGTGCGGCGACTGTCGATGATGGTCTGTGCCGGGAAGGTGCTCGGCGTCGTCGGGCCTTCGGGCGCAGGAAAATCGACGCTCGGCCGCCTGATTGCGGGAACCGTTCCTCCGACGACCGGGCATGTGCGGCTTGACGGAGCCGATATCGGCGTGTGGATGGCCTCCGGCGGCCATCGCTATTTCGGCTACCTGCCGCAGGATGTCGAACTCTTCGCCGGCACCGTCGCCGAGAACATTTCCCGCCTCTCGGAAGCGAAATCCGCGGATGTGATCGCCGCCGCCCGCCTTATCGATCTCCATGAGACCGTTATGAGGCTGCCGCGGGGCTACGACACCAATATCGGCGAGGGCGGAGCGCGCCTCTCCGGCGGTCAGCGCCAGAAGCTCGGGCTCGCGCGCGCCTTCTTCGGCGATCCGCGCCTCATCGTCCTCGATGAGCCCAATGCCAGCCTCGACCCGGAAGGCGAGGAATCTTTGCGCCAAGCGATCACCGAGATGAAGGCACGAGGCGCGACCATCATCGTGATCGCCCAGCGGCTCGGGATCCTGTCCATCGCCGACAGCGTGCTCGTGCTCGATAACGGCATGGTCAATGCCTATGGCGAGCGCCGCGAGATCGCCGAAAGGATCGCCCAGGGAAATACCGCGATCAAGGTCGTGCCGCAGGCCAAGTCCAAGCCGGAGCCGCGCATGCCGAAGGTCAAGGAAGGACCGATGATCGCGGCTCCGAGCGCCCAGGCCGGCAGGGGAGTCGCGTGATGGCCAAGACATCTCCCGTCATCGACCTGTCCGATGTGCTGCCGCCCCCGCCGGCGACACCGTTCCGGAGGATCGTCTGGCTTGCCGGCGCGGCTTTCGGACTTGTGGCCGTGTTCATCGGGGGATTTGGCGCGTGGTCGGTCACGGCACCTTTGGAAAGCGCTGCCATCGCCGCCGGATCGGTCGAGGCTGAGACCAGCCGCAAGACGGTGCAGCACCTCGAAGGCGGCATCGTCGCCAAGATCCTCGTGAAGGACGGCGATGCCGTCACGGTGGGCCAGCCCCTGGTCCGGCTCGACGACACCAGGGCACGGGCCACGGCGCAGGCGCTCCAGGGGCAGCTCCGCGAGGCCCAGGCCCGCGAGGCGCGGCTCCTGGCCGAGCGCGACGGGCGCGACGGTATCCAGTTCCCGCTGCCGCTCAGGCAGATGGTAGAGAAAAGTCCGGCACTGGCCGATGTGCTGGCCGGGCAACAACGCATCTTCATCAGCAGGCGCCAGCTCTACCAATCTCAGCTTGCCGTGCTGGCACAGCGTCAGCAGCAGATTTCGCGACAGATGCTGGGCCTGCGCTTCCAGGTCACGGCAGCCGAGAAGCGGTCGGAGATCATCAAGAGGGAAATGGAATCCATCGCTCCGCTCGTCGCCAAAGGCATCATTGCCCAACCGCGGAAGTTGTCGCTCGAACGAGAGCAGGCCGAGATCGAGGGACGGCGGGGGCAGGCGCAGGAGGAGATGGCCCGGGCGGAGCAGGGCGTCGGAGAGGCCCATGCCCAGATCCTAAAACTGCGCAGCGATCGCGAGACCGAGATCGCCCAGAGCCTGCGTGACGTCCAGGCGCTCGTCTTCCAGCTCGCAGAGCGCTCGGAAGCGGCCGAGGACGTTCTTGCCCGCACCGACGTGCGCGCGCCGGAGGACGGCGTCGTCACCGATCTCCGCATCCGCACGCCTGGCGGCGTCGTGGCGGAGGGCCAGCCGCTCCTGGACCTCGTGCCGAAGCATGACCGCCTCATCGTCACCGCGCAGGTGCGGCCCGACGACATCGACGTGGTTCATCCGGGATTGCCTGCGCAGGTCCGGCTGATGCCCTACAAGCATCGCCGGGTGCCGCCCGTGCAGGGAACGCTGACCTATGTCTCGGCCGACCGGCTGGTCGACAAAGCCACGGAGCGATCCTATTACACGGCGCGCATCCGGCTGGATGAGAACTCGCTGTCCTCTCTCCCGGGAGTCGAAGTGATGGCGGGCATGCCGGTCGAGGTGCTGATCAAGACGGGCAAGTTCACCGCTGCCGGCTACATGCTGCGGCCGGTGATGGACAGCTTCAACCGCGCCTTCCGCGAGGATTAGGCATCAGCTTGTACGGAACCGGCACATGGATTGCGCCGGTTCCGTATTGTCAAAACGATTGACTAGTTCACCTTTCTCAAGACGGCATTGCCGTCCTCGATCATGCGCTTGCCGGCCTCGTCGATCGAGATCTGCCCGAAGGCGACCTGATCGGCGACTTTGCGCATGACGTTGTTGTCGAACTCGACGGCTCCGACGGGCACGGGCGGCGGATAGTCGCTGACCTTGTCCGCAAGGAGGTTGACGTAGTCGACGGTCGCACGCTCGACCTCGTTCAGGTTGGGCAGGATGGCTTCGCGGACCTTGGGCGACATCGGCACGCCGCGCTCGACGCCGAGAATCTTGCCTGCCTCCACGTCGTTGACGAAGAAGCTGATGAAGGCTGCCGCCTTGTCTGCATTCTTGGTCGTCGAGCCGATGCTCCAGATGAGCGCCGGACGATAATAGTGACCGGATTTCGTGCCGGGGCCGGATGAAGGCACCATCGTGATCCCGAGCTTGTTCTTGGTGAGAAGCTGGTAGCCGATGAGCTGGTTCGAATAGGTGAGACCCATGGCCGATTTGCCGAGGGCGAGCGAATTCCTCTCGATCTGGTTCTGGTCCAACGTTTGCACGTCGGCCGGCACGCAGCCATTGCGCTTGCGCAGATCTTCCCAGTAGCTGAACCACTCCTTTGCATCGTCCGCGGTGAAACCGAGCTTCGCATCCTCCGTGTACAGGCGCTTGCCGCGCTGGCGCAGCCAGACGTCGAAGACATAGTGATACCGGGCCCCGTAGGGGGCACCCCAGTAATCGGGACGTCCTACCGCCTTCGTGAGATCGACCGCCATGTCGGCGAACTGCTTCCAGGTGGTTTCATGGGTCGGCGGCTTGATGCCGGCCTTCTCGAAGACCGTCTGGTCGTAGAAGAGGGAGAACGAGTTCAGGCCCAGCGCAACGCCCCAGATCTTGCCGCCAGCCCGGCAAAGATCGACCATCTTGTCGCCGAAGGTGGAGATGTCGAGCTGCTTGCCGACGAATTCGTCCATGGCCTTCGCGGCACCGCGCCCGGCATAGTCGGCGAGGCTGCTCGGCTCCAGCTGGAACACGTCGGCAATATTACGTCCGGCCATCTGCGTGCCGATTTTCGCCCAGTAATCGGCGCCGACCGGCTCGCCGGCTATCTCAATGCCGGAGCGCTCGGTGAACAGCTTCCCCACGTCGGTGGTGCGTCTTGCTCGGTCTGGAGATCCCCACCAGGTCGCGCGCAGCCGGGCAGCTTCTCCTTGGGCCCAACTCATGCTCGGGCTGCCGACGGCCGCAGCGCCGCCGAGAGCCAGGGCAGATTTCAATAAGGTACGACGATCAACATAGGTTTTCATAACTTCCTCCCTTGGGCTTCCCAGATTTACCTGCGGCGAGGGTGTGAGAAGCATCCCCCTCGGCGGGCGTTGTTATAGAAGTCAGGTCGTTCCAGCCGGTCGGTCCTGTGCCTCTTCCAACAATTGACGAAACGTGGCGGCATCATCCCTGAACTGATCGGGACTGTCGCCCTTGACGAACTCGATCATGGCGAAGCGTTCGCCTCGCCACCGTGTTTCCGGCATCGCCTTCAGAACCGTGTTCCAGTAATTCCTCCGGTCGGCCAGCGGGTACCGATTCTTCTCGCGATCCCAGGCGAAAACATGGACATGCGACGTTTCCGGACCGACCGCGCGGATCTCCTCGAGCGCGGTTTCGAGATGTAGCCCGGGCCACGGCTGCCAGTAGAGAAAGACGTTGGGATCGTCGATCTCAGCCATGAGCCGCTGCGCCGAACCGAGATCATCGGTCAGGGAGCCGGGATGATATTCGAGGGAGAGGGTAACGGAGGCATCGTCGGCCATCCTGGCCATATGCCGGATTGCCTGGGCGACCTGACGCCGCTCGGCGGAGGAGTAAGTCGCCGAGTCCCGATTGCGAGTCCCTGGCCAGATACGGATGTTGGGAGCGCCCAGGGCCTGAGCGGTTTCCAAAACGGTTGCGAAGGCACGCTCGTCGTCACTCGGTGGGGCGATATAGGATCCATAGGAAACGACGGAGAGGCCGGCCTCCTCGGTCAGGCTCCGAACGTGGCGCGCAACGTCGATTTGCCCCGCAGGGACATGTACGTCACCCGCCCATTCGATGCCTACGATCCCGCATTCCGCAGCAAGCGCAACGATGTCTTCCGGGCTCAGCTGTCGGAAGGTGACGGTGCACAGGCCGGGCCGGAAGACCGTCATGCCATTGTCTCCAGCGCAGAGGGCGTGATCGCAGACAGTAATGGCCTGCCGCCGACATAGCGCTCGATCTCCTCGACGATGAATTCGCCAAGTCTCTCGCGCTCGTTGCCGATGGCTCCGGCGATATGAGGCGTGAGGAAAACGTTCGGCAGATCGTAGAGAGCGGAAGCGGGGCCGGGAACCTCCGGATGCGTGACGTCAATGATCGCGTCGATGCGGCCGGTCCGCAGCTCGTCGATCAGATCGTCCTGATCGACGATAATCCCCCTCGCCGTGTTGATGAGCGTCGCCCCATCCCGCATGAGAGCAAGCCGCCGGCGATCGATCATCCCCTGCGTCGATGGCAGGGCAGGAGCATGAATGGAGATCACATCGGAGAGACGCATCAGCTCGTCCAGAGAAACGCTCTCCACGCCAAGAGCCGCAGCCTCCTGCTCGCCGATATAGGGATCGTGCAGAAGCACCTTGAAGTCGAAAGGCTCCAACAATTCGATCACCCGACGCCCGATCCTCGAGGCTCCGACGATCCCGATCGTCCGCCTGTAGTTCCCGACGGGGTGACCGGTGAGGGGAAATGTCCTCTGGCGGCTTCGGTCGGCACGGTAGAGGTCACGGAAGCGGAAAACCTGCTTGTTGGCGAAGATGATGGCGGCGAGCGTGAACTCGGCAACCGGCACCGCATTCGCCTCCGCCGCGTGAGTGACCGCGACGCCGGCATCGAGAACGTCCGGAGAGAGGAAACCCTTCACGGTGCCCGCGGCATGGGCGATCAGCTTCAGCTGTGGCGCCAGAGACAGGACTTCACGGTTGATGGGAGGACACCCCCAGCCGGTGAGCAGGATGTCGGTCTGCCGGAGCACGTCCCTGGCGCGTTCATCATGGAATGACTGAAGCGGTTGGGGATTCAGGATTGTGAAGGATGTCGCAAGCCGATCCAGCAAGTGCGGCGTGAGAACTCCGTCCGTTCGGGCCGGATCCATGGCTAAGGCGACGCGGTATGTGCGGGTCACGGGCCCATCCTCCAGGAGAGAGCACCCACGCGCTGGCTGCCACGCGCGAAGACATCTTCGATCTCGGCAAGGCGCGGGAAGGCAGGGGGCGTATTCCAGATCCTGGCTGCTTCGGCAGGGGCGGGAAGGGCGATCGCCGCCGTCATCAGGATTGTCTCACCGCTGCCGATCTCGGCGCGAAGCTGAGGCACGAATGTCTTGGGATAGAGCAGGTTGGTGTTGGGCGGCGCTTTCTGGGCGATGCCCTGGCGTTTCACCGATGATCCGCCATCGAGAATGGCACTGAAATCGCTCGCTCCGATTATCAAGGCAGCGCCTTCGCGCTCCTCGATCCGTTCCAGCTTCCTATAGGCATCGGCCCGCGGGATCGCGAAGCCGCCTTCGGCCGTATGCAGGGGACGCGGCGTCCTGATGCGATGAATACGGATGTGCCATGGGCTCGCCGGCGTGAGCCATGTCTCGACCTCCACATCGTTCCAGGGGCGCCAGCGCGCATAGAGGATGTTGCCGGCGATCCGCGCGTCCTCGTTCGTCTCGCGCACCCGGAAATGCCGGTTATCATCGCTGAAGGCGAGCATGCCATCCAAAGCGGCGCCTTCGTAGATGCGCTCGTCGCTCTCCACGCTGAAGGCGTAGCGGGAGGAATAGACGAACTTGGCATATTTCTCGCTGCCGAATCGCATCTGGAGATTTTCCTGACCCGACGAGAGCGCGACGACATTCCCGGGCGTGTGCATCATCACCATGCCCGGCTGCGGCTGGGGGCTCGGCTCGGGGAAGTCGGGGCTCGGCGCTTCTTCAGTCGTCCAGAACGGATGCGATGCGTCGAGCGCCAGCGGCAGAAAGGCCTTGAAGGCCCAATAGGGCGACCCCGGAGAGTTGTAGTTTTCCGACATGAGCAGGTTGGCGTAGCCGAACCCGATGCTGAGCACGCCGTCGCGTTCGGTGATGGGATGGCGAGCCCACCAGCGCAGGTGGCGGAGATAGTACCCCTTCACCTCGCCCCAGGGCAAAGCCTCCTCGTCGGCGAAGGCAAGGGCCGCCCAGAAGCCGGCGCAGGCAAAGCGGTAGGTCATGCTGCGGCCGAAGACCAGAGTCCCGCCGTCGTTCGCAAACCAGTGCCGGATATTCGGTGCGAACAGGCGTGCCCATTCCCGGAACCGCTGCTTCCGATCACCATCGCTCTGCGCCAGGGCTGCGTAGATCAGCCCATAGAAATGCATGGCGAAGGGAATGTAGTGATCGACACGCGGGACATTGCCGTCGCGATACCAGCCGTCGCCGAGGTAGAACGCCTCCAACTCCCGGAGATACGTTTCCGTGAGGCTCCGGTCGAAGTCGACGCCGATCCGCTCGAGACCGAGATCGATCATCACGCGGAAGAATTTCCAGTTGTTGTCGGCGAACTGATGTGGGCGGGCCTCCAGCAGATAACTGGCGACGTTCCTTCGCGCCCGTTCGTCGAGCGGGTCCCAGAGGTGCTGGGGCACGAGGCGAAGGGCAAAGCCGATCGCGGCCAGTTCGACCATTCTCTGATCCCGGTCGGTAACCTTGCCCCAATATTCCGGGTGCTCGGGATCCGTTCCGTTCGCGAGTCCTTTCGCGTAGAGCGGCCAATGGGGGAAGTCTCCGCCGCCCGCGGCATAGGGGGCCAGGCCCCAGAGCGGGCGGGCAAATCCCTCCAGATCTGCCGCCGCAAAATCGAAATGCGCCGCGGTCGCGCCAAGGCTGACGCGGGCTCCGCCCTCCGAGAAGGCGGGCAGGAGCGGATTGAAAAGGTCCAGCAATGCCTTTTCCACGTCCTCTCTGGTCTTGAGGGGATTGCCGGCAAGCGGATTGGAGTGTCGAAGAGCATAGGTCATGCGGAAGGCTCAGCGTCGTTGGGCTTCCTGGTCGCTTGCACCGTTGCGCCTTCCACGAGCCGCACGGCCAGCTCGACCTTCCGTGGCTCGGCGCCGGGATCGGCCCTGCGCCGCTGCATGAGGTGATAAGCCTCCTGTCCGATCGCCTCCCGATCGACCCGCATGGTCGTCAGTCGCGGCATCGTCATTGCGGCGCATGGCAGGTCGTCGAATCCCATCAGCGCGAAATCCTGCGGGATCGACAGACGGCGATTGGCCAGCGCCTCCATGACACCGACCGCCATCATGTCGTTCATGCAGAAGGCGGCCGTAAAGCCCTGGTTCTCGGCCAGGATCGCCTCCATCGCCTCGCATGCCGCTTCGTTGGACCGGGATGTGGAAGGCAGTCTAACGATGCGGGTCGTCACACCATGGCTTGCCGTTGCCGCCTCGAACCCGCGCACGCGCTCCCGGATCGTGTGGCGATGGGACATGGTGAAGTGAAGGATGCGTCGATGGCCTGCATCGATGAGATATTGAGTCGCAAGCTGCGCGCCGTAAAAATTGGCGGGCGACACGCAGTCGAAGCGCAGGCCGGGATCGTTGCCATTGACCCAGACCGTCGGGATCTTCGCCTCCGTCAGCCACAGGCAGAGATCTTCCGGCGGATCGATGCCGACCAGGAACACGTCCGTTGCATCGGTTTCCAGCAGGGTCTGTTCCACATCCGCAGCGGTCAGCGACGCGGAGCGGACGAGCCGCGGCATCAGCGTTCCGCCGAGGCGTGAAGCCGCGCCCCGCAATCCGTTCAGGATTCCTTCGTAGAAAACCCCGAGCCCCTCCGTTGCCTGATCGACGGGAATGAGAGCGATGGAGCGCTGCGCCTGGGGCTGAGCCGCGGGCACCGGGCGCACATTGTATCCGAGCTCGGAGGCGATGCGGATAACCTGGTCCCGGACGCTCGTGCTGATCCCCGGCTCATTGGCAAGAACGCGCGATACGGTGCTCACCGAAACTCCGGCGAACCGGGCGATATCCGTTTGGCGCGGTCGGCGGCTGAGACTCGCTCTGGTCATATCCTCCCGACCTTTTCATTTGCGTAATTTTTTGCGCGAGCCGGCATTTATTGCAATACTTTGGCTTACGCAAAAATTTGCATGATCGCAGATGCTGGCGGAATGCTCGATCTCCATCGGCAGACGGTCTTGCTAGCGCCGCCCTCGCCAGCCGCCGCCCCGGGTTCCGAGAAGAACCGCTGCGACGATCGCAAGGCTGCCGCTGATCAGGGAGAGCGTTGGGACAATGCCGAAATAGAGATAATCGGCGATGGAGGAGAAAATGATCACGACATAGCTGAGGGGCGCCAGAATGCTCGCCTCCGCGAGCTGATGCGACCGCAGGAAACAGAATTGGCCGACCTGGGCGAGGAGGCCGATGATCAGGAAGCTCGGAATGTCGCTCGGCGTCGGTGACGCCCACACCAGGGATGCCGGAACGGCTGTCAGAACCGCAAGACCGAGCGTGTAGAAGACCATCAGGACAACGGCGTGCTCGCCGGTGAGCCGGCGGATCTGGATGACGCTCAACGAACCGAACACGACCGTGCCCAAGGCTGCCAGGAGACCCCAGTCCCAACTCATGGAGCTCGGGCTGACCATGAAGATCACGCTCGCGAAGCAGATGCCGGAGGAGATCCAGTGCCGGGGCAGAATGCGCTCGCCCAGCAGCATGGCGGCCAGCCCGAGAATTACGAAGGGTCGTGTGAACCCGATCACGGTGACGAGGGTGAGGGGCAGGGCGGCGATGGCGGCGTAGTTGCAGCTCAAGGACAGCGTGCTGCAGAGCACGCGGCCGAGATGGCCTCTCATCTGCCGGCTGTTGAACACCTCGGACCGATATCGCCAGATGAGCGGCGCAACCAAAAGCAGGCCGACAATAGCGCGGAAGAATACGAGCTGTACGGGAGGGATCGTCGCGCCGGCCTGCTTGATGACGCCCATCGATGTGACGACGAGCACCATGTCCGCCAGGGCGTAGATCGCCCCCTGCCGATTGGCGACATGCCGGCCTTTGAGATCGTCCTGGGGCCTCATGGCATGGAACGACCCCGCCCGCTCCTATGGGCATGCGCATGAGGTCTGTCGGATGCCGGCAACATCAGCTCTTCGATGGCAAGGAAGGCGGGAAGGGGCCTCAGGATGGGAAAACCATTCGCCCCGCAGTGCCAAGCATGACTTTGGCGGCCGAGAAGTCAACCGTTTGCCGTTAGAGTATCGGACCTGAAAGTGGAATCCACTTTTAGGGTCAATCCGATGCTCCACTCTATACTCTATGAAGGGCGCTTCGCGCGGATCTAGCCGTTCTTATGCATCGGAAGAGTGATGAGGGCTGGCGGATGTAGCTTAAGCACTTGAAGCAGCGTAGGATTTGGTTGCTGAAGCCGATCCTGCTCTCCGTTCGAGGCTGCCACACCCGCCATGCCGGACGATACAACCGCAACGTTCCCGTTTCCAGCCGTGGGCCGCAAGAAGATCACCGCCGCTTTCGATGGCGGGCGCTTGTCGTCCGACGGCGGTGTCA